>NZ_JAHBDQ010000040.1 GCF_019956555.1 Pseudomonas sp. A-RE-19 | reverse complement strand
ATCCCGAACTCAGCAGTGAAACGATGCATCGCCGATGGTAGTGTGGGGTTTCCCCATGTGAGAGTAGGTCATCGTCAAGATTAAATTCCGAAACCCCTATCTGCGTATGCAGGTAGGGGTTTTGTTTTAGTAGAAGTCACCGATTTTTCTGGCACGTTACCTTGTAACGGGCTGGTCACAGAATTTCTTGACGACCATAGAGCATTGGAACCACCTGATCCCATCCCGAACTCAGCAGTGAAACGATGCATCGCCGATGGTAGTGTGGGGTTTCCCCATGTGAGAGTAGGTCATCGTCAAGATTGAATTCCGAAACCCCTGTCTGCTTATGCAGACAGGGGTTTTGTCTTTCTGGGCTTATAGAAACTTCAATTCAGAACGCTCAGATCCAGGTCTTGCGTGCCTTGCTACTCCTTCGAGCCACCAGATACGCCACAGACCGCTGCTGGCCTGCCGCTGCAATTGCGCAACCGTCAGCAAACACTACTGCTTGGGCTCTCTAGCACGCCGTTCGGCGGGTATCTGACGGAAGCGCCCTGCATTTCGTACAAATTCCTAAGATTTCTCCTGCTCGTGCCGACAGAGTGATGAGACATGCGTGCACCAAAGTAGAGCGGCTCCAGAATGCCGTCTGCGCTGTTACATGGAATGTTGCAACCCGGAACGCGTCCCCACTTTTTGCATAAGAAGTCCCATGATATGAATCTCAAGTTCAGCCATAAAATTCTGCTGGCCGCTTCAGGCGTCGTGGTGCTGGCTTTTGCGTTGTTCACTTTGTACAACGACTATCTGCAGCGAAACACCATTCGGGCAAATATCGAATCCTCCGTTGAGCAAGCGGGCGACCTGACCGCCAGCAGCGTGCAGAACTGGATGAGTGGCCGCGTGCTGGTCCTGGAAAACCTCGCGCAGAACGTCGCTCACCAAGGCGCCAATGCCGATCTGCCGGGGCTGGTCGATCAACCCGCCCTCACCTCGAATTTCCAGTTCACCTACGTTGGGCAGGCCAATGGTGTGTTCACCCAGCGCCCTGACGCGAAGATGCCGGACGGCTACGATCCGCGTCAGCGTCCTTGGTACAAACAAGCCGTGGTCGCTGACAAGACCATGCTGACTCCGCCCTACATGGCAGCGGTCGGCGGGTTGGTGGTGACCATCGCCATGCCAGTGAAAAAGAGCGGCGAGCTTCTGGGCGTTGTCGGCGGCGACCTGAGTCTGGAAACCCTGGTGAAGATCATCAACTCGGTGGACTTCGGTGGCATCGGTCATGCGTTCCTCGTCAGCGCCGACGGTCAAGTGATCGTCAGCCCGGACAAGGATCAGGTGATGAAGAACCTGAAAGACATCTATCCGGGTTCCAGTGTCCGCATCGAGAGAGGCAATCAGGAAGTAGAGCTGAACAAGCAGGACCGCATCCTCTCGTTCACGCCGGTGACTGGTTTGCCGAATGCCGAGTGGTACGTCGGTCTGTCGATCGATAAGGCCAAGGCCTACGCACCGCTGAGCCAGTTCCGCACCTCGGCGCTGATCGCGATGTTCATCGCCGTGACCGCCATCGCAGTGCTGCTGAGCCTGCTGATCAACGTGCTGATGCGTCCGCTGACCACGATGGGCCGTGCGATGCAGGACATCGCCCAAGGCGAGGGCGACCTGACCCGCCGCCTGGTCGTAGAAAGCAAAGACGAATTCGGCGAGTTGGGCGGCTCCTTCAACCAGTTCGTGGAGCGGATTCACGCGTCGATTTCCGAAGTGTCCTCGGCGACCCGTCAGGTTCATGACCTGTCGCAACGGGTGATGGCGTCGTCCAACGCTTCGATCATCGGCTCCGACGAACAAAGCGCCCGCACCAACAGCGTGGCCGCGGCGATCAACCAATTGGGCGCCGCCACCCAGGAAATCGCCCGCAACGCCGCCGATGCTTCGCAACACGCCAGCGGCGCGAGCGAGCAGGCCGATGACGGTCGTCAGGTGGTGGAAAAAACCATCCTGGCCATGACCGAGCTGTCGCAGAAAATCAGCCTGTCCTGCACGCAGATCGAAACCCTGAACGCGAGCACCGATAACATCGGCCACATCCTCGATGTGATCAAAGGCATCTCCCAGCAGACCAATTTGCTGGCGCTGAACGCGGCCATCGAAGCGGCCCGTGCCGGTGAGGCCGGTCGTGGTTTTGCGGTGGTGGCGGACGAGGTGCGTAACCTGGCTCATCGCACCCAGGAATCGGCGGAAGAGATCCACAAGATGATCAGCTCGCTGCAGATCGGTTCTCGCGAAGCGGTGACCACGATGAACGCCAGTCAGGCATCCAGCGAGCAGAGCGTCGAAGTGGCAAACCAGGCCGGTCTGCGACTGGTCAGCGTGACTCAACGCATCGGCGAAATCGACGGCATGAACCAATCGGTAGCCGCGGCGACCGAAGAGCAGACCGCCGTGGTGGAAACCCTCAACGTCGACGTCAACCAGATCAACCTGTTGAACCAGCAAAGCGTGGCCAATCTCAATGAAACATTGAAGGATTGCGATGCGCTGTCCCAGCAGGCCAGTCGGTTGAAGCAGTTGGTTGATAGCTTCAAGATCTGATTGAGGTGAGTTCAACCGCGTTATCGTTCTTCGCGGGCAAGCCTCGCTCCTACAAGTGCCCTTGTGGGAGCGAGGCTTGCCCGCGAAAGCGGTAGATCAGTCACCGCTGAACCGAAGCCTTACGCAAACAGCTTCAACACATTCCCCATCGCATCATCGGCAAACCCCTGAACGAAATCCTTGAACCCCGGCAGGGCCTCGGCACCGCCCTGGGCCGGTTCGGCGATGATGGTCCAGGTCGCCCGCGACTTGCTCGCGCCCAGGGATTCAACACTCATCGCCGCCCACAAATTGGCCACGCCCAAGGTGTTGTAGATGGTGGTCCAAGTCATGTTCAGTGCCTGGTCGTCCCGGGAGTTGAGTTGCTCGACCACCAGGTTGCCGTCCTTGAAGAATTTCTTGCGCAGCGACGACACGCCCTCGCCCGTCATCTCGATGTGCGACAGCGCCGGAATGAATTGATCGAAGCCGGAAAAGTTGCCGACCACGGCCCAGACTTGTGCTGCGTCAGCCGGTACTTCCACCGAAGACACGACGTGGCAGCCGTGAGGGTTTTTGATCAGGGTATCGGGTTGCAGAGTATTCATGGTTTTGCTCCGTGCAGGGTTAGGGTGAATCAGATGAAGTTGATTTCTTTGAGGTAGTCGCAGCCGCGTCGCAGCAGCGCCGGGGATTTTTCCGGGTAGTGCGCGCCCATCTGCCGGACGCCGGCCTGGGCGTTGTCGTGGCCGATCATCGAGATGTCTCCGATGTCTTCCTCGAAGCCGTTGAGGTAGAAACCCAGCACGCCAAACAGCGCGTTATCGCTGTCGACGCGGCCCAGTTGCTGCTGCCAGTCGGCGACGCTGACCATGGAGAACTCCCGACCGGCCTCGCGAAATGACGCCACGTAGGCGTCCCAGCTCAGGGGCTCGGGGTTGTGCAGGTTGAACACCGCTTTTTCGGCCTGGTAACGACTGGCATGGAAGGCGATGAAACGGGCGAGGAAGTCCACCGGCATCAGGTCGAAATTCAGCGCAAACTCCGGCACCTGACCGAGTTGGATCGAGCCCTTGAGCATCAGCATCAAGCGATTCTTGTGGGGCTGGCAGACGCCGGTGAGGCTGTTGAAGCTGATGTTGCCGGGGCGATAAAGATTGACCCGCACCCCTCGCTCGCGCGCCCGTTCGAGGATCCGCTCGCCGACCCATTTGGACAGGTTGTAGCCGTTCTTGATGTAGATCGGCGGTGTCTGCGCGGCGGGTAATTCCAGGACCCGGCCATCGTCGGAAATCGTGCTGGACGCCGAGAGCGTCGAGACGAAGTTGAAGATCTTCTTGCTGCGCCCTTCACACAAACGCAGGCACTCGAAAATCGGTTCGACGTTATCCCGCGCCAGCGACTCGTAATCGAGAACGTGATTGACGTTGGCGGCGTTGTGCACCAGCGCACCGAACTCGCGATCCAGTCGCTCGTAAATGTCTTCGCTAAGCCCCAGTTGCGGGCGAGTGATGTCTGCTGCGTAAACTCGCACCCGGCTCATGTCCAAGTGTTCCAGACGGTTTTCCCGCAACGCATCAGCGAAGCGTTGCGCCGCCGATTGCCCGCCGCCATCACGCACCAGGCACGCCACCTCGCTGGCGCCCCAGGCCAGCAGCGCTTCAACGATATGAACACCGACAAAGCTGTTGGCGCCGGTGACGATCACCTTGTGCACATCGCCCATTCGACTGACCGGCAATGGCTCGATGTCCAGTTCGCGGAAGGCATCGGCCAGGGCTTTTTCACTCAGCACTTCCTCGGTCCCGGAGCCGCGAACCAGGGTCGCCAGCTTCGCTATCGTCGGCAGTTCGATGAAGCGGTTGATCGAGATACTGCGGCCAAACTCTTCGCGCAAACGCAGGAGCATGCGCGACAGCAGGATCGAGTGCCCGCCCAGATTGAAGAAGCTTTCGTCGGTGGAGATGTCACTGGCGGGCAGCTCCAGCAGCTCGGCCCAGATTTCCAGCAACAGTGCTTCATCGGCGCTGACGGGCAAACGCCGTGGGCTGTTTTCGGTCACGTTGACGGGCAGTTCCAGCAACGCTTTGCGGTCGACCTTGCCGTTGCTGGCGAATGGCATGCTCGCCAATTCGGTCCAGGCGATCGGCTGCATGTAGTCCGGCAGAAACTGCATCGCGTGGGCTTTCAATGCTTCGCGAGCGGCACCGGGTTGCTCTTCCTGAGGCTGCGCGAGAAAGGCCAGAATCCGTCGATTAGGGTCGATAACCACCGCCACCTGACGGTACAGCTGACTGTCGCGCAGGCAGCGTTCGATCTCTTCCGGCTCGACCCGAAAGCCGCGAATCTTCACCTGATTGTCTCGCCGTCCGCACAGTTCGATACCGTCGCGGGTCCACTTGGCCATGTCACCGGAGCGGTAGGCGCGCAAGCTCTGGCCGTTTGGCAGGCTCAGGTTCAGATAGCGCTCGGCAGTCTGCTGTGGGTTGTTCAGGTAACCCAGGCACACCCCCGGACCGACGATGTACAACTCGCCGACGGTTTGCTCGGCCACTGGTTGGAAGTCCTCATCGAGGATCAGCACCTGGCTGTTGGCAATCGGCGCGCCGAGTGTCCGGTTGCTGTCACCGGTGCGCAGTTGCCGCGCGGTGATCAGCACCGTGGCTTCGGTCGGGCCGTAGAGGTTGTAGAGATTGCCTTGGCGGGTCAGTTGCTGGATCACATAGGGTTCGCAAACATCGCCACCGGTCATTACGTGATCGAGGACTTGCAGCTGATCCAGCGGCAGAATGCTCAACAGCGCTGGCGGCAAAAAGGCGTGGCTGAGTCGTTGGTGGTGGATCAGCTCGACCAGTTGCAACGGGTCGCGACGTTGGTCATCGTTGGGCACGATCAGCTCGGCGCCCTGGAGCAGGGTCGGGAAAATATCGATCAGCGACGAGTCGAAACTCAACGATGAAAACTGCAAAACTCGGCTCTGTTCGGTCAGCTGCACATAGTCGGCGTACCACGCGGTGAAGTGCGCGAGGTTGGCCTGGCTGAGCAACACGCCTTTGGGATGGCCCGTGGTGCCCGAGGTATAGAGCGCCATGCATGGCGCGTCGAGATCGGGGCGTTGGCGCATCAAGGGTTGATCGAGATTCACGTCGCCGATGTCGATACGGCTGATGTCCAGCCCCGGTATCGTCTCGCTGAGCGGGTGTTCTCCGTCATGCAGCAACAACACCGCCCCGGCGTTTTGCAGGATGTACTGCTGACGTTGCAGCGGATGGCTTGGCTCCAGCGGCAGGTACACCGCGCCGCTGCCCAGAATCGCCAGAATCCCCGCGTACAACGCACTGCATTTTGGCAGGCAGATTCCGACCACCAATGGTCCCCGATGCTGATCGAGCAACGGCTGTAGACGCTGCTGGATGGCGCGGCTGTGGGCGTGCAATTGCCGATAGCTCAGAACCGAGCCGGCGATGTTCAGCGCCGGCCGCTCGGCAGACTGGATGAAGCGCTGTTCAAGGCGCTCGATCATCGGGATCTGGCCCAGTTGCAGCAGCCATGGTTCAGCCGTGGTATTGAGTCGATGGACGAAGGCCAGGCGCTCCAGAAACAGCAGATTTTCCATCTGCTCGAAGTGCGCGCAAGCCGTCGGTTCGGCCTGCAGGAAATAGTCGGCATCCCGGGAGAAGCGGCTGACCAGCAGTGCCACGTGATCGACCAGATCGGCCACCGCGCGCAGGCGCAATGCCTGGCCATTGCCGGACAATTCGTCAGCGATCGGCACGCGAGTCAGCTGCGTCGAGTTGTACGTGCACAGAAGGTCCAGCGTCGGCAGACCTGATGCTCCGGGCAGCCCGACACCCAGCTGCAGCGTCAGGCGTGGTGCATCGCCGAAGTCCTGAAGCGGCAGGCTCGCATCGTCGATCAGCAAGTCAAACGTGCCTGGCGGCAGCGCCTCCAGATTCGCAAGCCGCGCCAGTGAATGACCGTGCTGTTCGAGTTCCAGCGCCAGGTCGGTCAGGGCCTGGCTTTGCCCAATGAGCAAAATATCGAGACGTCTCATGATGTTCTCCTCGTTAAACCAGGTAATCGCTCAGGCTGCTTTGCACGCACGGTGAATCGAGCAGCGAACTGCTGCGGAAAAACCGCACGATGTTGGCGACCAGCGGGTGATGGCGATTGATCGGGAAGGCCAGCCCCGACACTTCGCTCTTGAGTGCCCGCCGCGCCGTGTCGCTGATCTGCAAGGCGTCGATCAAGCGGAAGTCGAAGGACTTCTGGATGTCGTTGGTCAGGTAATGGCCGATGAACACCGGCAGGATTTGCGCGATGCGCTGGCGGTCGTCTTCGCTCGCGGTGTGCCAATAGATGCGCACCAACCGCGCCCAGAACCCGGAGTGGCGACCCTCGTCGAGCAAGTGGTCGGCCATCAGGCCCTTGATCGATTGCTTGACCGTGTCGTCCTTGGCGAATGCCGCGACGTCGCCGGTCACCGTGTTCTCGGCGATGGCCACGCAGATCAGCTCCACGGCGCTGCGCAGGTGCTCCGGTGCGAGGGCCACGGCTGCCGGGATGGCACGGCTCAGTTCGATTTCATCGGGCAATCCGATCGGCGCGATGCCGGTCATGGCGACGGTCTGCTGCATGAAATCCATGGCCACCAGGGCGTGGTAATCCTCGTCCACCACCACGGTCATGGCGTCGTAGCGACAGGCGAACGGGAACGCCACGCTGAAGCGGTTTTTGGCGATGCTGCGGGCGGTCTTGTCGACGATCTCGGTTTCGAAAATCACCACGTCGTTGATGAACTTGTAGAGCGTCTGCACCAAGGCAAAGTCCCGTTGTTCCGGGCATTCACGCAGGAAGGTTTCGCTCAGCACCAGTGGTTGACGGCTCAGCGGATAGATCAGCTTGTCGTCGTTCTCCAGTATGCGCCGGGGGCGGGTGCGAATGGTCGCGCGGCTTTCCCAGGCATCGGCGAAGGATTGGTAGTCGGCGGCGTTCATGCGTTCACCTCCGCAACCGGTTCGCTCATGCTCAGGCGCAAGCCGTCCCACAGGGCGATGCGACTTTCCACGGCGGCGATGGCGCTGGCGTAAACATCCTCTTCACGCTGCGGATCGCCATCGACCAGACGGGAGAGGAGTTTTTCCGCCGCCGGGCCGTGGTCTTCGGAATCGACTTCGATGTGCCGTTCCAGGTAGTAACGGAAGGTCGGCGCCTGTTCGATGCCGATGCCCCAGTCGTCGAGAATCCGCTGAAACATCTGCGGGATGACACTCTCGCGACCATGCAGAAACGCCGCCGCCACACTGTGCCCCGGTGCATGCATCGCGGTGTGCAAGGTGTGGCGCACGAACTGCGCGGCCGCCGGGGCGACGTCCACGCTTTGCAACGCCACGTCGTAGCTCACGCCTTCTTTTTGCAGCGCCACGAAGCGTTCGACAGCGACCGTGCTCGCACCGACTTCGCGCATCGCATCCAGGTACAACTCGAAATGGCTGTAGTGACCTTGGGCGGGGCGATCATCAGACTCTTCACCGAGCACAATTTCGTTGATCAAGCGTGCGGCCTGAGGATCTCGCGGCGGCAGCCAGGGCAGCTGAACGCAGGTCAGTTCCTGTTGCAGGCGCTTGGTCAGCGACATGAAGTCCCATACCGCGAACACATGGGTTTCCATGAAGCGTTGAAGGACCGATAACGAATGTATTTCAGAGAAGATCGGGTGCGCACTAAGTTCTGCTTTCTTCTGATTAAGACGATCTTTAGTCGGTTTCATGAGCGAGCCTATAAGTGATCCGTTGAGAGGGTGTATTCAATACAGTGAGGGTTTTATTGGTTTTCTATTGGCGAACGGGAGCCTCAATTGAATTGATGTTTTCAGGGGCGTGTACAGCGCTAAGTAGTGCCTGGCGCATAGTGTCTATGGGCGGCGGAGAAAAACTAATACACGAACAAAGTACGGGGCAAGTTATTTTTTAATTAATTGAAAGTTTAACTTTCTTGCGCGCGAGAAGTTGCAATAAGACTTTTGCGTAAAGTTTTATTTGGGCGTAGTTGCTCCTTTCGGCTTATATAAGTCAAAATTTGGATAAAGAGTGAATGCCTCACTCAAAGCAACTTTCTACTTGGATCGTTTGATGTGAACTGAGAGGGGGGAAGTTGGCCATGAGCGACGCCGTTTCTTCCTTTTCCCGTGGCAAGACTCCTTCCGTAGGTTCTTGGTGCGGGGACTGCTCCGCTGATGCGGTGCGTCGCCCGTCATTATTCGTTGGCAGCTCAAGAGTGAGCGTAATTCACGGCAGCCGCTATCACCGACGCATGATCCGTTCGGTGCAATTTTCGGGCTTGAGGGTGACGGGGGCAGTGAGGGGGGCATGCAGCCGTTGCGCACCGGTCTGGCGTGAACGAAAGGGGATTTGTAAGCAGATTGTTCGTCGAGCCATCCGAGTGCAGATCAGCTCAATGTCGCGACAAGAAAGCGAGCTGCTCAATGGGCTCGCTCCGGCCTGCCGCTGCGGTTTACCTGGAGGTTTTCCGGCGCTGAGCCTCGGGGCTTTCGAGGTAGCGCGTGATGACTTCAACGCCCCGGTTGAGGTGGTTTTCGAGCAGCGTCACCGCACGCTCGACGTCCCGCTCTTCTACAGCTCGCAACAACGCCCGGTGATCTTCCTGGGACAGTTTGCCCAGGCCCATGGCTTCCAGGTTGAAGCGCAGAAAGCGTTCCTCTTCATTCAACCCGTCTTCAACCAGCCTCAGCAACCGCTGGTTGGGAGCCTTGTTGTAAAGCGCCATGTGGAACAGACGATTGAGCCGGCCGATCTCGGTGTAGTCGTGTTGCATCTCCAACTCTTCGATACAGCGGGCAGCCTGTTCGAAATCGGCGGCTTCGAGCAGAGGAATCGACCGGCGCAAGGCTTCGGACTCCAGCAGGATTCGCAGTTCATAGGTTTCTGTCGCATCGCCCTGAACCAGCGGTGCGACCACCGCGCCTTTGTGGGCGATCACGTTGAGCAGCGCTTGCGCTTCGAGCTGGCGCAAGGCTTCGCGCACCGGCATGCGGCTGACGCCGAACAGGTCGGCGAGGTCTTGCTGACGCAGGGCGGTACCGCAAGGAATGCGGCCATCGAGAATCGCCGCGCGCAGGGTTTCTTCGATTACCGAGCGTGCCAGATGAGCGGGAATCGGCCCGTTAACCTTGATACTGCTGAGAGGGTTGGGCTTCTGTGTCACAACAAACGCACCCTGATCAAATGAAAGGACTTGGATCCAAGTGGACACTAGTGACTGCCTGACGGGTTGTCAAACGGGCAAAAGATCTTGTTACTTTAAAGTCTAGCGTGCCGGAAGTGATCTCACCGTGCCATTGTCTTTTATCGGGCTAACCTGCACCATCAACCGACTTCCTCCTGCCTACCCTGGATGCCTCGCATTGGCGGTACGTTTCGCGATTCCTCGGACTTTGCGCTGGCTTGGCTGCGCACTGCTGCTGGCCGGCGTCATGCTGGGCGGGTTGCATGCCGACTGGGATTTTTCGCTGATCAGCCGCCGCGCGCAGGCATTGTACGGGCCTTTGGGGGAAGGGCGGCAGCGCATTGATGCCTGGCAGCAGTTGCTGGCCACGCATAAGCAGGTGGGTGAGCTGGAACAGCTCAAGGTGGTCAACCAGTTCTTCAACCAGCAGATGCGTTACGAAGAAGACATCGACCTGTGGCATGAGGTCGATTACTGGGAAACGCCGATCGAAGCCTTGTGGAAAGGCGCCGGTGATTGCGAAGACTACGCCATCGCCAAATATTTCAGCCTGCGCCATCTTGGTGTCTCCAGTGACAAGCTGCGCATTACCTACGTCAAGGCTTTGCGCCTGAACCGCGCGCACATGGTGCTGACTTACTACTCGAGCCCCGAGGCCATGCCTCTGGTGCTCGACAGCCTGATCGACGCGATCAAGCCCGCCAACCAGCGAACCGATTTGTTGCCGGTCTACTCTTTCAATGCCGAAGGGTTGTGGTTGCCGGGTGCCAAGGGCAACAAAAAGGTCGGAGACACCAAACGCCTGTCCCGCTGGCAGGATGTGTTGAAGAAAATGCAGGCCGAAGGTTTTCCGGTCGAGACGACTAACTAGGAGCACGCGCTCGGATGTCTTTGTTCAAACAGCTGTTGATCGCTATCTGTCTGTTCCTGGTGGTCGCCTTCACCGGCAGCTTCATGGTCAGCCTGGAAAGCTCGCGCACCCAGTACGTCAACCAGTTGCGCTCCCACGCCCAGGACGCCGCAACAGCATTGGCGCTGTCCCTGACGCCGAACATCGACGACCCGGCGATGGTCGAGTTGCTGGTCAGTTCGATCTTCGACAGCGGTTATTACGCGAGCATCCGTGTGGTCGATCTGGCCAACGACAAGACGATTGTCGAGCGCAGCGGCATCCCGGCGGTCACCAACGTGCCAAACTGGTTCGTCAAACTGATCGGCCTGGAGCCGGCCGGTGGCGACGCGCTTGTCAGCCGTGGCTGGGAGCAGGCCGCGCGGGTCGAGGTGGTCAGCCATCCGATGTTCGCGTTGGCCAAGCTGTGGCAAAGCGCGTTGGGCAGCCTCGGCTGGTTGTTGATCTGCGGCGCGGTGAGTGCGGTGCTGGGCGCGTTGTTGTTGCGTCGGCAACTGAAGCCGCTGGATTACATGGTCAAGCAATCCCACGCCATTGCTCGCCGCGAATTCCTCAGCCTGCCGGAACTGCCGCGCACCCCGGAACTGCGCCGCGTGGTGCAGGCGATGAACCAGATGGTCGAGAAGCTCAAGGCACTGTTCCAGGAACAGGCCGAACGCAGTGAAAAACTGCGGGCCGAATCCTATCAGGACAACCTGACCGGCCTGGCCAACCGGCGCTATTTCGAGATGCAATTGAACGCGCGAGTAAGCAATCCTGAGCAGGCCAGCTCCGGCTATTTGCTGCTGCTGCGGGTCAAGGATCTGGCCGGCTTGAATCAGCGGCTGGGCGGTCAACGTACCGATGAATTGTTGAAAGCGGTGGGCGAGCAGTTGTCCCGCGAGTGCGCCAAGTACCCGGAAACCCAGAACCTCGTCACGCGCATTCGTGGCGGTGAATTCGCCGTGCTGGCGCCGGGGCTGGTACGCGAAGAGGCGCTGCAATTGGCGAGTAACCTCGACAGTGCCCTGGCCAGCCTACATGCGACGGGCGCCACGGACGTGGCTTCGGTGGCCTCGATCGGGCTGACGCCGTTTGCCCATGGCGACTCGCCGCAAGCAGTGATCGGGTTGGCGGATCAGGCGTTGGCCCAGGCGGAAAGTCAGGGCGAACCAAGCTGGGCATGCCTCGATCAGAGCGCATCGGCCCGGGTTGGCGATGACCATCATGCCTGGCACAAATTGCTGGATCAGGCGTTGAATCAGCAGCGTTTCGAGCTGTATTTCCAACCGGTGGTGGCCAGCCAGGACACGCAGTTGGTGCTGCATTACAAAGTGCTGTCGCGCCTGCTCGACGAACAGGGCCAGACCATTCCCGCCGGGCGTTTCCTGCCGTGGCTCGAGCGTTTCGGCTGGACCGCGCGGCTGGACCGTTTGATGCTGGAACGGGTGCTTGAGCAGATGGCTGACCATGAGGAGTCGCTGGCGCTGAACCTGTCCTCGGCGACCCTGGCGGATCCGCAGGCGCTGAACAAGGTGTTCGAGATCCTGCGTGCTCATTCGAATCTCGGGGAGCGACTGACCCTGGAAATCGGCGAAGAACAATTGCCCGAGCAAGCGGTGCTGGAACAGCTGACGCGGCGTCTGCGCGAACTTGGGTTCTCGCTGAGTCTGCAGCGTTTTGGTGGGCGCTTCAGCATGATCGGTAATTTGGCGCGGCTGGGGTTGGCGTATCTGAAAATCGACGGCAGTTACATCCGGGCGATTGATCAGGAGAGCGACAAGCGTCTGTTCATCGAGGCGATTCAGCGGGCGGCGCATAGCATTGATTTGCCGTTGATTGCCGAGCGGGTCGAGACCGAAGGGGAGTTGTCGGTGATTCGTGAGATGGGGTTGTATGGGGTTCAGGGGCAACTCTTTGGTGAGCCGAAGCCTTGGCGGTGAGGCTTTTGAGTTAAGTCGTCAGTGAATCCGTCTTCGCGGGCAAGCCTCGCTCCTACAGAGTTGCGTTCGTTCACGCGATTGCGGCACGACACAAATCCTGTAGGAGCGAGGCTTGCCCGCGAAGGCGTCAGCACAAACAACAATGAAGGCGGGGCGTTAGATCAACCCCGTCTCATCATCATCGATCAACTGGCTCAACCCGCCCAACGCTTCACGGGCCTGGGTTCGATCCATCAGCTTGGCCTGCGCGGCGGCCGGCAGGTCGGTGACGCGGATCACGCCTTTTTGGGTCAGCACCTGAATCAAGTCATCGAGTACCCGGATCATTTCCAGGTCGCTCTGCTTGAGCTGCTTGAGGCTGGTTTCCACCACTTCGTGGGCAAACCAGGCCTGGATTTCATGGTGATCGGCCGGCAGCGTTTCCGTGGCCTCGGCGTAGGCCGTGGCTTCCACGCGCACTAACTGACCTTGCGCATCGCGTTGCACGTAAAACATTGAGCATCCCTCGGAAATGGACCAGCGTCGTGCTGTCAGCAGCATAGGCCAACGCAGGCGAGTATGCGGTGCGACGACCCAATCGTCACCCGTGAGGTGGGCACAAACGTGACGGCCGCCCGTTTCGGGCGGCCGTCAGCTCGCTGATCAGCTGTTGTTGTGATCGACCTTGATGGTCGGGTCACTGCCGGCAATCAACGAGTTGATGCTGGCGCTGGACCAATTGTTACCTTCCAGTTTGATCGTCACGTCCGGGGTGGCCGCTGCAGCGTCGGCGCCGTTGAACTTGCCGCCAGAGCTGACTTGCAGAGACGACACGCCGTCCACGGTGGTGATCTTCAGGAAGTGATCGATGGTGCTGCCGCTTTCGCCCTGCAACAGATCACGCAGGTCGATGCGATCGCCTTCGCTGGCCTTGAAGTCCTTGATCACGTCGCTGCCGGTGTCGCCCGCCTTCCAGATGAAGGAGTCGGCACCCGAACCGCCAATCAGGATGTCGTTGCCTTGACCGCCGATCAACGAGTCATTGCCGCTGCCGCCGAGCAGGATGTCATTGCCCTTGCCGCCGTCGAGGAGGTCGTTGCCACCCTGGCCGAAGAGAATGTCGTTGCCCGCGCCACCCAGCAGCGAATCATTGCCGTCGTGGGCACCCGACACGTCGAACGCGGTGTAGTGCTCGGTGATGAACTGGTGCACATTGCTGGTGGTGACTTTGCTGACATCGACGCCGGTCTGCTGGGCCACGAACGCCTGCATGGCCTGATAACCCTCGCCGGCAATGCCATTGAAGCTCACCAGATCGCCGAACAGGAGGTCGTTGCCGTCACCGCCGCTGACCGTGTCGGCACCCGGCATTGTCGCTTCGGTATGGCCGATGATCGAGTTGGCCAGGTCTTTCGGGTCGATGTTGGTCTGTGGCGTCTGATCCGAGTCGTACGGCTTGAGGTCGCTGAGGGTGACGTCTTTGTTCAGGCCGATGGCTTCGACCGTCGACACGTTGCTCAGCAACGTGAAGCTGCCGGTGGAGTTGTCGATGGCGGTGGAATCGGTGCTGTAGCCGGTGCCATCGCGATAGGACAGTTCGTAGGTGCCGTTACCCTCGGCATGGAGGGTGCCCAGTTCAGAACTGCTCCAGCGCCCCGAGTTTTTCAGCGTCTGCAGCGTGACGTTGCCGGCACTGTCGATGCTCAGGTAGTGAGTGCTGTCCAGATAGTTGGAATAGGTCTGCCCCAACTTGTAGTTGGTGGTGGTGATGACGTCATCGAGCTTCACGTTGCCGAACAGGGTCGGGTTGGTTTGCTCGCCGCTCTGGTAGTAGGTCGGCTTGCCGTCGGTGATGAAGTACGTGAGGTTCTTCGCACCGGTGTTGGCAATCGCGTCGGCACTCTGGAACCAGTTGGCCGTGGTCTTGAACACGTCTTCGTAGTTGGTGCCGCCGCCGGACGACATCGAGTCCAGAACGGATTTGAGCAAGGTCAGTGCGTTCGGATCATTCAGGTTCACCGACACCGACTTGTTGACCTGGTTATCGAAGTCCACCAGGAAGATGTTCACCGTCCCGGAGTTGCCACCCATGCTTTGCTTGAGCGTGTTGAACACCGCTGTCAGCGAATCCTTGGCGGCGCTGATCGAAGAGGCGCTCATGCTGCCCGAGCTATCGACCATGAACGCGATGTTGTAGTTGGTGCCCGGCACCACGGTCAGCCCGCCGATGTCGGCGATCATGATGTCGTTGCCGTCGGTGCCAGTGATGGTGTCGTCGGCGGCAGTCGCGGTGACGGCGTTGTACACCGCCGGGTAGACCGTGACCGGGATCTGCGTGGAGCTTGGCGCCGAACCACCGAGCGCTTCGGTGGATGTCGATGTCACGGTCAGGGTGAACTGGCCGTTGTAGTACGGCGGTGGCGTGACGGTCAGGGTGCCGAGGTTCCAGCCGGTGACGTTGGCTTCGCCGGAGGTGGCGCTGGCGGTGAAGGTGTGGCCCGCGCCATCGGTCAGCACCGAGCCCGCCGGGATGCCGCTGATCTTCACGCTCAGGCTTTCGGAGCCGTCGGTGTCGGTCAGTGCCGTTTTGATCGCGGACAGGTGAACGCTGGTGCCTTCGGCGCCTTCGTTGAGTTTGTAGCCGTCGTAGTAGCCTTCGCTATTGGTGCCGTGCAGGTCGGACACGGTCACGCCAGAAGCGGCCAGATCCGCTACGCCGGTGTACAGCGGCACGCCGGCACTGCTCAGGTCGATTGCCGCACCGCCGTTGACCGACAGGTTGACGTCATAGCTGCCCGGGCCGCTCTGGTTGTGGTGGTAGATGTCCAGGGTGTAGTAACCGCTGGTGGTCGGGGTGAACGAGCCGTTCAGATTACCGCCCGCCCCCCACGTGGTGGCGGCCACGTTTTTACCGCCGATGGTCACCAACAGACTGTCATCACCAGTACCGCTGAAGGTATACGTCTTGCCGGCCTCGAGATAAATCAGGCCGGATGTTTTCGAGGCCGTGCCGGCGGTGACGCCGCCGTCGGACTGAACGTTGGTCACGGTGCCGGTGGAGTTCGGAGTGCCTGCGGCGTCGATGACCGATTTCAGCGTACCGGAAGGCGCGCCGCTGCCATCGGTGCCGAGGCCTGACAGACCGGTCCAGACTTCCTTGACCAGGCCGGTGGACTTGACACTGTTGTCCGCGACGCTCAGGGATGGCGCGTCGGCAACCGGCGTGATGTCGATTTTCACCGTGCCGGTGTTGCCCAGCAGTTGACCGTCGGTTGGCTGGAACTTGATCTGCGCGTAGTCCGCCTGGTTGTTGCCCATGCCGGTGCCGCCGTAGCCATCGACGCCCGATTCGTTGGCATCCGGCGTGAAGCGCAGCTTGCCGGCGTCGATATCGGCCTTGCTGAAGGTCTGGTTGGTCGCCACGTCTTTCCAGGTCGCACCGTCCAGGTACTGCAATTTACCTTCGCCCGGCAACTGAGTGATTTTTACCCCCAGGTTGGCGGCCGGGCTATCGACATCGCTGATGCCGAAGGTCGACCAGCCGAGGATCAGCGGGGTGTCTTCGGTGCCGGTGACGTTAACCGGTGCGGCGGTTGGCGCGTCGTTCACGGACACCACGTTGACGGTGGTGGTCGCGGTGTTTGAGTAGTTGCTGCCATCGGTCACCGTCACAGTGATGATCCGCGGCACGGTGCTCGGGTCCTCACTGCTGTTGGTGAAGCTGATGTTTTTGATCTGTTGCATGTAGTCGGCCAGCGTCGCGTTGCCCGACAGGGTCAGGGTGACGGTGCCGTCCTGGCTGTTGGCATTGATGGTGATGCCATTGACGCTATTGCCCAGGTTCAGCGCGTCGCCCGGCTGACGGTTGGTCAGCACGATGGTCGCGCCGGTCAGCATCGTGCTGTCCGGGTCGGTGATGCTCAGGTCGGTGTCGCCGATCGATACGCCCTGGCCGGTGGTGCCTTCGGTGAAGGTCACGTTGTAGTTGGCCCCGGTGGCGCCGCTGGAGTTGTTGGCATCCAGGTCGAGAACCGGCGCGGCATCGTTGTCGATGATCGAGGTGCTGACGCTGCCGTTGGAGGCGCTGACCGCGAGGTTTTCGAAGTTGCCGCCGGTGGCCGAGTCAATCTTGACCACGAAATTCTCGGTGCCTTCGGTGAGCTTGTCGTCCAGTGTCGCGACGTTGAAGCTCGCGCTGCTGGCGCCGGCCGGGATTTTCACGGTGTACACGCCGGTGAAGTCCGAACCGTCGGCGGCGGTGCCGCTGTAGACGATTTTCAGGGTCACTTCGGTCTGCGCCGGGTGGGTCAGGCTGACGGTGTAGCTGGCGGTCTGGCCTTCGGTCACCGAGGTGCTGCCGCTGATGCTGACTTCGGTTTTGTCGATCGTGTCGGTGACGGTGGTGACTGCCGCCGTTGGGCTGGTGACCAGGTTTTCGAAGTTGCCACCGGTGGCGGTGGAGATGGTCGCCTGGACAGTACCGGCATCTTTGTAAACGTCATCGGACGGTGCCGCGACGGTCACGGTGCCGGTGGTTTTGCCCGCATCGATGGTGATCACGGCGCCGTTGCTCAACGTCACGGTCACCGGAGTGCCGGCGGCGTTGGTCAGGGTCGCGGTGTAAGTGATCTGGCCACCTTCGGCTACCGAGTTGGTCGCGCTCAAGCTGAGGTTGGTGGTGTCGACGGTATCGGTCACGGTGGTGCTGACCGGCGTTTTATCCGCCACGAGGTTCTCGTAATTGCCGCCGCTGACGCTGGTGATCGAGTTGGTCAGCGGAGCATGACCGGCCAGTGCATCGTTCGGTGCGGGGGTGGTCACGGTACCGGTGGTTTGACCGATGTCGATAGTGATCGTCTGACCGTTGGCCAGGGACACAGTGACCGGGCTGCCTGTCACCGGTGCACCGACAGTCGCGGTGTAAGTGACGGTGCCGCCTTCAGCCGCCGAAGCGGTGGCGTTCAGGGTGACGGTCGAGATGTCGATGGTGTCGGTGATGCTGGTGACTGCCGGGGCAGTGCTTGGCACCAGGTTCTCGAAATTGCCGCCGCTGGCGGTGGAGATGGTTGCCTGGACCGTGCCGGCGTCTTTGTAAACGTCGTCGGATGGAGCTGGGACGGTCACAGTGCCGGTGGTTTTGCCGGCGTCGATGGTGATCACGGCGCCGTTGCTCAGGGTCACGGTGACCGGTGTGCCGGCGGCGTTGGTCAGGGTTGCGGTGTAAACGATGGTACCGCCTTCAGCGACTGAGTCGGATGCGCTCAGGCTGAGGGTGGTGGTGTCCGCCGTGTCGGTGATCGAGGTGTTGGCCGATTTGCCATCGACTTCCAGTTTCTCGTAGTTGCCACCCTTGGCGTCGTCGATCTTGACGCTCAGGGAGCCGCCACCGGCCAGGGCATCGTTTGGTGCGGTGTAGTTGACGCTGGCGCTGCTCGAGCCGACCGGGATGGTGATGGTCTGGCCGTTAGACAGGGTTACGACGACTGGCGAACCGGTGACTGGAGCAGACACCGAAGCGGTGTAAACCACGGTGCCACCTTCGGCGACGCTCGAAGTGGCACTCAGCGAAACGGTGCTGGTGTCGATGGTGTCGTTGACGGTGGTGACCGCAGCTGTGTTGCTGGTGACCAGGTTTTCGAAGTCGCCGCCGGTGGCGGTGGAAATGGTCGCCTGGACAGTACCGGCGTCTTTGTAAACGTCATCGGACGGCGCCGCGACGGTTACGGAGCCGGAGGTTTTACCCGCTTCGATGGTGATCACTGCACCATTCGACAGGGTCACAGTCACGGGTGTGCCGGCGGCATTGGTCAGGGTCGCCGTATAGGTGATCTGGCCGCCTTCATCCACGGCGCCGGTCGCGGTCAACGATAGGTTGGTGGTGTCCGGGGTATCGGTGATCGAGGTGTTGGCCGATTTGCCGTCGACTTCCAGTTTCTCGTAGTTACCGCCCTTGGCGTCGTCGATCTTGACGCTCAAAGAGCCGCCACCGGCCAGGGCATCGTTGGGTGCGGTGTAATTGACGCTGGCGCTGCTCGAGCCGACCGGGATGGTGATGGTCTGGCCGTTAGACAGGGTTACGACGACTGGCGAGCCGGTGACCGGTGCGGAAACCGATGCGGTGTAAACCACGGTGCCGCCTTCGGCGACACTCGAAGTGGCATTCAGCGAAACGGTGCTGGTGTCGATGGTGTCGTTGACGGTGGTGACCGCTGCCGCTGGGCTGGTGGCCAGGTTTTCAAAGTTGCCGCCGGTTGCGTCTTTGATGGTCGCTTCAACGGTGCCGGCGTCTTTATAGACGTCGTCCTTCGGCGCATCGACGGTCACGGTGCCGGTGGTTTTACCGGCATCGATGGTGATCACGGCGCCGTTGCTCAGCGTCACGGTCACCGGAGTGCTGGCGGCATTGGTCAGAGTCGCGGTGTAAACAATGGAGCCGCCTTCGGCGACCGAGTCAGTCGCGCTCAGACTCAGAGTAGTGGTGTCCGCGGTGTCGGTCACCGAGGTGTCTGCCGATTTGCCGTCGACTTCCA
>NZ_JAHBDQ010000039.1 GCF_019956555.1 Pseudomonas sp. A-RE-19 | reverse complement strand
GAGCGAGGCTTGCCCGCGAAGGCGTCCTCAAGTACGCCAAAAGCTTCGCGGGCAAGCCTCGCTCCTACAGGGTTATGTGTTGTGTCAGCTCAGTTCGCCGCACAGGTCGAGCTCAACCAGCCGCCGAACTTCAGCGGTTTCAAGCCCGGCGCCCAGCAGCGCATGCAACTTGCCGAACGCTGCCTCGCGAGTCATGCCGCCACCGGACAGCACTCCGACGCCCCGCAAACGACTGCCGGCTTCGTACACATCCAGTTCGACGCCACCTTCATGACATTGCGTGACCGCGACCACCACCACGCCTTTGTCCCGCGCACGGCCCAGGCTGGCGAGAAATTCAGGGTTGTCGCTCGGCCCGGTTCCACTGCCATAACATTCCAGCACCAAACCCCGAATGCCGCTGTCGAGCAGGCCATCCAGTACCTCGGCAGCGATGCCGGGGAACAGCGGCAGCACCGCGACCTTCGCCAGCTGTTTAGGCTGGTTGTAGTTCAGCCGCTCAGGTATCGAGGAAACTTTTACGCCGCCACCCTGACGCTCCAGACGCTTGAACGGATGCCGACCGAAGCTGCGCACTTTCGCGCAGCGGGTCGGGTCGAGCAGTTCGCCATGGAAGTACAGATGAACACCGGGCGCCAGACCTTGGCCCAGAGCAACCAACGCACCGCCGAGGTTTTCCCAGGCATCGCTGTCGGTGACGCCGGCTGGCAGCATCGACCCGGTAAAGCACACGCGGGCGTGCAGGCCGAGCAACTGGAAGCTCATGGCCGCGGCGCTGTAGGCCAGGGTGTCGGTGCCATGCAGGATCAACACGCTGTCGCAGCCTTGAACATCAACGGCGTCGACCACCGCTTCACGCAGTTGCTGCCAGTACGCAGGCGTCATGTTGGCGCTGTCGATCAGCGGCGACATCTCGCGAAAGCGCCACTGCGGCACCACCAGGTCGGGTTGGCTGTGCAGGTAGTCGCGCATCCGCGCTTCGAAACCGGACGCCGGGGCCAGGCCGTTGGCGCTGGCCTGCATGCCGATGGTGCCACCGGTGTACAGCACCATGACGTGCTGGGCAGCAGGAAAGGTCGAGGAATTCATGGAGGTTCTCCGAAAACGATGTGGGAGCGAGCCTGCTCGCGATGGCAGCGATGTGGTCTCAAGCTCGAACCAAAACGGCAGCATCAAAAAAGCTGCCACAACATACGACCGAGCATGACGCCGGTCGCAAGCTGTGTCACGCCGGGCGCAGGGGATGCGCCCGGTTTTTTACCGATCAGCGTTGCGCTGCGGTCACGCCTTGCGGCTCGGTTTCGGCCGTAGGAGCGATGGCTGGCGGATTGGCCGGCCAGGCTTTGAGGTCCAGGTCCAGATCCGGGAACTTGCTCGAATCGAACACCGGGGTCTTGATGCCGGCGGCGCGCTGGTCATCGTAGTCACGCAGGATACGCATGCCGACCTTGAACAGCAGGAACAGCGCGATCAGGTTCACGAACGCCAGCAGGGTCATGGTGATGTCGGCGAACGCGAACACTGTGCTCAGGTTCTCGATGGCACCCCAGAAGATCAGTACCAGTACCAGCGCGCGATAGCCGATCAGCACCTTGCGGTTTTCGCCGATCATGAAGCGCAGGTTGCTCTCGCCCAGGTAGTAGTTGTAGAGGATCGAGGTGAACACAAACAACGCCAGGGCCACGGAGATGAACATCCGGCCCCAGTCACCGACTACGGCAGCCAGGGAGTTCTGGGTCAGGGCAATGCCGTCGCCTTCGAAGCCTGGGGTGTAGAAGCCCGACAGCAGGATCAGCAATGCCGTGCAGGTGCAGATCACGAAGGTATCGAGGAACACGCTGAACGCCTGAACCACGCCTTGCGCGACAGGGTGCTCGACCGAGGCCACGGCGGCCACGTTCGGCGCACTGCCCAGGCCGGCTTCGTTGGCGAACACGCCGCGCTTCACGCCCATGACGATGGCGCTGCCGATCAGGCCGCCGAACGCCTGGTCCAGACCGAAGGCGCTTTTGACGATGGTCATCAACATGCCCGGTACGTGGTCGAACTGCAGCACGATCACGTAGATGGTCACGGCGATGTACACCAAGGTTTTCACCGGTACCAGCAGGTCAGCGACCTTGGCGATCCGCTTGATACCGCCGATGAACACCAGACCCAGCAATACCGCCAGGCCCAGCCCGGTGTATGTGGTGTCGAGGCCGAAGGCGTTGTTCAGCGAGTGGGTCACGGCGTGGGCTTGCAGGCCGTTGAAGGCGAAGCCGAAGGTGATCAGCAGCAGGAACGCCATGATCATGCCCAACCAGCGCTTCTGCAGACCATGCTGAATGTAAAAGGACGGGCCGCCACGGAACTGGCCTTCGGAGTCGCAGCGCTTATAGAGCTGGCCGAGGGAGCATTCGAAGAAGCTGCTGGACATGCCGACCAGCGCAGTCACCCACATCCAGAACACCGCACCGGGGCCGCCGAGGGTCACGGCGATGCCGACACCGGCGATGTTGCCTGCGCCGACGCGGCCAGCGAGGCTGAGCATCAGGGCCTGGAACGAGCTGAGTTGACCGGCGCTGCTGCGCAGGCTGTCGCGGAACACGGCGAACATGTGAAAGAAATGGCGGAACTGAACGAAACGCGAGCGGATCGTGAAGTAGCTACCGAGCCCGACGATGAGCACGATCAGTACTTTCCCTGAGAGGAAGTCGTTGATGACTTCGAGCATGGATTTTTCCTCGCTGTTTTTTGTGGGTGCAGATGCTGGATGGGCCGACATATTGCGTTACACCCGCTTGCGCGTGGCTCAGCAGGTGGATCGACGTTCGTTCCGGTTCCATATCGCGGGATTGTTATTAGTTCGGGTTTCGCATGGGTTTGGGCCTCGTTAACGACGACCGCTCACGCGAAGAGGGCCGGCACTATACATAAGGAGAGTGCCGTCCGTCTGCACGATTGTGGTGCAAGCGACGAAACGAGAGTGCTGCAAATCAAAAAATCGCAGCCTTCGACAGCTTCTACAGAGGTCTCAAATCCCGTAGAAGCTGACGAAGGCTGCGATCTTGGCGGCACTTAAAACATTCGACATGTTCGAAAATCCGCAAAGTGTTAAAAAAAAGGGCTTGGGGGAACAAATCCCCAAGCCCTCAAAAGGTGAGAGGTGTCTAGTCCCTCGACCTGGTGAGCGTGGCTCTTCATGAGAAGAGCCTGCGTTTCGATCAAGCCTTCAGAGGCACGAGACGCGGAGCAATCATGTTTTCCGGGCGCAGGATGTCGGCGAGCATTTCTTCGTCGAGCAAGCCTTCTTCGCGCACCAGTTCCAGCACGCCGCGGCCGCTTTCAAGGGCGACACGGGCAATGCGGGTGGCGTTTTCATAACCGATGTACGGGTTCAGCGCGGTGACCAGGCCGATCGAGTGTTCGACCAGTTCACGGCAGCGCTCTTCGTTGGCGGTGATGCCGACGATGCAGTGTTCGCGCAGCATGTCCATGGCGCGCTGCAGCAGACGGATCGAGTCGAAGATCTTGAACGCGATCAGCGGCTCCATCACGTTCAGTTGCAGCTGGCCGCCTTCGGCCGCGATGGTCAGGGCCAGGTCGTTGCCGATGATCTGGAAAGCAACCTGGTTCACGGCTTCAGGGATAACCGGGTTGACCTTGCCTGGCATGATCGAGCTGCCTGGCTGACGCGCAGGCAGGTTGATTTCGTTGATGCCGGTGCGTGGGCCGCTGGACAGCAGACGCAGGTCGTTGCAGATCTTCGACAGCTTGACCGCGGTGCGCTTGAGCATGCCGGAGAACAGCACGAAAGCGCCCATGTCGGAGGTGGCTTCGATCAGGTCGGCGGCTGGAACCAGCGGTTGACCGCTGATCAGGGCCAGACGCTGAACGGCCAGGGCCTGGTAACGCGGGTCGGCGTTGATGCCGGTACCGATCGCGGTGCCGCCCAGGTTCACTTCGGTCAGCAATTCTGGCGCCAGGGTCTTCAGGCGCGCCAGGTCTTCGCTCAGGGTGGTGGCGAAGGCGCGGAATTCCTGACCCAGGGTCATCGGCACGGCGTCTTGCAGCTGGGTACGACCCATCTTCAGAACGTGGCTGAACTCTTCACCTTTGGCGGCGAACGACTGGATCAGGCTGTCGAGGCTGGCCAGCAGTGCATCGTGACCCAGCAGCAGGCCAAGACGGATGGCGGTCGGGTAGGCGTCGTTGGTCGACTGCGCCATGTTCACGTCGTTGTTCGGGTGCAGATACTGGTATTCGCCCTTGCTGTGGCCCATGGCCTCCAGCGCGATGTTGGCGATGACTTCGTTGGCATTCATGTTGGTCGAAGTGCCAGCGCCGCCTTGAATCATGTCCACCACGAACTCTTCGTGGAAATCGCCGCGGATCAATCGGGCACAGGCTTCGCTGATGGCAGCGTGCTTGGCTTCGCTCAGGTGACCCAGCTCGCGGTTGGCGTCAGCGGCGGCCTGTTTGACCATTGCCAGGCCGACAACCAGCTTCGGGTAATGCGAAATCGGAACGCCGGAGAGACGGAAGTTGTTCACCGCTCGCAGGGTCTGGATGCCGTAATACGCTTGAGCAGGTACTTCGAGTACGCCAAGCAGGTCTTTTTCTGTGCGGAAAGATGCAGCGGAGGACATGATAGAAATCATCTCGATAGGGACCCGGTCTATGCCGGA
Organism: Pseudomonas sp. A-RE-19; assembly: GCF_019956555.1. Classification (GTDB taxonomy): domain Bacteria; phylum Pseudomonadota; class Gammaproteobacteria; order Pseudomonadales; family Pseudomonadaceae; genus Aquipseudomonas. The sequence continues at coordinate 16,852 of NZ_JAHBDQ010000039.1, read as the reverse complement.
ACACGGCAAATGCTAGGCTTGTGAATAATTTTGGGCCAATGCTGTTAAACACTAGCCTATGCACATTCGGCATAATGCCCATGTGACGCCGCGCGTGCGGCGAGCGTGTGACCTAAATTGGTGCGTGTCCGGGAGGGCGTGATGAATCTGGAAAGCAAATGGCTCGAGGACTTCAGTGCTCTGGCCGCCACCCGCAGCTTTTCCCAGGCGGCTGAACGACGCTTCGTGACCCAGCCGGCATTCAGTCGGCGGATCCGCAGCCTCGAAGCCGCGCTGGGGCTGACCCTGGTCAATCGCTCCCGCACGCCGGTCGAACTGACGGCGGCGGGGCAGCTGTTTCTCGTTACCGCGCGCACCGTGGTCGAACAGCTCGGCGAAGTACTGCGCCACCTTCATCACCTTGAAGGCGGGCAGGGCGAGGTGATGCAGGTTGCCGCCGCGCACTCCCTGGCGCTGGGTTTCTTCCCGCGCTGGATCGCGCAGTTGCGCAACGAAGGGCTGAACATCGCCACGCGACTGGTAGCGACCAACGTCGGTGATGCCGTGCATGCGTTGCGCGAAGGCGGCTGTGATCTGATGCTGGCGTTTTACGACCCGGACGCGGCCATGCAAATGGACCCGGAGATTTTCCCGTCGCTGCACCTGGGGGATACCGAAATGCTCCCGGTCTGCGCCGCCGACGCCGATGGCAAACCGTTGTTTGATCTGGAAGGGGAGACCAGCGTGCCGCTGTTGGCCTACAGCGCCGGGGCCTTTCTCGGGCGTTCGGTCAACATGTTGCTACGCCAGCGCGCCCTGAGGTTCACCACTATTTACGAAACCGCCATGGCCGACAGCTTGAAGAGCATGGCGCTGGAAGGTTTGGGCATCGCCTGGGTGCCACAGCTGAGCGTGCGCGCTGAACTGGCTCGTGGCGAGTTGGTCGTCTGCGGTGGCCCGCAATGGCATGTGCCGCTGGAAATTCGTCTGTATCGCTGCGCGCTGGTGCGCAAGGCCAATGTGCGGTTGCTCTGGCGCAAACTTGAGGGCGGCGTAGCACAGAGTTCTTGAATATGCCGACTAACCCTGTGGGAGCGAGCTTGCTCGCGATAGCGGACTAATATTCAACACAAATGTCGACCTGGCCGACGCCATCGCGAGCAGGCTCGCTCCCACAAGGGGATTTGGGGGGCGTTTCGGTTGACCTTCAAGTCAATAAAACCGGGCCTTTGGCTCATATGACAGATGGTCGTATCGGGGGCTGTTTATCTGCTTCATTGAGGTATACTGCGCGGCCTTCGGCCGGTTCGTCCGGCCATTTTTCGTACAAACAAGCCACGCATTTCTGCGTGGCTTGTTGTTTTTTGACGCGCCTGCGGGCGCCCAGAGAGAAGAGGCACGACGATGAGTGCACTGGTTGGCGTGATCATGGGCTCCAAGTCCGATTGGTCCACCCTTAGCCACACCGCCGATATGCTGGAAAAGCTCGGCATCCCTTACGAGGTGAAAGTGGTCTCTGCCCACCGCACCCCGGACCTGCTGTTCCAGTACGCCGAAGAGGCTGAGGCGCGTGGCATCGAGGTGATCATCGCCGGTGCCGGTGGCGCGGCCCACCTGCCTGGCATGTGTGCGGCCAAGACCCACCTGCCGGTGCTGGGCGTGCCGGTGCAGTCGTCGATGCTCTCGGGTGTCGATTCGCTGCTCTCTATTGTGCAGATGCCCGCGGGCATTCCGGTCGCCACCCTGGCCATCGGCAAGGCCGGCGCGATCAACGCAGCCCTGCTTTCGGCGAGCATCCTGGGCGCCAAGCACCCGCAATTTCATACCGTGTTGAAAAAATTCCGCGCTGAGCAGACAGACAGCGTCCTGGACAATCCAGACCCACGCATCGCCTGAGGTTGTTGACGATGAAGATTGGTGTAATCGGTGGCGGCCAGTTGGGTCGCATGTTGGCGCTGGCGGGCACTCCGCTGGGCATGAACTTCGCTTTCCTGGACCCGGCGCCGGATGCTTGTGCAGCCGCGTTGGGCGAACACCTGCGGGCCGACTACGGCGATCAGGATCACCTGCGTCAACTGGCCGATGAAGTCGATCTGGTGACCTTCGAGTTCGAAAGCGTCCCGGCCGAAACCGTGGCGTTCCTGTCGCAATTCGTCCCGGTGTACCCGAGCGCCGAAGCGCTGCGCATCGCTCGTGATCGCTGGTTCGAGAAGAGCATGTTCAAGGACCTGGGGATTCCGACGCCTGCGTTCGCCGACATCCAGTCGCAAGCGGATCTGGATGCTGCCGTGGCTTCCATCGGTCTGCCGGCCGTGCTGAAAACCCGCACCCTGGGTTACGACGGCAAGGGCCAGAAAGTCCTGCGCAAGCCTGAAGACGTGGTCGGCACCTTCGCCGAGCTGGGCAGCGTCGCCTGCCTGCTGGAAGGTTTCGTGCCGTTCACGGGTGAAGTCTCGCTGATTGCCGTGCGTGCTCGCGATGGCGAAACCCGGTTCTATCCGCTGGTGCACAACACTCACGACAACGGCATTCTCAAGCTGTCCGTGGCCAGCACCGACCACCCGCTGCAAGCGTTGGCTGAAGATTACTCCAGCCGTGTACTCAAGCAGCTGGAGTACGTTGGCGTGATGGCGTTCGAGTTCTTCGAAGTCGACGGCGGCCTCAAGGCCAACGAAATCGCCCCGCGCGTGCACAACTCCGGGCACTGGACCACCGAAGGCGCCGAGTGCAGCCAGTTCGAAAACCACCTGCGGGCCGTCGCCGGTCTGCCGCTGGGTTCGACGGCCAAGGTCGGCGAGAGCGCGATGCTCAATTTCATCGGCAAAGTGCCGGACACTGAAAAAGTCCTGGCCATCGCCGACTGCCATTTGCATCACTACGGCAAGGCCTTCAAGGTCGGTCGCAAGGTCGGTCATGCCAGCCTGCGCTGTGCCGATCGTGAAACGTTGGCTGCTCAGATCCTCAAGGTCGAAGCGCTCATTGCCGAATAGTTTCATGTGGCCGCGGCGGAACCTTCAGGGGCCGCCGTTCTCTGATGGCAGGATGCCAAAGTCTGTCTAGGCTTTCGGCATATTCAATTCAATCAGAGGGAAATGCCATGGGAATTATCGGAACCATCTTTATCGGCTTGATCGTCGGTCTGCTGGCTCGGTTTTTGAAACCGGGCGATGACAGCATGGGCTGGATCATGACCATCCTGCTCGGTATCGGCGGTTCGCTGGCAGCCACTTACGGCGGCCAGGCCCTGGGCATCTACCATGCAGGTCAGGGCGCAGGTTTCATCGGTGCGCTGGTGGGTGCAGTGGTGTTGCTGGTGATCTATGGCTTGATCAAAAAGAACTGATTGAAGTGACGAAGCCCTCTCTGCGTCATCGCCGGAGAGGGCTAGAATGCTCGGCGTTGCCATCGTCACATTGTCCTATCCTTTGCTGAGCTCATTCATGCGCCGTCTTCTGTTGACTCTTCTCTTCCTGGGCAGTGGTTTGGCCCACGCCGGCGAACTGCCGGAAACCGACTGGCTCGAACTGATGCCCAAGTCGGACCAGAAAGCCCTCGAGGCCATGCCCGAAATCGATCACAACTCCCCGGAATCCAATGGCACCTTTACCCAAAAGGGTGGCATGAAGCAGAGCAAAGGCTTGCCGGCGGTGATGTACTCGACCAAAACCGTGCCGTCGATGAACGACAAACACATCCGCATCGGCGGTTATCCGGTGCCGCTGGAATCTGATGCCAAGGGCCGCAGCACGCTGTTCTTCCTCGTGCCGTATCCAGGCGCTTGCATCCACGTGCCGCCACCGCCACCTAACCAGTTGGTGCTGGTGCGTTATCCAAAAGGCTTGAAGCTGAATGACATCTACACACCGCTGTGGGTGACCGGCACGCTGAAGATCGAGACGGTCAACAACGACCTGGCGGATGCGGCCTATGCGCTGGATGCGGCGCAGGTGCGGGTGGTTAAAGAGTCGGATTTGTAAAAACGCCAGTCAGCCTGGCACAGATCAAAATGTGGGAGCGGGCTTGCTCGCGAAGGCGGCGTATCAGTCGACATTAATGTTGCCTGACATACCGCCTTCGCGAGCAAGCCCGCTCCCACATTCGTTTTGTGGCGTTAAAGGGATTTGCTGGCGATGCTCACGCCCAGTGTATGACTCGCCCCGGGTGCCAGCTTCACCACATCATCCATCACATTCGCCGTCTCAATGCACAACATGCGCTGCCAGCCATCGTCGGCCATGTCGCTGAACGCTGCCGCGCGGTCGATCCACGGGTTCCAGATCACGGCCGAACGCGAACCACTGCTGGTCAGCTCAATGCGCCGTTCCCACGCGGGATCGACAATGCTCAGCTTCGCCGGGGTATTGAGATAGATGCGGTCGGTTTCGCCGGTAAAGCGCAAGTCACCGGTTTGGGTGACGGTTTTCCAGTCGTCCAGCGTCTCGATGTAACTCAAGCCATCCAGCCCTTCAACGTGCACGTTGCGCACATCGCTGACGGCGAAATAGCTGTGCAGCGCCTGGCTGATCGTGACGTGTTCGGCGCCCTTGTTTTCGCTCGTCAGGCTGATATGCAACTGCTCATCCAGGCGAATGCTCAGCTTCAAATCCACCTGATGCGGCCAGCCTGGCAAGCCGCCTTCGGGGTAGGGCAGGATAAATTCCACCTTCAGGCTTTCGCCCTCGGTTTCGATGCCACCCAGTTCCCAGTCCATCGCCCGCACCAGACCATGGGCGGTCGGCGGTTCCTGGCTGACGCGCATGGCCTGGACGCTCTGCGGGTTGCGCGACAGGTTGCCGAACCATGGCCAGCACACCGGCACGCCTGCGCGGATGCTCTTGCCGGCCTTGAACACCGCTTCGTCGTTGAGCCAGATCAGTGGCGGTTCGCCGGCCAGTTGATAACTGAGGATGTGCGCGCCTTGCTGGGCTACCAGCAATTCGGCCTGACCGTGGCGGATGCGCCAGCAATTCAGTTCATCCAGTTTCACGGCTTCAACGTTGGGCGTGCTCATGGGGCAACTCTCGATCAGGAACAGGACTGCAATGGACCGCAAAACGGTCGCCGGGTTTAACGCCCACTTTTTTTACGGGCTCCGGTTTTTACGAGCTCCGGTTTAACGAGCCCTGGGCGGAACCGAGCGAGTGCGGCCACTGCCGTCGATGGCGACGAACACGAAGACGGCTTCGGTCACTTTACGCCATTCGCTGGACAGCGGATCGTCGCTCCAGACTTCGACCATCATCTGAATCGAGCTGCGGCCGATTTCCAGGGCCTGGGTATAGAAGGAGAGCTGAGCGCCCACCGCTACCGGCACCAGGAACGCCATGCGGTCGATCGCAACGGTGGCCACGCGCCCACCGGCAACCTTGCTGGCCATTGCGGTGCCGGCCAAATCCATCTGCGCCACCAGCCAGCCGCCGAAAATATCGCCAAAGCCGTTGGTTTCACGCGGAAGCGCGGTGATTTGCAGGGCCAGATCGCCTTGCGGGATTGGATCTTCTTGTTCGAGCTCTATCATGCCGGGGGGCCTCTGACCCGTGACTCTTCATTTGTACTTCAGGTTGAATAGCCGTCTCTAAGAAAAACGATTCAGCCCCGAACATACTACGTTCGTCACGTTTTTCGTAAGGCGCCTAAAGGGAAACTCTGCGAAATCGGCTGACAGGTGCCAACGACGGTTTCGCACAGCAACCCCTTACAAGCCGTTGCAATGTTGCGAGTATATCGATCGGTAGACTCCGAGACGACCGCCCGGTTCTCATTTTGACCGTCAAATACGCGTCTCTATGTGCTTTTTCGAACAATTTGCTATCGTGCCGAACCTGCCCAAGCCTCTGCCAGCGTTGTTGGGGTTGCAGATCCGACTATAAGAGAAGCCCTTGCCATGACCACAGCGCCCTCGAGCATCGCGCAGCCCACCCAACCCGCACGTCCGTTGACCCGCAATGACTACAAGACATTGTCGCTGTCTGCCTTGGGCGGCGCGCTGGAGTTCTACGACTTCATCATCTTCGTGTTCTTCGCCACGGTGGTCGGCAAGCTGTTCTTCCCCGCCGACATGCCCGAGTGGCTGCGCCTGATGCAGACGTTCGGCATCTTCGCCGCCGGCTACCTGGCGCGGCCGCTGGGCGGCATCGTCATGGCGCACTTCGGTGACCTGCTGGGACGCAAGAAGATGTTCACCTTGAGCATTTTCATGATGGCGGTGCCGACCCTGATCATGGGTTTGCTGCCGACTTATGCGCAGATCGGCATGTGGGCGCCGATCCTGTTGCTGTTGATGCGGGTGATCCAGGGCGCGGCGATTGGCGGTGAAGTGCCGGGGGCCTGGGTATTCGTTTCCGAACACGTGCCGCAGCGGCACATCGGTTATGCCTGCGGCACGCTGACCAGCGGTCTGACTGCCGGTATCCTTTTAGGCTCGCTGGTCGCCACCGCGATCAACAGCATTTACACGCCGGTGGAGGTGTCGGATTACGCCTGGCGGATTCCGTTCCTGCTGGGCGGCGTGTTTGGCCTGTTCTCGGTGTACCTGCGCCGCTGGCTCCACGAAACCCCGGTGTTCGCCGAACTGCAATTGCGCAAGGCTCTGGCCGAAGAAGTGCCGCTGCGTGCGGTGTTGCGTGACCATCGCGGTGCGATTCTGATTTCCATGCTGCTGACCTGGCTGTTGTCCGCCGGCATCATCGTGGTCATCCTCATGACTCCGACCGTGCTGCAGACCGTCTACCACTTCCCGCCGACTACTGCGTTGCAGGCCAACAGCCTGGCCATTGTGTTCCTGAGCCTGGGTTGCGTGACTTCCGGTGCATTGGCTGACCGCTTCGGCGCCGGCCGGGTGTTCGTGTTCGGTAGTGCCGCGCTGCTGATCAGTTCATGGACGTTCTATCACAGCCTGTTCAACCATCCCGACTGGCTGTTCCCGATGTATGCCCTGACCGGTCTGCTGGTCGGGACCATTGGTGCGGTGCCGTATGTGATGGTCAAAGCCTTCCCGGCGGTGGTGCGATTTAGCGGGTTGTCGTTTTCCTACAACCTGGCCTATGCCATCTTCGGAGGCCTGACTCCGATGGTTGTCACGCTGTTGCTCAAGGAAAGCCCGATGGGGCCGGCCTATTACGTAGCGATTATTTGCGGTGTCGGGATTGTGGTGGGCGGTTATCTCTGGAAGAAAGGGCGATAGGCCGACGCTTTCATCGACTGCACTGGCCCCATCGCGAGCAGGCTCGCTCCCACATTTGTTCTGTGTTCACCGCAGATCCCCCCTGTGGGAGCGAGCCTGCTCGCGATGAAGGCGACGCGAATCATCTTGTAAATCCAAATGCTGGCCTTTCATCCAATTGTCATATTTCAGCCATAGAGTGTTCACACGGCTTGCTGATACTTGGCCGACTTAACACACCTATCTGCTAGGAGTAAGGCATGAAACTGAAGCGTTTGATGGCGGCAATGACTTTTGTCGCTGCTGGCGTTGCGACTGCCAACGCGGTTGCCGCTGTTGACCCTGCTATCCCGAGCTACACCAAGACCACTGGTGTGTCGGGCAACCTGTCCAGCGTCGGCTCCGATACCCTGGCCAACCTCATGACCCTGTGGGCTGAGAACTACAAAAAAGAATACCCGAACGTAAACATCCAGATTCAGGCCGCTGGCTCCGCCACTGCGCCACCTGCGCTGACTGAAGGCACCTCCAACCTGGGCCCGATGAGCCGCAAGATGAAGGACACCGAACTGGCGGCCTTCGAGCAGAAGTACGGCTACAAGCCAACCGCTATCCCGGTTGCCGTGGATGCCTTGGCCGTGTTCGTACACAAAGACAACCCGATCCAGCACCTGACCATGGAACAAGTCGACGCGATCTTCTCCTCGACTCGTCTGTGCGGCGCCAAAGCTGACGTGAAAACCTGGGGTGACCTGGGCGTGACCGGCGACCTGGCCAACAAGCCGGTGCAACTGTTCGGTCGTAACTCGGTATCCGGCACCTATGGCTACTTCAAAGAAGAAGCCCTGTGCAAAGGCGACTACAAGCCAAACGTCAACGAACAACCAGGCTCGGCTTCGGTCGTGCAGTCGATCAGCTCCTCGCTGAACGGCATCGGTTACTCGGGCATCGGCTACAAGACCGCCAGCGTGAAGACCGTGGCCCTGGCCAAGAAAGGCAGCACTGACTTCATCGAAGACAGCGAAGAAAACGCCCTGAACGGCAAATACCCGCTGTCGCGCTTCCTCTACGTTTACGTCAACAAAGCCCCGAACAAGCCTCTGGCCCCGCTGGAAGCCGAGTTCGTGAAACTGGTTCTGTCCAAACAGGGCCAGGAAGTTGTAGTGAAAGACGGTTACATCCCACTGCCAGCCAAGGTTGCTGCAAAAGCACTGGCTGACCTGGGTCTGGCGGAAGGCGGCGCTGAAGTCGCAAAAAAGTAAAACCCTAGGTCCGGGGTAAACCCCGGACCTGTGTAGGAGCGAGGCTTGCCCGCGAAGGGATCACCTCGCTTTCAAGGGAGAACCGAGGCGATACCTTCGCGAGCAAGCTTCGCTCCTACAAAGGCTCAGGGTTGCCACGCTGGCAACCCGGCCCTCCCAAATTTCCGATCCACTGCCAGTTCCCACAGGCGGCGGATTTGTTGCGTCACTGCATTGTCATCTTTCTGTCATACAGGATCGCTAGGGTGTGCGCATGAATGATCTGGCCAATTCCACCATGACTACTAATCCCCCCAAGCGAATTGATTTCAATACGCCTGAGCTGCACCGCAAGCGCCGTATTCGTGCGCTGAAAGATCGCCTGACTCGCTGGTACGTCCTCGTCGGCGGCCTCGCCGTTCTGGGCGCGATCACCCTGATCTTCTTTTTCCTCGGTTACGTCGTCGCGCCTCTGTTCCAGGGTGCCGACCTGACCGCCAAGGACGCCATCACGCCCGCCTGGATGCAAGACGCCGGCAAGCCGCTGATGATCTCCCTCGAAGAACAGAACCAGGTGGCCATGCGGGTTTCCGACAAGGGCCAGGCGCTATTCTTCGATATCGACACCGGCGCCGAACTGCGCCGTGTCGACCTGCCGATCCCGGCCGGTACCAGCGTGACGTCCATCGGTGAAGATCAACCCGGCCATCCATTGGTGGCGGTGGGGTTGTCCAACGGTCAAGTGCTGGTGTTCCGTCACACGTATAAAGTCAGTTACCCGGAGGGCAAGAAAACCATCTCGCCCGCCATCGAGTATCCGTACGGCGAAGCGCCAATCGTGCTGAACGAGGCGGGCGGTGCCCTGGAGCACATCAGCCTCAACGCTACCGATACGACCCTGCTGCTGGCCGGCGCCACCGGTGCGCAGTTGCATGTCATGTCGCTGTCCAGCGAAGAAAACATGATGACCGGCGAAGTCACCAACGAGCAGAAGCGCATCGAACTGCCGCAAATGACCGAACCGGTGAAGAATATCTTCGTCGACCCGCGCCAGCAGTGGCTGTACGTGGTCAACGGTCGTGCCCAGGCCGACGTTTTCAGCCTGCGCGACAAGAGCCTCAACGGTCGCTACAAATTGCTCGAAAACGGCGATGCCGAGATTACCGCCAGCACCCAGCTGGTGGGCGGTATCTCGCTGATCCTCGGCGACTCCAAGGGCGGCCTGGCCCAGTGGTTCATGGCCCGCGACACGGATGGCGAACTGCGGCTGAAGCAGATTCGTACCTTCCAGATGGGCACTACGCCGATCGTTGAAATCACCGCTGAAGAACGTCGCAAAGGCTTCGTTGCCCTCGATGCGTCCGGCAAACTCGGCGTGTTCCACAGCACCGCTCACCGCACCTTGCTGGTGGACCAGGTGGTCGACGGCCAAGGCCTTTTCGGCCTGTCGCCACGGGCCAACCGCGTGATCGTGGAGCAGGGCGGCAAGCTGCAACCGCTGTTGCTCGATAACCCGCACCCGGAAGTTTCCTGGAGCGCGTTGTGGAGCAAGGTCTGGTACGAGAACTACGACGAGCCTAAATATGTCTGGCAATCGACCGCCGCCAACACCGATTTCGAACCCAAGCTGAGCCTTTCGCCGCTGACCTTCGGTACCCTGAAAGCTGCGTTCTACGCCATGCTGCTGGCCGCGCCACTGGCCGTTGCGGCGGCGATCTATACCGCGTACTTCATGGCTCCAGGCATGCGCCGCAAGGTCAAACCGGTGATCGAGTTGATGGAAGCGATGCCGACGGTGATCCTCGGCTTCTTCGCCGGCCTGTTCCTCGCACCTTATGTCGAAGGGCATCTGCCCGGCATCTTCAGCCTGCTGATGCTCGTGCCGATCGGCATTCTGGTGGCGGGTTTCGTCTTCAGTCGCCTGCCTGAGTCCATCCGCCTGAAAGTGCCGGACGGCTGGGAAAGCGCGATCCTGATCCCGGTGATTCTGTTTGTGGGCTGGCTGTCGCTGTATATGAGCCCGTACATGGAAACCTGGTTCTTCGGTGGCGACATGCGCATGTGGATCTCCCACGACCTGGGGATCACCTACGACCAGCGCAACGCTCTGGTGGTCGGCCTGGCCATGGGCTTCGCGGTCATTCCAAACATCTACTCCATTGCCGAAGACGCCGTGTTCAGCGTGCCTCGCGGCCTGACCCTGGGCTCTCTGGCCCTCGGTGCCACGCCGTGGCAGACCATGACGCGTGTGGTGATCCTCACGGCCAGCCCGGGCATTTTCTCGGCACTGATGATCGGCATGGGCCGTGCGGTCGGTGAAACCATGATCGTGCTGATGGCCACCGGTAACACCCCGGTCATGGAAATGAACCTGTTCGAAGGCCTGCGCACCCTGGCGGCCAACGTGGCGGTGGAAATGCCCGAATCGGAAGTCGGCGGCAGCCACTACCGCGTGCTGTTCCTCTCGGCGCTGGTGCTGCTGTTGTTCACCTTCGTCATGAACACCCTCGCGGAACTGATTCGTCAGCGTCTGCGCAAGAAATACTCGTCGCTTTAAGAAAGGTAGAAGTCTGTGAAACAGAACTCCCTGAATGGATGGTTCAAGAGCGGCGCCCCCGGCGTCTGGATCAGCGGCGGCGCGGTGTCCATTGCGGTCATCATGACCATTGGCCTGCTGGCGGTGATTGCCGTGCGCGGTCTGGGTCACTTCTGGCCGGCGGACTTGGTGCACGCCAATTACGACGTGCCGGGACAGGCCAATCACCTGGTCATCGGTGAAGTGGTGCAGAAGGAAGAAGTGCCACGCGAGCGCCTGAAAAGCGCTGGCCTGCCGGTGCCCGACCAGGGCCCGGAGTTCATGACCCGCGAGCTGATCAAGGTCGGCAACCGTGACCTGAACGGCAATGACTTCACCTGGACCGTTGGCGAGTGGCTGACCGACCAGAAGACGCCACCTGAGTTGATGACCATCGAACGTCGCGAGTGGGGCAACTTTTACGGTTACCTGGTCAACGTCAAACAGGACGGCAAGGTCATCGCTGAAGGCGAGGCCGCTTGGCCTGAGTTGCAGGCGCGTGTCGATCGCGTCAACCAGCTCGCCGCACAGCTCAAGACTCTGGAAAAGACCGACATCGGTGCGATCAACGCCGGCCTTGAACGCGTGCGTCTGCACGGTCGCAAACTGGAACTGACCGGCCATCTTGACGCTGCCGCACAAGCCGATATGGAGTCCGAGCGCGCCGAGCTGAATGCCCGGTATCAGGAAGTCGAAGCGCGTCTGAACGACCTGCACACCCAGTTCAATCGCGACAGCCTGACTGCTCGCGACGCCAACGGCAAAGAGGTCGAAATCGGCATCGGCAAAGTGGTTCACGCCTACCAGCCGAACGCCATGAGCACCTTCACCAAGCTCGGCTTCTACTTCAGCAAGGTCTGGGAATTCCTCAGTGACGACCCGCGTGAAGCGAACACCGAAGGCGGGATTTTCCCGGCGATTTTCGGCACCGTGATGATGACCCTGATCATGGCGATGATCGTCACCCCGTTCGGCGTACTGGCAGCGGTTTACCTGCGTGAATATGCGAAACAGAACACCATGACGCGCCTGATCCGCATCGCCGTGAACAACCTCGCGGGCGTTCCGGCGATCGTTTACGGCGTGTTCGGTCTGGGCTTCTTCGTCTATGTACTCGGCGGTTCGGTTGACCGGTTGTTTTTCCCTGAAGCACTGCCGGCACCGACCTTCGGTACACCGGGCCTGCTCTGGGCCTCGCTGACCCTGGCGCTGCTGGCGGTGCCGGTGGTGATCGTGGCCACCGAAGAAGGCCTGGCGCGGATTCCTCGCACCGTTCGCGAAGGCTCGTTGGCCCTCGGCGCGACCAAGGCTGAAACCTTGTGGAAGATCGTGCTGCCGATGGCCAGCCCGGCCATGATGACCGGCATGATCCTCGCCGTGGCTCGCGCCGCCGGTGAAGTGGCGCCGCTGATGCTGGTAGGTGTGGTGAAACTGGCACCGTCGCTGCCGCTGGATGGCAACTACCCGTACCTGCACCTGGACCAGAAGATCATGCACCTGGGCTTCCACATTTATGACGTCGGCTTCCAGAGCCCGAACGTCGAAGCCGCGAGGCCACTGGTGTACGCCACCGCATTGCTGCTGGTGCTGGTGATCGCCACGCTCAACTTGTCGGCCGTTTATATCCGTAACCATCTGCGCGAAAAATACAAAGCACTGGATAGCTGATTACTGCCGCTCCCTGTAGGAGCCAGGCTTGCCGGCGAAGGCGATATCAAGGACGCCTTCGCGGGCAAGCCTCGCTCCTACAGAACGGCGACACCGCTGGCCCAATCTTGTGAGGCCAGCGGCTCACTGAACCGAATTTGTTAGCACAGGGAGCCTCCCATGCAGCACGAAGCACACACTCACGGCATCAACATGTCGGCCCTGGGCCGCGACAAACAGAGCCTGAGCCTCGAGCAGGAAACCGTGGCCATCGAAGTGCCGGGCCTGAGCCTGTTCTACGGCGACAAACAAGCGCTGTACGACGTCAGCATGAACATCCCGAAACAGCGCGTGACCGCCTTCATCGGCCCGTCCGGCTGTGGCAAGTCCACGCTGCTGCGTACCTTCAACCGCATGAACGACCTGGTGGACGGCTGCCGTGTCGAAGGCGCGATCAACCTCTACGGCAACAACATCTACCGCAAGGGCGAGGACGTGGCCGAGCTGCGTCGCCGAGTCGGCATGGTGTTCCAGAAGCCCAACCCGTTCCCGAAAACCATCTACGAAAACGTGGTTTACGGTTTGCGCATCCAGGGCATCAACAAAAAGCGCATCCTCGACGAAGCCGTTGAGTGGGCGTTGAAAGGCGCGGCGCTGTGGGATGAGGTAAAAGACCGTCTGCACGAGTCGGCGCTCGGCCTGTCCGGTGGTCAGCAGCAACGTCTGGTGATTGCCCGCACCATCGCCGTGGAGCCGGAAGTGCTGCTGCTCGACGAACCGTGCTCGGCACTCGACCCGATCTCCACGCTGAAAGTCGAAGAGCTGATCTACGAACTGAAATCCAAGTTCACCATTGTTATCGTGACCCACAACATGCAACAGGCCGCGCGGGTTTCTGACTACACGGCGTTCATGTACATGGGCAAACTGGTGGAATTCGGCGACACCGATACCCTGTTCACCAATCCGGCGAAGAAGCAGACCGAAGACTACATCACCGGTCGTTACGGCTAGGAAGCTGTGGTTGCTCACTGAACTGACGCTGCGGTCCACCGCACCTTACCGGACGCTCCAAGGACGCCAACATGATTAGTAAAGAAGGCCTTACCCATCACATCTCCCAGCAATTCAACGCTGAGCTCGAGGAAGTGCGCAGCCACCTCCTGGCCATGGGCGGGCTGGTCGAGAAACAGGTCAACGACGCCGTCACCGCGCTGATCGAGGCCGACTCCGGCCTGGCCCAGCAAGTGCGTGAGATCGACGACCAGATCAACCAGATGGAACGCAACATCGACGAAGAATGCCTGCGCATTCTGGCCCGTCGTCAGCCAGCGGCGTCGGACTTGCGTCTGATCATCAGCATCTCCAAGTCGGTGATCGACCTGGAGCGTATCGGCGACGAAGCCACCAAGATCGCCCGTCGTGCCATCCAGTTGTGCGAAGAAGGCGAAGCGCCGCGCGGTTATGTCGAGGTTCGCCACATCGGCGACCAGGTGCGCAACATGGTTCGCGATGCCCTGGACGCGTTTGCCCGCTTCGACGCCGACCTGGCATTGTCGGTGGCGCAGTACGACAAGATCATCGACCGCGAATACAAGACTGCGCTGCGTGAACTCGCCACTTACATGATGGAAGACCCGCGCTCCATCTCGCGGGTCTTGAGCATTATCTGGGTGCTGCGCTCGCTGGAACGGATCGGTGACCACGCGCGCAACATCTCGGAACTGGTGATTTACCTGGTGCGCGGTACCGACGTGCGTCACCTGGGCCTCAAGCGCATGAAGGAAGAAGTGCAAGGCACAAGTGCCGAAAGCGCTAATGTTCCGGGCAAAGCTGACGATAAGTAAGGTTGCCCAAGAAAAGCGCCCGGCCCTTTGGCCGGGCGTTTTTGTTTGTGTGGCTTTCGAATTGAAAAGCCGAATATGAATAGAAAAGCAGCACCCGCGAACGAAAAGTCCCGGCGTGACTGAAGAGTTTTGGCAAAGTGCCATCAGCCAGCGTTATGCTTGCCGGGATTTTTAAAGGGGTGTTGGATGAGCAAGATCAGTGTGTTGGTCGTGGACGATGCGTCGTTCATTCGTGATTTGGTGAAGAAGTGCCTGCGCAACTACTTCCCGGGGATCCGGACCGAAGATGCAGTCAACGGCAAAAAGGCCCAGGCCATGCTGGCCAAGGAAGCATTCGACCTGGTGTTGTGCGACTGGGAGATGCCGGAAATGTCCGGTCTGGAACTGCTGACCTGGTGCCGCGAGCAGGACAACCTCAAGACCATGCCGTTCGTGATGGTGACCAGCCGTGGCGACAAAGAAAACGTTGTCCAGGCGATTCAGGCCGGCGTTTCCGGCTACGTCAGCAAACCGTTCACCAATGAGCAGCTGCTGACCAAGGTCAAGCAGGCGCTGAACAAGGTCGGCAAGCTCGACACCTTGATGAACAGCGCGCCGACCAAAATGAACTCGGCGTTCGGCAATGACTCCCTCAGCGCGTTGACTGGCGGCAAGGCTGCCGTGGTTACGCCATCGGCAGCTGTCGTCAACCCGTTCGCCAAACCTGCTGCCGCGGCACCCGCTGCGGCCGCCGCGCCGTCCCGCGGCCTGCTCAACAGCCCGCCAGTCAAGGCACCTGCCGCCTCCGCCGCCGCATCGGCGGGTGGTCGTGGCCAAGGTCAGCTGCGCCTGCCGAGCGGCACTCAGCAGTGTGTGATCAAGGCCCTGAGCATCAAGGAAGCGTTGCTGGTGGTGAAACGCACCGAGACCCTGCCGCAAGTCCTCGATAGTGCCGTACTCGACCTGGAGCAGGGCGACAACGCCGAAATTGCCCGTCTCAACGGTTACCTGCACGCCATCGTCGCCCACGAGCCGAAGCCCGACAGCGAGTGGCTGCAACTGACCTTCCGTTTTGTTGATCAGGATGCGCAGAAGCTCGACTACATCTCCCGTCTGATCGCCCGTGGCACGGCGCAGAAGCATTTCGTACCGGGCGCGTAAACTCGGCGTCGACTGACCCAAAGTCATCGCGAGCAGGCTCGCTCCCACATTGGAATGCATTCCAATGTGGGAGCGAGCCTGCTCGCGATGGGGCCATCGAACTCACCGCACATCCCTTGAACCTTCCATCTTGAAACATCTGTCGACAACGCTGGTCCATTTCAGCTGCTAGGCTCTTTCCCAGGCCTTACTCGACAGAATCTTGCCCATGCTCGCGCGCCTGCTGTTTTTCTGTGGTCTTTTCATGGCCTCCACCTCGGTTGTGGCCATGACGATCTACAGGTCCACCAATGCCAGTGGTGTGGTCTCTTACAGCGACCGCCCCACCAAAGGCGCGAAGGTGTTCGTTTTTCGGGACCGGATGGAAGAGCACCTCGAGCGACAGGTGTACCTCGACATCAAGAAACAAAAGGGCATGGACAGTGTGTTCGTGCGTAACGACCTGTACGCGCCGGTCGAGATCGAGCTGAGTTTCGCCGGGTTGAACAATGTCAGTGGCGCGCCGAGTCGACCGATCCGTCGGGTTCTGCCGGCGCGCAGTAACATTCGTCTGGCGCTGCTCAAGGCGATGAATGCCGCAAGGCCGCTGGTGTATATACCAAGGTTCGAATACTCCCTGGGTGACCCCGCAGGGGCCGCCATGGCGTATCGATATCCGTTGCCCTGGCGTGGTGGGCCGTTTCGGCTGACTCAGGGTGCCAATGGCCAATACAGTCACTACGGGCCGAAGAATCGATATGCGATGGACATCGCCATGCCCGAAGGCACGCCGATCATTGCGGCGCGTGGCGGGGTGGTGGTGAAAACCGAGAATGGCCAGACCGGGCGCGGCACCGATCCGTCGGGCAATTTCGTGCGAGTGCTGCACGATGACGGGACCATGGGCGTGTACCTGCACCTCAAGAAAGGCTCAGTCTGCGTACGGGAAGGTCAGCGCGTGGCGGTGGGCAGTGCGCTGGCGCTGTCGGGCAACACCGGCAACAGCAGCGGCCCGCATTTGCACTTTGTGGTGCAGCGCAATACCGGGTTGGGGCTGGTGTCGATTCCGTACCAGTTCAATCAATCGGTAGGCGCATTGCCCAACTTTGCGTTGGGCAAGCAGTGAAGCGTCAAAGTCAAAAGATCGCAGCCTTCCAGACTGTGTGAAAACCTAGCCATTTGCGCAACGATTCAAGAAAATGCCCCGTATTGAAAGATACGGGGCATTTTTGCTGTGGCGTATATCCAAGGTGAACCACGAAACCAGACCAGCCTATTCCCG
>NZ_JAHBDQ010000038.1 GCF_019956555.1 Pseudomonas sp. A-RE-19 | reverse complement strand
CTTTTGATCTTGATTCAGCTTTTAGAAACAAGATCAAAAGATCGCAGCCTTCGGCAGCTCCTACAGGGGGATCGACGCTTCTACCGGACTCAAAACGGGAATATTTATTCCACCATTTGCATGTTGGGAATATTTATTCCATAAATAGCCCTCCTGAATATAAAAATCCAAAGGACCCCGGCTATGCGCGAACTCGGTATCGGACTTATCGGCACAGGTTTCATGGGCCGCGCCCACGCCCTGGCTTTTCGCAACGTCAGCGCCGTTTTTGAATTGCCGCTGAAGCTCAAACTCGCCGCCCTCGCCGACGCCGATCCGCAGCGCGCCCGCCACTGCGCCGACGCCTGGGGTTTCGATACCGCTCACAGCGACTGGCAACAGCTGATCAATGACCCCAAGGTCAATCTGATCGCCATCACCACCCCTAACCACCTGCACTACCCCATGGCCATGGCCGCCCTCGCCGCCGGCAAACCGGTGTACTGCGAAAAACCGCTGGCCGTGAACCTCGAACAGGCCAGTGCCATGCGCCTGGCCGCTAAAGCTGCGGGCGTGGTGACGCGGGTCGGTTACAACTATCAACACAACCCGATCATTGGCCTGGCTCGCGATTTGATCCAAAGCGGCGCATTGGGGCAGGTCATCAGTTTTCAGGGCGAATTCAGCGAAGACTTCATGGCCGACCCCGCTTCACCCTGGTCCTGGCGTTGTGACGCCGATTACGCCGGCGGCGCCTTGGCGGACTTGGGCAGCCACTTGCTGGCCATGGCCCGTCATTTGCTGGGTGACGTCGAGGCCGTGTGCGCTGATACCCAGACCGTGCACCCGCAACGTCCCATTACAGTGGGCGGTCAGGAACGACGCGAGGTCGCGGTCGACGATCAGGTCCATGCGTTGTTGCGGTTCGCCAACGGAGCACGCGGGACGTTCAGCAGTAGCTGGCTTAAACACGGTTACAAAAATCACCTGAGTTTTGAGATCAGCGGCACCCGAGGCACGCTGGCGTTCGATCAGGAACGGTTGAATGAACTGCGGATTTATCGCGCAGGGCAAGGCGGCTTCCAGCGCCTGCTGGCGGGACCGGACTTGCCGGGTTATGCCGCCTTCAGCCCGGCGCCGGGGCATCAGTTGGGTTACAACGAACTCAAGACCCTGGAAGTGCATGAGTTGGTGATGGCGCTGGCCGGCCTCGGTCAGGACGGGACGGATTTCGAGCAGGCATGGGGAGTCGAACGCCTGGCAACGGCGATTCGTTTGGCGGCACGCGAGTCGCGGTGGGTCAGGATCGAGGAAGTCTGACCCGCTACTCAAGCCACACCCGCCGGTCGCACATCGCGCCGGTACACCTGACCCGGCTTACTGAGTGACGCAACGGGTCAGGGTCGTGGTCCGGGTCACCTGCCCTTCAGCCCTCATATCGCCCTGCACATCCGTATTTTCGCTGGTCTGACAGGTTCGAACGGGGGGCGGTGGCGGCGCAGCAGGTGGTGGAGGCGGCGGACTGGCGCACCCACCCAGAATCGCCGCGCAGAGTGCGAGCGACAGTGGCGAAAAAACACATTTCCCAAGACTGTTCATAGGCTGACCCGCGGTAAGTAATCGACATTTCCCGCGACCCGAAACCACGCCGCAAACCCGCGGACCGGTCACAGAAAAGAAATACCCTCGCATTCCTTATAGCCCAGCCACCCATCAATGCCAGAAAACACCGGATAGATCGGTACCTATAAAGCACTGGACCGATGCAAGCCACTGCTCTCAAGCTCATACCGCAACTCTTCAATCAACGCCGCCACCGCTTCCGGCGTCCTGAGTTTCGCCACGCTCAACCCACTGACCACCAGATCCACCTGCCCCGTCGCCGGATGATAAAGCTTCACCGTCAACGAATTATCCCCCGTGAGCGAACACTCACAGGCCAACGGCGAAAAACTTCGCTCCAGTTGCATACGCAATTGCGCCAGATAAATCATCCGGCTCACCTTGACCGCGACGCACAATCGACCGCGTGCCTGATCTGTTCACTGCCCATGAGGCTGTTCCT
Source organism: Pseudomonas sp. A-RE-19 (assembly GCF_019956555.1). Lineage (GTDB taxonomy): Bacteria > Pseudomonadota > Gammaproteobacteria > Pseudomonadales > Pseudomonadaceae > Aquipseudomonas. The sequence goes on along the minus strand of NZ_JAHBDQ010000038.1, from coordinate 19,723 downwards.
TTAGCTGCATCGAGGAGGACGCGATACCGGGCCGAAGCCTCGTATCGCACCCTGACAGCCTAAAAAAAACACACCTTGGCCAATACATGAATTTGCACCACCGCCCATGGTGCATTTGCACCTTAACGCCGCGGCGTCAACCGCCTGTCACCGGAGAACAGACCCCGTTCGTGAGCCCAGACAATCGCCTCACTGCGACTGTGCACATCGAGCTTGGAATACACCGTCGCCACATGATTGCGCACCGTATTGGGCGCCAGTTTCAGGCGTGCGGCGATCTCCTTGTCGGCCAGGCCTTCACAAATGAGGCCGAGCACATCGCGCTCCCGGGCGGTCAGCTCGGTAAAAGACGCACCGGGCAACTGCGGCGAATTGACGTTCTTCACGTTGGCGAGTTTTTCGATCAGTGTGCGGCTGAACCAGGAAGCATCTTTCATCACCTCTTCAATCGCCGACACCAACTCCAGCTCGGTGCGTTTGCGCTCCGTGATGTCCATCAACACCAGCAAGTAGCAAGGGTCGTCCTGAAATTTCACGGTGTCCGCCGAGACCGCGCAATCGATCAGCCCGGCATCTTTTCTGCGTACCCGGACATCGATTCGATCCACACTCCCGGTTTTTTCCAGGGCCGCAAACAGCCGCACACGAGTGGCCGCATCATCGATGAAATCGATGTGCGTGACTGTCTTGCCGAGCAATTCTTCACTGGGGTATGCGAGGGTATCGAGAAAGGCTTCGTTGACGTCTATCACCACTTGATCGTCGGCACTGCACACCAGGATTGGCACTGGGGTGAGACGAAACGCTTTGGCGAACCGCTCTTCGCTCTGGCGCAGGGCAATTTCGGCCTTGTGCCGAGGCTCCATGTCCACAAAGGAAAACAGCATGCAATCTTCGTCGTTGAGCTCAAGCGGTTGCCCGGCGACGATCACCTGTTTGCTGCCACCGTCGGCCAATTGCAGTTCGGCCTGCATCTGCGGAATGGTGGCTGCGTCACGCAAACGTTGCTTGGCCAGGTCTTTATTTTCAGCGCGCTCCAGCACGTCCAGCTCATAGGTCGAAACGCCGATCACCTGATCACGGGTATAGCCGGTCATTTCCAGAAAACCCTGATTGACCTTGATGTAACGCAAATCGCTGAGGCGACAGATCACCGCCGGTGCCGGGTTGGCATTGAAGGTCTTCTCGAAACGCTGCTCGGCGCTGGCCCATTCGGTGACGTCGTTCATGATCAACACCAACGACTCCGGCTCGCCGGCACGGTCCGCCAGCACCATGCTGCGCACGCTATGCACCCAGGTGCGCTCGTCGTTTTCGACCGGTGTCAATTCGACCAGTACATCGCTGAACATCTCGCCGCGGGCAATGCGGCTGATCGGATAGTTCTCCGTCAGAACCGGGTGATTGTTGCGATAACGCAGGGCGAAGCGCTTCGCATACTCCTGGGCATTGGCTCCCAGCTCACCGATCCGACTGACACCGTGCATCGCCAGCGCAGCGTCATTGGCCCAGAGGATCGTCTGATCGAGCTCCAGCAAAATCACCCCATCGGACAACCCGGCGATGATTTGCTGCAACTGACGGCGATTGGTTTCGGTGCTCAGGACGTCCTGGCTCATTGGAACTCCACGATTGCGGCGGCGCGGTTACGTGCTGCCCTGTGAAGATTACGACCGTTGGTGGCTCTGATAGTGCGAATGAAGCAGCTGCCGGCAGCACAAGATCAAAAGATCGCAGGCTTCGCCAGCTCCTACGGGGGTTGCGTACATCCGCGTGATCACAGGTGTACTCGATCAATGTAGGAGCTGCCGCAGGCTGCGATCTTTTCTGCGTATTCGAAATATTCCGAAAACGCTTTCATCCACGCCACTCGCGCTAACGACTAACGTTTATCTGACAACACACTTCAAGGAGGCCAAGGAATGGCTGTCGCTGCAAATGGATGTCACCTGCGCAAGGCTCGATTTTCCGAATCTGGTCGTATTTATCTGCTGACCGTCGTCGCTCATCAACGAGAGCCGGTGTTCGCCGATTGGCGGCTGGGACGGCTTCTGGTCGACCAACTGCGCTGTGCCGATCAAACCTCGATAGTCAACTCCATGGCTTGGGTAGTGATGCCGGATCACCTGCACTGGTTGTTGGAACTCAAGCACGGGACCTTGGCTGAACTGATGTGCCGCATCAAATCCAGAAGCAGTCGATCGATCAACCTTATGCGTCGCAGCCAAGGCCGATTATGGCAACGAGGATATTACGATCGGACTTTGCGTCGCGACGAAGATATCAAGGATGCAGCACGTTACATCGTCATGAATCCGTTGCGTGCGGGATTGGTGAAGCGGGTGGGTGATTATCCGTTGTGGGATGCCATTTGGATTTGAACGATCAAGATCAAAAGATCGCAGGCTTCGCCAGCTCCTACAGGGATTGCGTACATCCGCATGATCACAGGTGTACTCGGTCAATGTAGGAGCTGCCGCAGGCTGCGATCTTTTCGGCAGACCTAGCAGAAGATCAAAAGATCGCAGGCTTCGCCAGCTCCTACGGGGATTACGTACATCCGCACGATCACAGGTGTACTCGGTCAATGTAGGAGCTGGCGAAGCCTGCGATCTTTTCGGGCCAAAGCATTACCGCACGTCCAACCCCGCTTCCAGCCCCACCAACTTATCCGGATTACGCATGATAAAAATCCGGTTCACCCGCCCCGCTTCATCAAAACCAAAACTCAGCGACGCGACGAGTTCGCCGTCGGCTTTGATGATCGCGCCTTGAGCGCCGTTGATTTCCGTGGGCAGCCATTCGTACGTTTGCCAGTAGGCATGCAACGACTGGCTGATGAAATCCAGCACGCTGTTGATGCCGAACAGGGTTTCGCGGATGGCCGAAGCTTTACCGCCGCCATCGGCGCAGAGTTCGACGTCTTCGGCCAGCAGCGCGGTCAGGGAAGCAGTCGAGCCGCTGGCGATGGCGCTGTGGAAGGCGTCCAGCAATTGGTCCTGACGTGCCGGTGCCGGCTGAAAGCGGAGTTGTCCGCTACCCAGGCCGGCCTTGGCCCGGGACACCAGCTTGCGGCAAGTCGCTTCCTGGACCCCGATCGTCTCGGCCACTTGCGCGTAATCCATGTCGAAGATTTCGTAAAGCAGGTATGCAGCGCGCTCCTTGGGTGTTAGCCGCTCAAGCAAGAGCAGGAACGCGGTGGACAATGACGAGGCCAGGTCATGAATATGCTCGGGTGAATGCTGATGGGTGGTGTGAATGGGTTCCGGCAGCCAGGTGCCGATGTAATCGACCCGTGACGTGTGCGCCGAGCGCAGCACGTCGATGCAGTGCCGGGTGCAGGCTGTGGTGAGCCAGGCGGCCGGCGTGCTGATGGAGGCCCGATCGGCCTCCAGCCATTTGATGAACAGCTCTTGCACCGCATCCTCGGCTTCGGTGCGCGAGCCGAGAATCCGATACGCCAGACCGAGCAAAAAGGGCCGGCGCTGCTCGAACACAGCGGCGGCGTTTTCAGCGGAGTTCATCGATCAGTGCCTCGACACCTGCAAACGGTTCCACAGGTTGATCATGCCGATCTCGGCCGTCAAGGCGCCGATCTGTGCATCGTTGAAATGCTCGCGCAAGTCGCCGCGCAGGCTGGCGTAATCGGTCTTTTCATCGAGTACGGTCAGGGCTTCGGTCCAGGCCAGGGCGGCGCGTTCGGCAGCGCTGAAATCGCTGACATGGCGCCAGACGATCAGGCGATCCAGGCGTTCGTTGGTTTCATTGGCGTCACGAGCCTCGCGGGTGTGCATTTTCACGCAGAAACCGCATTGGTTGATCTGCGAGGCACGCAGGTGCAGCAGGTGTTTGAGGGTGGGGTCCAGATCGTGATTGGCGAGGGTGACATGGACTTGGGTCAGGCTTTCGAAAACCTGAGGGATGGATTGCAGCAGGTTGACCGGTTGGGTGTTGGACGACATCGTGTTGCTCCGCAATTTGAGGGGTTCAACAGGATGACGATTGAGGATTCTGTTTTGTGACGCGGGTAGCCAAAAGCAGCTCTATGCTCAAACAGAAAAGAGTGGTTTAGTGCCGCTCCTTGCCCGTCTGGAGAGTTGCCATGATGCTTGATTCGCTTCACTTCACCCCGTGGTCCGCCTTGGCCGGAGGTGTCCTGATCGGTCTGGCCGCCAGCGTCATGGTGGTGGCTAACGGACGGGTGGCCGGAATCAGCGGACTGTTAGGCAGTCTGCTTGAGCGTCATGATTCGGGGCGGGGCGAAAAAGCCCTGTTCCTGCTCGGACTATTGGCGGCGCCGTTGTTGTGGGCGTTGTTTCATGTGTGGCCGGCCATCGAATTCAAAACCGGTACCGTGGGCCTGATCGTCGCCGGATTGTGCGTCGGCGTCGGCACTCGTTACGGTTCCGGCTGCACCAGTGGCCACGGCGTGTGCGGTATCTCGCGCCTGTCACCGCGCTCCATTGCCGCCACCTCAAGTTTCATGTTCGCCGGCTTCGTGACGGTGTTCGTCCTGCGCCATCTGCTGGGGTATTGAACATGCGCAAACTGACCGCGTTCCTCGCTGGCCTGCTGTTCGGCATCGGCCTGTTGCTGGCCGGCATGGCAAACCCGGCCAAAGTGCTGGGCTTTCTGGACATCACCGGCATGTGGGATCCCTCCCTGGCGCTGGTCATGATCGGGGCCATTGCCGTGGCCTGGGGGCCGTTTCATTGGGCCATGAAACAACCGACGTCCCTGCTGGGGGCGCCCATGCAGTTGCCGATCAGCCGTGAACTGGATCGGCGCTTGATCGGTGGCAGCCTGCTTTTCGGAGTCGGTTGGGGCATTGCCGGTATCTGTCCCGGCCCGGCACTGGTGTTGCTACCGACGGGCCACTGGCAGGCCTGGGTGTTCGCCATCGCCATGCTGGCGGGGATGCTGATGTTCAAAACGTTGCAAACCCGCCGTTGAGCATCCCGCCAACCCAATGAGGCATCGAACAACCGATGCCTCAAGCCGCTTGCTTGCCACTGGCAATCGCATCCGAAGCCGCCAGCATCGCCCGCAACAACACCGCACAGCCGGCGGCCAGATCATCGGGCGCGGCATTTTCGATTTCGTTGTGGCTGATGCCGCCCTCGCAAGGCACGAAGATCATCCCGGCCGGGCCGAGCTCGGCGAGGAAGATTGCGTCATGCCCTGCTCCGCTGACGATGTCCATGTGCGACAACCCCAACCCTTGGGCGGCGCCACGTACCGCTTCGACGCAGCCCTTGTCGAAGTACAGCGGAGGGAAGTCAGCGGTGGGTGTCAGTTCAAAGGTCAGGCCGTGTTCCTCGCAGGTGGTTTCGATAACCTGACGGACTTCGGCGATCATCGAGTCCAGTCGCGCCGGTTCCAGATGACGGAAATCCAGAGTCATGCGCACTTCGCCGGGAATCACGTTGCGTGAGCCGGGGTAGGCTTGCAGACAACCGACGGTGCCACAGGCGTGAGGTTGATGGCCGAGGGCGGCACGATTGACCGCGCCGACGATCACCGAGGCGCCGACCAGAGCGTCCTTGCGCAGGTGCATCGGCGTCGGGCCGGCGTGGGCTTCGACGCCGCGCAGTTTCAGGTCGAACCATTTCTGCCCGAGGGCGCCCATCACCACGCCGATGGTTTTGCGCTCGTCCTCGAGAATCGGGCCTTGCTCAATGTGCGCTTCGAAATACGCGCCCACGGCATGGCCGCTGACCTTGCGCGGGCCGGCATAACCAATGGCGTTCAGGGCTTCGCCGACAGTCACACCCTCGGCATCGACCTTGGCCAGGGTTTCTTCGAGGGTGAATTTTTCCGCGAACACGCCGGAGCCCATCATGCACGGGGCGAAGCGCGAACCTTCTTCGTTGGTCCAGACCACTACTTCCAGTGGCGCTTCGGTCTCCACGCCCAGGTCATTGAGGGTGCGCAAGACTTCGACCCCGGCCAGCACGCCGAAACAGCCGTCGAACTTGCCGCCGGTGGGTTGAGTGTCGATGTGGCTGCCGGTCATCACCGGCGGCAGGCTCGGGTTGCGGCCCGGACGCCGGGCAAAGATATTGCCGACGGCGTCGATGCTGACGGTGCACCCGGCCTCCTCGCACCACTTCACGAAGATATCGCGCGCCTGGCGGTCAAGGTCGGTCAGGGCCAGACGGCAAACGCCGCCCTTGACCGTGGCACCGAGCTTGGCCAGTTCCATGAGCGACTGCCACAGACGGTCGCGGTTGATGTGCTGATGGGTGGACTGCAGAACGTCTACGGCAGCGTTCATGGTGATCTCCTCAGGCAGTTGTTATAGGTTTCTTCAGGCGGATTTTTGGTGTCTTTGAGGCCGCCTTCGCGAGCAAGCCCGCTCCCACATGGATTTTGTGAACACTGGAGATCCACTGTGGGAGCGGGCTTGCCCGCGATGAGGCCATCCCTCATACCGCCGATTTCACGGCAGTAGGACTCGGCCGCATCACATTCAACCCGTAATAAATCAGCCCACCAAGGGCCGAGCCGGTGAACCAGCCGTAGCTGTAAAACCAGCTGAACGCATCGCTGCCCAGCGACAGCAGCGTCAACGCCACCGGCACGCCGAATGCGATAAAACCGAACCAGTTCCACGCCGGGTAAACGTCATCGCGGTAGAGACCCGCCAGATCCAGTTGCTGTTTCTTGATCAGGAAATAGTCCACCACCATGATCCCGGCGATCGGCCCCAACAGGCTCGAATACCCCAGCAACCAGTTGGAATACACCGTCTCCAGGCTTAAATCCGAAACGATCAGCCCCAGCTTCTTCAGCAGTTCATGGGCCATCAGTGCCAAACCGACCAACCCCGTGAGCATCACCGCTTTGGTGCGGTTGATGATCTTGGGCGCAACGTTCTGGAAATCGTTGGTCGGCGAAACGATGTTGGCCGCGGTGTTGGTGGACAACGTGGCGATGATGATCAGCGCCATGGCCAGGGCGACCCAGACCGGGCTCTGGATATGGCCGATCAACGTGACCGGATCAGAAACAGTAACGCCCACCAGTTTTACCGAAGCGGCGGTCATTACCACGCCGAGGGAGGCGAACAGGAACATGGTCAGGGGCAAGCCGATAATCTGCCCGACAATCTGATCCTTCTGGCTTTTTGCGTAGCGACTGAAGTCCGGAATATTCAGCGACAAGGTGGCCCAGAACCCGACCATCGCAGTCAGCCCGGCAGCAAAGTAGCTGACCACGCTGGCCCCTTCCGGACGCTTGGCCGGGATCGCCATCAATTCAGTCATCGACACGTTCGGCATCGCCCACACCAGCAACCCCACGCCCACCAGCACCAGCAACGGTGCCGAGAGGGTTTCCAGCCATTTGATCGAGTCCGCGCCGCGAATCACCACCCATAAGTTCAAGGCCCAGAACAGCATGAAGCCAATCACTTCGCCGGTACCGCCAAGGGCTTTCCAGCCATCGAACACCGAACCGAGAAACAGGTGGATCGCCAGCCCGCCGAACATGGTCTGGATGCCAAACCAGCCACACGCCACCAGGGCACGGATCAGGCACGGAATGTTGGAACCGAAGATGCCAAAGGACGAGCGCAGCAACACCGGAAATGGAATGCCGTACTTGGTGCCGGGGAAGGCGTTCAGGGTCAGCGGAATCAGTACGATGATGTTGGCGAACAGAATCGCCAGCAGCGCTTCGCCGACGGTCAGGCCGAAATAAGCGGTGAGCACGCCGCCGAGGGTGTAGGTCGGCACGCAGATCGCCATGCCAACCCATAACGCGGTGATGTGCCATTTGTTCCAGGTTCGTTCGTGCACCTTGGTCGGTGCCATGTCGTGGTTGTAACGGGGACTGTCGAGGACGTCGCTGCCGGCTTCCAGCTCAAACAAGCCGTCGCGCTCGGTCACTTTCGATCTGATCTGTTGCATGGCCGCTCCACTGTTCTTTTGATTATTTTTGCTCATCAGGGGCTGGCGCGAGGCGCGCGAGCCGGACGATGGCCGGAGAAACTGACAACTTTTACGGACCGGCCAAGGTGTCAGCGGCGGCATCAATAAACGTGCCGGGTGCCCCGCTTGCGCATCGGGCAGTGCCATAAAATTTAGCTAACCAACTGATATTAATCAGCTTTATTTATCCAACCATTGAATCCGCGGTGAGTTGCCATGCCACTCGGGCCGAGTGTCAGGCAAGTTGTCCGGGAAGTCAGGACTCAATCTGGTGCGTCGATCTTTTTTGAAAGACTGCGTCTCAACCATAGACCATCCTCAAGCGGCTGATTTCACATAGAAAATCTCGTCTATTTTTAGAACCTGTCAAGTGCGTCAAAATGGTGAGAGGCCTCACCATTTTGGTGATTTTCAGTTTAAATCGTTATTTATCAATACCTTAAAACAGTCATAAGCTTATAAAAAATATTCTTGCTCATTCCATAAACTCAGACTAGTTTCTATTCCTGACAGCGTTGACAGGAATACACCTGTTTGCGTCTGCTTCATATAAAACATTTAGAACCGGCATCAGTCGGTCATGCCTGCGAGGAACTCGGAATGTCTCTGTTGATCCGTGGCGCCACCGTTATTACCCATGATGAAAGTTATCGCGCCGACGTCTATTGCGCCGACGGCGTAATCAAAGCCATCGGTGAAAACCTCGATGTTCCCACCGACGCCGAAGTGCTCGACGGCAGCGGCCAATACCTGATGCCCGGCGGCATCGACCCGCACACTCATATGCAGTTGCCCTTCATGGGCACAGTGGCCAGCGAAGACTTCTTCAGCGGCACCGCCGCGGGGCTTGCCGGCGGCACCACCTCGATCATCGACTTCGTGATTCCCAACCCCCAGCAATCGTTGATGGAGGCGTTTCATCAATGGCGCGGCTGGGCCGAGAAGTCCGCGTCGGACTATGGCTTTCACGTCGCCATCACCTGGTGGAGCGAACAGGTTCGCGAAGAAATGGCCGAGCTGGTCAGCCATCACGGGGTCAACAGCTTCAAGCATTTCATGGCTTACAAAAACGCGATCATGGCCGCCGACGATACGCTGGTGGCCAGTTTCGAGCGTTGTCTGGAACTGGGCGCGGTGCCGACCGTGCACGCGGAAAACGGCGAACTGGTCTATCACCTGCAACGCAAGTTGATGGCCCAGGGCATCACCGGGCCGGAAGCGCATCCGCTGTCGCGACCTTCGCAAGTGGAAGGCGAAGCCGCGAGCCGGGCGATCCGCATCGCCGAAACCCTCGGCACGCCGCTGTACCTGGTCCACGTCTCGACCAAGGAAGCCCTCGACGAAATCACCTACGCCCGCGGCAAGGGCCAACCGGTTTACGGCGAAGTGCTGGCCGGGCATCTGCTGCTGGACGACAGCGTTTACCAACACCCGGACTGGCAAACCGCCGCCGGTTACGTGATGAGCCCGCCCTTCCGTCCTCGCGGCCATCAGGAAGCCCTTTGGCACGGCCTGCAATCAGGCAACCTGCACACCACCGCCACCGACCACTGCTGCTTCTGCGCCGAGCAAAAAGCCGCCGGCCGTGACGACTTCAGCAAAATCCCCAACGGCACTGCCGGAATCGAAGACCGCATGGCGGTGCTCTGGGATGAAGGCGTGAACACCGGGCGCTTGTCGATGCAGCACTTCGTTGCCCTCACCTCCACCAACACCGCGAAGATCTTCAACCTCTACCCGCGCAAGGGCGCGATTCGTGTGGGCGCCGATGCCGATCTGGTGCTGTGGGACCCGGAAGGCACGCGGACGATTTCAGCCAAGACCCATCACCAGCAAGTCGACTTCAACATCTTCGAAGGCAAGACCGTACGCGGCGTGCCGAGCCATACCGTCAGCCAGGGCCGAGTGGTGTGGGCCGATGGTGATTTGCGGGCCGAGCGTGGTGCGGGCCGGTATGTCGAACGGCCGGCGTATCCGGCGGTGTTTGATTTGCTGAGCAAGCGGGCTGAGTTGCACAAGCCGACGGCAGTGAAACGCTGAGATCAAGGCCTTCGGCCTTCGCGGGCAAGCCTCGCTCCTACATTTTGGAATGCATACCCCTGTAGGAGCGAGGCTTGCCCGCGAAGAGGCCGGCCCAGACAACAACAAAAACCAATGCCCACCAGAGGCAATACCTCAAATAACCGTGAGGCCAACACCGTGATCAAGACCCTGAACCACCTCCCGCATCCCCATGAGGACGCGGCCACCCTCGCCGGCCATTTCACCGATCTGGCGCCACCGCTCAACGACCGTCAGGCGCATCTGGAAGCCTCGCGCTGCCTGTATTGCTACGACGCGCCGTGCGTGAATGCCTGTCCGAGCGACATCGATATTCCATCTTTCATCCGCAATATCCATCAGGAAAACGTTCAGGGCGCCGCGCAGAAAATCCTCTCGGCCAATATCCTCGGCGGCAGTTGCGCCCGGGTCTGTCCGACGGAGATCCTGTGCCAGCAAGCCTGCGTGCGCAACAACGCTCAGGAATGCGCGCCGGTGCTGATCGGCCTGTTGCAACGTTATGCCGTGGACAACGCGCACTTCAGCGAACACCCGTTCCAACGCGCCGCCGCAACCGGCAAGCGCATTGCCGTGGTGGGTGCCGGCCCGGCCGGTTTGTCCTGCGCGCACCGCAGCGCCATGCACGGCCATGACGTGGTGATTTTCGAAGCCCGGGAAAAGGCTGGCGGCCTCAACGAATACGGGATCGCCAAGTACAAACTGGTGGACGATTACGCGCAGAAGGAACTTGAGTTCCTGATGGGGATTGGTGGGATCGAGATTCGCCATGGGCAGAAACTCGGCGACAACCTGACCCTCAGCGAACTGCATCAGCAATTCGACGCGGTGTTCCTCGGCCTCGGCCTGGCCGCCAGCAAACAGCTGGGGCTGGCCCATGAGGATGCCCCCGGCCTGCTCGCGGCCACCGATTACATCCGCGAACTGCGCCAGGCCGATGACCTGACGCAACTGCCGCTGGCCGAGCGCTGCATCGTCCTCGGTGCCGGCAACACCGCCATCGACATGGCCGTGCAAATGGCCCGTCTCGGTGCCCGGGACGTGAATCTGGTGTACCGCCGTGGCGTTGAAGACATGGGCGCCACCGGTCACGAACAGGACATCGCCAAGGCCAATCAGGTGCGTCTGCTGACCTGGGCCCAACCGCAAGAAGTGCTGCTCGACGATAAGGGCAACGTGCGCGGCATGCGCTTCGCCCGCACCCGGTTGGAGGATGGTCGCCTGCAAACCACCGGTGAAACCTTCGAACTGGCCGCCGACGCGATCTTCAAAGCCATCGGCCAGGCTTTCGACAGCAGCGCCCTCGCCGATCCGCTGGCCCGTGAACTCAAGCGTCAGGGCGACCGCATCCTCGTCGACGAACAGCTGCGCACCAGCATTCCCGGCGTATATGCCGGCGGCGACTGCACCAGCCTCGATCAGGACCTCACCGTGCAAGCCGTGCAGCACGGCAAGCTGGCCGCCGAGGCCATCAACGCTCAACTCATGCTCAACGTGGAGGCTGCGTAAATGGCCGATCTCTCGATTGTTTTCGCCGGTATCAAAGCCCCCAATCCGTTCTGGCTGGCTTCCGCGCCGCCGACCGACAAGGCCTACAACGTGGTTCGCGCGTTCGAGGCCGGTTGGGGTGGCGTGGTCTGGAAAACCCTGGGTGAAGACCCGGCAGCGGTCAACGTGTCGTCGCGTTACTCGGCGCACTTCGGGGCAAATCGGGAGGTGCTTGGTTTTAACAACATCGAGCTGATCACCGACCGCTCCCTGGAAATCAACCTGCGGGAAATCACTCAGGTCAAAAAGGACTGGCCGGACCGCGCGCTGATCGTGTCGCTGATGGTGCCCTGTGTCGAAGAGTCGTGGAAAAACATCCTGCCGCTGGTGGAAGCCACCGGGGCCGATGGCATCGAACTGAATTTCGGCTGCCCCCACGGCATGCCGGAACGGGGCATGGGCGCGGCGGTTGGCCAAGTGCCGGAATACGTCGAACAGGTCACCCGCTGGTGCAAGACTTATTGCTCGCTGCCGGTGATCGTCAAGCTCACGCCAAACATCACCGACATCCGCGTCGCCGCCCGTGCCGCTTACCGTGGCGGAGCCGATGCGGTGTCGTTGATCAACACCATCAACTCGATCACCAGCGTCAACCTGGAACGCATGGTCGCCAATCCCGCCGTCGGCAGCCAAAGCACCCATGGCGGTTATTGCGGCTCGGCGGTGAAACCGATTGCGCTGAACATGGTCGCCGAAATCGCCCGTGATCCGCAGACACAAGGCTTGCCGATCTGCGGCATCGGCGGGATTGGCAGTTGGCGCGACGCGGCGGAGTTCATCGCGCTGGGCAGCGGCGCGGTGCAGGTGTGCACGGCGGCGATGCTGCATGGTTTCCGGATTGTCGAGGAGATGAAGGACGGTTTGTCACGCTGGATGGACAGTCAGGGTTACGCCAGCGTGTCGCAGTTTACCGGGCGTGCGGTGGGCAATACCACGGACTGGAAGTACCTGGACATCAACTATCAGGTGATTGCGAAGATTGATCAGGCGGCGTGCATTGGTTGCGGGCGCTGCCACATTGCTTGCGAAGATACCTCGCACCAGGCGATTGCGAGCATTAAGCAGGCGGACGGGACGCATAAATATGAAGTGATTGATGATGAGTGTGTAGGGTGCAATCTGTGTCAGATCACGTGTCCGGTGCAGGATTGTATTGAGATGGTGCCGATGGATACGGGCAAGCCGTTTCTGGATTGGAATCATGATCCGAGGAATCCGTACCATGTCGCCCCCTGAAATCAGTGGCGTCTGAACGGACGCCATCGCGAGCAGGCTCGCTCCCACAATGGATCACTTTCGTGCGCAAAGACTGTATTCGCTAGAGATTTAATGTGGGAGCGAGCCTGCTCGCGATGGGGCCATCCCTAACACCACCAACCTCAAGGCTCCAACCCGATCCCGCGCAATATCACACTGGTCACCGTCTGCACCGCCCGCTCGAACTGCATGTCCGACAGCGGCTGGTGATCATTAAGAATATTCACCTGGTGATCGAAGTCAGCGTAATGCTGGGTCGAGGCCCAGATCATGTACAACAGGCTGGAAGGCTCCACCGGCAGGATGCGTTTGTCTTCCACCCACTGGCGAATTTTCGCTTCTTTCATCTTGGCCCAGTCGTACAGGCTGGCGTCCAGTTTCTCACCCAGGGTCGGCGCACCGTGGATGATTTCGTTGGCCCAGACTTTCGAACCGTACGGCCGGCTACGGGAATGGTTCATCTTGGCGCGGATGTAGCTGCTGAGCACCACTCGCGGGTCGTCGAACATCTCGAAGCACAGGGCGTCCTGCTTCCAGACCTCCAGCAAACCCAGCAACACCGCGCTGTACAGCTCGCTCTTGGTGCTGAAGTAGTAATGCAGGTTGGAACGCGGCAGTTGCACTTCGGCGGCGATGTCGGCCATGGCGGTGCCGCCGAAACCTTTTTCGGCGAAGACTTTTTCGGCCCCCAGCAGAATCTTTTCGACGTTACTGCGACGAATCTCGATCTTGTGATTGCCCATGAGGGCTCCCTGACAACAGCGTTGGTCAAGACTAGCATCCGCTCTGGATCGGGGCGACAGGGGAAAACGAAACTTCGTACGCAGGTCTTGTGGCAGGTAAACTGGCCGCCTCTTTGAACCTGCCCCTGAGGTCTTCACGATGTTGCTCAAGAACGCCCTGACCGCCACCGCCCTCCTCGGTTCGATGCTCGCTGCCTCGTCGGTGTTTGCCCACGCGCACCTGAAAAGCCAGACCCCGGCGGCCGACAGCACCGTGAGCGCGCCTGCGGAACTGCGCCTGAAGTTTTCCGAAGGGGTTGAAGCGACGTTCACCAAAGTGACGATCAGCAAGGACGGCGCCGACGTGCCGGTGAAAAACCTCGCCACCGAAGGCAGCGACAAGAAAACCCTGGTCGTCACCCCGGCCGCGCCGTTGGCCGCTGGCGATTACAAAGTCGAATGGCACGCCGTGTCGGTCGACACCCATAAGAGTGAAGGCGCCTATCGCTTCAAGGTCGGTCAGTAATTCATGACCGATGCGTTGGTGCTGTGCCGCTTTCTGCATTTCACCGTGGTGCTGATGCTGTTTGGGGCCTGGGTGTTCCGGCCTCTGCTGTTGGGCCGTGAAACGGCATGGCTGGATCCGTCTCTGGCGCGAGTGACTGGCGGGCTTACCGCTATCGCGTTAATCGGTGGCGTCGGCTGGTTGCTGCTGATCACCGCCAGCATGGCCGGCTCCGCGGACGCGGCATTCGATTCGGCGACGCTACGCCTGGTGCTGAGCACTACCTTTTTCGGTCAGGTCTGGCGTTGGCATCTGCTGCTCAATCTATTGCTCATGGCCCTGCTGCTGACGCCCTGGCGTTCCAGTACGCCTTGGCGCATCAGCCTTTCCAGCCTGCTGCTGGCGACGCTGGCCCCGGTCGGTCATGGCGCCATGCTCGATGGCCTGCAAGGCCGGTTGCTGATCCTTAACCAGATCATTCACCTGGCGTGCGTCGGTGCCTGGCTCGGTGGGTTGATGCTGTTGGTGATGATCCTGCGCCAACCGGCCGATCATCCCATGAGCGCGATACTGCAGCGCTTCAGCGGCATCGGTTACGCCTTGGTGGCGGGATTGGTAATGACCGGGCTGATCAACGTGCGGGTATTGACCGGCGTGTTCTGGCCGACACCGTTGCTGTCCGGGTTTGCGCTGATCCTGTTGATCAAGGTTGTCATGGTGATGGGGATGCTGGGGTTGGCGCTGTTCAATCGGTTGCGGGTCAATGATTGTCACCAGCGCCTGGGACAGTTGCGTACCAGCGTCGTACTGGAATGGTTATTGGGGATCGGCGCGGTGGCAGCGGTTTCGCTACTGGGCACCATGCCCCCAATGATTACTGCCTGAACACATCTCCTCCTGTAGGAGCGAGGCTTGCCCGCGAAAGCGGTCTGTCATTCAACATGGATGTCGGCTGACAGGTCGCTTTCGCGATCAAGTCCGCTCCCACAGGGGGATTGTGTACTCAGGGGGATTCGTAAATTCTGTTTAAAGGTCTTCTTGCCCGATACGGATTTTTCCAGGGCAATCCAGATGACACCCTCACGGCACTTTTCAACTCAAAAGGTGCCCCCCCATGCCTGCTGCCCTTTGGCAACGCTCCCCTCGCCTGCTGAAAAATCTACTGGCCGCCACCCTGCTGCTGCCATCTCTCGCCTTCGCCAAGGAGCGCCCGTGGCCGGATGGTTCGCAACTGGTGATTTCGTTTTCCATGCAATTTGAAACCGGCGGCCAGCCCGAGGGCGCCGAAAGTCCGTTCTCCGGCACCCCGCTGCCCAAGGGCTACCCGGACTTGCCGGCACAGACCTGGTTCGATTACGGCTACAAGGAAGGCCTGTGGCGGATGCTCGACCTGTGGGACCGCAACGGCATCAAGGTCACATCCCATGTGGTGGGCGAAGCGGCGTTGAAACACCCCGAGCTGGTGCGGGCGATTGCCGAGCGTGGCCATGAAGTCGCCGCCCATGGCATGCGCTGGGCCGACTCTTACAACATGAGCTACGAACAAGAGAAGGCCTTCATCGGCGACGGCGTCGATGCCGTGCAGAAACTGACCGGCCAGCGCTCGGTGGGGTACAACGCCAATTGGCTGCGGCGCAGCCCCAATACCTTGAAAGTGCTGCAAGACCTGAACTTCACCTATCACATCGACGACGTCAGCCGCGATGAGCCCTTCGTCACCCTGGTCCGTGGCAAGAAATTCGCCGTGGTGCCTTACACCCTGCGCAATAACGACATCGTGCTGATCGAAGGCCGGCACTTCTCGGCGCAGCAGTTCTACCGGCAACTGGTGCTGGAATTCGATCGCCTGTACGCCGAAGGCTCCAGCAAGCGACGGATGATGTCGGTGAGTCTGCACGATCGCATCGGTGGCACGCCGGCGATGGTCGAGGCGGTGGAACGCTTTATCCGTTATGCCAAGTCTCATCCAAAGGTCAGTTTCATGCGCAAGGATCAGATCGCTCAAATCGTACTGACGGAAAACAACCCGCTGATC
The DNA here is from genome assembly GCF_019956555.1 of Pseudomonas sp. A-RE-19. Lineage (GTDB taxonomy): Bacteria > Pseudomonadota > Gammaproteobacteria > Pseudomonadales > Pseudomonadaceae > Aquipseudomonas. Next base: position 3,664 of record NZ_JAHBDQ010000038.1, on the reverse strand, counting down.
GATAACACCGAGGCGGTGTACAACCACTGAGCCGAATAAACCTGCCCTCGCCCGTCAAGGACGAGGGCTGCGGCCTCCCACCCAAGTCATCGTACAACTTGTGATTGACATTCCCTCAAAAGCTCGCAAATAATCGCCGCCAATGTTGTACGACGACGTATGACAAATAATAAAAACAACAAAAACATTGGGAGCGTCACTGTGAGTCACTTTGTCCGCAACTCCTTCGCCAGCACCTCTCGCCCCTCCTTCGCCCGTCGCCATACCCTCAGCCTGATCGGATGCAGCAGCCTGGCTTTCGCCCTGCCCATGATCAGTCAGGCCGAAGGTTTCGTCGATGACGCCAAGGCTACGCTGAACTTGCGTAACGCCTACTTCAATCGCAACTTCACCAACCCGAACAATGCCCAGGGCAAGGCTGAAGAGTGGACGCAAAACTTCATCCTCGACGCCAAATCCGGGTTCACCCAGGGCCCCGTCGGTTTCGGCGTGGATGTGCTCGGTCTGTACTCGCAGAAACTCGACGGCGGTAAAGGCACCGGCGGCACGCAATTGCTGCCGATCCATGACGACGGCCGCCCCGCCGACAATTTCGGCCGTTTGGGCGTGGCGCTGAAAGCCAAGGTGTCGAAAACCGAATTGAAGGTCGGCGAATGGATGCCGGTGCTGCCGATCCTGCGCTCCGACGATGGCCGCTCGCTGCCGCAAACGTTCCGCGGCGGCCAGGTCACCTCCACCGAGATCAGCGGCCTGACGCTTTACGGCGGCCAGTTTCGTGGCAACAGCCCGCGCAATGACGCGAGCATGGAAGACATGTCGATGAACGGCAGAGGCGCGTTCACTTCGGACCGCTTCAACTTCGGCGGCGGCGAGTATGCGTTCAATGAAAAGCGCACGCAGGTCGGCGTCTGGTACGCGCAACTCAGCGACATCTATCAGCAGCAGTATTTCAACCTGAGCCATAGCCAGCCCATGGGCGACTGGACCCTGGGCGCCAACCTCGGTTATTTCATCGGCAAGGAAGACGGCAGTGCGCTGGCCGGTGACCTCGACAACAAAACCGCGTTCGCCCTGCTCTCGGCCAAATACGGCGGCAACACCTTCTATGTCGGCCTGCAAAAACTCAGCGGCGACAACGCCTGGATGCGCGTCAACGGCACCAGCGGCGGTACGCTGGCCAACGACAGTTACAACTCCAGCTATGACAACGCCAGGGAACGCTCCTGGCAGGTGCGCCACGACTACAACTTCGTCGCCCTCGGCATCCCTGGCCTGACCCTGATGAACCGCTACATCAGCGGCGACAACGTGCACACCGGGGCGATCACCGACGGCAAGGAGTGGGGTCGCGAATCGGAATTGGCCTACACCGTGCAGAGCGGTGCATTGAAGAACCTCAACGTCAAATGGCGCAACGCAACCATCCGCCGCGATTTCAGCACCAACGAATTCGATGAAAACCGCGTCTTTATCAGTTACCCGATTTCGTTGTTGTAAGGCGGACATTGCTGGCTGCATAGAACCCTGTGGCGAGGGAGCTTGCTCCCGCTGGAGTGCGAAGCGCTCCCGATCCGGTCACTGAATGTTCCTCAACTTCAGAGGGTGGGGCTGCTTCGCAGCTCAGCGGGAGCAAGCTCCTTCCCCACAGGCTTAGGCACTCATGGGGATGAACATGACCCTCCGTCAATTTCAACCAAAGTCGCGTTGACAAGCACCGGGAAGCCTAACAATACTTCGACCAAGTCATACGACAACCTACAACAAATTCAATAATAATTTTCGTGTACAGGAATTTCCATGACGACCACTTCAACAGCCCGCGCCCCTTTCAATCGTCTGCTCCTGACCGGTGCCGCCGGTGGCCTCGGAAAAGTGCTGCGTGAACGCCTGCGGCCCTACGCCAGGGTGATTCGCCTCTCGGACATCGCCAACATGGCACCGGCCATTGATGAATGCGAAGAAGTCGTGCCGTGTGACTTGGCGGACAAGCAAGCGGTGCATCAACTGATCGAAGGCGTGGACGCGATCCTGCACTTCGGCGGTGTGTCGGTGGAGCGCTCGTTCGAAGAGATCCTCGGCGCCAACATCTGCGGTGTGTTCCATATCTATGAAGCGGCCCGGCGCCACGGCGTGAAGCGGGTGATTTTCGCCAGTTCCAACCACGTCATCGGCTTTTACAAGCAGGACAAAACCCTCGACGCCCACTCCCCTCGCCGCCCGGACAGCTACTACGGCTTGTCCAAGTCCTACGGCGAAGACATGGCCGGTTTCTACTTCGATCGCTATGGCATCGAGACTGTCAGCATCCGCATCGGCTCCTCGTTCCCGGAACCACAGAACCGCAGAATGATGAGCACCTGGCTGAGTTTCGACGACATGACCCGACTGCTCGAACGCGCGTTGTACACCCCAAATGTCGGCCACACCGTGGTGTACGGCATGTCCGATAACAAGCACGTCTGGTGGGACAACCGTTTCGCCACGCACCTGGGTTATGCGCCACAGGACACGTCCGAAGTTTTCCGCGAAAAAGTCGAAGCACAACCGATGCCCGCCAAGGATGATCCGGCCCGGGTTTATCAGGGTGGCGCGTTCGTCGCGGCCGGGCCGTTCGGCGACTGAGCCCTCGCCAATCCCCTCCATAACAAGCCAAGGGAATGCGTTGCCATGCAAGCCGAATTGATTGTCGATGCCCGCAATGCGGTCGGTGAAAGCCCGGTGTGGGTCCCCGAGGAAAACGCCCTGTACTGGGTCGATATTCCGGCCGGTGGGCTACAGCGCTGGAGTGCCGACAGCGGGCACGTTCACGCCTGGAAAGCCCCGCAAATGCTCGCCTGCATCGCTCGTCACAGCGCGGGTGGCTGGATCGCCGGCATGGAAAGCGGATTCTTTCACCTGCGCCCGCACAACGATGGCAGCCTCGACAGCGAACTGCTGGCCCACGTCGATCACCCCCGCCCCGACATGCGCCTGAACGATGGCCGCTGTGATCGTCAGGGGCGTTTCTGGGCCGGCAGTATGGTGCTGAACATGGGCGCCAACGCCGCTGACGGCACGCTCTATCGCTACAGCGCCGGGCAACGCGGGCCGCTCGATGCCCGGCTCAGCGGTTTCATCGTGCCCAATGGCCTGGGCTTCAGCCCGGATGGCAAGACCCTGTACCTCTCGGACTCGCACCCGAACGTGCAGCAGATCTGGGCCTTCGATTACGACCTCGACAGCGGCACACCGTCCAACCGTCGGCTGTTCGTCGACATGCATCACTTCCTTGGCCGCCCCGATGGCGCGGCAGTGGATGCCGAAGGTTGCTACTGGATCTGCGCCAACGACGCCGGGCTGATTCACCGCTTCACCCCCGATGGCCGACTGGATCGTTCCCTCCCCGTCCCGGTGAAGAAACCGACCATGTGCGCCTTCGGTGGCAGCCAGCTCGACACCCTGTTCGTGACCTCGATCCGCCCCGCTGACGACCATGACGAACAGTCGCTGGCCGGCGGCGTGTTCGCCCTCAACCCCGGCGTCAAAGGCTTGCCGGAACCGGTGTTCAATGAATCGCTTTAACCCCGTTTGCTGCATCGCTGTGCCTTGGCCGTGACCTGCATTCCCGCCATTTCGCTGTGGTTGCCGCATTGGGTGTTGTGACCTTTTTTATAGGAGCCAGGCT
>NZ_JAHBDQ010000037.1 GCF_019956555.1 Pseudomonas sp. A-RE-19 | reverse complement strand
GTGTCTTTGTAAACGTCATCGGATGGAGCCGGGACGGTCACGGTGCCGGTGGTTTTACCGGCATCGATGGTGATCACGGCGCCGTTGCTCAGCGTCACGGTCACTGGCGTGCCGGCGGCGTTGGTCAAGGTTGCGGTGTAAACGATGGAGCCGCCTTCAGCCACCGAATCGGTCGCCGACAGGCTGAGGGTGGTGGTGTCAGCGGTGTCGGTCACCGAGGTATCCGCCGACTTGCCGTCGACTTCCAGCTTCTCGTAGTTACCGCCCTTGGCGTCGTCGATCTTGACGCTCAGAGAGTTACCGCCAGCCAACGCATCGTTTGGCGCGGTGAAGTTGACAGAACCGCTGCTTGAGCCGACCGGGATGGTAATGGTCTGGCCGTTGGACAGGGTTACGACGACTGGCGAGCCGGTGACCGGAGCAGACACCGAAGCGGTGTAAACGACGGTCCCGCCTTCGGCGACGCTCGTGGTCGCAGTCAGCGAAACGGTGCTGGTGTCGATGGTGTCGTTGACGGTGGTGACCGCTGCCGCTGGGCTGGTGGCCAGGTTTTCAAAGTTGCCGCCGGTTGCGTCTTTGATGGTCGCTTCAACGGTGCCGGCGTCTTTATAGACGTCGTCCTTCGGCGCATCGACGGTTACGGAACCGGTGGTTTTGCCTGCTTCGATGGTGATGACGGCGCCGTTGCTCAGCGTCACGGTCACCGGAGTGCCGGCGGCATTGGTCAGGGTCGCGGTATAAACGATGGAGCCGCCTTCGGCCACCGAGTCGGTTGCCGACAGGCTGAGGGTGGTGGTGTCTGGTGTGTCGGTCACCGAGGTATCCGCCGACTTGCCGTCGACTTCCAGCTTCTCGTAGTTACCGCCCTTGACATCGTCGATCTTGACGCTCAGGGAGTTGCCGCCGGCCAACGCGTCGTTGGGTGCGGTGAAGTTGACACTGGCACTGCTCGAACCGACCGGGATGGTGATGGTCTGGCCATTGGACAGGGTCACAACCACTGGCGAACCGGTGACCGGGGCCGAGACGGACGCGGTGTACACCACGGTGCCGCCTTCGGCGACGTTCGCGGTCGCAGTCAGCGAAACGGTGCTGGTGTCGATGGTATCGGTGACGGTGGTGACCGCTGTCGCTGGGCTGGTCGCCAGGTTCTCGAAATTGCCACCGGTGGCGGTGGAGATGGTCGCCTGGACCGTGCCGGTGTCTTTGTAAACGTCATCGGATGGAGCCGGGACGGTCACGGTGCCGGTGGTTTTACCGGCATCGATGGTGATCACGGCGCCGTTGCTCAGCGTCACGGTCACTGGCGTGCCGGCGGCGTTGGTCAGAGTCGCGGTGTAAACAATGGAGCCGCCTTCGGCGACCGAGTCAGTCGCGCTCAGACTCAGAGTAGTGGTGTCCGCGGTGTCGGTCACCGAGGTGTCTGCCGATTTGCCGTCGACTTCCAGCTTCTCGTAATTACCACCCTTGGCGTCGTCGATCTTGACGCTCAGGGAGTTGCCGCCGGCCAACGAGTCGTTGGGTGCGGTGAAGTTGACACTGGCACTGCTCGAGCCAACCGGGATGGTGATGGTCTGGCCGTTGGACAGGGTTACAACCACTGGCGAACCAGTCACCGGAGCAGTGACGGACGCGGTGTACACCACGGTGCCGCCTTCGGTCACGCTCGAAGTGGCGGTCAGATTGACGGTTGAAGTGTCGATGGTATCGGTGACGGTGGTAACCGCTGCCACTGGACTGGTGGCCAGGTTTTCAAAGTTGCCGCCTGCGGCGTCTTTGATGGTCACTTCGACCTGACCGGCGTCCTTGTAGACGTCGTCCTTCGGCGCATCGACGGTCACGCTGCCACTGGTGGCGCCGGCGGCGATGGTGATGACGGCGCCATTCGACAGGGTCACGGTCACGGGTGTGCCGGCCGCATTGGTCAGGGTCGCGGTGTAGACGATGGAGCCGCCTTCGGCGACCGAGTCAGTCGCGCTCAGACTCAGAGTAGTGGTGTCCGCAGTGTCGGTCACCGAGGTGTCCGCCGACTTACCGTCGACCTCCAGTTTCTCGTAGTTACCGCCCTTCGCATCATCAATCTTGACGCTCAGGGAGTTACCGCCGGCCAGGGCGTCATTTGGAGCAACGAAGTTGACAGAACCACTGCTCGAGCCGACCGGGATGGTGATGGTCTGGCCGTTAGACAGGGTGATGACAACTGGCGAACCGGTGACCGGTGCGGAGACGGACGCGGTGTAAACGACGGTGCCGCCCTCAGCCACAGTGCTGGTCGCCGTGAGGTTCACGGTCGAAGTGTCGATGGTATCGGTGACGTCGGTAACCGCCGCTGCTGGGCTGGTCGCCAGGTTTTCGAAGTTGCCGCCTGCAGCATCCTTGATGGTCACTTCCACTTTTCCGGCGTCCTTATAGACGTCGTCTTTTGGCGCATCGACAGTCACCGAACCGGTGGTTTTGCCCGCTTCGATGGTGATCACGGCGCCGTTGCTCAGCGTCACGGTCACCGGAGTGCCGGCGGCATTGGTCAGAGTCGCGGTGTAAACAATGGAGCCGCCTTCGGCAACCGAGTCAGTCGCGCTCAGACTCAGAGTAGTGGTGTCGGCGGTGTCGGTCACCGAGGTGTCTGCCGACTTGCCGTCGACTTCCAGTTTCTCGTAATTGCCACCCGTAGCGCCGTCAATCTTGACGCTCAGCGAGCTACCGCCCGCCAGCGGGCTGTTTGGTGCGACAAAGTTCACACTGCCGGTGGTTTCGCCGACCGGGATGGTAATGGTCTGGCCGTTGGACAGGGTGACGACGACTGGCGAGCCGGTGACCGGAGCAGACACCGAAGCGGTGTAAACCACGGTGCCGCCTTCGGCGACATTCGCAGTGGCTGTCAGTGAAACGGTGCTGGTATCGATGGTGTCATTGACGGTGGTCACCGCAGGCGTACCGCTGGCGACCAGGTTCTCGAAGTTGCCGCCGGTCGCGCCTTTGATCGTCGCTTCGACGGTGCCGGCGTCTTTGTAGACGTCGTCTTTAGGTGCGTCGACGGTCACGGAACCGGTGGTTTTACCCGCTTCGATGGTAATGACGGCGCCATTACTCAGCGTCACGGTGACCGGAGTGCCGGCCGCATTGGTCAGGGTGGCGGTGTAGGTGATCTGGCCGCCTTCATCCACCGAGCCGGTGGCGGTCAGCGACAGGTTGGTGGTGTCAGAGGTGTCGGTCACCGAGGTGTCCGCCGACTTGCCGTCGACTTCCAGTTTCTCGTAATTACCGCCCTTGGCGTCGTCGATTTTGACGCTCAGGGAGCTGCCACCGGCCAGGGCATCGTTCGGTGCAACGAAGTTAACAGAACCGCTGCTTGAGCCGACCGGGATGGTAATGGTCTGGCCATTGGACAGGGTCACGACGACTGGCGAACCGGTGACTGGCGCCGACACGGACGCGGTGTAAACCACGGTGCCGCCTTCGGCGACGGTGGACGTCGCGGTCAGGTTTACAGTTGAGGTGTCGATGGTGTCAGTCACATCGGTGACCGCCGCCGCTGGGCTGGTCGCCAGGTTTTCGAAGTTGCCACCCGCAGTATCCGTGATGGTCACTTCCACTTTTCCGGCGTCTTTGTAGACGTCGTCTTTCGGTGCGTCGACGGTCACAGAGCCGGTGGTGGCGCCGGCAGCGATGGTGATCACGGCGCCGTTCGACAGGGTAACGGTGACCGGTGTGCCGGCGGCGTTGGTCAGGGTTGCGGTGTAGACGATGGAGCCGCCTTCAGCGACGGAATCGGTCGCGCTCAGGCTGAGGGTGGTGGTGGTGGTGGTGTCCGCCGTGTCGGTGATCGAGGTGTCTGCCGACTTGCCGTCGACTTCCAGCTTCTCGTAGTTGCCGCCCTTGGCGTCGTTGATCTTGACGCTCAGAGAGTTACCGCCAGCCAACGCGTCATTCGGCGCGGTGAAATTGACGCTGGCGCTGCTCGACCCGACCGGGATGGTGATGATCTGGCCGTTCGACAGGGTGACAACCACCGGCGAACCGGTGACTGGAGCAGACACGGACGCGGTGTACACCACGGTGCCGCCTTCGGCGACGTTCGCGGTCGCAGTCAGCGAAACGGTGCTGGTGTCGATGGTGTCGTTGACGGTAGTGAACGCAGGCGTATTGCTGGTTACCAGGTTCTCGAAGTTGCCGCCGGTTGCGTCTTTGATGGTCGCTTCAACGGTGCTGGCGTCTTTGTAGACGTCGTCCTTCGGCGCATCGACGGTTACGGAACCGGTGGTTTTGCCTGCTTCGATGGTGATGACGGCGCCATTGCTCAGCGTGACGGTGACCGGTGTGCCGGCGGCATTGGTCAGGGTCGCGGTGTAGACGATGGAGCCGCCTTCGACCACCGAATCGGTCGCCGACAGGCTGAGGGTGGTGGTGTCAGCGGTGTCGGTCACCGAGGTATCCGCCGACTTGCCGTCGACTTCCAGCTTCTCGTAGTTGCCGCCCTTGGCATCGTCGATTTTCACGCTCAAAGAACCGCCGCCAGCCAAGGCATCGTTCGGCGCGGTGAAGTTGACGCTAGCGCTGCTCGAGCCAACCGGGATGGTGATGGTCTGGCCATTGGACAGGGTCACAACCACTGGCGAACCGGTGACCGGTGCCGACACCGAAGCCGTGTACACCAGGGTCCCGCCTTCGGTGACGTTCGTGGTCGCAGTCAGCGAAACGGTGCTGGTGTCGATGGTATCGGTGACGTCGGTAACCGCTGCCACTGGACTGGTGGCCAGGTTTTCAAAGTTGCCGCCTGCGGCATCCTTGATCGTGACTTCGACTTGGCCAGCGTCCTTGTAGACATCGTCCTTCGGTGCATCGACAGTCACGCTGCCACTGGTGGCGCCAGCGGCGATGGTGATCACCGCGCCGTTCGACAGGGTCACAGTCACCGGCGTGCCGGCCGCATTGGTCAGGGTGGCTGTATAGGTGATCTGGCCGCCTTCATCCACCGAGCCGGTGGCGCTCAGCGACAGGTTGGTGGTGTCCGGGGTGTCGGTCACCGAGGTGTCCGCCGACTTGCCGTCGACTTCCAGTTTCTCGTAATTACCGCCCTTGGCGTCGTCGATCTTGACGCTCAACGAACCACCACCGGCCAGGGCATCGTTCGGCGCAGTGAAGTTGACGCTGGCGCTGCTGGCACCAACCGGGATGGTAATGGTCTGGCCGTTGGACAGGGTGACGACCACCGGCGAACCGGTGACCGGAGCAGACACGGACGCGGTGTAAACCACGGTGCCGCCTTCGGCGACATTTGCAGTGGCTGTCAGCGAAACGGTGCTGGTATCGATGGTGTCATTGACGGTGGTCACCGCAGGTATGTCGCTGGTGACCAGGTTCTCGAAGTTGCCGCCGGTCGCGCCTTTGATCGTCGCTTCGACGGTGCCGGCGTCCTTGTAGACGTCGTCTTTTGGCGCATCGACGGTCACCGAACCGGTGGTTTTGCCCGCATCGATGGTGATCACGGCGCCGTTGCTCAGCGTCACGGTCACCGGAGTGCCGGCGGCGTTGGTCAGCGTTGCGGTGTAGGTGATCTGGCCGCCTTCATCCACTGAACCGGTGGCGGTCAGCGACAGGTTGGTGGTGTCCTGGGTGTCAGTAATCGAGGTGTCCGCCGACTTGCCATCGACTTCCAGCTTCTCGTAGTTGCCACCTTTGGCGTCGTCGATCTTGACGCTCAGCGAACCGCCACCGGCCAGGGCGTCATTCGGAGCAACGAAGTTGACAGAACCGCTGCTCGACCCGACCGGAATGGTGATGGTCTGGCCGTTCGACAGGGTCACAACCACCGGCGAACCGGTGACTGGCGCCGTAACGGAAGCCGTGTACACCACGGTGCCGCCCTCGACAACGTCCGCGGTAGCCGTCAGCGAAACGGTGCTTGTATCGAGGGTGTCGGTCACGCTGGTGACCGCTGCCGCCGGGTCCGTCACCAGGTTTTCAAAGTTGCCACCGGTGGCGTCCTTGATGGTCACTTCAACCTGGCCGGCATCTTTATAGACGTCATCGGCGGGGGCGGCGACGCTCACGCTGCCGGTGGTGGCGCCGGCAGCGATGGTGATCACCGCGCCGTTGCTCAAGGTCACGGTGACTGGCGTGTCGGCCGCATTGGTCAGGGTCGCGGTGTACAGAATCTGACCACCTTCGGCCACTTCGGTGGACGCCGACAGGCTCAGGCCAGTGTCGTCTTTCGAATCGGTAATGGTGGTGAGCGCCGGCTCGGTGCTCGGGGTCAGTTGCTCGAAATTGCCGCCGGTGGTGCCGGTGATCGTAGTGCTGACGGTGCTGCCATTGTTGTAGACGTCGTTGGCCGGGGTATCGACAGTCACGCTGCCCGTGGTCTTGCCCGCTTCGATGGTAATGACCGAGCCGTTGCTCAAGGTCACGGTCATCGGCGTGCCGGCCGGGTTGGTCAGGGTGGCGGTGTAGGTGATCTGACCGCCTTCGACGACAGTACCGGTGGCGCTGAGGCTCAGGCCGGTGTTGTCGATCGAGTCGGTGATGGTGGTGACGGCCGGCGTGGTGCTCGGTACGAGGTTCTCGAAATTGCCGCCGGTAGCGCCAGTGATCGTGGCGCTGACGGTGCTGCCGTTGTTGTAGACGTCATTGGCCGGGGTTTCGACGTTCACGGAGCCGGTGGTTTTTCCGGCTTCGATGGTGATGGTCGAACCGTTGGACAGGGTCACGGTGACCGGGGTCTGTGCCGGGTTGGTCAGGGTGGCGGTGTAGGTGATCTGGCCACCTTCAGTGACACTGCCGGTGGCGGTCAGGGTCAGGCCCGTAGTGTCGACCGAGTCAGTAATGGTGGTGACCGCCGGCGTCGGGTTCGGCACCAGATTTTCGAAGTTGCCGCCGGTAGCGCCGGTAATCGTGGTGCTGACGGTGCTGCCATTGTTGTAGACGTCGTTGGCCGGGGTATCGACGTTCACGGAACCGGTGGTTTTACCGGCTTCGATGGTGATGGTCGAACCGTTGGACAAAGTGACGGTGACCGGCGTCTGTGCCGGGTTGGTCAGGGTCGCGGTGTAAGTGATCTGACCGCCTTCGGTCACAGTCGAGCCGGCCGTCAGCGTGACGGTGGTGGTGTCGACCGAATCGGTAATGGTGGTGACCACCGGGGTCGGGTTCGGCACCAGATTTTCGAAATTGCCGCCGGTAGCGCCGGTAATCGTGGTGCTGACGGTGCTGCCATTGTTGTAGACGTCGTTGGCCGGTGTCGGAACGTTCACACTGCCGGTGGTATTGCCAGCGGCGATGGTGATGGTCGAACCGTTGGACAGGGTCACGGTGACCGGCGTCTGCGCCGGGTTGGTCAATGTCGCGGTATAGGTGATCTGGCCACCTTCGGTGACGGTCGAGCCCGTTGTCAGTGTGACGGTGGTGGTGTCGACGGTGTCGGTGACCTGGGTCACGGCCGGAACGGTGGGCGGGGTGACGACGATACCGCTGCCGCCCGTGGTGCCGGTGACGGTCACGTTGATCTGGGTTGGATCGTTATAAACCGTGTCGTTGGGTGCCAGCGGAACGTTGACGGTGCCGGTGGTCTGGCCGGCTGTGATCACGATCACCGAGCCGTTGGACAGGGTGATGGTCAGGTCGGTCAGCGGCGCCTGGGTCAGGGTCGCGGTGTAGACCAGCACCCCGCCGGCCTCGGTGATGGTCGGCGTGGCGCTCAGGCTCAGGGTCGATTCGCGCAGGGCGTTGGTGCTGGTGTCGGACGTCTGGCCGCCGGTGGTGTTTTGTGTTGCCAAAGCGGCAGTGCCGAGGCCTGCGGTCGGGAAACCAATGGTCGGGTCGACCCGGCCAGCGGTTGCATCCAGCACCACGAAGCTATGGCCACCACCGGCAGCACCACCCGTGCCCGCAGCGGTAGGGCCGGCGGCGGTGGCTTCAAGAGCGGTGGTCGGGTCGACGCCGGCGGCGATGGCTTGCTGCAATTCGTCAACCGATGGCGCGGCTTGTGCAGTGGCTTGCGCAAGGTCGGTGCTGGAATCCGGATTGCTGCCGCTCCACTGCGTGTCGCGGCCCAGGTCCAGGGTCCGGCCGTCAGCCAGTTCGAGTGTGATGGCACCGGCGGCGCCGGTGTCTACCTGATCGCCCACCAACAACCGGTCGCCTTCAACGAGTACGCGGCGGATGCCCTCTGGGGACACCGCGAAAACCTGACCAACAATGCTTTTGACGATGGCAACAACACTGCTCATTGAAGACTCTCCGGGTGTCACGTTCAGTTGACTTCCATGAACCGCTCGGGCGTGTTCGCCGATCGGGGCTGGACGTTCTTACAAAATTCGATACACAACTTTGACGCTGAAATCGTCAATAATTTGGCTATATTTTTTCGAAATTAACTTTATGCCAAACTATTGACCTTATGGGAGCCATCCTAAACAATCGCCCCAGTAATGTCACATTGATATTTAAGCGGCGACCTGTCCTACAGTGTGTGATCCAGTTCCGATTTTGAACTTTCCGACATACGGTCATTCCGGTTGCCATCATCCGATGCAGTGCCACGTTCTGCAGTGATTCAAGACAAGAAGTCCCGGGAAATTCCAACTATGCGTTTGCACCTGTTCAAGGCTCTACCCTTCGCCCTTGCCGCCAGCTTTGTTCAGGCGCAAACCCTTCCGCAGGCCATGCAACAGGCACTCGATGTCCATCCGGAGATCCAGGCAGGGGTCAACAGCCGATTGGCCGCGGATTATCAGTTAAAGGCCGCCAAAGGTGGATACCTGCCACGGGTCGATCTGCTGGGCGGTTATGGTCGTGAGGGCACCGACAGCGTCACCACCCGTGCCGCCGGCAACAACAATCACTGGGAAACGCTGAACCGGAGCGAGTCAAGTTTACGTCTGTCGCAGATGGTTTTTGACGGTTTTGCGACGTCCAGCGAAGTGGGGCGTCAACAAGCCACCGTTAATTCCCGCGCTTATTCTTTGCTGGGCACGTCGGAACGTACCGCCCTGACCGTCGCTCAGGTCTATCTCGATGTGTTGACCCGCCGCGAGTTTGTGCGCCTGGCAGAAGATAATTTAAAGAGTCACGAACGGATTTTTGATCAGATCAAGTTGCGCACCCAGCGTGGTGTGGGCAGCGGTGCCGACCTCGATCAGGCTGAAGCCCGTGTGGCCCAGGCCCGCAATAACCTGATCACTGAGCAAACTAACCTGGCTGACGCCGAGACCAACTTCCTCAGCGCCGTCGGCCAGATGCCCGATCAACTGGAGCGGCCCGCCGATTTCATGGCGCTGTTGCCGGCCAACCTGAACGAAGCCCGGGCGCAGATGCTGGAAAACAGCCCGATCCTGCGTTCCGCCGAGTCCGATATCGCTGCCGCCGAGAAGCAGTACGAAGCCGCCAAGTCGAGCTTCTACCCGCGCTTCGATGCTGAATTGGGTCGCACCGCCGACAACGATATCGATGGTCAGAACGGTCACAACAACGAATGGCAGGCCATGCTGCGCATGCGCTTCAACTTGTTCGCCGGTGGCAGCAACAAGGCTGACCTGGAATCCAAGTCCTACCTGTCGAACCAGGCGCTGGATATTCGCAACAACGCCCTGCGCGTATTGAACGAAGAGTTGGGCCTGGCCTGGAATGCTTTGAACAACGCCAACGCCCAAGTGCCAATCGCTCAGCAATATGTCGATCGCAGCACCAGCGTGCGCACTGCGTATCAGAAGCAGTTCAGCCTCGGCGAGCGGACCTTGCTCGACTTGCTCGACAGTGAAAACGAGCTGTTCAGCGCTTCCCGTCGGCTGGCCGAGATCAAGAACATTCAGTTATTTACTCAATATCGAATCAAGGCGACCATGGGCGAATTGCTCAAAAGTCAGGGCGTAGTCGCACCATTGGCATCCGTTGTGCAGAGCGACGTGAAGCCCAAGGTTCAACTGCCCGGGATGAATTGAGTCCTGCCCCTTTTCAATCGTTAGCCAAGAGTGTCGAGCGTGGAATCAGAAGTCAGTCGAGTTCAACTCATTCATGATCCACGCGCGCTGCACGACGATCCATTACTGGACGGCCTGCTAGCCCTTTGCACGTTGCACCAGAAACCGGCCAGCGCCGCGATGCTGACCACCGGCCTGCCGTTGCCCAAACAACGCCTGAGCGTCGAACTGCTGCCCCGCGCGGCTGCTCGCGCCGGGCTGCAAGGGCGGGTGCTGCAACGCAAACTGGAGCAGATTCCGGCGATTGCCATGCCGGCGCTGTTGCTGCTCAAGGATGGTCGCAGTGCGGTGCTGCTTGGCTGGCAAGGTGAAGACCAGGCCCGCCTGCTGCTCAGCGAAAGCGATGGGGGTGAGGTCTGCGTCAGCCGTGAACTGCTCGCCGACGACTACATCGGCAAAGTCTTCTTCGCCCAACCCCAACACAAATTCGACGTCAACCACGGCACCCTGATCCCCCGTGCGCGCTCGTGGTTTCGCGACACCCTCAAGCGTTCGCGCTGGCTGTATGCCGACGCCATCGCCGCCAGTTTTCTGATCAACATCATTGCCATGGCCGCGCCGCTGTTCGTGATGAATGTCTACGACCGCGTGGTGCCGAACCAGGCCGAGTCGACCCTTTGGGTCCTGGCCATCGGCATCACGGGCGCTTATGTGTTCGACCTGATCCTCAAGAGCCTGCGCAGCCTGTGCCTGGATTTGGCCGGCAAGAAAACCGACCTGATCATTTCGGCGACGCTGTTCGAGCGCATCGTTGGCATGGCCATGAAGTACCGCCCGGCCCGGGTCGGCAGCTTCGCCCAGAACATCCATGAGTTTCAGAGCCTGCGGGACTTCCTCGCGTCGCTGACCCTCACCAGCCTGATCGACCTGCCGTTTACGCTGTTGATCTTCATGGTCATCGCGATTCTGGGCGGGCATCTGGTGTGGATTCCGGTGCTGGCGTTCCCGATTGCCCTGCTGATCGGCTATGCCTTGCAGAAGCCGCTGGTGGCGACCATGGAACGAACCATGGCCCTGGGCGCCGAGCGTCAGTCGAGCCTGATCGAAACCCTCGCGGGTCTCGACGCGGTGAAGGTCAACAACGCCGAAAGCGAACGCCAGTATCAGTGGGAGCAAACCATCGGCACCCTCAGCCGCCTCGAGCTGCGGGTGAAAATGCTGTCCGGCCTGGCGATGAATATCACCTTGCTGATTCAGCAACTGGCCGGGGTGATCATGATCGTCTTCGGCGTGTACCAGATCATCGACGGCCACCTGAGCATGGGCGGCTTGATCGCGTGCTACATGCTCAGCGGCCGTGCCCTCAGCCCGTTGGCTTCGTTGTCCGGTCTGCTGACCCGCTACCAGCAGGCCCGCGTAACCATGACCTCGGTCGATCAGATGATGGAGCTGCCTCAAGAGCGCAATTTCGACGAGCGTCCGCTGAGCCGCAAAGTGCTGCAAGGCGCTATTGAATGCCGTCAGATGAGCTTCACCTATCCGAACCAACAGAACGCCGCGCTGAAGGGCATTAACCTGATCATCAAGCCCGGCGAGAAGATCGGCATCATCGGTCGTAGCGGCTCGGGCAAAAGCTCCCTGGCCAAACTGTTGGTGGGGCTCTATCAGCCGGACGACGGCGCACTGCTGGTGGACGGTGTGGATATTCGTCAGATCGACGTCAGCGAACTGCGCCACAACATTGGCTACGTCCCTCAGGATATCCAGTTGCTCGCCGGCACTCTGCGCGACAATTTGGTGTCGGGCGCGCGTTATGTCGAAGACGAACTGGTGCTGCAAGCCGCGGAACTGGCCGGTGTCCACGAGTTCGCCCGTCTGCACCCGCAAGGTTATGAGCTGCAAGTCGGTGAGCGTGGGCAGAACCTGTCCGGCGGTCAGCGCCAGAATGTCGCCCTGGCCCGAGCGCTGCTGCTCAACCCGCCAATCCTGCTGTTGGACGAACCGACCAGCGCCATGGACAACACCGGCGAAGAACGTCTCAAGCAACGCCTCGCTGCCGTGGTTGAGAACAAGACCGTGGTGCTGGTGACGCACCGGGCTTCGTTGTTGTCGCTGGTGGATCGCCTGCTGGTGATCGACCGTGGGCAGATACTCGCCGATGGCCCGAAAGCCGCCGTGATGGAAGCGTTGAAGAAGGGGCAGATCAGTGTTGCTTAAGTCCGGGGTCAAAGATTCCATCCGCCGCTACTTCAAAGGCTCCGCATCGCTGCAAGGCCAGCCCCTTCCCGAGGTCAACAAAGCGCTGATCGAAGACGCTCCGCGCGTGGTGCGATTAACGATCTGGGCGATCATCGGCTTCTTCGTGTTCCTGATGCTCTGGGCCAACTTCGCGGTGATCGATGAAGTCACCAAGGGCGACGGCAAGGCGATTCCATCGTCGAAGATCCAGAAAATCCAGAACCTTGAGGGCGGCATCGTTTCCGAGCTGTTCGTCAAGGAAGGGCAAATCGTCGAAGCTGGCGCGCCGCTGATACGTCTGGACGACACACGGTTCGCCTCCAACGTTGGCGAAACCGAGGCCGATCGGCTGTCGATGTTGCTGCGTGTAGAGCGCTTGAGCGCCGAGGTCGATGACCGTCCGCTGAACTTCCCCGCCGATGTGCTCAAGGCGGTTCCCAAGCAGGCCGCCAGTGAAGAGTCGCTGTACATCAGCCGTCGTCAGCAATTGCACGATGAAATCGGTGGCTTGCAGGAGCAGTTGATCCAGCGTCAGCAAGAGCTGCGTGAATTCACCTCCAAACAGGCTCAGTACCGCAGTGGTCTGGCCTTGCAGCGTCAGGAAATCAACATGTCCGAGCCGTTGGTGGCTCAGGGCGCGGTGTCTCCGGTGGAGGTTTTGCGACTCAAGCGCGCCGAGGTTGAAACCCGCGGGCAGCTGGACGCCACCACCCTGGCGATTCCTCGCGCCGAGTCGGCGATCAAGGAAGTGCAGCGCAAGATCGACGAGACTCGCGGCAAATTCCGCAGCGAAGCCCTGACCCAACTCAACGAGGCGCGCACCGATCTGAACAAGGCCCAGGCCACGGGCAAGGCGCTGGAAGACCGGGTCAGCCGGACGCTGGTGACATCGCCGGTGCGCGGCATCGTCAACAAGTTGCTGGTGAACACCATCGGCGGCGTGATTCAGCCAGGCAGCGATCTGGTGGAGATCGTTCCGCTGGACGACACCTTGCTGGTGGAAGCCAGGATTCGCCCGCAAGACATCGCGTTCCTGCACCCGGGGCAAGACGCCACGGTGAAGTTCACGGCTTACGACTACACCATTTATGGTGGGTTGAAGGCCAAGCTTGAGCAGATCGGTGCCGATACCATCACTGACGAAGACAAGAAGACCACGTACTACATCATCAAGTTGCGCACAGATCGCAGTCACTTGGGGACGGATGAAAAACCGTTGCTGATCATCCCGGGGATGGTGGCGTCGGTGGATATCATTACCGGCAAGAAGACTGTGCTCAGTTATTTGCTCAAGCCGATTATTCGGGCTCGGGCCGAGGCGTTGCACGAGCGGTAGTTTTTCAGTGCGGTTGATAGCCCCTTCGCGAGCAGGCTCGCTCCCACATTGGATCTAGGCAAAGCACGGATTTATGGAACAGAAAAAGCCCCCCTGTGGGAGCGAGCCTGCTCGCGAAGAGGCCGGTGGCCCCAACTTACCTTCGGCACTTTACTGGTCATGAGTCTTTCGGCCTGCACCGTCGGCCCGGACTTCCAGAAGCCTCAGCCACAACAAGTGGCCGAATGGTCGAAACCGGCCAAAGCCGCCGCCAGTGAAGCGATAACAACCGACATGAACGAACGCTGGTGGGAGGTATTCCACGACCCGAAACTCTCGGCCCTGACCCAGCGCGCCCTGACTGACAACCTCGACCTGAAACTCGCCAGCAGCCGCTTGCAGCAAAGTCGCGCCGCACGTCAGGTGATCACCGCCAACCGCTACCCCAATACCGCTGCCACTGGCAGCTACGGGCGCAAACGCAACAGCGGTGAAGGCCTGAACGATCCATCCGGCAATAACGGCGACTCAGCATTCAACCTATGGGACGCAGGCTTTTCCGCTTCCTGGGAACTGGATTTCTGGGGCCGTGTGCGCCGCGAAACCGAAGCCGCCGATGCCTCGCTGGAAGTGGCGGAAAACGATCGTCGTGGTGTGCTGCTGTCGGTGCTCGCCGAAACCGCTCAGGACTACATCCAGCTGCGCGGTGTGCAAAGCACCCGGGCCGTCACCGAGCAGAACCTCGACGTCGCCCGGCACAGTTTGAAACTCTCGCAACTGCGCCTGGCCGACGGTGTGGCGACGGATCTGGACGTTGCCGAAGCCGCTGCGCAAGTCGCGGCCATCGAATCACGTTTGCCGGCGCTGGAGCAGCGTCAATCACAACTGATCAATGCCCTGAGCCTGTTGATGGGCGAACCGCCGCAAGCGCTGTCCGCCGAGTTATCCACAGACGCCCCCGTGCCGCAAACCCCACGTCAAGTCGCCATCGGCTTGCCGTCGCAATTGGCTGAGCGCCGCCCCGATATCCGTCAGGCCGAAGCTCATCTGCATGCCGCGACCGCCAGCATTGGCGTGGCCAAAGGCGACTTTTATCCGCGGATCACTCTGTCGGGCAACATCGGTTCGCAAGCCATGCAACTGAGCGATTTCGGTTCCTGGGGCTCGCGCGCGCTCGGCATCGGTCCCCAGTTCAGCCTGCCGCTGTTCGACGGCGGTCGCCTGCGGGGCATGTTGCACCTGCGCGAAGCCCAGCAACAGGAAGCGGCCCTGGCCTATCAGCAAACCGTGTTGCGGGCCTGGCATGAAATCGACGATCAACTCACCGCCTACAACGCCAGCCAACTGCGCCGCGACAGCCTTGCCGAAGCCGTGCGCCAAAACCAGATCGCCCTGCGCACCGCGCAGCAGCAATACGTCGAAGGGGTGGTGGATTTCGTCAACGTCCTCACCGTACAAGGCGAATTGCTGGCGACCCAGCAGCAGTGGGTCGAGAGCTCGACCGGGGTGTCGTTGGCAATGGTTGGCTTGTATAAGGCGCTGGGTGGGGGTTGGGAGTCGGTGTATCCGGTGGGAGGTGCCGTTACCAATAATCCGGTTTGATCGCGGGTTTCTTACGAGTAGGTACGCGAACTGGAAACTGGTGCGATTGCAGCTCTTCTGAGGTTACGACACGTCGCATCCAGTGCGAGTGCTCCTTTAAGGAGCCAGGCGATGGACGGTTTAGCTCGGCTCGATGAGGAAGAATGACTCCAACTCTCATGTCAGGGAAATCTTCTTGAATGGCTCTCAGGGCTGGAGTCATGTCTGTGTCACTGGATACCAGGACTAGCTGTTCGATTTGCTCATCAGAATGGAGCTGGGCCTGTCTTGCTGCGGTGCGATACATGCTGATTGCTATGTGGACATCCGTTTCTTTTTCTTCAAGCTTCCAGATGTCGATTTTGTCTTGGCGAGAGGCAGCCGTTTTTCTATCAATGAAGCGAGGTGCTTTAGCGGGCTCAAGTTTATGACGACCATAGTGAACGGCAATATTGGTCGCTTTTAAAGCACGTACATAAGTGTCTTGGGCTTCTTTGGAGACTCTGCCGCGAGTGGCAAGTTCTGGTTTGACGGATGAGGTGAAGTAATCAACCGAGATGAGTGAGCTTTGTGGGTTCTCGATGTGGGCGACATGACCCAGCAAGCCTTTGAGATTGAGCCATTTATATGGAGTACCCGCAAGCAATCCATAGAACACGTTGTAGCCATCAACAAAGAAAGCGGTACGCACAAACTCAATCCTCAGAAACGAAAAAACCGGCCTAGGCCGGTTTCTTCACCACCAACTGCCAGTGAATTTAATCTCTGCGTACGGGGTTCAGTAGGGCGATCCTAAGTCGAGTTAACGATGACGTCAACCGTTGACTGACCAAGGCATTACTCGGAGGGACATCCCCAGCGCCGGCAAGCCAGTTTTGTGCATTTGTCTGGTTGATGGTCAAGCCATTCCTGGACCCATCTATTAGTGATTGTTACGGCGGAAACGGTAGATATGCCGTTGTGTTTGTAGGGGATGAAATGTCTATTGCCGAATTCGTTTTTGATCGAATGGTCGTTCCTGATTTCTTGTGGGATTTATTACCGATACTCATTGATCTTGGGAATCAACGGGCGCACTGAAAATTTCGTCCTTTTTGAAACATTACATTTCCAATCAATGATGGCCATCCGCTTGACGCTCACCCCTGCTGTCGTAGACTCCGCTCATCCGTCAGGGAGTTACGGTTATGCGGCGTTTTCGTGTTTGGGTTGCGGGATTAACCTTTGTAACGTGCGTAGTACAGGCGCAAACGCCTGCGCCAGACGATCCATTGCTGCAAAGCAGCGCGGTCGGCGGGGAGGCGTCAGCCAGCAGTGAAGCCCGTGGTGTGCTGCGAGCCCGGGATCAGGCGGTGCTGGCCAGCGAGTTGTCCGGGCGGATTGTCGAGTTGCCGTTCAGTGAGGGCGAGTCGTTCAAAAAGGGCGACACCCTGGCGCGGTTTGATTGTTCGGCCTATCAGGCCCAGCTCAACGCGGCTCAGGCCGCCAGCCGTGGTGCGGGTGAGGAGCTGGCGCACAACAAACAACTGGCGGCGTTGAATTCGGTCGGGCGTTTTGAAGTGGCGCGGGCCGAGGCCAAGGTCAGCGAGATTCAGGCGCAGTCCCAGGTCTATCAGGTTCAGGTCAAACGCTGCAGCGTGGTCGCGCCGTTCGACGGTCAGGTCGTCGAGCGCAAGGTCAAACGCTATGAAAGCGTTGCCGCCGGTGCGCCGTTGCTGGACGTGGTCGATAACCGCACTCTGGAAATACACCTGTTGGTCCCGTCGCGCTGGATGGGCAAGCTCAAGCCCGGCCAGACGTTCAGTTTTGTCCCCGATGAAACCGGTCAGCCACTGGATGCCACGGTCAAACGCCTCGGTGCGCGGATCGATGAAGGCAGCCAGACCTTGCTGTTGGTGGCGACGCTGCCCAATGCCAAGGGATTATTGGCCGGCATGAGCGGAACGGCACGTTTCGCGGAGCTCAAATGAACGCGCCGGTGACCGGCGGCGCCGAACAGGTGTTCGCAAGGTTTCTTGACCTTGAACGCCAGACCCGCGCCGCGCGCACGCCTTCGCAGCTGGCTTACAGCCTGGTCAACGACGGCCAGGCGCTGTTCGGTTTCCGCCATGCCGCGTTGTTGATCGCCGGCAAGGTGCAGGCGGTCACCGGTGTCAGTGCCGTGGAACCGAATGCGCCGTTCGTGGCGTTTGTCGAGCAAGCGGTCGCGCAGCTGTTCAAGCTTGAAGTGCTGAAACAGGCGCGGGTGATCACGCCCGATCTTCTCAGTGAATCGATTCTGGCCGATTGGCAAAGTCTGTCAGCCGCCCAGGTGTTCTGGCTGCCGCTGATCGATCATCAAGGCCAGGTGTTCGGCGGTCTGTGGCTGGCGCGGGATGTGCCGTGGAACCCTTCCGAGCAAGTGCTGCTGTCGCAACTGGGCGACACCTACAGCCACGCCTGGCTGGCGCAGCAACCGCGCAAACCCTGGCGACTGCGCTGGACGCGCAAGCGTCAGGTGGCACTGGTTGCCGTGTTGTTGCTTGGATTGCTGATCCCGGTGCGCCAGTCGGTGCTGGCCCCGGCCGAAGTCGTTCCGTTGGGCGGCCGGGTGGTCGCGGCGCCGCTGGACGGGGTGATCGCCGAATTCCTGGTCAAACCAAACCAGACAGTGAAAACCGGTGATCTGCTGCTGCGCTTCGAAAGCACCACGCTCAAGGCTCAGGCCGATGTGGCCGAGCGCGCCCTGGGCGTTGCCGAAGCGGAACTCAAGGCCAATTCCCAACGCTCCTTCGCCGATGCCGAATCCAGTTCGAAGATCGATCTGCTGGCGGCCCGCGTCGAGCAAAAGCGCGCCGAACGGGATTACGCCCGTGAACTGCTCAAACGCAGCGAAGTACGCGCCGAGCGGGACGGCATCGCGGTGTTCGCCGACGCCGAACGCTGGACCGGCAAACCGGTGCAGACCGGCGAGCGGCTGATGGAAATCGCCGACCCGAACCAGGCCGAGTTGCGCATCGAATTGGCCGTGGGCGATGCTATTGCCCTCGAGCCGGGGGCGCAGGTCGCGCTATTCCTCGACAGCGATCCGTTACAACGCCACCTGGCCAAACTCGAACGTTCAGCCTACGAAGCGCAGCCTACCGCTGCCGGACAATTGGCTTATCGACTGGATGCGACGTTCGACGCCGCACCGCCACGCATCGGCTTGCGCGGCACCGCGAAAGTCTTCGGCGATCGTGCGCCGCTGGCGTTGTACCTGTTACGCCGGCCACTGGCTGGGTTGCGTCAGAGCGTGGGCCTTTAGATGAGCCTGCCGAGCCTGCGGGCAGACCTGCAATTGTCGACGGCGGCCCCGGCCCTCGACGGATCGCCACGCTGGACCCTGGCCGACCCGGTGCGTGGGCGCTATTTCAAACTCGGTGCGGCGGCGATGCGCCTGCTGCGCCATTGGTCCCTCGGCGATCCGGAGCAAGTGCTGCGTGCCGCCAACCGCGAGCCAGGACTGCCGCTGGATGGCGCGGCGCTTGAGCAATTACTGGAGTTTTTGCGCGGTCACGACCTGATCAGCGCCCTCGACCCGTCGCAGCGCGCCAGTTACAGCCTGAAGGC
This sequence comes from Pseudomonas sp. A-RE-19, assembly GCF_019956555.1. Classification (GTDB taxonomy): domain Bacteria; phylum Pseudomonadota; class Gammaproteobacteria; order Pseudomonadales; family Pseudomonadaceae; genus Aquipseudomonas. Next base: position 7,438 of record NZ_JAHBDQ010000037.1, on the reverse strand, counting down.
CGCGGCTCAGCGCCAGAGCCTGTGGAAAATCCTGCTGCATCAATACCTGTTTTTCCGGATTCCGCTGTGGCGCCCGGACGCCTTTCTCAATCGCGTCTGGCCGTGGCTTGAGCGTTTCGGCCCGCGTGCATTGCGCTACGGATTGCCCGCGACGTTGGGGCTCGGGGTGTTTCTGGTGTCGCGGGACTGGCAGCGGTTTATCGCCACCTTTCCGCACCTGTTCAGCCTCGGCGGTGCGCTGGCGTTTGGTGTGGCGCTGTTTTTCGCCAAGCTTTGCCACGAATTCGGCCACGCCTTCATGGCCAAGCGCGCCGGTTGTCGGGTGCAGAGCATGGGCGTGGCGTTCATGGTGCTGCTGCCGATGTTTTACACGGATGTCAGCGATGCCTGGCGTGTCAATGATCGACGTGCGCGGCTGCTGATCGGTGCCGGTGGGGTGCTGGCGGAACTGGTGTTGGCGTGTATCGCGCTGCTCGTCTGGTCACTGCTGCCTGACGGCCCCGGGCGCACGGCGGCATTCATGCTCGCCAGTGCGACCTGGATCACCACGCTGGTGATCAACCTCAACCCGTTCATGCGGTTCGACGGCTACTTCTTGCTCAGCGATCTCTGGGAAGTGGACAACCTCCAGGGGCGGGCCTTTGCCTTGTGCCGCTGGCGGCTGCGCGAGTTTCTGTTTGGCTACGCCGCCCCGGCACCGGAGCCGTGGTCGCCGAAGATGCAGCGGCGTTTGTTGATCTGGGGGTATGGCGCGTGGTTGTGGCGCGCGGCGCTGTTTTTCGGGATTGCGCTGGCGGTCTATCACCTGTTCTTCAAGGTGTTGGGGATCTTCCTGATGCTGGTGGAGCTGGTGTGGTTCATTTTCCTGCCGATCCTGAACGAGTGGCGGCAATGGTGGAGCCGTCGCGAACAGGCGCATGCGCCTCGGGTACTGCTCAGTAGTCTGGCTTTGCTCGGGCTGTTACTGCTGCTGGTGTTGCCTTGGCGCAGCGCGGTGGAGCTGCCGACGATGCTCGAGGCCGGACGCGCCAGTGCCCTGTACGCGCCGGTGGCGGCGCGGGTCAAAACGTTGAATGTGCACGACGGCCAGATCGTTGCTCAGGGTGAGGTGCTGATCGAGCTGGAGTCACCGGATCTGGACTCACGCCAGGCCATCGTCCGCCGCGAGATCCAGATCCAGCAATTACAGATGCGTCGTCAGGCCGGCCGCAGCGAAACCGCCGCTGACGCCGGAATCGTCGAACAGCGCCTGGCTGAAGCCGTGGCCGAATACCGAGGCCTGGCCGCCCAGCGCGAGCGTCTGCTATTGCGCGCACCCCACGCCGGTAAAGTGCGCGATGTGCTGCCACAGTTAACGGTCGGCCGCTGGCTTTCGACCAAGGATCCTTTGGCCCGTGTGGTCGAGGACGGCGCGCGGTTGCGCGGTTATCTGGCCGAAGCCGAACTCTGGCGTGTCGCTCCGGGTGCCAGCGGACGATTCATCGCCGATGACCCGATGCACCCGGCAATCGCCGTGCAATTGACCGAAATCGATACCAACGGCGTGGCTTATGTCGATCAGGAAGCGCTGACCTCTGATCACCACGGGCCGATTGCCGTACGCCGGGACCCGCATCAGCGCGCCGAGCCGGTACAGGCGCAGTACGGCGCGCGATTGAGCATCCTCGAAAGCACCCCGACACCGGTGCAACCGTTGCGCGGCATTGTGGTGTTGCAGGGCAGCGGCGAGTCGTTGCTGGGTGTTGCCTGGCGGCGCATGGCGGCGCTGGGGGTCAGGGAAAGCGGTTTCTAAGGGAGAACAGCGATGGCGAGCAGCAATTCAGTGGCGGCGGACGGCTTGGTGGTCAGGCCTTCGCGGACCAGCGATGGACCTTTTCTGCACAGCCTTTACCAGGCGGCACGCCCTGATCTGCAATGGATCGATGGTGAGCAGGAGGTGGTTGAGCAAGTGGTTGCCCAGCAGTTCAAGGTGCAGGAACAAGGGCTGGGGGAGAACTTCCCTAACGCCATGCATTACGTGATCGAAAAACTCGACACGGCCATCGGTGCACTGACCACCGATTTCGGTCTCAATGAAATTCGCGTGCTGTACCTGGCGTTCATCCCACAGGCCCGGGGCAAGGGTTACGGTCGGACGGTGCTGCAAGGCGTGCAAAAAGCCGCGCAGCAAATCCGCTGCCCGGTGGCGACGGTGGTCTGGGCCAACAACCCCCATGCGCGCCAGCATTACCTGGCGTTGGGGTTTCAGGTTGAAGAGCGCAACCCGGCGGCGGAGCGGTTGGTGTGGTATCCACAGGGTTGAACCCCACAATCCCGTGTAGGAGCTGCCGCAGGCTGCGATCTTTTGATCTTAAAAGAGCAAGATCAAAAGATCGCAGCCTGCGGCAGCTCCTACATAAGGCGATCGGCGTCGCTCTTCAATTGAAGGCGATGTAGAAGTACCCCAGTTGCGGATCACGCCCCATGGCCGGCACTCGGGAGACAAAGATATCTTCTACCCGGCCCAGCTCCGGCAACTCCAGTGCGCACAAGCCATCGACAAACCCGGTGGGTTGCAGGCTGTTGAACTCGACGCTGAATGGCACGCGTTCGCTGTTTGGCAGCTGTGAGCGGGGCGTTTCTTCAAGCGTGTCGATATGGATCGGCAATTCACTGCCATCGGGCAGCCGCAGCGTTCCCGTCTTGCCCAGCAGTACCCGAAAGTGTTGGCTTTGAACCTGTTGCAGCATGGCATCACTCCATAAAGCAAAAGTGGCCGGGGGATTTGCATCCCCCGGCCAGACCCTCAGTTACGCGAAGGGAAAAGACCGTTCAGGGCGATGCTGAAGTTGAGCACCAGGAACGGGTTCATCACCTCCATGGGCAAACCGTTGCCGGCGGACGAGATTTCCCCCGTTACCGAAGTGGCCACGCCCTTGAGCGGCACGGCCGCGGCTCCTTGCTGATCGGAGTAAATACTTGCCGAGCCGGGCCCGCCGCCCGAGGCACCGATGTAGGAGTTGGTCGCGGTCGGGTTGGTGACCGGGTTGCTCGCCGGGCTGGCCAGTTGCAGGGTAGTGGTGGCCGTGAGCCCGGACATGGCGTGGGTGTGGTTGGGCAGGTTAGTGATGGTCGCGGTGACGTTCTCGGTCCCGGAGACTTCGCCGATGACGCGCGGGGTCAGGCCCAGGCCATTGCCCATCGCGACCGGCATGCGACCTTGCAGGTTGGGTAGCATGAAGTTAGTGGAGCCATTGCCTCCGAAGTTGACGCCCAGTAGTGCGAAAACTGTGTTGTATTGCGCGATGCTCAGCGTTTGGCCGTTGCATAGGGCCCAGCCGTTGGGCGCGAAGTTAAAGGCGAAAGGCTGGATAGTGCCAATGAATACTTCCATGGTTCCTTATCCCTCAGGTTAGTGTCTGATGTGTCACGTTGCAGGCCCGGTTATCCGGGCAGTTCGCGGTGATCAGCCGACTCCTTTTTATCTCCGTGGCTGGGTCACGCCACGCCAAAGCGTAGACGTTGATCGGAATGATTGCCGGACGTCGTGAGTCGCAAGGCCAGCATCGACGTCGGGCTCGCGGCTGTCCTACAGTGATTGGGAAGTTTGGGTTTTAACTGGATCGTGGCAAGGGGAGGCAATGGAGGCGCGCAGAGAAACACCGCTTGGCGATACCCAGGATCCGCACGCAACGCCGGGCTCGTGGGCGGGTGCCCAACGCTTGCTTCGATGGGCGCGGGAGCACTGGCTGTTGCCGATTCTTGCAGTGGCCGCGCTGATGCGTTTTTACGACCTGACGGCGGCGGCGATCTGGGGCGACGAAGGTTCCAGCCTGTTGTTGAGCCAGTATTCCCTCGCCGGGATCTGGCAACACGCAGCCCATGATGTGCACCCACCGCTGTATTTCATGCTACTGCACGGCTGGATCGAGCTGTTTGGCGACGGTATTTTTTCGATTCGCATCCTGAGTGCGCTGCCGGGGATTGCCACGGTTGGGCTCGGCGTCTGGCTGGTGGACCTGCTCGCGACTCGCCGCGCCGCGTTACTGGCCGGTGTTCTGCTGGCGCTGTTGCCTACGGCGGTGCGTTACAGCCAGGAAGTGCGGATGTATTCGCTGCTGGGGCTGTGGCTGATCGGTGCCACGATCGCCCTGGTGTGCTGGATAAAACGCCCGCAACGCACGCGCTATCTGGTGATTTACACCTTGTTGATGAGTGCGGCGTTCTACACCCATTACTTCACGGCGCTGTGCGTGCTGTGTCACTGGCTGTATCTGGGAGTGATTCGCGTCCAGCCAGGGTATCGTTTGCGGCACATTCAGCGCTCCGGCTGGTGGCTGGCCAATATGGCCATTGTGGCGTTGTACTTGCCGTGGGTGCCCAACCTGTTCGATCTGACCCAGCACATGGATCAGCTCAAGGCCAATGGTGATGTGGGATGGGAGCTCCCTGTCACGCTCGGCTCATTACCTTCGATGATCTGGTCGTTCCTGATCCAGGACGACGACGAGAGTCTGCCCACGCTGATTTTTATTGCGTTGCCACTGGCGTTGCTGGCCCTGACGGGGGTGGCGCTGGCGCGGGACCGCAGTGTTTTCCGTGGCAGTGCGCTGGTGGTGATCTACACCATTGTTCCGTTGTTGCTGGTGTTTGCGGTGTCGTTCATATCGCCGGTGTTCGTCGAGCGTTACCTGACCGCTTATGCCCTGGGCTTGCCGATGATTGTTGCGCTGGCCATCGACCGCTTGTACGCAGACTTCAGGGTATTGGCGCTGGCAGTACTGATGCTGTTTGTCGGCGTCGAACTGGTGGGTTTGAAGAACAACACCAACGTGGATACGAATGATCAGGTCAATGTCATGGTCAACTACGTGAACCAGCACTTCACGCCCGGCGACCGCATCGTCATCAGCGACATGCTCTGGTACCTGAGTTATGTCTATTACAACCGGGCAGGCACCCAACCATTGCTTTACACGCCGCCGTTGGCCGATGGCAGGTCGGGCAGGCCGAACACTTACGGCTTTGGCACGCTGGTGACCAATGACATTTATCTGGATAGCCTCGGTGGCTTGCCCAAAGGTAATGGTCGCGTCTGGTTGATCGGTACCGCCGATGTGCCGGACGAGTTCGCCCCCTTGCCCCAGGGCTGGCAACGCGTCAGTGAAACCGGGGCGGGAGGCGCCAAGGCACGTTTGTTTGTGCTGAAGTAATCCGGTGTTTTCAAGGCTTAAACGATTCATCTTTCAATCGCATATATGAATCTATTTTTTCAGTCGATTTATCTTTAATTTGATATCAAAACACCACTAGTCGTAAGGCCATTCATGGTCTACGCTGCGCATACAAAGGACTGATGACGGGTGAATGGATTGCAACAGTTCCACTTTATCTCCGGCTTGCCGCGGTCGGGCTCGACCCTGCTTTCTGCCATTCTTTTGCAGAACCCACGCTTTCATGCCGGCATGACCAGCCCGGTGGGCGCGCTCTTTTCCGGTGTTCTGGAACAATGCAGTGCCGGCAGCGAATTCGGTGCGGTGATCGACACCAATCTGCGTCGCCGTCTGTTGCGCGGTCTGTTCGATTCTTTCTACGCCGACAAGGCCGACAAACCGGTGGTGTTCGACACGAACCGCCTGTGGAGTTCGCGTCTGCCGGCGATCAGCGATCTGTTCCCTCAAGCCAAAATCATTGCCTGCGTGCGCAATGTCGCCTGGGTCATGGACAGCATCGAGCGCTTATACCGCGCCAATCCCTTCGAAAACACCAAGCTGTTCGGCGATGCGGTCGAACGCAACACGGTCTATAGCCGCTGCGAAACCCTGGCCCAGCGCAATCGGCTGGTGGGTTTTTCCTGGGCCGCCCTCAAGGAAGCCTATTACGGCGAACACGCCGACTCGTTGCTGATCATCGATTACGACCTGCTGAGTCAGGCGCCGGAGCGGGTGATGCGGCTGGTCTACGACTTCATCGGCGAGCCCTGGTTCGAACATGATTTCGATCATTTGGCCTATGACGCACCGGAATTCGACCAAGCCCTTGGCCTCTCCGGGCTGCACAAGGTGAAGGCCAAGGTTCAATTGCAGTCCAGGCGCACGATCCTGCCGCCGGACTTGTTCAAGCAATACGCCGAGTTGTCCTTTTGGCTCGATGGCTCAGCCAGCGCCGCCAATGTCATTCGTATGAAAGCCGACGCCGCGATCAGTTGATCGCGGCGTTTTCATTGATGCGTCAGAAAGTTCGAGTCCGGGTGAGCAGCATGTGGTGGAGCAAAGGCAAGTCGCGGGTTACCGAAGGCGCGCGAGCGCTGGCCTCGCCAATGATCATGTCCCTGGAGCCACGCATGCTGTTCGACGGCGCGGTGGCCGCCACGGTAGCCGATACCGCCCAGGCTGACAGCCATACCACCGCCGAAGCGGTCAAGGCGCCGACGGCCGATCAACCGGTCGCCAGCAAGGACACCCATGGTCAGGCCGATGCCACGCCAGCGCCAGCACCCGCTGCGGTACCGGGGCAGAGCGTGGTGTTCGTCGATTCGCGCGTCAAGGACGCCGACAGCCTGCTTAAGGGCGTCGCACCCGGTACTCAGGTGGTCCAGTTGGACGCGAGCAAGGACGGCTTGCAGCAAATTGCCGACTACCTCGATCACCATCAGGGCATCAGCTCGGTGCAGATTATCGCCCACGGCAACGCGGGCGATCTGTGGCTGGGCGACAGTTATCTGTCGGCCGACAACGTCGCGGCCCGCAGCGCGGTACTGGCGCAAATCGGCAAGGACATGAACGTCGGCGGCGACATCATGATCTACGGCTGCTACACCGCCGAAGGTGAGCGTGGCTTGAGTTTTGTCGACTCGCTGGCGCAATTGACTGGCCGCGATGTGGCCGCTTCCAGCAATCGCACCGGGGTCGGTGGCGACTGGAATCTGGAAATTGCCACCGGCAACATCGAAAGCGCCAACGTGCTCTCGACCACGGCCATGAGTGACTATCAGTGGGGGCTGGCCACCTGGACCGCCACCAACAACGCCAACACGGGCGTCGGCTCACTGCGTGCGGCCCTCGCCTCGGCGCAGAACGGCGACATCGTCACCTTCAGCAGCAGCATGACGGTGCAGCTGACCTCCGAACTGCTGATCAACAAGAACATCACCGTTGATGGCGACTTGAACAACGACGGCGCGGCGGATGTGACTCTCGATGGTCAGTACAGGACCCGAGTCATTGAAGTGGCGTCTGGCAGCATCGTGACGCTCGATGGTCTGGTGATCACCCGGGGTCTGGTGTCGGGCACGGGCGGCAACGGTGGCTACGGTGCCTCGGGCGCGATGGCCGGGGGGATTTTCAACGCAGGGATTCTGACCCTGAGAAACGTGACCGTGACCTCCAACGCCGCTTCCGGTGGCGGCGGCGGCGGCGGTGTCACGGGCGCTTTTTACGGCGGTGGCGGTGGTGGTGGC
>NZ_JAHBDQ010000036.1 GCF_019956555.1 Pseudomonas sp. A-RE-19 | reverse complement strand
CGCGCATTCTACAGCAGCCTCTGTTGCTGTCAAGCGGTTATTTTCAGAAGTTTTCAAAGTTTCGCTTGGAAATCTTTAACAACTTCAACCACTTGCGCTTCCGATCTCTCGTTAGCGGGAGGCGAATAATACAGTATTTTATTTAGTGGTCAACCACCTGCCGTGATTAATTTTTCACTTCGTAACGCGCCTCCGGGCCGGTATTGATTTTTGCTCTTGGGCGGTCCTGGCTTTAGCGATTACACATTAAGGCATGAGCCATTGGCCACCGGACATTCCTCGCCACCCGCTGCGCTATCATCGTCCGCCTCTCTGCACCAAGAGTCTTGAACCCGGATGTCCGAATCTCTGCCATTGCCTGCCGATCACTCCCCATTGCCATCGGTCCTCGTCGGCCCGCTATTACGGCGCCTGGAACCCTCGCGGCTGGTGCTGTGGCTGGTGGGGTCGCGTGCGCTGACACTGACGCTGCGCCTGCAACGAGTCGACATCTGTCTCGATGAGCATTGCACGATCATCCCGGTCGGTACTCATGCCTTCATTCATTTGATTGATGTACCACTGGATGCCGCCCTGCCCTGCGACACGTTGATCGAGTACGACCTGCTGATCACCGAAACGGATGGCGCGCCGTCGGGCATCGCCGAGTGGGCACCTCATCTACTGTATGGCGAAGCGCGTTGTCCGAATTTCGTGCTGCGCTCGCAGATCGATCAACTGCTGCATGGCTCCTGCCGTAAACCTCACCATCCGGCGGCCGATGGTTTGCTGTGCGTTGATCGGTTGCTGGAGTCCGAGCCGGACGCTTGCAAGCGCCCCGCACTATTAATGATGAGCGGCGATCAGGTGTATGCGGATGATGTCGCGGGACCGATGTTGCGGGCGATTCATGCCTTGATCGAGCGTCTGGGGCTATTCGACGAACACCTCGACGGTGCAGTGGTCAGCGACAGCGCCAAACTCTACGAGCACCCAGCCAGTTACTACCATCGTGCGGATTTGTTACCGGCGCTTGAGAGCAACGAAACTCTGCGCGAGCGATTTTTCGGTGGAGCGCGTAAGCCGATTTTTACCAGTAGCAGCGCCGACAACCATCTGGTGACCTTCGCCGAGGTCATGGCCATGTACCTATTAGTATGGTCGCCAACGCCCTGGACGCTGATCGCGCCGCAACCACCGGCACTGACGCCAGAACGACGCAAGCGTTATGCCCTGGAGCAGCTGCGCATCGATGAGTTCAAGAACGGACTGGGTGGTGTTGGGCGAGCGATGGCACATCTGTCGTGCCTGATGATTTTCGACGACCACGATATTACCGATGACTGGAATCTTTCCGCGCAATGGGAGGAAACGGCCTACGGCCATCCGTTCTCCAAGCGCATCATCGGTAACGCGCTGCTCGCTTATATGTTGTGTCAGGGTTGGGGCAACAACCCGGATGCATTTGGCAGCCTGCTGGAAAAAACCCGTTTATTGAGCGCCACGGGGCAAGACCATTACCTCGACAGCGACGTACAGGATGGTCTGATCGATGAACTGCTGTGCTTTCAGAAGTGGCATTACGTGCTCCCCACCCGCCCGGCGCTGGTGGTGCTCGACACCCGCACCCGGCGCTGGCGCAGCGAGATGAACCTCAAGCAACCGTCGGGCCTGCTGGACTGGGAAGCCCTCAGCGAGTTGCAACAGGAACTGCTCGATCACCCGTCGGCAATCATCGTTTCTCCGGCGCCGATTTTCGGCGTCAAACTGATCGAAACCGTGCAACGGGTGTTTAGCTGGTGCGGCTATCCACTGCTGGTAGACGCCGAAAACTGGATGGCCCATCGCGGCGCGGCGCAGGTGATCCTGAACATTTTCCGACACTCGCGCACACCCGGGAACTACGTGGTGCTGTCAGGCGATGTGCATTACTCCTTCGTCTACGAAGTACTGATCCGACATCGCAAGGCTGGCCCAAGAATCTGGCAGATCACCAGCAGCGGCATCAAAAACGAATTCCCGCCGGCCCTGCTCGAATGGTTCGACCGCCTCAACCGCTGGCTCTACTCGCCGCGCTCGCCGCTGAACTGGCTGACCAAGCGCCGGCGCATGCGCATTGTGCCGCACATCCCCGAACACGCCGAAGCCGGGGAACGGCTGTGGAATTCAGCAGGAATCGGCCAAGTGTTCTTCAATGAAAAAGGCCAGCCGCAGGATATTTATCAATTCAATGCGAATGGCTCGCCGAAGACGCGAATGATTGCGCCTGAAATTTCCGAAGCGGCTGACTGACTTCCCCCGAGTTGCCATGAGCAAACATCACCCGCACACCCTGAACCTCACCCGAACCCTGATCATCGGCAACTCCGGCTCGGGCAAAAGTTGGCTGGCCAAACGACTGACCGAGCACCTGCAAATGCCCTGGACCGATCTCGACCTGATTCACTGGGTATCCGATGAACACAGCATCGCCCGTCCCCGCGCCGAAGCATTGGGAATGGCCCGGGTGGCCTCGAGTAAAGAGTGCTGGGTGATCGAGGGCGTGTATGACTGGATAATCAGTGAACTTGTGGACCGGGCGACAGCGCTGATCTGGCTGTGCCTGGCGGACGAAGATTGCGTCAGCCATATTCTCCAGCGAGAGGCGAAGCGGGACGATAATGACGAGTTGCTGATAGCGTTACTGGAATGGGCCAACAGCTACCGTACTCGTGAAGGGTCCAGTGGATTCGCCGCGCACCAGCGTTTGTTCGAAGGTTTTAGCGGTTCGAAACGTCAACTGATGAACCGGGCTGAAGTCACGGCTTTTGTCAGTACGATGCAACAAACCGACTGATCGTTCCCAATTCCACTGACGAAGACACCGGTTCTGTAGGCGCTGCCGAAGGCTGCGATTTTTTGATCTTCAGCGATTCAAATTCTGTCGAAAATCAAGATCAAAAGATCGCAGCCTTCGGCAGCTCAGGGTAAATACGTACATCCAAGAGAAGTCAGGCTGCGCTCACTGCCCGACTAACCCCTCTGACAATCATCTCCACTTCCCGCTCATCAATCGTCAGCGGCGGCAGCAGGCGAATGGTCTTGCCCCGTGTCACGTTGATCAGCAAGCCATGATCCCGGGCGGCGATCAGGGTCAGGTCGCGAATCGGTTGCTTGAGCTCGATGCCAATCATCAAGCCTTGGCCGCGAATCGCCAGGACGTTGGAGTCATCGGTCAATTCGATGCGCAATCTGGCGAGCAAGCGCTCACCTTGCACTTTGGCGTTCTCCAGCAGCCCTTGTTCTTCAATGATTTCCAGCACGGTGCAACCGACGCGGCACGCCAATGGATTACCGCCGAACGTGCTGCCGTGGCTACCGGGCGTAAATAGGTCCGCCGCTTTGCCACGGGCCAGACAGGCGCCGATGGGGATGCCGTTGCCGAGGCCTTTGGCCAGAGTCATGACGTCTGGAACGATGCCTTCGTGCTGGAAGGCAAACCATTGGCCGGTGCGGCCGATACCGGTCTGGATCTCGTCGAGCATCAGCAGCCAACCGCGCCGGCTGCACAGTTCGCGCACAGCTTTGAGATAACCGGGCGGCGCCACTTGTACGCCGCTTTCACCTTGAATCGGTTCCATCAGGATCGCCACGATGCGCGGGCCGTGAGCCTGTTGCACCTTTTCCAGCGCTTGTAGATCGCCGAACGGCACTTTGATGAAATCCCCCGGCAGCTCGTTGAAACCCAGGCGCACGGCCGGGCCATCGCTGGCGGACAAGGTGCCGAGCGTTCGGCCATGGAATGCGTTCTCCATGACGATCACCAATGGCTGCTCAATGCCTTTGTGCCAGCCATGTAACCGGGCGAGCTTCAGCGCGGTTTCGTTAGCTTCGGCGCCGGAGTTGTTGAAGAACGCCCGATCCATGCCCGACAGCCGAACCAGTTTCTGCGCCAGCCGCTGTTGCCAGTCGATGCTGTACAGGTTGGAGGTGTGCAACAGCAGCCCGGCCTGTTCGCTGATGGCCGCCACGATTCGCGGATGGGAATGGCCGACGTTGGTCACCGCGACACCGGCTACCGCGTCCAGGTATTCACGACCGGCCTGGTCCCACAGGCGCGTGCCCAGACCTTTGCTGAAACTCAGGGCCAAGGGTTGGTAAGTGCTCATCAGGCAGGCGGCGGTCATGACATCAAACTCCATTAATAGTCGGTGTTTTTGCAGTATGGTTAGCCACCCGAGCTGGATAAACATCGCAACACTTCAATCATTTTAAAGCTGAGCTTGATAATGGATTTATTCCAGGCAATGACGGTTTACGTAAGAGTGGTGGAAGCTGGCAGCATGACCGCCGCCGCTTTACAGTGCGAAATGTCCACGACTATGGTCGGCAATCACCTGCGAGCCTTGGAGCAACGCTTGGGTGTGCGCCTGCTCAACCGTACGACACGGCGCCAGCGACTGACGGAATTCGGCACGGCGTACTATCAACGGTGTCTCGAAGTGCTGGGGCTGGTGGCCGATTCCGAACGCCTGGCCGAACAGACCCTCGACGAGCCGAGCGGCACCCTGCGCATCACCGCACCGCTGACTTTCGGTACCGAACGGTTGGCGCCGGCCTTGAGCGAATTCACCCTGCGCTGTCCGCAAGTCAAACTCGACGTCGTTTTGACCAACCAGCGCCTGGATCTGCTCGACAACGGTTTCGATGTGGCGATTCGCTTGGGCACTACCGAGCTGTCCAACATGATTGCTCGCCCACTTATCGACTACACCATGACCCTTTGCGCATCGAAGGACTACCTGGCGCGCCGAGGCACACCGGAAAAACCCGCCGACCTGCAACACCATGACTGCCTGGCCTTCGCCTACCCGGCTGGTGATGACTGGCACTCGGTAGCCAAACAATGGCGCCTGAGGGGACCCGAAGGCGAAGTCATGGTGGCGGTCAGCGGGCCGATGTTGATCAACAGCTCGGCGGGGTTGCATCAAGCGGCGCGCACCGGCATGGGCATCGTGATGGTGCCCGATGCATTGGTGGAGCAGGATCTTCAGGACGGAAAACTGGTGGCCTTGATGCAGGACTACCAATTGCCGAGTCGGCCGATGAGCCTGGTGTACGCTCAGGATCGCTACCGTTTGCCAAAATTGCGCAACTTCGTCGATTTTGCACTGCAGAGGTGGGGCAAGCACTAGCCGGGGTAATACGCCATGAACTAATCTGCTCGACTGGCAAGTCAGTTGATATCAGGGCGGTAGGGAGACCGATGATGGGTGAGGCATCGAATATCGAGCCGTTGAAGTTCAATCTGTCAGATTTTAACGAAGGCATGCTGCACACCATTCTGGAACTGGTGAGCGATGGCATCTGGGACTGGAACGCCAACACCGGGTTCGTCTACCGCAACCCTGGGTGGTACGAGATGCTCGGCTATGTGCCTCATTCCCTGGATAACAACGTGCTGACCTGGGAAAACGTGATCCACCCCGACGATTATTCGCGGGTCATGGCACTGTTTGATGACTACCTGAATCAGCGCGCTCCCGGTTATCAGGCCGAGTATCGCTGCCGCATGCGCGATGGCACGTATACCTGGATCGAAGATCGCGGCTACGTGCTGGCGCGCAATGCCGATGGCTCGGTGGCGCGAATGGTCGGCGCGCATCGCAGCATCGAAGACAAGAAACGCCTGTTCGAAGAGATGGAGCGACGCAATCAATCCCTCGAAGCCATGGTCGAGGAACGCACCCGGGAGTTGTCTCGGGTCAATCAGCAGTTGCAGATTCAACTCGAAGAGAATCGCAAACTGGCGGAAACCGATGTGCTGACATCCATCGCCAATCGCTATCGACTGGAAAAGGCCCTGCCCCAGGAATGCGACCGCGCCCAACGCTTTCGCCAGCCGCTATCGCTGATCGCCATGGACATCGATGACTTCAAGAACATCAACGACCACTATGGCCACGCCTTGGGTGATGCAGCGTTGGTGCAGGTGATCGAGAGCGTGAAGCACTGCGTGCGCGAAGGCGATCTGTTGGCGCGCTGGGGCGGTGACGAATTCATCATGATCCTGCCCAATACCTTGTTGGCCGACGCCAGGGCACTCGCTGAAAAAATCCGTCACGGCCTGTCGAGCTTGCTGCCGGTCGGGGACTATCAAGTCACCATGAGTTTTGGCGTGGTGCAACGCTTTGAAGAAGAGCAACAGACCGGGTTGCTGGCAAGAGCCGATCAGGCGCTGTATCGGTCGAAGATTGCGGGCAAGAATGTGATTTCGGGATGAATACTCCCGTGCTTATCCGTGATGTGCAGCCCTCGGACGTGGAGTCCGTGCGACTTTTTCTTGGCGAGAATGGCTGGGCTCACCGCACCGGCTCATCTGAATATTTCGCTCAACTGATCGCTAATTCCCAACGTACAGCTCTTGCGATAAAGGACTCCCACATCGTCGGGTTTGCCCGAGGTATCACCGACGGTTTGTCCAACGGTTATCTGTCGATGGTTGTCGTGTGCAGGCAAACTCGACGTGAAGGCATCGGTCGTGCGCTGGTTGAGCATGTCATGAGCGACACCACCGCCATTACCTGGGTTCTGCGAGCAGGCCGTGAAGGCGCTTCGGATTTCTTTTCAAAGCTGGGCTTTGAAACGTCGACCATTGCGATGGAACGCTCACGCTTGAAGTAGCCAATGCACTATTGAGCAGCCTTCACCAACACCGGCTTCTCCTGATACCGATCCGGATACAGCTGCTTCAACTGCGCCACCTTTGGCAAGTCATTGATCACTATGTAGGGGTACCTCGGGTGCTCGGTCAGGAAATCCTGATGCTCCTCCTCCGCCGGGTAAAAACCGTTGTAGGTTTCCAGTTTGGTGACGATGGGTTTGTTGAACGAATGGGCGGCGTCGAGTTGCGCGATGTAGGCTTGGGCGACGCGTTGCTGTTCGGCGCTTTTCAGGAAAAGCGCCGATCGATACTGGGTGCCGCTGTCCGGGCCCTGGCGGTTGAGTTCGGTGGGGTTGTGGGCCACCGAGAAATAGATCTGCAATAAGGTGCCATAGCTGACCTGAGCGGGATCGAAGGTGACTTCGACCGACTCCGCATGACCGGTATCGCCCTCGCTGACCCGCTCGTATTGAGCGGTGTTGGCGGCGCCGCCAGCGTAACCGGAGACGGCGTTCCTCACCCCTTTGACGTGTTGAAACACCCCTTGGACGCCCCAGAAGCAACCGCCCGCAAAGACTGCCGTTTCACTGTGCGCTTGAGTGCTTTCGTCGAGCGTGGGTGGCGGGATGATGACCGCCTCTTCGGCGCCGGCGAAAGAGAACGCGGCACACTGACCGATAACACTGACAGCGGCCAGTCCCAGCAAGGTGCGACGCCAGTTGAATAGGGTTTTCATGGGCTGTCTCCTGAGTGAATGGGGCTATCAACCAAACGTAAATGCATACGCCGACACACCGGGATCGAGAAACTCGATGCTGAATGTCCGGTCCGTTACGCCTGCGGTCTGGCGTACCAGTTGATACAACCGCTGTTCGCTGACGCTGCCGCTGCCATCGGGGGCCACATCGACGCCGTGGGCATCGCCTGGGGGCTTGCCGTCAATCAATACTTTGAAACGTACCGGTTTACCGTCAGCACCGGGGCCCAATACCAGATGCAGATCACGAGCGTGGAAGCGATAGACGATACGACTGGCCGGTGCGTTTGAAACGGCCCGCTCCGGACCGACAGTCCATTGACCGTCCAGACTCCAGTCATTGAGGGCCAGTTGCGACGGTGGGCTATAGGCTTCCACCTTGTCCGGCACCAGACCGGTTTCAGGGACGAAATGCTCCGCCCGTCGGTAGCCGACATAGGTTTCCGGTGATTGCACCTCTTTCATGTCCGGGGCGAGTTGAACACCCTGGGCGTTGGCATTGATCAGCCCTTCCTCGACTTTCGCAGCGCCCGCCTCACGCAGCAGTTGCTGAATCACTCGCTCCGATTCGGCGTACTCGCCTTCACCAAAGTGGTGATGTCGAATGCGCCCCTGTGCATCGGCAAAATAGTGGGCCGGCCAGTATTGGTTGTTGAAAGCACGCCAGACCTTATAGTCATTATCGATTGCCACCGGATAGGTGATCCCCAGGTCCTTCATGGCTTTGGTGACGTTGCCTACATCCCGTTCGAAGGCAAACTCGGGCGCATGGACACCGATCACCACCAGCCCCTGATCGCGGTACTTCTCGGCCCAAGCCTTCACATACGGCAAGGTGCGCAGGCAGTTGATGCAGGAGTAAGTCCAGAAATCCACCAGCACAACCTTGCCCTTCAAGGCCTGGGCGGTGAGAGGGGGTGAGTTGAGCCATTGCACAGCGCCGTCCAGCGATGGAAGGTTGCCTTCAATCGGCAGTGCGTCCGCTGTTTTCGCCGTCACTTTCATCGCTTCGCCAGCGGCCATCATGCTGCTGGCGGGTTGATCGCCGGCCCGAGGAACCTGCGCCATCATCGCCCCGTTGTGGGTCGAAGACTGACCGGCCAATCGGTTGACCAGCGTCTGCTCGATGCCGCCGGTGGACGCCGTCGAGATGCGCGCCAGAATCCCGGTATCCAGCCCCAGGGCGATCGCCGCCACGCCGGCCAGCATCGCGGCCCCCAGGCCTCGACGCAGCCACTCTCCCGCGCCAATCGAGCGCTTCATCGCGGCGAAGACTTTACCGCCCAGCAACAGTGCCGCGGCGAGAGAGGTGGCGGCACCGGCCGCGTAAGCCAAGAGCAACAAGCTGGTTGCGATGCTTGCGCCTTGCAGCGCCGCGCCAGTCAGCACCAGGCCCAGAATCGGCCCGGCGCAGGGCGCCCAGAGCAGGCCAGTGGCGACGCCGATCAGAAACGACGCGCCGGGACGCGGCCGGGAATCGGCGCCCACGATTTCCGACAGCCGACCGCCGGCCGTCACCAGTGGACGCGTCAGGCGCTCGGCCAATCGAGGCAGCAACAGCGTCAGCCCGAACAGTGCAACGAACAGCAACGCGAGCCAGCGACCGTACTGATTGACTTGCACCACCCAACCGCCGCCCACCGCCGCCAATGAGGCGACGAGCGCGAAGGTCAGCGCCATCCCCGCCAGCAGCGGCAAGCCACTCTTCATAAATGGCTGCCCGGTGCGAGCGAAGACAAAGGGCAGAACCGGCAGAATGCATGGACTGACGATCGTCAGCACACCACCGAGATAAGCGAGGACCAGAAGCCACATAACGTCGACCTGCATAAAGTGAGTGAAAGGAAATGCCCATGGATTACGCCTGTGCCTTGAAGGTCAGCGCCAAGCCGTTCATGCAGTAACGCAGACCGGTAGGCTTTGGCCCGTCCTCGAAAACATGCCCCAGATGACCGCCGCAACGCCGGCAGTGGACCTCTTCGCGCAGCACGCCGAAGGAGCGGTCCTGACGGGTGGCCACCGCATTGTCCAGTGGCGCCCAGAAACTCGGCCAACCGGTGCGACTGTCAAATTTGGTGTCGGAAGAAAACAACGGCAGATCACAACCGGCGCAGGCAAAAGTGCCCTTGCGGTGCTCGTTGTTCAGTGGGCTGCTGTAGGCCCGTTCGGTGCCCTCTTCACGCAGGATCTCGTATTGCTCGGCGCTGAGCAGGGCGCGCCATTCGCTGTCGCTGTGAACCACCTCGAAAACCTCCTCCGCGCGGGCCTCATCGACCAGCGCAACGCTTGCGGAAAATTTTGGCAATACACCGATCACCATGGCTGCAGCCCCCAGCCCGCCGCTTGCTACAAGAAACTGTCGCCGTGAAAACATGGGCCTTCTCCAAAATGCCAGGTGCTTGCATGGAACACAGCCTAGGCTTGAGTTGATCGCCAAATCCTCACGAGGAGTTAAACAATTCGTGATAACTCGGCCTCAGGAAAACCCGCACAATGTGTTCATTGCGTCACAAAGGGCTTGAGCTCCATGGAACAGACCAAACGCGTCCTGGTGGTCGAGGACGACCTGCCTATCGCCGACCTCATCTGCCTGCATCTTCGCGATGAGCAGTTCGAAGTGGTCCACTGCGCCGACGGCGACGAGGGCATGCGGCTGCTGCAGCAAGGAAGCTGGGACGCCCTGATCCTCGACCTGATGCTGCCCGGCGTCGACGGCCTGGAAATCTGCCGCCGCGCCCGGGCCATGGCGCGCTACACACCGATCATCATTACCAGTGCGCGCTCCAGCGAAGTCCATCGGATTCTGGGGCTGGAGCTCGGTGCCGACGACTACCTGGCCAAACCCTTTTCCATGCTGGAACTGGTGGCACGGGTCAAAGCGTTATTACGACGAGTCGACGCCATGGCCCGCAACCTGAAAATGGACGCTGGCAGCCTGATCAGCGATGGCCTGTCCATCGACCCGATCACCCGCGAAGTCTCCCTCGATGGCCGTCGTCTTGACCTCACGCCACGGGAGTTCGACCTGCTTTACTTCTTCGTCCGCCAGCCCGGCAAGGTCTTCTCGCGCATGGACCTGCTCAACGCGGTGTGGGGCTACAGCCATGAAGGCTACGAACACACGGTCAACACCCACATCAACCGCCTGCGGGCCAAGATCGAGGCCGATCCGGCGCAACCGGCGCGCATCCTCACGGTGTGGGGGCGTGGCTATAAATTCGCGACAAGCGGAGAGCCGCCATGAGGTTGACCCTGACCCAACGCCTGTCCCTGGTGTTCGCCGTGTTGTTGCTCGTGTGCTGCGGCACTTCGGCCTGGATGCAGGTGCGTTCCAACCACATGCATGAACTGGAAGTGGTGCAGGGGTTGTCGCGGGATCTGGCGCAACACATCGCCCACGACACCGTGTTGATGGACCGCAATGGCCCGATGCCCAATGCCGTGCGCGAACTGTTCAGCCAGCTGATGCTGGTCAACCCCAGTGTCGAGGTCTATCTGCTGGACACCGGCGGCCGAATTGTCGGCAGCGCCGCACCCGAAGGCCGGATACACCGGGAGCGGGTCGACCTGGCGCCGATCCAGCGTTTGCTCAAAGGCGAGGCCCTGCCGATTCTCGGCGACGATCCTCGCAGCGTCGATGGCAGCAAGGTGTTCAGCGCCGCGCCTTTGCGGGTCAATGGTCAACTGGCCGGTTATCTCTATGTGGTATTGCTCAGTGAAGAGCACGACCGCTTCGCCGAACGCGGCGCCACCAGCGCGGCGCTCAATACCGCGTTGTTGTCCATTGGGCTGGTGGCGTTGTTATGCCTGATTGCCGGCCTCACGGCATTTGGCCTGATCACCCGGCCATTGCGCCGTTTGACCGAGAAAGTCAGCCAGTTCGATATCAACGGTGTTCCGTCGGCACTGCCTGCCTCGCCCGAGCCGCTGGAAAAAGCCGCCAGCCACGATGAAATTGCCGTACTCGACGCCGCCTTCCGGCAGATGCAAGCGCGGCTCGGTGAACAATGGCGCTCGCTGACCCGTCAGGATCAGGAGCGTCGCGAACTGGTGGCGAACATCTCCCACGACCTGCGCACACCACTGGCCTCGCTGCACGGTTACCTGGAAACCCTGTCGCTCAAGGACGCCACGTTGTCCCCCGCCGACCGCCGCCGCTATCTGGGCATCGCCCTGGATCAAAGCCGCAAGGTTGGCGGCCTGGCCCAATCACTGCTGGAACTGGTGCGGCTGGAACACGGTTTTGTGCAACCGGTGCTGGAACGCTTCTCCCTGACCGATCTGGTGCAGGACATCTTTCAGAAATTCGAACTCAGCGCCGAAGCGCGCCAGATCGAACTCAAGGCCACTTTCGCCCCCAACGTCGCGGTGGCCTGCGCCGATCTGGGGCTGATCGAGCGGGTGCTGACCAACCTGTTCGACAACGCCCTGCGCCACACCCCTCCAGGCGGAGAAATCGAACTCAGCCTCCGCCCTCAGGGGACTTTTATCGAAGTGACCGTCAGCGACACCGGCCCCGGCATCGCCACCGAGTTGCGCGAAGGTCTGTTCCTGCGTCCGTTCAACATTGGCGGCGCACGGCGCGATGGCGGGCTGGGGCTGCGGATCGTGCACCGGATCCTGCAATTGCACGGTCGCGAAATCGAGCTGATCGATGTGCCCGGACGCGGCGCGACCTTTCGCTTCTCCTTACCGGTGGATGAGCAAACGGCGGAGCAGTGGATGACTCGTTCGATGAATATGAATTCGATGGGGAAATAGTCGACTGCGCTGGCAAAAATGCTGACCAGCCACCGGTTCATCCGTGACAACGCAGCCTCGGTCCAATAGATTAGGCGGCCTGAAAAGGCCTCGTGCTTTCTCGCCTCAATCCAAGTTAAAGAAGTAGTGAAATTTCAATGTCCGATTCCAATACCGCTGAATCCGTAGTCACCTTGTCGTCCAAAGCGGAATACGAAAACTCCATCAATCTTTCACAA
Organism: Pseudomonas sp. A-RE-19; assembly: GCF_019956555.1. Classification (GTDB taxonomy): domain Bacteria; phylum Pseudomonadota; class Gammaproteobacteria; order Pseudomonadales; family Pseudomonadaceae; genus Aquipseudomonas. Next base: position 16,100 of record NZ_JAHBDQ010000036.1, on the reverse strand, counting down.
CACGTGCCACAGGCCAAGACCATCAGCGAGATGGTTCTGGACGCTTTTCAATCCACCCGGGAAAGCGATCAGATCCGCGAGCTGCGCGCCGCGATTCGCCAGGCCCATGACAGCTTCGACGACGACAAAGCCTACGAATTGATGGGCGAACTCAAGCAACTGAAAGACGCCGAAGCGGCCGATATTGCTGCTCTGGAAGACCTGAGCAGCAAATTCCCGATCAGCCGCATTCTGTCCAGCTTCAAGGACGACCCGGCGTTTCAGGAAATCGTCTATGGCCTGGCACTGAAGGTACTGAACCAGACTCACCAGGCCATCAGCAACCCGGGCAGCGGCAAGAGCAAAGCGGCTCGCGCCAAGAAAGAAGTCGAAGTGTTCACCATCAGCAAGGATGGCATCAGCGTCACCCTGCCCCTGCGCACCCCACGCTCGCGCTTGAACGTGGATCGTGAGGCGCTGGAGTTCCTGGGCTTCACCTTCGTCGGCGAAGGCGAAGAAGCGGAGCTGGAAAGCGAAACGTTCCTGGACAATGCCGGGGCCGAACAAGCGGTCAACCGCAAGAACATCATCACCGCGCTTCAGCAGCAAACCGCGTTCGACGGCTACAGCATCGCCGCGCAGTAACGCTAAAACGCTAAACAAAAAAGCCCCGCACTTCTCTCGAAGGGCGGGGCTTTTAGTTTTTCAATGTTTACTCAAACGGCTCGGAGTCGCTCAACCATATCGGGAAACTTCTCCACCAACCTTATCAACAAGGCTGCCTGAGCATTGGGTTTCGACTTTTCCTGCTCCCAATTTCTTAAGGTGCTGGGGCTGGTTCTGATTCGCTTGGCAAAAACGGCCTGGGACATATGCAACTTTTCTCGCAACGCCACGATTTCTTGCGCGCCTACCTCGGGAGCGGGTTTATCCTCCACGGTATTGTTGCGCAGCGTAATCTTGCCTTCGCGCTGAGCCGCCATCTCGTCAACGCCCTGCATTAACTCTGCAAACAGGTCGCGCTTTTTCATGGGGTACCTCGTGCCTTCAACTCTCTATCTATGGCTTTCTTGAGCGCCTTCTCTTGGTCGGCGGTCAAATTCTCAAGCTCATCTTTGTCATAAATTGCAAACATCCAGAACTGGCCATCATTCATAAGCCAATAATAGATAACTCGCAAGCCGCCTCGTCTGCCTTTACCTCGACGCCCATCTATCCAGCGCAGCTTCCGAAAGCCGCCCGTGCGAGGCATCACATCGCCCGCCTGGGGGTTCAGCTGCATGTGGGTTTGCAACGCACGATACTCATCGTCCGTCAGATAATCGACAACGGTTGCAGTGAACGATGTGGTTTCAAAGAATACAGTTCGCATCGGCAAACTATAGGCAACTTGCTTATAGTTTAGCAAGCTTCAACTCATCCTCCAGACGAGCCGTCATCACGATTCTCCTGAGACACCGCAGTGCAGCCATCGCGAGCAGGCTCGCTCCCACAGGGGTTCAGCGTCGTGCTCAAAATTAGCGGCAACACCAATCCAGTGTGAGCGAGCCTGCTCGCGATGGGGACGACACGGTCCGTCAAATAGAACCCAATAAAAAGCCCCGCCCTTCTCTCGAAGGGCGGGGCTTTTCTTTACAGCATCCGACGCTTAAGGCGCGTACGTCAGCAACAACTCACTCGGCACTTTGAAGTCCAAAGACATCATCACGCTCAACGCCGTAATGGTGAAGATCGAGAACACGAACAGCTTGCGTGCCCAGACCGTGTCATCCACTGCCTTGTAACCGGTCCAGGCCATGTACAACCAGTACATGCCCATGGCCGCGGCGACGGCGAGGTAGCTCATGCCGGCGTAACCGCTGAAGGTCAGCATCAAGGTCGCCACGAGGAACGCCAGGATGTAGAGCAGGATGTGCTTCTTGGCCACTTGAATCCCGCGCTTCACTGGCAGCACCGGAATCGATGCGGCCAGGTAATCGTTGAAGCGGAAGATGGCGATGGCGTAGGAATGCGGCATCTGCCACAGGCTGAACATCACCAGCAACGTCAGGGCGGCCATGTCGAAGTTATTGCTGACCGCGACGTAACCGATCACCGGTGGCATCGCCCCCGACAGACTGCCCACCAGCGTGCCGTGAACCGACTTGCGCTTGAGGTACAGGCTGTAGAAGCCGACGTAGATGACAAAACCGATCACCGCGAACAGTGCAGCCAACGGGTTGGCCACCTTGTACAACAACGCAACGCCGGCAACGCCGAGGACGGTCGCATAGGCCAGGGCCAGTTTCAGGGAGATCAGGCCCTGAACCAGCACCCGGTTCTTGGTGCGTTCCATCTTCAGGTCGATGTCACGGTCGATGCAGTTGTTGAACACGCAACCGGAAGCCACCACCAGGGACGTGCCGATCATCGCAGCCAGGAAAATGGCCAGATCGACATGCCCTTTGGAGGCCAGGAAAAATCCGCCTGCCACAGAAAGCACGTTACCGAAAATGATCCCCGGTTTGGTGATTTGGATAAAGTGCTTAAAGGACATCCGGACTTTCCTCAGTGCGCCATCATGACGGTGTGGATGCTGAACATGATCCACAGCGACAAGCCTACCAACAGGACGATGACCAGGGCTGCGAAGACAAACGCGATCACGTTGTTACGCTGGGCGGCGGAGCGGTCCAGGTGGAGGAAGTACACCAGGTGCACCAGCACCTGGATCACTGCGAAGGCCAGTACGATCCACAGGGTCACGGCTTTGGGCAGCGACGGGTACATCACCAGGCCGAAAGGAATGACGGTCAGGATCACCGACAGGATGAAACCGATAGCGTAGGACTTGACGCTGCCGTGGCTGGCGTCGTGGCTATCGTGGGAATGAGCGTTAGCCATTTACAGAGTCCCCATCAGGTAAACAACGGTGAATACGCAGATCCACACAACGTCCAGGAAGTGCCAGAACAGGCTCAGGCAGCTCAAACGGGTCTTGTTGGTCGACGTCAGGCCATGCTTGTTGACCTGATACATCATGATCGCCATCCAGATCAGACCGCTGGTCACGTGCAGACCGTGGGTGCCGACCAGGGTGAAGAACCCGGACAGGAAGCCGCTGCGGTTCGGACCGAAGCCTTCGGAGATCAGCGTATGGAACTCGTTGATCTCCATGCCGATGAAGCCCAGACCGAACAGGAAGGTGATGGCCAACCAGCCCAGCACTTGAGTCTTCTTGCCTTTGAACAACGCCAGCATGGCGAAGCCGTAGGTGATCGAGCTGAGCAACAGGCAGGCGGTTTCGCCCAGCACGTATGGCAGCTCGAAGATGTCGTGGCCCGACGGGCCACCCGCTACGTTATTAACCAGTACCGCGTACACCGCGAAGATCGACGCAAACAGAATGCAGTCGGTCATCAGGTAGAGCCAGAAACCGAATACGGTCATCTCGCCCGAGTCGTGGTGATGGTCATCGTGCCCATGTCCATCGACATGGGTGTGTCCAGCATTGGTCACTAAGTTCGACATGGTTTAAGCCTGTTCCAACGAGGTTTCAACACGGGTGGCGGTGGCCGGAATCGCTTTGGCCGCTACCAGACGCTTGTGCTGCTCGGCTTCGATGCGCTCGATTACATCGACCGGTACCATATAGCCCTGGTCGTCACGGGCAGCATGGATCACGAAGTAGATCACGGTGCCGGCGAGGCCGAAGATCGCCATCCACCAGATGTGCCAGATCATTGCGAAACCGAACACGGTCAACAGAGCACCCATGACCAGACCGGTCGCGGTGTTGTTTGGCATGTGGATCGGCTCGTACTTGGCTGGAGCCTTGTACGCAGTACCGTTTTCCTTGGCCTCGGTGAACGGGTCGATGCCTTCGGCTTTCGGCAGTACAGCGAAGTTGTAGAACGGCGGTGGCGACGAGGTCGACCATTCCAGCGTGTGGGCATTCCACGGGTCGCCGGCTTCGCACATGTTCTCTGGCTTCTTGCGGTCACGCACACTGACGTACAGCTGGATCAACTGGCAGGCAATACCGACGGCGATCAGGATCGCACCGAACATTGCAACGTGCAGGTAAGGCGTCCACTCAGGGTTGGTGGTGCTGTTCAGACGACGGGTCATGCCCATGAAGCCCAGGACATAGAGCGGCATGAACGCGACGAAGAAGCCCGTGATCCAGAACCAGAACGCTGCCTTGCCCCAACCTTCGTGCAGCTTGAAGCCGAACGCTTTAGGGAAGTAGAAGCTGAAGCCGGCGATGTAACCGAACACGGCGCCGCCGATGATCACGTTGTGGAAGTGAGCGATCACGAACAGGCTGTTGTGCAGTACGAAGTCAGCACCCGGGATGGCCAGCAGTACGCCGGTCATGCCGCCGATGGCGAAGGTCACCATGAAGCCCAGGGTCCACATCACCTGGCTGGTGAACTGCAGACGCCCACGGTAAATGGTGAACAGCCAGTTGAATAGCTTCACCCCCGTCGGAATCGAGATCAGCATCGTTGCCAGACCGAAGAAGGCATTGACGCTGGCACCCGACCCCATGGTGAAGAAGTGGTGCAGCCAGACCATGAAGCCCAGGATCGAGATCGCGCCACTGGCGTAGATCATCGAGTGGTGGCCGAACAGACGCTTGCCGGAGAAGGTCGAGATGACTTCGGAGAAGATCCCGAACGCCGGCAGAATCAGGATGTAAACCTCGGGGTGACCCCAGGCCCAGAACAGGTTGACGTACATCATTGGATTGCCACCAAGTTCATTGGTGAAAATGTGGAAATCCATGTAACGGTCGAGGGTCAGCAGTGCCAGGGTAGCGGTCAGAATCGGGAACGAAGCCACGATCAGCACGTTGGCCCAGGTGCAGGTCCAGGTGAAGATCGGCATGTCCATCATCTTCATGCCCGGGGTACGCATTTTCAGCACGGTGGCCAGGAAGTTGACCCCCGTCAGCGTCGTACCCAACCCGGACAGCTGTAGCGCCCAGATGTAGTAGTCCACACCCACGCCCGGGCTGTAGCCCAGTTCCGACAGCGGTGGATACGCCACCCAACCGGTACGGGCGAATTCGCCGACACCCAGGGACACGTTCACCAATACCACGCCGGATACCAGCAACCAGAAGCTCAGGGAGTTCAGGAACGGGTAGGCAACGTCACGCGCGCCGATCTGCAGCGGCACTGCAAGGTTCATCAGGCCGGTGAAGAATGGCATCGCCATGAAGATGATCATGATCACACCGTGAGCGGTGAAGATCTGGTCATAGTGTTCAGGTGGCAGGTAGCCAGGCGAACCCTCGGTGGCCAGGGCCAACTGGGAACGCATCATGATGGCGTCGGCAAAACCACGCAGCAGCATGATCATGGCCACGATGATGTACATCACGCCGATTTTCTTGTGGTCGACCGATGTCAGCCACTCGGACCACAGGTAGGTCCACTTCTTGAAGTAGGTGATTGCAGCGAATACCCCCAGACCGCCGAGCGCGATCATGGCGATAGTCACCATTACGATCGGCTCGTGGAACGGGACCGCTTCCCAACTTAATTTACCAAACATCGTTTACTCCTCTGCCCCGGCAGCTGAATGCGAACTCATGTCCATCCCTTCCATGGCGGCCATTTCGTGCTCTTTCTTCTCGTGGTGCATCGGCTTGCCTGCTTTCATGCCTTCGTACTTGTCGACGATGGTCTGGAACAGGTTCGGCGTGAACGAGGAGTAGAGCTCGACTGGGTTGTTCTGGCTTGGCTTGGCAAGGGCTTCGTATTCAGCTTTTTCAAGCTGTTTAGGTGCCTTTTTGACTTCGCTTACCCAGGCATCGAAATCTTCCTGAGAGGTGGCGATAGCTTTGAACTTCATACCGGTGAAACCCGCGCCGCTGTAGTTGGCGGAGATACCGTCCATTTCAGCGTTCTGGTTGGCGATCAGGTGCAGTTTGGTCTGCATGCCCGCCATCGCGTAGATCTGGCCGCCCAGAGCAGGGATGAAGAACGAGTTCATCACGGCATCGGAAGTGATCTTGAAGTTGATCGGGGTGTGTGCCGGGAACACGATCTTGTTGACCGTGGCGATGCCTTGTTCCGGGTAGATGAACAGCCACTTCCAGTCCAGCGCGACCACTTCAATGGTGATTGGCTTGACGTCGGATTCCAGCGGCTTGTAAGGGTCAAGCGCGTGGGTCGACTTGTAGGTGACGTAGCCCAGGGCAATGATGATCAGTACCGGAATAGTCCACACCGCGATTTCGATCTTGGTGGAGTGGGACCATTTCGGCGCGTAATCGGCGTTCTTGTTCGATGCGCGGTATTTCCAGGCGAACGCGAAGGTCATGAAGATGACCGGCACGACGACCAACAGCATCAGCAGCGTTGCGGTGATGATCAGGTTTCGCTCATCCAGGCCGACCTGGCCCTTGGGATCGAGCAAGGTCATGTTGCAGCCTCCCAGCAACAACGTGCCGAGCAGCGGCAATAAGCCTAGTAATCTGGGGTACCTGTTTTTACTCATCTCACGACCTCTAAAGCAGCTTGCGCAATGCAGTTGGGTTTTGATCGCCAACACTTCACCCTGCCAAGGGTTGGCATTTTTCTTGGATTGAATAAGGGCCTGCCCGTCGCGCGTCAGACGCTGTTCGACAATTGCTGGGCCTGCGGTGAGTTCTTATTCGAATTCGTGGTCAAGGGCCTTGTTACAGACCAATTCCATTTGGTGCGGATAGTCGGAAGGCACCGACACCTGGGAGTCGCATGAAGCCATCAGGCCTCTCGACACCCTAGTTCTGCTCGTACACCTGAGTCAGGGCGAGCTGTGCCGGGAATTCAGTGCGGGCGATTGTAGATATGTAACGATTCATAAACCATGTCTCATCCCGAAATAATTTTTATCCGATCCAGCAACAATCATTCACGGTTTTTGCAAAAGTGAGCCATGGTATCGAAATCCATTCGCAACAAAAACACCAAAAAATGTAGGTCTACCATACGAAATTCGGACAGCTTCCAGCACTCCGAGCTCGCCTTCGATCATGCTCTACCCCCTATGTGACAAGGACTTCGGCAATTTGCCAGACCCTGTTAAAACGGCCTGTTTCGGCTGATGAACACTGAAATCATCCGCCGCTTGCAGAGCCCGTTTTGGAGGCGTGGCGATGCACCGATTCGAGGTATTGAAATGCCTTGCGACACTCAAGCTGTGACAACATGTCGCACACGTGCCACATCCATACTTGTCTCGCATCAAGGTCATTTAGCCTGACCTCTGAATATGCAAAACGCCCCGGCCTCTCAACGAGGACGGGGCGTTTTTTGTTTCCGGCAACGATACGACGAGCAGCCTCAGCGCAGTGCCTTGCGGTTACGCGAGATAAGCAGCGGCACCAGCACCACGATCAGCACGAACGCCACCAGCGCCCACTGTGCCAGCGACAAGCCGAGGATCGGCGGGTACGGCGTGGAGCAGAAACCATCGACCTGGAAGCCCAGCGGGAAGATCTTCGCCAGCGGCAGGCCGTCGACGATCGGTTGCAGCACATCGATGCCGCAACTGACTGCAGGATAGAACTGGGTATAGACGTGATGCCCCGCCACCCCGACGCCTGCCAGCGCGCTGATCACCACCAGCGTTTCAAACAACGTGATGCTGCGACGGGTGCGCATCGCCGCGCCAATGAACGCGAACAGCGCGATCAGCAACAGCGCATAGCGTTGCAGGATGCACAGCGGGCACGGCGCCTCGCCCAGAGCCACTTGCATGTACAGCGCACCGCCGATCAGTGCCAGGCAGATAATGCCCAGCAACACCAGATAGCGCCGCTCACGTCCCAACCGCATCGTTTCCTCGCTCATCGCGTTTCCCTTTTGTGTCCGTGGATCAGCTCGCCGGCGGCTGCGCTTGCAGCTGCTGCATCAGGCTGATGTTGTCTTCGATATGCCAATTGGCCGCAATGCGACCGTTGTCGATCTGATAGATATCGGTTGCCCGGAAGTCTACACGCTGCCCCTGACCTTTGAGAGCCTTGAACGGACCAGTGAAATGCCCGCGAAAGTGCAGATGCACCACCACCCGGTCGCCGGCGACGATCATTTGCTCGATCTCGCAGCTCAGGTCCGGCACCGCCGTGCGAAAGAACTTCGACGCCAGTAGCGGCCCGGTCGGCCCCTGAACCCGGCCTTCGGGCGGGGTCTTGTCGATGAATTGCTCCGCCAAGGCCGCCTTGGCCAACGCCTCCTCCCCGGTGTTCCAGAAGCTGCCATAACGTCGGGCTGCCAACTCCATGGCATCGCGCTGCGCCTTGGGCAGGCTCTGATCGACGATCAGGGTCTGCGGCTGGAGCAAGGCGGTTTCGGCGCAGGCGAACGGACTGGCCAGCAGCGCAACGGCCAGGCCAAGGCCGGTCAGGGTGAATGGGCGGGGGAAGGTGATGTGAGTCATGGGGCGATCCTGATTCTGTAAACGAACGAGCGCCTATCATCAGCATCGGGGAATAAACGATAAACCGGTTAAGAACGGATTAAGTTTTAAGGGATTTTTATGAATAGAGGCCGTGGTGAAGCTTTCGCGGGCAAGCCTCGCTCCTACAGGTTATGTGTGGGTCCGCAATCGCGCGAACCACACAAAACCTGTAGGAGCGAGGCTTGCCCGCGAAGAAGGCGACTCGGTTTCCCGAATCGCCGCAACCACTTACTCCAATGCAGCAGCCGGCCCGAAGAACTCGTAACGGCTTTGCTTCTCCGGCACACCCAAGGCCTTGAGGTGACGCTTGATTGCGCCCATGAAGCCTTTAGGCCCCAGGAAGTAAGCATCCACATCGCGCTGTTCCGGCAACCACTCGCCAAGTTGCTCCTGGCTCAACAGGCCAACCTTGTCCGCCGCCGGGCTGACGCCATCGTCTTCGGCGTAGCAATAGAAACGCTTGAGCTGCGGATGACGCTCGGCCAGGCCATCGATCCAGTCGCGGAAGGCATGAACGCTACCGTTGCGTGCGCAGTGGATAAAATGCACCGGCCGCTCGGTCGCCAGCGCCGCTTCAAGCATCGCCAGCGTCGGGGTGATGCCCACGCCGCCACTGATCAGCACCAGCGGTTTGTCGCTGGCGGTCAGGGTGAAGTCGCCCGCTGGCGGGAACAGCATGATGCTCGCGCCGACGTGCAGTTGATCGTGCAAATGGTTGGAGGCGCGGCCGCCGGTTTCGCGTTTGACGCTGATGCGGTACTGGCCCTTGTTGGCCAGCGCCGACAGCGAATAGTTACGCCGAATTTCTTCGCCATCGAGGATCAGTTTCATGCCGATGTACTGGCCGGGCTCTGCCGCCAGAATCGGGCCTTTGTCGGCCGGTTCGAAGTAGAACGAGGTGATTTCCGCGCTTTCCTCGACCTTGCCCGCCACGATGAATTCCCGCGCGCCACGCCAGCCGCCCGGCGCCTGCTCTTTCTGGTCGTAGATGCTGGCTTCGGCGCCGATCAGGATCTCGGCCAATTGGCCATAGGCCGCGCCCCAGGCACTCATCACTTCAGGCGTGGCAATCTCTTCGCCCAGTACTTCAGAGATCGCTCGCAACAGGCAGCTACCCACGATCGGGTAATGTTCCGGGAGGATTTGCAGGGCTACGTGCTTGTTGATGATCTTGGCCACCAGGTCGCCCAACTGATCGAGCTGGTCGATGTGCCGCGCATACATCAATACACCGTTGGCCAGGGCGCGGGGCTGATCGCCGCTGGCCTGGTGAGCCTGGTTGAACAGCGGGCGGACTTCCGGGTATTCGGAGAGCATCATGCGGTAGAAGTGGGTGATCAACGCTTCGCCACCGCTTTCCAGCAACGGCACGGTGGATTTGATGATTGCACGGTCTTGAACGCTAAGCATAAGAGCAACTCCTGGGCTTTATATGAATGACCTTTACGTATCAGTTTCCATGCCAACAATTAAAACCTTATAAATCAGTCACTTAAAAACAAAGTAGTCATATCGACACACGGGGCTTTATAGTCACACCGACTACACGGAGTCATTATGACTGCAAAATTATTGCTCACGACCCTGCTCCCCCTGGTCTCCGACCTGTCCCGCGAATTGCCCGAAGGCGAACGCTACCGACGCCTGCTCGAAGCCATGCGCGCCCTGCTCCCCTGCGATGCCGCCGCCCTGCTGCGACTCGATGGCGAGTGGCTGGTGCCGTTGGCCGTGGACGGGTTGAGCACCGACACCCTCGGCCGACGTTTCAAGATCAGCGAACACCCGCGGTTCGAAGCACTGCTCAGCAGTCCCGGCCCGACTCGCTTCGCTGCCGACAGCGAGTTGCCCGATCCTTATGATGGCCTGGTCGATGGTCTGCACGATCACCTGGAAGTCCACGACTGCATGGGCTGCCCGCTGTTTATCGACGAGCGCCCGTGGGGTTTGCTGACCCTCGATGCACTCTCCCCTGAACGTTTCGAACCGATCGAACTGGACGCCCTGCAAGCCTTCGCCAGCCTCGCCGCCGCCACGGTCAACGCCGCCGAGCGCATCGAACGGCTGGCCAATCGCGTCGAAGACGAACACCAGCGCGCCGAGGTTTACCGTCAGGCCAGCGGCCAGCAGAGTCGCGAAATGATCGGCCAGAGCAAAGCTCACAAACGACTGGTGGAAGAGATCAGCCTGGTGGGCGGCAGCGACCTGACGGTGCTGATCACCGGGGAAACCGGGGTCGGCAAAGAGCTGGTGGCCCAGGCCATTCACGCGGCATCCCCACGGGCCGACAAACCGATCATCAGCCTCAACTGCGCCGCCCTCCCGGACACGCTGGTGGAGAGTGAATTGTTCGGCCATGTGCGCGGAGCTTTCACCGGCGCGACGAATGATCGGCGCGGCAAGTTCGAACTGGCCAATGGCGGCACGTTGTTTCTCGACGAAGTGGGCGAACTGTCGCTGACAGTGCAGGCCAAACTGCTAAGGGTCTTGCAGAGCGGTCAACTGCAGCGCTTGGGCTCGGACAAGGAGCATCAGGTCGACGTGCGATTGATCGCGGCCACCAACCGCGACCTGGCCGAAGAAGTGCGCAGTGGCCGCTACCGCGCCGACTTCTATCATCGCCTGAGCGTTTACCCGTTGCTGGTGCCTGCATTGCGCGATCGCGGTCGGGATGTGCTGCTGCTCAGCGGTTACTTCCTGGAGCAAAACCGCTCACGCATGGGCCTCAACAGCCTGCGCCTGACCAGCGATGCCCAAGCGGCATTATTGGCGTATGACTGGCCGGGGAACGTGCGCGAGCTGGAGCACTTGATTGGTCGCAGTGCATTGAAGGCGCTGGGTAACTGCAAGGAACGCCCGAAAATCCTGAGCTTGAGCGCGGCGGATCTGGACTTGCCCAATGGCAGTATTGAACACGCGCCAGAACCGGTGGTTACTGCGCCAGCGGCTGCATTGGTTTCAGGGGATTTGCGCGAGGCCACCGAGCAGTATCAGCGCCAACTGATCAGCGCCTGCCTGGAACGGCACCAGCACAACTGGGCCAGCGCGGCGCGGGAGCTGGGGCTGGATCGGGCGAACCTTGGGCGAATGGCCAAGCGGCTTGGCATGAAATAAGCCAAGATCGCAGCCTCCGGCAGGTTGACGCCAATCCCTTGTAGGAGCTGTCGAGCGAAGCGAGGCTGCGATCTTTTGATCTACCCAACATTCATTGGCACTAAAGCCTACCTCCAACAAGTCGATAACCCGGCATCGATAGCTGTTGGCGATCTCTATAATCGCCCATCACCTTTCCACAGAAGGTTTTTATGTCCTCCAACAAAGCCCGCGCAGATTCACTTTCGCTTCTGCTGTTTACCTTGCGCAGCGGCAAGCTGATGGCGATCAACCTGCTGAAAGTCAGCGAAATCATCCCCTGCCCGCCGCTGACCAAGCTGCCGGAGTCGCACCCTCACGTCAAAGGCATCGCCACCCTGCGCGGCGCGTCGTTGTCGGTGATCGACCTGAGCCGCGCCATCGGCGAGCGACCGCTGGAAGACCCGAACGGCGGCTGCCTGATCGTCACCGACGTCAGCCGTTCCAAGCAGGGCCTGCATGTTCAGGCGGTGAGCAAGATCGTCCACTGCCTGACCACCGACATCCGTCCGCCGCCCTTTGGCTCCGGCGGCGTGCGTTCGTACATCACCGGGGTGACCTCGGTTGACGGCACGCTGGTGCAAGTGCTGGACATCGAAAAGGTCATCCACGGCATTGCGCCGGCGCAGATCGAAATGGCCCCGACTGAACTGAGCATGGAAGACGCCGAAGTGCTGGGCAACGCGCGGATTCTGGTGGTCGATGACAGTCAGGTCGCCCTGCAGCAGTCGGTGCACACCCTGCGCAACCTCGGCCTGCAATGTCACACCGCCCGCAGCGCCAAGGAAGCCATTGACTGCCTGCTGGACCTGCAAGGCACCGCCCAGCAGATCAACCTGATCGTCTCGGACATCGAAATGTCGGAGATGGACGGCTACGCCTTCACCCGCACCCTGCGCGAGACCCCGGACTTCTCGCACCTCTATGTGTTGCTGCACACGTCTCTGGACAGCGCGATGAACAGCGAGAAGGCTCGACTGGCCGGGGCCAACGCGGTACTGACCAAGTTCTCTTCGCCAGAACTGACCAAGTGCCTGATCGAGGCGGCCAAGGCGGTCGCCGAACAAGGTCATTGAGTGTTGGCCGAGAACTTTTGCTGGCTGATGCGGCGCAACCTGGCTGAGGTTGTGCCGTCGTTCACTTGGCCAGATGGCATTGAGTTGACCGGGTACCGTCCCGAACTTGCCGAAGCCGTTCATCACTTGATGGAACTGGGCTATCGCGAAGGCGGCGGTCGCGTACCGACGCTCGAAACCTGGCAACAGCGTTTCGAAACCGATCCTGAATACGATCCGAGCCTGTGCTTCATCGCCTTCGACGCCGAAGGAATCGTTGGCGTCGCCCAGTGTTGGACGAGTGCCTACATCAAGAGCCTGGTGGTGCACCCGCGCGCTCAAGGCCTCGGACTTGGCCGTGCGCTGCTGCTGAATGCTTTCAACGTGTTTCAGCAGCGCCGCGAAGGCTACGTGGATTTGAAGGTGCTGGAAAACAACCTTCGGGCGCAGCGTTTGTACGAAAGCGCCGGGATGTATGTGGTCCGCCGGGAATTGGTTCCAACCTGACACACCGCCATCGCGAGCAGGCTCGCTCCCACAGGATGTCACCGTCCATGTGGGAGCGAGCCTGCTCGCGAAGGGGCCGAAACATTCAACCTCAAACCATCAGGCATACTCCGACCTCGGCCACTAACATGCCAAGGATGCCAAACCATGAAAGCCACCACCCTGACCTTCCTCTGCCTCACCGCCCTCGCCACCCAGGCCAATGCCTCCAGCCCCGACGCCTGGGCCGCCTACGACAAAGCCGTGCTCGCCAGTTGCACCAAGGCCAGCGGCCTGAAGAATGCCAAACCCGTCGGCACCGCCGCACAGTTCGACGACCGGGTCGGTTATACCGCGCTCCTGCTGCAAGGCCAGTACCCGCAAAAACACATGAAAGGCCAGCAAGGCACCGAGCTGTGCCTCTACAACAAGAAAAGCAAAACCGCGTACGTGACCGAGTGGGACTCGATCCGCCCGACGGCAACAGCGCAGTGAATGGCGCATAACTTGCTTCGGCACAGGCCTTTGCGGTGGCTTTTTGTCGCCATTTCATGCCCTCACTGGTGACTGGCCTTTCAATGAATACAACGTTTTCCTGCGTAGGTTGTGGCAAATGCTGCAACGACCACCATGTGCCCCTGACACTGGCCGAAGCCCGGATGTGGGCGGCCGATGGCGGTCAGGTGATCGTGCTGGTGGAGGCCTTCCTCGCCAATGGCCTGGGCCTGCCACTGCAACAACGCGATCACGCCGAACGCCGCTCGGTAGTGGTTCGAAGCGGCGCCTGCGAGGCACACGTGGCAATCACCTTTGCTGCCTACAACGTCGGCCCTTGCCGGAATCTTGACGAAGACAACCTCTGCCGCATCTACGAACGCCGACCGCTGGTGTGTCGCATCTATCCGATGGAAATCAATCCGCACATCCCGCTCAACCCGGCGATCAAAGAGTGCCCGCCCGAGTCGTGGGAAACAGGGCCGGACTTGATCATCGGGGGGGCGCTGGTGGATCAGGAACTGGCAGGATTGATCCAGCGCTCCCGCCAGGCCGACCGCGATGAGATTCAGACCAAGGATGCGATTTGCGCGTTATTGGGGATTCGGACGACAGCGCTGAAGGGCGATGGCTTTACCGCTTATCTGCCGGACATGACCGCGTTTGCCATGGTCACTGATCAAGTGGCGCAACAGCCGCTGGCGGGGTCGGACGGTGAATGGGTCTTTCATGTGTCAGGCGATGACATCGCCGGGCAGGTGCTGGCGGCCGGGGCGCAGGTGGCGACTGACGCGCCGCTGAACTATGCGTTTATTTCGTTGCGGGCGGCCTGAGCCCGAGGATGTGTTGTATTTAATGGCCTCATCGCGAGCAGGCTCGCTCCCACAGTGGATTTCGTCGTACACAATATCTGTGTCTCATGAAGATCAAATGTGGGAGCGAGCCTGCTCGCGATGACGATAAATCAGGCACCGCAGAGGTAAAAACTCAGCGCTTACCCATCGAACGACGGGTACCGGGAGGCGCTGCACCCGGGGTCTTGGTGTGACCATTCTTGGCGCCGTTCTTGTACCAAGGCTGGCTGGCATTCTTCGCCGCGGCCAATTCTCCCGGTTTGAACGGAAACTTGAACGCTGGGATCGCCGCTTTGGTCTCGCTGTCTGCGCTGGAGTCGACGCTGTCTGGCAGGTCTGCCTGGTCGTCGCTCAAAGCGTCGGCAACCAGCGGTTGTGTCGGGGAAGTCATGAAAGCTCCGGGTGATGCTCAAAGAGTCGGGCCCGGTAGGCGAGCCGCGAAAGGCGGCAGTATACCTGTGTCGCGGGCCGCAAGCTGCAGTTGGTCAGTGGGGTTTTGTGTTGACTGACCAACCGCTTTCGCGGGCAAGCCTCGCTCCTACAGATGCATTGTGTCGTACACCGAATCTGCGAACGACGATGAACCCTGTGGGAGCGGGCTTGCTCGCGAAAGCGGTGTGTCAGTCACAGGGAGCTGCATGTGCCGCCGTCTTCGCGAGCAAGCCCGCTCCCACAGTTGATTGGTAGCGTACACCAAGTCTGTGAACGACGATGGCCCCTGTGGGAGCGAGCCTGCTCGCGATGAACGATAACGCGGTCTATGCCGGATCGACGTTATCCAGCGCCCGGTTCACCGCCAGCTCCGCCACCATGATGACCTGCTGAATCGCCATCGCCGTATGGCGCTGCGGGCCGATCAGATTGTTGGCAAAATCGCTGACCAGGACACTCGCCGAGGCCAACGATTCGTAGGCGTAGGCCAGCAGGCTTTCGGTGTCGGCACCCGGGGCGACCATGAACATCGTGCTGGGGCGACGGGGTTTTTCGGTGTATTGCGCCGGGGGATCGAGGTAGTAGTCGAGGGCGCGTTTTATGGCTTCGCGGTCTTTGAGTAATTCTTCGGTGCGCGAAGCTTCGACGTTGGGGGTGGTGGTGTTGAAGGGTGGGTCCGGGATTAATTTGTCCATTGAAAAATTTCTCCAGCGTTGGAGCCTCCACTCGCCGCTTCTCACACGACGAAGAGGTGGCAGCTATGTGCGAGGTGAGAAGACCGGTTATGGACACCCGGCCGGACCGAAGTCCGCCCGCACACAGCCGCCATAACGCATTTGCAGGCAGCAATAAGCTGGCGGCGATTATGCGTGTACAGACACTGGATGACCATAAGTTGCCGGGCTCTCACACCCGATCGCTGAGTTGTCAGCGACAGCTAAAGGCTATTGGGCCCGCGTCCGACCGACAACCTGAAAATTGCGTGGGAAAGGTCTGCGTTCTGACACACCCGTTAAACATTCAAAAGCGGAACGCGGAGCGTCCCTGGCGGCATTCCCACGCGGGAGCATGGGAACGATCAATCTCACGTCTGACACCGAATGCTCGTCTGACACGGATGACTGTAGGAGCTGTCGAGTGAAACGAGGCTGCGATCTTTTGATCTTGAAAATCAACGTCAAAAGATCGCAGCCTCGTTTCACTCGGCAGCTCCTACGTGGGGTTGTGTACATCC
>NZ_JAHBDQ010000035.1 GCF_019956555.1 Pseudomonas sp. A-RE-19 | reverse complement strand
TTCGGAGATGTGTATAAGGGACAGAAGGGATGCTTGATGGCCGGGGCGGGTTCGGCCGCCGCCGGGCTCCATTCCCGAAGCTTTTCAGTCAATAACCACATCACGGCCTTGCCGGCTTCGCGAACCTCGATCACCGTGTGAGCCGATGCACTCAACATCACCGCCAGCAGGGTTTCGATACCACTGGCTTCAGCCAGGAAGCCGGTCATCTCTTGCAGTGATCCGCTTGCAGGCGTCGCACCAGGCTGCAGCTCGCAGACTTGAATATTCTGCAATTGACTGCGCTCTTTACCCAGCAGTTGGCAAGCCTCTTCCAGCGAGTTCGCGGCATGGGCGAGGACCGCTGCGCGGATCACCAGCAAAGGTTTGTCGCTGGAGTCTGGTCGATAAGGACGCAGCGCAATCAGCCCCAGTCCTTCACCTTGTACGGTCGCCGAGTGTCGGGCGCGTTCGATCTCGATTTCACCACTGATAAAGCGCCCTGCACCGAGCAAGAGCGTTGTTACACCTTCCTTGAACCATTGCTGCGATGCCAGCAAGGTTTGCCAGAACAACCCCGGGGTGCCGACCAGTGTTTGATGGAAACCCTTGAAGTCAAAAATCTGCGTCGGGTAGCCGGACAACATGTTCGGCAACATGGTTGCCACGTCCGTCACTTCAACGCCCGGTGGCAGGCCTTGGTCCCGGGAGTAGAAGTTGTGAGCGCTGCTATACGCATTGCTGAAACGTTCCCCACCCATGTTGCAGCACATGACCATCGCAGTGCCGGTTGACCCGGCCACACCTGGCAGGCGTCGCAGTAAATGGTTGACGCGATCGGTGATCAACAGCTTGAACGGATCGACGTGGGCCAGCGGTTTGGGGCCCATGCCGAAACCGTCGATATCAATCACGCGATCCTGCGCCAGGAATTTTCCCAGTAAAGGTTGAGCTGGAGCAGCGGTGTAATCAACGAAGCGCCCATAAGGGAAAACGACTGAGGGTGCTGCTGGCTGATCGAGCTGTTGCTTGAATGATTGCAATGAGCTGTGACTGCCGATTGCCGCTTCAGCCTCGACAATGGCCAGGTCCAGCTTCAGCACGCCGGGGATGGCTGAAGGAGCAGTCGGGGGGACAGCAGGGTGGTTGTCGGGAATGTATTCATCCACCACCAGGTGCGCATTGGCGCCGCCAAAACCAAAGCTGGAAATGCCTACCCGGATTGCCGACTGACGATCGGCGATTGGCTGTATCTGTTCTGTGGCCAGCTGCAGGCAGGTCTTGTCGACTTTGGTACTGGGTCGGTAATCGGGCTGAGGTGGAATACCTTTATGACGCAAGATCATCAACGCCTTGGCGAGCGAAGCGCCTCCGGCGGCGGCCAGTGGGTGACCAATGACGGACTTGATCGAACCGATGGTTATTTTTTTGCCGTCGGTGCGATGGGGGGCGAAGAAGCTGTTCAACGAGTCCAGCTCTGTCGCATCACCCAGCGGTGTACCGGTGCCATGGGTCTCGATGTAGTCCACGTCGCCGGGGTCAAGGCCGATATAGGCACGTTGATACGCCGTGCACTGGGCCTGTTTGCCAGGCGCAAACACTGAGCCTTCGGCACCATCGGCGGAAAGTCCCAATGCCCGCAAAACGCCCAGGGGACGGCGCTGCGCAATCAGGGCCCGGGATACGGGTTCGACCAGAAAAGCCACCGCACATTCGCCCGGCACGATGCCGTCAGCGTCCTGGCCGAACGCCTGCATCTGGGCGCGGGAGGAAAAGGCGGTCAACTGCGAGAATCCCAGAAACAGCGCCGGTGGCAGCACGGTGTTCAGTGCCATGACAATCGCGTTATCCGCCTGTCCACTGTTGACCAGGGCTTGAGCCATATCGATGGCATAGGGGAACGAACTGCAGGCGGTGTCGACCGACAACGCCGGGCCACCCAAGGCAAAAGCCGCTGCCAGCTCAGCCACTTGTTCACCTGGCGTATAGCCTTGTGAGGCATTGGCTTTTCCGGACATTCCCGTGACGAAATAACTCTCGTCACTCCAGGACGTCGCGACCACCAATGCGGTGCGTTCCTTGATCAGTGCCGAGCCTTGTCCGGCAATCTGGGTGAGGAGCGTCTGGAGTACTTTCTTGCCAATGGCGACCTGCCGTCCTTCATGCCGTGAAGGGGTTGATACGTCATCGGTCAGGCAAAAAGCACTGTCCAGGTAAACGCGATCCTTTTCTCCTGCCTTTGCCGAATAAATCGACGCTTTATCCAGTTCCCAGCGTGTCAGCATCGAATGGATGGGCGCTATCTGCCCTTGCGAGAGCAAGTGCCAAAGCGCATCCGTTGACGACGCCCCTGGAAACTCGCCAGCCATCGCACTGAAGCAAAAATCGCCCTCTGTTGTTACCGCGCCACTCATACCCAATCTCCTGATTGCCAAAATGCTGGGTGATCTGTTCGATCACCCGGATTCCATGCCATTTTTTTACAGCGGCTCAGTGCTCAGCTCAGTCTTGTCAGAAGCGACAAGGCGTCCTGCGGCGTACGACGCGACATCAGCGCTTCACCGGCAAACTCGCTGGCAGAGCACTGTTGCGCCATGGATTGGCAGAGTGCTTCTCGGGCAAAACCGTTGAGCCCCAGTTGTGCGAAGGGCGTCTCGATGTTGATCGACTGTGGCGCGTCCGGGATCAGGGGTGACAGGGTGTTGAACAGCAGATCGCTGATCTGCCCTTGGGGATCCGTTGTGGCAGGTGATTGCACTTCGCTGGGTGTTGCTGATGTCGGCTCGGGGTTGGCCAGGGCGACTTTAATCAGGGCGATTGTTTCGTGCGGGAACTTGGCGTTGGCCAGCTCAGTGCTGTTGGCCTTGAGTTGCGGCCACAATGCGACGACCGACTCCAGGAAGTCCAGTTGCACCAGGGAGTCCAGGCCCAGGCTTTCATAGCTTTGTTTCTGGTCGATCTGGTCAACCGTAAAACCGGTGATATTCGCCAGTTGTTCCAGTACCCAGGCTTCGATATCCACGGCTGGCGCCTGCGGATTGGCTTCAAGCCGTGCCAGCAAGGCTGTAGGGGTAGGGGCATCAAAGAGTTGCGAGGTGAGCTCTTTCTTTTCCGGGAAGTGCTGGGCCAGGGATTCGAAAATATCGACCATCCCCAGAGAGTCGATGCCCAGACTCTCGAAACTTTGATCGAAGTCGATTTGTTCCGGTTTGAATCCAGTGACCGAACTTATTTCGGCGCGCAACCATTGCCCGTAACTGAGTGCAGGTGTTTGTTCGGCAACGGGTGCCGATGCCTGTATGACCGGGTTCAAGTGTACGGGGTCCAGCACCGGAAGGCTTTTATTGAGGGGGGCTTCAATCCCATTGGCATAAACGCCTTCGAGAACTTGTTGATGAGCATTGAAGTAATGTGCCGTAACGGATTCGGCCTGCTCCAGCAAACGCATCAATATCGATTCTTTTGCAATATTGGACTCGCAGAGTGAATCAATGATTTTCTCTGAGAGGGAGAAATAGCTGTGAGCTATTTTTCCATTGGACACGATGAATTCCTGCACAACATCGTTGAGTTGGAAGCGCATGAGGTTCTCCTAACCAAAGTCGGTATATGTTTTCTATAAATAAGAAATCAAAAGCCATGGCCCAGGGCTGGGCCTTGTGTGAATCAATGAACCAAACTGGCAGTAGCCATATAGAGACTTAAAGTTGGAGTTGCACTGCGTCGATCTCGGAGGATGTTGTTTTTTTGGCGCCCTTGAGCAGCCCGGATCTTACGTTCAGATAAGTGAAGAGCGTTATTGCATCGGCGCCCTGGAACGCGATGTAGCCGTCAGGACGAATCAGCATCAACGTGCCCTCTTTGGCATGGTAACGCTTGTGCAACCGCCAATCGGGGTCCAGCAATGTCGAGTGCCAGGAAGGCAGCTCGGCGCTACTCAGTGCATCAATAACGCAATAAGCCTTGATGCCTGGGTAATCCTTCTCCACCGACTCGGCCAGCGAGTAGTAGCCCGGTAACAAAGGGGAAAACTGATCGGCTGCGCTGAAAATCAACAGCGTGAACGTTCCATGGAACAAGTCGATCAAGCGTTTTGGCGGCATACCTTGCAGTTGCCACAACTCAACATCGGGAGCCAGTTGACCTGCGCGAGGCACAGCTGTCTGGAATTCGGGTTTTTTCCCTTTTTTGTCCCAATTCTTACGCTGCTTTTTCGTCAGCGATTCTTGAATGTAATCACTTTTGCCGTAGTGGTACTGATGACCGGAAATCATCGAGGGCAGCTTGCGCTGAACCTTGCGCCGGTTGCTCAGCAGTGGCAGAACATTGTCGCGCAGCCAAACGAGGGCGCGTTGCTTGACGGTAATCAGCCCGGTCAGTCGGTGTGCCGTGTTTTCGACTTCCAGGGCAACCGGGTAGCGCTCTTCGTTGTAGCTCTCCAGCAATGATGGATCCGCCAGGCCCTGATCGACATAGGCCATTTTCCACGCCAGGTTATAGGCCTCGGAAACCCCCAGGTTCATCCATTGCCCACCGATCGGGCTGCCGATATGCGCCGAGTCGCCCACCAGAAACACGGAGCCTTGCTGCATCGACTGCACGCGGCGATGTTGAAACGAGGCGATGGTGGTCGATGAGATATTGGACAGCGTCATCTTTTGCCCGCGTCCTTCGCACAACCGCTGAAAGTTCTCCAGACTCAAGGAAGGGCGCTCACCTTCTGGCGGCAGGTTGTACGGCATCTCGATGAACAGTCGATAACGGGATTGGGCGCTGATTGGCGCGACCGCCACATAACCGTCCTGCGCACCGAGGAAGAAAGCGCCTTCGTCCTTGCTTCCAGACCACTCGATATCGGCGTCGGCGAGCATGAAGAATCGGTCGTAGGACGATCCTTCGAAGGTCATATCAAGGCGTTTTCTAATGTTACTGCGAGCACCGTCGCAGGCGACCACCCAGCGACTGCTGAAGGATTCGTCGCTGCCGTCCGCATGATGGAGCGTCATCCGCACTGATCCCGGCTGATTTTCTATATCGACCAGTTCGGTATTCCACTCAACATCTACCCCCAACTTATTCAGTTGCTCAAGCAGAATCTTCTCCGTCTGCGGTTGTGGCAGGCTGAGGAGCAGGGGATAGGTAGCATCCAGCTTGGAGAAGTTGTAATTCAGCACCCGTTTGGCGTTCGACTGCACCGAAAACTGATTGATCGTGAACCCGTCGCTGATGGCCTGATCGGCAACGCCCAGGTCTCGAAAAATCTCCAGGGTTCTGGAATGGATGGCCATCGCTTTGGTCGCGGTCGAGGGACCGGCATTCTTTTCGATAATGCGAAAAGAGACGCCCCATTTTTTCAGCATGATTGCCAGGGACAGGCCAATAGGGCCGGCGCCTACGATCATGACTGTCGGGGTGTTACCGGGTTGCCGGAAGTGCTTGGGGGCCAACGTGCTCAGAGTGTTCATCTGTCAGTACCAGTTTCTGTAGAAGGGAGAGTTGGCAATGCCGAGCAGGGCATCGTCACCTGATGAATCTCCGTAGGCATAAATGTAAAAGTCATCCAGGTTGCTCAAACAGCCTTTGAGCCGTGTGACTTTTTCTCTCTCAACACAGTTGGTACCTGATATTCCACCGGTCAGTTTGTTCTTTGCCGTCGCCAGGCGGGTGCCGCACACATAGTCAAAACCCGCAGCCTGGCCCCAGGGGATCAGGTAGTTCTCCGGCGAGTTGCTGACCAGCGCAGTGACATGCCCCATGGACTGATGCCATTGCAACCGGCGCAGGGCCTCGGGCCTGAGCCAGAGCGGTAGCTGCTCGCTAATGAAATACTTGGCATGCTCGCGCTCTTGCTCGACTGACAGGCCGCCCAGGTAACAGGCGATGAATGCCAGTCGGGCTTGCATCAACGGTGTGATTCCCACAATCACGCTGAGCATTTTGGGCAGCAGGGGAATGATCCTGAGCCAGAACGACTTGGTTCCCACGATAAAGCGCATGTAGCGCCAGAACGTATGCCTGTCAGTCAATGTGCCGTCAAAGTCGAAAACGGCCAGTACCGGTTGTGTGCCATTAGCTTGCATGAATCTCTTCCTTGAGAGAGATGATCTCGATGGTTTTGGGCAGCTTGAAGCCCGAGAGGTAGCGCGAGAGCAGGGTGGAGACAGCGCTCTGGGTCAGGTCACCGCGCCCTTCAACAGATAGGTGCAATACGTTGACCTCTTTGTTGTCAGGGACGATGTAAGCCTTCGCGCGCACCACCTCAGGGTGCTTCAGGGCAATGGACTCGATCTCCGTCAGGTCGACCATTTGCGCTTTGATCTTCGAGATTCGCAGGCGCTGGCAATAGAAGAACACATGTCCATCGTCGTCCCGCCAGACCAGATCACCCGTGTGTAACCAGCCATCACGGAAGAACCGGGCATTGGCGTCCTCGGCATCGTTATAGCCATCAATCACCATCGAGCCGCGGATCAGCAGTTCGCCAATACGTCCAGGTGCGACATCCCGCCCCTCGGCATCGACGACCCGCAGTTCTACGCCACTGATCGGTTGTCCCATGGCGCCACGATGGACCTTGCCAATCGAGCTCTGGACAATCACCGGCATGCTCTCGGTCAATCCATAGCCTTGCAGCACCGGATTGCACCCCAGCAGCCTTCCCAGTTTCTCGGCTTCGTCTGCCGGTAGATGGCTGCCACCCGAATAGATCATCAGTTGCGGGTGCATCGGCAAAAGCGCGCCTTTGCGTTTGGCCAGCCGCGTATTGAAGTAGCGAATGACGTCGGGCACCAGGCAGGCAAAAGTGACCTTATGCTCGGACAAGACTTCTGCCAGATCCCTATTGAGCAGGGTGTTGGTCATGAGCAGGGTGGCACCCACGCTCAATGGAAAAACCATCATCACGGACAGTCCGAAGATGGCATACAGCGGCAGCGTCACCAGATGAACGGACCCGACGCCTTGAAGATGAAACTGCTCATGCAGCCCATCGCTCGATTGCGTCAGGTCAAGGTAGCGGTGAGAAACGGCCAGAGGTTTACCGATGCCCCGGTAGGTGAACTGTACCGAGACGATCGGATTGCCCTCAGGCAACAACAAGGGCTCGGCCTGTCGGGGAAGCCGAGAGGCGGCTGTTGCATTGTCGGGCAGGGGCGATGACGACTCGCTCACAGCGTCCACCACCAAGGAGTGACGAACGCCGTAGGCAGGCTGAAAAATCTCGCTATGTTGCTCGAATAACGTATCGGTCGTGACGACCAGCGTCGGCCTGGCGATGCTGATGACGCTGGTCATTTCAAATGGCGTCAGTTTGGCGTTGAGGATGACCGGAATCGCACCACGCCCGATGATCGCCAGATAGTAAGCGATGAACTCCACCCCGTTGGGTAGAACAAGTGCTACTTTGTCACCCGGCAAGACATCTAATGCTTTGAGGGCACCATTGCACTCTTCAGCCTTGGTTTGCAAACCACGGTAAGTAACAAAGTCTTCTTCCGCGTCCAGATTCTTGATAGCAATGTGATCGGGGAAAGACTTTGAAAAACCGACGAACCGATGCAGAAAACCTTCTTTATATGAAAGGCTTTTCATTTACCAACCTCTCTCAATCCTTGAATTTATGGTTAGACAAAAAAGTACTACAGAGGCAGGCTATATATGAATTGTTTCAATTAGGCATCTATGTAGTTATTTTTCCGATACCAGTCCAGGGTATCGGTCAGTGTTTCAGCCACGGGACGGAACTTGCACTTCAGCTCCGTTAAGCTTTTGTTATGACTGAAATGGGTGCGCCCTTGTTCTTGCTCCATGAGTTTGACAGTGGAGGTGCTGATGAGTACCGGTTTTTTGGTAATCCGGTAATAGCCTTCATAGATCAAGGCAATGATACGCAGCATGAACAGTGGCACTTTGCGTTCCGGCGCTTTTACGCCACTGACACTGGACAGCGCCTGGAAGATGCTTTTCATATCCATATGATTGCCGGCTGCCAGATAACGTTCTCCGGATCTGCCGTGGGTGATTGCCGCGAGTTGATGTTCCGCCACATCCCTGGCGTCTACAACGGAAAAGCTCCCTGGGAGTACGCCAGGCAACTTCTGTCCGACAAAGTCGAGCAAGAACTGTCCTGATGAGGTGGGGCCGATATCACCGGGGCCAAACATCCAGCCTGGCAATACCATGGCGACGAACATGTCCGGGTGTTGCGACAGAAACTCCTGAACTTTTTGCTCAGACAATATTTTACTCAAGTAGTAATCGTCAGCCTCCGATTCACTGCGAGACATTGTTTCATCGATCACTTGATCTCTATCGCCCTTCAAAACGGCAATGGAGGAGGTGTGGACTGCGCGACGAATGCCGGCGGCATAGGCTGCTTGCAGCAATCGCTCGGTCCCCGTCACATTAGTGTCATACAGTCTCTGCCAGTGTTTTCCACCTTTGTAACTATCGCGGAAATAGGCGGCCGTATGAAACAAGGCATCACAGCCTTGCAGGGCATGGCTGAAGGCGTCGACATTGAGCATGTCGCCTTCAACAAATTCGACAGGCAGATTGCCGAACTGCTTCTTGGCTTTTTCTACGGAACGAACCAGCGCCTTTACTTTGATATTTCGTTTTAAAAGCGCACGAACCACATTATTCCCGAGCAGGCCAGTAGCGCCTGTAACGAAGGCATATTCCATTAAAATCCAGCTCCTGTGAGGTACCTGTTACTGCATTGAGATTGATATCACCGTACTCGATGCTCTGATCAGGCGTTGGATGCACCAACGGTGGCAAGTAAAAACCATTCGGTATCTGGAAATCAAGCGGTATTTCATGGCCGCCGTCAGGGCGCCCCCTCTGAATGGGCTTAAAACGCGGAAATCCAGCGGTTTAGCGCTTCGTCGGATAGGGGTATTCACCCGGATCGAGCGGCTCAAGGTCATTCGTCATCTGGTTCCAAGGGGCAGTCAAAGGGCAACCCCACTGACGCGATCGCACAGGGGGAATGCGTAAGGCTGGATACCAAGGCACCTTGAACCTACTGGAGCCGAGGCCTCGTGATGAGATGTAAACGCTTGCAACACCGGCGAAAAAAGGCTGGTGCAGCCCATCTTGCATCCCCCTTTCGCCACCCCTATAGATGGCCTTTACATGGCACTCCTTAAAAGTTTAGATGTAAAATTATTAAGAAGGACTAGTATAAGATATGATAGTTAAAATTGGTCTTGCGCAGCGAGTAGCAAATTTGTTGCATCCAGTTACAAATAGATATTTTTTGTTTGGCCAAAGGAGCCGAAGGTGTGATTAAAAAGAGAATGGGCCGAGAAGAAAGTCAGCAAGTAACAAGAGACAAGTTATTCGATACCGCCACTGACCTTATGGTTAGAAAGGGTTTTCACGCCGCCAGCGTCAACGCTATTTCCGAGGAGGCCGGTTTTTCGAAGGGGGCCTTTTTTTCAAACTTTGCAAGTAAGTCAGACTTGCTTCTGCAGTTAACTCAGAGGTTCAAGAGAGTTGAAATTGATCGATTGAGTATTACCCTGTCTTCGGGGTATTCATCGGAAGAACTGACCCATGGATTGAATGCTTATATCGACACGCTTAAAAATAATACCCGCTGTGCGATTCTTGATGCAGAGTTGCAACTGATCGCCTTGCGCGATGAAGAGTTCTCAAAGCATTACTACGATTTGCATCAGGAAAACAGTGAGGCCTTGGGCAAGCTGATCACCATCATATTCAATCATGCAGGCAAGAAACCTCCTTTGGCGTATGCCGCCCTTGCAAGGACCTTCACCGCGCTGTCGGAAGGTTTGATACTGCAAGGGCATAAAGATCCTGCTTCTGAAATAAAGCTGGTGTTGAATTCGCTTATCCAGACAGCAGAGCCTTTATAGAACGCTGCCATCCTTGTGATGCATACGGTATTCGCATGTCCGAGGCTCAGACCTCGGGCAGGATGCGAATGGGGCCACTCTGTGTTTTCATGGTGGTGAGACGTAACACCCCATGACTTACCTCGAACATTGACCGTCTGCCCAAGGGAAAGCTGCCGCGCTCTGGCCTGTGCTGACGCAAGGGGAGTGCTCATGAAGACACTCAGGATCGCTTGTAGAGAATTCAGGATCTGTTCCACATTGACCAGCTCCGTTCTCACCATCCACCCAGCTGACGCCGTCGTTAGTTCATGAATTTCTGAACTAACTATTTGCTACAGCCTATTCAATTATTTGCCGCCAGCACCTTAGGATTTGTCACGGGACCGCAGCCATCAGAGCAGCAGCCCGCCGTACACCCTTTCGACTGCCCAGTAACGCCAGCAGCCCACTAGCTGATGGCTTCGACGCAGCCGAGAGGAATGCATGAAGTTAGAAATTTTCCGCACCCTGTGGGGCTATGGTGCCAGTAAGGCGCAAGCCCTGGATGAATTGCTCGCCGCCGGCTTCGATGGCATCGAAGCGCGCCTGCCATTGCAGGCCGCTGAGCGTGGCGAATTCAACGCTTTCTTGTGCAGCAATCAGGTTCCCTACATCTGCACCTTGTTCAGTGCTTACGATGTATTGCCCGATCAGGGCGCCACGCCCGCCCAGCACTTGGTCGACATCGATCGCAAGCTGGGCATGGCCACGGAGCTGACCCCTCGTTTTGTCAATGTGCTAGCGGGCAATGATCGCTGGCCTCTGGCGTTGCAGGTCGAGTTCTTTGCCCAGGCGATGGAATTGGCCGCCAAGCATGGAGTGTCCTGCAGTTTCGAGACTCACCGCGCCCGTTCCTTATACAGCCCATGGGTGACCCTGGAGCTGATTCGCCAACTGCCTGAAATGCGTTTCACCAGTGACATCAGCCATTGGGTGGTGTGCTGTGAGCGATTGCTGGACGACCCGGCCGACGATCTTTCGTCCTTCGTCGAACGTGTGCATCACATTCAGGCTCGGGTCGGCTATGACCAAGGCCCGCAAGTCCCTCATCCCGCCGCCCCGGAATATGCCCGAGAGCTCGCCTTTCACCAGCGCCACTGGGAAGCCATCTGGACTTCTCAGCTTCAGCGCGGCTACGCGGTCAGCACGTTGACGCCGGAGTTCGGCGCCGATGGTTATCTGCATCACTTGCCATTCACCAACATGCCGGTGGCTGATCTCTGGTCCTTGAACCAATGGATGGCGCGAACCGAGCGCGAACACTTCGACCGTTTCACCCGTGAAGGAGCTCACCATGAATAATGCCTCGCCACCCCAGGCCAACTTCAGCAGCATCCCGGTGGTGAATATTGCCGGGCTGTTCAGTATCGAACTGGAGCATCGTCTGGCCGTGGCCGAACAGCTGGGGCGTGCCGCCAGTGACGTGGGCTTCCTGTACATCACCGGGCACGGCATCGATCCGGCGCTGATCGAAGGGTTGCGCCAGGCGGCCAGGGATTATTTCGCACAGCCCCTGGACACCAAGATGCGTCACTACATCGGTGCCTCGGAAAGCCACAAGGGCTTCGTGCCGGAAGGAGAGGAGGTCTATTCCAAGGGCAAGCCGGACCATAAAGAGGCCTTCGACATTGGCTTCGAAGTGCCGGTGGATGACCCGCTATTCCTGAGTCGTACGCCGCTGCTGGGGCCGAATCACTGGCCCGACGTTCCGGGTTTTCAGGCGGCGGTACAACACTACTATCAGGCGGTATTTGCACTCGGCCGACGCTTGTTCGATGGTTTCGCGCTGGCCCTGGGCCTGGAGGAGCGCTACTTCGATGCGCTGGTGACTCGCCCGCCCTCCAAGCTGCGGCTGATCCATTACCCCTTCGACGCCGAAGCCGTGGATGCCCCGGGCATCGGCGCGCATACCGACTACGAGTGCTTCACCATCCTGCACGCCGATCAGCCGGGGTTGGAGGTGCTTAACGATCAGAATCAATGGATCGATGCACCGCCAATGCCCGATGCGTTCGTGGTGAACATCGGCGACATGCTGGAAGTCATGACCGCCGGGACCTTTGTGGCCACTGCCCACCGGGTGCGCAAGGTGGCTCAGGAGCGTTATAGCTTCCCGCTGTTTTACGCCTGCGACTACCACACGCTGATCAAACCGCTGCCGGCATTCGCCGATGACACTCGGGACTACGAGGCGCTGGCGATTGGCGAACACATGTGGGGCCAAGCCCTGCAGACCTACCAATACCTGCGCAAACGCGTCGAGAACGGCGAGCTTGAGCTGCCGTCCCGGGCTCGAAAGCCATCGAGCTTTGGTCGCCTGAAGAACACCACCACTCATTCCTAAAAAAACAACCAATGGAGCATACCCTGATGAAATCCCTCTGCGTCTCTACCCGACTGACCCTGCTCGCCGCTGGCCTGTTCTGCGCCAGCACCGCCTTCGCCAGTACCGCTACCCCCGGTGTGCTGAAGGTCGGTATGGAAATCACCTACCCGCCGTTCGAGTCCTACGACGCCAACAAGAATGTGGTCGGTTCCGACCCTGAGCTGGCTCACGCCCTGGCCAAGGCAATGGGCATCAAGGCCAGCTTTGTCGATACCAAGTTCCCCAATCTGATCAACGGCCTCAATGCCGGGCATTACGACGCGATCATTTCCGGCATGTACATCACCCCCGAGCGTCAGGCCCAGGCCCGCACTATCGGCTACGCCAAAACCGGCGCTGCGATCATGGTGCCCAAGGGCAGTGAGTTGAACCCGCAGGTTCCTGAAGATCTTTGCGGCCTGAAGGTCGGACTGGAGCAGGGCACCACCTGGGTCGGCAGTTTCCGTCAGTTGTCCGCCGACTACTGCGTACCGAACAACAAGGGCGCCATCACCGTCAGTGAATACCCCTCGGCGCCCGAAGTAACGCAGGCGCTGCTGTCGAAGAACATCCAGGCCCAGGTGGAAATTGCCGGTGCCGCGCACATGATCGCCGAGCGTACCAATGGTCGGGTGATCGTCAGTTCGCAGAAGCTGGTTTACCCGCAAACCTTGGGCATCTACGTCAAGAAAGATGCCGACGCGACGTACCAGGCGCTGGCCAAAGCGCTGGCCGAGAGCAAAGCCAGCGGTGAGTATGCCGCGATTCTCAAGAAGTACGACCTGGAACCGGTCTCCGAGTAATGCCTGAAACCGCGCCCTCAATCGAGGGCGCGGTTTGCGCGAGGTGTCTATGCAATTCGATTGGGCTTACTTTTTTTCGCTGTTCTCCATGGCTGACTTCTGGACGGCGAGCCTGACCGTCATCGAGCTCAGCTTTCTGGCCTGGTTCCTGGGGATGCTGCTGGGTTTCGTCCTGGCGTCGGCCAAGTTGTCCGGCTCGCCCTTGCTGCGAATCCCCGCGTCACTCTACATCTGGTTCTTTCGCAGCATTCCGTTGTTGGTCCTGGTGGTTTTCGTCTACAACTTGCCGCAAATGCTGCCCAATGCCGGGCCGGTGTTGTCGGTGCCGTTCTATTCGGGTTTGTTGGCGCTGGTGGTCACAGAAGCCGCCTACATGGCCGAAATCCATCGTGGTGGATTGATCTCGGTCGCCAAAGGCCAGAAGGAAGCCGGGCGCGCCCTGGGCATTGGCCTGTTAGGCCTGCAACGGCTGATCGTCATTCCCCAGGCGTTTCGCATCTCGTTGCCGACGTTGATCAACGAATACATCACGGTGGTCAAACTGACCTCGTTGATTTCGGTGATCTCTCTGACCGAGTTGCTGACCGTCGGCCAGCGGCTGTACGCCCAGAACTTCCTGGTGATGGAAACCCTGGCGGCCGTGGGCGTGTACTACGTGTTGATCGTCACTGTTTTCGGCTTCGCTCTTCAACGCCTGGAACGCTACCTGGATCTGAACCTGCGTACCCCGCAAACCCTGGAGAGCGCTTCGGTAAAGGCGTTGCGTGACCGATTGGCACCGGTAGCCCCGGGCAAGGTCAGTGGCCCGACCAAAGGTGCCGCTCCAGCCTTGCAACTGCAGGGCGTGCACAAACGCTATAGCGATCATCATGTGCTCAAGGGCATCGACCTGAAGGTGCAAAGTGGCCAGGTGATTTCCATCATCGGTCCATCGGGCTCCGGCAAGACTTCGCTGATCCGTACCATCAATGGTCTGGAGCACATCGATCAGGGCGAAATCTTGTTGTTCGGGGAAGATTTCATCAATGCCGGGGACAAACCGAATGGCCGTCGGGTGCGTCAGGGTGTCCGGCGCATCGGCATGGTGTTCCAGAATTTCAACCTGTTCCCGCACCTGACGCTGCTGGACAACATCAGCCTCGCACCGCGTTATCACGGCGGCAGCCGCGCACTGAGTGAACAACGCGCCTGTCAGCTACTCGATAAGGTCGGCCTGTTGGCACACGTCTACAAATATCCACATCAGCTGTCCGGTGGCCAGCAACAACGGGTGGCGATTGCCCGGGCCATGGCCATGGACCCGGACATCCTGCTGTTCGACGAACCCACCTCGGCGCTGGATCCAGAGCTGGTCGGCGAGGTACTTGCAGTAATCGCCAACCTGGCCCGCGAAGGTATGACCCTGCTGATTGTCACTCACGAAATGGCCTTTGCCCTGTCGATCTCTGACCGGGTGATCTTCATGGAAAACGGCAACGTGCAGCTGGATGCCTCGCCTCAGGCGATCCGCGAAGAGCCTGGAGCCCAACGAGTGCGGCGATTTATCGGGTTGGAGGAATCAGAGGAGGAACGTTGCCTGGCCGGTGAATTAAGTTGAGCGTGCCTGGCCGCACGATCCTCTTCATCACAGGCATCAGATCACTCCCGACAATACGCCAGAGAACTCAGCCGACCGGCTCGGCGGTACAACTCATTTCCCCTGAGCCCGGCTTCTGGAAAAGGGTCACGTCGCCGTTTTGCCAGAAGCGGTAGTTCCCTCGGTAATCCTTGCCAGTGTATTGGGTTCCCGAATCACTCTGCGTCTGGCTCAGGGTGATCGAGGTATTCGCCCATTTCAGGTACACGACACCAGGCTGCGTGAGAAAGAAGGTGGCGCTAATCAGCGCGTTTAACCCTGTACAACGAAAAGCCAGAGGGCCCTCGGTGAGTCTGTCTGGATCCTTGGTTCTCACAATTGCCGAGCCTTGGCGCAGCTGGTGCGCGCGCTCGGCATAACTTCGGATCGTGCATGCCTTGGGCGCAGGCTCGGAGGCACACTGATTGCGTGCCTCGATCCAGAACTGCTGGTCGATCACGATTTTGTCTGGACGCGGTACTGAATGTTCATCCGTGAGCGCCAGGCGATAAAGACGCATCAGTTCGAGATCCATCTGCGCCAGTTGCGGATCGCGACAGATAAGCTTTTCGATGGATACTCTTGTCGTGGTGCAGTCGAAGCTGGTCTCGAAGATTCGCGGAGGGGACGCAGCGATTGCACAGGTGCTCGTCGCCGCGCACACGCTGGCAGCGAGCAGACAGGTGAAAAGGGCCGTGACCGTTTTCATGTTGGCTTCACCCAGATCATTGCGTGATGCCCGGATTGCCGTGGGATCTATCCATCCGTTGAACAGTCATTCGTTCGCATTGGGTGTATCGCAGTGTAAGTCAGTGCTCAAAACTTGCCACACCACCCGGCGGCAGCTGCGGTATCGAGCCCATTCGGTGTCGTGACTCATCTCAGCTGCAAGGTGGCTGGCGAGGGGGCAGGCAATTTGATTTTGATCCCGCGTTATCTCTTTGAGTGAGTCGGTTAGATGTCTATCACTACCTTGCCCGTTACTTGTCCTGCGGCAATGATTGCATAGGCGTCATTCACGTTATCCAGCGTAAAGCGCCGATCATCCAGCAGAACCCGCAGTTGTCCAGCTTCAGCCATACGTGTGGCTTCAGCGAGGATTTCGCCATGGTGCTTACGTCCTTTGCCGGTAATTAAAGGTAGCAGGGTGAATACACCGGAATAGGTAGCGCCACGGAACGACAGTGGAGCGAGTTTGTGTTCTCCCCAACCCAGGCAACTGACGACGTGGCCGGTGTATACCCTCAACACTGCAAATGATTCGTCCAGTGTCGCGCCGCCAACGGTGTCATACACAATGTCAAAACCCTCTCCATCGGTGTATTGCTCAAGGTAATCGGCCGGCACCTGAGTTCGGTAATCAATGGCCGTGGCACCGAATCCCTTGATTATTTCGAGGCTTTTTGAACTCCCGGTAGCGAATACTTCTGCCCCTCGTGCCTTGGCGATCTGTACGGCAATATGCCCGACGCCACCTGCGCCGCCTTGCACCAATACCCGATGCCCAGCCCGAACATGGGCTCGGTCCACCAGTCCCTCCCAAGCAGTAATGAAAATCAACGGCAGTGCAGCGGCTTCGCGCATGCTCAGGTTACGCGGCTTACGCGCTAGCAACTGGGCGTCAACGGCGATGTATTCCGCCAGCGAACCCTGTTGGCCACCAATCCCGCCTGCCATGCCGTAAACCTCGTCTCCGATCTGGAACGCAGTGACGTCCGTGCCGATAGCTTCGATGACACCGGCCAGATCCATACCCAGAATGGCAGGCAAAGGTTGGCGGGCATGACCTCCTTGACCGCTGCTGATCTTCGTATCCAACGGGTTCACGCAACTTGCGATGATCTTCACCAATACTTGTCCTGCTTCGACGACAGGCAGCGGCACGTTTTGAAGCTGTAGAGCGGCTTCGGCTTGCACAGCGACGGCTGCGCGCATGGTGTTCTGGCTCATGGATAGATCCTGGTGAAATGATTCAAGCCCGTGTTGGGGCGATGGATAGAGTTTCACGCAGCCAATGAATTCTGATAAGAGGGCAAATGCCTATAGTATTAATTCCAAACGACCGCTAAGTAGGCAGATATGGACACATTAGAAGCGATGGCGATTTTTATGCGGGTGGTGGAACGAGGCAGCTTCTCCGCAGTCGCCCGAGAGATCGGACTCAGCCAGCCTACGATCAGCAAGCAGATAGACGCGCTGGAAAAAAGGCTAGGCGGCCGACTGTTTGCCCGTAGTACGCGCCAGCTATGTTTGACTGATGAAGGCCAGCGCTACTATGAGCACTGTCGACAGATTCTTGCTGCCGTGGACAATGCCGAGCACAGTTTCCAGACTGGCCAGGAGCGGGTTGCCGGTCCACTGCGCATTGCGTCTTCGGGCAGTTTCGGACGGATACAAATCGCGCCGCGGCTGCACGGTTTTCTTCAGCAAAACCCCGACGTATCCATCGACTTGCAATTGAACGACGAGAATGTCGACCTGGTTAGCGAGGGTATCGATGTCGCGGTGCGAATTGGCCAACTGAAGGACAGTAGTTTGGTCGCCAGACAAATAGGCCTTACGAGACGTCGGGTGTTCGCTGCCCCCACTTATCTCGAACAGTACGGTGTACCTGTGACGCCTGATGCGCTGAGCGATCACAACTGCCTCGTCTTCAATCAGCTGGAACACTTCGACAGCTGGAGCTTCGAGCACTGCGGCCAATGGAGCAGCGTGCAGGTCAAGGGCAATGTACGCAGTAACAACAGCGAATCGATACGACAAATGGTCCTGAGTGGATTAGGCCTATCACTGTCTCCCTCATGGTTGTTTCGTGAGGATCTGCAGGCGGGGCGGGCGGTCGCGTTACTAGAGGGGTACATACCGTCGTCACTGCCCATTCACGCGGTTTCTCCACCGGATCGCAGACAATCGGCCCGGGTGCGGGCGTTCACTGATTATTTGAGAGACGCTTTCGCAATTGACAGTGACGTATGCATCAATTGAATGACCCTCAGTTCTGCGTGTTTAGCGGCAACTGTTAAGCATTGTTCTCGCTCACTCTGCGCCAAGAGCACGCGCTGTCTGGAAAACCCCGATTAATTTCGATGTCCAGGTTCCAGAAAATCGACAGGTACCACGCTCAAGCGGTTGCGTCCTGCGCCGAGCTTTGCTGAACGAAGCGGTCAATCAACCACCTCGCGGCGGGGCCCGGTGGCAGATCCGTGCGGTAGATGGCGTCGAAGGAGTAAATCCCGCTTTTGTATTCCGGTATGTTCAGCCGCACGAGTCGGCCGCTATCCAGATCTTCCTGGACCATCGGGGCTGGCATGTTCCCCCAACCAATGCCTTCACGCAGCAGCATGTGCTTTGCGCCCAAGTCCGCAAGCCGCCAGGTGCGGTTACTGAGGACGGCGAAGTCCTTGTCCTTGGTCAGAAGCGAGCGATCGGACAGCACCAGTTGAGTGAACTCTCGCCCGGCACCGGGAACATTCAAGTCGCTTGAAGCCAGAGGATGATTCGGGGCTGCCACCGGAATCAATTCGACACTGCCGACGCCAATTCTTTCGATACCGCTGATTCCCTCATTCATTGGCCCGCTCACGCCGACGATCGCACCTCGGTTGATCACCAGCTCAGTGACGGCGCCGAGCGCTTCCATGTGTAGGTGAAGTGCAACCGTAGGGAATTCTTCGCGAAAGGATTTGAGTGCGTCCACCACACGTTCGGCGGGAAGCATCACATCGAGTACGACGTGAACCTCGGCTTCGAGCCCCTGAAGCAGGCCTTTGACCTTGGCGCGCAATCCATGAATACCATTGGTGATGGTTCTGGCTTCGGTCAGCACGGTGCGGCCGGCATCGGTGAGCTGGGGTTTGCGTGTCGTCTGGCGGTCAAACAGCGACACGCCGAGCTGCATTTCCAGGTTGGCGATCGAGTAGCTGATGACGGAGGTGGCCCGGTGCAGTTTTCTGGCTGCGGCTGCAAAACTGCCGACTTCCACCACCGTCAGGAACACGCGCAGTTGGTCCAGTGTCGGTGTTCCGGGGTCAGAGATCATGCCTATTGTCCTTTTCAATGGAGCGAGCTGCTTGTCTATTTTTTCGAATCTAACGATCTAAATTAGTCAGCTATTCAGATTAGCTGACGAAGCGCAACATTTCTTCACCAGGGCGGTTCAAGTCGAATCGCACCCCATTGAAGGAATTACCCCATGACTACTTCTGCAAACATCACTCAAACAACCACCTCTGAACAGAGCCGTGCCGACGTAACCCAAGCCTCGGCTTCGTTGATTGGCCGTGTACTGCTCAGTGCAATCTTCATCCTTTCCGGTTTTTCGAAACTGGCCGCTCCCGCGATGATGGTCGGCTACATCAGCTCTGTTGGGCTTCCGCTTCCACAATTGGCACTGGCGTTGGCGATCATTGTAGAGATCGGCGGTGGCCTGGCGTTGATCGCCGGTTACCGCACCCGCACCGTCGCCGCTGTACTGGCTGTGTTCAGCGTGTTTACCGCACTGGCGTTCCACAACGCACTGGGCGATCAAAACCAGTTCATCCACTTCTTCAAAAATATCGCAATGGCCGGTGGCTTGCTGCAGGTGGTGGCCTTCGGTGCCGGTCGCTTCAGCCTCGACGCTCGCCGTCGTTGATACCTCGCGCTGCGAAGGCGGGTTGCCTCGCAGCGCAGTGTTTGTCTCCCGTCCTTTTCAATAGTCGAGGCCTCCATGAAAGCCATACGTGTGTACGAATACGGCAGCCCTGAAGTTTTACGCCTGGAAGAAGTCGCGGATCCAGTGGCAGGTGTTGGTGAAGTGCTGATTGATGTTGCCGGAGCTGGGGTCAATCCGATTGACTGGAAGGTCCTGTCCGGGGCCATGAAAGCGTTAATTCCTTTGCCGCTGCCGTTTACCCCAGGCGTTGAAGTGGCCGGTACCGTCGTCGCGGTGGGGAAGGGCGTCACTGAATTCAGCATCGGCGATGAAGTGTTTGGCTTCATCAATATCGTCGGTGGTTTTGCGACCAAAGTGGTTGCCCAGGTTTCAAAACTGGCCTTGAAGCCGCGCGCTCTCGGTGCGCTACAGGCCAGTGCTGTTCCTGCAACCGCTTTGACTGCGTGGCAAGCGCTCACTGAACATGCGGGCGTGCAACGGCGACAGAAGGTGTTGATCCACGCCGCGGCTGGTGGCGTGGGCAGCATGGCCGTGCAGATGGCCAAGTACCTGGGCGCTGAAGTCTACGCAACGGCCTCTGCACAGAATCATGCCTACCTCAAAGACCTTGGTGCGGATTACACCATCGACTACACGACCCAGGCCTTCGAGGATCTGGTGTCCGGTGTCGATGTCGTACTGGATCTGGTGGGCGGCGAAACACAAACCCGTTCGTTTGCGGTACTGAAAAGAAACGGTATGTTGGTATCGCCCGTGAGCCTGCCGAACATGTCGCTGGCAAACGACTATGGCGTGACCCCCGCCAACTTTGCCACCCGTTCGGATGGCCAGCAGCTCTCGCTCATTGCCGAACTCTTCGACAAGGGACACCTCACGGTCGACGTTGAGGCATACCCCTTGAGTGATGCGAAAGTGGCGATCGAAAAAAGCATGGGTCGTCATTCAAGAGGCCGACTTGTCCTGGATACAACGAAGTAAGTTGTTGCCAGGTTATTTGCGAGAGGATCAAGCGAGTTGTCAGAAGTATGTTGCGCAATGCGTTGAGGGAGGTCGAGCGACAAGCGATCATGGCACTGTGCAACATCCCCGCCCGTCACCCACATGAAAACCCAGCCCGTCGAACCGGCACTAACCCGTGGTTGCGCTGTCAGTAATTGGCGCCAGTAGCGACGAGGGTCGTCTCTGATAGCGGCACATCAGGCTACGTTTAGTGTTTCTCCCTGCCTTAGGGCAAAACGTTCGCGATGGATTGCGTCTTGGACCGACAACTCCATTTGCGGGCGACATTCTATGGGTTTGCTTCTCGATCCGCGTCATGACATTGATGCCGCTTTATTAAGCTATCGCCGGGTGTTCTGGGCGCTGGCGCTGTTCAGTGGCGTGATCAACCTGCTGGTGCTGGTGCCGTCGCTCTACATGATGCAGGTGTACGACCGGGTCCTCACCAGCCGCAACGAAACCACCTTGTTCATGCTCACCTTGATCGCCCTGGGGCTGTTCATGGTCAGCGCGCTGATCGAGTGGGTACGCGGCCAGGTGATGATTCGCATGAGCGCGGGGCTGGACGATGCCCTGGGCGAGCGGATTTTCGACGCCGCCTTCGCTCGCAGCCTGCGCGAGCACAACGCCAACCCGGCGCAGGTGCTCATCGATTTGGCGACGCTTCGGCAGTTGATCACCGGCCAGGGCCTGATCGCTTTGCTCGATGCACCCTGGCTGCCGATCTTCCTGCTGGTGGCGTTCATATTTCATCCCTGGTTCGGCGTGCTGACGCTGGTTCTCGCGCTGGTGCTGATCGGCCTGGCACTGTGGGGCGAGTTGGCGACTCGAACGCGTCTGGGCGAAGCCAATCAGCTGGGCGTGCAGGCGTCGATTTATGTAAACAGCACGTTACACAATGCCGAAGTCATCCAGGCCCTGGGCATGCTCGGGCCGTTGCGTCAGCGCTGGAGCCTGCTGCAGCAACGCATCATTGCCGCCCAGGCCCATGCCAGTGACCGCAGCGCGCGTATCACTTCGACGACCCGTTTCGTGCGCATCTCCGGGCAGTCGCTGGCCCTGGGCCTGGGCGCGTTGCTGGTGCTCGAAGGCCACTTGTCGGCGGGCATGATGATCGCCATGTCGCTGTTATTGGGGCGTGCCCTGGCGCCCGTGGAAATCGCCATTGGCTCGTGGAAGCAATTCAACTCCGGCCGCCAGAGTTATCAACGCCTGAGCCAACTCCTTGCCCAGCACCCGCGCGAGCCTCTGCGCATGCCTTTGCCGCCGCCCACCGGCGCGATACGCCTGGAACAGTTGTATGTGGGCCCGCCCGGTGCCTCGCAACCGATCCTGCGGGGTATCAATTTCAGCCTGGCCAAAGGTGACGTGCTTGCCGTAGTCGGCCCTAGCGCCAGTGGTAAATCGACACTGGCCAGGGCGCTGGTCGGGGTATGGCCGGCCATGGGCGGGTCAGTGCGCCTGGACGACGCCGAGATCAGTCAATGGTCCCACGACGCCCTGGGCCCGTACCTCGGATACCTGCCGCAGGACATCGAGCTGTTCGACGGCAGTGTGGCCGACAACATTGCCCGCTTCGGTGAACAGGACGCCGACAAGATCATCGCCGCCGGGCGTCACGCTGGCATTCACGAGATGATCCTGAGGTTCCCCAAGGGTTACGACACGCCGCTGGGCCCCGCTGGGCTTGGTTTGTCCGGCGGACAAAAGCAACGCCTCGGTCTGGCCCGCGCGCTTTACGGGCGCCCGTCGCTGATCGTGCTCGATGAGCCCAACTCCAACCTCGATGAAGCCGGAGAGCTGGCGCTGGTGCAGGCCATCAGTGCGCTCAAGGCTGCTGGCAGCACCGTGGTGCTGATTACCCACCGGCCTAATGTGCTGGCGGTGGTCGATCACATCCTGGTGCTCAAGGACGGCATTCAACAAGCATTCGGTCCCCGGGATCGGGTGCTCAAGGCATTGATGCCGGGGCCTAGACCGGCCGCGGTCGGGGGGGCTGGCGAAGATGGTTGATCTGCCCCCCGAGGCACAAACGTACAGCGAGCAGGGCCTGAGCGTGCGCAGCACCGCAGCGTTGCCCCGCGCCAGTACCGACGCCGGCGGTGCGGCACGCTATGGTGTGGGTTTCCTGGTCCTGACGCTGGGCGGCTTCCTGCTCTGGGCCGGCCTGGCGCCGCTCGACCAGGGTGTCGTGGGCAGCGGCACCGTGGTGGTGGCGGGCGAGCGCAAGGCTGTGCAGTCATTGGTTGGCGGGGTGGTGGAAAAGCTGCTGGTCAGCGATGGCGACCGCGTCACCCAGGGGCAGTTGCTGGTGCAGCTCAATACGGTGCAGGCGCAGTCGCAACTGGACGTGACCCTGGGCAAGTTGCTCAACGATCGCAGCGTCGAGTCGCGGTTGATTGCCGAGCGCCTGGGCTCAGCCGAGATCCAATGGCCCGCTGAACTGCTGGAACATGCCGACGAACCGCGGGTCAAGGCGGCCATGGCCTTGCAGAGCCAGTTGTTTCTGACTCGCCGCGCAGAGCTGGGCAGCCGCTTGCAGATCATCGAACACGAAGCCGCGGCATTGCAGCAGCAATTGCTCGGCTACGAAGGTGTCAAACGCAACTACGACGCGCAAATGCGCTTCCAGCAGCAGGAGCTGGAAGGCCTGCGTGATTTGGCCCGTGAAGGCTACGTTCCGCGCAACAAACTCTTCGAGGCCGAGCGCAACGCGGCCCAATTGGCCGGGCAGATTGCCTCCGGGGTGAGCGATGTCGGCAGGACTCGCCAGGCGATCAACGAAAGCCGGCTCAAGGCCCTGCAGGCGCAACAGGAATTTCGCCGCGATGCCGAAACCCAGCTCAGCGAAGTCTCTGCCGAGGCGGCAGGTTATGCCGACCAGATTCGTGCCTTGCAGTTTGAAGTCGAGAACGGTGCGATCCGCGCGCCGGTGTCCGGGCAGGTCATGGACGTGAGCATTCATACGGTCGGAGGCGTTACGCAGGCTGGCCAAAACTTGATGCAGGTGGTGCCGCTGGATGCGCCGATGGCGATCACCGCGCGTTTCGAGCCGCTGATGGCCAATAAGTTGCGCCCGGGGCTGCCAGTGCATGTGCATTTCACCGCGCTGCAACGGGTGGATACGCCGACTGTCACCGGCACGGTGACTACGGTGTCGGCGGACCAGTTGATCAATGAACAGACGCACCTGCCGTACTTCTCCGCCAAGGTCGAAATTCCCGCCGACACCGTCGCCTCGCTGCAGGCTGCCGGCCTGCTGGTGCGCCCCGGCATGCTCGCCGATGTCACGGTGGTGACGGGGGAACGCACCTTGATGAATTACCTGATGAAACCACTGCGCGAACGCTTGCTTGCGGCCTTCAAAGAGGAATGAGCATGACCGACCGTCGCCGCTATCGCTGCGGTGTGCTGCTGGGTTTGTGTACCAGTTGGGCCGCGCTCAATCCCGTGTGGGCCGCCGAAGGAGGCCTGAGCCTGACTGCTGCGTACGACGCCTCGCGCCTCAATGACCCGACCGTGCAATCGGCGGCCCATGCCTTTGATGCTTCGAAGCATGAGGAGGCGATCGGTCGCGGCGGCCTCTATCCGCAAGTGTCGCTGACGTCGCGTTATGGCTACGGCGGGCGTACCGATG
Source organism: Pseudomonas sp. A-RE-19 (assembly GCF_019956555.1). Lineage (GTDB taxonomy): Bacteria > Pseudomonadota > Gammaproteobacteria > Pseudomonadales > Pseudomonadaceae > Aquipseudomonas. The sequence goes on along the minus strand of NZ_JAHBDQ010000035.1, from coordinate 11,220 downwards.
GTGGCGACGACCGCGGCTACGTCAACAGTAATGATTACCAGGCCAACAACGTCACCCTTGCGGCGCAACAACCGCTCTATGACAAGGGGCGCTGGGCGGCGTATCAGGAGGGCAGGGCGCGGGGGCAATTGGGTACCCAGCTATTCGACGTTGCCGGCCAGACCCTGTATGACCGGGTGGCCAAAGGGTATTTCGACGTCGCCCGAGCCGAGAACGAGATCAAGTTGATCGCCCAGCAAAAGGCCGCCATTAATGGCTTGGTCACCCAGAGCAAAAAGCTTTATCAGGGCGGCCAGGGCGCGATCACCGACATCGATGAAGCCCAGGCGCGGCTCGATCTGGTGGAGGCCCAGGAGGCGGAAGCCCAGGCCCGTCGCGTGGCTGCGTTGCGGGCGTTGTCCGGTCGCGCCAGCGTGCCCATTGACGACATCCAGCCGATGCGCGAAGAACTCGCCACCGGTAGCCCGATTCCGCCGGAGCGGGATTTGCCGTACTGGACGGCGATTGCCCGCGAAGCCAACCCCGAGCTGGCAGCACGGCTGGCGGCGGTGAAAGTCGCCGAGGCGCAGGCCGACAGTCAGCGCGCCGGGCATTATCCGACCTTGTCGCTGACCACCCAGCTAACCCGTCGGGAAACCCGCCAGTATCAGGAACTCGATCCGCGCCAGGACACTTATTACGTGGGGGTGCAGCTGGATATTCCGTTGTATCGCGGCGGGGCGGTCCGCGCCTCGGTGGCGAAGGCCGAAGCACAATTGGCCGGTGCCCAGTCCGACTACGATGTGCAGCATCAACAGTTGGCCGAGGACATCGAAGCCGATTATCTGGGGGTCGTGGCCGGATTCGCCAAGAGCAAGGCGATGCAGCGGGCGGTGGAGTCCAATCAGCGGGCGCTGACCTCCACGGAAAAAGGCTTTCAAGGAGGAGTGCGCTCCACGGTGGACATTCTTGATGCCCAGCAGCGGGTGTTCCAGGCCCGCCGAGACCTGCTCAACACCAAGCTCGACATGCTGCAAAGCTATGTGAGCCTGCACACCCACACCGGCCAGATGAACCGCGCGGTGCTGGAACAGGTGCAAAGCCTGTTTTGAGCCGCAGGGTTGCAACCAGGTTCAAGATTGACGCCTGTGTGGCTGTCCTCGATTTTTGTGACACTGAAAATCCCTTGTGGGAGCGAGCCTGCTCGCGAAAGCGGTGGGGTGCCGCCACCTTCGCGGGCAAGCCCGCTCCCACAGGATGTGGGCTTGACTCAGGCTGTGAAATCACTGGCATGCAGTTCCTTGACGCCCACCAGTTCGAATTCGAACTCGGGGGTGGCGTCGGCATTGACACTGCCGTAGAGAATGCCATCGGCAAAGCGCAGTTGGCCGGTGGCGTTGGCAGGGTCGAAGGCGTTGCTGCCGATGAACGTGAAGGCGTCGACAGTGGGGGTCAGAGGGTTGGCGTCCAGGCCGGTGAAATCCAGATGATCGCCCTCGGTGCTCTTGAAACCGTTGATCACATCGTGCAACGTCCCGACGCCCATGTCCGACAGCGCACCAAACGCGTAGGTATCCGCGCCAGTGCCACCGGTAAGGTTGTCGGTGCCTGCACCGCCGATCAGCCGGTCATCGCCCGAACCTCCCACCAGCGTGTCATTGCCTGCACCACCGTTCAGAACGTTCGCGGCGCTGTTGCCCGACAGACTGTCGGCGTAGGCACTTCCCGTCAGGTTTTCGAAGAATTTCAAGGTGTCGAGCCCGGAACCCACGGTGTTTTGTTGCATTGACGTCGAGAGGTTTACGGTAACGCCAGACAGGGAGCGCTCAAAGGACACCGTATCAATGCCATCGCGCCCGTCCAGCACGTTATTGCCGGCCCCGGCGAACAGCGTGTTGTCCATCGCGTTGCCCGTGCCATTGGCGGCGCCAGTGCTATCGATATACAGCCGCTCGACGTTGTTGCCGAGGGTATAGGCCGCCAGTCTGCTGTGCACGCTGTCGACCCCTCCAGACACCGCATTGCTGTTGATCTCGATCACTGCGTCGTCGGCGTTGTCGACATAGTAGGTGTCGTTGCCATCGCCGCCGCTCATGCTGTCGTCCCCTGCGGCACCATCGAGCACGTTATTGGCGGCATTGCCGGTGATGAAGTTGTGCCGCTCATTGCCGGTGCCGTTGATGTTCGACACGCCGGTGAGCACCAGGTTCTCGAGATTGGCGCCGAGGGTCCAGCTGACCGAGGCCTGCACCGTATCGATCTGCGAGGTCGAGGTGTTGGTTTCCACCACGCGGTCGAACGCGTTATCGACCACATAGATGTCGTTGCCATCGCCACCGGTCATGGTGTCGGCGCCCAGGTGACCATCCAGTGTGTCGTTGCCCGAACTGCCCACCAGGGTATCCGCTTGGTCGGTACCGGAAATCATGTTCTGAGCGTTGTCGAAAATGTCCTGCACGCTGTTGTTGTCGTTAGGGTTGCCTTGGAAGCCAAGGTCATTGGCAATGTAGTCAGCCAGGCGCTGGCCGACGATCTCCGCCGACTCCTCATGCAGGTGCCAGACGTCGTCGGGATACGCCATCGGATCGACTTCGTGGCGCAAGGGGAGGTCGGTATAGTCCACCGCCAGCTTGACGTCGGTGCGCTCGGCGGCGATGGCTTCCTGGGCGGCGCGAACATAGCCAACCCCCTCGACGATGGAGGCAATCTTCTCTTCCGAATAACCACGGGCACGCGCCGCATCCTGCTCGTAGTGACCGGTTTCCATCATGTACACGCTGAAGTTGCCGAACTGGGCATGCAGGTAATCGAACACCTTCAGGGTCGCGGCCTTGTAGGCCGCTGCTGCCGCTGCTTTGTCCGTGGCGCGGCCGATCTCCTGGGCGGCTTCCTCGCCCTGGCCCCAAATGATGCCCATGGTGACGTTATTGATGGATTGCAGTTCGGTGAGCTGGTCCTGCAGCAGCGTCACGGCGCGCAACAGCGCAGCCCCGGGTTGGTTGGTGTCGGTCAGCCACCAGCACAACTTGAGTTCCTCGGCGCTGAGAGTCGACAGGCCGGTGACCGTGCTGCCGCCCACCGCGATGTCGATGCCGTTGCCATTGGCATCGGTGAACTGGCTGCGCACGTCATAGGGGGTGTAGCGGTCCAGGTCGTTGACCAGCATCGAGGTGCCGGACTGATTGTCGTCCTCCGTCATGCGCAGCAGGCGCGCATTGGATTGGCCGAGGGTAGGCAGGTAGAGGATGTCCTGCTGGGCGCGCGCGCCGAACACGAAGTCGCTGGCGGTCAGGGTGTTGAGGTAATTGCCGTTGAGGGCGATTTCAAAACGATTGCCATCGGCATCCGCTTCGGCGGACTTGATGTAGGTCTTGTCGCCGGCCGCGTTGAGGGTCACATACAGCGTGCCATTGCTGCCATCACCGAGGCCGAGAAAGCCAAGGCCCGAAACATCGATCTTGTCGACGCCCGCGGTGAAGTCATAAATCGTGTCGGTAGCCGTGACACCGCCGGTGTCGTAGTCGCGGTAGCTGTCGAGCATGTTGGTGTAGCGGAAGGTGTCGGCACCGTCACCGCCGTACAGCGAATCACGTCCGGCACCGCCGTCGACGATATCCGCGCCGGTGCCGGCCTTGATTGTGTCGTTGCCGCCGAGGCCGAGGATCAGGTCCGCACCTGCTGTGCCGTTGAGGGTCTCGGCGTTGTTGGTGCCGGTGATGGTGTTGGCGGGCGCATCGGCCACTACCAGGGCAAAGCTATCGCTGACCGATGCACCGGCCGGGTCCGTGGCTTTGACCAGCACGTCGTAATTGCCGGACGCGGTGTCGCTGGGTGTGCCGCTGAACGTACGAGTGGCTGCATCGAAGGTCAGCCAACTGGGCAGGGCGCTTCCATTGGCCAGTTTGGCGGTGTAGCTGAGGCTGTCGTTATCCGGATCGGTGAAACTGGTGGCCGGCACCACGTAGCTGAACGGAGTGTTTTCGGTCGCGTTCTGATCCAGCAGCGGCGTGGCCAGCACCGGCGCCTGGTTGGTCGGTGACGACGTGGCGAAGACGAAGTTGGCGCTGGTCAGCTTATCGAGGTAGTTGCCGTCCAGTGCCACTTCGAAGCGGTTGCCATTGGCGTCGGCGGTCAGGGACTTGATGTAAGTCTTGGTGCCGGTACTGTTGAGCACCACGTACACGGTGTTGTTCTTGCCATCCCCCAGGCCGGTGAAACCTATGGCCGAGAGGTCGATCTTGTCGGCGGTGATATCGAAATCGGTGATCAGGTCGCCAAGGTTGGCACCGCCGGTGTTGTAGTTGCGGTAACTGTCCAGGCGATTGGAGAACACAAAGATGTCCGCTCCGGAGCCACCGGTGAGGGTGTCCATGCCTGCGCCGCCGTCGAGCTTGTCGTCGCCCGCTCCGCCACTGAGGTTGTCGTTACCCGCCAGGCCGAGCAGGGTGTCGGCCGAATCGCTACCCAGCAGCGAGTCGCTGCCGCTGGTGCCGGTGATCACCCGATTAAAGATGAAATTACTGGCCGTCAGAGTGCTGGTCAGGTTACCCGAGAGGATCAGCTCGAAGCGATTGCCGCTGGCGTCGGCATCGTAGTCCTTGATGTAGGTGCGGTCGCTGCTGGCGCTGTAGCTGGCCTGCAGGGTACCGCCATGGCCATTGCCCAGTCCGGTGAAACCGAGGCCGGCGAGATCGATCTTGTCCTGGGTGACGTCGAAGTCGGTGATGGTGTCATCGAAGCTTGCGGTTGCGTTGCGGTAACTGTCGGACTGAGCGGCGAAACGGAACGTATCGGTGCCGGTACCGCCGGTGAGTTTGTCGATGCCTGCACCCCCCACCAGAATGTCGCCACCGGCGCCTCCATTGATGGTGTCGTTACCGGCACCGCCGTAGAAAATCTCGCTGGCGGTACTGCCCAGCAGGGTGTCGTTGCCAGCGGTACCTTGCACGGTAGTCATCGGCTCCGTGGCGCTGACGTAGCTGCCGTCACCATAGACCAGCGTGGCACCCATGCTGGTGTGACTGATGGTGTTGGCAATAATGGCGTTGCGATCAGTGCCATCTTCATTGCGCTCTGCAACACCGTAGGTCGACAGGTTGCTGCCGCTGATGATGTTGCCCTGAATGGTGTTATCGCTGCCGTTGAAGTACTTGCCGGACACACCCAGGGTGTCGTCGTAGGACTGGATAATGATCTCCGGTACGGGGCTGCCCAGGGAATTATTGTTAAGCGTGTTGTCGATGATCTCGACGTGGTTACTGCCGTAGATTCGGACCCCGTCACTGGCGTTGTCGTGAATGTCGACGCCTGCGACGGTCACCTCGCTGGACAGTTTGATCAGCACCCCCTCGGCGCCGTTGCCGTACACCTCTCCACCGGTGATGGTGATGTTGCTCGGAGAGGGAATGTCCTCGCTGCCGCGCTGCACCACGATGCCATTGCCGCCGTTGTCGTAGGCGACGTTATTGGTCATGGTGAAATCGTGGGTGCTGGTAACGACGTTGAAACCGTGCCGGTCGTTGTCGTAAGCAACGTTGTTTTCAAAGGTGCTGTTGCTGAGGAAGTCAGCAACGAAGCCGTCCAGGCCGTTGCCGTGGGACACGCTGTTCTTGATGACTATGTTGACGGTCTGCTCGTGGGGGTCGAAACCGTACCCGGAGCAATCCTTGATCTCGACGCTGTCGAGGGTAACGTTGGAGTCGTAGCCTGCTTCGCCGGGAATGTAGCCGTTGAACCAACCGTCGATCTTGCCCGTGGTGCTGTCACGGTTGCCATCGATGGTGAGGTTGCTGACGCCGAAGTCGTGGGTTTCCTCGCCATAGGCGGAGCGGATAATCCCCGTGATCTTGGTGTCGGAGCCGTCAGCCACTTTGACGGTGGTTGCGCCCATGCCGTCGCCGTACAGGTAGACGTTGCTCTTGAGCATCAGGCAGCCGTCGGAGGGTTCCGCACCTCCCGAAACGATATAAGTTCCGGTCGGCATATAAACCTGCCCCCCGCCTGCGGCGGCCGCCGCATCAATCGCACTTTGTACCGCCGCCGTGTCGTCAGTGATGCCATCTCCTTTGGCGCCAAAATTTTGTACATTGAAAATCATGAGCTTATCTCCGTATCAGGCGAAAACCTCGGTAGATGCCAATATTCCATCGACAGCTACCGTTTTATGGCCCAACGGAGCGCAAAAGGTGTGACCGCATATCGGGGAAGTGTCAAAAAACCGAACTAACTGATCAGCGGTTGTGAGGCGTCTCGAAAGAAATAACGTTCTGTTGACGCTCGCTCAGGTAGCGAGCGGTGCCCTATGGGAGCGGGCTCGCGAAGACGATGGGCCAGGTTCGATCATGGGATGTGCCTCGGCATGGGTATTGAATTGATGCCGAGGTGTTGAAGGAGCCTGCCACTGCAGGTTTTCAATGGAAGGAGGAGGTTGGGTCTACGGGAAGGCGGGGGGGATTTCAGGCTTGTCGCAGAAAAAACCGCCTTCGGGAAGGCGGCTTCTTCATTCAATCAAATCAAATCTGGAACTCGGGTCCTTGCGGGTCGACCTTGATATTCCATGTGCCGCCATAGCTGAACGAACGGCTTGAGGCAAAGGTATCTTCCCTGAATAGAAAGTAGGCGATCTTGCCGTAATTCCAAGCCATTGCCTTTTATCATGTGCATGCTGCTATCTGCCATCAACCGAATACTTGCCAGGACCTGTAATGCCCAGCAGCAGCAAGCCGCCCATGATGCTGAGATTCTTGAAATATTGGGTCATGTTGGCCGCGCGCTCTGGGTCAACCATAGTCCAAAAGTGATGCCCGATCAGAGCGGTACCGAGTACGAACAAGACGTAGAGAAATGCGAGTGGGCGGGTGTAGAAACCTACGACGATTGCTATAGCGACAAAGAACTCCATGACGACCGCAACCCCCGCAGCGACCATGGGCATGGGCGCGCCGAGTGAGCTCAAGTAAGCAACGGTACCGCTAAAGTTAGTCAGCTTGCTCCAGCCGGAAATGATGAAAAGGATCATTAGAAGGATGCGGGCGAGCAGGATGATCTCGTTTCTCTGATTCTCAAACAGGTTGTATCTCATGGTGTTCCGCCTGTGGACGCGAGAGAGGATGCGCAAGTAAGTCTGCTATTGAAGCCGCGCACTTTTAACACTAGCAGCTGATTGACAGACTGCTCTGGGACAGGGAAGGGCAATAGAAGCGTCTCTGTCTGCCAGCAGGTGGCATACGGAGCTGCTGGTGTTAATCCGCATGCCGTCAAAGTCTCTGCAATCGGATAGGTGTGAGCCGCAGTTTTGTTCGTGACCAAGCGCTACACCTGCCGCTGTGGTTCGTTGACAGTGGTGTAATCCAAGATCTTCCTAATTCATCGAATGACGCTTGATGCAGGAGAAAAATCATGGCGAAGGTACTGGTTCTCTATCCACAGCACGCTCCTGCATCAGGGGATGGTCATCGTGGGGGTGCCTTACACCTGTGCAGGGCTGACCAACATGAGCGAGATCACCGGCGGTACACCCTATGGCGCGACCACCCTGGCAGGCGCCGACGGTAAACGGCAACCGTCACAAAATGAACTGGATATTGCGCGTTTCCAGGGTAAACACGTCGCTGAGCTTGCAATAAAGATCGCGGGTTAACGCAAGCACATAAATGGGCGCACATGTTGCAGGACAGGAGTCGAGCTTTGCTGGCCTGTGTAACGTCGGGGGCGGATTTCACCATCGCGCTGCTGATGCGCGCTGGTGGCTTGGCGATAACCAAAGATTTCCTTCGGCGTTCTGTAAACGCTTGCCAGAAGCAGGACGTTCTGATCGATTCAAAAACTTAGTGTCAGGACGGAAAGGGTGACACTTATGGAAAAGTTCCGTCCTGACACATCATTTAACATAATATACATTATGCGATGTTTCATATACGGAGCTGAGGGGCTCTGCCAGTCAGATTTGAAACCTGGTGTCAGCAACCACTAATAAATGGAAAGCGCCGCCAAGGCCGTAACCATCTGTTTTAATTGGCTATATTTTTTACTGCCAACGTTTGCCTCCAGCCGTTTGGTCACAGATCGCCGGAAAGTCACTCTCTACAAGCCCCTGGATCATCGTTCTCGGCTTTTCCATTTAATAACGATTTTGCGCGAGCTCATATTTCCGCCGAACAATGACCATCACTCAAGTGAAAACCACTCTAACGCTATGAGTTTTATAAGATTATTCGTCTATTACTGCCTGGTAAGCTGAGCGTATGCCCGAGCGATACCGCGTTGAAACCCGCCCAATAGTCATAGATCAGCGGAAAAACAACGACTCAAATCTCTATTTTCCGCGTTATAACGACCATGTCTGGCCCGCATTCCACGGATTAGTGACCAATGCTTATTCGACGTCTTGCGCTAACGAATTGATTTTTCGTTACTTGTGGTGCTTGTTCCGCTTCGGCAGCGAAATTTCGCACCCAAAGGGTTTCCGTCGAATTCTGATCATGCTCAGTATTCAGCGGAAAATAATCGCGCTTTTGTGGCGCTACCGACCTCACATCGCAGCTTCCCGCGCTGACCCAGGAAGATTCTTTTATGGTTTTTGACGTTTTACAGAATGCCCGACTCAATATCACCGGCGAGATGTAGTCACAAACTTTTGAGGGACTTACATCGGTCAAATTTTACATGGCGCTTGAACTATCAAAATGGACACGGTATGCGTCGAGTGCCGTTGAAAGTGCGAATCCTGGCATCTAAAAATGCAATTGCAATCTCAATGGTTTACGCTCCACCATCTTTCTACCTGAGCGATTAGCACATTTAATTATGCGACAGGCAATACGTAAACTTGGATCTGCTTCGCTCGGCATTTGGCGACGGATCACCTTGGCAAACCCTTTGCGAATGTACAAGTCACTGTTTACTTCGTTCCCTCCCGCGAATTGATTTTGTCGGTTAAAAAGCGATTTTTTCAAATTCATGTAAGTAAAAATGATACAGGGGTATGAAACCACATTAGTACCGAGCCTGACGCCTCAACTGGCATTCACAAACGGAACACGGGACACTTACAAAAAATGAGTTCAAGTGCGCAGGCGAGCGGGTGGTCTTTTCCGTGCATTTTTACCTCAGCGAAAGCGAACCCAAGACCTCGCCCGGTCACCCATTCAACTGTTCCATGGTTGGTCCGAGGTTGCCACCTGAGATTTGTACATCTAATATAACGCGCGTATTGCAATCACTCGTGATGGTCATCATTGGACTTGGCAGTAGTCGACCCTCCTCATACAACACTTCTAACAGACCGATCTCAATCTGAACGCACGTTTGCATTTTCGGCTTTATGGTGGATGAGACTTAAACGCTCGAAAACTGAGCAGCATCAGGTCTGATGCATGATTTATACAATTGGGCATAGTCTACGGACCGACGCCCTGCCAATCGCACCGCTCTCTAACTTGGATAATGGGTTAACTCGACTAAACATCTATTTAGTTAAGTTAAGTTTAGTTTAGTTTAGTTTAAAGTAGTGTGAGTCGTATTCGACGGCAGTGTTCAAAAAAGCTACTATCTCGCATTAATAATCCCCCTACCCGTATATTGGACCGCCGATGCCATCGAAATAGTCCGACGCTTTTCTTTTCTTCCTGCAGGCGCCGCTCTTGGACGAGGACACACGTCTATTCCTTGCTCTTTTAGTGTAGTGGTTTGCCCGCAGGAGCTGAGCTCTCGACCCGGCTGAATGCCTCGATCGCGGTAGCTTTGACATCTTTATCGGAATTAATCGTCATCGGTTGGCCTCCTAGTTACCTTCCAATTCTCCTAATGCACGAAGCGCGCTACTGGTGAGCAGTCGGAGAATTGCCTGACACCTCAGGCGACAACATTGGTATGGCTTGACTATAAACGCCAAATTCAATGATTGCGTCTAAGCTTGGCTCTCCTTCGCTGTGAAAATACGATTCCAATCTCGAGCCACCAATGTCTGGCACGCGATCTCTGATCCCCCGAAGCAGCGTCTTGAGACCGTCTGCATGTTTGCTTCTGTTACATAGCAAATTGACTCACCATTTTCATTGAGCAAAATGCCACCCGCACCTCGCAACAACGCGTGTCCTGCAACGACGTCATGTGCAGAAACCGCGTACAGAGAAACTCCGCAGACGCCATCTCCTGCGGCGACTTTTGCAAGCCTATAGGCAATTGAGGGCATCGCAACAAAACTGCTGGGGGTGCAGAGCTCACGATTGATATCTGGCTTGATGATCGCGGCGGCACTCACCATCACGTGGGAGCTGCTCGACAACGCCAGTCCAGTAAGCTTTCTTGCTACTGGCTGTGTCCATTGCGTAACAAATCGGGTAGTCCCTCAGACCAGGCGATGCAATCAGGCGAGCCCTCAACAGTGACTGGTGCGTAGACCACGCCCAATACCGGAATTTGCTTATGCAGAAGGCCGACAGAAATGGCAGACCCTTTGAGACCTTTGAGAAAATCACTCGTACCGTCGTTAGGATCGACGACCCAACACCAGGAATGTCCCGTGAGGCTATGTCCGGTTTCCTCGCCCCAGAAGTCACAAGAAAAAAGTCCTAGAAGTTGCTGGCGTAGAACGCGTTCGATTTCTATGTCTACTATGGCCTTATCGCCCTTCCCTCGTGGTCCATTTACCCTCGCCCATTCCGCAATAAGTAGCTGCCCCGCGCGGATAACTACCTCGATAGTCTGAGTGAGTAGCATTGGAAGATCTGATTTGTGCATAGGGCTCTCAATATCGGAAGAAATACTGGGACGCTTGATGAGGGTTAGGCTGTCAGCTATGCAATTCAGATTTGTCTATGCATCCAGGGGGCATTCTCTGACCACATGTAATGGGTCGAAAATAGGCGTGTGCAGCCGCGGTCACCTTGAGGATTAAGGTTATGCTAGCCGCCCGCAAGGCGCCCAGTAGGTTCATGTTCTATTCCGAATTGCGAGGCCGCATCAAGAAATCTATGTGCTGCTTCATTAGATCTATTTGCCATCATGCGCTGAGCTTCGGCCTCAAATTGAGCCTTAAAAAACCACTTAGACGTTTTGACTTTACGTCTTCCTTTCATGGCCGCCTCTCGTGAACATTGTTGGGTAAGGGGACTTCATAAGCTAGAGCGAGGAGACGTGGAGGTCTCTTATACGCTCTGGGTGGAAAGCAGAAACCGCAAGAACGATCAAATGCTTCCCCCGTCCATTTGATAATGTTGCTCTAGCGTTCATGGAGGTTCG
>NZ_JAHBDQ010000034.1 GCF_019956555.1 Pseudomonas sp. A-RE-19 | reverse complement strand
GTTTGTCCGTCATCCCGCGAAACAGGAAATGCCAGAACACCATGATCAGGATAAACGGCAGCAGCCAGCCCAGCAGGCTGTTCATAAAAGTGTTTTCGTTGATTCCGGTAAACCCGACGCCCGATTGAGCGAGATCCACCGCCAGCGCCGGATCGACCCTCACCGTGGAAAACCGGTCGCGTCCGTCGATGGGCGCTTGCAACTTGCCGCTGATCTGGTCCTTTTCGACCCGCAAATCACTGACCTTTTGCTCGTTCAGCAGTTGCAGAAACTGACTGTAAGGGATGCTCTGCACAGCACGACGGTCGATAAACAGGAATTGGACGAGGGTGAGTACGACAAATGCGATCGCGAAGTAAGACAGGTTCCACTGGTGAGTTTTTTTCATGACCTTGGCTCAAAGAGGGGAGACATGGGTATCACCCGGGGAGGGCGCAGATTTCCCCGGGTCATTGGCTCAGGCAATCAGCAAATGATCATCAACCTGCCTCACACCGGGCACTGACCAGGCAGCACGCTCCGCTATCTGGCGCTCGCGCCACAAATGAACCCTGCCTTCAAGCTTCACAACGTCGCCTTCGACCTTGACCTGAATACCCTTGGCATCGATTTCGGCATTGCGCTTGAGGGCCTCTTCGATACGCTGTTGGACATCGGCCACGTTCACCCGCGCACGAAGGGTCAGCCGGTTGTCTATGCCGACCACTCCCGACAATTTGTGCACCGCCCGCTCCACGGTTTCTTTCTGGCATTGCCAGTCCACTTCGCCCTCAAGGGTGATCCACCCGTTCTGCACCGTGATTTCGATGTCTTCCTCGGGTACGTCGGAGCTCCAGGCGATGATGTTCAAGGCGCGGGCTGCGATGGTGTCATCCTCCGTGCCAGCGTTTTTCTCCGGCCTGACCTGGATTTCTTCGGCCAGCGCGCGTACCCCTTGGATGCTTTTTACCGCGCGTTCTGCGTTGATTTTCTGCGCGTAGCTCTTGACGTGCCCGGAGAGCGTGACGACGCCGTTGTCCACGGTCACACCGATGTTGGCAGCATCGATGTCAGGCTGGAATTCAAGCTCTTCCAAAATATGTTGACGCAGACCCAAGTCGCTCATGGTGATGCCCTCTGTCTGATGCGTGGGTTACACGGGACCGCAAGTCTGGCCCGGTCAGTTTTTTCTACACTGGAACGACGCCAGGACATTGAGCTAAATCAACAAGGCTTCTGTGAGTGGGTCCGGCGATCACTAGCCGGTCATTAGTTGACAAAAATCAGAGCCCCACGGCGATAAGGCCAATACTGTTCATTACAGCCTGACGCTTTCCTGCCGCGATGAACCGAGGGGAAAGCCATGGATAAGCGTTTATCCGTCGGGTAAAGCGCTATCCGGCATGAGGAAACGACGATGCGAATGACATTTCTCGGGGCGGCGGGCACGGTGACCGGCAGCAAGTACCTGCTGGAACATCACGACCACCATGTGCTGATCGATTGCGGTTTATTCCAAGGCTATAAGCAACTGCGTCTGCACAACTGGGACCCTTTCCAGGTACCGGTTCGCGACCTCGACGCCATCGTGCTGACCCATGCCCATCTGGACCACAGTGGCTACTTACCGGTGCTGGTGCGTAACGGTTATCGCGGGCCGGTGTATGCCACCCCCGCGACCTGTGAACTGGTGAAAATCCTGTTGCGCGACAGTGGCCGCTTACAGGAAGAAGAGGCCGAGTTCGCCAATCGCCATGGCTTCTCCAAACACACGCCGGCGCTGCCGCTTTATACCGAGCAAGACGCCGAACAAGCGCTGAAATTATTGCGGCCGGTGGAGTTGCACCACCGAGTCCAGATTATCCCGGGCATGAGCATCCTGTTGCGCTGCGCCGGACATATACTGGGCGCCGCCACGGTGGAAGTGGTGGCCGATGGCATTACGCTGGTGTGTTCCGGAGACCTGGGGCGGCCGAACGACCCATTGATGTTCGCCCCGGAAACCATCGAGCAGGCCGATTACCTTTTGGTCGAGTCGACCTACGGCGACCGCCTGCACCCCGTTGAGTCCCCGGAGGAGCAACTGGCGCAGGTCATCACTCGCACCGCTTTGCGCCACGGCATCACGCTGGTGCCATCGTTTGCGGTCGGACGTGCGCAATTGCTGATGTATTACCTGTACAGGCTCATCCAGAAACGGGCGATCCCCAACCTGCCGATCTACCTCAACAGCCCCATGGCCACCGACGTCACGCGCCTGTACCAGCGTTTTCGCAGCGAACACCGGCTGTCACCGCAGGAATGCGAAGGCATGTGCCATGTCGCGCATTTTGTACGCTCGACCCGGGACTCGATCGAACTGGACCAGCAGCGCACCCCGGCGGTGATCATCGCCGCCAGCGGCATGGCCACCGGTGGGCGCGTACTTCATCACCTCAAGGCACTGGCACCCAACCCGTTGAATACGCTGCTGGTACCGGGTTTCCAGGCGGGCGGCACGCGCGGTGCGCAAATTGTCGCGGGTGCGCCATCGGTGCGCATCCATGGCAAAGACGTGCCGATCCGGGCCGAGGTGGTGCCGATGGAAACCCTGTCCGCGCATGCCGATGCGGATGAAATCATGCAGTGGTTGCGCGGGTTCAAACAGCCCCCCAAACACACATATGTGGTGCACGGGGAACCGAATGCCTCGGATGTACTACGCCGGCGCATCAGCCTGGAACTGGGCTGGTCGGTCTCGGTGCCGGAGTACCGAGACAGTGTCGAACTCACCCGCATCGAACAGCCCTCAAGCCCATCACCCTGAGCAATAAATCCCCCTGGCCGGTTTCCCCTGCCAGGGCAGGGGATCGGCCAAACATTGTCCTGAGCCAACACCTCACGGTCAGGTCAAAAACGTTTTGGCAACATCCGCGTCAGCGTGTTGTCGCGCACCCAGTAATGATGGAAAAGTGCTGCGCAGGCGTGCAGGCCGATCAGCCAGTACCCGGCATTGCCCGCCCACTCATGCCAGTGTTTGAATTGCTTGGCCATCTCGGGATCCAGCGCCATGGGGGAGGGGAGGAAGAAATCGAAATACGGAATTGGCTTGCCGGCAGCACTGAGCATCAGCCAGGCAAACAGGGGGGTGGCGATCATCAGCGCATAGAGTGCCAAGTGGGTCAGGTGGGCCAATGCCGTATTCCAGGCGGGTGGATTGGGCAAGATCGGCGGGCGTTGTTTCAAACGACCCAGCAGCCGGATCCACACCAAGGCAAAAATAGCTATTCCGAACAAGGCATGGGTGCCCAGCAATGGTCCTTTCAATGCATGCCCTCGGGGCAGCATTCCTTTGAGCTCGATGCAGGCATAGACGCCAACAAACAGCGCCAGCATCAGCCAGTGCATAGTAATCGAGAGTTTTCCATACCGTTGTGCTAATGGATCGCGGGTCATATACGGGCCTCGTGAAGGTCATTGCCGGCGCCGACTCATTCGGGCCGTCTGGATCCGGCTTGTCACCGAACCGAACGGCGACAAACTGCCGGGTCAGTCTTAAGACAATCTGAAGATGCCCGGCCGGAGTCTATTCATTACCTTCAGATTCCGTTAAGAAACGCCTCCGATACTCCTCCAGACTTACCTTGGGAGGGGTGCTGTGAATGCCCGATTTCGACTGGAACATCCCTTTGCCTCTGCATTTCGGCCAAGCCGAAACACAACCGATGAGTCTGGCCAGAGCCGTGCCGGACGACCCTCAGCGTCCTGTCTTCGAAGCCTTTATTCAGCAAAGTTTCCGTAACGCTCATGGTGCCGATATCCGCCATTTCATGCCGGAATTGTTCGGCATGAGCAATGCGTCGGATGAACTGTGTGCGGTCGTCGGTGTTCGTCTGGCGAGTCACGAACAATTGTTTCTGGAGCGTTATCTGGACGAGCCGATTGATCCACTGATCAGTGCTGCAGCCAATCAACCGGTCGACCGGGCCGGCATTGTCGAGGTGGGCAACCTGGCCGCCAGCGACACCGGCAGTGCGCGAATGAGCATCATCACCATCACTTATCTGCTGGCCATGGGCGGTCTGGAATGGGTGGCCTTCACCGGCAACATTGGTTTGGTCAACAGCTTTCATCGCCTTGGCTTGAAGCCGGTGACCCTGTGCGCGGCTGACCCTGCGCGGTTGGGCGATGACCGTCACAGTTGGGGCAGTTACTACGAGAGCAAGCCTTGGGTCCATGTCGGCAACATCCGCGCCGGCTTCATTCACTTGCGCAACATCGGGATGTTCAATCGCTTGGGGTTGCCGTCCTCACTTGAGGAATCCAGCCATGTCGCCTGAACTGGAGCGTTTCCGACAGACCTTGCGCAGTCATGCCGAACGCAAGGCTAACGCCATTGCCTTGTGGGGCGATCAACTGAAACTGGACTATGCCACGCTGTATGCCGAGATCGTGGATCGCCAACAACGACTGCGTGATGAAGGGGTCAGCGTGGTGGCTCTGGCTTTGGATAATGGCCCCGAAGCCATGCTCTGGGACCTGGCCGTGTTGTTCGAAGGCCTGACCTGCCTGACGTTGCCGCCATTCTTCAGCCCGGCTCAACGCAACCATTGCCTGGAACAGAGCCAGGCCGAACGGGTGATTGCCGAACCGGAACTGGAAGCCGAGCTGCAATCGGCTGGCTACGAAAGAGCGGGGGAGTTCTGGCGCCGCACCTTCAACGGCCCGAATCGGATGCCCGAAGGGACCGCCAAACTGACTTTCACCTCGGGCACCACTGGCACACCCAAAGGCGTGTGCCTGAGCGCCGAGAGCATTGTGAGGGTCGCCCGGGAGCTGGATCAGGCAAGCAAACCCACTAATCCACAGCATCATTTGGCCCTGCTGCCCTTGGCAATCCTGCTGGAAAATCTGGGCTGCTATGCCGCGTTGTATGCCGGCGCAACCTTGAGCCTGCCCAGCCAGAAAACCCTGGGTATTCAAGGCGCCAGCGGCGTTGATGTGCCACGCCTGCTCGGCTGCCTGGCCAGCCGTGCGCCCGAGAGTCTGATCCTGGTGCCGCAGTTGCTGCTGATGCTGGTCAGCGCTGCCGAACAAAAAGCCTTTAATCCCCAATCGTTACGTTTTGCCGCGGTAGGCGGTGCGCGGGTTTCCGAAGAGCTGCTGCGTCGTGCGCAACGCATCGGCCTACCGGTTTACGAAGGCTACGGACTGTCGGAATGCGCGTCGGTGGTGTGCCTCAATCGACCAGAAGCACGCCGCCCCGGCAGTGTCGGTCGGCCGCTGCCCCATGTACAGATTCGCCTGGCCGATGACGGCGAAGTGCTGATCAAGGGGTCGACCTTGCTTGGCTATCTGGGCGAGACGCCGCAAACGGATGAATGGTGGCCCAGCGGTGATCTCGGTGAGTTCGACAACGAGGGCTTTCTCTACCTCAAGGGGCGCAAGAAGCATCAATTCGTCACCAGTTTCGGCCGCAACGTCAACCCGGAGTGGGTCGAGGCCGAATTGACCCAACGTCGTGATATCGCCCAGGCATTCGTCTACGGCGAAGCCATGCCGCACAACCATGCGTTGCTCTGGCCCCATCGCCCGGATTGCACCGACGAAGCACTGGCCGCCGCCGTCGCCGAAGTCAACGGGGTCTTGCCCGATTACGCCCAGGTGCATCACTGGACCCGTCTGGATCAACCTTTCACACCCGCCAATGGCTTGCTCACTGCCAATGGTCGACTGCGCCGCGATGCCATCGTCCAGCGTTACCGGGCCCAACTGACTGAATCCGAACTTTCCGAGGACTCTGCATCATGAGTTTTTTCGACACGCTGCAAGAAGCTACGCAACAAGAACGTCACGAACTGTTCAATCTGCCGATCATCCGCGACGCCCTCGAGGGCAATGTCAGCCTGGAAAGCTACCGGGCCTTCCTGACACAAGCCTATTACCATGTGCGCCATACCGTGCCATTGATGATGGCCTGTGGTGCGCGCCTGCCATTGCGTCTGGAATGGTTACGCAAGGCGGTTTGCGAGTACATCGAGGACGAATACGGTCACGAGAAATGGGTACTCGACGACATCGCCGCCTGCGGTGGTGACAAGGATGCGGTGCGAGATGGCCGTCCATCCTTGCCAATCGAGCTAATGGTCAGTTTCCTCTACGACCTGATAGCCCGGGACAACCCGGTCGGTCTGTTCGGCATGGTCAACGTACTTGAAGGCACCAGCATCGCCCTGGCCACCCATGCCGCGGGCAGCATTCGCGCACGCCTTGACCTGCCGGAAACCGCTTTCAGCTACCTCAGCTCCCATGGTTCGCTGGATATCGAGCACATGAAGACCTACCGCCGCCTGATGGACACCCTTGATGATCCCGCCGACCAGAGCGCTGTGATTCACGCCTCCAAGGTGGTGTACACGCTTTACACCGACATGTTCCGCGGTTTGCCGCGTGACGGGGAGAACGTGCATGCGCCTGTCTGACGCTCGAGTGGTATTGACCGGTGCCAGCGGCGGCATCGGCCTGGCGATCGCTACTGCGCTGTGCGCCAGCGGGGCCAAGGTATTGGCGGTGGCTCGGCATCGGGAACCGTTGCAACCCTTGCTCGAACGCTACCCCCAACAACTGTGCTGGCTCAGCGCCGACCTGACCTTGCTCACCGAGCGGCACAAAGTATTGGCCGCCGCTGAAGCCATCGGCGGTATCAATTTGCTGATCAATGCCGCCGGGATCAATCACTTCGCCATGCTCGAACAGCTGGATGACAGTGATATCAACGCGATGCTGGCGGTGAACATCAGCGCGCCGATCTGCCTGACCAAAACCTTGTTGCCACTGCTCAAGCAAGCCGAGAGCGCGATGGTGGTGAACGTCGGGTCGACCTATGGCTCGATCGGCTATCCCGGTTATGCCAGTTATTGCGCCACCAAGTTCGCCCTGCGCGGCTTTTCCGAAGCCTTGCGCCGGGAACTGGCCGATACTCGGGTCGGCGTGTTGTACGTGGCTCCCCGCGCCACCCGCACAAGCATGAACAGCCCGGCGGCGCAGGCCTTGAATGACGCGCTCAAATCCAATGTCGACGACCCGCAAAAAGTCGCTTCCGCCGTGATGCACGCCATCGCCGGCGACCGCCGTGATTTGTACCTGGGCTGGCCAGAGCGCTTTTTCGTGCGCCTCAACAGCCTGCTGCCCAATCTGGTGGACCGAGGCTTGCGCAAGCAATTGCCGCTGATCCGTCGCCTGAGTCAGAAACCCGACAACGAGAATCTCGAACCATGAAAAAAATCGCCGCTTGCCTGCTGCTGGGCGTCTTGAGTCAGAGCGTTTGGGCCTTGGATAACGCTGACCAGCAACGCCTCAGTGGCATCCAGCAAAGTTGGGCGCACATTCAATACGAACTGCCCGTCGAGCAACGCACTGCAGCCTTCGAAAAACTCGCCGCCCAAACCTCAGCCTTCACCCATGAACGCCAATCAGTGGCCGAGGCCTGGATCTGGTCCGGCATTGTTACCAGCAGTTGGGCCGGTGCCCAAGGCGGGCTCGGGGCGCTGAGCAAAGCCAAGGCGGCAAAGGTCGATCTGGAGAAAGCCCTGGCCCTGGACCCCAAAGCGCTTCAAGGTTCGGCCTATACCAGCCTCGGGGCACTGTATGATCGGGTACCGGGCTGGCCCATCGGCTTCGGCGACTCGGACAAGGCCGAACAGTTGCTCAAAGAGGCCTTGCTACTGAATCCGACAGGCATCGATAGTCTGTACTTCTGGGGCGATCACCTTTACCGTCAAAAGCGCTATGGTGAAGCTAAAGATGCACTGCAAAAAGCCCTGCAAGCGCCGCCCCGTCCAGGCCGGGAAAGCGCCGACGCCGGACGCCGCAAAGAGATCGAAGCGTTACTGGTGGACGTGAACAAGAAACTCAACTGACAGGAGTCCGTGTGCGCTTATTATTGATTGAGGATGACATGGCCCTCGGCGAGGGTATCCATCAAGCCCTGGGCCGCGAAGGTTATACCGTCGACTGGTTGCAGGACGGTAGTAGCGCCTTACATTCACTGCTCAGTGAAACCTTCGATCTGGCGGTGCTCGACCTGGGTCTGCCGCGCATGGACGGGCTGCAAGTGCTACGTCGCTTGCGCGAGAGTGGCTCCAACCTGCCGGTGCTGATCCTCACCGCCCGGGATGCGACCGAAGACCGCATCGCCGGGCTGGATTCAGGGGCCGACGATTACCTGATCAAACCCTTCGATCTGGCTGAACTCAAGGCGCGCCTGCGGGCGTTATTGCGGCGCAGTGCCGGTCGCGGCCAAGTGCTGATCGAGCATGCGGGCATTAGCCTGAACCCTGGCACGCAGCAGGTCAGCTATCACGGTGAGCCGGTGTCGCTGACGCCCAAGGAGTATCAACTGCTGCATGAATTGCTCTCGCCACCGGGTCGGGTCATGACCCGCGATCAGTTGATGCAGTTGCTGTACGGCTGGAACGAGGAAGCCGAAAGCAACACCCTGGAAGTGCACATCCATCACCTGCGCAAGAAGTTTTCCACCGACCTGATCCGCACCGTGCGCGGTGTCGGTTATCTGGTAGAGGAACATCGATGACCTCGATCCGGCGTCGCACGCTGACGCTGATCATCGGCCTGATGCTCGCCGGCCTGGGGGTGATCAGCGCGTTCAATCTGCACGACAGCAACCACGAAATCGCTGAAGTGTACGACGCCCAACTGGCCCAGAACGCTCGACTGTTGCAGGGCGTAATGCGCATGCCCATGGCCAGCAAGGAACACGCTGAACTGTATCAGGCGTTCAACATGACCTTGAGCGAAGCGGTGCCGAGAGTCGATGGTCATCCGTATGAAAGCAAGATTGCCTTTCAGGTCTGGAATCGTCGGGGTGAAATACTGGTTCACACCGCCAGCGCTCCGTCCTTCACCGCGCCGCCCTCCAATACCGGCTTCAGCGATGTGGTGGACCTGAACAACCGCCACTGGCGTGCGTTCATACTGGAAGACAAACACAATGACTTACGGATTTGGGTCGGCGAGCGGGAGGATGTGCGTTCGGACCTGGTGGACCGGATCATGCTCCATACCCTGTGGCCCAATATAGTGGGCAGTCTGATTCTGGCGGCGATGGTCTGGCTGGCCATTGGCTGGGGGCTCAAACCCCTGGCCGATATGGCGGCGACGCTGCGGGCACGGCACAGTGGCTCTCTGGAACCGCTGCAACTGACCCCGCTTCCCAGCGAACTGGAACCGATGCAGGCAGCGCTCAATCGCATGCTCGCGCAGATTCAGGAAGTACTCGGTCGCGAAAGACGCTTCATCGCTGATGCCGCCCATGAAATGCGCACGCCCCTGGCGGTGCTGCGGGTGCATGCGCAAAACCTGCTGGAGGCCGGAACCGAGCAGGAGCGTCGCGAATCGCTCGAGTTTTTGATTGCCGGGGTCGACCGTACCAGTCGCCTGGTCAATCAATTGCTCACGATGGCTCGTATGGAGCCGCAATCAGGTATGCGTACACCTCAATACATTGATCTGGCGGCCACGGTTCGTGAAAGCCTGGTTCAGCTGACACCCTGGTTATTGAGCAAGGGGCTGGAACTGATTTTCGATGTTAGCGATGAAGTGAATCTGGTCAGAGTTGACGTTCCGGCCATCAATATTGCCTTGAATAATTTAGTGACCAATGCGGCAAACTTTTCTCCTCCCCACGGGCTGATTACCGTTCGACTGGTCAAAAAAGAAGATCACTACGAGTTGTCGGTCGAAGACGAGGGGCCCGGAATCGACGAAGCTGAGCACGATCGTCTTTTCGAGCGCTTCTATAGCCGTAAAAATGATCAGGGGGTAGGGCTGGGACTGACCATCGTGCAGGCCATCGCGGCCCGCTTGGGGGGACAGATCCGATTAGAGAATCGCAGCTCTGGAGGTCTGCGGGCCACCTTGGAAATCTGGCGATTTTAGCCTGAGTGTTCACATTTAAAGCGAAGCTTTTGGCCAAACTACAAGCGCATGATGCAAATTTTGGCGCATTGCGGCCAGAGCCACCTATGCTCTGAACAAGGTCACCGATCAATGTCAGCTGGAGCATGGTCTGGCTCGGCGATATGCCGTTGGGACAGAGCAAATCCACATCAGGCACATGAACTTCCGGTCAGTTCGATAATGCCTGGATTCAAGTCATTTGACCGGAAACATGACCTGGCGCTTCTGACGCCCTGCAACCGAAAAAATGACTTAAACCATGGAGCACACACCACTATGAACTTGTCCCGAAAACTGTTTGTTGGCGCTGCACTGGCCAGCCTGCTACTGGGCGGTTGCACCTCGAAAGTCACCGAGCGTGAGCAGTATTCCGGCTTCCTGTCCAACTACAACAACTTGCAAGAGGTCACCACCACCAGCGGCGAAAAAGCCATGCGCTGGGTGAGCCCGTCCTGGAATTCAAATGCCTATAACACCGTGGCCTTCAACAAGCTGGAGCTCTACCCGGCGCCCCAGCCGAACGAGCGGGTTAACCGGCAAACCCTGGACGAGTTGCAGAACTACATGACCAGCAAGGCCAAAGGCGTTCTGGGGCAGAAATATCGGGTTGTATCGAGCGCAAAATCAGCACCTGCCGGCTCTAAGACCTTGATCATGCGCGCGGCGATCACCGGGGTGAATGCCGAAAACGAAGGCATGAAGTGGTATGAAGTGGTTCCGATCGCCGCCGTCGTGGGAGGTGTTTCCGCTGCCAGTGGTCATCGCGATCAGGAGACCACTCTGTTCATTGAGGCGGAGTTTATCGACGCCAGCAGCAACCAGACCGTGGCCAAAGTCGTGCGCAAGGTTTTCGGCAGCACACTGGAAAACACCAGCCAGAAAGTCACCACCAAGGATTTCAAAGTGGCGATCGACAAGCTGACCAGTGATTTGCAAGCTTTCATCAAGTAACTGAAAGCAATGTGTCAGCAGGGTTTTTGAGAGTGTGCGGAGAAAAAAGATCAGAAACCCGCTGCCATCGCTTACGAAAATGACACCGGGATTCTTTGTCGTACCTATCACCCCTCATGCAGAAGGATCGCTTCTGCATGAGGGGTGCAACGACTCCATCCCGGCGTGGGCAAGCCTCGCTACTCCTGATCTGCAGTGACCACCTTCCAACTGTCATCTGGATCAAAGCGCTTCATCGACTGAGCCAATTTTTCACTATCGGGGCCCAAGTCTTTTTCGAACACCTGTCCTTCATGGCTGATCATAAAACTCATCACCCCGGTGTCATCGTATTTTGCCGGCCAGGCGATCAGTGCAAAGCCTCGGCTCATCTTGTCACCGATGTAGTAGCTGTAGGCGCCACCAGGTGCCGAAGGACCTTGGCCATCGAGGATGCGGAAGTGGTAACCATGCCAGTCTTCGCCGGTAATGGTATTGCCGAACAAGGGACCCAACGGGCTGATCTGACCGCTATCGTCGTCTGCCCAATAGAGTCCATCGTGCTTGCCGGTGGTGCTGAAGAGTTTCTGCGCGTACTCGAGTGCGCCATCGCCATCACGATCCACTGACGCATAGTCCATCTGGGCATCGTGATAGGTCAGCACCGATTGCAATGCGGCGAGTTCGTTGCGGCCAATCCGACGCGCACGGACTTCAGCGCTACCGGCCTTGATGTCGAAACGCCAACCGCTCGCGCTTTTTATCATGGGGATGGGCAGTGTCCAGTGATCACTGCCGACCGAAAGGATCGCCGTGTGGTCGCCGGTTTTTTCAATGGCGTGTTGCTCGCGGTATTGCTTCAAAAACGCATCCACATCGCTGCGCTGCACGCCATCACGCGGAATGAAACTGCGCCATTCATGACCCAGCAGTTCTGTCAGGCGTGCCTGATCGACGTGTTCCGTACCCAGAGCTTCGACGAACGCTTGAGCGGCCTTTTCGGGCGTTGTAAATGCCTGCTGTGCCATAACAATGCACGACCACGCCAGGCCGGAAGCTATCGCCAAGACATGGGGGAGCAAGCCCATAAGTGCCTTCACTCGAGGATTGTTTTTCAACGACGGCCCCCCCTTTGACGCGCAGGTGGATTGGACGGCCGACTGACCTGATGGCTGGCTGGTCGCGAGGCGGCGGGGCGCTGGGCGGATGCCTGGCTGACCCGGCCACGACTGGCTTGTGCGTTGACCTGGGACGGTGAACGCGCGCCGGCGAATGCATTGTTGCGAGCACTGCCTGGACTGGCGGATGGCTGTTTTTTCGTTGTTTGGCGTGCCTGCGTGTTGCCCTGTTCGCGCTGATTCGCCTGAGTGGTCTGTTTTCTGGGCTGCTGACTCTCCCGAGTGTTTCTGGCAGTGTTCTGGCTCCTGTCAGACGACTTTGGTCTGTCTGTACCTGCTCGATTGCCAGCCGAGATACCGGCCTGGGCATTGCGCGCTGAATCACGGGCTTCGCGGTTGCTGGTGGCAGGTCGTTCGATACCGTGCTTGTCCATTGAACCACGGGCTTTTTCACGAGCCTGGGCTCGCTGAGCATTGTCCCCTCGATAGGCCTCACGCTGATTGGCGCCGTCCAGTTGTCGGCCGTACTGTTCGCGGCTCCTGCTGTCTCGATAGGGAACGCCATCGCGATGAGCGGCGTTGTGCTGCCACTTGTTCTGATTATTGGTGATCTGATTATTGCGATTGATGTTGTTGTAGCGTTCGACGTTGATGTCGACGTCGTTATTGCCCCAGTCACTTTCACCCCACAACGAGCCGATGATCGCCACACCGGTACCAAACGCCAGCCCGGCCATCAACGCCGAACCGGGGTAATAGGCTGGCGGCGGTGGATAGTACACGGGAGGCGACGCCGGATAGGGCCAGGTGCCGTAGGTTGTTGTCGGGTTATAACTGGGTACGTAAACCACCTGCGGATCAGAGGGCTGAATGATGATAGTGGAAGTGCTGCCGGCAGAGGCTGGTGCTGGTGCTGGTGCTGGTGCTGGTGCCGCGACGGGCTGAACCGTCACGTTCTGATATTGATTGCTCTGCAGGTTGCCAGCTGCTTGCGCCTGATGACGCAAACGTTGCACGCCCACCATGACATCGTCGGGCTGCGCCAGGAAGGCATCACCCAGGCGTTGCACCCAGACGGGATCCTGTCCCAGCATTGCCAGAACTTGTGGGAAGGCGACCAGCGACTGCACGCTCGGATCCCAGGGCTGGCTAGCCACTTGTTTGACCGCATCATCGCCCTTGGCGTCCGGGTGTGCTTTAGACCAGGTTACCGCCTCGGCGACTTCCCCGGGGTACGTGGTGGCCATCAGTACCTGTGCCAGCAGCGGGTCCGGGTAAAGCGCAATGGGAGCCAGCACTTGATCCAGCTGCTCCTGGGTAAACACGGCATCTTTGGCAGGCGTCGTGACGGGCGCTGTATTGGCAGCATTTGCTGTCGCGGTTGGAGTCGCATCCAATGGCTGCGCGAGGCAGGAAGATCCGCTCAAAAGCAGTGCAGCTGACACCGCGTAAAACAATGGAATGTGCATTGCACCCCCATGTAATCAGGCAGGTTGGTCAAACAGAGCATCCGGTTTATTCGAAGTGTTCGGGATTGACCGAGTCCCCCGATTTCCTGTTCATCTTTACTCGCACATCTTCGAACATGGCATCGTAGTGCTTGTGAATCGAGCCGATGTTGCTGTACGCCTTGGGAATGCCGTACTTCTCGGCAATTTTCGTCACATTGCTGGCGAAGTTGTAGGCCTGATCCTTGGGCAGGAAGAACGGCTCGTTCAGCGCCTTGCCCTGGATG
Source organism: Pseudomonas sp. A-RE-19 (assembly GCF_019956555.1). Taxonomy (GTDB): domain Bacteria; phylum Pseudomonadota; class Gammaproteobacteria; order Pseudomonadales; family Pseudomonadaceae; genus Aquipseudomonas. Next base: position 27,058 of record NZ_JAHBDQ010000034.1, on the reverse strand, counting down.
CTGCCATGCATGGTGAACAGTATCCCTTTGCCTTCCTTGGGGTCCTGGCTGACTTCATAGTCGATATACACATCGTAGCTGACATCATCCTTGTTCAGCGCATGACGCTCGATGTGCAGGTGACCGGGTTCGAACGTGGCCATTGGCGTTTTCTCCTTCGAAGGCAGTGGAAAGGGGGCAGACGTTATATCCGCCCGCCGTGTCGTTCTTATACGTAGAGGATGCCGGGTTTCTCCGTACTGATACGAGTGCCGGCCTTGCCCTGGACGATCGCTTCGATGTCCTGGAGTGAGCCGATTACCGCGGTTTTTCCAGTATGGCGGGCGAACTCGCAGGCCGCCTGGACCTTTGGTCCCATGGAGCCGGCCGCGAAGCCGAGTTTTTCCATTTCATCCGGGTGCGCCTGGGCGATGGCTTTCTGGGTCGGTTTGCCAAAATCGATGAAGGCGGCATTGACGTCGGTGGCAATCACCAATAGATCGCTTTCAAGCTGTTCGGCCAGCAGCGCCGAGCACAGGTCTTTGTCGATCACGGCTTCCACGCCTTGCAATTTGCCGCTGGCGTCGTACATCGTCGGGATGCCGCCACCGCCGGCGCAAATCACGATGCTGCCTTGTTCCAGCAACCACTTGATCGGGCGGATTTCGAAGATGCGTTTGGGTTTCGGGCTGGCGACCACACGACGAAACTTGTCGCCGTCCGGGGCGATGGCCCAGCCTTTTTCGGCTGCGAGTTTCTCCGCTTCAGCCTTGGTATAGACCGGGCCGATGGGTTTGCTGGGCTTCTGGAACGCCGGGTCGTTGGGGTCGACTTCGACTTGGGTCAGCAGGGTGGCGAACGGGACTTCGAAGTCCAGCAGGTTGCCCAGTTCCTGTTCAATGATGTAGCCGATCATGCCTTCGGTTTCAGCGCCCAGCACGTCCAGCGGATAAGGGCTGACTGAGGTGTAGGCCGCCGCTTGCAGCGACAGCAGGCCGACCTGCGGACCATTGCCGTGAGCGATCACCAGTTGGTTGCCGGGATGGACCTTGGCGATCTGTTCGGTGGCGGTCCGGATGTTGGTGCGCTGGTTGTCCGCGGTCATGGGTTCACCCCGGCGGAGCAGGGCGTTACCGCCCAAAGCGACGACGATACGCATAATGCAGTCCTTTCAAAGTTCGTTGATCCCCGTAGGAGCTGCCGAAGGCTGCGATCTTTTGATCTTGGTCCTTTGATCTTGATCTTGCCTGGCCATTGAAGATCAACATCAAGATCAAAAGATCGCAGCCTTCGGCAGCTCCTACGGGGTCAGGTCATGAACAAATGTTCAGCCTCAGAGATCCGCCAGGGTCGACACCAGAATCGCCTTGATGGTGTGCATGCGGTTTTCCGCTTGTTCAAAGGCGATGCAGGCCGGCGACTCGAACACGTCATCGGTCACTTCGATGCCGTTGCTCAGGGTCGGGTATTGCTCGGCAATCTCTTTGCCGACCTTGGTGTCGCTGTTGTGAAAGGCCGGCAGGCAGTGCATGAACTTGGTGCGCGGGTTGCCGGTGGCTTTCATCAGGTCGGCGTTGACCTGGTACGGCAGCAATTGCTTGATACGCTCGCCCCAGGCGCCCACGGGTTCCCCCATCGACACCCAGACGTCGGTGTGGATGAAATCCACGCCTTTGACCGCCGCTTTCGGGTCTTCAGTGAGGGTGAGGCGCGCGCCGCTTTCCTCTGCATATTTTTTACAACGGGCCACCAGGTCATCCGCCGGCCAGAGGGCTTTTGGCGCAGCGATGCGCACGTCCATGCCCAGTTTGGCGCCGATCAGCAACAGCGAGTTGCCCATGTTGTTACGCGCATCGCCCAGGTAGGCGTAGCTGATTTCATGGATCGGTTTGTCGCTGTGTTCACGCATGGTCAGCACGTCGGCGATCATTTGCGTCGGGTGGTATTCATCGGTCAGACCGTTGAACACTGGCACGCCGGCGAACTTGGCCAGCTCTTCGACAATTTCCTGCTTGAAACCCCGGTACTCGATGGCATCGAACATCCGCCCCAGCACGCGAGCGGTGTCCTTCATGCTTTCCTTGTGGCCGATCTGCGAAGAGCTCGGGTCGATGTAGGTGACGTGGGCACCCTGGTCATGGGCGGCGACTTCGAAGGCGCAACGGGTACGGGTCGAGGTTTTTTCGAAGATCAGCGCGATGTTGTTGCCTTTGAGGTGCTGCTGCTCGGTGCCGGTGTATTTGGCGCGTTTGAGGTCGCGGGAGAGGTCCAACAGGTAACGCAATTCGCGAGGGGTATGGTGTTCCAGGCTCAGCAGATTGCGGTTGTGAATGTTGAAAGCCATTTTCGATCTCCTTTGATTTCGGTTGTCCCCTCGGACGCGCTCGCTAAGCGGGCCGAGGTGGGCAAATTAATAGTCGATAGGGTCGCGAATGATCGGGCAGGTCATGCAGTGGCCACCGCCACGCCCGCGACCGAGTTCGCCGGCGGTGATGGTGATGACTTCTATGCCGGCCTTGCGCAGCAGGGTGTTGGTGTAGGTATTGCGGTCGTAGCCGATGACCACGCCGGGCTCCACGGCCACCACATTGTTGCCGTCGTCCCATTGCTCGCGTTCGGCGGCGAAGCTGTTGCCGCCGGTTTCGACGATACGCAGGGCGGGCAGGTTAAGGGCCTGGGCCACGGTGTCGAGGAAGTTGGTTTCTTCGCGACGGACGTCGATGCCGCCCGGTTTGCTGTCGTCAGGGCGCAGGCTGAAGGCGACGATCTGTTTCACCACTTCGGGGAAGATCGTGACCAGGTCGCGGTCGCAGAAGCTGAACACGGTGTCCAGGTGCATCGCCGCGCGGGACTTCGGCATGCCGGCGACGATCACACGTTCCACCGCTTTGTTCTTGAACAGGTTGACCGCTAATTGACCGATGGCCTGGCGGGACGTGCGTTCGCCCATGCCGATCAACACCACACCGTTACCGATCGGCATCACGTCGCCGCCCTCAAGGGTGGAACTGCCGTGATCCTGGTCCGGATCGCCGTACCAGACCTCGAAGTCGGCGCTGGTGAACTGCGGGTGGAATTTGTAGATGGCGGTGGTCAGCAGGGTTTCCTGACGGCGTGCCGGCCAGTACATCGGGTTGAGCGTCACGCCACCGTAAATCCAGCAGGTGGTGTCGCGGGTGAACTGGGTGTTGGGCAGCGGCGGCAGAATGAAACTGGAATGACCGAGAAATTCGCGGAACATCTGAATGGTTTTGCCGCCGAAGCTGTCCGGCAGGTCATCGGCGGAGACGCCGCCAATCAGGAATTCGGCAATCTTGCGTGGCTCCAGGCTGCGCAGCCAGGAACCGGTTTCGTTGACCAGCCCAAGGCCGACCGAGTTGGCGGTGATCTTGCGCTCCAGAATCCAGTTCAGCGCGTCTGGAATGGCGACGATGTCGGTCAACAGATTGTGCATCTCCAGCACGTCGACATTGCGCTCACGCATTTTGGTGACGAAATCGAAATGGTCGCGCTTGGCCTGGGCGACCCACAGCACATCGTCGAACAGCAGTTCGTCGCAGTTGTTCGGGGTCAGCCGCTGATGAGCCAGGCCGGGGGAGCAAACCATGACTTTGCGCAGTTTGCCGGCTTCGGAATGGACGCCGAACTTGACTTTCTCCTTGGTCATTGCCGTGTTCCTCCAGAAGAAAAATTATTCAGTGGTTAAAGGGTCTGGAAGCCGTCCTACCGTCTGTAGGCCGCCACCGATCATCGAACCGACCACCCATGCGACCGAAGTGATGGCTATGTCGCCAGGAATTCTCCACTCCTGTGAAGCCAACTTATCTTCTGCTAGTCCGACGTGTGTATTTATCGAGCCCGATATCTAAGGTATCGCATAGACCTTGAACAGCTTCTTGGCCGTGTCGCCGACGCCTCCCAGGTGGTTGTCGTATGCCTGCTCAATCTCGCCCGATCGGTACATTTCACTCAGCGTGGTGTCGACCAGCAAACGGAAATTTTCGTCGTCTCGATCCACCGTCATTGCAGTCGGTGCGTACTCAAAAATACGCTCCAGTAGAACCAGATTTCCTGCGGAGTACTGTGTGCTGAGGCGATTCTGGAGCATTATGCGTTCAGCGAAGAAGACATCGGCTTTGCCTTCATCAAGCAGTTTAAGGCCTGCGTCAGCGTTCTCGACCGTGACCAGGGTCGCCACCACACCGAGTAATTGCATCTTCTGACGGATCCAGTCCTCGGTGATTTCGCCAGCGGTAGCGGCATAGGTTTGGTTGGACAGCCCATGGTTGATGGTCGCTCGCCAGGTCGGACCGGTATAGGCAACTTTTCCGTTAAGTACATTGAGCAACGCTTCTGGTGCATCCTTACGCACCACTGCCGACAGGCCGGCCGTGTAGATCGGCACCGAATAGCTCACAGTCTTGCGCCGCTCCAGTGTGGGCAGTGTCGGCGTACAGAGTATGTCGACCTTACCCGAGCTGACGGCGTTCACCTGGTCGGTGGTGGTGACGGGCTGGTACCGTATTTGCAACCCGGGCAAACCCAGTTCGGTCTTGACCTTGTCGGCGATTTTCAGACAAAGATCAATGGCGTAACCGCTGGCTTTATCGCCCGTCTGGGAGCTAAAAGGTGCATAGCCCGGCAGATAGCCGAGGGTGAAGGTGTTACTTGCCCGCACGCGTTCAAGGGTATTGGCATCCGCCAATACCGGGACCAGCGTGAGCAGGCAGACGAGCAGCAGGTTGTTGGCTTTGGTCAGTTTTACGTTCATATCCTGGTTCCCCGAATTCAGATGTCTGTGCAGTCCTGAAGACAACGGCTAAGGATTGCCGGCCCTGGTCTGAACGGTTTGAGTCTCACCGACAAAACGCTTGGCGAGGAAGCCATAGAGCAGGTAGCCGAATGCAAGGACGAGGGTGCCGCCGAACACGGCGTCTTTGCCGCAGGCATACAGGGCGTATAAGGAATAGGCCACGGCAATCAGTAACAATGACGTGTTGCGGGTGTATATGCTTGCACTGACGTTGGCTTTGTACATCATGACCAGCAAGCCGGTGGCCGCCGTCACGTAGGGGATCAGGTTGGTCACTGCCGCCAGGCTGACGAGCTTTCCGAACTGGGCGCTGGCATTGGGCGAAATGGTCGACAGCGCCATCAAGGTCTGCAATACACCGCAGACGAGCATGCCGACAATAGGCGCATTCAGCGCGCTGACCTTGCTGAACAGTTTTGGGAACATTCCCTGGTCAGCCGTCATCTTGGCCGTTTGCGCCAGGGTGAACTGCCAGCCCAGCAGCGAACCAACACAGGCCATCACCGCCAGCGCCATGATGATGTTGCCGACCATGGGGTTGAACATATGTGCATAGACGAGGGCGAAAGGGGCCGATGAATTGGCCAGTTCGGCATTGGGTATGATGCCCTGGATAACCGTAGTCGACAGCACATAGACCACGGCCGCACCCAGCGTGCCGAGCAGGCAGGCCAGCGGCACGGTGCGTTTGGGATCTTCCACTGCATCGGAGGCTTGCGCGGCCGACTCCATGCCGAGGAAGGCCCACAGGGTCAGGGGAATCGCCTTGCTGATGGCTTCGGAGATTGGCAGGTTGTTCGGGTTCCAGGCGGCAGCCAGCACATCAGGCTTGAACCAGAACCAACCGATGATGCTCAAGCCGGCCACCGGGATGATCACACCCCAGACGGTAATCGCGCCGATCTTGCCCGTGATGCTGGGGCCACCAAAGTTGGCCACGGTGGTCAACCAGAGCAAGCCGACCGTTCCGATGAACAGCGGAATGGCGCCACTCCCCAGCCAGGGCACGAACGATGTCATGTACCCCACTGCGGAGATGGCGACCGCCACGTTGGCGATGGCCAGCGAAAGGAAGTACAGGTACGAGCAGAGGAAGAACCCTGATTTGGCGTGCGCCTCTTCGGTATAGGCGGACAACCCGCCTGAGCGCGGACAGTAGATGCCGCACTGGGAAAAGCAGTAGGCGATGGCCATGGAGCCTATGGCGGTGACGATCCATGACAGCAATGAAACGGCACCGAGTTGGGCCATGCTCGTCGGCAACATGATGATGCCCGAGCCCATCATGTTCACCGTCACCAATGTGGTGAGCCCCATGAGGCTCATTTTCTTGCTTGAGTCGGCCATCGGAAACTCCTTGATCTGCGCAATGCATTGACCCTGAGTCCGGCGTTTGACTACTCGTCGGGTAAGGGGTTGAACCTTAGTTTTTGACCACATAGACCTTGTAGGTTGGCCGACCTGAGCTGTCGCGCTCGATCTCCACACCATGATTGTCATGTTCGAAGCCCGGGAAGTGGCCATCGAACAGTTCCATCGCCAACAAGTAATCGACGATGGCCTTTTTATCGGCACCCGCTTTTTCTCCGGGCATCATCAATGGAATGCCGGGCGGATAAGGCACGATCTGCACGGCCACGGTACGATCGAGCATGTCGCGCACGGCGATCTGCTCAATATCGCCTTTTACCAGTCTGGCGTAGGTGGCCCGAGGCGAAGCGACCGGGTCCGGCAGCAAGGTGTAGGCCGCATCCATGTTGTGCAGCATCTGCGAGCTGATCATGTCCTGGTGCATGGCTTCGGCCAGGTCCTTGAGCCCCATGCCGCTATAGCGCTCGGCGTGGCTGTGGACCAGGTCGGGCAGGACCTGCTCCAGCGGCGTGTTGCTCTCGTAATGTTTCTTGAACTCCATCAAGCCGGCGATCAGCGAGCCCCATTTACCTTTGGTCACGCCAAGGCTGAACAGCACGAGAATTGAATACGGCTCGGTTTTTTCAACCACGATGCCGCGACTGGAGAGGAAGGACGACACTAGCGGCGCGGGGATACCGCTGTCCTCCATCTGGCCCTCGAGTGTCTGGCCAGGTGTCAGCACCGTGACCTTGATCGGGTCGAGCATGCAGTAATCAGCACCCAAGTCACCGAAGCCATGCCAACTGGCTGTCGGTTTGAGCACCCAGGCGTCGCCGTGATGCAGAACTTCAGGGTTGAGTTCGGCGAAAGGAACACCGTTGACTTCATCCGGTTGCCAGACACCAAACCACCAATCGTTGCCATCGCGCTCGCGTATCTCATTGCTCAGGCGAGCCATGGCCTGGCGAAAGGCGATCGCCTCGTCGATGGACTCATCAGTCAGGTACCCCCCCGCGTCATCCATCATTTTCGACGAGACATCGATCGAGGCGATGATGCTGTACTGCGGTGACGTCGAGGTGTGCATCATGAAGGCTTCGTTGAACAGAGCCGGCTTGACCTCAACCTTGCCCGAGCGGACATGGATCATCGAAGCCTGTGAAAGCGCTGCCAGTAATTTGTGGGTGGAGTGGGTGACTGTGACGGTGGCATCGTCGGGATGGCGTTCGCCACGGTGCATGCCATAGCGGCCTTCGTAAAGCGGGTTGAAGCGCGCATAGGCATACCAGGCTTCGTCGTAGTGGATGCGATCGACGCTCTGGCTCAGCTCGCGGGTGGTGGTTTGCACGTTGTAGCAAAGGCCATCGTAGGTCGAGTTGGTCAGCACCGCGAGCACCGGGGGCGCTTGTTTATCGGTCACCAGCGGGCTGTCTGCGATTTTCCTGGCAACTACAGCCGGCGTCAGTTCTATAAAGGGGACCGGCCCGATCAGGCCCCGAGCATTGCGCCTTGGACGCAAATACAGCGGCACCGCCCCGGACATATTCAACGCATAGTTCAACGACTTGTGGCAGTTGCGATCGACCAGCACGGCATCGCCGTCGGTCACTGCTGAATGCAGGACGATCTCGTTACTCGCCGAACTGCCTCCAACCGAGAAAAAGGTGAAGTCGGCACCGAACACCCGGGCCGCGAACTTTTCCGCTTCATCTATGGGGCCTGAGTGGTCATTCAACGAGCCCAATTGGCCGACCGAAACACTGAGGTCGGAGCGAAGCATCTGCTCACCATAGAAGTCGAGGAACGTACGCCCGACAGCCGTCTTCATGAATGCCGTGCCGCCGGTATGGCCAGGGGTGTGCCAGGAATACTCGTGCGTATCGGCAAAGTTGACCAGCGCGCCGAAGAACGGCGGCAGGATGGTATCCAGGTAGCGGCGGGCTGCCGCTTCTATGCGCCCGGCGATGAATTCGGCGCTGTCTTCAGGCTGCCAGATAAACCCGTCAATGCACTCGATAAATGCCAACGGAACCCGGCTCTGATGGGCCTGGCTCATGCCCAGCATGATCGGTAGCTGAGCCGTTCGCCGGCGCATCAGCTGGATAAGTTGCAGGGCCTGATCAGGCGCATTCTCACACAAGCCCCATCCAATGATCGCGCTGCAGTAGGTCGAATTTGCCTTGATGGCGATTTCGGCCTCATCAAGAGATCTCACCCATTCAACGGCCACTTCATTCTCGTGCAGCGCTGTGGCGATGGATTGGACACTGCGCACCAGAATGTTGTCGTCGGTTTCCAAGGCATTCGCCACGATCAACACGGGGTAGCGCTGCGCCAGGTCGGCGGGTAACCGTGTATGCGAGCGACTCATGGGCGTCTCCTTTAGAAAGTGGCTGGCGATGCATCAGGTTTTGAGAACGTAGCCAAAGGCGCAGGTGCGTCCGCCTTCCTGCTTCAGATAAACGCCTTGCAGTTCCGGTGTGAAGCCGGGCAAACGGTTGATGCCTTCCTCAAGCGCCAGGAAATACTTCAACACCGCGCCACCCCATATTTCGCCGGGTACCACGCAAAGGACACCAGGCGGGTAGGGCAATGCGCCTTCGGCAGCAATGCGTCCATCGGCTTGAGCCAACGGCACCAACTCGACATTGCCGCGGATGTATTCGATCTGCGCCGCCTGAGGGTTCATCGCCTTTTTGGGAAAGTGCTCCTTTCGGAACATGTCTTTCTGCAGTTGCTGAACGTTGTGGCTGCGGTAGAGGTCGTGCATCTCCTGGCAGAGCTGACGGATCCTGTAGTCGCGATAACGTTCCTGGTACTGCTCGTAGATAGCCGGAAGCACTCTGCTCATGGGCGCATCATCATTGATGAAACGTTCGAAGCGCGTTAACTGCGCGGCGAGATGACTCATTTTTGCCCAGTCTTCGGCGGGTGTAAGCAGAAACAGAATCGAGTTGAGATCGCATTTTTCCGGAACGATGCCGTTCTGCCGCAGGAAGCTCGCCAGGATGCCGGCATGGATACCAAAGTCGGTGTAACTGCCGTCGACGGGGTCAATGCCGGGTGTTGTAAACAGCAACTTGCAGGGGTCGATGAAATATTGTTTGTCGGCATATCCGGGGAAGGCGTGCCAGCGATCCTTCGGATGAAACTCGAAAAACCGAACGTCGTTGGCGATCTCGTCGGTCGGGTAGTCCTGCCACGGGCGACCATCGATGGTGCCCGGTACGAATGGGCGGATCATGGTGCAGGCTTCCATGATCAATTTGCGCGCATTGATGCCGAACTTGACGCAGTCTTCCCACAGGCGCAGACCGCTGCGGCCAGCATGTATGCGCGCATTGATATCCAGTGACGCAAACAGCGGATAGAACGGGCTGGTGGAGGCCTGAGCCATGAAGGCATTGTTCACTCGGGCATGGTTGCAGTAGCGCGCCTGACCCTTTATGTGCCGGTCCTTTTTGTGGATCTGCGAGGCCTGGGAAAAGCCGGCTTGCTGCTTATGCACCGATTGAGTGACGAAGATACCGGGGTCGTTCTCGTCGAGATCGAGCAGTAGTGGCGAGCAATCCTTCATCATCGGTATGAACTGTTCGTAACCGACCCAAGCCGAATCGAAGAGAATGTAGTCGCACAGCTGACCGATTCGATCGACCACCTGGCGGGCATTGTAAATAGTGCCGTCATAGGTACCGAGCTGGATAACCGCCAGACGAAACGGACGCGCCAGCGTGGCCTTGTCTGGAGCGACCTCGTTGATCAGCTCACGCAGGTAGTCTTCCTCGAAGCAGTGGGAGTCTATTCCACCGATGAAACCGTAGGGATTGCGCGCGGTTTCCAGATAAACCGGCGTGGCCCCCGCCTGGATCAGGGCGCCTTGGTGAACGGACTTGTGGTTATTACGATCGAACAGGACCAGATCGCCCGGTGTGAGCAAGGCATTGCTGACGACCTTGTTGGAGGCCGAGGTACCATTGAGCACAAAGTAGGTCTTGTCGGCGTTGAACACCTTGGCGGCATGTTTTTGTGCCAGCAGCGCAGGACCTTCGTGGATCAGTAGATCGCCGAGCTTGACGTCGGCATTGCACAAGTCGGCGCGGAACAGTGTTTCGCCAAAGAAGTCGAAGAATTGCCGGCCGGCTGGATGCTTGCGAAAGAACTGGCCGCCCTGATGGCCTGGGCAGGCAAACGTCGCGTTGGCTACCTCGTAGTACTGCTTAAGCGCATTGAAAAATGGCGGGAGGAGGGTGTCCTCATAAGACTTCGCAGCGGTTTCGAGTTGGTGTCCATAGTGATCGAGGTTGTTTTGCGATAGATCGAAAACACCATTTACCTGCAGCAGCACGTCTTGCAGTTGCTTGTAGATGTCCAGGGCACGATTGCCGCCGTCCTGGGAGACGACCAGAAAAATCGGGATATCGAAACCGGTACGTTTAATGGTTTCCAGCGCGCCGGCCAGCACATCGTCTCGGGAAACCACAGCTACCGCGACGTCGGTAAAGTCGGTCTGGTCGAAGGGGACAATTTCTCGGCCCGTACGAAAGCAATCACGAACCGAGACGCTGGCGGCAATTTTTAAGTAACTCACAACATTCCTCCCAGCCGGTGCGTGGGCACCTGCATTTGAGGGCTGTCAATATGTGGGCTACTGCAAAAAGCCCTGATTTAAATAATTGGCAATATTGGGTATAGACTCATCTTGGCCAGTCGGGATTTTTTTTATTCACTGCCCGAGAAGCCTTGTGTATCAATCCTGAGAAAGCCGCTTTACCGAGTGAGGTATATCGTGCTGATCGAGAGGCGGACTGTAGGAAATCGTCTCCGACCACAGAGGATGATGTGTAATCATTTCCAGAGAGTGCGGAGCATTAATTCGCGAATTCAATCTCTCGACAAACGACTCAGCTCCATCAAGGCTGCGAAAGCTCGCCACCCACAGATCCATGTGAACCCACCAGCGATTCTGTGCAGGGTTTTGTTCAATATAAATCTTCATTGACGGCGTTCCAAAAATGCAGAGATCAGTCGTCCTGACGTGTGCAGGCTCATCCCTTTGCTTTCTGTGTCCGCTGGCGAGTGAGCAATCCATGGCGTGCATCGTTGCGTGTTTGCCAGCGTGTACTCGTTGAACCGGCAAATTATTGATCTATATCAACCATCCTGGCCTGTTTGCCCGCTGCCTAATACCGTATGTCGGACAGCAACTGTCCAGCTCGATACGTGCTCTGTATACGCAGCGATGGGTCGATCGAGACCACACTTTAGAATTGCTCTAGCTTACGGAGAGCGCAGGAGTTGAGTGTTATTGTTGATGATGGTTTGTATGATTTCTACCGAACCATTGATGGCGAATTGAACCCCCATACAAACGAGTAAAAAACCCATTAAGCGTGATATGGCATCAATCCCTGACTCTCCTGTTGCTTTCATAATTAAGTCGGAAGCGCGCAAACAACACCAAAGAATTATAGAGGTTGAAAGAAATATCAATGGAGGTGCTGTTAGCAATACCCAGGATGGAAAAGTCGTGCTGTGTTTAATGGTGGCAGAAGCACTAATGATCATCGCAATAGTACCTGGGCCAGCAGTACTGGGCATGGCGAGTGGAATGAACGCAAAATTGGCTCGCTCTGCTTCGCTATCGCAAGCGGAGGAAGGCTGGCGGGGCTGAGGGAATAACATCCCGGAGCCGATTATTATTAGAATTCCCCCGCCGGCAATCCGCAAGCCTGGTATGGAGATACTAAAAACACCCATGATAAATTCACCGATGTAGTAGGTGAGTGTCATGATAATAAAGACATACACTGCAGTCAGGAGTGCCTGTTTGTTTTTTTGTTCTCGACTAAGCCCTTGGGAAAGGGCTAGAAAAAGCGCCACGGTGGTAGGGGGGTTGATCAATGGCAGCAACGCCAGCAGCCCAAGAACGATAGCGTCAAATAAACTGTCCATGCCTGGATACCCTGCAAATAGCTGAAAAATCCGCGTAAAGACGTAGTTGCGGAGTTGAGTTCGAGCCAGTATTACTTTTTCCTATACTGATAATCAGCCTTCGAGGTAGCACCAGAACACTAGAGAATTTTACACGCGATTTTGATTTTGACCACTTAAGGGCACCTCTGGAAAAAATCCATACTAAGTTTGTTTAGGCAGCCCGTTTATGGACGGCCTGCCGTTCCGCCAACGGCAGGCAGGCAACATGTCCCTGGAGCTCTCGAGCCAGGGGGAGAACGTCCCCAGTCGCTGTCGACCCCTTCGACAAAAATCGGTGTCGCGGCACTCGTTACGCGGTCCCGCAAGGGGCCATGTTTTTCAGTAGAAGGTTGGATCATGGACTAGACTCAGGCGGTTAGTATTGGAGCCAAACGTCAAGAGCAGAACAACCGTCCACGACACCGGTTTTGCTAGAAGCAATGAGCGATCTGCAAGCTGATAGCTGCACCTGCAAGGTCAGTCTATTGGTAGTCATCTACTGGCACTTGTGAGGTCTTTTCAATGGCAAAGAACAAGAAGAAAGCCCCTAAGGATATTCCCGCTGAAAGCTCGAGACTGAGTAACAAGGATTACCTTGATCAGTTGCGCACATTGCATGTCGAAGTGGTCAAGTTGCAGGAGTGGGTGAAAGCAAAAGGCATCAAGGTCTGTATCGTCTTTGAGGGGCGCGACGGTGCAGGGAAGGGCGGAACGATCAAGGCGCTCACCGAACGGGTGAGCCCGCGCGTTTTTCGAGTCGTGGCGTTACCGGCTCCGACTGACCGAGAGAAGAGCCAGATGTATCTGCAGCGCTACCTGCCGCACCTGCCCGCAGCGGGCGAAGTGGTGATCTTCGATCGCAGTTGGTACAACCGGGCGGGTGTCGAGCGGGTGATGGGCTTCTGCACCAGAGAGCAGGTTGTCACTTTCCTGAAGTCAGTCCCCCTGGTGGAGCGAGCGATCGTCGAGTCGGGGGTTATCCTGCTCAAGTATTGGCTGGAAGTGAGCGAAGAGGAGCAAACGCGCCGGCTCGAGGCGCGCATCAAGGATGGACGTAAAGTCTGGAAACTGACTCCAATGGATCTTAAGTCATACAGCCGCTGGTATGACTACTCCCGCGCACGTGACGACATGTTCATGATGACTGATACCGAACATAGTCCGTGGCTTGTGGCTAACTCGAATGACAAGCGGCGGGCCCGCCTTAACATCATCTCTGATTTGCTAAGCCGCATTCCGTACAAGGATGTAATGCGTGAGAAGGTGACGTTGCCTAAACGCCAGAAGCCTGGCGGCTATCGCGAACCGGATTACTCGCTGCGACGAATTCCCGAAAAATTCTGACCGGTACGTTTAATCGAAGCCGCGCTGTACACCAAAGGGCAAAAGTCCCATGAGCCATTCGGATACTTCACCTCCCGTCCCGGAACCGGGCCGGATTGCACGCCAGTCGAGCAATGATCAAACCGGATGGCACCGCTGGTTGCCGGGACTGCGTACGTTGCGTGGATACCAGATGACGTGGTTGCGGCGCGACATCGTGGCCGGGCTGGTGCTGACCACGATGCTGGTGCCCGTTGGCATCGCCTACGCAGTGGCATCGGGCGTACCTGGCATCTATGGTCTCTATGCGACCATCGTTCCGCTGCTCGCTTATGCACTGTTCGGGCCCAGCCGGATTCTGGTACTGGGGCCGGACTCTTCGCTGGTGGCTGTCATCCTCGCCGTCATCCTGCCACTGTCCGGCGGCGATCCGCATCGTGCAGTCGCCTTGGCGGGGATGATGGCGATCGTGTCGGGGACGGTGTGCATCCTGGCAGGTATCGCGCGTCTGGGTTTCGTCACTGAGCTGCTTTCCAAACCGATCCGTTACGGGTACATGAACGGAATTGCGCTGACGGTGTTGATCAGTCAACTGCCCAAGTTTTTCGGTTTTTCGATCGAAACAGACGGACCGCTGAGAAACTTATGGGCGATCGCCACAGCGGTGATGCATGGAAAAACCAATTGGGCCACTTTCATGGTTGGCGCAGCCACTCTGGCGGTGATTCTGCTGCTCAAGGGCAACAAGCGCATACCGAGCATTCTGATCGCAGTGGCAGGAGCGACCGTCTCCGTTGGTGTACTGGACCTTGGCGCGAGTGCTGGGGTGTCGGTTCTCGGTTCTCTCCCACAAGGTCTGCCGGCATTCGCCATTCCCTGGATCACCACCGCCGATATTGTTCCCGTCCTGATCGGCGGGTGCGCTGTTGCCCTTGTTTCGTTTGCTGACACCAGCGTGCTCTCGCGTGTCTATGCAGCGCGCACCCGCACCTACGTGGACCCGAACCAGGAGATGATCGGACTGGGCGTCGCCAACCTGGCCGCCGGATTTTTTCAGGGCTTTGCGATCAGTAGCAGTTCGTCACGTACGCCCGTGGCCGAGGCCGCAGGCGCTAAAACCCAGCTGACCGGAGTCGTCGGCGCGCTTGCTGTTGCCTTACTGCTGATGGTGGCGCCAGACCTGTTGCAAAATTTACCTTTTAGCGCACTGGCTGCGGTCGTCATCGCGTCCGCTATCGGCTTGATCGAGGTTGCCGACCTGCGACGAATTTATCGTATTCAGCGCTGGGAATTCTGGCTGTCGATCGTCTGCACTGTCGGCGTGGCCGTGCTGGGAGCGATTGAAGGCATCGGCCTGGCCATAGTGATAGCCGTCATCGAGTTCCTGTGGGATGGCTGGCGCCCATACTCTGCGATTCTGGGAAGCGCAGAGGGCGTCAAGGGTTACCACGACATCAAGCGCTATCCCGATGCACGCCTTATACCTGGCCTGGTCCTGTTTCGCTGGGATGCACCCTTGTTTTTCGCGAACGCCGAGTTGTTCCATGACAAAGTACTCGACGCCGTGGCTACATCGCCCACGCCCGTGCGTTGGCTGGTTGTTGCGGCGGAACCGGTCACCAGCGTGGATGTGACCTCCGCCGACATGCTGGCTGAGCTGGACGAAACTTTGAATGAGGCGGGTATCAAGTTGTGCGTGGCCGAAATGAAGGACCCGGTCAAGGACAAGCTAAAACGATTCGGGCTTTTCGCACGGTTTGGCGAATCGGCGTTTTTTGCAACGATAGACGATGCCGTCGACAACTATCTCGTGATTCATCCGGCGGACTAGCCACATTCAGTAGGTCCACCAGTTGGCTTTGATCCCCGTCAGATGGCACAACTGTGCATCTGAATTTTGGGATTTATCAAAGACACAAGTAGTTAAGTGCGATGATTGCCGTTGCAGCGTCCCAAGTGGCTGAGAGCGATAGCACCCATGATTCAGGGTTGAGCATACGGCCTCAGCTTCTGTCCTTAAGTTGAACACTCCATGCTTGCTAGCAGAGCCGCCTTCTACAAGATCAACGATCCTGTATCGCTTGCTGCCATCGTCCAGTGTGGTGGTCTCGATCACTCTGAATTTTGGGTGCATGGTTGCTTTCCGTCCATGAGATTGGTGCCCTACAAGTACCGGTAAAAAGAGGCAATTTCAAGAACGGGACGGGCTTAAGCTGAGACAATTTATGACGGTGCACCAAACCTTTCATCTCATGAGGCACGGTTTGGCAGTAGGTGCAGTGTTAAGCCATTTTCCTATAGTCGATCCGACGAGCTGGAAGGGAGGAATGCCGAATGGGTAGCGAACAGGCATTAGTTCTGGGCCCGGTTTGAGCTTTAGCCATAGCTCTGCCAAGGAGATTTTGCACCCAGGTGGATGCAGCTTAGGTGCAAGTAGCTGCAGAGGATAGAGCACGAATGAGCGGGTCAGAATTTCGGCTCTAGGCAGCTGGACACCTTCAATATCGCCAGTCAGGCCGTCAAAAAGGAGCAGATCAATATCGAGAGTGATCAACCGCTGCATCCCGCTCCTTCGACCATGGAGGTGCTCGATTCCTTTGATCCATGCTACGAGCTCGCGAATGTTGAGATCAGTGGTCGCAGTTATTACCAGGTTGTAAAAGGGCGGGTGGTCTCCGTCTAGGGAGATGCTTTCATAAACGGGTGAGCAACGGATATTTTCCAGATGCTCTTCCAGCATTGTAAGAGCGATCTCAATGTGTCTTTCACGCTCAACATTGCTGCCCAGGCCGAGATAGATTTTGTGATTTTTCATGAGGCCTGACTCGCTGATCTGAAACCTATTTGATGACGTAATTCCTTGTGGCATCAAATAGGCGATAGTAATGGCGCCTTCAATGGCATGACCTTCAGAATGACTTCAACTGATGGTGTAATTTAGTAGTAGAGTCGCCAGGAGAGCGACGATGGAGGCTACTACCGTCCCGCCTGTGAACTTCTTCAATGCATCTGAGAGGGATACATTTAAGTATTCCTTCACGACCCAGAAAGCAGAGTCGGTGACATGTGCCCAGCCGATGGAGCCGGCACCGATGGCAATAACAAGAATCTCGGGCTTCAAGTGAGGGTCGGCAGCTAGCATTGGGTGAATCATGCCAGCGGCGCTCACCATTGCTACGGTCGCCGAGCCGACTGCAAAGTGCATCAGCCACGCAACAAACCAGGCAAGGACAATCAAATTAATATCTGATCCTGCGAGAAGCCCTGAGATAGCTTTACCCACCCCACTTTCGATCAGAACAGCATTGAATGCACCGCCCGCACCGATCACAAAGATAATATTGGCTAAGGCTGGAAAGCTACGCTGAGTCAGTTCCAATAGCTCGATCATGGTGCGACGTTGACGTAAGCCAAGCGACCAGTAGGCAAACCCCACAGAAATCATCAGCGCGATTAAAGGGTTTCCAACGAACTGTGCGGCCAACTTTACCCACATACCATCAGGGAGGCTTGCGGTAGCTGTTTTAAAAACCATGAGGATGAGGGGTAAGCCAATGGTCAGTAGTGTAATCCCGAACCCTGGCAGTGTTCGCGCCGCACCAACGCTTTCTCCTTGAACTTTCAGGAATACTTGCTGACTTGCTGAGGCTTCTCGCCCACAGTAAAGGTTTACCCAAATAGGCCCTGCAATAATGATTGTCGGAATGCCCACCAAAAGTCCGTAGATAATCACAGTCCCAACATCAGCCCCCATCATAACAGTAATAGCCATCGCGGCTGGGTGCGGAGGAAGAATGCAGTGGATGGTCATCAAGGAAATGGCGAGAGGAATTCCCAAAAATAAGGTGTTTATCTTTGTTTCCCGCGCTACGACATAGACAAGTGGTATCAGGAGAACAAAGCCGACTTCGAAAAATACTGGGATTCCTGCGATGGCCCCAACAATAGCCATAACCCAATGGGCTCGTTTGGAACCTAAGTTATCGAGTAACGTTTTAGCGAGTCGTTCAGCTCCACCGGACTCCTCTAGAATTTTACCAAGTATGCCTCCGAGGCCTATTATCGCAATTAGGAAACCCAGTGTTCCGCCGATACCTGATTCAAGTGTGCTAATAATTTTTGGAACAGGCATCCCCGCACCAAGTCCGACCACGAAGCAAGCGATCACGAGTGCTATGAAGGCGTGAAGCCTGACCTTCATAATCAAAATAATAATTAAAGCAATAGACGCAAATAGTACCCCTAACAACCATGTAGATTCTTGCATTGGTATGCCTCGCACCTTGTTTTTATTAGCGTAGCGTTGAGCGGAATGATAATTAAAGTGCCGAAGCTTTAAGTTGTTTTCATGGCTTTTTGATTTAAGGTTGATCAAATTTTTACATGAATGCGCCCCCTCAGAAGAACTCCCAAGGGGGCTTTCGTATTAAAGATTTGGCCAAGCGTCCGAAACTTTATGGTCTGGATGTTGGCCAAAGCACGCGCATCAGCCGATAGTCTCAGACGAATACGAATCTGGCGAAGGCGGAAACACAATCGTCTTAGTGTCGTTTAGAAAAACCCGGCCATGCACATAGGCATGAATCGCGCGTGCCAGCACCTGGCTTTCAACATCACGTCCCAACGATACGTAATCTTCTGGGCTCTGAGCGTGAGTAATGCGAACGATATCCTGCTCGATGATCGGGCCTTCATCCAAGTCAGCTGTAACGAAGTGTGAGGTTGCACCAATCAGTTTCACACCACGATCAAAAGCCTGCTTGTATGGGCTACCACCTTTGAAAGATGGCAGGAACGAGTGGTGGATATTGATGATCCGGCCCGACATCTGTTGGCACATTTCATCAGAGAGGATCTGCATGTAGCGAGCTAGAACGATGAGCTCTGCGCCGGTTTGGCGAACGATGCGCATTTGCTCTGCTTCAGCCTCTGCCTTGTTTTCCTTGGTTACCTTGATGAGGTGATAAGGAAT
The DNA here is from genome assembly GCF_019956555.1 of Pseudomonas sp. A-RE-19. Lineage (GTDB taxonomy): Bacteria > Pseudomonadota > Gammaproteobacteria > Pseudomonadales > Pseudomonadaceae > Aquipseudomonas. The sequence continues at coordinate 8,645 of NZ_JAHBDQ010000034.1, read as the reverse complement.
TCCATGGCCTTCTACTACTTTTTGGAAGTCCAAGTGGTTCGAGATGACGCCAACGATGTCGATTGGCAGGGCACCGATGCTCCAGCGATAGAGCAGGTCGTTTAAGCAATGGCCGAAACGAGACACCATCAAAATGACTTTGCGTTTAGTACGCTCATCAAAGAATTCGTAATCCATCTTGTATTTCTCTACAAGTGGTTGAAATTCTCTTTCGAGATCCTGCAGTGAGCAACCTTCCTCAGAGCGGAAGGTAATGCGCATGAAGTAGTGATTGGTGCTCTCATCGTCAAATTGGGCGCTGTCACGAATATTGCAACCATGCCCAGACAAGAAAGCAGTAATATCAGCGGTTACGCCCCGGATCGAAGGACAGGTAACACGAAGTACGTTATTTTTAGCTTTGTTCATCTGAGATCACCTTAAACGGCAACTGCTGCCTGGTTGGTAACAATGTGGTGCTGACGCTTGAATGCTGTAACGGTATTGGCCAGCAGGCATGCGATAGTCATTGGGCCGACGCCACCTGGAACTGGGGTAATTGCAGAGGCATGCCCTGCTTCGTCAAATGCAACATCACCTACAATCCTGGAACTCCCGTCGCGATCAATTCGGTTGATACCAACATCGATAACGACTGCACCAGGTTTGATCCAGTCACCCTTTACAAGCTCGGGGCGACCTACAGCGACAACGAGGATGTCTGCGGTACGGCAGAGTGCGGGGACGTCTTTGGTTTTTGAATGCGCTACGGTGACAGTGCAGTTCTCGGCCATCAGGAGCTGTGCCATGGGCTTGCCGACGATGTTGGATTTGCCCACGACCACGGCGTGCAGACCTGCGAGGCTGCCTAGTCGGTCTTTGAGCATCATCAGGCAGCCTAGGGGAGTGCATGGAACCAGGGCATCTTGACCGGTCGCAAGACGGCCAGCGTTCAAGATGTGGAAGCCGTCAACGTCTTTATTTGGATCAATGGCGTTAATAACCGCATTAGTATCCAAGTGTGCAGGCAGGGGAAGCTGCACCAAAATGCCATTTACTTCCGGAGCGGCATTTAGCTCCTCAAGTAATGTCATCAACTCGGTCTGAGTTGTATCGACCGGAAGTCGGTGTACAAAAGACTCCATGCCAATTGCAAGCGTTTGCCGGTGTTTTGCGCCTACATATACACCGCTGGCCGGATCCTCTCCCACAAGGATAACTGCCAGGCCGGGCGTTAGACCGGTTTTCGATTTGATTTCTGCGACTTCATCCGTGAGTTTCTCGACAAGATCAGCTGCATAGCCTTTCCCGTCGATACGGTCGGCCAGGAATGGTTTATTCATGGAACTTTACCTCAACATCAAAAACTGGCGTGGTTGTTGTTTTTTTACGCAAGTAGGGGGATGGGGTATGAAGTTCATACCCTTGGCAAAACTTCTTTAGTCAACGTTGACTAAGGACGCGCCACGATCCATAAATTTTTTGAACTGGTCTTCTGGAACAAAGGCGCCACCGGTCGTCCAGATGACGTGAGTAGCCTGGGCTAGTTTGCCTGCTAAGCTTTGAGCTTCCTGATAGGCACGACCTTGCGTACTTTTGACAATAAATTCAGGCCCCGCGAATCCGGCGGTTGCCGAAGGCTCGAGGCGAATGGATTGAGTCGTCTCTGCCATCCAGAGCCAGCGGAATAAGTCGTCATCGGCCACGGTGAATACACCGGACAACATGGGTTTCATCACGTCTGCGACAAATGCCGACATGCGGGCAACCGCCATGCCGTCAGCTTCGGTACGGTTGGTCAGGCCAACGTCGTAGACCGATATCAGTTCTTTCGAACCACTCATCATGTGCACCAGTGCGCAAGGCGACTGGACAGGCTCAACAAAGAATGTGTGCGCAGCATCACCGAAGATTGCCTTCAAGCCATAGGCTGCGCCACCTGGAGCTCCACCGATACCGCACGGTAGATAGATGAAAAGTGGATGATCTTCATCTACGGTTACACCTGCTGCTTCCAATTGGGCCGCGAGCTCGCTTGCCGCTGCGCTGTAGCCGAAGAACAGCATTTCGGAGCGTTCGTCATCCACGAAGTAGATGGTTGGATCGCCTTCGGCGTCGATACGGGCACATTCGACCGCAGTAGTGTAATCAGCCTTATGCTGAACCACTTCAACGCCAAGACGAGTCAAGCGTTCGACTTTCCACTGTTTGGCATCGGACGACATGTGAACCACGGCACGGAACCCAAGTGCGCGTGCTGCAATGCCCACGCTCAGGCCTAGGTTGCCGGTACTGCCCACAGCGATGGTGTGCTGTGCGAAAAGTGCTCGAGCCTGCGTACTGGCAAGTACGGTGATGTCGCCACCTGGTGTGAGTATTCCGCGCTTCTCTGCCATTTGCTTGGCGTACATGAATACTTCATAGACACCGCCACGCGCCTTGATCGAGCCAGCGACAGGAAGATCGTTGTCTGCCTTCACGAATACTCGACCGTATTCGGGGCCCGCGTAACCCAGAGCAATACGCAGATCTTTCGCCTCGATCAACTGGGAGAGAATCTTCCCGTTTGAAGCTTCTAGCTCTGGAAAGCAAGCCTTCAGTACAGGTGCAAGGATCCGCCAATTAGCTTCGGCTTCGCTAACCTGGGCTGAACGAATTGGCAGCGACGGGTCGGAGATGCCATCAGGTTTCAAGTTGGGGTTCAGCCATAGTGCTGGGCGCCCCGCCAAGACATCTTCCCGCGCTGGATCATTAGGGAGAGTAACGCTCATTTTTTTATTTTCCTGCGGAGTAGAGGAGGCCGGCGGCGGAGAATGTCCTCCACCGCCAATGTCACCTCAGGCATAAATCGGAAACGCAGCGCACAGCTTGGCGACAGTTGCTTGGCTGCGTGCAATAACGGCGGCGCGTGTAGCCTCGTCAGCTAATTGAGCCTCGAAAATATCCGCGATCAGGTTGCCAATGATCTCGAACTCGACCGCACCAAAACCACGAGTCGTACCCGCCGAGGAGCCCAGACGAAGACCTTTCCATTCCGAAGGTTTTGCACTGTCGAAAGGGATCGGATTTTTGTTTGAGGTGACGTTGATCGTAGAAAGCGCATCCTGGGATTGCTGCCCAGTGAGGTCTTTAGACGAAACATCAACCAGGACTACGTGGGTGTCAGTGCCGCCGCTGACAATACGCACACCGCGTTTCTGTAGAACTTCTGCCAGTAATCGCGCGTTGGCTTTAACGCTGGCACCGTAAGTCTTGAATTCATCAGTCAGTGCTTCGCCCAGGCATACAGCCTTCCCAGCGATGGTGGCCAGGTGGGCACTACCTTGTACGCCTGGAAATACGGCAGGCTGCAGTTTTTTGAAAAGATCCTCTCTGTTGGTCAGGATCAAGCCGCCGCGTGCACCGCGTAGAGTTTTGGTCGTAGTGCAGGTGACGATATCCGCGTAGGGGATCGGCGAAGGGTGAACACCTGCTGCAACCAGGCCAGCGAAGTGGGCCATGTCGACCAAGTAAGTAGCGCCCACCTTGTCGGCGATTTCACGCATGCGGACGAAGTCGATTTCACGTGGATAGGACGAGCCGCCGGCGATCAGCAGTTTTGGCTTGTGTTCCAGGGCGAGCTTTTCGACGTTGTCATAATCGATACGACCGGTTTCACGGTCGACTCCGTAAGAAACAATCGTAAACCAGCGACCGGATTGGTTGGGCTTTGCACCGTGGCTGAGGTGGCCACCGGATGCCAAGTCAAGGCTCAGCACCACGTCGCCAGGTGTCAGCAATGCAAAAAATACCGCCTGGTTGGCCTGCGTCCCGGAGTGCGGCTGGACGTTGGCAAAATCGCAGCCGAACAGTTCTTTCGCGCGATCAATGGCTGCTTGCTCGACGATATCTGCAAAATCAGCACCGCCGTGGAAACGTTTACCTGGGTAGCCTTCGACGGTTTTGTTGGTGATGACTGACCCAAGGGCGTCCAGCGATGCGAGACTTACCGAGTTTTCTGAAGCGATGAGTTCAATCTGCCCTTGCTGGCGTTTCTTTTCATTTTCAAGCGCGTTGAAGATCAGCGGATCGCGTGCTGCAAGGTGATCGTGAAAATAGGACTTGGTCATTGCTGCGGTTCCCGTCTTGGTTTTTTCATACCCTAATCCTTGGCCAAGATGAGAAAAAGCGAATAATATTTCAATATTACATTAGCAATTCTTACTGATTGATCTTGTTAGGCGGAGGAAAAAAGCTCATGGATATCGGTAGATTGCGCGCGTTGCGGGAGTTATCTATTCGCAAAACCATGGCGGCTGTAGCGGAGGCCCTTCATGTGTCTCCATCCGCCGTGTCCCAGCAAATTTCTCTTTTGGAGCAGGAAGTAGGAATCGACCTGGTCGAACGGCGTGGACGCGGGGTTAACCTGACTATTGCTGGTCGTATGCTGGTTGAACGGGCAAACCGCATTTTTACGGAGCTTGAGTCGGCCCGTGCAGACATGGCGGAGCTCAAGGAAGTCGTTGCAGGTGAACTTCGCGTAGCAGCCTTTCCCTCAGTGGCAGCAGCCTTTATCCCTAAGACCATTCGCGCGCTTAGCGCCACGCATCCTCAGTTGCTGGTGCAGTTTGACGAGATGGAGCCGGAGGAGGGGTTGAATGCGTTGAGAAGCTGGCAAACGGACGTTGCTCTGATCGATGATCTCAATATTCCACCTGGCCTGCTTGATCCGGGCATCGAAACCATCCCGCTGATTGAGGATGTTTTTAACGTGATGATGTCTCCCAATCATCGGCTGGCACACATGGAGGAGGTCACGCTGGGTGATCTCAGTGGCGAGCTCTGGGTGATAGATACGGCTTCCAGTACCTACACTCGCGTATTGACTGATGCGTGTCAGAACGCTGGTTTCACACCCAACATCGTTGCGCGCTGTAAGGGGTTCGAAGTCACTCTCTCCTTGATCCGCGAAGGCTGCGCAATTGCTATTTTCCCCGAATTACGAGCCAGCTTCGACCTGCAAGATGCACGGGTCTGTCGGCTGGTTCCCGAAATTCGGCGCAGGATTTTCGTAGCGTTCCGCAAGGGTGAGAAGAAAAGCCCAGCGCTCCAAGCATTCATCCAAAGTATTTGTGCTCATACAACTGATTTTGCTGATCCTCCTGCTGCCTGATCCTCTCAGAGGGTCAGTATCTATTGCTCTATCCCCGCCAACCGCCAGTGTCTCGACGCACGGACGTCATTTCGTGCGCCTTGTGCTTCATACAAAATCATTAGTTTTGCTTACGTGATATTGAAAAAATATTCGCTTTTTCTGACTTTGCACAGGGGCTACGGTATTTGAAAGCGTTTTTGCCCCGTCACACCGGGGCCTTTTTAAAACAATAAAAAGAGGGCCTACGATGCCACTTTCGATAAGCGCTTACTGCGCATACCGGGTGCCCTGACGGCGTCCATCTTGTTTTCTGCCCTCCACATCGCTGTTCAAAATTCCGTCCGGTTTCGGTGCGTCGGCATCGTGCGGCCTGGATTTACTCGTGCCATTTTTGGAGCATTAAAATGAAAAAAGAAAACAAGCTGATCAAAGTCTGCGGTGGCCTGGTCGGCCTCACCCTGATGACTTTACTGTCCGTTGATGCCAGTGCTGGCGTGACGCTGGATAACGTGAAGAAAAAAGGCTTTGTACAGTGCGGGGTCAGTGACGGACTTCCAGGGTTCTCCTTTGTGGATGCTAAGGGCAGCTTTGCCGGTTTCGACGTAGACGTTTGCCGTGCGGTCGCAGCGGCGGTCTTCGGTGATGCGAGCAAGGTCAAATACTCACAGCTCACTGCCAAAGAACGCTTCACGGCGCTACAGTCCGGCGAAGTGGATCTGCTATCCCGCAGTACCACTTGGACGTCCTCACGTGACGGCTCCATGGGCATCCTGTTTACAGGCGTCAGCTACTACGATGGCCAAGGATTTTTGGTCAATAAAAAACTGGGTGTAAAGAGCGCTAAAGAGCTGAATGGCGCAACGTTCTGCATCCAGGCGGGGACGGTCACCGAGCTGAACCTTGCAGATTACTTCCGTGCGAACAAACTGAAATTTACACCCATCTCATTTGATACTTCTGACGAGAGCTTTAAGGCGCTCGAAGCTGGGCGCTGCGACGTGCTGACGTCTGATCAATCGCAGCTGTATGGTCAGAGACTGAAACTCGCGACTCCTGATGACTATGTCGTACTACCAGAAGTCATCTCAAAAGAACCGCTTACTCCTGCCGTAAGACGAGGTGATGAGGAGTGGTTTACGGTGGTGCGCTGGACGTTAAATGCAATGCTCAACGCTGAAGAGTTGGGCGTCACTTCCAAAAATGTGGCCGAGCAAAAGCAGGGCACTAACAATCCTGATGTTGCGCGGCTGCTAGGAGGCGAAGGAACGTTGGGTAAAGATTTGAATTTGCCGAACGACTGGGCTTTCCAGATCGTCAAGCAGGTAGGCAACTATGGTGAGTCGTTCGAGCGAAACCTCGGTGATGGCAGTGACCTGAAGATCAAGCGTGGGCTTAACGCGCTGTGGAGCAAAGGCGGCATTCAGTACGCGGCACCTGTTCGCTAAGTCTATTTCGCCCGGTCTTAGGCCGGGCGTTTTCTTGTCTGTCCTGCCGGTGTACATATGCAAATGAACAATGGCTCAACGCGCCAGGTGTCATTGAATGATCCCGTTGTGCGCGCACTAATTTTCCAGATCCTGATCGTTGCCGCAGTGGTTACGATGGGATGGACTCTCTACCAAAACACGTACACAAACCTTGTGCATCGCGGAATCACTTCTGGCTTTGCATTTCTTGAGAACAGCGCTGGATTTGGGGTTGCACAGCACCTGATTTCTTATAAGGAAGTCGATTCATACGCGCGTGTTTTCGTCATAGGTCTGTTGAACACGCTGCTAGTAACCTTCATCGGTGTGATCCTGGCGACGATCCTGGGGTTTATCATCGGCGTTTCACGGCTGTCGAAGAACTGGATCATTTCCAAGCTTGCGACGGTGTATGTAGAAGTTTTCCGTAACATTCCACCGCTGCTGCAAATCCTGTTCTGGTACTTCGCTGTATTCCTGACCATGCCGGGGCCACGCAATAGCCATAACTTCGGCGACACTTTCTTCGTCAGCAGCCGTGGTCTGAACATGCCAGCGGCGCAAATGGCGGATGGATTTTGGGCATTCGTGGTTAGCGTCGTCACGGCTGTCGTCTTCATCGTGCTGATGTGTCGCTGGGCCAACAAACGCTTTGAAGCGACCGGTGTGCCGTTCCATAAATTCTGGGTGGGCTTGGCGCTTTTTCTGATGATCCCTGCGCTGTCTGCATTGATCTTTGGTGCGCCGCTTTCTTGGGAAATTCCGACGCTGCAAGGCTTTAACTTTGTTGGCGGCTGGGTGCTGATTCCGGAACTGCTGGCGCTGACCTTGGCGCTTACCGTATACACGGCAGCGTTCATCGCGGAGATCGTGCGTTCGGGCATCAAGTCCGTCAGCCACGGCCAGACCGAAGCAGCCCGCTCGTTGGGATTGCGTAACGGTCCGACCCTGCGCAAGGTGATCATCCCGCAAGCACTGCGCGTGATCATTCCGCCGCTGACCAGCCAATACCTGAATCTGGCGAAGAACTCATCGCTGGCGGCCGGCATAGGTTACCCGGAAATGGTCTCGTTGTTTGCCGGCACGGTACTCAATCAGACCGGCCAGGCCATCGAGGTTATTGCCATCACCATGAGCGTGTACCTGGCGATCAGCATCAGCATTTCCCTGCTGATGAACTGGTACAACAAGCGCATTGCGCTGATCGAGCGGTGAGGAAACCAGCATGAGTTCTCATACTTTCAAACCTGATATGCCGCCACCGAGCAAAGTCTTCGGGCCGGTGGCGTGGATGCGCGCCAACATGTTTTCCAGCTGGCTGAATACCCTGCTGACCTTGCTCGCATTCTATTTGATCTACCTGATCGTGCCCCCGATTCTGCATTGGGCAATCTTGGATGCCAACTGGATGGGCACTACCCGTGCCGACTGCACCAAGGCGGGCGCCTGCTGGGTGTTCATCCAGCAGCGTTTCGGTCAGTTCATGTACGGTTACTACCCACCTGAACTGCGCTGGCGCGTCGACCTGACGGTGTGTCTGGCGGTCATCGGCGTGGCACCGTTGTTCATCTCGCGCTTCCCGCGTAAAGCGGTGTATGGCCTGAGCTTCCTGGTGCTGTACCCGTTCATTGCCTACTTCCTGTTGCATGGCGGCCTCTTCGGTCTGAGCACCGTGGCGACCAGCCAATGGGGCGGCCTGATGCTGACCCTGGTGATTGCCACCGTCGGTATCGCCGGTGCTTTGCCTCTGGGGATCATCCTGGCCCTGGGTCGTCGTTCGAACATGCCGGCGATTCGGGTGGTTTGCGTGACCTTCATCGAATTCTGGCGCGGCGTGCCGTTGATCACGGTGCTGTTCATGTCCTCGGTGATGTTGCCGTTGTTCCTGCCTGAAGGCATGAACTTCGACAAACTGTTGCGGGCGTTGATCGGCGTGATTCTGTTCCAGTCGGCCTATGTGGCCGAAGTGGTACGTGGCGGTCTGCAAGCGATCCCTAAAGGTCAGTACGAAGCGGCAGCGGCGATGGGCCTCGGTTACTGGCGCAGCATGGGCCTGGTGATTCTGC
>NZ_JAHBDQ010000044.1 GCF_019956555.1 Pseudomonas sp. A-RE-19 | reverse complement strand
CTGACGTTCATGAGTCACCTCGTTCCAGAGATGAGTTGACCCCCGACAGACTGCCAGAGCAGGCAAGAGACACCAATGCCTTTGCTGTCAGGCATCGGTGTCGTCACTTCCAGTGTAAGTGTTCTCAAATCACCTATTGCTAGGTTCCGGGCTGCAAACTGACGTTATCTGGTGAAACCGTTTCGAAAAAACGTATCGTCCGCCCTCACACCTTGCGTAACTAAACGGGCGCCCATCTATGCGGCAGCAACTCGGTAATCTCACTCGCACGCTGCGTCGACGCGGCTCAACGGGCAAGTGAAATCGACCAACTGCTGCCGCATCTGTGGGTATTAGTCGGACAAGGTAAAGTGATGGAATCTCACTTCGGTCCGGATGGTTTAAATGTGAGCGATGACCATAGCTAGCGATGCTTACTTTAACGTGTGGTGAAGTTGGTCTTCGGAGACGCGGGCAGTGTTTATTTCGTGAAGCAAGTCTCTAAAACCTGGCCAGATGTTTCATCTATCCGGCAATTGCATCCAGAAAAATTTCCTACCCAAAGTGGCTCCTCGTTCGTTACACCGGTATAGGCATCTATGGCCCCCATTCCAATACCTGGCGCTCGCCAAAGTAGATTACCTGACAAGTCGTAGCAAAAAAGATTTTGCGCAGGAGCATTCCTCTCAAAAGCCATCCAATCAAACGTCACAAGCACCCGCCCGTTGACCAATACGGCTTCAAGGGCAGGATATTCAACCTCAAACTTTATCTCGCTCCCGAAAATCCAGTTGCCGCTAACTTCGAGTTGCATACGTTCTCTTCCTGTCCCTATCACCGCGGTGGCTACTCCAATGCGGTTTTCTACCGTATCACGTTGCGACGTCGATCTGACCTGCTCCAACCTGCTCAGCTACGTGGCCGGCCAGAGGTTGAAAGCTCTGTGATTCCGTCTCGATGAACTCCAAGTTTTCATCCAGCTTGACAAGCGCGCAGCGCACGTTGTCGGTAAGTGTTCGGCAAACACTCCTTGCGTAAGTAGACGGACGCCTACTTGTGCGTAACCGTCAAGTCAAAACACCTTGGGAGATTAGACTGGCGCGAGGAGAGCCGTCCCGTAGCTGGACGCTGAGTGTATAGGGCCATCGAAGGCCGTTTAGGTGTTGCGAAAAAGGATACCAGTCGGACAATATGAAACCCCAGCATTTGAAGAGATCGCCATGATCCGGTTAGCCGAGGCAAGCGATGAACCCGACATTAGAAATTGCGCTGAACAAGCCTACGGTCGTTATGTGCAAGCAATTGGGCGCAAACCAGCCCCGATGGTTGCTGATTTTGCGGCTCAGATTGCTGCCGGTTTCGTCTACGTCGCAACGGATGAGCAAGCTACCTTACAAGGCTTCGTTGTGTTCTTTGCCAATGAGGGGCATATCCTGCTTGAAAATGTGGCAGTCCTGCCCAGTACAGCTGGACGCGGTGTGGGTAGATCGCTAATTAGGTTTTGCGAGGATGCCGGTCGGCAGCGTGGTATGAATGCAGTGCACCTTTATACCAATGAGAAGATGACGGACAATTTGTTGATTTATCCCAAGCTTGGCTATGTAAAAGTAGCGCAACGCATTGAGGACGGTTTCGAGCGCGTATATTTCGAAAAGCCCCTCACGCCATCAAGCTCAACATGATTTGCGTGACTCGGTAGGCACCAGTGATGCGGCAGAAGCAGCACGATCTCACTCGCTTTCTGCATTGGCAGTCCCGTAAGCACATCTTTGAGATAATCATACGGGTCGCGCCCATTCATCCGAGCCGACTGGATCAGGCTCATGATCGCCGCCGCCCGTTTGCCGCTGCGTAAAGACCCGGCGAACAACCAATTTGAGCGCCCCAAAGCCCATGGCCGGATCTGGTTGTCGGGTAATCAGACGCGGTTGCCCGCGTCCCCCCTAAGAACCGTGCATGCGAGTTTCCCAGCACACGGCTCAAGCCTCTGCTAAGGCACATCTAGGCACCCGGTTGTACATCATCTGCATAGGCAAATCGCACATCCCTCGGGCAGCGTAGGTGGTAGATCTCTAGATTAGCCGCCGCATCCGTTCCGCCATGACCTAGCTTCACCGGTCGAATTGATTTCTGAAATCTCACATTTATTTGAAAAGATGACAGGTACATCCAGCCCATTTGTGTTCCTGGTACGCCTAGCCCTAGCCAACGTGCAGAGGCACGTTCTCCTGATGCACCTCACAGCAGCTGATCCAGAAAGCGGGGATACCCGAATACGGTTTGAATCCGAACTATGGCATCCATCTGTTCGACACTAAATCGGTGAATCGCTGGCCTCCAGTCAGCTAGCAACACGCCCAAGTAGTCCAGGTCTTGAAGGCTACGGCGCAGCCTAGCTGCGATGATCAACACCACATTCGCTTAGCATCCATTCAGCGGATGACCATCGCTTACTTGATGGTGGATGCACTTTTCTTCTGCCTCTGCTTGGGCCAACCAACATCACCACTCCCTTGGGGTTTCTTCCCTCGGGACGGGAACCTCCTTTTTCGTCACCGGAGATTCCCATGGCAAAAAATTTCTCAACCGTTGCCCCCTCGGCAAAAAAGAACAGCCCCAGACATCAAGAAGACCTGCTGATCGTGCAAGCCATCTCGATTCTGGAGCAACGCATGTTCAAACGTGGTCCTTACCTCGAAAGACCGCAAGATGTCCGTCAATACTTGCGACTCCAGCTCGCTGGTGAAACCCAAGAGGTATTTTCCGCGCTATTCCTGGATTCTCGCCATCGGGTAGTGGCCTACGAACCGCTGTTCTACGGCACGATCGATTCGGTGAGTGTCTATCCGAGACGGATTCTTCAACGCGCTCTGGAGCATCACTGTGCAGCGATCATCCTCGCCCACAATCACCCCTCCGGAGATTCAAATCCGAGTCAATGCGACAAAGAAATCACTAAGGTTCTGAAATATTTGCTGCCAAAGATGAACGTGCGTCTTTTGGACCATTTCATCATCGGAGAAGGTGAGCCCTACTCTTTCGCAGAAGCCGGTCTGATCTAAACAGTTAGACGGCCTGAAACTATCAGGCACCACTCGATTCCAAAGCGCCCTCCCAGGCGCTTTTTTCTGTCCAGGAGAAGTCCGATCAATAGGGAGCAGCATCGTATCCGTTTTTGACGGGAAGACGCCCCCCTACCGCTGCTTCACTGCGCACACCGCCTTGCGCAGGAACAAAACCATGCCCCTCCGCCACTCGAAGCTATTTCGCTTTATCGCCGTCACCACCGCAATGGGACTTCCACTATCTGCATCCGCCCTCAACACCGCAACGATTGCAGCCTCTAGTCTATCGCCCGACTGCATGGCCTATCGCGTGGTCGGTATCTGCTACTGGCTCTACTGCACCAACTTCGGGTGCGAAGTCGAAACCTCCCCCAAGATTCGTCACTACGTACCTGATGCAGTAGTGTCGAGCTACAGCAACACCGGAGAAAACCCCTGGTCGGAAGTCAGCGCCATGAGCTCGACCAATACTTCCGCTCGCGGCGGCGGCGACGGTAGCGCTGGCATCAGCCACGAAAATGACCTCGCAAAATTCAAAAATGCTGATGTGATCGGCCATCCCGGTGGCGCAGCATTCAGCCAATTCGCTGGTCAGTCCGGATATGCCTGCCCAGGTGCCGGCAAGATCCTCATGCCGTATTTTCTCAGCACACTGGACAGCATCGCTTGGCGCCACAACATCCCCGAACTGGTATTCCCCGAAGCACTTACTCCAGGCGTGCGAGAAATTGGCAGTCGCACCAGTGCGAATCTGTGGGGAGCGGTATATCCCCGTGGTGGATTCCTTCATGGCGTCGACGACTACAAACGCGCGGCGGTTGTTGCTCAAAGAGCCGGCGACATCGTCACCCGCCGCGACCAGGTCCATGTTTACCAGCCACTACTAACAGAAGTCCTTGAGGCCTGCCACGCTGTTCGTAAGCCATGTCCAACGCCTTGATGACCAGATCCGCATCCGGCTTGTTTGACAGCGCCCAACCCACAATTCGGCGTGCGTAGAGATCCAGAACGACAGCCAAGTAATGCCATTTCCCTTGAGCCCAGATGTAGGTGATGTCGCCACACCAGACTTGATTCGGCGCCGGCACATCAAACTCTCGATTCAAGATGTTCGGAATGTCAGGCCGCTCAACCGTCGCTTGTTTGTAGGCATGTGATCCAGGTTGTTTGCTGACCAACTCCAGTTCCCGCATCAGGCCTCGCACCTTGAACCGCCCAATTTGCTCGCCGTCTTCCTGCATCATCGACACGATGCTGCGGCTACCGGCGGCGCTTCGACTTTGCGTAAACAGTTCGTTAACCCGGCTGCGCAACCGCAGCCGCTCAACGTCTGGAGTTCGGCGCCTGAGGCGGTGGGCGTAGTAACACGAACGAGTGACATCAAAGACTGCGCAAAGCCAATCAACCGGCTCTTGGGGGCTCAGTTGATCAATCAGCGCGTGCGCTCGTGCTCTTCCGACATCAAGAGCGCGGTAGCCTTTTTTAAAATGGATTTCTCCCGCTCAAGGCGAGCGATTCGAGCTTCCAATTCCTGGATTTTCTGTTGCTCTGGCGTCAGCGCCTTGCTCTGCGGAGTCACGCCGTTGCGCTCCTGCTGGAGTTGGTTAACCCAGCGACGCAACGCGGACTCGACCACCCCAAGCGAGCGGCTGGCTTCGATATGGCTATAGCCTTGATCGAGCACGAGGCCTGCGGCCTCGCGTTTGAATTCAGCGGAAAAGGAACGACGTTGTTTGGTCATCAGACACCTCTATCTGGCGAGCATTCTCGCCTAAATGGGTGTCCGGTTTCATTAGACCACTACACTGTGCTCTCTACCTGCTTTCATTCTTGATGCGGGAATGGTCCATACACCGGCGGCCAAATCAACCTCTCCCCATGTAGCACCTAATACTTCGCTCGTTCGGCAAGCTGTCAAGATAGTAAAACGGAGTGCCTTGAAGCTAAGCTCTTCTGACTCTCCAATCTTCACCATAAAGTCCGGAAGCTCTGCCCAAGACATTGCTGGGTGATGCTTCACTGTGTGTATTTTTTTTCGAGGAGGAAGTAGCTTATCCAGGTGCCCGCGCCAACGCGCAGGGTTCTCACCATCGCGCAACCCTCTGGCTTTTGCTGCATCGAGCACCAGTTCAATTCGGTTCCGCAGACGGTTGGCTGTTTCAGGTTTCTTTGCCCAAATCGGTGTGAGAATTTTGAGCACGTGCTCGATGCCAACCTGGTGCGCAGGAAGGTTTCCAATGATTTTAAATGCATAGGTTGCCAACGTCTTTTCCCACTGCTGGGTATGCTTTGGATTTTTCCATCCAGCCCTATGAGTAGAAATGTAGTCAGCAGCTACTTCTTTGAAATTTGTAGCTTTGACCTTGGCGGCCTCCAGAGCTAGTCGCTCAGCTTCTTTTTCAGCTCGCTAACGCTCCAGCTCTTCGTCCCGGTTTTGGAGAGGATCAATCCCTACCCTGCTTAACCGTCGCGCGTCTGCAGCCTTATCCCTAGCTGCTGCAAGGCTGACCTCTGGATGCCTGCCAAGTCCCATGTCCCGACTTCTGCCGGCCAGTTTGAAACGATAAATCCAGCTCGCGCTCCCGGTGCGGCTAATTTTTAGGTAGAGCCCATCTCCATCATTGGTCAATCCGGGCACTGCTGTTCTGACTATTTTCTCTACTGTTTTCGTCGTAAGTGATGCCATCAATCACCTCCTTCTTGTCAGGATGGTGACGGAATTTAAAGGAACCCCAGCCCATACTCCAGCCCATACCTTGGCCTCTGGCTTCTAGCGGTAGTGACTGGACATAGAAAGACTAAAATACTAATAAATAGTTGATTTTAATAGTTTTTATTTAATTTAAATGGATGTTAGTGGATGTCAAAATACGCAAATATGCCAGATATCGCCGAATCCGAAGGCGGTAACTACCACGCGAAATTTGGTTATGGCTAGGCACCGACCTCACTTCAGCCTAATTCAACTTCCAGGAAGCTGTCAGGGAATCAGGATCAGGTGATGCCCATGATCCGATTGCCCATACTCACGCCCCACTCCCCCATGCGCTGGCCCTCGGCGAGTTGCTGTTGCTGCCAGACCTGCAGGGCTGTATCGATGTCGCCAATGTCGTCGATTGCTTGGGCCAGGGACCGTGCATTTTGGGCTGCCTTGGCAGTGCTTCCGGCAGTGTGAGGGCGTGGCACGAAGGCGGCATCGCCAGTCAACAGCACGCGATCAAACACCATTCGAGGGACTTTGAGATCAAGGATCGCCTGCACGAAAATATCCTTGGTCTGCCGAATCAGTTCACGAAAAGCCGGATTGGCCTGCTGCTCACCCTTTTCCCGGATGTAAGCATCCTGTTCGACGGCCAAGCCCCCTGGTGGAATGGAGTGGCTACGCCTATGACCATCATGATCAGTGAGCACCGCGTCAAGTTCTGGCCCTTGTGCAGCTTTCAAATACCAGAGCCAGTTGAACCGTCGCTCACCAGGATTAATGGAGCCGTTCAAGCCCGGCACCATGTATTCCAACATCAGCGATTCAGGGTCCTGCTGAAACACAAAATCCTCGTAAAGCTGCGATTTTGCGAAGTCTGGAAGTTCGTCTTCATCGACCAAACCACGCCAGACCACATACCCTGAATATGTATATCCCGCCCCTGGCAACACCAGACTTCGCACGGTTGAACCTGCACCGTCGGCGCCGACCAACAGGTCTCCCTCGGCGCTGCTGCCATCTTCAAAAATCGCAGTCACTCGTTGCTCATTTTGAGCCAGATCAACCAGCTTCATACCACGGTGATAGTGCTCGGCAGGAAATGCAGAGACCAATGAGTTGTACAGCGTGTTCCAGGACGTCTGGGTTTGCGGCATCGGCTCTTTATGCACGACGGTACCGGCTCGATCCAGATAGAGACGGTCATGGGACCGGACACCGAGCGCATTGGTATGTTTGATGCCCGCATAGCGAAAATGCTGTAAGACATCCGTTTGCAGAACAATGCCACCGCCACGGCTATCCATCACAGCGGGGGATCGCTCGAAAACATCGACTTGCCAGCCAATTGCACGCAACGCCGTGGCGGCGAACAAACCACCCAGAGAACCACCAATGATCAAGGCCTTCGGAACGTCTGAACGCTTCATTACCGTTCTCCTCGCAAAATGGTGATTCCCCTGGCATCTGGATTCGACGCTGCGTTATGCCAGCACCGGATAGTCGATATACCCCTTGGCGTCGCCGCCAAAAAAGCTGTTGCCGTCCGCCAGGTTGAGTTCGGTACGGTCACGCAAGCGAGCCGGCAAGTCGGGGTTGGCAATGAACGGGCGACCAAAGGCGATGAGGTCGGCACGCCCCTGCGCGATGGCCTGTTCGGCCGTTTCGCCGGTGTAACCACCCGCCAGCATCAATACGCCATGGAAGTCGGTGCGCAGCTGCTTGATGATGGCGTCCCAGCGGGGATCGTTACTTTGGTCGAGCACTGTGCCGACCATCATGGGCTCTACCAGATGCAGGTAAGCGAGATTCCAGTCATTGAGCCGGGACGCAATGTAGCCAAAGGTTTGCTCTGGCGTGTCATCGCCCATCCCCATGAAACGCCCCATCGGTGTCAGGCGAACAGCAACGCGTTCGGCGCCTATTTCCGCGGTCACGGCTTCCACGACTTCGAGCAATAGCCGCGCACGGTTTTCAATACTTGCACCGTAGCGATCACGACGCTGATTGCTGGCGCTGTTGATAAATTGGTCGAGCAGGTAGCCATTACCTGCGTGAATTTCCACACCGTCCATACCGGCAAGAAGAGCATTACGAGCGGCCTTGCGGTAGTCGGCGATAATCGCTTCAATCCCCGGAATGTCCAATTCTTGAGGGACAGGCACATCGCCCCAGACACCCTCCCCCCGTTCATTCTGGATGAAGGTCTTTCCGGGTACCGGCTGCGCAGTCGGTGCCACAGGCAGGCCGCCGTTTGGTTGAAATACCGGGTGTGACACCCTCCCCACATGCCAGAGTTGCAGAAAGATGCGCCCACCCTCTGCGTGTACAGCCTCGCTGACAGCTTTCCAACCCTGGATCTGCTCGTCGCTGTGGATGCCGGGTGTCCAGGCGTAACCCTGACCCTGCTGCGAAATCTGAGTAGCCTCGGTGATGATCAATGCCGCACTGGCACGCTGACGGTAGTACTCGACGTTCATCGATGTCGGTACGTTGCCAGGCTGACCCGCCCGGGAGCGAGTCAGAGGGGCCATGGCGACGCGGTGATTGAGGGTGAGTTGGCCAAGTTTGATCGGGCTGAACAAGTGATCGGTCATGATGTTTTCGTGTGTCCACATAGATTGGAAATGGGCAAGGCGTAAGCCGCCAGGTTTTCACACCCACAAGGTAGGCACCCAAATCCCGTCCGAGAATCCACCTGCTGCACAACGTTGCGTTTCGCAAAAGGCAACGATGAGGCGATCACGCGCCAGGCTGAGTTTCGGATCTGAGCAATTCGGCGAGGAAATCAATGAACGCATTGACACGTTTCGAGCCCCGGTGATTGGGCATGTACAGGGCCGAAATCACCGAACTGGCGCTGTTCGGATTGACCACAAAAGCGTCGAACAAGGAGATCAAGCGACCACGATCGATGTCGTCGTTGACAAGCCAATCGGGTAACAGCGCCACTCCGCTGCCTGCCAGCACAACTTCACGCAAGACCTCGGCATTGTTGCTTTTGAATTGCCCATCGACGGGCACACGAATCTCTTGGCCCTTATCTGTAAATGTCCAGACCTGTTGCTGTGCGCCGTAACTGAAGCACATGCACTCGTGTTGCATGAGGTCCATGGGCTGGTCGGGAAATCCTCGAGCATTCAGATACTCAGCGCTGGCGACTACCCGGCGCCGAAAGCTACCGATGGGGCGACTGACCACATCGTCCATGGCCGCTGGAGATCCTAAGCGGATCGACAGGTCGATGCGTTCGCCGAGCAAATCGACGATATCGTCAGAAAGCGTCATGTCCAATTTGAGCATTGGGTAACGCTCTAAAAGCGAGGAGATATGGGGCGCAATGAGGCGGTGCCCAAACGCCACAGGTACTGAAATACGCAGCTGTCCTGCGGGCTCTTCACCTCGATCCGAAACCGACTCGTCAGCCTCGGCCATGGCATTCAGAATATCCCGACTTTTCAGGTAGTAAGCACTACCGGCATCAGTCAACGTGACTTGCCGGGTAGAGCGATTAAGCAGCACGGTACCGAGGTCAGCCTCAAGCCTGTCGATCATTCTGGTCACTGAAGAGGTCGCCAGATTGAGTTGTCTGGCGGCAGACGAAAAGCCCTTGGAATCGACTGTCTGGATGAACATTTTCAGTGCGAGCAGCTTGTCCATGAAACGCCTCAAGGTCATCTACACATTTCTAATCCTTGCGGCCCCATTTTTGGACAAAGGCGCAGGTTACGCGAGTTAACGGTTGTTAATTTTCCTGGTCATGCATTGCAATCCCGGCGGCGTTGCGCCTGGCGCAAAGTAGCGTTGCTCTTTGAAGGGGTACTCCATCACAACCGCCGTCGCTAAGCTCACTCCATAGAAAGTCGCCGTACGCCATCGCACGCGGCGGATTGAAAAATCTGTCGTTTACACAGCTCGAGAGGTAAGGCGATGAAGCGTAGGACGATCATCGGTGCCATTCTGGCGATCGGCGTCGTGGGGGCAGGGTTCGCATTCTGGATGATGTGGAGGCCGGAAATTTCCCCTGTCAGCCAGCCTCAGAGTGCAAGCCACGAATCCCTGGACAGAGGCCGACGAATCGTCGAAGCGGGGGACTGTGCGGTCTGCCACACACGGCCAGGGGGCGCTTACATGGCCGGCGGTTTGCCGCTGGTAACGCCCTTCGGAGCACTCTTCACCACCAACATCACCCCGGACCGGGAAACCGGTATCGGTCAATGGTCGCTGGACGCCTTTGAACGGGCCATGCGTGAAGGCATCGCGCGCGACGGTCATTTTCTCTATCCGGCCTTCCCCTACGTGCATTACCGAAAGATGACCGATGCAGACATCGCGGATGCCTATGCCTTCCTGATGAGCGTGGACCCGGTCAAATACACCGCACCGGAAAACCGCATGATCTTCCCCATGAACTTCCGTCCGCTGGTGTCTTTCTGGAACCTGCTGTTCCTGCAGGGCAACCCGCTGGCAAACGTTCTCGACCAGTCAGCGCGGTGGAACCGCGGACGCTATCTGGTCGAAGGCCCAGGACACTGTTCGTCCTGCCATTCGCCCCTGAACTTGATTGGTGGGGAGAAAACCAGCGAACTGTTCAATGGCGGTATCGTCGACGGCTGGACGGCCCCTGCCCTGCGAGGAATGGCCACTGCGGAGCATCCCTGGAATGAAGCTCAGTTGGTCGCCTATCTGACTGGCGAGGTCGCCGACGGACACGGCGCAGCGGCGGGCCCGATGTTGCCCGTCAGCCTGAGCATCGCTCAGTTGCCAGCGGAAGATGCCCATGCCATCGCACAGTATGTCCTCGACCTCAAAAACACCTCCTCGGGTGTGACGTTGCCGCCCTGCACCCCTGAGGCCAAGCCCAGTGCCAAGGCTCTGATGGGGGCCTCGCTGTTCGACGGTGCCTGCGCTAGCTGTCACGGTACTGCCGCGCCGATGCGCGTCATTGAGTCAAGGCCCGCCCTGGTGCAGACCTCGGCAGTGACGGCCGACTCACCACGTAACCTGATCCAGACCCTCCTTCAGGGCATCCCGATGTCCACCGCGGCTGCCAGCCACTACATGCCTGCCTTTGCGCAAAATCTGGACGATACCCATCTGGCTGCAATTGCCGAGTATTTGCGCAACGAGCGCTGCGCGACCAGGCCCTGGACGGATCTGGAGAAGACTATCAAGAGCATTCGGGCGCAGGAACAGCAACCATGATCACACTCAACGTCAACGGCAAGATTCATGAGCTGGACATCCCGGACGACATGCCGCTGCTGTATGCCTTGCGCAATCAAATGGGGCTCAATGGCGCCAAATACGGCTGCGGTTTGGGGCAGTGCGGCGCTTGCACGGTGTTGGTGAACGACCAACCGGTGTTTTCATGCCTGACACCGTGTGGCGCGTTGGCGGGCAAATCGGTGCGTACCGTGGAGAGCCTGGGCAGCGCCGACCAACCGGGGCCGTTGCAAAAAGCGTTTATCGACGTCCAGGCGGCCCAGTGCGGTTATTGCATCGCGGGAATGATCGTACGAGCGCAGGCTTTGCTGGAGGCCAACCCTCATCCAGATGATGAAACGATTCGTCGCCACATGGCTCCCAACTTGTGCCGCTGCGGCACCCATGTGCGGATCCTCGACGCTATCAAGTCGGTCATCGCGCAGGGGGGCAAGGTATGAAAACCTCAATGCAAAACGTCAATCTGAGTCGCCGCGCCTTCGTGATAAATGGAGCATTGGTGATGGGGTTCGCGATGCTTCCCGGTATGCCGCGCGCCTTCGCTGACACCGAAGTGGACACCTTGGGGACAGCCATCCTGGCGCCTGACCTGCCGGGTAGCCTGCGGGCCACGCCCTATCTGGACGCCTGGATCCGCATTGACGCGAAAGAGGGCATCACCGTCTACACCGGCAAAGTGGAGCTGGGCACCGGCGTCAAAACTGCGCTCCTGCAGATCGCCGCCGAACGCCTGGAAGTGTCACCAGGCCTCATCCGTTTTCTCACCGCCGACACCGCGCAGACCCCCAATGAAGGTTATACCGCCGGCAGTCACTCGATCGTCGACAGCGGCACCGCGCTTTACAATGCCGCGGCCCAGGTGCGTCAGTTGTTACTCGAGTCCGCGGCACGGCAATGGCTGCAGAAAATCGACAGCCTGAGCACGCGGGACGCCGTGATCTACGATGCGCAAGGCCGCAGCATGACCTACGCACAAGCGGTGGTGGGGGTTCAACTGCATCGCTTCGCATCAGCCAGTTCCCCCTTCAAGCCAGCCAGCAGCTTCACCCTGATCGGCAAATCATTGCCTCGACTGGACATTCCAGCCAAGGTCAGTGGCGGTGCCGCCTATGTGCAGGACATGCGTCTGCCCGATATGCTGCATGCCCGCGTGATACGTCCACCCCGGCGCGGCAGCCAGCTTCTGGACATCGACGAGGCCACCCTCAAGAAACTCCCCGGTGTGGTGAAACTGGTCCGCAACGGCAGTTACCTCGCCGTGGTCGCCACCGATGAATGGCTGGCGATCAAAGCGATGCGCGAGGGCTACGCCACTGCCCGCTGGACAGAAGGTAATCCGCTACCTGACTCGAAACACATCCATCAACTCCTCACCGAATTGCCGGCGCGGCGCTACCCGGTGAGCGCCAAGGGTGACCTCACGCAACCTGTGCCGCGCGCCTATAAGGCACGGGTGACCAAGCAATACCTCATGCACGGTTCAATCGGGCCGTCCTGCGCAGTGGCCTGGCTCCAGGACGGAACGCTGACCGTCTGGACCCACACCCAGGGCGTCTATCCTCTACGCACCGGGCTCGCCGAGATGGTCGGCCTGCCGGTGGCTCAGGTGCGTTGCATCCACGCGGAAGGCTCCGGTTGCTATGGCCACAATGGCGCGGATGACGCCGCAGCCGATGCCGCGCTGATCGCCATGGCCATGCCCGGCAAGCCGATACGCGTGCAATGGATGCGCGAACAGGAAAATCTCTGGGAGCCCTACAGCTCAGCCATGCTCGCCGAAGTAGAAGCGGGACTGGACAACAACGGGCGCCTTCGTGATTGGAAATACGAACTCTGGAGTACTCCGCATAACGAACGCATCGTCAATGCCGGACGCCTGTTGCCGGCCTGGCTATTGGCAAGCCCCTTCACCCCTGCCCCTTCGATCCCGATCGCTCAACCCGAGGGGGACGGTGACCGTAACGCGACTCCACTGTATGAAATACCCAACCTGAAGGTCGATCTGAACTTCGTTCTGAGCATGCCGTTCAGGACCTCGGCCATGCGTTCACTCGGCGCCCACATCAACGTTTTCGCTATCGAGAGCACCCTGGATGAACTGGCGGCGCAGGCCACCGTGGATCCGGTGCAATTTCGCCTGCATCACCTGAGCGATCCACGGGCACGGGCGGTGGTGGAACGTGTGGCCAGTGCCTTCGGTTGGCCGCAAAAGGCACCTGGCCCCGGCAGCGGAATCGGCTTCGCCTTCGCCCGCTATAAAAACATCATGGGTTACTGCGCTATCGCCGTGCAGTTACATGTACAGCGCCAGACCGGGCAGGTGACCATCGATCGAGTCGTCGCCGCCGTCGATGTGGGGCAAATCGTCAGCCCCGATGGGCTGCTCAATCAAGTCCAGGGTGGCATTGTGCAGTCCGCCAGCTGGACGCTCTATGAACGAATCCTCTATGACGCCAATGGCATGCATAGTTTCGACTGGAGCGGCTATCCGATCATGCGTTTCCCCGATTTGCCGCAACAGGTCGAGGTCCACATGATTGATCAGCCGGATCAGCCTTTTCTCGGTGCCGCGGAAATCGTCCAGGGCCCCATGGCAGCGGCGCTGGGCAACGCCATCAGCGATGCCACCGGCAAGCGCTTGCTGGATCTGCCGCTGGCGCGACGTGGCTGGCAGGATGCACTGGGATCATGATCGATCCGGGCTGTGTTTCACTGAGCCTTCTTGCGATAGGCCATCGAATCGTCGATCCGCTTGAGTATGTAGTCCCCCGCCGCCACCGGCGGATACAAGCTCAGCGCCGAATCGATCCCCAGTTCGCAAGGATCGACCATGGCACCGTAGGTTGGGTCGAAGAACGTCGCGATGGAGTAACGCTCGTGACCTGATGCATTGATTACCCGATGCAGCGTCGAGCGAAAACGATCGTTGGACCAGCGCGCCAACAGGTCACCAACGTTCACCACCAGGCTGCCAGGAATCGGCGTGGCATCGATCCAGCGATTGGAGCCGAGTTCCCGGACTTGCAAGCCACCACTGTTGTCCTGGTACAGCAACGTGATGCAACCGTAGTCGGTGTGAGGCGCAACCCCGAACTGATCGGCTTCAGCCTGGGGTGGTTGCGGCGGGTAATAAACCATCTGGGTGCGCTGGAAGGGCTTGGTGTATTTGTCGGTGAAAAAATCTTCGTCGATACCCAGCCCCGCCGCCACCACCCTCAACAGGTCTGCCCCGGCAAGCACGCTCGGATCATCCTCGGCCAACTCGAGCCCGATACTGAAAAACTCCTTGTGATCGGGTTTGGTGGCTTCGTACATGGTCGCCCCGCCCAGCGCGTGCGACAAACGAGATTGGGTGGATGAAATAATATTGATCATTCACAACCACCATAAAGTAACTCGGTCCCATACCGATCCACAGAGCCTTGCAGAGGTATTTCGGAAAGCCGATTGGATCGACCTATCCCGCGGCGCGGTTACTTTTGGACTCTCACGACAGAAGCGACGTGAGGTATTCTCCACCTTTCCTGATGCAGGATTTCACTTTCGCTTAGTTCAGCTTTCGCTCAAGCGACTGCTAACGAACCCACTGAGCCCACTGCCAATGATGCAGCTCTGAATCTGGTAGTTCGAACCGGCCTCCTTGCAGCGGTAAGCGTTCAGGAGAACAAGCCGATCTCAAAGAAGATATGCTCATGACAAGCTTGTGCCCAAGCGTGCTGACCGACCAACAGGCCCGCTTATCGCTCAAAGAACTGACTCATAAATACCTGAAAGGCAGAGATCCTGAGTACGACCGTCTGATCGAGATAGTTGAAGACACTTCGCGCCAAGTACCCATCAGGGGAGTACTCGAGCAAGTTAGAAGATTCAACAATGTGCAATTCACGCAACCAGAACTCGACCTGATCGACGCGCTTCTGTACATGCATGGGTAACTCGATCTTTTCATCAAGGCCATAAGCGGACCCTACAAGTAGTCACCGTCGCGCAGGTCACGTCCCCTTGCCAACCAGTTACCGTGCAGATACTGTCAGCGTCATGAATCAGCCACGCATTGCCTCGAGCACCACTACCACGACCGCCCGAGGCGGGTCGTGAGAGGTGTCGTGAGCTAAAACACACGAACTTCAAAGGCCCGCCAGTGATGGACAGGGCCTTTTCTTTTGCCCTTGTGTCGCTGGTCCAAACGCAAGGAAAAGCACTATGTATGCACTGTTGATTCTCGATATGCAGGTTGGATTGTTTCATGGCCCGGATAAACCATGGGCTGGCGAAGCGCTGCTGAACACTTTGAATAGCCTGCTGAGCAAAGCCCGGAAGGCCGGCGCACCCATTTTTCTAGCTCGCCATGTAGGCCCGCCTGGCCCGCCTGGCTCGCCTATCGAACCTGGAAGCCCGTTGACGCAACTGGTGCAGGAACTGCTGCTACAAGGCGACGAAGTGATCTTCGAAAAAAGCCGCCCCAACGCTTTCGCCATGACAGACCTGGCCGATCGGCTAAAAGCGTGTGGATCTCAAGGCGTGGTTATTGCCGGAATGAAGACCCAGTACTGTGTCGACAGCACCTGCCGCGCCGCACGAGATCTTGGGTTCGATGCAGTGCTGATCGCCGATGCTCATACCTGCTCCGACACCCCTGCGTTGAAGGCTGAAAATATTGTCGCGCATCACAATGCAACCCTGGCGGGACCATTTTGCCGCGTCGTTCGTGCTGAGGATTGGTGTTTCTAACCGGCCTGGAGAGATCGGCTCGAGACCGGGTCGATCTGTCCGCTTTGGGTTGCGGGTTCAACTGGCTAATGAAGCAACACCAAAGCGGACGAGCGCAGCATCGATAAATCGTCGCAGCTTGGCGGTTTTCTGACGATTGGCCGTGTAGAGCAAATGCATTTGCCGGCTCGGTGCTTCGTAATCAGCTAACAGTCGAACCAACTCGCCGCTGCGCAACGCGGGCTCGAGAAAGTCTTCGGGGCCGAGGACAATCCCGAACCCGTCCAGCGCTGCCGACAGCAACGCTTTGCTCTCGTTGACCTGCAATCGACTGACGACTTGTACCCGCTCAACTGCGGAGCCTTTGCAGAAGACCCATTCGCGGTCGGCCGGCCGGGACCAATAGGCATACCCCAGACACTCATGGTTCTTCAGATCACTCGGTATCTGCGGCACTCCGCGGTCGGTCAGATAGCTCGGTGCCGCACAGGCTACCAATCGATAAGGCGCCAACGGCCTGGCGGTCAAACTGGACGTGGCCAATGGGCCGATCCTGAAAGTCACTTCATAACCCTCCTCCACCAGATCGACAAAGCGATCCGTCAAATGCAGATCGATTTCGACCTCCGGGTGTTGACGCAAAAACTCCGTCACAAAGGGCATGAGGCTATAGGAGCCAAACGTTACGGGAGCGCTGATTTTCAGTTTGCCGCGGGGGGTGTCATTCATGATCTGCGCAAGGGAATCGGCAGCCTGAGCCTCGCTCAAAATATGCTTGCAACGTTCGTAGTAAGCGCTGCCCAACTCAGTCAGGCTCTGGCGTCGGGTGGTACGGTTCAGTAGCCGTGCACCCAGGCGCTGCTCAAGCGCGGCAACATGCTTGGCCACCATCTGCGGCGACAGGCCCAATCGCTCGGCGGCGCTGGCATAGGAGCCGGATTCCGCCGCCATCACAAACGCCCCCATGCTCGTCAGACGATCCATCATTCAACACTCCTGGTAACGAGACTAAGTAGCCGATGATTATTTATCTGCCTTTGGTTGGCAATCATCATGGTTTCTTCTTATCAACCAGCGGAGCAAGGACATGCGTATCGGCATTATCGGGGCAGGCTTCATCGGACGTGCAGTGGCGCAGTTGGTCATCGCGGCGGGACACGAGGCGATGCTCAGCAATTCACGTGGGCCACAGACCATGAGCAGCGTGCTCAGTGGCATACCTGGCAGTCAGGTCGGCACTGTCGAGGAGGCTGCACAATTTGGCGACGTGGTGCTCGTGGCAATTCCTCTTGCGCATTACCGAAGCGTGCCAGCCAAGTGGCTAGAGGGCAAAACCGTGCTGGATGCCAACAACTACTACCCGGAACGCGACGGTCACATTGGAGCTCTCGACCGATTCGAAACCACCACCAGCCGCCTGCTCGCCGAGCAACTGCCCCACTCCAGAGTGGTCAAGGTGTTCAATGCCATCCTCGCCCAGGACCTGACGCAAGACTCGCGCCCGAAAGCGGCGCCCGACCGGCGCGCACTGCCGATCGCGGCGGATGATCCGGCGGCGAAAGCGCTGGTGATCACGTTGCTGGACGAGATTGGATTCGACGCGGTAGATGCGGGCAGCCTTGATGGAAGCTGGCGATTCGAACGGGCGAAACCCGCCTACTGCATACCGCTGGATAAAGAGGGGCTGAAGGTTGCCTTGGCTGCGGCCCAGCGGCAGGTCGAATTGCCCGAGGGATCGTGGCGTCGCTGAATAGCCCGCATTCCACTGGATCGAGAGAAGACAGTCATACGTGCCCGTCGTAAGTGACCCGGCGAGCGCCATACAGGCGCCGCCAAGCGATATCCCTATGCAGATGGCCGACTGTAGAGCGCGCCAGCCACTGCTCGGAATCAAGGTTTTTCTTTCTGAGGGACCAGACATTTCTGTGGCACATCAAAGAGATACGGCGGATACCAGTTCGGCGAAACCGTGTAGTCGAAGTAGTCAGCAAGTGCCAGGCTAGTTCCGCCTTCAGCAATGGAAGATGCCGATTCCATGAATGTCACAGGTCGGCTATTGCTACCGTCCGAACCGGGGAAAGGGCTGTACCACGTCCACAAGTAACGGCCCTGCTCATATTCGTCCGAGGGTGGAAAAAGCACCGAAATGATGTTGACCTGATTACCTGGCGAAAGCGCTGCGTTGTCCGTCACTGAGGCGTGAATCGTTCCCTGTACAGCGGGAATACTTGCCCAGTCCGGCGGCTCCTGCCCCATTCCAATGTTCTGACAAGAAAAAACCAATGGCGTTGGAACTCCCTGATTTAGAATCTCCGATTGGTTAAAAATATAGCCGTCCCCGGCATTCGGTGGAGCGGGCATTCCATTTGGCGGCGCGCCGAAAAGTAGCGCAACAGAAGTTTCGTATCCAGCAGTTGGGTTGTACTGGTATGACATCCACGTCACTTGGGCACGATCTGTCGCCTCTCCGTAAGCGTTGTCGGGTTTCCACTGATAAAACACATTGGTCGGCAACGGAAAGCTTGCCGAATCCACTGGCGTCATGAACGTGGTCATCGCGAAGTGGTCATTCCAGAGCGGGAGCGACTGGCCACCAGGATTGCCGGCCTGAAATCCGGGAATGACCGGCGG
Organism: Pseudomonas sp. A-RE-19; assembly: GCF_019956555.1. GTDB lineage: Bacteria > Pseudomonadota > Gammaproteobacteria > Pseudomonadales > Pseudomonadaceae > Aquipseudomonas. Next base: position 217,059 of record NZ_JAHBDQ010000044.1, on the reverse strand, counting down.
AGTCCAAGTGTCGACATTTGGGTTCTCGACCGCCGAAAATCCCGGAAAATATGTGAACGAGAAGTTCTGGAAGAATGCCAACTGATTTTGGTCTCCGACCAAAGGGTTTTTTGGCGGCGCGCCGAACATCATCCGAAACGGCAGCCCGCTGGAATGATCGAACCAGATCCAAGTGGTCGCATTAGAGTTAGCGACCGACTGTTTCCACCAATCTACCTCCTGCGCCTGCATCCAGTTAAGGTAACTGGTCGCAAAGTAAGTTGGGCTTTGGGTAGGAGTGAGCCACTCTGTGCCAGGCAGCGTCCAACCTATGTCAAGGTTGTCCGTCCAGGTCACACCCTCATCTCGTGAGAGTACGGTGGTGGTCTGTGTGACCTTGTACCACCACGTTTGACCGTCCATGCCAACCACCTGGATAGAGAGAATCTGTCCTTCGATGTAGCTGATTGACGCAACGCAAAGCTGAAAGAATGGTGTGTCTTGTACACCGTCAGTGGATGGTGGGCTGTATGGATGCAGTAGAGCGGTGCACTCCCATGAAGATGGCAGGACCGGTGGTACGGGACTTTGCTTGATGGCGAATTGTGGAGGTTTCAAAACCGATAATTCGCCATGTTCAGTGGACCTTTCCATCTTCTCCGCTCCTTGGTGAACACCAGATTGGTGTGCAGCCATCCTCTGCCCTTTGGTGATCAAGCGCAATATGGAGCACTGTGCCAGGCCAGCACGCTGTGTCACTCGCAGTTAACGAAAAAAGCAGGAACCTTGTAGAGCTTTTATCCTCCGTCGTGTCCGGGGTTAGTTGACCACTACAGACCTAAGCCTGGCAACGAACGGGGGAAGTTGCGGATTCGCGCACATGCATATCGGTTCAGGGGTGGATTACACGCATCTTGAGCAAGTGGGCTGCGCAATAGTCTCGGCCGTAAGCGCACTCGCCCCATCAATCCATTGCCACCACTACGCCCCGAACAGGGCTATTCCAAGCAATGGGCGAGAGCAGAAGTACTACGAAAAGGAAAGCGACCTGGGACAGGTAGAACGGCTCCAGCCACTGTTGCTTCAATGCGACGTAAAAAGTGTTATGGACTACGTCGACAAAAATAATCGCCACCGTAAGGACGATTCCCGCTCTTGGCTTGATGAAAAGCAGCAATGCCGCCAGCGGGTCAAAAAACGTAAGCGCCCCCCAGAAAATACGGCTAGCCAAGTAAGCGCTGGGGCCGTATCCGTAATCCCAGAGCAATCCATGCGAGACGTCTGCACGGATGTGATTAGCGGTTGCAATGAAAAGGCAGCACGCGAACAAAACTCTGACGGCGAATGACAATCTTGGCATAGCGTTATCTACATTCCAGATTTACGCCCTGCATGATAGCGGGCTCGACCAACGACGCCAGCAATTGCAAATCAGGAAGGTGAGATCGCTGAACACTTACCTTTCTCTACACACCGTCATCCACCACTTTGTCCGTAGTAATGACCGCATCAAGACCCCAGTCGCCAGGCTGTTGCCAATCCTCTCCAAACAACTCCGCCGGATGCATCGCGCGGTCGGAACCGTTGCCGCAAGCAAGGGACTTCGCCGGGCAATAGCGGTCGCACCCCCAACAGATCCGCTCGGGGTGCTTGGGGTTGACGGGAAAATTCTTGGCCATGCCGATCTCCGATCATTGAGTGGCGTTTTTCCAACCTACAGCCCTTGCGCAACGCCAGCCTTGATACATATCAAGAATCGACATCGAGTCCCTCTGCGCAATCCCGAACACACTCAACGTGAGCTTTAATTGCTCAAAACTTGATACCAATCATTATTGTTCGCAGCAAAGCTTCCTAGACTCGGGCTCCTACTCGTCAGTGCTCAGGAAGCTACTATGCGTACCCCTTTTTCACTGTCACTCGCCCTGCTCTTGCTCACACCACTGGCTCACGCCAAGGAATATCCGATCGGGGAACCACAGCTGTGTCCGGGGCTGGAAGTCGGGGCGGTGTATTTGCAGCCGATCGAAATGGCACCTGCCGGGATGATGCGCGCCACCGTGGATTCCGACGTCCACCTGGAAGCCGACATTCGGGCCACTGCGGACAATCGACAGGGCTTTCAGGAAGGCAGTTTCGTCCCCTACCTGAACGTCGCTTTCAACTTGAAAAAAAACGGCAGCGACCCCGAGATCAAAGGCGATTTCCATGCCATGGTGGCCAACGACGGGCCGCACTATGGCGACAATGTAAAGCTGCAGGGCCCCGGTAAATATCAGCTGACGTTCACCATCCTGCCACCCGGCGGGCATGGCTCCCTCGGGCGCCACACCGATAAAGAAACCGGTGTCGCCCCTTGGTTCGAACGCTGTGAACTGCACTACGAATTCATCTACGCCGGCATCGGTAAAAAAGGCGGCTATTGAATGAAGCGCCTGCACATTGCCTGGCTGATCCTCGCCGGCGCCGCCGTGCCATTGACCGCTTATGCCCAGTTACCCAGTTACGAGCTGAGCCTTCGCGATGGTCACTTCACGCCCGCCTTGCTGGAGGTGCCGGCCGGACAGCGCTTCAAGATTGTTCTGAAGAACGTCGGCCAAGGCCCGGCCGAGTTCGAGAGCACGCCGTTGCGGGTTGAAAAAGTCCTGTCGCCGGGCGTGACCACCTTCGTGGTGATTCACCCCCTGAGGCCCGGTCACTACCCCTTTTTCGACGAGTTCAATCCGCAATTGCCCGAGGGCGGCATCCTCGCGAAATAACCTGTCAGCGCACGGAGCTTCCATGAATCAATCAATGTTCATCGTCTGGCGCGAAAGCGTCGAGGCGCTGCTGGTGATCAGCATTCTCCAGGCCTGGGCCAGCCAGCAAGGCCAACGGAATCGGCTGGTCAAATACCTGTGGGCGGGTGTGGTGCTGGGGTTGATGCTCTCGGGCCTGCTGGCGGTGTTGATTCTGTTTGCCGGTGAGGCCATGAGCGGGTCGGCCAGCGAATGGTTCCAGGCCGCACTCGCACTGGTTGCCAGCCTGTTGATCGTGCAGATGGTGGGTTGGATGCACCGTCACGGACGCACCCTCAACCACGATTTGCGACGACACGCCGATAGCCACCTGGCCCGGCAAGGTGGCGCAGGTCTGTTACTGCTGGCCATGCTCGCGATCAGCCGCGAAGGCAGCGAAACGGTGGTCTTTCTCTATGGCGCCGGTGCTCGGCTGCGAGGTCCGCAACTCGGTTTGTTTGCCGTCGGCGGCGTATTGGGACTGGTGCTGTCGGCGCTGACCATTACGTTGCTGCACAGCAGTCGCCGATTCATTTCATGGCAACGTTTTTTTGCCATCAGCGAAGTCATCTTGCTCATGCTCGGCGCGGCGTTGCTGGTCAGCGGCACCGAGCGAGTCGGCGGCCAACTGCTCGCCCTGGATTTGCCGGACGTGGTTTATCGCATCGTTGGCGAAGCGCTTTGGGACAGCAGCACGTGGCTTGGCGACAGCCATGGATTGGGTGGCTTTCTTGCCAGTTTCGCCGGTTATCGGGCAAGCCCCAGTGGCCTGACCTTGTTGGTGTGGATCGGTTATTGGCTGGCCGTCGGCGGCTGGCTACGGCAACGCACTGCGGAAAACCTCCCATGCCCGACCTGAGCCGGCGCAATCGATGGCTCCAGCGTTTGGGTGATGGAATGCGTCGCCATGCGCCCATCATCCGTGCAGCACAGTGGGCTGTTGTCATGTTTTACGCAGTGCTGTTGGTGACCCCGGCGCTGTTGCCGCTGCCAGACAGCCAGGCACGGATACTCGACAACCTGACCTTGCTTGCGCAGTTTCTATTCTGGGGGATCTGGTGGCCGTTCGTGTTGCTGTCGATGGTGTTCTTCGGCCGACTCTGGTGTGGCGTGCTGTGCCCGGAAGGTTCGCTCAGCGAATGGGCCAGCCATTACGGTAAAGGCCTGGGTGTGCCGCGCTGGTTGCGCTGGGGCGGCTGGCCAACATTGGCGTTCTGCCTGACGACCCTCTACGGCCAATTGATCAGCGTCTATGACTACGCCCAGGCCGCGCTGTTGATTCTTGGTGGTTCGACTGTGGCAGCGGTCATCATCGGGTTGCTGTTCGCCCGGGGCAAGCGGGTCTGGTGCCGTTACCTGTGCCCGGTCAGCGGTGTATTCGCCCTGCTCGCCCGGCTGGCCCCCGTGCACTTTCAAGTCGATGAACAACGCTGGATAGAAAATACCGCACCCCGCCTGCCGCCACCCAACTGCGCGCCCCTGCTCGATATCCGCCGCCTGCAAGGCGCCAGCGATTGCCACGCCTGCGGACGCTGCAGCGGGCAACGCGGTGCCGTTCAACTGATCGCCCGCTCCAGCAATCAGGAGATTCTTCACGCGACGGCGCAAACCCTGTCCCCCTGGGATGCCCGCTTGCTGCTGTTCGGCGTGATCGGCTTGGCCATGGGTGCGTTTCAGTGGACGGTCAGCCCATGGTTTGTCGCCCTCAAACAACACCTGGCCCAGTGGCTGGTCGAACATAACCAGCTCTGGGCCTTGCAGGATAACGCCCCCTGGTGGCTGCTGACCCATTACCCGCAGCTTAACGACAGCTTCAGCTGGCTCGACGGTTTCAGCATCGTCGCTTATTTGAGTTTGAGTTCGATGATGCTGGGCACGATGTTGCTGATTCTTCTGCGCCTGACGGCTCGACTGGCGCGAGATCGCGCACTGTATTGGCCCCTGGCACTGACACTCACGCCCTTGGGTGGTGCGGGATTGTTTCTCGGGCTGTCGGCCACCACCGTCAAATTACTGCGTTATGAAGGCCTGCTGCTGGCGTGGGTGCAACCAACCAGAGCCAGCCTGTTGATCGCCGCAATAGGTTGGAGCCTGGTGTTGGGATGGAAACGGCTGGATCGCACAGCCATTTCCCAGACTCGGCGCATGTCTGGTGGCATTTGCCTGATACTCGCCAATGGACTGATCGGCTTGGGTTGGTGGTTGCAATTCTGGGGCTGGGCCTGAGTGCCTCAGCGCCTTATCCAATCACCAACCCGGAACAACTAGACTTTAAAACGCGCCACTGTCTGGTGCAGCGCCCCCGCCATCTGCGCCAAGTCGTGGCCGGCAGTGTGAGTATGTCGGGCACCCAACAAGACCTGCTCAGACAAATTACGAATGCCCATCAGGTTGCGATCCACTTCACGCGCGACCAATGCCTGCTCCTCCGTGGCACTGGCGATCATCATGTTGCGCTCGTTGATCTGCGAGATTGACCGAGTGATTTCATCCAGGGCATCGCCCGACCGTTGCGCCACTTCAAGGGTGGCACGCACCAGGTGACTGCTGCTTTGCATGGCGGTCACTGCATGGCCGGTATCCAGACGAATGTTGCCAATCATCTGCTCGATTTCCTGCGTTGACTCCTGAGTGCGATGGGCCAAGGCGCGCACTTCGTCAGCGACCACGGCAAAGCCGCGTCCGGCATCACCGGCCCGCGCTGCTTCAATCGCCGCGTTGAGGGCCAACAAATTGGTTTGATCGGCAATGCTGCGAATCACGTCCAGGACCTTGCTGATGTCCTGCACCCTCCCGGCCAGTTGCTCAATGCGCTGTGAAGTATCGGTGACGCCATCAGCCAGTTCGCCGATGGAAACCACTGTTTCCTGAACCTGTTCACGCCCGCGCTGCGCGGTTTGCTCGGACTGCCGCGAGGCCTCTGAGGTGCTGACCGCATTACGTGCCACCTCATCCACCGCCGCTGTCATCTGGTTCACGGCCGCGGCCGCCTGTTCTATCTCAAGTCCCTGCAATTGCAGATTGCTGCTGGTCTGGCTGCTGACGGCACTCAGTTCTTCGGAGGAACTGGCCACCTGGTCAACCGAGGTCGCGATGCGCTTGACCATGGTATTCAAACTTTGCTGCATCTGGTGCATGTTCATCATCACACTGCCGCCGGCACTTGAACTCACCGGCACCTGAATCGTCAGGTCGCCCTCAGCGATTTGACTCAAGAACCGTGCCGCATCATCGGGCTCGCCACCCAGTGGCCGAGTCACGCTGCGTGTGACGATGACCGCGGCGGTGATGACCAGTGCCAGGCAGAACAAGAATAATCCGAGCATGTTGCGTCGCGCATCGCTGTACAGTTCTTGCGCCGAGTGTTCACGGTCGGCGAATATTTTTCCTTGCAGCGCCATCAACACATCCAGGCTTTTGTAAACCTCGGACTCAGCCGGAACGACCTTTTGTTTCAGCTGCGTCATGGCGTCATCGACAGCCCCTTGCCGGATCAACACCTGCACTTGAGTGAACGCCGCAACATAAACCTCGCGGTTCATTTTCAAGGCGGCATAAGCGGCTTTGCCTTCGGGCAAATAAAACAATGGCTCAAGCGTTTCGAGTGCCTGAGTAATCCGTTTCCTGGTGGTGTCGATGGACTGCTGCACTTGCTCGTTGTCTTTATTGATCAGCAAATCCCGGGTGTTCCTGGCGTTATCGCGCACGCCAGTGGCAATGACCATGATCGGTTCGATCTTCGGCCAGTCCTGTTTGACGATCACGACGGACTGTTCCTTGAGCGTTGCCAGATCGTGCAACGCGTAAAACGCCATGCCCATCAGGGTCAGCGGTGCAATTGCAAAACCGATGATAATTCGTTGTGCTGTACTTAATTTGGCCATCTCAAATGCTCCCTGTTTAATACTCGCCTGTGAGGCAGCGCATTTGAAAACCGTAAGGGTGGACATCACTTCCAACGTTGATCCCCAGCCCCCGTTACCCCCGCAACACGAATGTTGGAAACAACTCGCGCATGGCATGCCAAAGATCCGGAAGCAAGGCTTGTGCCGACACGCTCGGCAACAGCGGATCGAGCATCCGCTCGGTGCGAACCAGTTGCACAGCGAAGCGTTTGACGCCAAGCGCATTCAAGCGATTTGCCAGGGTCAGAAGACGCGCCGGCTCGAACAGATGCCAATGCACAGTCGTGCGACATTCGTAGTCCACTCCACTGGCCAGCAGATGCTCGAGGCTGCGCCAGTTGGCGGTTCCGCTGCCCTCGACCCGAGTGATAGCCTGGCAATCTTCGGGCAACGCCTTGACGTCGAAACCGACCCAATCAGCACCGGTCAATGCCTTGGCGAAGGCGGCAGGTTTGATGCCGGCGCTGTGCAGACCGATGCGAAATCCCATGCCCCGCACTTCGTCCATGGCGCCGAGCAAGCCGTCCTGCAAGGTCGGCTCACCGCCGCTGAACACCACGGCATCGAGCAGGTCCAGACGACGTTGCAGAAACGCCAACACCCGCCGCCAATCCACTTCCTCACTGCCACGAGGGGGAATCAGCTGCGGGTTATGACAATAACGACAACGCCAGGCGCACCCCTGGCAAAACAGCACGCAGGCGAGCTGCCCCGGATAGTCGATAGTGGTCAGGGGCACCATGCCCCCGACCCGAAGCATTCGACTCATTGGCGCCCGGCCAGTGCCGCGCTTTCAGTGAAGTGCACCCGCTCACGGTGCTCCGACTGTTTACCCGGATTGAACGCCGACACAGGACGGTGATAGCCCATCACCCGGGTCCAGACTTCGCAGCGTTGACGTTGAGCCTGTGGCAGTGTTTGCGATGCAGTCATGGTGAAGCTCCTTGCGGTTGAGTGGATCGAAATCAATGAACGGCGCCGGCCTTCTGTTCTTGCAGCAACAGGACCTCGTCGCATTTGGGGCAGAACTCATGCTCGCCATCGAGGTAGCCGTGCACCGGGCAGATGGAGAAGGTCGGGGTCACGGTCAGGTACGGCAGGCGGAAGCGGCCAAGGGCTTTTCGCACCAGTTGCTTGCAGGCCTCTGTCGAAGAAATCCGTTCGGCCATGTACAGATGCAAGACGGTGCCGCCGGTGTATTTGCATTGCAGTTCGTCTTGAAGTTCCAGCGCCTCGAATGGGTCTTCGGTATAGCCCACGGGCAGTTGCGAGGAGTTGGTGTAATACGGCGCCTGCACACTGCCGGCCTGGAGAATGTCGGGATAGCGCTTGAGGTCTTCCTTGGCGAAGCGGTACGTGGTGCCCTCCGCCGGGGTCGCTTCCAGGTTGTAGAGATGACCGGTTTCTTCCTGGAAACGCAGCAACGTGGCGCGCACGTGGTCCAGCATATTCAAGGCAAATTTGCGACCCTGCTCGGTGTGCATGCCCTCCTCGTCGCCGGTGAAATTGCGCAGCATTTCATGCAGGCCGTTGAGGCCGATGGTGGAGAAATGGTTGCGCAAGGTGCCCAGGTAACGCTTGGTATAAGGGTATAAACCGGCATCCATGTGGTGCTGAATCACCTTGCGCTTGACCTCCAGGCTCTCCATCGCCAGCTCCATCAGCGTGTCCAGGCGCTGCAACAAACCACTGGTGTTGCCCTTGAACACATAGCCCAAACGGGCGCAGTTGATGGTCACCACGCCGAGCGATCCGGTCTGTTCCGCCGAGCCGAACAAACCGCCGCCGCGCTTGAGCAACTCGCGCACATCCAGCTGCAACCGGCAGCACATCGAACGCACCTGATTGGGCTGCAGGTCCGAATTGAGGAAGTTCTGGAAGTACGGCAAGCCGTAACGCGCCGTCATCTCGAACAGGCGGTCGGCGTTTTCACTGTCCCATGGAAAATCATGGGTGATGTTGTAGGTCGGGATCGGAAAGGTGAACACGCGCCCTTTTGCATCGCCTGCCTGCATCACCTCGATGTAGGCGCGGTTGAGCAGGTCCATTTCGACTTGCAGGTCGCCATAGGCAAACGGCATTTCCTCAGCGCCGATGACGGGTATCTGCTCGCGCAAATCCTGCGGGCAAACCCAGTCAAAGGTCAGGTTGGTGAACGGCGTCTGCGTGCCCCAGCGCGATGGCACGTTGAGGTTGTAGATGAACTCCTGGATCGCCTGGCGCACCTCCTGATAACTCAGCTGATCCTTGCGCACATAGGGCGCCAGGTAGGTGTCGAACGAGCTGAACGCCTGGGCACCGGCCCATTCGTTTTGCAGGGTGCCGAGGAAATTCACCATCTGCCCCAGGGCGCTGCTCAAGTGCTTCGGCGGACCGGCTTCGACACGCCCCGGCACACCGTTGAGCCCTTCGTGCAACAGGGTACGCAGCGACCACCCGGCGCAATAGCCGGCGAGCATGTCCAGGTCGTGCACATGCAAATCCGCCTCGCGGTGGGCCTGGCCGATGGCCTCGCTGTACACCTCGTCCAGCCAGTAGTTGGCGGTGACCTTGCCCGACACGTTCAACACCAGCCCGCCCAGGGAATACCCCTGATTGGCGTTGGCCTGGACCCGCCAGTCTTCACGGTCCAGGTATTCGTTCATCGAAGTCGCCACCTCGACCATGGTCCGGCGATCGCGGCGCAATCGCCCGTGTTGTTCGCGGTAGACAATGTAGGCGCGCATGGCGAAGAAGAAACCGGCGTCCATCAATACCCGTTCAACACGATCCTGGATCTGCTCGACATGCAATCTTGGCAGACCTTCCAACCGCGCCAGTACCGCTTCGAGCAAACCTTCGACTTCAACGTCGGTGTACTCTCCGGTTGCCTTGCCGGCGGCGATCAATGCCTGACGGATCTTGTCCGCGTCGAAGGCGACCAGACTGCCATCGCGCTTGTGCAAGCGGTTACATCCTACTGAGATCAGCGTGCTCTGCATTCGGCCTCCAGATACTACATATAGATGTTTATTTGCAAACAAACACAACATGCAGTGAAGACTACGGACAAAGCGCTGATCTGCAATTGATCGATATCAAGATTTGGCAGTGAAAAAAAACGCCCAATGACGACAGAAGAAAACCTAATGTGGGAGCGAGCCTGCTCGCGATGACTGCAGCACATTCAACATAGATGTCGACTGTTCTACCGCTATCGCGAGCAGGCTCGCTCCCACATTGGATTTGCTGTGTTTTACAGAACAGCTCAACCACCACTCATGTTCATGAACCGCACAATCTGCACCTCCCCTTCGGGGCTGAAATCGTGGCGTAATGGCTTGCCGCGCAAGGCCTTCTGCACCGCATTGATCAGCGGCTGGTCATCCAGCGGATAACGCCGCAGCAATCCGCGTAAATCCAGGGCATCGTCCTGCCCCAGACAAAGCAACAGCTTCCCTTCAACGGTCATCCGCACCCGGTTGCAGCTGCCACAGAAGTTGTGGCTGTTGGGTGAAATGAAACCGATCCGGGTATCGGGATGGCGTTCCAGGCGCACGTAGCGCGCCGGTCCGCCGCTGTTTTCAGTGCTGTCGAGTAAGCGATGTTGGCTGGCGATCAGCGCCCGTACCTCGTCGCTGGAACAAAACGATTCGCCCCGGGAACGGCCAACATCGCCCAAGGGCATTTCTTCGATGAAACTGATATCGATGCGCTGATCGATGGCGTATTGCACCAGCGCCGGGACTTCATCGAAGTTGCGCCCTTTCATCACCACACAGTTGAGTTTGATTCGCTCAAACCCCGCGTCCCGCGCCGCCTCAATGCCGTTGAGCACTTGATCAAGATCGCCGATGCGGGTGATCGCGCGAAATTTCTGCCCGTCCAGGCTATCGAGGCTGATGTTCATCCGCTTGACCCCCGCCTCCGCCAATGGCCGCGCCAAACGGCCCAGTTGCGAGCCGTTGCTGGTCATCACCAGTTCGCGCAAACCGGGCAGCGCGGCGATGTTGCGGCACAGTTCGACAATGCCCGGACGAATCAGCGGCTCGCCGCCGGTCAGACGGATTTTGCGTACGCCCAACCCGACGAACAGCGTTGCCAGACGCTGCAACTCTTCCAGCGTGAGCACCTGCTGACGCGGCAGGAAGGTCATGTTTTTCGCCATGCAATACACACAGCGAAAATCACAACGGTCCGTCACCGACATCCGCAGATAATCGATCTGCCGCCCAAAGCCATCCTGCATTACAGCGTTCATCACATCTCCCGGTTTGCCTTGGGTCACTGCACCAGTGGTGAGTCGGCGCCCTGCAAGTGGATGCCGCGAATATCCGCCGCACCGATCAGGGTTTGCAGGTACTGCACCAGGGCTTTTTGCCAGACGCCTTGCTGCAACTGCGTGCGAATCGCCGTCGACACCACTTCATAGGGCAACGGCATGCCTTCGATCCGCTGATCGACACTGACCACATGCCAGCCGTAGCGACTTTCCAGCGGTTTGCTGGCCAGGCCCGGCGCCAGGGTGAACAGCTGACGTTCCAGTTCGGGCACGGTCTGGCCCTTGCTGATCTGCCCCAGGGAACCGCCCTGAGCCTTCGACGGACAGGCTGAATACTTCACGGCCAGATCGGCGAAACTGCCGGGGAATTCATCCAGTCGTGCCAGCAGGATTTCCGCCTGAACATGGGCCAGCTCGCGGGCTTCGGCATCGTCCGGCGCGCATTCGAGCAGGATGTGCCGAACCGCCAGCAACGGTGCGCTGTGAAAGCGCCCGCGATTGTTTTCGTAGTAGCGCAGACTGGTTTCCTCATCGCACTGCGGCACGTGCACCTCGCGTTCGAGCAACAAGCGCGTGGCCGCTTCTTCTTCGTTCTCACCGGCACCGATTTCCATCGATACGCCGAGTTCGGCAATGCGCTGCTGCAACAACTCGCGGATCACCAACGCCCGGGCGGCCAGGTACACCGCCTCCTCGCGGCTCTCGGCCGGATGATATTGCAGCTCCTGGGCCATCGCTTCCGGGGTGATCGACACCTCGTTGACGCTGATGATCGGCCACTCCTGTTCGCTGCTGGCGATCAACTGCGCCGGGGCGTCATCGGCAGCCGCCGGCTCAACCGGCAGTGCTTCGAACTGCGCGATGTCGGCCACGTCCGGCACCGAAGACTCTGTTTTTTGGGAAGAGCCGCAACCACCGCTGCCGCCGTTACCACCACCGCATCCACATCCACCTGACATGATTGTCTCCTCAGTACTTCTGACGAACGATTTGATAACGACGCCCCAGGTACCAGATCGGTGCGCTGATCATGTGTACGAGACGGGTGAAGGGGAACAGCACAAACAGGGTCAAACCGAGAAAAACGTGCAACTTGTAAGTCAGCCCGACCGGCGCGATCGATGCCGCCGCTTCCATCGGCCGCAGCAACACGGTGTTTTGCGCCCAGTCGGCGAGCATCACCATCACCGAGCCGTCCATGTGGCCGGTCGATGCAACAATCGTCAGCAGCCCCAGCAGCAACTGCGCCAGCAGCACCAGCAGAATCAGGATGTCCGAAACGCTGGAGGTGGCACGTACCCGCGGATCGGTGAGCCGCCGATTGACCAGCATCAGCAAGCCGATCAGGCACAACAGGCCAAAGAACCCGCCCGAAACCATTGCCAGCAACTGCTTGTTCTCAGTGCTGATGACATGGTGATAAACCGACGCTGGCGTCAGCAAGCCGACGAAATGCCCGGCCAATATGAACAACACGCCAATGTGGAAGAAGTTGCTCGCCATGCGCATGCCGCGCTGGTTGAGCATCTGGCTGGAGCCGGCCTTCCAGGTGTACTGCGACAGATCGAAGCGCGCCCAGCTGCCAATCAGGCAGATCGCCAAAGCGACATAGGGATAGATCCCGAACAACAACAGGTTCCATTTAGACATTGCCTACCTCCTTGGCCGGCACGGCGGCCAGCCCTTCATGCTGAAAATCCACCCAGTGCAACGGCACCGCGCTTTCTTCCCGAGCCTTGCCCGGTGCGCTTGGCAGTCCACTGCAACGGTCCTGCTGTTCGGCCTGGAGGAAGTCCACGGCCTCCTCTTCCCAGATCTTGTCGAGGGCTTCCAGGGAGTCGTCGCGCGGTTCCGCCGCCACCTGCGCCCGCAGGTCGGCGACCGCCTGATGCGGTTCGGCCCCGGCGATTTGCAGCAGCGCGCGGAAGCAACTGGCATAGGCGCTTTCGCGCTCTTCCAGACGCGCCGCGAGCAAGGCCAGCAAGTGCGAAACATCCGCCACGCCCTCGCGGGCCTCAATGTCTTCGCGGGTGGACAGAAACTCCAGATACAACGGGATGTAGTCCGGCAGCTCTTTGACACCGATGGCAAAACCGGCTTCTTCGTATTGCGCCATCATGTCGACCATGGCCTGGCCACGGTCGCGGGATTCGCCATGCACGTGCTCGAACAACAGCAGCGACAGCGAGCGACCTCGACCGAACAGCGCACCGTAGTGCTCCTGCCCATCCATCAGGTCATTGGCGCAGATCAGCTCAAGCAATTCGAACAACGCGCCGCGCTGTTTGGGGCTGATTTCCCGTGACTGGATGATCGCTTGCTCGAGTTCGTCGCGACCGCCAATCAGCGTCTCGGTCGGGTAATCGAGCAGCAGCGAAATCACTTTGAGAATTTGCATGCTCATTCCTCCCACAACTGGACGGTTTTCAGGATGTCGCGGCGGTTGGCTTTCTTCGCACCGAACATGTTGGTGTCGGAACTGCCGCTGCAGCCGCTGCCAAAACTGAAGCCGCAACCGGAGCGCTCGGCAAAGGCGTCGCTCATGGCGTCTTCACGGTGCGCGCTCGGTACCACGAAACGGTCTTCGTAGTTGGCGATCGCCAGGTAGCGATACATCTCCTCGACCTGGGCCACGCTCAAGCCGACATCCTTGAGCACTTGCAGGTCCTGAACGCCATCGACTTGCTGGGAACGTTTGTAAGCGCGCATCGCCAGCAAGCGTTTCAGCGCACGCTTGACCGGTTTTTCATCACCCGCCGTCAGCAGGTTGGCCAGGTACTTGAGTGGAATACGCAGGCTGTCGACGTCCGGGATCACCCCGTTCATACCGACGGTGCCGGCAGTGGCGGCGTTCTGGATCGGCGACAGCGGCGGCACGTACCAGACCATCGGCAAGGTGCGGTATTCCGGGTGCAGCGGCAGCGCGAGTTTCCAGTCCACGGCCATTTTGTAGACCGGCGAACGCTGGGCGGAATCAATCACCGACTGCGGTACGCCATCGGCCAGGGCCTGACGGATCACCGCCGGGTCGTTCGGATCGAGGAAGATCTCCAGTTGTTTCTCGTACAGGTCCTGCTCGTTGGCGGTGCTCGCCACTTCGCTGATGCGGTCGGCGTCATACAGCAATACACCGAGGTAACGAATGCGCCCGACGCAGGTTTCGGCGCAAACAGTCGGCATCCCGGCTTCGATACGCGGGTAGCAGAAGATGCACTTCTCGGACTTGCCGCTCTTCCAGTTGAAGTAGATTTTCTTGTATGGGCACCCGCTGATGCACATCCGCCAGCCACGGCATTTCTCCTGGTCGATCAGGACGATGCCGTCTTCTTCACGCTTGTAGATCGCACCGCTTGGGCACGACGCCGCGCACGTCGGGTTGAGGCAGTGCTCGCACAGGCGCGGCAAATACATCATGAAGGTGTTTTCGTACTCGCCGTAAATGTCCGCCTGAATCTTGTCGAAGTTCTTGTCCTTGCGACGCTTGGCGAATTCGGTGCCGAGGATTTCTTCCCAGTTCGGGCCCCACTCGATTTTTTCCATGCGCTTGCCGGAGATCAGCGAACGCGGACGCGCGGTGGGCTGATGTTCGCCCAGCGGCGCGGTGTGCAGGTGCTGGTAATCGAAGTCGAACGGTTCGTAGTAATCGTCCAGGCTTGGCAGATCCGGGTTGGCGAAAATGTTCGCCAACACGCGGAATTTACCGCCGATGCGCGGGTTGATCGTGCCGTTGGCGTTACGGATCCAGCCGCCCTTCCACTTGTCCTGGTTTTCCCATTCTTTCGGGTAGCCGATCCCGGGTTTCGATTCGACGTTGTTGAACCAGGCGTATTCCATGCCTTCGCGGCTGGTCCAGACGTTTTTGCAGGTGATCGAACAGGTGTGGCAACCGATGCACTTGTCCAGGTTCAGTACCATGCCGATTTGTGAGCGAATCTTCATCTCAGTTCTCCTCGATATCGGTCGGCAGCGGACGTGGCAGGTCATCGCCACTTGAACCATCGAGCCAGTCGACTTTGGCCATTTTGCGCACCACGACGAATTCATCGCGGTTGCAACCGACCGTGCCGTAATAGTTGAAACCGTAGGCCTGCTGGGCATAGCCGCCGATCATGTGGGTCGGTTTGAGCACCACTCGAGTGACCGAGTTGTGGTGGCCGCCACGGGTCTTGGTGGTTTCCGAACCGGGCACGTTCACGATCCGTTCCTGTGCGTGGTACATCATCACCATGCCGTCCTTGACGCGCTGGCTGACCACCGCCCGGGCGGTCAATGCACCGTTGACGTTGAAGCACTCGATCCAGTCGTTGTCTTCAATGCCGGCGCGTTTCGCATCGTTCTCCGAGAGCCAGACAATCGGCCCGCCACGGCTGAGGGTCAGCATCAGCAGGTTGTCGCTGTAGGTACTGTGGATGCCCCATTTCTGGTGCGGGGTGATCCAGTTCAGGACGATTTCGGTTTCGCCGTTGCTGCGCTTGCCTTTCACCCCTTCGATGGTGCGGGTGTTGACCGGCGGGCGATAACTCATCAGTTGCTCGCCGAACGCCTGCATCCACGGGTGATCCTGGTAGAACTGCTGGCGACCGGTGATGGTGCGCCATGGAATCCCTTCGTGAACGTTGGTGTAGCCGGCGTTGTAGCTGACGTGATCATCTTCGAGCCCCGACCAGGTCGGGCTGGAAATGATCTTGCGCGGCTGTGCCTGAATGTCGCGGAAACGAATCGCCTCGTGGGCCTTGGACAGCGCCAGGTGGCTGTGGTCGATGCCGGTGAATTCCGACAGCGCGGCCCAGGCCTTGACGGCGACCTTACCGTTGGTTTCCGGCGCCAGGGACAGGATCACTTCCGCTGCATCAATGGCCGTGTCGATTTTCGGACGGCCGTGACTGATCCCGGCATCGCCTTCGTGGTGATTGAGTTCACCGAGGAATTTCACTTCCTCTTCGGTGTTCCAGTTGATGCCCTTGCCGCCGTTGCCGTGTTTCTCCAGCAATGGCCCAAGCGAGGAAAACTGCTTGTAGATGTTCGGGTAGTCACGCTCCACCACGTGCAGGTTCGGCGCGTTCTTGCCCGGCACGGGTGCCACACCGGCGCTTTTCCAGTCGGTGCCGCCAAACGGTTGGGCCAGTTCGCCGACGCTGTCGTGCATCAGCGGGATGGTCACCAGGTCCTTTTCAACGCCCAAGTGCCCTTCGGACATGCGGGAAAACGCCTTGGCGATGCCTTTGTAGATTTCCCAGTCGGAACGCGATTCCCACGCCGGGTCGATGGCGGCCGACAACGGGTGAATGAACGGGTGCATGTCCGAGGTGTTCATGTCGTCTTTTTCGTACCAGGTCGCGGTCGGCAAGACGATGTCGGAATAGACGCAGGTCGAAGACATGCGGAAGTCCAGCGTGGTGACCAGATCGAGCTTGCCGATGGCGCCCTCGTCCACCCATTCGGCTTCTTCGGGTTTGCAATCGCCGACCTGGCCGATGTCTTCGTTCATCACCCCGTTCTTGGTGCCCAGCAGGTACTTGAGCATGTACTCGTGGCCCTTGCCCGAGGAGCCCAGCAGGTTGGAACGCCAGATGAACATGTTGCGCGGGAAGTTCACCGGGCTGTCCGGCTGTTCGCAGGAGAACCGCAGCGAGCCGTCCTGCAGCGACTTGACCACGTAGTCTTTCGGGTCCATGCCGGCCGCCGCAGCGTCGCGACAAATGTGCAGCGGGTTGGTGTTGAGTTGCGGTGCGCTGGGCAACCAGCCGGCACGTTCGGCGCGGATGTTGTAGTCCAGGGCATGCTCGGGAAATTGTGATTTATCGGCCAATGGCGAAAGCACGTCGTGCATGCTCATCTTCTCGTGGCGCCATTGCGAGCTGTGGGCGTAGAAGAAGCTGGTGCCGTTCATTTGGCGAGGCGGACGGTTCCAGTCCAGGCCGAACGCCAGGGGCAGCCAGCCGCATTGCGGACGCAGTTTTTCCTGGCCAACGTAGTGCGCCCAACCGCCACCGGTCTGGCCGACACACCCGCAGAGCATGAGCATGTTGATCAGCCCGCGGTAGTTCATGTCCATGTGGTACCAGTGGTTCATCGCCGCGCCGACGATGATCATCGAGCGCCCCTTGGTCTTGTCGGCGTTATCGGCGAACTCACGGGCGATCTGGATGGCCTTCTCGCGGCTCACGCCGGTGATCTGCTCCTGCCAGGCCGGGGTGCCCGGCACGGAAGCGTCATCGTAATCCTTGGCCACGTTATCGCCGCCGAGGCCGCGATCGATGGCCAGATTGGCGGCCGACAGGTCGAACACGGTGGCGACCTTGGCCACGCTGCCGTCCGCCAGCACCACGTTATGCACCGGCACGCGGCGGTATTGCACGGCATCGCCGGCCACGTGCTGGAAGTGTTCGTGAGACTCGCCGGCAAAATACGGGAACGCCACTTCGGCCACGTCATCGCCGATCAGGCTCAGCTTCAGATCGATCTCACGGCCTTCGCCACCTTCACGCGGCAGGATGTTCCACTTGCCCTTCTCGCCCCAGCGATAACCGATGGAGCCTTGAGGGGAAACCAGTTCGCCACTGACATCCAGCGCGATGGTTTTCCATTCCGGGTTGTTTTCCTGGCCGAGGTTGTCGGTCAGGTCGCTGGCGCGCAGGAAACGGTCTGGCTGGTAACCGGCGCCCGGTGCCTTGTCGACCATTTGCTTGAGCAGCACCAGCACTGGCAAATCGGTGAAGCGCTTGGCGTAGTCGGTGAAATAAGCGCTCGGTTTGTCCAGGTGGAATTCTTTGAAGATCACATGGTTGAACGCCTGCGCCAGCGCCGCATCGGTGCCTTGCTTAGGGTTCAGCCACAGGTCGGTGAGCTTGGCGACTTCCGAGTAGTCCGGGGTGATCGCGACAGTCTTGGTGCCCTTGTAGCGGACTTCGGTGAAGAAGTGCGCATCGGGGGTACGGGTCTGCGGGACGTTGGAGCCCCAGGCAATGATGTAGTTGGAGTTGTACCAGTCGGCCGATTCCGGCACGTCGGTCTGCTCACCCCAGACCATCGGCGAGGCCGGTGGCAAGTCGCAGTACCAGTCGTAGAAACTCAGGCAGGCACCGCCGATCAGCGACAGGTAACGCGAACCGGCCGCATAGCTGACCATCGACATGGCTGGAATCGGCGAGAAGCCGACGATCCGGTCTGGGCCGTACTGCTTGATGGTGTAGACGTTGGACGCGGCAATGATCTCGTTGACTTCCTCCCAGTTGGAGCGAATGAAGCCCCCCATGCCGCGCTTGCTCTTATAGGAGTCGGCCTTGGCCTTGTTCTCGACAATGCTCGCCCAGGCTTCGACCGGCGCCATGGTCTGCCGCGCATCGCGCCAGAGCTTGAGCAACGGCTTGCGGATTTTCGGGTACTTGAGCCGGTTGGCGCTGTAGATGTACCAGCTGTAACTGGCACCACGCGGGCAGCCACGGGGCTCATGGTTAGGCAGATCGTTACGGGTGCGCGGGTAGTCGGTCTGCTGGGTTTCCCAGGTGATCAGGCCGTTCTTGACGTAGATTTTCCACGAGCAGGAGCCGGTGCAGTTCACCCCATGGGTCGAACGCACGATCTTGTCGTACTGCCAGCGCGAACGGTAGACGTTCTCCCAGTCGCGAGACTCTTTTCGGGTCTCTCCATGACCGTCGGAAAACTCGTTTTGCTTGCGGTTGAAAAACCGCAGTTGATCCAGTAAATGACTCACGGTGTAGTCCTCTCAGGCTTTGTCGCGGGGTCTGTGCCCCGCCCACGCAATGGTTGGATTCGGGTCGTCTCAGCAGGGTGTCGCGGCGCCTTTGCGCGCGTACCACCACCAGGTCACGACGATGCAGCTCAGGTAAAAGACGACGAACATGTAGAAGGCCATCTCCGGGCCGCCGGTCAGGGCCATCGAAGAGCCGAAGGATTTGGGAATGAAGAACGCACCGAAGGCGCCCATGGCCGAACTGAAGCCCAGGACGGCGGCGGACTCTTTGCCGGCATCTTTCAGCGCTTGTTCGCGCACGGCGGCTGGTTGACCGGCAGAGGCTTTTTCATGCTGGGTGCGGAAGATCACCGGGATCATGCGGAAGGTGGAGCCGTTGCCCACGCCCGTGGTGATGAACAGCAGCATGAACAGGCCGAGGAAGCCGTAGAAGTTGCCGCCCTGGCCGCTTTGCGGCAGAAAGTGCAGAACCCCGAACACCATCACGATCATCAGCACGAAGTTCCACAAGGTCACTTTCGCGCCGCCGAGCTTGTCCGCCAGCCAGCCGCCCAATGGCCGTACCAGCGCACCTACCAACGGACCGAGGAAGGCGAATTTCAAGGCAATCACGTCGGGAAAGGAGGTTTTGATCAGCAGCGGAAACGCGGCGGAAAAGCCGATGAACGAACCGAAGGTCGCCAGGTACAACCAGCACATCAGCCAGTTGTGTTTGCGCTTGAAGATCACCGCCTGTTCGCTGAACGAGGCCCGGGCACTGGACAGATCATTCATGCCAAACCAGGCCAGCACGGTCACCAGGACAATAAACGGCACCCAGACGAACCCGGCGTTCTGCAACCACAACTGGCCGCCGTCCGGCAGTGCTTGCGGCGAGCCGCCCATGAAACCGAACACACCGAAGGTAATCACCAGCGGCACACAGAACTGCATCACCGAGACGCCCAGGTTACCCAGCCCGGCATTGAGGCCCAGGGCCGTGCCCTGCTGGGACTTGGGATAGAAGAAACTGATGTTGGACATGCTCGAGGCAAAGTTGCCGCCGCCGAAACCGCAGAGCAAGGCAATCAACACGAACACGCTGTAGGAGGTGCTCGGGTCCTGCACGGCGAAGCCCATCCAGATCGATGGCAACAGCAGCGACGCGGTGCTCAGGGCGGTCCAGCGCCGGCCGCCGAAGATCGGCACCATGAACGAATAGAAGACGCGCAAAGTCGCCCCGGACAACCCCGGCAACGCCGCCAGCCAGAACAACTGGTCAGTGGTGAAGGTGAAGCCGATGGCGTTCAAACGCACGATCACCGTGCTCCAGACCATCCACACCGCAAAGGCCAACAACAGTGCAGGAATGGAAATCCACAAGTTGCGCGTGGCGGTCTGTTTGCCGCTACTTCCCCAGAACGCGGGGTCCTCGGGGCGCCAGTCATGAATGACCGGGCCTTTGTCAGGCTTTTGCAGAACGGACATGTTCTTCTCCTTGGGCAATGCTGGAAATCGGGGACGGCATCAGCAGCGGCGCTTTACCCAGCACCGGGCTTTTGCGTATTTCGCTGAAGTACATCCAGGTGAGGGAGACCCAGACCACGCCGTACATCAACATGAAGCAGGAAGAGCGCACGCCGGTGAGGTCCACCAGGGCGCCGAACAGGATTGGCAACACGAAACCGCCCAGGCCACCGGCGAGGCCGACGATGCCGGACACCGCACCCATGTTTTTCGGGTAGTCGTTGGCGATGTATTTGAAAACCGAGGCCTTGCCGAACGCGAAGGCGATGCCCATGACGAACAGCAGCACGGTGAACAGCGCGGGGCTCAGGCCAATGTGGAAATCCACCGGACCGTCGATGGTCTGCACTTGCAGTTGGGTCTGGGGATACGAGAGCAGGAACAGGCAGATCCAGCTGACCCACAACACCCACCAGGTCACGCTTTGCGCCCCCCAGCGATCCGACATCCAGCCGCCGACAGCACGCAGCACGCCACCGGGCAGGGAAAAACAGGCCGCCAGCAGCGCCGCGCTTTGCAGGCTGAAACCGTATTCCTGCACGTAGTACTTGGTCATCCACAGGGCCAGGGCGACGTAGCCGCCGAAGACGATCGAGTAGTACTGGCAGTAGCGCCACACCGCAGGGTCTTTCAGCGAGTGCAGTTGCTCACGCAAGCTGGCGCCGGTGGCACTGCGGTGGTCCTTGTTTTCGGCACTGAGGAGCCAGAATAAAAGCGCGGTAATAAAGAGGATCGCGCTAAAGACTTTCGGCACCAGTTGCCAGCTGCCGACAGCAATCAGTGCCGGGGCGAGAAACTTGGTCACTGCCGCCCCGGCGTTACCGGCGCCGAAGATGCCCATGGCGAAGCCTTGGTTCTCCTTGTCGAACCATTTGGCGACGTAGGCAATCCCCACTGAAAACGAGCCGCCGGCCAGGCCGACAAACAAACCCAGCACCAGGAACTGCCAGTAGGCGGTGGCGTGACTGATCAAGTACAGCGGTGTGACGCAGGCCAGCATCAGCAGGAAGAACACGCTGCGCCCGCCAAAACGGTCGGTCAGCAGACCCAGCGGCAAACGCACCAACGAGCCGGTCAGCACCGGGGTCGCGGCCAGCAGGCCGAACTGGGTTTCGTTGAGCTGGAGCAGTTCCTTGATCGGCACCCCGAGCACGGCAAACATCATCCAGACCATGAAGCACACAGTGAAGGCCAGCGTGCTCATGCCCAGCACCAAGCCTTGTCGTACACGCGGTGGGTTCACAATGCTCTCCAGTCAGTTAGCCATGGCGGCAGACTAGAGAGGCCAACCCCGCAAAAACTTGACCCATGTCAACGAAGCCCAAGGGGGCATAGGCCTATGCTTGCGCGGTCTACCTCTAAGGAGGTAGTCCTGGAAAGGCTTGAAACACTCGGTTTATCAGGGGATTGAGCCTTTCCGCCAAGATTTTTACTGACAAAGATCTGTCGACAACTCTTTAGAGGTAGCGCGTCTGGGAACGGCGGTTGTTCTTTCAATCGCCTTCGCGGGCAAGCCTCGCTCCTACAGGATCAAGGCCGGCCATCAAAACGGGAACGACTTCAATCCTGTAGGAGCGAGGCTTGCCCGCGAAGAGGCCATAACGAACAACAACCTACTCTGGAGCTGTGCATGCTCTTCTTTCCTGTCCTTTCCACGGACCCGCGCCGATGATGCGCTGGTTGCGCAGCTCCCTGCCCGCTCGCGCCGGGCTGGCGGTGATCCTGATCGCCGTGCTGGCGCTCGCCAGTTCGTTGAGCGCCGGGCTGATTGCCTGGTTCAGCCAGGGCGATGCCGCCGCCATCAACACCGCGGGCTCGGTGCGCATGGAGACCTATCACCTGAGCTGGAAACTCGCCGCCGGCGCCACCGGCGAAGAAATCGCCAGCATCATCGACAGCCTGCAAAACCGCTTGGACAGCCACTCGCTCAAGGCGGTGCTGGAAGACGGCCCGACCACTGCGCTGCAAATCAGTTATGGGCAAATCCAGCAACACTGGAACGAGGATCTGCGCCCGGCACTTGAGCGCGGCGATGCGGCGGCCTTTCAGGTTCAGGCCCAGTCTTTCGTTGAGCAACTGAACCAGTTCGTCGATTTGTTGCAGCGCCAGAGCGAACAAAAGCAAGGCTGGCAACAGGCGATCCAGGGCATGGCCTTGTTCACCACCATGATCGTCCTGTTGATCGGGTTATACGAACTGCAATGCGGCGTTGTCACCCCCTTGAAAGAGTTGGTGGACGCAACCCAGCGCTTTCGTCGCGGCGACTTCAAGGTGCGGGTCAACCATCAGTCCCAGGACGAACTGGGCCAGTTGGCCATGAGTTTCAATGCCATGGCCGAGACGATCGAAGACTCGCATCGCACCCTGGAAAGTCAGGTCCGGCAGAAAACCCTGAACCTGCAACAAGCCAATGCCGCCCTGGAGCTTCTGTATCAAAGCAGCCGAAGCCTGGCCACACGCCTGGCCAATGCCGAAGGCCTGGATGAATTGATTCGACGCTTCCAGCAACGCCTGCCCGGCTTGCGCCTGTCGCTGTGTCTGCAAGGCCAACTGCAGGCACCGGCCCAGCAGTTGCTCGCCCTGCATGGCGCGAACGTTCGGGAAGTCTGCGCCAGTAGCGACTGCGCCACGTGCCAGAAGCACCATAAAGCCAGCCCGCAAACCTTCAGCATCAGCAATCAGGGCAGTGAACTGGGTGAGCTGAAGGCGCACTTTGTCGACGGGCACCCGACGCAAGCCTGGGAGACCCAATTGATCCAGGCCTTGGCCAACCTGATCGGCACCTCACTGTCGCTCAAGCGCCAACGGGAACAGGATCATCGCCTGCTACTGCTTGAAGAGCGCACGATCATCGCCCGCGAGCTGCACGATTCACTGGCCCAGGCCCTGTCCTACATGAAGCTGCAAGTCAGCCGCATGCAGACCCTGATGCGCCGGGGCGAACCGGTCCAGACCCTGGAAACCGTCACCGCCGAATTGCGTGAGGGACTGAACAATGCCTACCGCCAGTTACGCGAGTTGCTGACGACTTTTCGTTTGCAGATACACGACGCCGGACTGGTGCAGGAACTCAAGGACACCGCCGAGGAATTTTCCCGTCGCGGGGAGTTTCAGGTGCATCTGCACGTCGACGCGCTGGCCTTTCAGCTATCGGCCAGCGAACAAATCCACATTCTGCAGATCACCCGCGAGGCACTCTCCAACTGCCTGCGCCACGCCCACGCGCAAAACGCCTGGCTGCAACTGCGCCAGGATGGCGAGACCGTCAGGTTGTCGGTCGAAGATGACGGGCGCGGCTTCAGCGGCAACGTCGACCAACGCGAACACCACGGCCTGAACATCATGGATGAGCGGGCTCGCAGCTTGCACGGCCAGCTGCAGATATTTTCCAGGGAACCCCAAGGCACCCGCGTCCAACTGGAATTCCACCCGGAATTTCTCGGGCAGCAAACAGAAGGCAGCACCCTATGACCCCGTCCCCGCAACACAGAATCCTGCTGGTAGACGACCACCCGATGATGCGTCACGGCATTCGCCAGATGCTCGAACTCGAAGATGACTTCCTGATCGTCGGCGAAGCCAGCCAGGGTGAAGAAGCACTCGGCCTGATTGAGCCACTTCGACCGGATCTGGTCCTGCTCGACAACAACATGCCGCAAATGAATGGCATCGAAACCCTGCGTCGATTACGGGCAATGCACTACACCGGCAAAGTGCTGCTGTTCACCGTCTCGGACGCCGAAGACGATATTCGCGACGCATTGCGGCTCGATGCCGACGGCTATCTGCTCAAGGACATGGAGCCCGAACTGCTGATTCAGTACATCCGTGATGCCTTGAACGGCGCCTTGGTGATCAGCCCGGGGCTGACCCAAGTCATGGCGCAGGCGCTGCGCGCGCCACCTCGCCAGGCCGTGGTGGAACTGACCGAGCGTGAACGTCAGGTGTTGAAAACCATCGCCAGCGGCTTCAGCAACAAGGTCATCGGGCACAAGCTGGGCATCACCGAAGGGACGGTCAAGGTCCACGTGAAAAACCTGCTGCACAAACTCGGCTTGCGCTCGCGGGTGGAGGCGGCGGTGTGGGCCATGGAGCATCTGCGCAGTGCGGGCTGACGGGCATCCCTCCTTGGAGGTAGGCCTGCAGAGGCATAGGTCATTTGGCCTGCGCTCTCTACTATGACGGTCAGCGGAGGTACGCCATGCTGACCCACCCTTCCATCGTTTTAACGTTGCGCCGTCATCATCTGTTCAGCCAACTGCCGGAGAAAATCTTCGAGGAAGTCTGCGGCCTGGCCATGCTCAAGCGCCTGAGTTGTCACAGCACGCTCATGCATCAAGGGGATCCGGCCAGGCGTTTTTTCCTGCTGGTCAGCGGCCAGATCAAGTTGTACCGGCTCACCGGCGAAGGCCAGGAGAATCTGGTCGAGATCATCCAGCCCGGCCAGACCTTTGCCGAAGCCTTGCTGTTCAGCCAGGCCCGGCTCTACCCGGTCAGCGCCACGGCGCTGAAGGACAGCGTACTGGTGAGTATCGAGGGCAACCATTACCGCAATGCCCTGAAAGACCAGCCGAAAGTCTGTCTGGCGATTCTGGCGAGCATGAGCGTTCACCTGCACCTGCGTCTGCGCGACATCGATACCTTGACCATGGCCAGTGCGAGCCGTCGGGTGATCAATTTTCTGTTCCAGGAACGCCACCCGGTGACCGGCCAGATTGTCTTGCAGGTGTCCAAACGCCTGGTGGCGTCGAAACTCGGCATTCAACCGGAAACCTTCTCGCGGATTTTGCATCGCCTGGTGGAGTGCGGCCTGATCGCCATGGAGCGTCGCCATATCAGCATCCTCGATGAAGAGGAGCTGGCGGCTTTCCAATAGTCGGAATTGACCGTCATCAAGGCGCAATGCCACGCACCTTGCACACTGGCAGCGTCCATCCACGGAGAGTGCAAATGCCCCGTTCAACCCTGCCTTTGGTTTACTCCTGCTCAGGCTGCTCCAACGTTGCCCAACTGGCCAATACCCTGGCGGTGCGCCTGGATCGCAGCGGGCTGGCTGAAATGTCCTGCATCGTCGGTGTTGGCGGGCATGTGGCGGCGCTGGTCAACAAGGCGCGTTCGGGGCGCCGGATCTTTGCGCTGGATGGCTGCCCGCTGCAATGTGTTGAAAACTGCCTCAAGCAGCATGGGCTGCATGCTGATGTGCATCTGATTCTCAGTCATTACGGGCTGCGTAAGCGCCATGGTGAGGATTGCACGCAGGCGCAGAGTGATGAGTTGTTTGAAGGGATCAGGCAGTTGATTGCCAGTGATGCTCGCCAGCATGTAAGCCGGCAGGAAACGATGGCCTGAAGAACAACAAAAATCCTGTGGAGGCGAATACCGCAAAAGCCGCGCGAGGCGGCCTACCGGCCTGTCTCTTCAAGAGTACGCATTTCCCTGTGGGAGCGGGCTTGCCCGCGATGGCGGACTGACCGCCGACCTGTAATTTTGGTCGGAGTACATATCCATTTCTGCGGTAACGGCTTCTATTGGTTTCGCTTTTACAGCGAGTCACTTTCGAAAAGCGCGAAAGTAACCAAAGCGCTTTTGCCCCTTTCGTTCGGTGCCTCGCCCAGGCTCGGCATGCCCTCGCTCCGGTCCTGCTCCGTGGGCCCGCCGCCATCGGCCATCCATGGCCGGGGGCGGCTAACCCGGCATCCATGCCGGGTTGCCCACTGCGCAGAACCGGAACGAAGCCTCTCGAGGGGGCGTGCACCGCAAAAGCACCGCGAGGCGGCCTACCGGCCGGCCTGTCTCTTCAAGCGTACGCATTTCCCTGTGGGAGCGAGCCTGCTCGCGAAAAACGTCTGGAGAACGCGTTCTTTCAGACAGCACGCGTTATCGTTGTCGTCCTTCGCGAGCAGGCTCGCTCCCACAAGGTTCAACGCCACTTTGGCTCTGGCTGTTGATCTTGCTTTGGCTTTGGCTTTGGCTTTGGCTTTTGATCTTGATCTTGATCTGCCCCGTCGGAAGGCCGAGTGGAGGTTCTGCGCAGTGGGCACCGCGGCAAGGATGCCGCGGTAGCCGCCCCCGGCCATGGATGGCCGATGGCGGCGGGCCCACGGAGCAGGACCGGAGCGAGGGCATGGCGAGCCTAAGCGAGCCACCGTACGTCAGGGGCGAAAGCGTTTGGTTACTTTGCGCTTTTCAAAGTAACCCGCTGTAAGAGCGGAACCATTAGTGGCCGTTACCGCAGAAATGGATATGTACTCAGCCAAAAAACAGCCCAACAAGCCAGCTCCCACAATTGGGCAATGTCAATTACCCCGCCGCCAACCCCTTCCCCGCCCGCTCCAGATTGCGCCACAACCAAACAGGCAACACCTCAGGATCCAGACTGTCGATCAGATTCTTCAACGCCAACCCCAATTCGGTATCCCCCTCAATCACCAAACGCCGGCGAAAAAACAGCGTATCCGGATCCTCCTGACGACTCGCCAACAGTAAAAACTCCCGCCAATTACCACTGATCGTCACATGCGCCACGGCATGCTCGGCAATCCGCAACCCTTTACCGCTGAGCGTCAGATACCAGGACAACCCCAGATCCGGAATCCGCAGACACAACCAACGCCCGCGCAAAACCTCGAACTCGCCATCGCGCAATGGCTCGGCAAGGCAGCGATTCAGCGCCTGTTGCAACGCCAGACGCTGCACGGCAAAAGGCACCCGGCGCACCAGCGGCAACAACCGGTCGGCACCTTTCAACAGCCACTTTTTTCGATTCAACACAGGCCGACCTCCTCGACGCGCAGCATGCCGGCCTGGCCATGCCAATAACCATTGCACCCTTCGACGAACAACGGCGGTGTCTCGCCCAGACGAACCCGTTGATAGGCCGCGATCACCTCGGCCATGCCCTGAGCGCGAGGGCTCAAGCGCAACAGATCGGCACCGCAGGCCACCAGCCCGGCGTAATCGGCCAGCAGATTGGTCACCTCGGCCGACATTGTCTGAATACCGTTGAGGGTGAACAGCGCCTGCCCTTCCTGACTGGTCAGCGCCAGGCCATCGGGGTAGTTGATGCAGCAAAACTGGCAGTCGTCCTTGGGCCGGTTTTCCGCCCGAGCCGTAAAGCAACGGGCGGAATAGGCCAACGGCAAATGCCCATACGCAAAGATTTCAACTTCCGGCACTGCACGACCCAGTTCGCGCACCTGCCCGATCACATCACCAATCAGCGCCGCCGAACATTCCACGGGCGGCACCCAGCGGGTCATGCCGCTGTCGAGCAGTTGCGCCAGCGCATGTCCGTTGTACAGATTGAGGGCCGGGCCGCCCACGAACGGCAATTTGCGCTCGGCCAGGAACTGCACCGCGCCCATGTCGTTGGCTTCCACCAGCAATTGGCCGTTGTCGCACAGCCGGCGCAGGCTGGAGAGTTCGGACGCCGCTTCGATCAATGTCAGGCTGGACAGCACCAACTGCGCCTGGCTGCATTCCTGCAACTCGCGCCCCAGCCCCAGCCATTGATCCAGCGAAAATGCCCGACGTTTCGAGCACACGGTTTCCCCCAGATAAATCACGTCCAGGGGCAAGGTCGACATCTCGGCGTAAAAGTTGCTGAGTTGTTCTTTGTCCCAATAAAACAGGACCGGTCCCAGGCTGAGCTTCATGTCGCCTCCCTCATTGCCATGATCGATGATAGGCACCCAGGGTGGTCTGGCTGCCTTCGGACAAGCCGGCCAGCACCTGACGCCATTCCTCCTTGACCCGAAAATTGCCCGGCGCGCCGCGATGGGCGTCCAGTGCCGCGCGCCAGACCCGGGTGACTTGTTCGACATAGGCCGGACTGCGTTGGCGGCCCTCGATTTTCACCGCTTCGACGCCGATGGCCGTGAGCTCCGGCAGCAAGTCCAGGGTGTCGAGGCTGGTGGGCTCCTCCAGCGCATGAAAGCGTTTGCCGTCGACCAGGAAGCGGCCCTTGCACAAGGTCGGGTAACCGGCCGGTTCGTCAGGGGTGTAGCGATCGATCAGCACTTCGCTGAGACGCGCGCTCAAGCCTTCGGCGTCCTCGCTCCAGCGCACGGCTTTGGCTGGCGAACAGACACCGCACAGGTTCGGCGATTCGCCGGTAATGTAAGAAGACAGATGGCAACGCCCTTCGGCCATGATGCACAAGCTGCCGAAGCCAAACACTTCGATGGGCACCGGACTGCTGGCGGCCACCTGGCGTACTTGCGCCAACGACAACACCCGCGGCAGCACCGCGCGTCGAATGCCATAGCGCTGCGCATAGAATTCCAGCGCAGCGGCATGGGTCGCCGAGCCCTGGACCGACAGGTGTAACGCCAGTTGCGGGTGACGCTGACTGGCGTAGTTGAGCACCCCGGGGTCGGCGGCGATCAGTGCATCGACACCGAAATCGGCGGCACGATCCACCGCTCGCTGCCAGCGCTCCCAGCCCTTGGGTTGCGGATACGTATTGACCGCGACATAGAGTTTGCGTTGATACTGGCGAATGTGGGTGACCGCGGCGTCGAACTGTTTGTCGTCCATGTTCAGCCCCGCGAAATGCCGGGCGTTGGTGTCATCGCGAAAGCCGACATAGACGGCATCGGCGCCTTGGCGCACCGCCGCTTTAAGCGCAGGCAGGTTCCCTGCCGGGCAGACCAGTTGCATGGGTAATCCTCATGAAAAAACGCGTCTGGACCGTCGTCCGATGCCCGAGACGCAAAGGTCCGGGCAATCGAAAAAGGCGCTGCCAGTCTAGCGAGACCGGCAGGCACGGCCTTGACGGCAATCAATTGCCATCAATGCATCAGGTCGGCGAAGGACAGGAACATCACGTTGTCGTGCTTGAGCACCTGCTGCTCGCACTCGATCACCGCCAGCCCGTCGGCCCAGCACGCGGCGGTCAACATCGCCGAGCTTTGCTGAGGGTGCAGCTGCACGCTCAACTGGCCGTCGGCGCCGGGCGTCAATCGGGCCCGCAGGTACTGCCGACGCTTGTTACGCTGCAACCAGTCGAACCCGGCGGGTATGGACAACGGCAGCGGCAGCACGTCAGTCACGCCCTGGGCCCTGAGCAGGAACGGACGCACCACCACCAACGCGGTAATCAGCGCCGCTGAAGGATTTCCCGGCATGCCGATCCAGGGTTTACCGGCTACTTCACCAAAGGCCAGTGGCTTGCCCGGCTGAATGGCCAGTCGCCAGAAATCGACGTTGCCCAGTTCCTCGATCGCCTGTTTGAGGTGATCTTCCTCACCCACCGATACGCCACCGGAACTCAACAGCAAGTCGCATTCCGAAGACGCCAGGCTCAAGGCATGCCGGCTGGCCGCCAACTCATCGACCATGACGCCATAGTCGTGCACCTCCACGCCCCAGCCGCGCAACAGAGCGGCGAGGCAATACCGGTTGCTGTTGTAAATCTGCCCGGGCGCCAAGGGATCGCCCGGCTCACGCAGTTCATTACCGCTGCTGAGCAGGCATACCTGCAACGGCCGATAGACCTCCACCCGCGCGATCCCGGCGCCAGCCAGCAACCCAAGTTCTTGCGCGCGCAGGCGTTTGCCGGCCTTGAGCAACAGGTCCCCGCGGCGAACTTCCTCACCTTCCTTGCGCACGTGATCGCCCACGGATACGGACGGGAACCAAACGCGCTCGCCCTCGATCCGGCAGCGCTCCTGCGGCACAACGGTATCGGCCCCCGGTGGCAATGGCGCGCCGGTAAAGATCTGCACCGTCTGCTGCGCGCGCAAGGGTGAACACGCTTGATCCCCCGCCGCAATGCGCCCGCCAATCGACAAGCAGCCACCCGCCTGGGGCAGGTCAGCCGCCCTGAGGGCATAACCGTCCATGGCACTGTTGTCCCAGGCCGGCAGGTTTATCGGGGAATGAATGTCCACCGCCAGCACCCGCCCCATGGCTTGATCCAGACGAACCATTTGCGCCAGGGGTGGCGGCGGTGCCTGGTCCAGCAGACGGCTGATGGCCTCGTCCACCGGCATCAGGTGGCCGATGTCGCACACCCGGCCGGTCATGTGCGTGTCTCGCAGGCGTCGATGACCCGCTGCGCTTGCGGTTTCAAATGCGGGGCGAAATTGCACGGGCCGGTGCGACTGTCCAGTTGTTCGAGCAGGATCTTGTTCCAGGCCGTCCGGCAGGCACCCGGCGAGCCCGGCACGCAGCACACCAGCACGCCGTTACTCATGCCGGCCAGTGCCCGGGACTGCAGGCTGGACATGCCGATCTCCTCCAGAGACACCTGGCGGAACAGTTCGCCAAAGCCTTCCACATGTTTGTCCAACAGCGGCAGCACCGCTTGCGGCGTGTTGTCGCGAGCGGTGAAACCGGTGCCGCCGGTCATCAAGACCACTTGCACCTTGGGGTCGGCGATCCACCGGGAAACGGTGGCGCGGATCTGATAGATGTCGTCCTTGACCAGATCGCGATCGATCAACACATGCCCGGCCGTTTGCAGCAAATCCGTCAGGGTCTGTCCCGACGTGTCGGTGTCAAAAGTACGTGTATCGCTGATGGTCAGTACGGCAATGTTCAGGGGTTCAAACGTGCGTTGCGCCAGATGGGCCATATCCAGGTCTTCCCGTAGATGAGGGTATGGCCCGAAGCCTGAACCGGAATGGCGAACGAGCCTATTCCTCCAAGGAGGTACCTCGACGGGGACATAGAGAAAATGTGCCGGGCACAAAACCTGTGGGAGCGAGCCTGCTCGCGAATGCGGTGTGTCAGTCGCAACTAATGGGCCTGATACACTGCATTCGCGAGCAGGCTCGCTCCCACACTGTCCCCCATCGCTTTCAAGGTGCCAACCGGCTCCGTTTCCACAGACCATCACGCAACCGGTAATCGAGTCGATCATGCAAGCGGTCGGCCCGCCCCTGCCAGAACTCCAGACGCTCCGGGTGCAGGCAATAGCCGCCCCAATGCTCGGGACGCGAGATGGTCTGGCCAACGAAGCGTTTGATGGTTTCAGCCAGCATGGATTCCAGCGCTGCGCGACTGGCCAGCGGCCGGCTTTGCGGTGAGGCCCAGGCCCCCAGGCGACTGGCCATGGAACGAGAATCGAAGTACGCATCCGACAACGCCGGATCGAGCCTCGACACCTGCCCCTCGATACGCACCTGACGCTCCAGCCCCGGCCAGAAAAACGTCATCGCTGCATAAGGATTGGCGGCCAGTTGCTGCCCCTTGTCGCTCTGGTAATTGCCGAAGAACGTAAAGCCTTCATCGCTCAACCCCTTGAGCAGCAGAACCCGGCAGTGCGGCCGCCCTTCAGGGTCGACCGTCGCCAGCACCATGCTATTGACCTCGACAGGTGCGCACTCGGTGTCGCGGGCCTGTTGCAGCCACTGTCGGAACATCGCCAGCGGATCGTCCAGCGCCGCCTCATCTTGCAGGCCATTAAGGGTGTAGTTACGGCGCATCTGAGCCAGGGAAAGCGGCATGACGGTAATCTCCGGAAGGTTTTACGCAGTGTGCGAGGCACTGCGCGATACCACCTTGACCGCCATCAACACTGTCGCCTACTTCAGACGCAGCCGCCGCGCCAGTTTGTGCAGGTTGCTGGGATCGACTTCCAGAATCCGCGCGGCGCTGGCCCAGTTTTCCCCGGACAGGCTCAGGGCCTGGAGGATTTTCTTGCGCTGGTAATCGTCGACCGCTTCGCCCAAGGGCTGGAACGGCAGATCAGCCGTAACGTCCGGGGATGGCTCGACCACAGCACCCGGTGCCGCCATCGCACTGTCGAGATCGAGAATTTCAGGCTCCAGCGTCATGATCAACGCGCGACTCGTACCGCGACTGAGCTGCTTCAACGCCGCTCGGCTGATGACATGTTCCAGTTCGCGCACATTGCCCGGCCAGGTATACGCCAGCAAGGCGCGTTCGGCCACCGGTGACAGGCGCAAACCACGCAGGCCGAGCCGTGCCCGATTGAGTTCAAGGAAATGCCCGGCCAGCATCAACACATCCAGACCACGCTCACGCAGAGGAGGAATCGGCACCGGGTACACCGAGAGCCGGTGATACAGATCGGCGCGAAACAAGCCGTCGCGGATGCTGTCCGGCAGATGCCGGTTGGTGGCGGCGATGATGCGCACATCCACGTGCAGCGGCTTGTCCGCGCCGAGGCGCTGGATCTCGCCGTTCTGCAGCGTGCGCAGCAACTTCGCTTGCACGCTCAAGGGCAACTCCCCGACTTCATCGAGAAACAGCGTGCCTCCGTTGGCGGCATCGAAGCGTCCGGCACGGTCACTGGTGGCGCCGGAAAAGGCGCCTTTGACATGCCCGAACAATTCACTTTCTGCCAGCGACTCCGGCAAGGCGGCGCAGTTAACGTGTATCAGCGGTTTGTGGTGGCGCCTAGAAAGACGATGCAAGCGCCGGGCGAACAGCTCTTTGCCGACCCCGGTCTCGCCCAACAGCAACACCGGCAGATCGGAGTCGGCCAGTACATCCAGCTCATTGAGCAACTGATGCAACACCTCACTCTGCCCGAGGATCTCGCCCTCCTCGACCGGCATTCGCAAATCCTGGGGATCGCTGCGGGACAAACGCAAGCTGCGGTTTTCCTGCTCGAGCCGGGTGACCCGCACGGCGGCTTCGATCTGCAAGGTGCAGCGTTTGAGCTCCTCCCGCGCGCGGCTGTCGAAGGTCCCGGCGTGCAGCGCATCGAGGGTGATCGCGCCCCAGATCCGCCCCTCCACATACAGGCTCACGCCCATGCAGTCATGCACCGGCAGCGGTTCGCCGACGTGGTTGTCGAGCAAGCCGTCGTAAGGGTCCGGCAGGCGACTGTCGGGCTCGAACCAGGTCGGCTCGCGCGACGCCATGATCGCCGCCAGCCGGGGATGCTGGGCGATGACGAACCGGCGCCCCAACGCTTCATGAACCAGCCCCACCGTCGCCACCGGCCTGAGACTGTCGTCATCCAGACGCAACAAACCCACGGCGCCACTGTTGAAGTATTCGCGCAGGGTCTGGACCAATCGTTGCAACCGCACGGCATTGGGCAACTCGACGATCAGGTCGGCTGCCAGGCTTTCTCGCAGCATGGTAGTAATCACCCTCTATGGTTGGATTCACCCTGAAGCATCAGGGTGTCTATCACCACAACTAAAAATTAATCCATGTTTTTCAATCATTTAAATATGGCATGCCGGATGCAATGAGCCTGGGGAACCGTTGAAACCCAAACAAGGAACCCTGATGAGCCAGACCCTATTGGAACAAAGCCTCGGCCAACTGGCCTGCGACATTCCCGGTGCCACCCGGATCTTCCACACCTTCAAACTGGACTTCTGTTGCGGCGGGCATAAAAGCCTGCGTGAAGCGGCCCTTGGCAAAAACCTCGACCCGGTCCTGATTGCCGACGCCCTGCACATTCTGCAAGACGCCGGCGAAACCCAACACGACTGGCGCAACGAACCTTCGGAACTGCTGATCGCCCACCTTCTGGCGCGCTACCACGCTCGCCACCGCGAGCAACTGCCGGAACTGATCCGTCTGGCTCGTCGCGTCGAGCAGGTTCATGGTGCGCGCAGCAGCTGCCCCAACGGCCTGGCCGATCTCTTGACCGACATGCAGCAAGAACTCGAAGGCCACATGCTCAAGGAAGAACAGGTGCTGTTCCCGATGCTGCAACAGGGCATCGGTCCTCAAGCGGCGCCGCCGATCCAGGTGTTGCGTTTCGAACATGATCAACATGGCGAAGCACTGGAGAAAATGCTCGCCCTGACCAATCACATCATCCCGCCCGCCGATGCCTGTAACACCTGGCGTGCGCTCTATCGCGGGCTGCTGGAATTCAAAGACGATCTGATGCAACACATTCATCTGGAAAACAACGTGCTGTTCATCAACGCCCTGAACCCTCGCCACTGATCGATTTTTGGAGGCCGCTTTCGCGAGCAGGCTCGCTCCCACATGGGGTGGTATTCCAATGTGGGAGCGAGCCTGCTCGCGAATGGCGTCACCACGGATTTATGGGTTTTCCAGCATGATCAGCCGTGCCAATAGAACATCGCCTTGGCCAGGATCACGATCAACAGCATGTGCCCGAGGATGCTGCGGCGAATCCAGCTGGCGCGAGTCGCGGTCAGGCGCCCGTGGGTCAGCCAATAGGCCAGCAGCAAGTAATGACCGATGATGCTCAGGGCCAACAGGATCTTCAGGCTCAGCAACGTACCAAAGCTGCTGGCCAGCGGCTGACTCAATGCGCCCCGATACTGCCACGCCAGGCCGATACCGGCGCCGTACAGCAACAACACCACGCCGTGCAGGACTTTACGCGAACGCAGCGCAATCGCCTGATCCGCCGTCACTTGCGAAACGTCCGTCAATTGCAGGCGCGCGCGATGCCAGATGACCACTTCGAAAAACAACGTACCGATGAAGGCAATCGCTGCCAGCAAATGCGTGACCAATAAAAAGGGATACATCAGCGCCAGCCTCCGTCAGTTCGCATACTCATCCCGGATGACCGTCCACCCGGGCCCGCAGCAGCATCGGTCCATAGCGCCAGGCGTACAGCGCAAACGCCAGCGCCCAGCACAGACCGGCCAACCACAATGCCGGCAAGGGGAAGAACAGGATCAACACGACCCGGCTCAGACACGCCAGATTGAGCAAAATGAACGCCAGGGTCATGCCCGACGGCGGCTCCAGGGCACGGCCGGTATGCCCGAGGCTGACCCGGGCGATCATCGCCAGTACCAGGCCGCCCATGGCCCCGATGGTCAGGCAATGCACCGCCAGGCTCGGATTGATCGGCGCGCCGAAATGCCACAGCGCCATCCCGAGACACGCCACCGCCAACCAGCCATAAGCCAGGTGCAGCGACCACAGCAACGGTACGTGCCACAGTGCCCGGTCATGCCAGCGCACCAGACGCACCAGATGCCCCGCCGCCAGCACCGCGAACAGCAAGCCCACCCAGACATTGGGGTTGAGCGCAGGCCCTGCGGCATATAACAACGCCACCAGCGGCGAACCTACCAACAGCAGTCGATCCAGCCAGGGCCAGGCCGCAACGCCTTCCACCCGACTGAGGCCACGCTGGGTGAAGAACGGAATCACCCGCCCGCCGATCAACCCCATCATCGCCGCCACCAGCCAGATACCCGTCAGCACGCCTTGGCGCTGCCAGCCTTCATGCCCCTCGACCAGGCCGTACAAGGACAACCCGTCGGCCACGGCCAACAACAGCAAGACCGCCACAATCGGGTAATTACGTTTCTGCCGCACCTTCCACAGGGTGAACCCCATGAGCAACGCCACCGCCAACGGGAATGCCATTTCCAGCAGCGCGAGCAACGGCCACGGTGCGTTGGCCAGCCAAGCCACTCGCGCCAACAACCACAACAGCGCCAGAGCCGCCAACGGTTTGCCGCTGAGACCGGGGCGGCCGGTCCAGGTCTGCACCGCTGTCAGCAGAAAGCCCGCGATAATCGCCAAGCCGAACCCGAACAGCAATTCATGCCGATGCCAACCCAGCCAACCGCCTGCCGGCTGCCATTCGGAAATCGAACCACCAAAAGCCGCCAGCCACAGTGGAATGGCCAGCACCGCCAACAGGCAGCCGGCGAGGAAAAACGGCCGAAAGGCCAGCCGTAACAGCGGCGCGATTGCCATCGCTTTACGGCGGTCAAGCACTTGCATAAAGCCACTCCTCTACCTGTTTGCTGACCTGGCGCCGACTCGCACGCGCCGAGGTAAATCCTGGGGCAATCATCGGGTATTACCGATCCATTGCCTTTGTCGCAGATCAAGTGTGCAAGGGACGTGCCCCGATGCTCATTCGAACCCCTATAGCGAGAGGATTTGCCCTTGTGGGAGCGAGCCTGCTCGCGATAGCGGCGGTACATTCAGCATCAATGTTGGCTGGCCCACCGCTATCGCGAGCAGGCTCGCTCCCACAAGGGTGATCGGCTCAGGGTACAAATGACCCTTTGATGGTCATTTAAACCCTAAAGATCACGGTATTTTTTACCCTGATCGCTGACACCCCCAATAAACAAGGGCCTCCGAGCCTGGCCCGCCTCTTGCTCTGCATGGGCAACCTTATAGAAATCTTGGATCCCTCTCGATTACCCGGAGTCGTCATGAAAAAAGTCTTTCAGCCACTGGCCTGGTTTGTGGTGTTGACCTCAATCCTGGCCCTGGCCAGCGGCATTTCCCTGGGCCTCGTCTGACCTGATCCCCCTTCTCAATCTTCAGGATGAATTCTTATGGTGCTTCATCGCGTCCATCACCAGATTCTGCGCAGTCATCATTTGTTCGAGCCGTTGAACGAAGAACAGCTGGATGAATTGATGAGTACCAGCCACTTGCTGAGCATCGACAAAGGCGAGCCGTTGTTCCGTCAGGGTGAGCCGGCAGATTCGTTCTATTTCATCATTGCCGGTGCAGTGAAAATCTTCCGGCTGACACCCGATGGGCAGGAGAAAGTGTTCGAGGTCATCAGCGATCGGCAAACCTTTGCCGAGGCGATGATGCTGATGGACACGCCGAACTATGTGGCCTCGGCCGAAGCGATCTGCCCCACCCAGCTCTACCGGTTATCCAACAGCACCTACATGCGCCTGCTGCAGAGCAATAGCCGGCTGACCTTTGCACTGCTGGGCAAGCTTTGTGTTCGCTTGCATCAACGGGTCAACGAAATCGAAACCCTGTCGTTGAAAAACGCCACCCACCGGGTCGTGCGTTATCTGCTCACGCAACTGGTGCGTCAGCAAACCGTTGACAGCCAATTCGAGCTGCCGATGGCCAAGCAGCTGATCGCCGGGCATCTGTCGATCCAGCCGGAAACCTTTTCGCGGATCATCCGCCGCTTGATCGATGAAAACATCATCACTCAGGACGGCCGTCAGATCGCCATTCTTGATCGTCTGCGCCTGGAACAGTTCGAGTGAGTGCCATGCCTGTCTGCCTGTATTGCCAACATGCCAACCTTCCACAAAGGATCGAGTGCCGCCAATGCGGCATGCCCCTGCCGGTATTGGCCGCACACGCGGCGCAACGTCGGTTGCGCCGATTCAAGTGGTTCTGCATCGGCCTGACGATCTTCTGCGTGACGATGTTTTTCTGGCTGCCGCGCAGCATCAGCTGATGCTGCGTTGATCAAACCGGGGTTCAAGGCTGGGTCAGCTGGCGGTACAACTGCGGCAAGCGCAGAGGTAACTGCTCAGGCTGACGGATCAAGGTGTAGCCATTGGCGCCGAACATGTACGGCAGGTAATCCCCGGCCTCGCGATCAATCGTGATGCAGAACGGCGTCAACCCCTGACGCCGCGCCTGCAGCACCGCCTCGCGGGTGTCTTCGACACCGTAGCGCCCCTCGTACAGGTCCAGATCATTGGGTTTGCCATCCGTGAGCAGCAGCAACAGTTTGCTGCGCCGCTTGCTCGTGCCCAATAGTTGCGTAGCCTGGCGAATGGCGGCGCCCATGCGTGTGTAATACCCCGGTTTGAGCCCTTGAATGCGACCTCGGGTGTTGTCGTCATAACGCTGGGTGAACGACTTGAGTTCCTGCATGCGCACTTGCTGACGACGCAGCGAGGAAAACCCGTACAAGGCGAAATCATCACCCAGCACCGACAAGGTTTCGCCGAACAGCAGCAGGCTGTCGCGAATGACGTCGATGACGCGATGCTCATCGTTCAGGTGGGCGTCGGTGGACATCGACACGTCGGCCAGCAACAGGCACGCCAGGTCGCGGCGGGTCTGTCGTTGCTCCATGAACAGGCCGCGTTCGGCACACTGGCCATGCTCGCGCTCAACATGAAAATCCAGCCAGGCCTGCATGTCCAGCTCAGAGCCCTGGGGTTGCTGGCGTAACCACTGACGGTCATTGCGCAGGTGCTCGAACTGGCGCCGCAAGCGATGCGCCGAAGCCTTCAGTCGAGAAGGCAACGGCTGCGCCTCACAATCGCGGGGCACCATCATTTGCAGATTGACGAAGCTGTCCTGCATCTGTTGTTTGCGGTAGTCCCACTCCGGCAACTTGATACCTTCGCCCAGAGGAATATCGTCGACATCGGCCGGTGGCAAATCCAGGTGCAGCTTCAGACCGCCGCCCTTGCGCAGACGAGTGCGCGACAGGGTCAATTCGTCCAGGTCGTCGGCGACTCTGGCGGCGTCCGGGTCTTCGCTGTCGTCCGACCAGCGATCCAGGTCCACGTGCTCGGTCCAGCTGAACAGGTTCTCCAGACGCACCACCAACAGCCCGCCATCGCGGGTGCTTTCATCGATCCGTGTCGCGCGTTTACGCCCGCCTTTCTGTTCGCCAGGCGGCGTGGTCAACGACTCTTCGGATTCATCGCCCAGATCCGCCGCCTGCGGGCTGGCGAGGTTTTGCGGCGGGTACAACCACAGCGGCAGTGGCCACGCGGCCCGTTCGCTGCGAGGGAAATGTTCGACACTGCCGGGATCGCGCAATGCCTGGCATAACGCCCGTTCCAGTGCCGCTTCGCTGGTGTTCAACGAAGCTGGATCGGGGCGCAATTGCAGGTGGGCATCGACCAGACGTTGATAGCGAGCGCGCAACGCGGGATAGCGTCGCAGCAGCTGTTGCGTCCAGCGTTGATTGTCCCGCCCCCAGTGACGCATCTGCCCGGCCTGTGCCGCCAGCAATGCGAGCCAGCGATAGAGTTCCTCGTTCAGTGCCACTTCAGGGAAGACCGCCAGACTCGATGGCAGGCGCAGGTTCGTCGCGTCGCACCACGCCAACGGCACTTGTTTGCAGGTGCCGGCGATTTGCTGCAATACGTTGCGCCGCAGCAGCAGATCGCGGTCACTGGCGGCTTCCACACCGACACCATTGGCACCGCCCATGGCGCGAAACAACAGCGCCAGCGGACGTTGCTGGCTGGCCAGTTCAACCCGTGCTTCAGGGAAGTCCGGGCTGGCGCGCCGGGTGATGAAACGATGCCAGACACTGCCTACCCATTCTTCCAGTTCGACGGTAAACGCCATGATGCTTGCCCTTCCTGGAAACCAAAAAAACGGCCCGCTGTATCAGCCGGGCCGACCTTTTCTAGCCATTGCACCCGCTCATGAAGGTACAACCGCAGCCGGGGCGCGCAAGGCTGCGCGGCCACGTTGCTTGAAACTGAACAGGTAACAGAGCAGCCCGGCGAAGAAACCCAGACCGGCGCCCAGACGGGCCCAGAACAGCACCTGCAGATGTTCGACCGTGGACATGAACGGCAGCGCGATCCCGTCGGCCTGCCAGCGTTGCAAGTAAACCTGGACGACACCGGCAGCGGTGAGGAACAGCGTGATCATCACCATCGACAGGGTCATCAACCAGAAGCCCCAGATTTCGAGGGTCTGCGAACGCTCGTCACCGGCTTCACCCAACCCGCGCAAGCGTGGCATGGCGTAGCTGATCAAGGTCATCACGATCATCGCGTAAGCACCGTAGAAGGCCAGGTGACCATGCGCTGCCGTCAATTGCGAACCATGGGTATAGAAGTTGACCGGCGCCAGGGTATGCAGAAAGCCCCAGACACCCGCACCGAAGAACGCCGTGACCGTGGTGCCCTTGGCCCACAAGGTGGCCGCTCGGTTCGGGTGTTGCCGACGACGGTTCTTCACCATGCTGAAGGCAAATATCACCATGGCCAGGAACGGCAGCGGTTCGAGTGCGGAGAAGATTGAACCGACCCACAACCAGACTTCAGGCGCACCGATCCAGAAGAAGTGGTGACCGGTGCCGATGATCCCGGTAATCAGCGCCATGGCGATGATCACGTACAGCCATTTCTCCACGACTTCCCGGTCGACCCCGGTGATCTTGATCAGGACGAAAGCGAGCATCGCACCCATGATCAGTTCCCACACGCCTTCCACCCAAAGATGCACCACCCACCACCAGTAGAACTTGTCGCGCGCCAGGTTGCCGGGGTTGTAGAAGGAGAACAGGAAGAACACCGCGAGCCCGATCAGCCCGGTCATCATCACCATGCTGACCGTGGTCTTGCGACCTTTGAGCAGGGTCATGCCGATGTTGTAGAGAAAGCCCAGGCACACCACCACAATGCCCATCTTGGTGATGGTTGGCTGTTCCAGGAACTCCCGGCCCATGGTCGGCAGCAACTCGTTGTGGGTCAGTCTGGCCAGGCCCGCATAAGGCACCAGCAGATAGCCGAGGATCGTCAGCACGCCCGCGGCGGCGAATACCCAGAACAGAATGATCGCCAGTTTAGGGCTGTGCAGTTCGCGGTCGGCCTCTTCCGGAATCAGGTAGTAGGCAGCGCCCATGAAACCGAACAGCAGCCAGACGATCAGCAGGTTGGTGTGCACCATCCGCGCCACGTTGAAGGGAATGATCGGGAACAGAAAGTCCCCTATCACGTATTGCAGCCCCATGATCAAACCGAACAGCACCTGACCGAGAAACAGGATCAGGGCAAACACGAAGTACGGTTTGGCCACGGCTTGCGAGGCGAATTTCAGATGTGGATTGGCAATGCTCATCTCTCAGCCCTCCTTGTTTGGCGGCCAGCCATTGGTGTTGATGTTCGAGCTCCATTTGAGGAACTCGGCGATGTCATCCACCTCCTGCTCGCTCAACTTGAACTGCGGCATCGCTCGCCGGCCCGGTACGCCCAGGGGCTGCATTTTCATCCAGGCATGCAGAAAGGGTTTGAAGCCCGCCTCCCCGCCGCGCCGCTGGAACACGTTGCCCAGCTCAGGCGCAAAGTAGGCGCCCTCGCCCAGCAGTGTGTGGCAGCCGATGCAGTTGTTTTGCTCCCAGACCGTCTTGCCGCGGATCACTGATTCGGTGAGTTGCGCCTCATTGCTGCGGGCTGGAAAGGTCTGTTCCGTGTGATAGGTCAAGGCCAGGAATATCAGGAAGAAGAAGATGCTTCCCCCGAAATAGATGTTCCTGGCCATGCCTTTGGTGAAGGTCTCTGACATGGTCGCTTCCTCTTTGCTTGGCGTGCCCATGATAGGAAGCGAAGGGTTGAAACCTGCTTGATGGCGATCAAGAAAGGCAGATGGTTTTGGTCGGGTATTACCGACAACGCAGATCGAATGTGGGAGCGAGCCTGCTCGCGAAGGCGGAGTGTCAGTCAACAGGGATGTTGAATGTGACGGCCCCTTCGCGAGCAGGCTCGCTCCCACATTCGAGTTGTGCTGTTTTACAGATCGTATTCCTTAACGGAACAGAATCAGCGTCAGGCCCACAACGGTCGCCAACACCAGCGCCCAACTCACCATCAACCGCCGCCACAATCGGGGGGCATGACGCAGCTCCATAAAGCCATCGGCAATCAACCAGGCCTTGCCGACCGCCACCAGCAAAATGGCCATGGACAGCAGCCACGTCGCGCCCACCTGTGCCAGCAGCACCGTGCACACGCTTAATGTGGCCAGCGCTGCCCAGCAGATAAGCAAAAACCTGGAAGCCGACATCAGAACCTCCGTCAATTCAGAACGTAGACCAGCGGAAACAGCACGACCCAGATCAGATCGACCATGTGCCAATACAGCACACCCGATTCCAGCCCGCTGCGATTGGCACCGTTGTACAGGCCACGACGGCAGCGCTCGGCCAGCCATCCGAGAATGACCATGCCGAGCAGTACATGGAGAAAGTGAAAACCGGTGAGGATCCAGTAGAGGGTGAAAAACGTGTTGTGTTCCATGCCCAGCCCCGAGGCCAGCAAGTGTCGGTATTCGGTCAGTTTCAACACCACGTAGACACTGGCGGCGAGTAACGCTGCCAGCAGGTAGACAGCGCCGTGGCGAGACCGAGAGCGCTTGACTTGCTCTTGGGCCAGCGCGGCGAACAGCCCGGCGGTGAGCAGGCTCAGAGTCATCGCCAGGCCGGTAGAGGTGTTGAGCAACAGACGGCTTTCGCCGAACAGCTGCGGCTTGAGTGCCTGGGTCACGGCGAACGCCAGAATCAGGATGGCGAACACCGACAGCTCGGCCAGAATGAAAAACCACATCGCCAGATCGCCCGGCAAGTGACCCGGCGCAACGCGACCGGACTCAGCCGAAGTGGACATCAACCACGCCCATCAGCGCCGCCACCGTCAACGGATCATCGCTCAGCGGCTCGGCCAGGCAAGCCATGCACGCTTCACGCGGGCTCATGCCGGAGCGGATCATTCGCGCGGTAAAAATCAGCAGTCGCGTTGAGGCGACCTCCTCCAGATCATGTTGATCCAGCCTTCGCAGGGCCTGGCCCAGCCGCACCACTTGCGCCGCCAGCGCGCTGTCCACCTGCGCTTCCCGGGCAACGATGCGTTCCTCGTCGGCCACTGGCGGATAGCCGAAACGCATCGCCACGAAGCGTTGGCGGGTGCTGGGTTTCATGCCTTTTAGCAGGTTCTGGTAACCGGGGTTGTAAGACACCACCAGCATGAATGACGGCGGCGCCTTCAACACTTCGCCGGTGCGTTCCAGGAACAGCTCCCGACGATCATCGGCCAGCGGATGCAACACCACCACGGTGTCCTGACGCGCCTCGACCACTTCGTCCAGATAACAAATACCGCCTTCACGCACTGCGCGAGTCAACGGCCCGTCCTGCCACCACGTGCCCTGGGCACCGATCAAATGACGGCCGATCAGGTCGGCGGCGCTCAGATCGTCATGGCAAGCCACGGTGTACAACGGCAGTTTCAGCCGATGGGCCATGTGCTGGACGAAGCGGGTCTTGCCGCAGCCCGTCGGGCCTTTGATCAGCACCGGCATGCCGTGTCGCCAGGCTTGCTCGAACAGCGCTTCCTCATTGTTGAGCGGTTGATAGAAGGGTTCGCAAGACTGGATTCGGTCCATGGGCTGTGTGTTCCAAAAGCGGATTCAAGCCACACGCTACGGGCGCCTGCGACAACCTGGCAAGTGACATGGCCGGCAAACTTGATCGCGGTCAAGCGAGCATTGGCCTGCTCGGGCATAGCCTTGCATGGCACTAAGAACCTGCGTTCTGCGCTGCCGTTTCAGCACATCGCAAAGGTCTTGCCTGAGGAGAAATGGAATGCTGATCAGCAATAGAAAAACGTTTGCTCTGACTGTCGCCACACTGTGTTCGGCGCTGGCCCTTGCGGTGACTCACGCGGCCCGAGCCGACGAGTCCGCTGCCGCTAGCCCGCTGATGGTCAAAACTGCCGGAGCACCGGACATGAGTCAGGCCGAGTTCGACTCATCCAAGGAGATTTACTTCCAGCGCTGCGCCGGCTGTCACGGCGTTCTGCGCAAAGGCGCCACCGGCAAACCACTGACGCCGGACATCACACAGTCCCGTGGTCAACCGTACCTTGAGGCGTTGATTACCTACGGCTCGCCGGCGGGCATGCCGAACTGGGGGACGTCGAATGCGCTGACCAAGGATCAGATCACCTCAATGGCCAAGTTCATTCAGCACGCGCCGCCGACGCCGCCGGAATGGGGCATGGCCGAGACGCTGAAAACCTGGAAAGTGCTGGTCAAGCCTGAGGATCGTCCGAAGCAGCAACTGAGCAAACTCAACCTGCCGAACCTGTTTTCGGTGACGTTGCGCGATGACGGCAAGATTGCCCTGATCGACGGTGACAGCAAGAAAATCGTCAAGCTGATCGAGACCGGTTATGCGGTGCACATCTCGCGCATCTCCGCTTCGGGTCGCTACCTGCTGGTGATTGGTCGAGACGCCCGGATCGACATGATTGACCTGTGGCCGGTGGAGCCGACCAAGGTCGCCGAAGTCAAAGTGGGCATCGAAGCGCGCTCGGTGGAGACCTCCAAGTTCAAGGGCTACGAAGACAAATACACCATCGCCGGCTCCTATTGGCCGCCGCAATTCACCATCATGGATGGCGAAACCCTGGAGCCCAAACAGATTGTCTCGACCCGCGGCATGACCGTCGACAAGCAGGAATACCACCCCGAACCCCGGGTCGCGGCGATCATCGCCTCCCACGCATGGCCGGAGTTCATCGTCAACGTCAAGGAAACCGGCAAGGTCATGCTGGTCAATTACCAGGACATCAAGAACCTCACCATCACCTACATCGATGCCGCGCCCTTCCTGCATGACGGCGGTTGGGACAGCACCCACCGCTACTTCATGACCGCCGCCAACAA
Source organism: Pseudomonas sp. A-RE-19 (assembly GCF_019956555.1). Classification (GTDB taxonomy): domain Bacteria; phylum Pseudomonadota; class Gammaproteobacteria; order Pseudomonadales; family Pseudomonadaceae; genus Aquipseudomonas. Next base: position 172,830 of record NZ_JAHBDQ010000044.1, on the reverse strand, counting down.
CTCCAACAAAGTCGCCGTGATCGACTCCAAAGAGCGCAAGTTGGCAGCCCTGGTGGACGTCGGCAAAACCCCTCATCCCGGTCGCGGCGCCAACTTCAACCACCCGACCTACGGGCCGGTCTGGGCCACCAGCCACCTGGGTGATGACGGCATCTCCTTGATCGGCACCGACCCGGTCAAACACCCGCAATACGCCTGGAAACAGGTCGCCTCGCTCAAGGGCCAGGGCGGCGGGTCGTTGTTCATCAAAACCCACCCTGACTCCCGTCACCTGTATGTCGACACCACCCTCAACCCGGACGCCAAGCTGAGCCAGTCGGTGGCGGTGTTCAACATCGACAAACTCGACGCCGGCTACACCGTGTTGCCCATCGCCGAGTACGCCGGCATCAAGCAAGGCGCCATGCGGGTGGTACAGCCGGAATACAACAAGGCCGGGGATGAAGTCTGGTTCTCCGTGTGGAGCGGCCAGACCGACGAGTCGGCACTGGTGGTGATCGACGACAAAACGCTGAAGCTCAAATCAGTCATCAAGGACAAACGACTGATCACACCCACCGGAAAATTCAACGTCTACAACACCCAACACGACATCTATTGAGCTCCATCAATGCAAGGAACCCCCATGAAAAATACTCTGTTTTCACTGCTCGCCCTGACCGCAGCGCTGAGTGTGCAGCCAGCCTTGGCCCAAGACGCGCAGGAGCTGTTCAAGAGCAAACCCTGCGCCGCCTGCCATTCCATCGACACCAAGATTGTCGGCCCGGCGCTCAAGGATGTCGCGGCCAAGAACGCGGGCGTGGCCGGGGCCGTGGACACCCTGGCCAACCACATCAAGAACGGTACGCAAGGCAACTGGGGCCCGATGCCAATGCCGGCCAACCCGGTGACGGATGAAGAAGCGAAGACACTTGCAACCTGGGTCCTGACTCTCAAATAGCCAACTGGAGGGCGTCATGAAGGTTTATCGACACGCTGCGATTCTGGCGGCCCTCCTCCTCATTTGCGCAACCGCGGTTGCCGCGCCGGACGCCAAGCGTCAGGCACAACTCGAACACCTGCTGGCCCAGGACTGCGGCGCCTGCCATGGGCTGCACATGACCGGCGGGCTGGGTCCCGACCTGACGCGCACAACGCTGGCGGGCAAATCCAGGGACAGCCTGATCGCCACCGTCACCCAAGGCCGGCCCGGCACCGCAATGCCCGGTTGGGGCCCACTGCTCAGCCCGGACGACATCCGTTGGCTGGTCGATCTTCTTCTCCAGGGATATCCCGCACCATGATCCGATCAACCCTGCTTTTAGCGGCGACCGGGCTGTTGTTGTCCGCCTGCGCTCAGTCCCCCTTGCGTGGCACCGGCGATCTGGGCGTGGTGGTGGAGCGCGCCACCGGCAGCGTGCAAATCATCGAAAGCGACACCCACACGGCACTGGCCCGACTCGAGGGTTTGGGCGATCTGTCCCATGCCTCGGTGGTGTTTTCCCGCGACCAGCGTTACGCCTATGTGTTCGGCCGCGACGGAGGGCTGAGCAAGATCGACCTGCTGACCCAACGCATCGATCAACGGGTCATACAGGGCGGCAACAGCATCGGCGGCGCCATCAGCCAGGACGGCAAACTCATCGCCGTGTCCAACTACGTGCCCGGCGGGGTCAAGGTGTTCGATGCCGAAACCCTGCAACTGGTGGCCGACATTCCCGCCACGCCCCTGGCCGATGGCAGCAAACGCTCACGGGTGGTCGGCCTGGTCGATGCGCCCGGTCAGCGCTTTGTGTTCAGCCTGTTCGATACCGGCGAGATCTGGAGCGCCGATTTCAGTCAGGGCAGCACGCCTCGGATCAGCCGCTTCACCGACATCGGCCAGCAACCCTACGACGCGCTGATCACCCCGGATGGTCGCTATTACATGGCGGGGCTGTTCGGCGAAGACGGCATGGCGCAACTCGACCTCTGGCATCCGGAGCGTGGTGTGCAGCGAGTGCTCGGTGATTACGGACGCGGCCAGGCGAAATTGCCCGTCTACAAAATGCCGCATCTGGAGGGCTGGGCCGTTGCCGACAATCAGGCCTTCGTGCCCGCCGTCGGCCGTCACCAGGTGCTGGTAATGGATTCGCGCACCTGGCAGCAGACCGCTGCCATCCCGGTGGCCGGCCAACCGGTGTTCGTCACGTCGCGGCCGGACGGTCGGCAACTGTGGGTCAACTTCGCCTACCCGGACAACGATCGGGTGCAGGTCATCGACACCGAAACCCATGCCGTGGTCGCCGATCTGCGGCCAGGGCCTGCGGTGCTGCACATGGAATTCACCGCGCGCGGTGACCAGTTGTGGCTGTCGTTACGCGATGGCGATCAGGTTCAGGTCTGGGACCCGTACAACCTGAAGCTGCTGAGCACCCTGCCTGCCACCGCGCCGAGCGGCATCTTCTTCAGCAGCCGCGCGCAAAAAATGGGGTATTGAACATGAACCTCGACTTGCTCAGCCGCCAACTGATCGACCGCTTCCAGCACGGCATGCCGCTGTGTCCGGAGCCTTACAAAGAGATGGCGCGGATTCTCGGTTGTCGCGTGGGCCAGGTGATGGCTTGCCTGGAAGAAATGGATCAGGCCGGCACCCTTTCACGGATCGGCCCGGTGTTCGAACACAGTCGCGCCGGGGCCAGCACCCTCGCCGCCCTCGCCGTGCCCGCCGAACGCTTGCAACAGGTCGCCGAGCGCGTCAGCCAATACCCCGAGGTCAACCATAACTACGCACGGGAGCATTTCTACAACCTGTGGTTTGTGCTGACCGGCCCTGATCGCCAACACATCGAACGCGTGCTCGAAGAATTAGAGAAAGACACCGGCCTCATGCCGCTGGATCTGCCGATGTTGACCGCTTACCGCATCGACCTCGGTTTTGCCCTTGGAGAAAACCCATGACGCCGGGGTTGAGTCCCAAACAGGCACTGGCGTTGCGTCGGCATCTGGAAGGCGGATTGCCGTTGGTATCGCGTCCCTATCAGGCCCTTGCCGAACGGATAGACGCCAACGAAAACCAGGTGCTCGCGCAAATGCACCAGTGGCACGAGCAAGGGCTGTTTCGCCGGGTTGGCCTGGTGCTCAACCATCGCGCGCTGGGTTTTACCGCCAACGCCATGCTGGTGCTGGATGTTCCAGATGCGCTGATCGACGAAGTCGGCCAACGCCTGGGGCAAGCGCCCGGCATTACCCTCTGCTATCAACGGCCACGGCGCCTGCCGCAGTGGCGCTACAACCTGTTCTGCATGGTTCACGGGCGCCAACGCGCGCAGGTCGAGGCGCAGATCCAGGCGTTGCTGGAAGAACACCTGCTGAGCGACCTGCCCCATCAACTGCTGTTCAGCACCCATGCGTTCAAACAGTGCGGCGCACGCTTCGCCCCCTCGCCAACAGGAACCCCTACCCATGGATGACCTCGACCGCCGGCTGATCAACCGCCTGCAACTGGGCCTGCCGCTGGTGCGCCACCCGTGGCAGGCACTGGCCGCCGAACTGGAGAGCAGCAGCACCGAACTGCTCGACCGCCTCCATGAATTGCTGGAAGACGGCATGCTCACGCGCTTCGGCCCGATGTTCGACATCGAGCGTCTTGGCGGCGCCTTCACCCTTGCGGCGCTGGCGGTGCCGGAGGAGCGTTTCGAAGACGTCGCCGAGCAACTGCAAGCCCTGCCTGAAGTGGCCCACAACTACCGACGCGAACACCCCTGGAACATGTGGTTCGTGCTCGGCTGCCCGACCGAACAAGGTATCGCCGAAACCCTGCAGCACATCGAAACCCTGACCGGCCTGCCGCTGCTCAACTTGCCCAAAGAGGAGACCTACCATGTCGGTCTGTACTTCCCGGTCTGAAGACACCCTGGCGCACCGTCTGATCGAACTGACCCAGGCGGGCCTGCCGCTGCTGGATGACCCGTGGGCCTGGCTCGCCGAACAGCTGGAGCTGAGCATCGAATCCACCCTGGACTTGCTCAAGCGTTTGCAGGCCGAGGGCGCGATCCGGCGCATCGCCGCCGTCCCCAACCACTATCGCCTGGGCTATCGCTACAACGGCATGACGGTCTGGGATGTGCGCGACACAGACATGCCGCGCCTTGGCGCGCTGATCGGTGCGCAGCCCTTCGTCAGTCATTGCTATCGACGCCCGCGACGAACCGCGTGGCGCTACAACCTGTTCGCCATGGTCCACGGCCGCAGCCGCGAGGAAATCGACAGCTACCGCGAACACCTGCGCTACTTGCTGGGAGATGCCTGTGCCGCCGACGAGATGCTGGTGAGCAGTCGCATCCTGAAGAAAACCGGTTTACGGCTACCACCAGCGCCACGCTGAACACACGCTTGTTCAAGGAGATTTGCATGTTGAGGATCAGCCAATACCTGCGTGCCCTGACCGGCCAGGCGCCGGCCCCCAGAACCAGCCCACCGGGCAGCAACCGGCCGCCAGTGGTGATCTGGAACCTGCTCAGGCGCTGCAACCTGACCTGCAAACACTGCTACGCCACTTCCGCCGACAGTGTCTTTCGCGACGAACTGGATACGCCCGCCGCGCTGACCGTGATCGACGACCTGCACGATGCCGGGGTGAAGGTATTGATTCTTTCCGGCGGTGAACCCTTGCTGCGCGACGATCTGTTTGTGCTCAGCGCCTACGCCCGCACCAAGGGTTTCTTTGTGGCGTTGTCCACCAACGGCACGCTGATCAATGAGCAGAACATCGCGCAGATCCGCGCAGCGAATTTCGACTATGTCGGGATCAGCATCGATGGGCTGGAAGCCACCCATGATGCCTTCCGCCAACTCAAGGGCAGCTTCGCCAGCTCCATGCGGGCGATCCGCCTCTGTCGCGAACAGGGTATTCGTGTCGGCCTGCGCACCACCCTGACCCAAGAGAACCATCAACAACTGCCCCAATTACTGGCGCTGATGCGCGAGTACGACGTGCAGAAGTTTTATCTGTCGCACCTCAACTACAGCGGTCGCGGCAAACGCAGCCGCAAGCTTGACGCCCGGCAGCAGATGAGCCGCGAGGCAATGACATTGATCTTCGAACAGGCCTGGGAAGACATCGAGCAGGGTCGCGACAGCGATTTTGTCAGCGGCAACAACGATGCCGACGCGATTCTCTTGCTGCAATGGGTGGGCGTGCATTTCCCCGAACATTCCCCGCGCCTGGAACACATGCTCCGGGCCTGGGGCGGCAACGCCTCGGGCAGCGGCATCGCCAATATCGACAACACCGGCGAGGTACACCCCGACACCTATTGGTGGCAGCACTCGGTAGGCAACGTCCGGCACACGCCGTTTCGCACGCTCTGGCTGGACCAACCGGACGCCTTGTTGCAGCAACTGCGTGAACATCCGCGCGCCGTCGGTGGCCGCTGTGGCCAATGCCGCTGGTTGAACATCTGCAATGGCAATACCCGCACCCGCGCCTGGGCCGAAGGCGACCTCTGGGGCCAGGACCCCGGCTGCCACCTCAGCGATGAAGAAATCGGTATGCCGCCATTAACGACCATCCCTTGCGTGGTGCACTGAAGCACCCGCCTGATGAAACACCAAGGACGTCCCATGCACCCATCGATAATTTTACCGGCCGCACTTGCGTCCCCGTTCAGACCGGGCGAAGTGGCCCTGGTCGGCGCCGGCCCCGGCGATCCACGCCTGCTGACCCTGCGTGCCTGGAGCCTGTTGATGCAGGCCGACGCCGTGGTTTACGACCGTCTGATCAGCCCCGAGCTGCTGACGTTGATCCCCCTCACCTGCGCCCGGCATTACGTCGGCAAGGCCAGCGGTTGCCACAGCCTGCCCCAGGAACAGATCAACGAACTGCTCGCCGACCTCGCCGATCGGGGGCAGCGTGTGGTCCGCCTCAAAGGCGGCGACCCGTTCATATTCGGCCGTGGCGCCGAGGAGCTGGATTATCTGCTGCAACGCGACATCGACTGCCAGGTGGTCCCCGGGATTACCGCCGCTTCCGGGTGCAGCGCTTACGCCGGCATTCCGCTGACTCACCGGGATCTGGTCAACTCCTGTCGATTCATCACCGGCCATCTGCAACACGATGGCGAGTTGAAACTGCCCTGGCTCGACTTGGCCGACAGCAGCCAGACCCTGGTGTTTTACATGGGGTTATCGAACCTCGGAATCATCGCCCAGCGCCTGATAGAAGCCGGAATGCCCGCCGATACGCCGGCGGCGCTGATCAGCAATGGCACCCGCCCCGACCAGCACGTCGCCCGAGGCATGCTGCACCAGTTACCGAACCTGGCGCTGGATTGCCCACCGGGCATTCCGACGCTGACGGTGATCGGCACAGTGGTTGATCTGTTCGCTACCCATCAGCAGGAATACCCGGCACGCTTTTACTCCGCGCAAGCGCTGCAACGCCACAGCAAGGTGGCGATATGAGGCGCATGCTGCTTGCCCCATTGTTATGGGTCGCTGCAGCCCATGCCGGTGCAGCGGTTCCGTCCTCCGACGCGGCCGCCGATCTCTACCAACAGCATTGCCAGCGCTGCCATGGCGCCAACCGTTTCGGCGGTACGGGGCCGGCCTTGCTGCCGGAGAGTCTGAGCCGGATCAAACCCGACGAAATCCGCAGCGTCATCCAGAACGGTCGCCCCGCGAGTCAGATGACCGGGTATGCCAACCTGTTCAACCCCGCGCAAATCGATGCGCTGGTGGATTACCTTCAGCAACCACCCGCCACCCCACCCACCTGGAATAACGACGACATTCGCAGCAGTCATTCCATTCTCGCCGACATCAGTAAACTGCCCGCCACGCCCCAGCATGGCGCCGATCCGCTGAACCTGTTTGTGGTGGTGGAAGCCGGCGACCATCACATCGACATCCTCGACGGTGATCGTTTCGAAGTACTGGCGCGGTTTGCTTCGCACTTTGCGGTGCATGGCGGGCCGAAGTTCTCGCCGGATGGACGCTTCGTCTACGTGGCCTCACGCGATGGCTGGGTCAGCCTGTACGACTTGCACAACCTGAAGCTCATCGCCGAGGTCCGCGCCGGGCTCAATACCCGCAACCTGGCGGTGAGCAAGGATGGCCGCTGGGTGCTGGTGGGCAACTATCTGCCGGGCAATCTTGTGGTGCTCGATGCCCGCGATCTGTCGCTGGTCAAAACCATCCCCGCAATCGGCCTGGACGGCACCGCGTCACGGGTCAGCGCGGTCTACACCGCGCCGCCAAGGGACAGTTTCATCGTGGCGCTCAAAGATGTGAAGGAAGTCTGGGAGCTGTCGAGCGCCGGCACGCCGGACTTCGAACCGCGCCGCATCCAGGCCGAGGATATGCTGGACGACTTTTCCTTTTCACCGGACTACAAGCAACTGCTGGCGACATCGCGCAAGGCCAAGGGTGGTCAGGTGATCGACCTCGACACCGGCAAGGTGGTCACCAACATACCGTTGCCGGGCATGCCGCATCTTGGGTCCGGGACCTACTGGAAACGTAACGGTGAATGGGTGTTCGCCACGCCGAACATCAGCAAGGGACTGATCTCGGTCATCGACTTCAAGACCTGGAAGTTGATCAAGGAAATTCCGACCCTGGGGCCGGGTTTCTTCATGCGCAGTCACGTCAACTCGCGGTATGCCTGGACCGACGTGTTCTTCGGCCCCGACAATGATGCGATCCACCTGATCGATAAACAGACCCTGGAAATTGCTCACACCTTGCGCCCGATGCCCGGCAAGACGGCCGCCCACGTTGAGTTCACTCGCGATGGTCGCTACTTGTTGCTGAGCATCTGGGCCACCGATGGCGCGCTGATTGTGTATGACAGCAATACCCTCAAAGAGATCAAGCGACTGCCGATGAACAAGCCGTCGGGCAAGTACAACGTGGGCAATAAGATTGAGTTTGTGGAGGGGACTTCGCATTAGGGCTTCGGCTTGGGCTTGGGTGTATATCCGTTTCTGCGGTCACGGCGGCTATTGGTTCCGCTCTTACAGCGGGTTACTTGGAAAAGCGCCAAGTAACCAAGCGCTTTTGCCCCTGACGTTCGGTGGCTCGCCCAGGCTCGCCATGCCCTCGCTCCGGTCCTGCTCCGTGGGCCCGCCGCCATCGGCCATCCATGGCCGGGGGCGGCTAACCCGGCATCCATGCCGGGTTGCCCACTGCGCAGAACCTCCTCTCGGCCTCTCGAGGGGGCGTGCACCGCAACGACACTGCGAGGCGGCCTACCGGCCGGCCTCTCTCTTCCAGCGTACGCATTCCCCTGTGGGAGCGAGCCTGTTCGCGAAGAGGCCCTGTCAGTCGACATCAATGTTGAATATAAGTCCGCCTTCGCGAGCAGGCTCGCTCCCACAGTTGGATTTTTGGCGGGCATGACATAGGTGTCCACCGCCGCTGACCTTGACGGACATCAGGTCGGCTATCAGGCCGCCTCGCTTTGGCTTTGGCTTTTGATCTTGATCTTGATCTGCCCCGTCGGAAGGCCGAGTGGAGGTTCTGCGCAGTGGGCACCGCGGCAAGGATGCCGCGGTAGCCGCCCCCGGCCAGGGATGGCCGATGGCGGCGGGCCCACGGAGCAGGACCGGAGCGAGGGCATGGCGAGCCTGGGCGAGCCACCGTACGTCAGGGGCGAAAGCGTTTTGGTTACTTTGGCGCTTTTCCAAAGTGACCCGCCGCAAGGGCGGAACCAATAGTAGTCGTTACCGCAGCAACGGATATGTACACCATCAAAACCTATGTCACCCGACACGCCGCTTTCGCGAGCAAGCCCGCTCCCACAAGGTTCCGGGCTCATCCGCAAAATTGTAAGTTCACCCATCACCCCAACGTATAACCATTATCGACCTTCCAATCCTGCCCATAGACACCCCGGGCGCCTTGGGACAGTTGAAAGATAATCACATTGGCCACCGCCGACGCATCGAGAAAATGACCAGGCAGCAGACGTTTGCCAAGGGCATCAGCGACGTCATCAAGCTCACCATCGCTCAACCCCAGGTTGTCCCACATCGAGGTCGCGGTCGGCCCCGGCGAAACAAGGTTGATGCGCACATCGTAACGTGCAAACTCCACCGCCAGGGTGCGCGCCTGTGCCGCCAACGCGGCCTTGCTGGCGATGCAGGCAGCCAGACCAGGAAAGCTCGAACCCGTCAGGAAACTACCGACAAACACCACCGAGGCCGGGCTCGCCAACTCACCGCGCAACGCCGCCAGCGTGTTCAACGCCCCGGCACCGTTGACCGCCCATTGGCGTTCGAAGGCGGGCATGTCCAGGCTGTCGGCCATTTCGGCAATACCCGCGTTGGGCACCAGATAATCCACCCGCCCTAGCGCCGCCGCCCGGCGGGCCAGCTCCTGCAAATCTTCTTCGCACGTGACACTCCCTGCAAACCATTGCAGCCGCTCACCGTAGATCTGTTGCAAGGTCGGCAAATCACCGATAGTACGTGACATCGCCAGCACCTTGACGCCACGCGGCAATAGCGCGGCGCACAACGCCAGGCCAATCCCGGAGCTGGCGCCGGTAATCACCGCCAGACGATCCTGAAACTCGGTTTGCATCATGTTCTCCTGGGCATCGTGAATGCCAAGCACTGGGGACGTTGTGAGCCCCTATCTTTGAACAGACGCAGAAATACTGACTTGACGGCGATCACTTTTCTCGAGGGGGCGCCGGTCAATGAGTCGAGTGCGACATTGCTGGCTGCTGCTGAAGTACCGCCTGATCGATCTCGCTGAAGCGCAGTACACGACCGCCCTGGTCGGCGGCCAGTTTTTCCGCAGCCTGCTGGCTGGAGAAGGACGCCAGCACCACCCCCATGGCGCCTTTGAGTCGGGTGCCGACCACGTAAAACGCATCCTTGGCATCGATCAGATGGGCATCATTGGGGGCGCTCCACAGACTGCGGCCCATATCGTGGACATACAACCTGGCCTCGCCATGATGATTTTCCGGCTGCAGCCACCAACCGATCATTTCCGCCGTGGAGCAGAATTTCTTGATGCCGCTGCGCTCGACCACTTCGCCCTTGGGCCCGGGGAAGCCGTCGATGATCATGCCGCAAACATGGCATTCATCGCTGGGATGAAAGGCAGCGGGGGCGTCGCTGTAGGTGGCTTGCACGGGTTTGTCGCAGGCCGCCAGCAGCAGACAGACCATCAGGCCCGCCACGGCGCGTACCGTCGTCGAATACAGATTACTCATCGTCAGGTGCTCCAAAAACCAAAGTGTGAATTCATGTCGCCCGTCGACGGAACAGCAACCAGGCCAAGCCCAAAGGCACCGCCACCCATAGCAACAGGCACAACCAGAGCATCGAGCCCGGCACAGGCAAATCGCTGCCCAGGGTCAGCACGCCAGCGCTACCGGCGCCGGGCTCGAAACCGGAGAGATTGATCAGGCGATAGACGTCGGCGGGGTTGAGCAGCAGTAACCACGGCAGCACCTTCGGGTTGAACTGCCCTTCGCTGAGCACCAGCAGTGCCAGCAGCGCCAGGTCGAACACCAGCACGAAGAAGAACCACACCCCCAGCGCCAGCCCGGCGGCGGTGGATTTCTCGGCGGACACGCTGCTCAGCACATAGGCCAGCCCAAGAAAGCCCCAGCCCAGTAACGTCGACGACAGCATGAATCGTCCAAACGCCCAGAGCAGCAGGTTCAGTTCGACGTCTTCCACCAGCACGGCAATCGCCAGCATCGCGCAGCCAAAGCCGATGAGGGTCGCCAGGGCCAGGATCAATCCGTGGCCGACGAACTTGCCGAGCAGGATGTGCCCGCGTCCCAACGGATAGGTCAGCAACAGCAACAACGTGCCGCTTTCGTCTTCGCCGACGATGGCGTCATAGGCCAGCAGCAAGGCAATCAGTGGCATCAGGAATGTCGCCAGGCTGGCCAGGCTGGCGATGGTGGCGGGCACCGAGGTGAAGCCCAGTTGCCCGGAAACCGCCGCACCCAACCAGGCGATGCCGGTCGCCAACACGGCGAACAACAGGCTGATCGCCAACAACCAGCGGTTGCGCAAACCGTCATTGAATTCCTTGCGGGCCATGTTCCAGATCGGGTTCATACGGTCTCTCCACTGGGGGTCGCACCGGCCCGGCCCATGTAATAGCGGTAGATGTCCTCCAGGGACGGTGGGTCGATTTCCACGTCGGCCGGTTCGTGTTCATTGAGCAATTGGCGCAACAGGCCCAATTTGCTGCCATTGAGCGCGGCCACTTCAAGGCCCTCCACGCCCCAGCGCTGAGTGACGTGCCCGGCGTTGTTCCAGGCTCGCTGCAACGGCCCGGCGTGCTTGAGCCCGTTGGCGCGAATCAGCGTCGGCAACCCGGCTTCCTCGCGCAGACTGCGCAGACTGCCGAGGGCCAGCAGGCGCCCCTGGGTCAAAATCGCTGCACGGTTGATATGCGCCTCGACCCCCGGCAATACGTGGGAACAGAGAATGATGCTGGTGCCCTGGCTGCGCAGCCGGTCGAGCAACCGATACAGGTCTTGAGTGGCAATCGGATCGAGGCCAACGGTCGGCTCGTCGAGCAGCAATAAGCGCGGCTCACCGAGCAAGGCTTGCGCCAATCCCAGGCGCTGGCGCATGCCCTTGGAGTAGGTCTTGACCCGTCGATGCGCCGCATTTGCCAGGCCGACTTCCTCCAGCAGCACATCCACCTGGGCGAACGCGGCGCCTTTGAGTCGGGCGAAATGATGCAAGGTCTCCAGGCCGCTCATCTGCGGATAAAAGGTCACGTTCTCCGGCAGATAACCCAGCAAACGCCGAACCTGCGGATCACTGGGCAAGCGACCGAACACCCGGACCGATCCTTCACTGGCCTGAAGCAGGCCGAGCACCAGTTTCATGCTGGTGGTCTTGCCCGCACCGTTGTGCCCGAACAAACCCAGCACTTCGCCTTCGGCCAGGCTCAGGTTCAACTGATGCAACACGGTGGTGTGCCCATAGCGCTGGCTGACGCCTTCCATGTCAATGACGTTCATGCGGTGGGCTCCTGGGTCAGGGGTTGGGTGGTGGGATTCATCAGCGGATGGCGGTCCAGGACGCCCGGCGATTTCATCACCGGAAAGGCCCGTTGCACCCAGCGCAGCAACTCGATCCCGGGGCTGTTCATCAACAGCCGCACCTGCGGGTACAGCCACAGCAGGCGGTCGACGTTGTCGTTGGGTTCATAGGCGATATCGCCCAGGCCATCGTTGTTGCGATCCCAGCCCAGGTAATCGCTCCAGTAATTGCCCCGGCCATCCGCCGACCATTCCTGCAAGCGGGTGGCGACGTATTTGACCTGCCGTTGGTTGCCGATAAACGCGTTGTCGGCGATGCGGTTGTCTTCGGAGCCGGCGGTGAGGTGAATGCCCACGGCGCTGTGCTCGAAGTGGTTGTGTTCGATGGTATTGAACAGCGAGTTGTAGATGAACAGCGCCTTGCCTTCGGCGCCGCTGATCATGCTGTCGCCGGTCGAGCCGTCGCGCACGTCCGTGACGAAGTTGTCGCGCAAGGTTGAATAGGTGATGTAGTTCATCAGGATGCCGTAGTTCTGATCCTGTTCGGAGCGGTTGCCGATCACCGTGAGCTTGCGGCTTTGCATCAAGGCGTAGCCGGTGCGGGTGCGGCGAGTGGTGTTGCCGATCAATTGGTTGTCGTTGGCGAACATGTAATGCACGCCGTAACGCAGGTCCTCCAGGGTGTTGCCCTGCAGCAAGTTGCCGTTGGAGGTGTCGATGTAGATGCCATCGCGGGTGTCGCGCACCTGGTTGCCGATGACCCGGGCGCCATGCACCGCATACAGATGAATACCGTTGCCGCGATCCTGGGAGCGCAGCGCCGGATCCCCCTGGATGCGGTTGTCGATCAGGCTCGCATCCTGCGTACCGTCGACCCAGATACCGAAACCCTGGCCCTGCAGGCGATTGCCTTTGATCACCGCGCCACGGGCCTTTGGCTGAATAAACACCGCCGCATTCATGGCGGTGAGGTCATGCCCCCAGTCCAGAAAAGTGCAGCCCTCGATCCGCACATCAGGCGCGCTGACGATCACCCCGTTGCCCTGCCCTTGCGCCTGAAACACCGCGCCGGGCTCGCAAACAATCTGCATCGGTTGATCGACGCTGAACGAACCACGGTACTCGCCCGCCGGCAGGTGCCAGCGTTGTTCAGCGTCAACCCGCAACGGCAAGGTGGTGATCGGTTGCACCGCCGCCAGCGCGCCGCCTGACATCAACAGGAGCACAAAGGCCATGACCTTCACCGGGTTTTCCTTGATATCGGTCATCGGCTCACTCCCGTTGATTGGTAACCGTCAGGCCCGCTCGACCTTCATGCGCCCGACCATCTCCATGTGCAGCGCATGGCAGAACCAGCTGCAGTAGTACCAATGCAGGCCGGCCTTGTCGGCGGTAAAGGTGATGGACGAGGTTTGCTGCGGGCTGATCTCCATGCTGGCGCCATGGTTGGTCATGACGAAACCGTGGGTCACGTCCTCAATCTGGTCGATGTTGGTGATGGTCACGGTCACTTCGTTGCCCTGCTTGACCGTGAACTCATTCAGACCATAGGCCGGCGCCATGGAGGTCATGTAGACCCGCACATGATTGCCGTCGCGGATGACCTTGTTGTCGGTCTCCAGGTTGATCCCGTCTTTCTTGGCCAGCTCCACGGTGGCGGCGAAGAACGGGTCGTTGCGGTTCCAGATTTTTTGGGTCTTGATCTGGTCCCGGCGCGCCAGGATGCAATCGTGAGGTTCGGCAAACGCAGGACCGTCGTGCACCAGCTTCATCTCTTCGCCGGAAATATCGATCAACTGGTCGTTTTCCGGGTGCAGCGGCCCGGTCGGCAGGAAGCGGTCCTTGGAGAATTTGCACAACACCACCAGCCACTTTCCATCCGCTTCATTGGTTTCGGTCAGCGAAGCATGGTTATGGCCAGGCTGGTACTGCACGTCGAGCTTCTGCTTGATGTAATTGACCTTCTCGCCCTTGTAGGCACGTATCGCTTCCTCCATGTTCCACTTCACCACCTGACTGTCGATGAACAACGTGGTGTAGGCGTTGCCGCGACCGTCGAAGGTGGTGTGCAGAGGCCCCAGGCCCAGTTCCGGCTCGGCGACGATCACCTCGCGCGGGTCCTTGAATTTGTCGGCGAACAGGTCGTCCAGGCGGTCGATGGCAATCATCGAGACCGTTGGCGACAGCTTGCCGTTGGCAATGAAGTACTTGCCATCGGGTGAGGTATTGAGGCCGTGGGGGTTCTTCGGCACCGGGATGTAGCGAGTGAATTCGGAGTCTTTGCCATCGGTTTTACGACCGTCGACCACGGGCACTTTCGAGTCTTCCAGGGTGATGAACTTGCCGGCCTTGATCGCAGCCTCGATGCGCGGGATGTTGAACACCACGACCCAGTCGCGCTCGTTGCGCATCATGCCGCCAAGGTCGTAAGCCTTCTCCGAGTTGTAGCAGGTGGACGCCGCGTACTTGCCGGTGTAATCGGCGTCGGAGTTATCCAGGTTGCCGTCGACGATCACCTGGAAAGCCATCTCCATTTTCTCGGCATCGATGGCGTTGAACATGGTGAAGCTGTTCTTGTCTTGCAGGTCGAAGGTGCGGCCGTCATTGGGGTGCGGAATGACGAACTCGGCATTGGCGAACACGTACTTGGTGTAGGGCACTTTTTGCAGACGCAGGCCGTGAATGGCTTGTACGTTCGGCACGGTGAGGATCTTGTCGCACTTCATGATGTCCAGGCGGATGCGCGCGACCCGGGAGTTGGCCTTGTCGTTGATGAACAGGTACTTACCGTCGTACTTACCATCGGTCATGGAGATATGCGGGTGATGGCAATCGCCATTCTGGAATTTTGCACTGTCGCCCAGGATCCGTTTGCTTTCGTTGGTCAGGCCCCAGCCGGTGGCCGAGTCGACGTTGAACACCGGAATACGCATCAACTCCCGCATCGACGGCACGCCCAGCACTCGCACTTCGCCCTGATGACCACCGCTCCAGAAGCCGTAGTATTCGTCCAGCTCACCGGGGCCGACATGGATTTTCGACTGCGCATCCTTGACCGCCGCGGCCCAGGACTCACGGCTGAACACCGCGCCGCCGAGGGTCGTGGCGCCCGCCAGCACCGCACCGGTGACGGCACTGCTGCCCAGAAAACCGCGACGGCTGAGTCCCGCCGGCTCCGCTTCCTGCACGGGTTTTGTGGATTCTGTGTCAGTCATGTTGCGTACTCCTTGAAGGGATTAAAACGGTCACTGCAGACGTGCTCGCGAGCTTCATTCAGCCGCCGGCACTTCCACGACAGGTATCAGCTGCACCGCCACGGGGGCCGGTTTGCCGCGCTTCTTGCGTTTGTTGATCAGCGGCGGGCATTTGTCTTCGTTGTGGTAGGTCATCTGGCAATCGAGGCAGTAGTGACACTCGTTGGCATTGATCCGGCCATCGGGATGAATCGCCTGGATCTCGCATTCCTTGGCGCACAACTGGCAGGGGCTGCCACATTCCTTGCGGCGCTTGAGCCAGTCGAACAGGCGCAATTTGGTCGGAATCGCCAGCGCCGCACCCAAGGGGCAGATGTAGCGGCAATAGACTTTTCGCGTGAAAAGATTGATGACCAGCAGCGCCACCGCGTAGAGCACGAACCACCACTGGCGGTCGAACTTGAGGGTGATGGCGGTCTTGAACGGTTCCACCTCGGCGAACAGTTCAGCGGTGGACATCGATTCCAGGGAGATGCCAAAAAGCAGGAGCAAGATGATGTATTTGATCGCCCACAGCCGCTCATGGACCGCGAACGGTAATTCGTACTGGGGAATTTTCAATTTGCGCGCGGCTTCGTTGATCAACTCTTGCAAAGCGCCAAACGGGCACAACCAGCCGCAAAACACGCCACGCCCCCACAGCAAAACACTTGCGGCGGTGAAGACCCAGAGCATGAAGATCAGCGGATCGGTGAGAAACAACTCCCAGCGAAAATGCTCGAACAGCGCGTGCACAAAGGTCAGGACATTGACCACCGACAACTGCCCCAGGGCGTACCAGCCCAGAAAGACTACGGTGAAGAGCAAGTAACCACGGCGCAGCCAGTGCAGAAAGCGTGGCCGGCGAGTGAGTTTGTCTTGCAGGAACAGAATGGCCGTCAGCAGCAGCAACGCGCTCGCGAGTA
Organism: Pseudomonas sp. A-RE-19; assembly: GCF_019956555.1. Taxonomy (GTDB): domain Bacteria; phylum Pseudomonadota; class Gammaproteobacteria; order Pseudomonadales; family Pseudomonadaceae; genus Aquipseudomonas. The sequence goes on along the minus strand of NZ_JAHBDQ010000044.1, from coordinate 156,679 downwards.
CGGCGATCTGGAAGTGTTTCTGGTACCAGATGGTCAACCACATCGGCCGGCTGGCTTCCTCGATGGCCGCCCGTTCTTCGGCACTGGGCGCGGGTCGCTCAAGGTAGGGTTCGGGCAGTTGATAAGACAGTTCGAAGCTGCTGAAGGTGCCGCTGACCGGGCCGGTCTGACGCCGCACCAGAAGCTCCAGGGACCAGGGTGATCCCGGGTCGAATCCGGCCGGTTTGCGCACAATGAAAATCGACATTTCATTGAACTCGGGCATGCCCTCGGCAAACACGTCGGAGAGCCGCTGATGGTCCATGTCGCGAAAGCTGATGACGTTGCCGAACTGGCGCAATTGCACCCGATCGAATATCCCGCCGCGCACATAACCCGAGCCTTTATAGGAAAACAGCCCACGACCCAGCACCACGATGGCTTGCTCGCCGGGTTTGAGTTCCTGCATGAGGAAGCGATATTGATTGTCGCCCAGCAGCGCGCGGCCAATGGTCGGTGGGTTCAAGTCGGCGGTGTACAGCTCGATAAAGGTGTCATCGACTTGATCCGGGCCGGCGTTGTCGACGCCTTCGGCTTCGGTGCCCTTGAAGGCTGCATCGACCTGCCCACGGGTCAGGTTCAACCGGCGAATGGCGCCGTTACCGGTCAGTTGCTCCCAGGTGGCAGGCTGGAAATAATCCTGGCGCACGATGGCGGGCTTGTTCACCACCCCGCCCCTGTCCTCGATCAGTTTCAGCGATACGGCCACCTCATGGGCGGCACGCATGATGACCTCATTGACGACCATGGCGGTGACGGTTGCGCCGGCGATGGCATCCACGGTGACCGCACTCGGGTCGCTGGAATGGCCGACCACCACCCGCTGGCTGACCTTGATCCCTTTGTATCGGGCGCTGAAGCCGTGAAGTTTTTCTTCAGGAATGCCGATCAGCAGAATCGGTTCGTGGTGCTCCAGCACATAGGCGTCCTGAATCACGCCAGCGGTGTCGAGGATCACCTGAGTGTTGATGGGTTTGCCCGAGTAGGCCGGAATGTCCACCACATCCAGGCTCTGGAACACATAACCGATGGCCTTGCCGGCCGCCGACAGCGTGCGCACCTTGAATTGGCCTTCGGGTGCGGACACTGAATCGGTTTGCGGGAAGACCTTCTCGATGCGCTGCTGCTCGATGTCGCCGTATGACTTGGCCTGCACCGTCGCGAACATCGCGATCATCAGCAAGACCATCACCACCAGCCCGATACTCCAGAGGCGCGGGTTGCCATGTATCGAAGGCTGATGGATTGTCATGAGCTCGCTGATTTCAAAGGGGCTTGCGGCCATGTTAGGGAGCGTTGTGTGCCCCGCCCTTGATTGAAATCAACTTGAGAAAATACCCCTGAAGGCCACGCTACAGGTCTCAAACAGTGCGTGAAAACTGCCCTTTTTGCTCCCCTCCCAGATAGGCGTCAAATGCCATCGCGGCACTGCGCATCATCAAATGCCCTTGCGGCAACAGCACCAGTTCATCGCTGTGAATCTGCAGGAGCCCGTCACGCACATGCTCGTCCAACTGCGCCAGCGCCTCGGCAAAATACTCGGTAAAGCGAATATCATGACGCGCTTCAAACTTACCGAAATCGATCCGCCCGTGGCACATCAGGTCGCTGATCACCTCACGGCGCAACAGGTCGTCGGCGCTCAATCGGTACCCTCGATGCACCGGTAACAGGCCTTGATCGATACGGGCGTAGTACTGCGAAAGCTCCTTGACGCTCTGGCTGTAGCTGTCGCCAACCTTGCCGATTGAAGACACCCCAAGGCCGATCAAGTCGCAGTCGGCATGGGTCGAGTAGCCCTGAAAATTGCGTTGCAGGGTGCCATGGGTGCGGGCCAGCGCCAGCTCATCGTCCGGCAAGGCGAAATGATCCATGCCGATATAGACATAACCGGCTTCGGTCAGACGGCGGATGGTCAGCTCCAGCAACTCCAGCTTGCGCTCCGGTGGCGGCATGTCCGCCGGGCGAATCAACCGTTGCGCGCGCACCAGCTCGGGTAAATGGGCGTAGCTGTAGGCGGCGATCCGGTCCGGGCGCAGGGCGATGATCTTGCCCAGGGTAACGTCGAAACTGTTCACGGTTTGCAGTGGCAGGCCGTAAATCAGATCGACGCTGATCGACTTGAATTGCGCCTCACGCGCCGCAGCAACCAACGCATAAATCTGCTCTTCACTTTGCTGACGATTGACCGCCGCCTGCACGTCGGGATCGAAGTCCTGCACGCCAAAGCTCAAGCGGTTGAAGCCCAGTTGGCGCAGTGACTGGATCTGCTCGGTGCTGATGGTGCGCGGATCGACCTCGATGGAAAACTCATGGGCATTGCTGTCGTCCATGTCGAATGCCTGATGCAGGCAGTCCATCAGATCCGCCAGTTGTTCACGGGTCAAATAGGTGGGCGTACCTCCGCCCAGGTGCAGTTGCGTGAGTTTGCGCGTGCTGTCGAACAAGGCTGCCTGCATGACGATTTCACGCTTGAGGTACGTCAGGTATTCAACGGCCCGATGGGTTTTCTGGGTAATGATTTTGTTGCAGGCGCAGTAGTAGCAAAGGCTTTTGCAGAACGGAATGTGGATATACACCGACAAGGGCTTGGGCACCGCCGCCAGGTTGCTGTCGGAGGCGGCACGCTGATAGTCGTCGACGGCAAACGCCTGATGAAACTGCGGCGCCGTGGGGTAAGAGGTATAGCGCGGCCCGGGACGGTCATACTTTTCGACCAGGGCTCGATCGAAATCGAATGCAGGTTTCATGATCAATCGACTCGCAGGTGGGTTAATGCCTTGCACTGCCCAAATCCTTTTCGAACAGGTTGCAGATGGCATCCACTTCCGGCCGGCCGGCGGGAAGAATGCTGATGAAACGGTCCGACAACTCAATCAACCCCTCGCGACTCAATTGCTCCAGCAACGGCCAGACCGATGAGAAGTACTGGGAAAAACTCAGCCCATAGCGCCGCTCGATGGCGCGGATATCCAGCTCTTGATCACACGCCAGTCGCTCCATGACCATGTGCCTTATCTGATCCCCCGCCTCAAAACGCCAGCCACGGCACGTTGGCAATTGGCCCCGGTCCAGCTGCTGCTGATAACGCTCGATGGCGTCGGTGTTTTGCGTGTACAAATCGTCGATCTGACTGATGGCCCCCAGACCGAACCCGATATGGTCGCAATAGCCGTGGCGGGTAAAACCGTCACAGGTGCGACGCAACCGGCCCCGCTCCTGAGCGATCGCCAGATCATCATCGGGCCGCACGAACTGCCCCATCCCGATGTAGTGATAACCGGCGCCCATCAACTGTTCGAAGCAGATCTGGCGCATCGCGCCTTTATCGTCCTGGCTGCACGATTCTCTGGCCTGGTCGCCGAGCATCGGCCGATAGCGGCGTGGTGGCCGGGCATAGTCGAACACCATCAGCCTGTCCGGCTCCAGCTCGATAATGGTCGTCAGTTTCAGCGCGAAGCTTTCTGGCGTCTGCCAGGCATGGCCAAAACCCAGATCGACGTTGATGGATCGATAACCAAAAGTGCGGGCCGCATCGATCAGTGAATGAACGGGGGCCGGGTTCTGGTAGCAGGCCACGGACATGCCGCAGTCGCTATCGATATCCGGAACGCCGATGCTGACATGAGTGAACCCTTGGCCGCGCAACGCACCCATGGTCGACCAATCGGTGTGGTGAAGGTCGACGTCAACGCTGTAGTCGCCGCACTCATGCTCGAGAAAGTTGAACCGGCCACGCAGATGACTCATCAGCCGCTCGAGATGAGCGATGGTGGGTGTTCCGCCACCCAGATGAAATTGCTCGACCCGCTGCTCCGAACTCAAGTGGCAACCGACGAGGTCGATCTCCTGTTCCAGGCGCTGAAGGTACTGTTCGATGTCGCCGTGCTCGCAGGAGGCATCGCGCGGGGAACAAAAGGATGGCTTGAGCCTGGAAGGCAGCTGCACGTTCAGGGCTATCGGGCGTCGTTTCTGGCGGCTGACGCGCAAGGCACGCAGCAAATCCAGAGAGCCGATGCCGTCATGAAACTTCTGCGTATCGGCATGACCGTTGGGGTCGAGTACGCCCTGATCGCACCGAGCGATCAGCTCGCCAGGGGGGTGAGAAAAATCGAGCATGACAGGTCTCCGAGACTGGCTGCGGATCAGCAGTGTCCGGGATTGGCGATCAATGCTCCTTGATTTGCATCAAGCGCGAGCCAAGTGCTGCAGGGCAGACCTCTGGGCAGGCCGGTCACCACGTCAGGTAAAACATCCCCTTGGCCAGCAACACGATGACGACCATATGGCAGAACACACTGCCATGGATGAAATGCAGGTATCGAGCGTTCATTCGGCCGCTTTTGAACAAAAACATGGCCGCCAGGAAGTGCAGGAGCACGCTCACGGCGACCACGATTTTCAACAGCAACAAGGTGCTGAACGATGAGGCCATTGGTGTTGCAAGGACGGGCAAATAGCGCAGCCAGACCATGCCCAGCCCTGCGCCGAACAATACCAGCAGCACCCACGGCATCAGGGTGCGGGCGCGGCGGCCAATACCCTCCTCGACCAGCAGCATCACTTTGGCGGGCAACTGTTTGCGGATGCTTTCCAAAAAGAGGACTTCGAAGAACACCGTGCCGATAAAGATCAGGGCGGCAAACAGATGAAAGGTCAGCAACAGTGGATAGAGCATGGGATTCTCGCCCTCCATTCAGACCGTTGCTCAATACCTCATCGAGCCCACACATGCCGGGCCAGCCTGGCCCTTCGAGCGGTCGGTGTCTTGCGAGAATACAGAGCAGGCCGGCTCACCCGGTTGACCTCAATCAAGGAACCCGAAAATCCCGATTCACGCACAAACAAGAAAGCCGCCTACAAGCACTCATCCAGGAAACTCACCACCGTCCCCATGCAGCCGACCCGCTCCTCGACATGAGGCATATGGCTGGAATTTTCGAACAGCGCCCAACGCACATTCGGGATCTGCTCCAGATAGGGTTTGACCACCGTCGGCGTGGCTTCATCGTAGCGACCCGAAATCACCAGTGTCGGCACATTGATGTGCCGCAAGCGGTCGACAATGGTCCAGTCTTTCAGGCTGCCGATTACATGAAACTCCGTCGGCCCGCTCATGGCGTGGTAAACGGTGGGGTCGGCATCGACCTGGGCGAAAGTACGCGCCACCTCATCGGGCCAGGGAATGACGCGACACACATGGTTGTCGTAAAAAACCCTCGATGCTTCCTGATAGGCGAGCGCTTGAAAATCCCCTGCCCGTTCGTGCTCCAGCAATGTTTCATGTACGCCGCCAGGCAGCAGTTTGCGTAAACGGTTGGCTTCCTCAACCCAGACGCGCATATCCGAAGGGGAATTGGCGGCGATCAAGGCCCGTAACCCCGCAGGTTGCCGTACGGCGTGTTCACTGGCGAGCATGCCCCCCCAGGATTGCCCCAGGAGCGCGTAATTGTCGCTGATTTCCAGATGATCCAGCAGGTTGTCCAGTTCATCGAGAAACAGCGCGACAGTCCAGAACGAGGCGTCTTTTTCCGGCAGATGGGTCGAGCGACCGTTACCCAGTTGGTCGTAATGAACCACCGGATACCCGCTCGCGGCGATGTCCTTGAATGCGTCGACGTAATCATGCGTGCAGCCCGGACCGCCATGCAGAATCACCAGTGGCGTGCGTTTACCGTCGAAGTGACCCGTGATGCGATACCAGGTCTGATAGAGACCAAAAGGTGCGAAGCCTTCGCGTATTCCGATAGATTCCATTTCTTTGTGCCGTTCCTGAAAAACCATACGGCACACGATAGCGGGATCGGCTCCTCGAAATAACTAGAGAAACAGATAGGTTTCTGCCCTGTTTCAACTGTCGAGCAATCGATAGTGGGTAGCCCGAACCACGGCCTGGACCCGATTCTTGGCCCCAAGCTTATGCATGGCCGAGGTCAGATGGAGGCTGATGGTGGCCAATGAGCGATTCAGTTGTTTGGCAATCTCGGCGGCGGTCAGGCCTTCAGCCGCCCATTTAAGGCACTCGCGTTCACGCTTGGTCAGGTGAATGGGAGGCGTGTGAGTCTCCTTGCCAAGCAACGGATAGGCCGCTTCCTGCAAGGCATGGGAAATCAGGCTGAAATCCGCCAGGGTCTGCCGGGCATCGCTCAGCATACTGGTGCTGTTGCCGGTACGCAGCCCCGTCAAGGACGCAAAACCGCCTCTGGGCAAATGAATCGGGACCGATACCCCACAGGTCATCTGTGAGTCTTCCAGATAATTCACCACAGGCGCATGGCATTGACTGATGACCGGCTCCAACAGGGTGTCAGTCCCGGGTTTATAGGACCAGACAAAGGGTGAAACACAATTGAGTGCTACCTGCTGAACGGGGTCGATCTGGTAGTAACCCTCTGCGCACCAACGCGTATGCCAATCGTCTGGCGTATTGCGCAATTTGAGCACCGACGGCGTGATCAACTTGCCTTCGTGGTCCAGCGGCACCGGGCTGTAGTCGTACACCAAGGCATCAAAGCCCAGCTCATTAGCCAGTAGCAAGGCATTGTCCAGTTGCTCATCCAGGCTCTTGCCCGACAACAGACGGAGATTGAGGTCAGACAGCTTGCTCTGCATCCATTGCGCTCCCTAAATAATTTCAATCCTGAAATTCAGCACGTAGAATGCCACGCCTCGGCGAGGGACTGCCAGACCAAACCTATAACAAATACTAGCTTTTGGGCACATGACTTACTCAGTAAGGTAAGCAGTTTAGTCAGCATCCGAACCGGTCAGCATCATCAAGGGAGAGTTGCGATGTGGCGTGAAATCGAGCCGGACCAGCAGTACAACGTCGAGGTCGATGGCCACAATCTGGTGGTTTACAGCTTTGGCGAGGGCGATGAGGTCCTGCTGTGCCTCAATGGCGGCCCGGGGCTTCCCTGCGATTATCTGCGTGACGCCCATGGCTGGCTCAAGGACCAGGGGTTGCGGGTTGTCGCCTTCGACCAACTCGGCACCGGAGCGTCCGACAGACCTGAAGACCCGTCCCTCTGGGACATCACCCGTTATGTCGCTGAAGTGGAAACCGTGCGTCAGGCCCTCGACCTGGGCCGAGTGCACTTGATGGGGCACTCCTGGGGCGGCTGGCTGGCGATCGAATATGCCATTCACCACCCTCATGCACTCAAAACCCTGATTCTGGAAAACACGGTAGGCGACATCCCGCATCTGTCGCAGGAACTGGAGCGTCTGCGTGGCGCGTTGGGCAGCGAAACCGTGGCCATGATGCAACGCCATGAAGCCATGGGCACCCTCGATCACCCGCAATACCAAGCGGCGATCACCCTTCTCAACTACCGCCATGTCTGCCGCCTGGACGAATGGCCGGCACCGGTCACGCGCTCTCTGGGCGACTGGAACATGGGGCCCTACACAACCATGCAGGGGCCAAACGAGTTTCTTTACATCGGCAACCTGAAAAACTGGAACCGTCTGCAGGAAATGGCCGACTTCACCATGCCGGTGTTGATTACCACCGGCCAGCACGACGAACTCACGCCGGCCTGTGCCATGCGCATGAAAATGGCGCTCAAGGATGCCTCACTGCATGTGTTTCCCAACAGCAGCCACATGCCCTTCTACGAAGAACCTCACGCCTATTTTCCGGTGTTGCTGGATTTCCTCCAGCAGCACCGAGGTTAGTCGATGAATCTGTCGCGTTACCGTTTCATCCTGTTACGGCCTCTGCAATTGCTGCCGGTGCTGTTCGGCATCAGTCTCATCACGTTTGTGCTGGTGCGCTCGATTCCCGGCGACCCGGCCCGCGCCCTGCTCGGCTCACGCAGTACGCCAGAGGGGTTGATCAGGATTCGCGCTCAGTTCGGCCTCGATCAGCCGCTGTGGATGCAGTACTTCTACTTCCTGAAAAACCTGTTCAACGGCGACCTCGGCCAGTCGTTGCTGTACAAGGTCGACGCCTTGAAACTGATCAGCACACGCATCGAGCCCACGCTGTTTCTGGTGCTTGGCAGTGTGCTGCTGGCCATGTTGATCGCCGTGCCCCTGGCCACCGTTGCGGCCCGTGACAAGGGCGGCTGGGGCGACAACCTGATCCGCCTGTTCACCACCGCCGGCCTCGGCATGCCGGCGTTCTGGCTGGGGATCATGTTGATCCTGCTGTTCAGTGTGCAACTGGGCTGGTTCCCGGTGTCCGGCTATGGCCGCGACTGGCTGGACAAACTGCACCACATGGTCCTGCCCTGTCTGACCATCGCCCTGGCGTTATCCGCCGTATTGGTGCGCAATCTGCGGGCGAGCATGCTGATTGAATTGCAAGCCGACCACGTCACGGCGGCCCGGGCTCGCGGCTTGTCTGAAGGCGCGGTGTTTCGTCGCCATGTGCTGCCCAACTCGCTGGTACCCGCGGTCAACTTGCTTGCGGTGAACATCGGTTGGCTGATCAGCGGCACGGTGGTCATCGAAAGTCTGTTCGCCATTCCCGGGATTGGCCAGTTGCTGGTCCGAGGCATCTTCACCCGTGACTATATGGTGGTCCAGGGTGTTGCAATGGTGCTGGCCTGCGCCACCGTGGCGGTGAACTTTCTCGCCGATGTGATCACAGTCGCCATCGATCCACGGGTGAACATCCGATGAGCAGTCCGGCAACCACGGGCCCCCGACTGAACCTCGGCCTGGGTGTGCGCAACCGTCGTTTGGCCATGGGGTCGGGTTTGGCGATCCTGCTCGGCTGGCTGTTGCTGGCCATCTTCGCCCCCTGGATCGCGCCCTACGATCCGATCGCCCAGAACACCGATATTCGCCTGCTGGCGCCCCATCTGGCCCACCCGTTCGGCACCGACAATTTTGGCCGCGACGTCTTGTCTCGAGTGATCTGGTCGGCCCGCATCGATTTGCAGCTGGCAGTGATCGGGGTGATTTTCCCGTTTCTGATCGGCACCTGTGTCGGGGCCTTGTCCGGCTACATCGGCGGGCGTTTCGACACGTTCTGCATGCGCCTGATCGATATCATCCTGGCCTTCCCGTTCCTGGTGTTGATGCTGGCGATCATGGCAATCCTCGGCCCCGGCCTGATGAGTTTCTATATCGCCATGGCCCTGGTGGGTTGGGTGTCCTACGCACGGTTGATCCGCTCGCAGATCCTGATACTCAAGGAAAGCGATTTTGCCCTGGCCGCCAAGAGCCTCGGTTTCGGCCATAGGCGCATTCTGTTTCGGCACCTGCTGCCGAACGCGATGTTCGGCTCGATCGTGTTTTCCATGTCCGATGCGGTGCTGGTATTGCTCAACGGCGCGGCGGTCAGCTACCTCGGCCTCGGGGTTCAACCACCGACCGCCGAGTGGGGCACGATGGTCGCCGAGGGCCAGAGCTTCATCACCTCCGCCTGGTGGATCTGCACCTTTCCGGGGTTGGCGATCGTGACGCTGGCCATGGGTTTCAGCCTGCTGGCTGACGCGGTTGCCGAATACCTGGGTGAACGCTCATGAGTACGCCGGTGCTGAAGGTCGAAGGACTCAGCGTCATCGCCCGTAAGGGGGAGCACGAGGTGACCCTGGTGGATCGTCTGTCCTTTGACCTGGCCGAGGGTGAAGTGCTCGGACTGGTGGGGGAAAGCGGCTCCGGCAAAACCATGGCCTGTCGCGGTTTGATGCGCCTGCTGCCGTCGCCAGACCTGCGAGTCGAAGGCACCACCGTGCAGTTGGCCGGGGAAAATCTGTTGCGCCTGGACGAGGCCGGCATGCGCCGCATGCGTGGGCGCCAATTGGGCATGATCTTCCAGAACCCCAGCAGCCATCTTGACCCGTTGATGCGTATCGGCGAGCAGATTGGCGAAGGCATTCGTCTGCATCAGGGCGCCAGCAAGCGCGAAGCCCGCGCCCAGGCCATCGACGTACTTCGGCAAGTGGGTATTCCCGATCCGCAGCGGCGAGTCGACAGTTACCCTCACGAATTTTCCGGCGGCATGCGCCAGCGAGCGATGATCGCCGTGGCCCTGGGTTGCAACCCGAACGTGCTGATCGCCGACGAACCCACCACCGCCCTCGACGTTACGGTGCAAGCACAAATCCTGCGCTTGCTGCTCGATCTGCGCGACCAGCGTGGCCTGTCGATCATCATGATCACCCACGACTTGGGGGTCGTTGCCCAGACCTGCGACTCGATGGCCGTGATGTACGCCGGCCGCTTGTGCGAGCACGGCAACAAACATGAGGTGCTGGCCCATCCGCGCCACCCTTACACCGCTGGGTTGATCGACTGTCAGCCAGCCACCAGTCACGGTCACGCATTGCTCAAAACCATCGCCGGGCAACCGCCCCTGCTCGACGCCCTGCCCCAGGGTTGTCGCTTCAATCCGCGCTGCCAGCAAACCGGCAGCCAATGCACAACACTGATGCCGGGGTTGCAGCCCGTCACCCACGGACACCGCATCGCTTGCCATTACCCCTTGGCCGTCGGAGGCCGCTCATGACCCTGCTCAAGGTCAAGGATCTGCAGGTGCGCTTCGCCGCTCCGGGCACCGGTCTGCTGGGCATGAACCGGCAATGGCTGACAGCCGTCAACAGCGTTTCGCTGACCCTCTCGGCCGGTGAAACGCTCGGACTGGTCGGCGAGTCGGGCAGCGGTAAAAGCAGCCTGGGCCGAGCGATCCTGCACCTCAATGAGATTTTCGCCGGGCAAGTGCTGTTCGATGGCGTCGACATGGCTCACGCCGGGAAGATCGATATCCAGAGGCTGCGTCGTGAGACGGCGATGGTTTTTCAAGACCCTTACGCCGCCCTCAATCCACGCCTGAGCATCGGTCAGACCCTGGCGGAAGTGCTCCGGGTACAGCGCAAGGTAGCGGAACCGCTGATCGCCGCCCGAGTCGATGAACTGCTGACCCTGGTCGGTCTGCACCCGGAATTGGCCTCGCGCAAACCGCACGCCTTGAGTGGCGGCCAATGCCAGCGTGTCGGGATCGCCCGCGCGCTGGCCGTGGAGCCGCGCCTGATCGTTGCCGATGAATGCGTGGCCGCGCTGGACGTGTCCATCCAGGGGCAGATCATCAACCTGCTGCTGGAGCTGCGTCAGCGCATGAACCTGGCGATTGTGTTCATCGCCCATGATCTGGCGATCGTTCGCCGGCTCTGTGATCGGGTGGCGGTGATGTACCTGGGCAAGATCGTCGAAGAAGGACCGGTGGAAGCGGTGTTCCGCTCGCCGCGACATCCTTATACCGCCGCACTGATCCAGTCGATTCCGGAAATCGACCCGACCCGGTCGCTACCCGTCGACCCTTTGCCCGGTGAACCACCCAGCCCTTTGCAGCTGCCATCCGGTTGCGCCTTTCACCCGCGCTGTCGCTACGTTCGTCCCACTTGCAGCCAAGTGGCGCCCCCTACCCGTCAACTCGACGCTCGCCGTTACGACTGCGTGCTCGAAGAGCCACTGCTTTAAATACAACGCACTCATCAAGAAGGAGTTTGACCATGCGAACCCGGCATTTGAAATTGCTCACCGCAGCCACATTGACCGCTTGCACACTTGCCAGCGGTATTGCCCAGGCGGCCGGTGTACTCACCATTGGTTGCCGTGAAGAAAGCACCACGTTCGACCCGATCAAGAGCGCGCAAAACCGCGATACCTGGGTGTTTTCCAATGTCTACGACACGCTGATCCGGGTCGACAAAGCTGGCAGCAAGATGGAGCCCGGCCTGGCTGAAAGCTGGAAAGTCTCCGACGATGGCCTGACCTACACCTTCAAAATGCGCGCGGCGAAATTCTCCGACGGCTCGCCGATCACGGCCGATGATGCGGCATTCAGTCTGTTGCGCACTCGCGATAACAAGGCCTCGCTGTGGAGCGATGCCTACAAGCTGATCGACACGGCGAAAGCGGCCGATCCGCAAACCCTGGTGGTCACTCTGACCGCCCCGTCGGTGCCGTTCCTCTCGCAACTGGCCTCGCCGACCGTGTCGGTTCTGTCGCAGAAGGCCATCGACCGCATGGGCGAAGATGCCTATGCGCAGGAGCCTGTGGTGTCCGGGGCATTTTTCGTCAAGGAGTGGCTGCGCGGCGATCGCGTGAAGCTGGAGAAGAACCCGCACTTCTGGCAGGCCGACACGGTCAGCCTGGATGGCGTGGAGTGGATTTCCATTCCCGACGACAATACCCGGATGCTCAAGGTGCAGGCAGGCGAGCTGGATTCAGCGATTTTCGTACCCTTTTCGCGAGTCGATGCGTTGCGCAAAGACCCCAACCTGACCATTCATTCCGACCCTTCCACTCGGGAAGATCACCTGTTGATCAACCATGAGCACGGATTGCTGAGCAAGCCTGAAGTACGTCAGGCACTGGACATGGCCATCAACAAAAAATCGGTGGTCGATACCGTCACGTTCGGTCATGGCCAGGAGGCTTACTCCTACATTCCCAAGGGCTCGCTTTACCACTACGCCGACAACTTGAAGCGTCCATACGACCCGGCCAAAGCCAAGCAGATGCTGAGCGATGCCGGCGCAGCGGGCATGAAGCTCAATTACGTAGTCAACGCCGGCAATGAAGCCGATGAGCAGATTGCCGTGCTGGTTCAACAGCAGCTGGCGGCGGTCGGTGTGACCGCGAACCTGCAAAAGGTCGACCCCACCCAGAGCTGGCAGATGCTGGTCGACGGTAATTACGACCTGTCCGTGATGTACTGGACCAATGACATCCTTGACCCGGACCAGAAGACCACTTTCGTTCTGGGCCATGACACCAACATGAATTACATGACCCGCTACAAGAACGACAAGGTCAAGAATCTGGTGTCGGCTGCCCGAGTGGAGGCGGACCCGGTCAAGCGTGAACAGATGTACGTCGACCTACAGAAGATCGCCAAACAGGACGTCAACTGGATCGACCTCTACTACAGCCCGTACATCAACATTTCACGCAAGAACATCGAAAATTTCCAGCAAAACCCACTGGGACGTTTCTCTCTTGAGGAGACGGTGAAGAACTAAGCAACAGTGGCGCTGGAGCAAGCAGCTCCAGCGCCACCAGACTACCCACTCCAGAGCAATGACCGAAGTGCAGACTCACCGAGGATGAACACCATCATCAGCAGCCATGATAGTTACAGCCAGCCAAACTCAAGGCTATGGCTACGTCGGCGCTCAGAAACCCTGAATATTTGCTTTGTTTAGCCAAAACCCGGCGGACCATTCGTCAGATGGGCACTTTATTTAATAAACCTATGGTTTTGTAGAAGCCTCCATTGACTACCCACCTGAACCGAAAAGGAAGGGTGAGGTAGCTGTTTGCGCAGTCCCCCCTGTTTCTGGACTCCGTCTCGCTCAAGGACGTACTCGCCGAGGCTATGCCCAAGGAGAGAAGTACGTGTTTAACGACGTCGCTCAACCACCTTGTTCGGTGTGTGTAGTCATTCCGATGCACAACGCCGCGGGCAGCGTCCAACAGATGTTGGAATCGCTGAGCAATCAAACCCGCTTGCCCGACAACGTCATCATCGTCGATGACGGTTCCACCGACCTCGGACCGCAAATCGTCAAACACTATACGGCGCCCTTTCCCTTGACGCTCTTGCAGCAGGCCAACGAGGGGCCGGCCAGCGCGCGAAACAAGGGCGTGTCAAGGGCCGAAGAAACGCTCATTGCCTTCCTCGATGCCGATGACCAGTGGCATCCGCAAAAACTGGAACAGCAGTTGGCTCTGTATGCCGAACTCTGTCGCCTGGGGCACCCGGTCGGGCTCATCGACTGCTATCAGTTGAGTGAATTCACCGACGGGAAACGGCAGCTGGAAGACCGACGCAAATGTGGCAACCATTTCTTCGACTTCATCCACGCCAACATCGTCAACGGTACGTCTGGCGTGCTGGTGCCACGGGAGATCATTGTCGCCCTGGGCGGTTTCGAACCCGCCATTCACTTTGCCGAAGACCGCTTGCTATGGACCCGGATCGCCGAGCAGTGGGAGATTCATACAGTGCCGCAGGTATTGGTGAAGCGTGGGGTCAACAGTGGCAACATCACCGCGCAACCGCAAAAATATTACCCGTACAAAGTCAAATTCATCGAGCTGTACCTGGCGCGCTATGGAGCAATGCTGACCAAACAGCAGCGTATTCACTTCGTGCTGGCCAATCATGTCGATTTTCTCAATGCGTTTTCCAGGCGCGGCGAACATGCGCAAGTCATCAGTGTGTTCAGGCGAATGCTTGAGTATTCGTGGCAAGCCCTGATTTTCTTTAATGGCAAACCGACACTGCGCTATCTCTATGCGCGGATGAAAACACTGCGCACAGCGTCCTGAGGAGGCGCTCTTTCATCCCGACATTGAGACTCTCTATCAGCCGGGTTCGCGCGCGTTCGGTGTCGTAGGTTTTTCCTTCAGCCAAGGTATGCAGGGTTGATGAAATCCGATAGAAACCACCACACGGCTCGCAATAAACACGTAATCCGCCCCCGAACGATAGATCCTCCAGCGCATTGGTGTTTCCACACAGCGGACAGTTCATAGCCACCTCCTGATCATTCAGCCGTAGCCGCTTCTGCCCGCCATAAACCAATGACCTGCCGCTGGAAAATCCTTAAGCGGGTGTCGGGTGATTCTAATCCGAAGTCAACGGCTGCCTTGAGCGACTCGGCGGGATGGTCGACCGCTCCTCGGCGTCGCGATGCAATAAGGAAACGTGGTAATCATAAGTTGAGATCAATGGCACTGGCTCGTCATTGCGAGACATCTTTAGCCATCGTCTTGTGCGTTCAATGTCAAAAAATTCGTTCCTGAACTTCATTTTCGCCACAAGGTTTGCCGAGACCCTGAAGCGTCCACATCCGGCCGGGCATTTGACTTCTGTCCAGTCTCCATCACCATGAACATTGTTAGAGGCAGCCTGACAAATTAAGCACTTCATGTTCGATCTCCCTATCAATGAACTAGCAACTGTAGTTGATCCATGATCAAGAGGCTCCGTGCCTCCCGCAAAAAAAAATGATCACCCGTCGCATCACCGGCAAGGACGGCCTGGCCAGGTGAAACCGTCGAAAAATGAAAAGCCCAGCGCAATGGCTGGGCTCAGGTTATTTTCGGTTTTCCATCATTTTGTCGGCGAGCGCTTTGGCCCTTTCCACTAACAGATTCTGCCTGTCTTCGTGGGTGGCCATTCCTACCACCGGGGCCGTCAGATTGCTTTCCGCAATCAGTGCAGCGCAGAAGTATTGATCCCAAACAGCGCTTTGCTCCGACGCTTGTTGGTTCATTTGGTCGGCGATCATATGCTGCTCCTTTTGATGAGGTAGCACCGCCAGTGTACGCCCGTATCGCGAACAACCCGCGTCGAGGGAGATAATCGGGCGCCTCATTGCACAGCCAATTGCTGGCGACAAACCGTTTCCTCAACTAGGATTTTTAGCGTACAGGACTTCGCCCACTGTGTTGTCGGGCGATCATCAAGGAGAGATTGATGACTTCAACTCGCGTCTCCGAACAAATCTACCGCAGGTGGTCCAACCCCATCTTGCTTGAACTCAAAGAGAGAGAACATCAGCTAGACCCTTCAGCTCGCCAGGCCCTGCAAAACGTCCTGGTGGAGAGAAGGCTTGTTAACATCGGCAACCCCTCTGGCGCAGACCGGCGCAAGCCCGACCCGGCCCAGTAACGACAGGCATCAATCGCTTTCAACCGACGCTGCTGGCGCTCTGCCGGCAGCGTACTTATAAGCAATGACCAAATTGCAGACAAAAAAAAAGCCCAGGCAGCTGATGGACGCCTGGGCTTTAAAAATGCATAAACCGTGGTGGTGAACGCGGGGCAATATTACCCAATAGAAAGACTTGTAACAAGATATTCTGATTCACCATTCAGTTACTAAACCTCCTAAGCTATTAAATATCCACACTATTTTTAAGTCATCTACCGAGCAACCCTCTCCCGACACCCTCGATTTCAGGGGAAAAAGCCCCTCGTGCTTCGCGCACCAACTCACGCCATTCTGCGTTATCGATCAGCCCGGCCCCTTCCATGTCATCAGCCGCCTTCAGCAACTTGTCGTAGTGTTCTTCACAATCCATCCCGGCATCCGGCTCTCTCAAAAGCTTGTACCAGGTATCAATGGCTGCTTTTTTTCGATCATCATTCATAGCCAAACTCCCAGGGCCTGTCAGCTCTTGGAAATTTATTGATGAATGACCGTTCCTCGATTCCGACATACGGCAAGGGCGGCGTTCACCAACACAGCGCGAACGAAGCAACCGTTACAAACACTCCCGAACAGCCTTGCGTAGCGCTCCTGACTTGGCCCATGGCGGGCCCTGATAAAGCGATACCCGGCTGCCATCTTTCGATTTCACGATGTCCAGAATTTCGTCGGCCGTGATAACACTCGGTGCGGTAATCCGGTAACCATTGGAAATCGTCGATTGAGTCGCCCCGGGAATTTCCTGACGCCACAACGGCAGTACACACGCGGCGTATTCCTTGGGGGGCTTATTGCTGTACTTGCTGACATTGGGCTCGCCGGGCACCAGGGACGCGGGCAACGAACAGCCTGCCAACACAGCCACTGCCATTCCCGCTATCAACATGCGCATGACGCTTCCCCATTCTGAAAAACGGGAAATGTAGCGTGTACCTGCCCAGACATCCAGCGGACAACCGGCGATGTCTCTATAGAGGCGCTTCGCCCTGCCCCGGTTCGGCCCTCGAACCGGAATCGGGATATGACCTCGCATTCAGGTACGTCATCCATCGCTCGTACGCTTCATGCTGCCATTTCGTGACTCGCTCCCATTCCGGGCCACTCAGCTGATGGGCCGAGATCAGTTTCATCATTTCTGTGGTTGCCGCATCCAGGTCAACCATCAGCTCATGCGCATGGTGTCTGAAATCATCGGTAGTCGTCATTTGAGATGGGCCTCGCCCGAGTGAAAAAAATCACTACTTCAATACGACAGCAGAGCTGTTCACTCGCGTGAAACTTCCCGACCAGCGGAAGCACCTTCCATCCCTACCCTTTCACGCACACCACCTGACGCAAGGTATGCAGCACTTCCACCAGATCACGCTGGGCATACATGACTTTGTCGATGTCCTTGTAGGCCATCGGAATCTCATCGATGACCGCAGCGTCCTTGCGGCATTCCACGTGGGCAGTGGCGCGGATCTGATCGGCGACGGTAAAGGTGTTTTTGGCTTTGGTGCGGCTCATGGTACGACCGGCGCCGTGGCTGCAGGAGCAGAATGATTGCTCGTTGCCGAGGCCACGAACGATGAAACTTTTGGCCCCCATGGAGCCAGGAATGATCCCCAGCTCGCCCTGCTTCGCCGAAACCGCGCCCTTGCGGGTAACCAGCACGTCTTCACCGAAGTGCCGCTCTTTCTGCACGTAATTGTGGTGGCAGTTCACCGCCTCCAGTGCAACCTCGAAGGGTTTGCGGATCACTTGCCGGGCAGCCTGAATCACCGCTTGCATCATCAAGGCCCGGTTCTGCCGGGCGAAGTCCTGAGCCCAGCCCACCGCCTGGACGTAGTCATCGAAGTGTCGGCTGCCCTCTTTGAAGTAAGCCAGATCGCGGTCCGGCAGATTGGCGATGTGCTGGCGCATGTCGGCCTGGGCCAGTTGAATGAACAGGGTGCCGATGGCGTTGCCAACCCCGCGAGAACCGCTGTGCAGCATGAACCAGACGCGGTCGGCCTCGTCCAGGCAGACCTCGATGAAATGGTTACCGGTACCGAGGGTGCCCAGGTGCTGACGGTTGTTGGTGCTGGCGAGTTTCGGGTACTTGTCGGTGATCGTCTTGAACCGTGGGCTCAGCGCCGCCCAAGCTTGATCGGCCTGCTTGGGAACGTGGTTCCAGGCGCCTTCATCGCGGCGGCCACGGCTTAACGTGCGGCCATGGGGCACGGCCTTTTCGATGGCGCTGCGCAGCCCGTGCAGGTGGTCTGGCAAGTCGTTGGCGGTCAGTGAAGTGCGCGCGGCAATCATGCCGCAGCCGATGTCCCCCCCCACGGCCGCCGGAATGATCGCGCCCACAGTGGGGATCACGCTGCCGATAGTGGACCCTTTACCCAGATGCACGTCCGGCATCACCGCCAGGTGCCTGAAGATGAACGGCATCTTGGCGATATTGATCAATTGCTGCCGGGCTTCGCTTTCGACCGGCACACCCTCGGTCCAGAGTTTGATCGGCTTGCCGTTGGCGACTTCCAGCAGTTGATAGACAGGCTGTTGCATGATTTCGATTCTCTTGCGATCAGACGAACATAACGCTCCATGCCGGTAAATGGGACTACTATTTCGTAGCGGGGAATTTGCAGGAGGTCATCATGTGGCTCAATGAATATGAACAGCAACTTCGGCGCGACCTGCAAGGTGTAGCCTCGGACCTGAGATGGTCGGCGGTAGAGCTTTTGCGCATTGCAGAGCAGTTGCGTCTGGCCGGAAATGATGTGGACGCAGAGGCAACGCTAAGGCTGTGCGAGCTGTTTCAGGGCGATGAGCAGCGACTGGCGGGCTATGCTGAAGAAGTGAAAGCAAAGAGCATCAGTCGAACGAAAGCTCACTAGAGAGTGCTGTCATGAACAAGCCTCTATGCGCCTTGATTACCGTGCTGGCGGCGTCAGGTGGTTGCAGCAGCGATTCACATATCTACCAGGACCAGCCGCTGGTCGCCAAGGTCGAGACCGGCATGAGCAAGGATCAAGTCCAGCAGATTGGCGGTCAGCCTTTATCAGTAACGCCGCGTACCGTGGAACCTGGCACCTGTTTTGACTACAAGCTGACGCAGGCCGGCCATCAGCAACCGTATCATGTCAGCTTCGATGGCACGGGCAAGGTCGACCACAAGAGCTTCATGACCTGCGCGGAATGGAGTCACGTCCAACAAAAAGCCAGAGAGTACTCCCCCTCCACGGGCGGGATGGGCGGCGGTTACTAGTCCATTATCGACCGTTATCAAAAGCCCCGGCGTACCGGGGCTTCAAGCGCACTATTTGTCTGATTTGCGGCTTTCTGATGTGTGGCTGCGCGACGCTTTACCCGACCGGGCTCGGCAGGCGGGAAGCGCAGCGGCATAGGCCAGTGCTTCCTCTCTGCTGCCAAAGGCGCCAAGCCGGTCACCTTTGGTGCATACCCGCCAGGGGCCGTTGTTCACGCTGAGTACGTCATAGCCGTTCATGTGCATTTTGGTCAGCATCGGAACGCTCATAGTCACCTCCATTTCGGCAGTGAAAGTCCTGAATCGACTCAACCACCTTACACCCGACCCTCACTGAAGTGCCAACCAGACGTCGCGTCAGGATTCCGGCATTGCATTGCACTTTCAGCCGCCTTATCGACTCCAACCCTTGAGGCAGGCACTTGTGCGGATTTCGGTCTGAATATTGCATTTTTATGACTGTTTTATGACAAGCAACAATCGGGTAATCCATGAAAGTACGTGCAACCGTCATTTGCGAGCAGGATCGGCATATTCTTCTGGTGCGCAAGCCCAGGTGTCGCTGGACCCTGCCAGGCGGAAAAGTAGAGCCCGGCGAAACCGCTGCGGGCGCGGCCATACGAGAGCTCTACGAAGAAACAGGGCTTGAGGTCGATGACATGCTGTACTTGATGGAATGGGAAACGACCAGCACCCGGCACCATGTCTACGAGGCGTCGGTCGTTAACCTGGCAGCGGCCAGGCCACAAAATGAAATCTTCGACTGCATCTGGCATCCGCTGGACGCCGTGCACAATCTGAAAACAAGCGACGCCACGCTCAGAATCGTCAAAGCGTTTCAGCGTCGCTTGTAGGTCGCAGGCTATCGAGAATCGGGCCAATGTTGCTTGCGAGCCCGTCAGCCCAGATCGCCGCCACCGACCGGCATGACCATGCCGGTGATGTAGGAGGCTTCGTCGCAGGCCAGAAACAGGATAGCGCTTGCCTGCTCATCCAGCGTGCCATAGCGCTTCATCAAACTGCTGTCGAGGGTCTGGTCGACAATCTGCTGATACCACAGCTTTTCCTGAGCGCTCTGCTGCGCGGTGTTGCGCGGGATCAGCCGCGGCGGCGCCTCGGTGCCACCGGGAGCGGTCGCGTTGACCCGCACGCCACGACCGGCCGTTTCAAACGCCAGGCAAGCGGTCAGCGCATTGACCCCGCCCTTCGCCGCGCCATATGGCACGCGATTGACACTACGGGTCGCGATGGACGAAACGTTGACGATGGCGCCACTGCCTTGTTCGAGCATGAACGGCAGCGCGGCATGGCAACACCACAACGTCGGGAACAACGAACGGCGGACCTCGGCTTCGATCTGTTGCTCTTCATAGTGCTCGAAAGGCTTGGCCCAGATCGTGCCGCCCACGTTGTTGACCAACACATCGAGGCGGTCAAAACGCTCGACAGCGGTGCTCATCACACGGCTGCATTCGCTGTACTGCTCAAGGTCGGCGGTCAGCGCGAGCACCTGACTGCTCTGCCCCAGTTGCTTCTGGAGCTCGAACACCAGATCGGAGCGGTCGACCAGAATCAGCCGCGCGCCTTCAGCGGCCATGCGTTCAGCCACACGTCGGCCGATACCTTGCGCAGCACCGGTAATCAGCGCGACTTTTTCGTGAAATCTGTTCATACATACCTCGTGACGACGGATGCCGGTCAGTTAGTCCTGTGGGAGCGAACCAGTGTGGCGAGAAGCCCCAATGCCGGTTAGTTAAGATGCAGAACCTGTGGGAGCGAGGCTTGCCCGCGAAGAACGATGACGCGCAATGCCTGAAAAACCGCGGTGCATTCTTCGCGGGCAAGCCTCGCTCCCACAGGATTTCATCGCTCAAGCCGCGCTGGCGGCAAATTTCTCGTAGTAGAAGTTCGCAGGCGAGATGCCTTGCTCGCGGATGAACTGGCTGACTGCCTCGACCATGGGCGGCGGGCCGCACAGGTAGACGTCGACATCGCCATCGTTCAAATGCCGTGGCTCTATGTGTTGGGTCACGTAGCCCTTGAGCGGGTGCTGGCTGTCGGGGTTGGCCACGCAGGCGCTGAAGCTGAAGTTCGGAATTCGCGCGGCGAAGGCTTCGAGTCGATCAAGTTCCACCAGATCGAAATCGTTGGTCACGCCGTAGATCAGATGCAGCGGATGTTCGCTGCCCTGCTCGGCGATTCTTTCCAGCATCGCCGTGAACGGCGCCAGACCAGTGCCACCGGCCAGCAGCAACAATGGACGGCGAATGTCGCGCAGATAAAAGCTGCCCAACGGGCCCGCCAGGCTCATGCTGTCGCCGGCCTTGGCCATGCCGGTCAGGAAACTGCTCATCAAGCCGCCGGGTACGTTGCGAATCAGAAAACTGACTTCGCCGTCACGCTGCAACGAGCTGAACGAATAGGCGCGGGTCTGCTCGCTGCCGGGCACCCCGAGGTTCACATACTGCCCCGGCAGAAACGCCAGTTTGCTCAGGGCCTCGCCTTTGATCGACAGCGCAATGGTGCTGTCGGACAACTGACGCACCGCGCTGATGGTCGCGTCATAGCTGGCCTGACGAGTGCGACAGACATCCGATGAAACCGGCACCCGCACCACGCAATCGCTCTGGGCACGCATTTGGCAGGTCAGGACAAAACCCTGCTGCGCTTCGTCAGCGCTGAGGGCGTCTTCGATGTAGTCCTCGCCCAAATCGTAGCGGCCGGCCTCGGCGAAGCACTTGCAGGTTCCGCAAGCGCCGTCGCGGCAATCCAGGGGAATATTGATGCCCTGGCGGTACGCGGCATCGGCCACGGTTTCCCCCGCATTGGCGTCGATGAATCGGGTGACGCCGTCTTCGAAATTGAACGCAATGGAATGAGTCATGACGGCCGCCTCAGAGGTGGTAAACATCAATGACCTGGCGAACGTAGTCGTTCTTCAGGATCACTTTCTTGGTCTTGATCAACGGGTTTTCACCGCGCACATCCAGGGTGTAGAAACTGCTGCCGAAATAGCTGTCGACGGTCTTGTAGCGAAAGCTCAGGGTGTGCCAGTTGAAGCGCACCTTGCACAGGCCGTCGGCCTGTTCGATCAGCTCGATATTGCTGAGGTTGTGCGAGGTGCGGGTGTCCGGCACGCTGGCGCTGGAACGTTCGGTCTTGATGCGGAAGATGCGGTCTTCCAGGCCGGTGCGGTTGCCGTACCAGATCAGCGAGATTTCCCGCTGCGGGTCTTCAGTCAGCTCGTCGTTGTCATCCCAGGACGGCATCCAGAAGGTGGCGTCCGGCGCGTACAACTCCAGCCAGTCGTCCCATTGCTTGTCGTCGAGGTAGCGTGCTTCGCGGTAGAGAAAGTCGCGCACGGCATCATAGGTGATGGTCATTGCACGGCCTCCACGGCAATCAGTTCGGCGTGTTCAGCGGCCAAGGCCTTGAGCATCGTCTCCTGCCAATACTTGTGTTGCAGCACGAACAGGCCTTCGTCTTCGGTGCGCACGCCGCTGAGCAGCGGACGCAGGTCGATTTCCTTGGCCGCGTTATCCGCGCCTTCGACCCAATGCTCGGCGCCACGGGACATGTCGTTCCAGGCAGTGACGCTGCCCTGGTAACCCGTCTGGCAGGAGCGAAATTCCTCCAGATCATCCGGGGTGGCCATGCCGCTGACGTTGAAGAAATCCTCGTACTGGCGAATCCGGCTCGACCGGGCGCAGTCGCTTTCGCCTTTGGGGGCGATGCAATAAATGGTGATTTCGGTGCGGTTGACCGAGATCGGCCGGGCGATGCGAATCTGCGAGCTGAACTGGTCCATCAGGTACACGTTCGGGTACAGGCACAGGTTGCGCGAGTTCTCGATCATCCAGTCGGCGCGGGCCTGGCCGAAGTCCCGGGCCAACTCGTCGCGTCGCTCGTACAGCGGGCGATCCTCGGGGTTGGACCAACGGGTCCAGAGCAGCATGTGGCCCTTGTCGAAGGAATAGAAACCCCCGCCTTGCTTGGCCCAGGTGCCGGCGCTCATGGTGCGGATGTCTTCGCCGGCTTCGCGCTGCTTGCGCTGGTTCTGGGTTGCTGCGTAGTTCCAGTGCACCGAGCTGACGTGATAGCCGTCAGCGCCGTTTTCAGCGGTGAGCTTCCAGTTGCCTTCATAGATGTAACTGGAGGAACCGCGCAGCACTTCCAGGCCATCGGCGGACTGGTCGACGATCATGTCGATGATCTTTGCCGATTCGCCCAGGTGCTCGACCAACGGCACCACGTCGGCCTTGAGGCTGGCGAACAGAAAACCGCGATAGGACTCAAAACGCGCGACTTTGGTCAGGTCGTGGGAGCCTTCGCAATTGAAGCTCGACGGGTAGCCGGCCGCCGCCGGGTCTTTGACCTTGAGCAGCTTGCCAGAGTTGTTGAAGGTCCAGCCGTGGAAGGGGCAGGTGTAGGTGCTCTTGTTGCCGGTCTTGTGCCGGCAGAGCATCGCTCCACGGTGGCTGCACGCATTGATAAAGGCGTTCAACTCACCGTCCTTGTTGCGCGCGATGAAGATCGACTGGCGCCCCATGGTGGTGGTGTAGAAATCGTTGTTGTTGGGGATCTGGCTTTCGTGGGCCAGGTACAGCCAGTTGCCTTCGAAGATGTGTTGCATCTCGAGGTCGAACAGCCGCGGATCGGTGAACATCTCGCGCTTGCAGCGATAGATGCCCTGCTCAGGGTCTTCTTCAAGCAGGGAGTGAAGGTATTCGGGTCGCAGGGTCATGGCCGCCGCCTCCATTGTTTTTGTTCAGGCAGGGCCATGCTAGGACGTGGGGATGGGGCGGACTATCCGCCGGGTGCAGACCTGTATCCGTTTTGTGCAGAGGGTATCGCGCACGCCCGTGACCTATCGGGCGGACACAAAACCGTAGGAGCTGCCGAAAGCTGCGATCTTTTGATGTTGTTTTTTAAAGACAAGATCAAAAGATCGCAGCCTTCGGCAGCTCCATGGATTGGGGGCACGTTCAGTGGCGGCGTTTGAGGGTGTCCGACGGCAACTCGCCGAACTGTTTGCGGTAGCTGTCGGAGAACCGTCCCAAATGCAGAAAGCCGTAGTCCATGGCCACTTCCGTGACGTTGCGCACGTTGCAGGTCGGGTCGCTCAGGTTGGCGTGAATGCGTTCGAGTTTTTTCTGCCGGATGTAGCTTTTCGGCGTGGCTCCCGCATTGCGTTCGAACAACCCATACAGCGAACGCAGGCTCATCCGCGCCTGGCGCGCCAGTTCTTCGCTGTCGATGTCTTGCTTGAGGTTGCAGGCGATGTAATCCGCAATCGTCTCGAACGTGGCCGTGGATGCGCCGAGCCCCGTGCGGATGACGTTGGTTTTCATCAGGCTGAGCATCTTGCTGACAATGATCTGCGCGTAGTGCTCCTGCACGCGGGGAATCTGTTCGGTAGCCTCGGCTTCCTGGCAAATCATCGCCAGCAGACCGACAAAACCTTCCAGTTCATTGAGCTGATAACGGTTCTCCAGAAACCGCACGCCCTGCCCCGGATACCGCCAGCGCTGCTCTTCGCACACCGACTCCAGCAGCCGCGTGGGGACTTTCAGGATGAATTTTTCGCAATCATTGGAATAGGTCAGATCCACCGGATCGTCGGGGTTGATCAGCAGCAACTCGCCGGGGGCGAAGTAATGTTCCTGGCCATGGCCACGCCACAGGCAGTTGCCGCGCAGCAGCACTTGCAAGTGATAGATGCTGTCCAGCGCGCCAGACGTGACCCGCACGCTGGCGCCGTAACTGATGCGGCACAGGTCGAGGCTGGCGAACTTGCGGTGGTCGAGACTCGCCAGCGGACGACCGGCCCTGGGCATCTGGAGGCAATGATTGCCGACGTGCTGATTGACGTAGCCCGACACCGCGTACGGGTCGGCGTGGTCGAAGACTCTGCTGCGATGACTCAACCATTGCGCTTGCATCATCGGATCACTCTCATTGTTGTTATCGGTGGCGCCGCCATTCTAGTGTCCTGGCCGAAACACAGAAGGCCTCAAGATAAACGGTCGGTTATCTTGAGGCCCGGATCAGCTTGCGGTTTCGTCAGTCCTCAAGCGCACGGACCCGCTCGTGGCGTTGCTGCTCCTCAGGCTGTGCAGACGACTGCAGCGTGAAGTCAAAGTCGATTTCGGCAAAACGACCGCTGACGCCATGGGCCGCCGCACGCTGCGGATCGTCACTGAAGGTGATTTTGGCGATCAGTTCATCACGGGTGGCGTAGGCGAAATCGTCATGCAGGTACTGATCGCCGTCGAGGTTGATCTGGGTGGTCAGGTGACGATGATCCGCTGCCGAAATGAAGAAGTGGATGTGCGCCGGCCGCTGACCATGACGGCCCAGTTGATCGAGCAATTGCTGGGTCGGACCGTCCGGCGGGCAGCCGTAGCCCGACGGCACGATGCTGCGAAAACGGTAGCGACCCTCGGCATCGGTGACGATGCGTCGACGCAGGTTGAATTCCGACTGAGCGGTATCAAAGTACGAATAGGTGCCGCCGGTGTTGGCGTGCCAGACATCCACCACGGCGCCGGCCAGCGGTTCGCCGGCGGTGTTGCGCACCTGGCCTTGCATGAACAGCACGACACCCGGATCGACACCGTCGTCCAGCCGCGCTTCGAAATTCGACAGCGGCGCACCCGCCACATACAGCGGCCCTTCGATGGTCCGCGGTGTGCCACCGGCCTTGCCGGCCTGCTCGTCTTCGGCGTCCATCAACAGGTCGAGGTAATGCTCCAGGCCGAGCCCGGCCACCACCAACCCAGCCTCCTGGCGCGCGCCCAGCACGTTGAGGTAATTGACCGCTTTCCAGAATTCTTCCGGGGTCACGGCCAGGTCTTCGATGATGTTCACCGAATCCCGCAGGATGCGGTAAACCAGCGCCTTGACCCGCGGATTGCCGGCTTCGTTATGCAGGCCGCTGGCGTCCTCGAGAAACTTCTGGGCACTGGCAGTGTGGGAAATCTTGACGTTCATGGTAGTTCCTCATCTTGTAATTATTAGCGTAGCGAACTGAACAGGCTGGGCTCAGCGGTCATCGTCGCGAATGGAAGAAGGATGCCGGCACAGCGCGTTGACCTCGATGGCCATGTACGGGTACAGCGGCAATTGCATCAACAGGTCGTGCAGTTCCTGAACGCTGTCGACATCGAACACGCTGTAATTGGCATAGAGCCCGGCGATGCGCCACAGATGACGCCACTTGCCTTGCTCTTGCAGGCGCTGGGCCAGGGCTTTTTCGTCGGCCTTGAGCTGAGCGGCGCGCTCCAGGTTCATGTCGACCGGTAAATTCACCGTCATTTTTACGTGAAACAGCATGATGCCCTCCTCAGGCTGGATGAACGGCAGTGGATGTCTTGTCCCTACGGAAAAACGCCAGGCGCTCTTCATCCAGGATCAGGCCCAGCCCCGGTGTTTGCGGGACGTGCAGTTGAAAATCGCGATAGACCAGCGGCTCGCTGAGGATGTCTTCGGTGAGTAGCAGCGGGCCGAACAACTCGGTATCCCAGCTCAGTGTGTTGAGCGTGATGAAGGCATGGGCCGAGGCCAGCGTGCCGATTCCGCCTTCGAGCATGGTGCCGCCATACAGGCCGATACCGGCCGCCTCGGCAATGGCGGCGGTTCGCAGCACGGCGCGTGGGCCGCCGTTCTTGGCGATCTTCAGGGCGAATACCGAAGCGGCGCCCTCGCGCGCCAGGTTGAAGGCGTCCTCTACACATTCGATGGATTCGTCGGCCATGATCGGCGCCGGGCTCATGGCATTCAGGCGCACCATGCCAGCGCGGTTGTTGCGTGAGATCGGTTGTTCGATCAGGTCGATGCCGTTGCTGCCGAGGATCCGGCAGGCCCGCAGGGCAACCGCTTCGTCCCAGGCCTGATTGACATCGACCCGCACGCTGGCGCGATCGCCCAGCGCTTTTTTGATCGCAATGACGTGGGCCAGGTCGCGGTTGACCTCGCCAGCGCCGATTTTCAGCTTGAAGATCCGGTGGCGACGCAGGTCGAGCATTTGTTCCGCTTCGGCGATGTCCTTGGCGGTGTCGCCGCTGGCCAACGTCCAGGCCACCGGTAATGCATCGCGAACGCGGCCACCCAACAGCTCGCTGACCGGCAGGCCAAGACGCTTGCCCTGGGCATCGAGCAAGGCACTTTCAATACCCGATTTGGCGAACGTGTTACCCCGAATGCTGCGCTCCAGTCGCAACATCGCGGCATTCACATTGCCGCTGTCCTGGCCGATCAGCAGTGGCGCGAAGTGTTTGTCGATGTTGGTCTTGATGCTGTCCGGGCTTTCATTGCCATAGGCCAGACCGCCAATGGTGGTCGATTCACCGACCCCTTCAATGCCATCGGCACAACGCAGGCGAATGATTACCAGGGTCTGGTTCTGCATGGTGTGCATCGCCAGCTTATGGGGGCGAATGGTTGGCAGATCGACGATGATCGTCTCGATCGATTCAATGGCAGTTGCACGCATGTCGATACCCGTCAGGTTCTTAAAGTTCTGGAACGGATTCTCGTACGGCTTTTTCCGGGCGGCCAATATAGAATTGGTCTGGCTCGATACCTTTAAGGTATTCAACAGATCGACGTCCGGAGGCCCCATGGAACTGCGTCACCTGCGGTATTTTCAGGTGTTGGCTCAAACCCTCAACTTCACCCGCGCCGCCGAACTGCTGCACATCGCCCAACCGCCGCTGAGCCGGCAGATTCAGCAGCTGGAAGATGAACTCGGGGTGCTTCTGCTGGAGCGCGGCCGACCGTTGAAGCTGACCGACGCCGGACGGTTTTTCCATGAACATTCCACCGCCCTGCTCGAGCAATTGGGCAAAGTTTGCGACAACACGCGGCGGATCGGACTGGGCGAAAAGACCTGGCTGGGCATTGGTTTTGCGCCCTCGACACTCTATGGCGTGCTGCCGGAACTGATCCGCCGACTGCGCAGCGGCGAACCGCTGGCGCTGGAGTTGGGACTCTCGGAAATGACCACGTTGCAACAGGTGCAAGCGCTCAAGGCCGGGCGCATCGATGTCGGCTTCGGCCGCATCCGCATCGATGACCCGGCCATTCTTCAGACCGTGCTCACCGAAGACCGACTGGTCGCCGCCCTGCCCGCCGGCCATCCGCTCCTCGCCAGGCCCATCAGCCTTCGCGAGCTGGCGAAAGAACCCTTTGTGCTGTACCCCGGCAATCCACGCCCCAGCTACGCCGACCATGTGATCGCGTTATTCGAATCCTACGGCGTGCACATCAAGGTGGCGCAATGGACCAATGAGCTGCAAACAGCCATCGGTCTGGTGGGTGCGGGGATCGGGGTGACGCTGGTACCGGCCTCAGTGCAGTTGCTGCACCGTGACGACATTGGCTTCACCCCGGTGCTGGAAGACAACGCCACCTCGCCGATCATCCTCAGCAGGCGCGTAAGCGATGTATCGCCGGGGTTGAATCATTGCTTGCAGATGATCGATGAACTACTGCCACGCAACAGGCTCGAAAACCCGGTCAGTTAAACCGTCAGCTGGCGAAGCCTGCAATCTTTTGATCTTTGGCATTTTCAAAACCGCTGAAAATCAAAAGATCGCAGCCTGCGGCAGCTCCTACGCCACTACACAGTCAATCATCCCAACGTCGTTCAGTGAGAATCCCCGTCCCATATCCAGTTCCAGATCCCCGGCAAATGAACAGGCTCTGAACTGTCCAGGACAGTACGCGCCATGGCCGCCCGCTGCAGCGCCGTCGTGTCGTCGTAAAACGCTTTCTGTGCCGTGGTCACTCCCGTGGCGCGGGCGCTGTCGAGGAGGATTTGCAGGTATTCGCGGGTATGCCGGGCGGTATAACGATTCAGGTCATGAAAGGTCACCACCACCGGAATCACCCCGTCCACCGTCGGCAACTCGCCAAGGGCGATGCGCTCGCGAACTTCGGACAGCTGCCGCAGCATATTGGCCCGCCGCCGAGGGCTGGCGTTGAAGCCCCAGATCTTGCCGTCATTGGCGCTCAGGTCGGTCAGCAGTACGTGCATGCCATGCTGTTGGTAGGCGGCAAAGGTGCGCTTGTCGTAGTTCCAGAACGGCGGGCGCACCAGGGTCGGCGAGGCGCCAGTGATCGCGGCAATGTCTGCGCTGCCGTTGGTCAGCGACTGTTCCAGTTGTTCCGGGTCCAGGGAGCGATGGTTGGTGTGGTGGGGAGTGGCCGTGTGGAAGGCCAGCAGATGACCTTCGCTCTGTTCGCGCCGCATGAGTTGGCGGCCCACGTCACTGCCGCCGGCGCCTGAGGCGCGGGTCTGCACGAAGAACACGGCTTTGATGTCGGGTTGCAGCGGGTTACGCGCCAGGCTGTCGAGTACGGTGGCGGTCGGGTTGTAAAAACCGGACGCGCTGGGCCCGTCATCAAAGGTCAGCAGAAAACGAATCGGCGGTTGCGCCTGCAAACGCTGTTGCGTCTGCGGCGTCATTTCGATGGGCGCGGCGATGCAGCCAAACAGGCCGACTGCGATGGCGAATACGGATAAAACCTTGATCAACTGCTTCATGTTTTGCCTTGGGCCAGACCTTGCGGCCGTCACGTTTAATGGCAAAAACCCCTCGCCCATTTATCCTTCGATCGACCCGCCAATTGCTGCGAGCCGAGGTTGGATAAGGGTACACAGTGTTTGGTTCCAGCGCCTGTTCCCGAACTCGCGTGCCCGTCAGACTGTTTTGCCCCAAAAATCAAAAGATCGCAGCCTTCGGCAGCTCCTACATTAAATGGCGTAGGAGCTGCCGAAGGCTGCGATCTTTTGATTTTGATTACCAGCCGATCAGGGCTTCAGCGGGCGCTCCTGGTCACGGTCCGACAGCTCTTTACCGTCGTCGGGGTGTTTCCAGTCCGGCGTCGAGCGCCTCTGCTGTTCGAGCTCTTCTTCAGTCGGTTCATCGATGTCCTCATCCGGATCCGGACGCTTTGGTTCTGTGGCCATGTCCACCTCCCTTCCTCAAAGGATCAGTCATCTTTTTTTAAGCGTAGAACAGTTTCGGACGGGACGACTCAGAGCCACCACCGCAGCAAAAAGAAGAACCCCATGCTCAACAACATGCTGAGCAAAGTATTGCGGGTGTAAAGCACCAGGCCCACGGCCACCAGCGAACTGATCAGGTAGGGGTTATCCCACTGCAGGTTCAGCTGTTTGTCGGGCATGAACACAATCGGTCCGCAGATGGCGGTGAGCATGCCCGGCACCGCGAAACCGAGGAACTGCCGGGCATTGCTGCTCAAGCGCACTGGCAGTCGAGGCTCGAGAAATACGTAGCGGTTCAGGAACACCAGCAGGCCCATCCCGATAATCACAGCCCAGACCATCATGTGCGCCCCACGTAGAGTTTGTTGCAGATAAAGCCTGCGGTCATGCCCGCCAACCCCGACAGCACCAGCGCCGAGCCCCATTGCCAATAACTGAACAGCACCGAACAGAACAGAGAGACCGCCACGCAGACCACTGTCGGAACGTTGCGCACCACCGGCGTGATCAACGCGATAAAGGTCGCCGCGATGGAGAAGTCCAGCCCCAGGTGTTCAAGCCCAGGAATACTGCTGCCCAGCACAATGCCCGCCAGGGTAAAGAGGTTCCACGCGATGTAAAACGTCAGGCCCACACCCAGGGCGTACCAGCGATTGAATTGCTGTTTGTCATGCTGGCTGGTCAGGGCGAACAGTTCATCGGTGAGTAAAAAGCCCAGACCCACTCGCCAGCGGCCCGGCAATGGTGCAATCACCGAACGCATGCTCATCCCGTAAAGCAAATGCTGGGAAGTCAGCAACAACGTGGTCAGCAGAATCGAAAAGACTCCGGCGCCGCCCTTGAGCATGCCGATGGCGACCAGTTGCGCGGCACCGGCAAACACGATGCTCGATAAGCCCTGGCCTTGCAGGGGCGTGAGATTGGCTTCGATAGCCATGGATCCGGCCAGCAACCCCCAAGGCGCGGTCGCCAGGGACAACGGCATGATGGCTACGGCGCCGCGAAGGAACGCACTGCGCGATATGAGTGAGTTGGACATAACGCTCAACAACCAGAGGAAGACCTCCAACTGTGCCAGCACTCGTGACAGAAGGCATGAACAATTTTGTGCGCTTTTGGCGATCATCCCGCCCGAGTACCATGAAGCCATTCACATGACACGTCAGGGAGTCGACATGCTTTACCGAATCGCCGCCGACGGGCTGGTGCTGTCTCACTTGCTGTTCATTGTGTTCGTGCTGTTCGGCGGGCTGCTGGTGCTCAAATGGCATCACCTGGCCTGGTGGCATCTGCCCGCCGCCGCATGGGGCGTGATCGTGGAAGTGTTCCACCTGATGTGCCCGCTGACCGAATGGGAAAACCTCATGCGCCATGCGGCCGGGCAAACCGGTTACGGCGGCGGTTTTATCGAACATTACGTGTGGCCGATTATCTATCCGGCCGGGCTGACACCTGCGATTCAGCTGGGGCTGGGCAGCGTGGTGCTGGCGATCAACGTGCTGATCTACCTGCGGCTGATCCGGTTATGGAAGTTGCGGCACCCGACTCGGTCAGAGCAGTGATCCTGGTTGAATTCAATTGGCAATGACGCTCATGTTCCGACCGCTGGCCTTGGCCACATACAACGCCTTGTCGGCGGCACCGATCAGGTCTTCGGGCTGGCTCTGCGACGTCTGGTTGTAGGCGCAGACCCCGATACTGACCGTAACGGTACCTTCGGGACTGTCGCTGTGCTTGATGTCGGCTTGCTGAACCGCGCGACGGATCTTTTCCGCCACCAGAAATGCGCCCACATAGTCGGTGCCGGGTAGCACCACCGTAAATTCCTCGCCGCCAAAGCGGGCAGCCAGATCGCCGGGGCGCTTGATGTTGTCCGTGATGATGGCGCTGATCTTGCGCAAACACTCGTCCCCCGCCAAATGACCATAGCGATCGTTGAAGCTCTTGAAGTGATCGACATCGATCATCAGCAGCGCAAGGCTGGTGTGGGTACGTCTGGCGCGGCCCATTTCCGCCAGGATGAACACATCGAATTGCCGCCGGTTGGAAAGTCCGGTCAGCGCATCCTCCAGGGCCAGCAACTCAAGGCTGCGATTAACCTCAATGAGTTTTTCCTGAGCCCCCAGCAATTCGCTCTGAATAGTGTTCTGCTGCCTCATGAGACGAATCAGGCGATAACCGAGAACGCCCAGGAACCCCAGCAGCAATACGACGATGCCTGCGTTCAGCATTGACTCCTGCCGCCAGCCGGCCAGGACTTCATCCTTGTCGAGCGCGGTAAAGACGACAAGCGGATAACCCTCGACCCGCCGAAACCCCGCAACTCGCTCCACCCCGTCCATGTAGGACTTGACCACGGCCGTACCGGAATCGCCCTTGGGCAACAGTTGGGTAAACAGCGGCCCATTGGCGACGCTGGTGCCCATCTCAGCGTCGTTGAACGGGCGGCGAACAACGATGGTGGCATCGTCGGCGATCAGGTTGATCACGCCGTTCCTGCCCATGTCGATGCCGTTGTACAGATTCAGGAAATGGTTGAGATAAATCGTCGCCAGTGCCACACCGGCAAACCGGCCATCAGCGTGATTGATCCTGCGCGATACGGTCATGATCCACTCACCGGTCGAGCGGCTTTTTATCGACGGACCGATATGAGGCCCCCGGTCGGGATGATCACGGTGGTAGATGAAATATTCACGGTCGGCGTTATTGGCATTGGGCAGCACAGCATTATTGGAGTTGGCGAGCCAACGGCCTTCTTCGTCGTAAACGAACAGCCCATGGATCTGCGCCAACTCACCGCGCTGGGCGTGGAGCAAACGTTGCAGTCTGGGAAATTTCTCCGGTTCCATGCCATCGTTCTCGAGACGATCCACCAGAGCAAACAGCAGCGTATCGGCCTGCTTGATCGAGGCCTGAGCCTGCGAGGCCAGGGTTTGCGCCAGATTGGACATCGCCACTTCGCTGTTGCGCAAATGATACTGGCGCGAGTTCCAGCCTTCCACGATCACAACGGCCATCAAGGACAGGCACACCGCGAGCAGAAAAACCGCGTATCGAACCTTGAGCATCGATTCAAGCTGCTCGGGTACCGAAGGCGCGGCGAGCCGAGCGTTTTCAATACGATCGTTGACGGACGGATGTCCCATGACGCTCCCTGTTTTCTTGTTCCGTGGCGAATGTTCCCGTTCGCCCTTTTAGCGCCATCCAGCCGTGCCTGGCGCTCAGACCACTATGACCCATCAACGAATACGATAGGTGATTTACACGAAAACGCTCATCGAAATCATTCGTGCCCGTTACAGCGGCGCCTGCTTCATTGCCTCAAGCCAGGACGGATTCAATTGCGTCTGTTCGGTATCAATGCCCAGCGCTTGCATCCGTACCTTGTGCTGGTCCATCTCACGGGTCAACTGGCTATGGTCGCTGGAGTTGCCATCGAGCTGATGCATCTGGCTCAGTCCCAGATGATAAAAGCGCAGCAGCTTCATGGCGCTCGGATCACCCTTCTCTACCGCCGCCGTCACCTGGTGCATGATGTTGGTGATGCTCATCAGGCTGCGTTTGAGCTGCCAACCGTAGACCGCTGGCGCCATCCACGCCTGGGTCCAGAACGTGCCGCGTATCAGCGTCACCATCAGCAACAACGCGGCAAACACGCCGCCCACGTTGAAACGCAGATTATCGCCACCAGGCTCACCGAACAGCGCCACCGCCGCCGTGGACAGCACCATCGCCAGCGCCAGGAACATCAGGGCGATGATCACCGTGCTGCGCCGCGTCTGGCGTCGATAAGTTTCGGCATTCATCGGCTGGATTTCGAACATCGCGGCAGGCTTCCTTGGGTGTGTGAGCAAAAAGAGCGCAGGGCATTATCGCCTCCTCGAAAGATTTAGCTATGCTGGAGCTCCTTTTCATCTTTTCATCGTCAAACGGGGGACATGGCGATACAGCGCAGTTCGTGCCATCTTCATCATGGATACACACTATTCGGTTGCCATGCGCCGTTGCCGGCGGGTGACATCGTTTTAAGGATCATTGAATGACCCAACGACAAGTAATCAATGCCTCGGTCAGCCCTAAAGGCAGCCTGGAAACACTGTCCCAACGTGAAGTACAGCAACTGAGCGAAGCCGGAACCGGTCTCACCTACACCCTATTCCGCCAGTGCGCCCTGGCCATCCTCAATACCGGCGCCCACGTCGATAACGCCAAGACCATCCTGGAAGCCTACAAAGACTTCGAAATCCGCATTCACCAGCAAGACCGTGGCGTACGCCTGGAACTGCTGAATGCCCCGGCCGACGCCTTCGTCGATGGCGAAATGATCGCCAGCACCCGCGAAATGCTCTTCAGCGCACTGCGCGACATCGTCTACACCGAAAACGAACTCGACGCCTTGAGCATCGACCTGAGCACCTCCCAGGGCATCAGCGACTACGTCTTTCACCTGCTGCGCAACGCCCGCACCCTGCGTCCCGGCGTCGAACCGAAAATCGTGGTGTGCTGGGGCGGTCACTCGATCAACACCGAAGAATACAAATACACCAAGAAAGTCGGCCACGAACTCGGCCTGCGCAGCCTGGACATCTGCACCGGTTGCGGCCCGGGCGTGATGAAAGGCCCGATGAAAGGCGCGACCATCGCCCACGCCAAGCAGCGCATCCACGGCGGCCGCTACCTTGGCTTGACCGAGCCCGGGATCATCGCCGCCGAAGCGCCGAACCCGATCGTCAACGAACTGGTGATCCTGCCGGACATCGAGAAACGTCTGGAAGCCTTCGTGCGAGTCGGCCACGGCATCATCATTTTCCCGGGCGGCGCGGGCACGGCCGAAGAGTTCCTGTACCTGCTCGGCATCCTGATGCACCCGGACAACGAAAGCCTGCCCTTCCCCGTGGTCCTCACCGGGCCGAAAAGTGCCGCGCCGTATCTGGAGCAGTTGCACGCCTTCGTCGGAGCGACCCTCGGTGAAGCCGCGCAGCAGCACTACGAGATCATCATCGACGACCCGGTTGAAGTGGCGCGGCAGATGACCCAGGGCCTCAAAGAGGTCAAACAGTTCCGGCGCGAGCGCAACGACGCGTTCCATTTCAACTGGCTGCTGAAGATCGACGAAGGCTTCCAGCGCCCGTTCGACCCGACCCACGCCAACATGGCCAACCTGCAATTGAGCCGCAACCTGCCGTCCCACGAACTGGCCGCCAACCTGCGCCGCGCGTTCTCCGGCATCGTCGCCGGCAACGTCAAGGACAAGGGCATCCGCCTGATCGAAGAACACGGGCCGTACCAGATCCGTGGCGATGCAGCGGTCATGCAGCCGCTGGACAAATTGCTCAAGGCCTTCGTCGCCCAGCACCGGATGAAACTGCCGGGTGGCGCGGAGTATGTGCCGTGCTACCAAGTGGTGGCATGACGTAGCAGACCTTGTGGGAGCGAGCAGGCTCGCTCCCACAATTTTTACATTTGGGGGCTGGGTCAGTCCGTCGTGTTAAAAATGGACTCACAGTAAATCCCCTGTGGGAGCGAGCCTGCTCGCGATGAGGCCCGAAAGCCCCCCTCCAACTGTCGGTCAACCCGCCAATCGCGCCGCAAGAGACTTCGCCTGGCTCGCCACATCAGTCACCGCCGTGCTCTCCCACCACATCCCGCGCAACGGTGGGCCCATGGCGAACAAACGGCTGGCGACCTGCCCATCGGCGCCGAGTACCGCGCCGTCATCCGCCGCCGCAATCCCCAACGCCAGTGGCCCCGGCCGCACCAGCCCGC
This sequence comes from Pseudomonas sp. A-RE-19, assembly GCF_019956555.1. Lineage (GTDB taxonomy): Bacteria > Pseudomonadota > Gammaproteobacteria > Pseudomonadales > Pseudomonadaceae > Aquipseudomonas. The sequence goes on along the minus strand of NZ_JAHBDQ010000044.1, from coordinate 120,940 downwards.
GCGCCAATAGCTGCTGCGGCAATGGCCGCGCCACCCGCCGCCAGTCATATTCGATACCGCTGGAGTTGATCAGCGCCGCGCCGTGTACCACGCAGGTTTGCGCCTCGCCACGCCGTCGAATGCGGATACTCACCCCGTTCAATGAAGGCTCCAGCCCTTTGAACGATGCAGCATGAATCCGCAACCGCCCTTCCCCATGCAGCCGCGCCACCAACTCGGCGCTCAATGGCGGCGATCGATGGTGATGACTCTCCCACCACGGCCGCACATGCCGCACAAACTGCCGACGCTGCACATCCGTCGCCTGACTCCACAACCGCCCGATGTGCGCCCGCACGGTGTCGAGTGGCGCTTGCCAATCAATGCCCTGCGCGATGGCATCGAGGCAATGCCGACGCAGTTCGCGCATCAGCTGACGCGGTGTGCGAATGCTGTGATCCTCGGCCAAAAAATCCGCCCAGGCCGGAGGCTGTCGCCGCACATGCGGCAGCAGGCCATGACGGGAAAACACTTCGATCGGCCCGCGATGCCCGGCCTGCTCCAGCGACACCACAGCATCGACCATGGTCAGGCCCGAGCCGATGATCAGCACCGTCGACTGTGGATCAAGCTGACGCATGGCGGTCACATCCCAGGGATCAAGCGCCGCTGCGTTCAAGCCGCTGGATTCGGTTTGCGGCGTGCGCGCGGCGGCGAACATGCCCGTGGCCAGCACCGCATAGGCGCCCCGCAAACGCTGGCCATCGTTCAAGGTCAGGCGCACCGAATCGATATCGATCTGCACATCAACCACTTCCGCGCGCACATGCTCCACCGTCGAACCGTACCGCGCGCCAACCGCCTGGGCCTCGGCCAGACGCTGCTGCACATAGACGCCAAACAACCCGCGCGGCGGGAACAGTTCGCTGATCGGCACATGCTGCTCATCCGATTCCGGCCAACCGCCAGCCGCGATGTATTCGGTCAGCCATTGAGTCAAATCATCAGCGTTGTCCGGGTCAACGCTCATCCGCGCCGCGTTGCCGTTGAGCGTATGGCCCAACTCCACCGCGCTGTACGCTTCGCCCCGACCGAGTTCGGCGCGAGGTTCGATCACCAGCACCTGACGCTTGCCCGGCAAGCGCAGCAACTGCACCGCCAGCATCGCGCCGCTGAGGCCGCCGCCGATGATCAGGATGTCCGCGTGGCGAATGGCGTCGGTCGCCTGTCCGCTTGGGGTGTCAGTCATGGCGTGCTCACTGATCAATGTTTCCCTGGATAGAAGTCGTGCAGATCGCTCCGTGCCAAGCCATCGCTGAAGGCAAGCCCAAAACACCCCCTGTGGGAGCGGGCTTGCCCGCGAAGACACCGGCCTATTCAGCATGGGTATCGTCAGTCACACCGACATCGCAGGCAAGCCCTCGCTCACCAGGACGTGTGTTGTATTTAAGTCATTCAGGCAGACGCTGCATTTTTTGTTTTGAGCAACGAAGCAACTCAATCAAAAGAATGGAGGATGGAGGATGGAGGATGGAGGATGGAGGATGGAGGATGTCATAGAGCATTGGATCGGAATGAACAGGATTACCAGCTGAGTTCCAGATGATGTATCTGAATTCCTTCTGCCGCCCTGTGCTCTTCAGTAAGACTGTTTTTGGCACCCTGCATACGTAAAAGTCTCCGGGCGGGTTACTACTCGAAGCCTGCGCAACCATTTGATCGTCAATCAATACCTCGATTGAGTCGTCCGGTTGAGTGTTGGGCGGGACAGGAATAAGGGCAGTGGCACCGGCAGTTGGGACATCTATCAGCTTAATGACCTTACCTATAGCCTCTTTTATTATTAGCGGTTCCAAAACTGCCATTTTCTGCATCCCTATATAGACGGTCGGATCTCGGCAACGAGCCGAACTCCAGTTAGAGGTCAATCTCGCTCCATGTCTACTATCAGAATTAACAGGTATTGCACGTTTCCCTATGAATAGTGCTGCCCGCTCAAATCACCACATTGCGCACAAACCGCGCCGCCACTTCCCCGTCATTGCGATAGGAATGCGGCTGGTTGCTGGCGAACATGAAGAACTCACCGGCGCCGATGTGTTGCTGCTGATCGCCCAGAACCAGGGTCAGGCAGCCTTCGAATACGTAGAGCTGTTCACTCCAGCCATCGGCGTCCGGTTGCGACGGGTAAATTTCGCCCGGTTGCAGGCACCATTCCCATTGTTCCACTTCACGGGTGGCGGTGGCTTTTGACAGTAAAACGGCTTTGCTGCCGGGGATCGTTCCGGCCCATGCGACTTCGTTGATGCGACTCGGGTCGCGGGCATCCGGGGCCTGAATCAGATCGCTGAAGGCGACATCCAGCGCTTCGGCCACGCGGTCGAGGGTGGTCAGGCTGACGTTCTTCTCGCCGGCCTCGATGGCCACCAGCATCCGGCGGCTGACCCCGGACTTTTCGGCCAAGGCGCTCTGGCTCATGTCGGCGGCGTGGCGCAGACGTCGAACGTTCTGGCTGACGTGCTGGAGGACCGACGCCCGTTGGGTGGAATCTTTGTGCACTATATTGCTCACTTGGTGGTGTTGCGCAGTATACTGCCCAACTTCCGGCGCATTGTGCGTCTCCCTCAGGTAGCGCGCAAGGTCATGACGTCGGTGAACTCCTCCCCTGCTTCCTCCCGTTTCTCACGGTTCAGCAATGCCGAATGCGTGCTGGTGCTGATCACCATGATCTGGGGTGGGACCTTTTTGCTGGTGCAGCATGCGATGACCGTCAGTGGGCCGATGTTTTTCGTCGGCCTGCGTTTTGCCGCGGCGGCGACTCTCGTGGCGCTGTTCTCCTGGCGTCATCTGCGCGAACTGACCCTGTTCGAACTCAAGGCCGGATCGTTTATCGGCGTGGCGATCATGCTCGGTTACGGCTTGCAGACCGTGGGTTTGCAGAGCATTCCCAGCAGTCAATCGGCGTTTATCACCGCGCTGTATGTGCCGTTCGTGCCGTTGCTGCAATGGCTGGTACTGGGGCGGCGCCCGGGGCTGATGCCGAGCATCGGGATCATGCTGGCCTTTACCGGGTTGATGTTGCTGTCGGGCCCTTCTGGCGCTTCTCTCAATTTCAGCCCCGGTGAAATCGCCACCTTGATCAGTGCCGTGGCGATTGCGGCGGAGATCATTCTGATCAGCACTTATGCCGGCCAGGTCGATGTGCGCCGGGTGACGGTGGTGCAACTGGCGGTAACTTCGGTGTTGGCGTTTCTGATGGTGGTGCCGACTCAGGAAGTGATTCCGGGGTTCTCCTGGTTGCTGTTGTGCAGCGCACTGGGCCTGGGCGCGGCGAGTGCGGCGATTCAGGTGGCGATGAACTGGGCGCAGAAAAGTGTTTCGCCGACGCGGGCGACGCTGATCTATGCCGGGGAACCGGTGTGGGCCGGGATTGCCGGGCGGATTGCCGGAGAGCGGTTGCCGGCGATTGCCTTGCTGGGGGCGGGGTTGATTGTAGCGGCGGTGATTGTCAGTGAGTTGAAGACCAAGGGTAAGGTGGCTGCCGAAGTTGATGAAGCCTTGGAGAGCGAAAGCGGCAATTAACAGCAAGATCAAAAGATCGCAGCCTTCGGCAGCTCCTACAGGAATACACGTTCCCCTGTAGGAGCTGCCGAAGGCTGCGATCTTTTCGGGGATCCCCCCTCTCCCTTGAAACAATGATAAACAAGAACTTTCCGCCTACCTTGTAGGATTCTGCGACAGCTTGGCGTTTGGTGATCCGGGAGCTGGCACGTATGATGCTTCACAAACTTCCGCAGATTAGAAGCCTATGTCTCTGATAGTTCTACTGCTTCTGCCTTTTATCGGCAGCTGTCTGGCAGCCTTGCTGCCGCACAACGCGCGTAATACCGAATCGCTGTTGGCTGGCTTGGTGGCCCTGATCGGCACCGTCCAGGTCGCCCTCTTGTACCCGCAAATCGCCCATGGCGGCGTGATCCGCGAAGAATTCTTCTGGCTACCGAGCCTTGGCCTGAACTTCGTCCTGCGCATGGACGGTTTCGCCTGGCTGTTCTCGCTGCTGGTGCTGGGCATCGGCACACTGGTTTCTCTGTACGCCCGTTATTACATGTCACCGGACGATCCGGTGCCGCGCTTCTTCGCGTTTTTTCTGGCGTTCATGGGCGCCATGCTGGGGCTGGTGATCTCCGGAAACCTGATCCAGATGGTGTTTTTCTGGGAGCTGACCAGCCTCTTCTCATTCCTGTTGATCGGCTACTGGCACCACCGCGCCGATGCGCGACGTGGCGCCTATATGGCGTTGATGGTCACCGGCGCCGGTGGCTTGTGTTTGCTGGCGGGGGTCATGCTGCTCGGCCATGTGGTCGGCAGCTATGACCTGGATAAGGTCCTGGCCGCCGGCGATCTGATTCGCGCCCATGCCCTTTACCCCATCCTCTTGCCCCTGATCCTGATCGGCGCCTTGAGCAAAAGTGCGCAGTTCCCCTTCCACTTCTGGCTACCCCACGCCATGGCGGCACCGACACCGGTTTCGGCGTATCTGCACTCGGCAACCATGGTCAAGGCCGGTGTTTTCCTGCTCGCACGCCTGTGGCCATCGCTCTCGGGTAGCGAAGAATGGTTCTACATCGTCGGCGGAGCCGGGGCTTGCACCCTGTTGCTCGGCGCTTACTGCGCGATGTTCCAGAATGACCTCAAGGGCCTGCTGGCCTACTCGACCATCAGCCACCTGGGGCTGATCACCCTGCTGCTTGGGCTGAACAGTCCGCTGGCTGCCGTGGCCGCGGTGTTCCACATTCTCAACCACGCTACGTTCAAGGCCTCGCTGTTCATGGCCGCCGGGATCATCGACCACGAAAGTGGCACCCGGGACATTCGCAAGCTCAGCGGCCTGATCAAACTGATCCCGTTCACCGCCACCCTGGCCATGGTCGCCAGCGCCTCCATGGCTGGCGTGCCGCTGCTCAACGGTTTCCTGTCGAAAGAGATGTTCTTCGCCGAAACGGTGTTCATCAACGCGACGGCCTGGATCGAGATGACTCTGCCCATCGTTGCGACCATCGCCGGGACGTTCAGCGTGGCTTATTCCCTGCGCTTCACCGTCGACGTGTTCTTCGGCCCGACCGCCACCGACCTGCCGCACACCCCGCACGAGCCGCCACGCTGGATGCGCGCGCCAGTGGAATTGCTGGTGTTCACCTGCCTGGTGGTGGGGATTTTTCCCGCTCAAGTGGTTGGTCCGTTGCTCGCGGCGGCGGCATTGCCGGTGGTGGGCGGCACGCTGCCCGAGTACAGCCTGGCGATCTGGCACGGGTGGAACGCGCCGATGATCATGAGCCTGATCGCCATGTCCGGCGGCATCACGCTCTATCTGCTGCTGCGCAATCAGCTCAAGCGCGGACGCTTCAACTCCCCGCCGCTGATCAGCCGTTTCAATGGCAAGCGCCTGTTCGAGCGCGGGCTGGTGATCATGATGCGCCTGGCCCGTCGTCTGGAGCGGCGGATCAGTACCCGGCGCCTGCAAACCCAACTGTTTCTGGTCGTCCTCGCCGCGGTGCTGGCCGGGTTGATCCCGATGCTGCACAGCAGCCTGAGTTGGGGCGAAAGGCCGAAAATCCAGGGCTCGATCGTGTTCGTGATCCTCTGGCTGCTGGCGATTGCCTGCGCCCTTGGCGCGGCGTGGCAAGCCAAGTATCACCGGCTCGCGGCCCTGACCATGGTCAGCGTCTGCGGCCTGATGACCTGCGTGACCTTCGTCTGGTTCTCGGCGCCGGATCTGGCCCTGACGCAACTGGTGGTCGAGGTGGTGACCATGGTGCTGATCCTCCTCGGCCTGCGCTGGCTACCTCGTCGGATCGAAGAAGTGTCGCCATTACCGAGCAGCCTGCGCAAGGCGCGGGTACGAAGGGTTCGCGACTTGCTGCTATCGACGGTGGTCGGTGGCGGCATGGCGCTGCTGTCCTACGCGATGCTGACCCGCCAGACGCCCAACGACATTTCCTCGTTCTACCTCAGTCGCGCCCTGCCCGAAGGCGGCGGCAGCAACGTGGTCAACGTGATGCTGGTGGACTTCCGTGGCTTCGACACCCTCGGCGAAATCACCGTGCTGGTGGCCGTGGCCCTGGCCGTGTTCGCCCTGCTGCGACGCTTCCGTCCACCGAAAGAAAGCCTGCAGCTGCCAGCCCAACAGCGCTTGCTGGCGCCCGACGTGGTCACCGATCTGGTCAACCCGCGTCACGCCAGCGACACCGCGCTCGGTTTCATGATGGTGCCAGCGGTGCTGGTCCGTCTGCTGTTGCCGATTGCGCTTGTGGTGTCGGTCTATCTGTTCATGCGCGGCCACAATCAACCCGGTGGCGGTTTCGTCGCAGGCCTGGTGATGTCGGTGGCGTTCATCCTGCAATACATGGTCGCCGGCACCCAGTGGGTCGAGGCGCAAATGAGCCTGCGACCGCTGCGCTGGATGGGTACCGGACTGCTGGTCGCCACGGTCACCGGGCTCGGGGCGATGGTGGTCGGCTATCCATTCCTGACCACTCACACCTGGCATTTCGAATTACCGGTGCTGGGGGATATTCACATCGCCAGCGCGCTGTTCTTCGACATCGGTGTTTACGCCGTAGTGGTCGGTTCGACCCTGTTGATCCTGACCGCCCTCGCCCACCAATCGGTACGTGGTCATAAAACCAGCGCACAACCCAAGCCCCTGGCCAAAGCGGCTGCCACGCAAGGAGCCATCTGATGGAAGAAGTCATCGCAATCGCCATCGGTGTGCTGGCCGCGTCCGGCGTGTGGCTGCTGCTGCGACCCCGAACGTTCCAGGTGGTCATGGGCCTGTGCCTGCTGTCTTACGGCGTCAATCTGTTCATCTTCAGCATGGGCAGCCTGTTCATCGGCAAGGAGCCGAACATCAAGGACGGCGTGCCTCAGGATTTGCTGCACTACACCGACCCGCTGCCGCAAGCACTGGTGCTGACTGCGATCGTCATCAGCTTCGCCATGACCGCGCTGTTCCTGGTGGTGCTGCTCGCTTCCCGGGGCCTGACCGGTACCGACCATGTGGATGGCCGGGAGCCTAAAGAATGAATCCGATGGCGCACCTGATTGCCGCCCCGATTTTGCTACCGCTGCTGACCGCCGCCGTGATGCTGATGCTGGGCGAGAAACACCGCCCGTTAAAGGCCAAAATCAACCTGTTCTCCAGCCTGCTGGGGCTGGGCATTGCCGTGATGCTGCTGCAATGGACGCAAACCACCGGCGTGCCCGGCTCCATCGGTGTGTACCTGCCGGGCAACTGGCAGGTGCCGTTCGGTATTGTGCTGGTGGTCGATCGTCTGTCGGCACTGATGCTGGTGCTGACCGGGATCATCGGCGTCAGCGCGTTGCTGTTCGCCATGGCCCGATGGGACGGCGCCGGTTCGAGTTTCCACGCGCTGTTCCAGATTCAGTTGATGGGCCTGTACGGCGCCTTCCTGACGGCGGACCTGTTCAACCTGTTCGTGTTTTTTGAAGTGTTGCTGGCCGCCTCTTACGGGCTGATGCTGCACGGTTCGGGCCGGGCGCGGGTGTCGTCGGGGCTGCATTACATCTCGATCAACCTGCTGGCGTCGTCGCTGTTCCTGATTGGCGCGGCGTTGATCTATGGCGTCACCGGTACGCTGAACATGGCCGACCTGGCGCTGAAAATCCCGTTGGTGCCGGAAGCCGATCGCGGCTTGCTGCATGCCGGCGCGGCGATTCTGGCGATAGCCTTCCTGGCCAAGGCCGGGATGTGGCCGCTGAATTTCTGGCTGGTGCCAGCCTATTCCGCGGCCAGCGCACCGGTGGCAGCGATGTTCGCGATCATGACCAAGGTCGGCGTCTACACCTTGCTCCGCTTGTGGACGCTGCTGTTCTCCGGGCAGGCCGGTGCGTCGGCATACTTCGGTGGCGACTGGCTGATCTACGGCGGCATGGCGACTATCGTCTGTGCTGCCGTGGCGATTCTTGCCGCGCAACGCCTGGAACGCATGGCCAGCCTGAGTATTCTGGTGTCGGCAGGCATTCTGTTGTCGGCCATCGGTTTCGCCCAACCGAACCTCATCGGCGCGGCGCTGTTCTATCTGGTCAGCTCGACCCTGGCCCTGAGCGCGCTGTTCCTGCTGGCCGAGTTGATCGAGCGTTCGCGTTCAGCCAACGAAATGCCGCTGTTCGATGACGGCGAGCTGCTTCCACGGCCTCTGGAATCCTTGCAGCCACCCAAGGGCATCAACCTCGATGACGACCGCAAAGCCGTGGTCGGTCAGGTGATCCCCTGGACCATGGCCTTCCTTGGCCTGAGCTTCATCGCCTGCGCCCTGCTGATCATCGGCATGCCACCGCTTTCCGGGTTTATCGGCAAACTCAGCCTGCTCAGCGCCCTGCTCAATCCGCTGGGTCTGGGTCATGGCGGCGACGTACCGGTGTCGAACGGCGCGTGGGGGTTGCTCGCCCTGTTGATCCTGTCCGGGCTGGCTTCGCTGATCGCTTTCTCGCGTGTGGGCATCCAGCGTTTCTGGACCCCGCAAGAGCGGCCGTCACCCTTGCTGCGGCGCTTGGAATGCGTGCCGATCGTCGTACTACTGGGCTTGAGTATTGCGCTGACGTTCAAGGCGGAACCGCTGCTGCGCTACACCCAAGCGGCTGCGCAGACGTTGAATAACCCTCAGCAATACGTGATGGCGGTGCTTGGCACCCGTGCGATTCCGAGCCCGGAAGCGAAGGCCGCACGGCTGGAGGTGCAACCATGAAGCGTCTGTTTCCCGCACCGTGGTTGTCACTGGCGTTGTGGCTGCTGTGGCTGGTGTTGAATCTGTCGATGAGCCCCGGCAATTTGCTGCTGGGCGCCATGCTGGGGTTCTGCGCGCCGTTGATGATGCGCAAGCTGCGGCCGCTGCCGATCCGCATTCGTCGCCCCGGGGTGATCCTGCGTTTGTTCTTGCTGGTCGGGCGCGACGTACTTGTGTCCAACCTCGCGGTGGCCTGGGGCGTGCTCAACGCGGACCGTCGTGCACCTCGCTCACGGTTCATCAAGGTGCCGCTGGACTTGCGCGACGCCAACGGCCTGGCGGCGCTGTCGATGATCTGCACGGTAATCCCCGGCACGGTCTGGTCGGAGCTGGCACTGGATCGCAGCATTCTGTTGCTGCACGTTTTCGATCTGGATGACGAAGGCCCATTCATCCAGCACTTCAAGACGACCTACGAGCGCCCCTTGATGGAGATCTTCGAATGAGCGAATTACTGTCGAACGCGATCCTGCTGAGCCTGTTCATTTTTTCGGTGGCGATGATTCTGACCCTGATCAGGCTGTTCAAGGGGCCGTCGGCCCAGGATCGGGTTCTGGCCCTGGATTACCTGTACATCGTCGCCATGCTGATGATGCTCGCGCTGGGCATTCGTTATGCCAGTGACACTTACTTCGAGGCGGCGCTGCTGATCGCCCTGTTCGGCTTCGTCGGCTCGTTTGCCCTGGCCAAATTCCTGCTGCGCGGCGAGGTGATCGAATGAGCGCCGAACTGTCTCTGTGGGTGGAAATACCGGTGGCGATTCTGCTGGTGCTCAGCAGTCTGTTTGCGCTGATCGGCGCGGTAGGGCTGCTGCGGATGAAGGATTATTTCCAGCGCATGCACCCGCCGGCACTGGCCTCGACACTGGGCGCGTGGTGCGTGGCATTGGCCTCGATCATTTACTTTTCGGCGCTCAACTCGGCGCCAGTGTTGCATGCCTGGCTGATCCCGATTCTGCTGTCCATCACCGTGCCGGTGACCACGCTGCTGCTGGCCCGGGCGGCGTTGTTTCGCAAGCGCATGGCGGGGGATGATGTGCCGGCTGAGGTGAGTAGCCGGCGCACAGGAAGCGAGAGTTAGTTCAGGGATTTGTGTTGTTTGGCGGCGCCTCTTCGCGGGCAAGCCTCGCTCCTACAAGGTCTGCGCATGATCTGTAGGAGCGAGGCTTGTCCGCGAAGCTTTTCAGATCCAGGCCACTGCCAACAACCCCGCACCCAACACCACACACAACGGCGAATACGCCCACGTATCCAGCCGGGCAAACCTCGAATCCTTGACCTGCTTGAAGAACCCCACCAGGTTCGAATCGCCGATCGCCCGGGCGAACATCAGCATTGCGATCGCGCTGATCACCCATTGCAAAGACCAGTGATGCACCGTGGGCAGATACAGCCCGACCCGCAGACACACCAGCATCGCGATCAGCAGCAAACCTACCGCCACCAGCAACGTGGCATAGCCCGACGGATTGAATGCAGGCTTTGACTCCTCGCCGCCCTCCCCGGGCACTCGTGGCACCGATACCTCGCTGCCCCACTTGCCACCCGCCGCCCAATACAGGTGTAAAAGGCTGATACATAGAAAGATTGCAGCAATCCATTGCGCGACCAAAAGGCTCATATTCAGACATCCAGCGTGAAATGTTGCAGCAGGATGAACTTCCTTGCGCGTTTTTGTAAGGGTATTCGCTTTCTAACAGTAGCTCGGCTGCAAACGCGGTTGGAAGCGCCCCCCGGTAGGAGCTGCCGCAGGCTGCAATCTTTTGATCTTGTTTTTCAGAAGCAAAGTCAAAAGATCGCAGCCTGCGCCAGCTCCTACGGGTTTTATGTACACCCGAGAATTTCCGGGTGTTCATGAATCGGTTTATTTCAGGGCGGCAGACACCTTGTCCGCCACATCCTTCGGCACCCAAGCCTGCCACACGTCCGGGTGCGCCTTCATGAACGCCTGCGCCGCTTGACGTGGCGGGGTGTGTTTTTCGCTCATGTCAGCCAGGGCCTTGTTCAACGCTTCGATCGGCAAATCGACCTTGCTGAAGAACTCGACAATCTGCGGATACTGCTTCTGAAAAGGCGCGGACACGCCAATGGACAGCTTCGAGGGCAGTGAGCGAGTCGGTTTCGGATTGGGGTTGTCGGCGTCGGTCAGGGTTTTCCAGGCTTCGGCGTCGAAGGGTGGCTCTTGCAGCTGAATCAGCTTGAAATGGCCGAGCAGCGGCGTCGGTGACCAGTAATAGAACAGAACCGGTTTGCCGCGCCGAATCGACGAAGTGATCTCTGCGTCCAGCGCCGCCCCCGAACCACTGCGAAAGTTCACGTAGCTGTCGTTCAGCCCATACGCCTTGAGCTTCTGTTTGTTGACCACTTCCGACGTCCAGCCGATCGGGCTGTTGAGGAAGCGCCCCTTGCCCGGGGTTTCCGGGTCTTTGAACACGTCCTTGTAGCGTGGCAGATCGCTGACACTGCGCAGGTCCGGTGCCATCGCCTTGATGCCCTTGGCCGGGTCACCCTTGATCACGTACTCCGGCACCCACCAGCCTTCGGTGGCGCCCTTGACCGTATCGCCCAGGCTCGCGACTTTGCCCTCGGCCTCAGCCTTGACCCAGACCGGACTGCGACCGGCCCATTCTTCGCCAATGACCTGAATGTCGTTGTTGGCCAGTGCGGTCTCCAGGGTAATGGTCGTCCCCGGCAGGGTGTCGGTCGGCAACCCGTAGCCCTTCTCGACGATGATCCGCAGGATATCGGTGATCAGGCTGCCGCTTTCCCAGTTCAGATCGGCGAAATGAATCGGCGCCTGGGCCGCGAATACCGGAACGGGTGAAGCCAACAAGCCGAACGTGGCCAGAGTGGCGGCCAGTAACCGTCGAAATCCTTTCATGCTTCTGCACCTCGTGCTGTTCACAGCAATAGCAGGATGGCCTGACAAAGAAGACCGCAAGCCTCTGAACACTCAGTCATCTGACTGTAGTAGAGGTTCCTGCTTTCGAGGGGCGAGGATTAATTTTCGGAATGTTCCTGCAAGCGCGCAAGCTCTCTTCTGACCATGCTGGCGTACGCCGCCGGACGCAACATGTAGATCTGTGACGCCACCCAACTCAGCCAGGATCCCTGCAGAACGGCCTTTTGAGCCAACAAGCGCTGCGCCTCGGCGTGGGCACTGGCCTGGTTCTGTTCGTGGAAATCGGCGCGGGTCAGGGTCATTACTCGCTGGCCTTGAAGGTCACCAGTTCACCTTTACGCCATTTGGCGGCCTTGGCGGTCACGGCCTTCAGTGTTTTGGTCAGGCCTTCCTGCAATTGTTGATGGGCCGCGAACACCATCACCACGCTATGACCTTCCTTGAACACAATGCCGTGGCCGTCCGCGGTGGTCACGAACGCGTAGTCACCCAGCCCATATACCGTCAGTTTGATTTCGCGGAACTTGATGTCCAGCTTGCCGCCTTCGCGACTGGGTAATACCGAGGCGCTGAAATGATCGCCGACCTTGAGTTTAAGCCCTGGTTTGTCATCCACTACCAGCGCTGATTCAGTGTCGAGTTCGGCAATGTAAATGCCTTCGGCGTTCTGTTCGGTGATGTAGACGAAACGTGACTGAAACTGTTTAACCAGCTTTGCGCGCAAATCACCCAGTACGAACAAAGCATGCATATCGAGATTACTTACTGCCAAGGAAACATCCCCACATCTGAAAATGACGCCATACGCGGGAAACGCGCACAGCAGAAAAAAGCGGCAATGCCGAGGTGTAGCCAAATGACCCGGGTCGAATCCTGGAATGAGCAGAGGGCCCATTCATCGCGAGGATTGAGAAGATTACTGGAACATCCCTCACGTCGTCTTGCCTGGCGGTCGTCAGATGTTGAAGGAAAACTCCCTTCTGACGGCCAGAGAAAACCGGATTACCAACTTTAGGGAAAAATCTCTTTAAAAAAAGCACTTTTCCGACATATCGCCAGTAAAAAATTGCTTTAGATGAACACCAATCGTCAACCAGTGATGACGATTCTAGAGCAGCGATGCTCACTGAGACTACCCAAAACGACGGACACACGTCGGTAAAACCACGAAAAGGACTTCATATGTGCACACTGACTCACTTTGCCCAGCCTCACACACAGCACACAAATGGCTCGTCACCTCTGCATTCGATGGTGCTCGGCCAGCAGGACTTCCTACCTGAAGAGCCTCTACTCCCACGTTTTCAGGTGGTATTGGCCGGCAACGCCTTTTTCCACATCAGGGAAATATCCACCGGACGTGTAAGAGGTTTCCGCGGCAGTCATAACGAAGCCTGCGCCCTTGCCCGTTCACTCGAGGCAGGCAGTTGAGGCACCTGCCGCATTCACTGCTATAGACGTTTCGTCACGCCGGCGACTTAACTCAGCCGCCGGCAGGCAACTACTGCCATACTGCCCGACCAATGAAACCCGTCCCCAGGGCGGACGGCGCTCAACACAACAGACTATTTCCAAGGGAAGACTGCTACGTGACGGAATTTGATATCGGTGAATTTTTTATCCGGGGCGAAGCCAGAGAGGTCGAAGGCGAATTCCAGGCAGTCATTATCATGCGCGCCAAACCGCCATTGACCACGGTGACGTATCACCAGGTCGAAAAGGATCGCTGGTTCAAGACCGTAGATGTCGCAGCCATTGCCGCCCAGGAAGCTGCCAAAGCCCTGAAGCTTGCCGTCGATGAAGGGGCATTGAAAGCCTGATCATCGAATTTGCAGTCTATGCTCATCCCTGCTTTTGAATATCGCTATCGAACGCCTGAAGCGCGGCTCCCTCGGATGCAATGAAGCCGCACCTCGGATCTCGCACTCGACGCGACGGATGATCAGCAAGGAGATGAAGATGGATTCACCCATTCATGATTTGAAAGGCTTGTTCGACCAGCTCGGCCTGGACTCCAGCGAGAAGGCCATCGACGATTTCATTGCCAGCCATTCACCCTTGGCTGACGACAAAAAACTCATCGATGCCGAGTTCTGGACCCCGCAACAAGCCGGCTTTCTCAAGGAACAACTGCGTGAAGACGCCGATTGGGCGCATGTGGTCGACGACCTGAACCTGCGTATGCACCAGATCCACTAGCCCGGGATTCAATGCAGGCTGTCGGTCATTTCGGCGTTCAACTGCGCCAACCAGGCAGCCCTGCACTCTTCAGCTTCATGGCGACTGGAGAACGCCGTCCCCCGGCGCTCACCGTTGAGCAGCACGACCCAACAGACGCTCTGCCCCATCGCACGCAAACTGGCGGGCACTCCGCTGCCAATCATGACCGCGACATCGACTTTACTGTGCATGCTCACCTCTCGAATTTCATTAGCGACCTAACTATGTAGGCATGTTAATGAGTTCACCCGTGAGGAAACAGCAATGGCCGTGCACAGCTTCATTGCGTAACCGGTAACAATTGCCGGAGCTGTCAGCGAGGACTTTCCGGTTTGTAGCCCAAGCGCAACCCACCCCAATGCCGGCCCTTGAGCATGATCGGTACCGAGAGGTCGTGCATCAGTTCACCGGTGTCGCGAGTATAAGTCTGCAACAATACGGCCTGCTGATGGCTGCCGCAGCGGATCCCGGTGCGGTCGGCGAACTTGCGCTTGGTGCGATTTTGCAAGGTATCGACCTGTACATCACCGGTCAGCGGCTGACTGAACACGGTGTTGTGGGTCGGCACATAACCCTGCTGCGTGCAGGCGATGGCGAACACCAGGCCTTCATGACGCGGCAGCAAAGGTTCCTGAATCGCCGGCAGTACCTGATCGGTGTAGCGATCGAAACGGGTCTGGTATTTGGCCGGGCTGGTGTTGGGGATCGCCTGGTAATTGCGATCAAACAGGTCATCGAGGCTGATCCGGCCCTGGTCGATATCCGCTTCGAAACGCGCCGCAATCTGACTCGCGCCTTCGCGGGCCAGGTCGTAAATCCGTTGGTGATAGTCATCCAGCCCGACTTCGGCAAGACGTTCGCTGATGGTTTCGGCCTGCCCCTCCATTTGCACCGCCGCCCGGGCCAGACGCTGGGTTTGCTGGTCGCTGATCGCCAGGTCACTGCGCATCTGTTCGATGGCGTGGAACAGGCTGTCGAGCTGTTCGCGATTGGTGTCCGCACCCTGAGCGATTTCCCCGACCTGCCTTTCGACGCCGGCGGCCAGGCGCGCGATGTTTTCCAAGTGCTGACCGGTGTGCTCGACCTGCGCGACACCGGTATTCAGATCGCTGGCCAGTTGACGAATCTGCTCCACCACTTGCGCCGTGCGTTGCTGGATGTCCGCGACCATCTCCCCGACTTCACCGGTCGCCGTCGCCGTGCGCGCGGCCAGACCGCGGACTTCATCGGCCACCACCGCAAACCCGCGACCGTGCTCCCCGGCCCGGGCCGCTTCGATGGCCGCGTTCAGCGCCAACAAGTTGGTCTGGCTGGCGATGGACTGGATCACCAGCGTTACCCGCTGGATATCGTCACTGCGCAGGCTCAGGGCTTCGATCAGCTCGCGACTGCTACTGGCACGCTGACTGAGTTGATGCATGCGCGCAATGGACTCGATCAGTTCCGTGCACCCTGCCGCGCTGCTCTGATGAGCCTCACTGGCCGCACTCAAGGCTTCCCGGCTGAGTTTCGACGTGGCGTGTTCGGTGGTGATCATCACTTCAGCACTGCTGACAATCTGCGCGGCGGCGTCGAGCTGCGATTGCAGTTTGTCCGCCAGTTGCTTGACCGAGTAGGCCACGCCGGCGGCCGATAAGGCGTTGTGACTGGTGGTGTAGGAAAGATCGCGGGTCAACGTGGCGATGGCGCTGGTGCTGTCCGTGGGGGCGGCCTCAGGGGCGGTGCGCGAGCGCAGGCGCGGCAGCCAGATAATCACCACGGCCAGGGGCAGGCCAAGGTAAAGCGACCAGCCCGCCAATGCCATGCCGCACAGCAATAGCATCAGGGCGATGCTTTGCAAGGTCGGCGTCAGCCAGCGGGTTTTCGGTAACAGCACTGGAGCAGGCACAGCCTGAACCAGAGATCCGTCTCTCGTCATCTTCGTCACCCCACGCGTCTTCTAATTGTTGTGATCGCATTAAACGCCACTACAAAGCCATTATCTATGGTCCATTAGTAGTGGGCGTTGCAGCAGATCAATAGAAATGCGTGGGATTTTTCGGACGACAAAAAGCTTCACGGGCAAGCCTCGCTCCTACAGATATCCGTAGGAGCGAGGCTTGCCCGCGATGGGGGCGCTACTGAATCAGGCCTGACGCTGGTGCTTGTCGATCTGCTCGTGACGCTCTTGAGCTTCGATGCAGTATTTGGTGGTCGGGCTGATCAGCAGGCGTTTCAGGCCAATGGCCTCGCCGCTGTCGTCGCACCAGCCAAAGCTGTCTTCCTTGATGCGTTCCAGGGCCTGTTCCAGTTGAGGCAGCATGCGCTGGTCGCGATCGATCGCGTTCACCAGCCAGGTGCGCTCTTCTTCGACGGAAGCCGCGTCAGCCGGATCGGCCGGGGTATCCAGGCTCTCGATGGCGATGCGATTCTGCTCGATGCGCTCGTGGGTTTCGACTTTCATCGCTTGCAACAGCTTGGTGAAATAAGCCAGTTGCTCGGCATTCATGTAGTCATCCGCCGGCATGGCCAGCAACTTGTCCTTTGTCATTGATATCTCTATAAAAAAACGTGCATTAAGGCGAATTAGGGAGCGTTCCGCTGAACCTGAGTCGGTCATTGGAAAGGCGCCGTTTATTCCAAGCGCCACCCGGCACTCAATTTACGAGGGGCGGCAGTCTAAGGCCGACTTGAAGCCTCAGCAACTGAAAAGACAGCGAATCTGTCCGACAAAGCCCCGAAAGTGCTCTATGGCAGGCTTTGAGGTGGTCATCGGAGTGCGTTTATAGCAAGAAATTCAATCAAGCGGCGGCATATAGAAGACAAACGGCTGCGCCACGCGGGTCAGGCGTGGCGCATTTTCGTGTTTCTTCCGGCTTCAGCGCTTGAGTTTGCGCTTGTTGCGGTATTGGTCGATGACCACCGCCACCACAATAATCAGCCCCTTGATGATGTCTTGAATATAAGCATCAACACCGACAAAGGTAAAGCCGCTGGCCATGACCCCGAGGATCAATGCGCCGATCACGGTACCGGTGATCCGCCCCACGCCACCGGCCAGGCTGGTGCCGCCGATGACCGCCGCGGCAATCGCGTCCAGCTCATAAGACATGCCCATCCCGGCCTGCCCGGTCGCGGCCCGCGCCGACGCCACCACGCCCGCCAGGCCTGCAAGCAACCCGGCGATGCTGTAGACGATCACCAGATGCCGCTTGACGTTGATGCCGGAGGTGCGCGCCGCTTGCATGTTGCCGCCGATGGCGTAGGTGTACTTGCCGTACTTGGTGTAACGCAGGGCGATGTGAAAAATCACCGCCACCACCAGAAAGATAATCACCGGCATCGCGCCATGTCCGATGGCCGTGTAGGAATCCGAGAGCATGCTCACCGGCTGACCTTCGGTGTAGTAGCGCGCCAGGCCGCGAGCCGAGACCATCATGCCGAGGGTGGCAATGAACGGCGGAATCCCGGTGATCGCAATGATGCTGCCGTTGATCGCCCCCGCCAGCAATCCCACCCCAAGCCCGGCGATCACCGGAATCCACACCGGCAAGTCCGTCAGGGACGGAAACACTGCCCGGGCAAAGTCCGAGGTCTGGGCCAGGCTGGCGGCTATCATTGCCGACAGCGCCAGCACCGAACCGGAGGACAGGTCGATACCGGTGGTGATGATGACCTGGGTCACCCCGATCGCCAGCAGGCCGATGATCGACACTTGCAGGATCATCAGCACCAGGCGCTGAGAGTTCATCAGGAAGCTCTGGTCCCGCACGATCCAGCCGAACATTTCGAAGACCAGGCCAATGCCGATCAGCACCAGGAAGATGCTCAACTCGGTCGGAAAGCGCCGGCGACTCTTGACCGGTGCCACGGCAGGCTTGTTTTCCAGTATCGCGTTCATAACCACTCACCCTTCTATAGCGTCGTCGACGGAGGCCATGGCCACCGCCGGCATCCATTAGTGAACCGCGGACATGCCCGAGGCCAGTTGCATGACCCGTTCCTGGGTCGCTTCGCTGCGGTCGAGGGTGCCCATCAGGTCGCCCTCGTGCATGACCATGACCCGGTCGCTCATGCCCAGCACTTCCGGCAGCTCCGAGGAAATCATGATCACCGCCATGCCTTCGCTGGCGAGGTAGGAAATAAGCCGGTAGATCTCGGCCTTGGCGCCGACATCGATGCCCCGGGTCGGCTCGTCGAGAATCAGGATGCGTGGATTGGTCATCAGCCAGCGCGCCAGCAAGGCCTTCTGCTGATTACCGCCGGACAGCGTGTCGATGCATTGCTCCAGCGACGGGGTTTTCACCCGCAGCTTCTTGCACATGTCTTCACACAACACGCGCAGGGCTTTCTGCTGGATGAAGCCGTTGCCGACGTAATGCGGTAATACCGCCATTTCCATGTTCTCCAGCACCGACAGGCACGGGAACAGGCCACTGAGCTTGCGATCTTCAGTCAACAGCGCGAAGCCCTTCTCGATCGCCATGTGCGGATCGCTGATGCGCACTACCTCGCCGTCGAGGCGGATTTCACCGCCGTCGCTTGGCGTGATGCCGAAAATCGCTTCGGCGACATTGGTTCGCCCCGAACCCATCAACCCGGCGATGCCAAGAATCTCACCGGCATGCAGATCGAAAGAGACGCCCTTGAAAATGCCGTCCAGCTTGAGGTCGCGTACCGACAGCAACAGGTCGCCGATCGGCTTTTCGCGCACCGGGAACAACTGGCTCAGCTCGCGGCCGACCATCATCGAAATCAGGCTGTCGCCGTCCATGCTGTCGGCCCGTTGCAAGCCGATGTAGGCGCCGTCACGGAACACCGCCACTTCATCGGCGATGTTGAACACTTCGTTCATTTTGTGAGTGATGTAGATGATGCCTTTGCCCTGGCTCTTGAGGTCGGCAATGATCGAGAACAGGTGCGCGACTTCCTTATCGGTGATGGCCGAAGTCGGTTCGTCCATGATCAGGATGTCGGAGTCGTAGGACACCGCCTTGGCAATCTCGACCATCTGCCGTTCGGCGATGCTCAGGTTACCCACCTGCTCTTCCGGGTCGAGGTTGATCCGCAGACGCTCCAGCAATTGCGCCGTGCAACGGTGCATCTCGCGGTGGTCGATCATGTGCAGACCGTTGAGCTGTTCACGGCCGATCCAGATGTTCTCGGCGATGCTCATGTGCGGCATCAGGTTGAGTTCCTGATGGATCATCGCGATCCCGGCCTGGAGCGCAGCCAGGGGTGTTTCGAAGACCACCGGTTTGCCCCGCAGGCGCAGCTCGCCAGCGTCCGGCTGGTAGATGCCGGCAATGATTTTCATCAGGGTCGACTTGCCTGCGCCGTTCTCGCCCATCAGTGCCAGCACGGAACCGGGGCGCACCCGAAGCTGTACGTCGGACAAGGCCACCACACCGGGAAAACCCTTGCTGACGTTGATGATCTCCAGCAGGTACGGCTCATCGACAGGTGTTGCGGTTGGCTGGACACCCATAAACGGGGTGCTCGAAGCAGTCGCTGAAGCGAACATGATCAGGTCCTCCATCAGCAAGGTCGCGTTGCAACCTTGCGTGCTTATTGTTGTTATCGAACGGACGGGCTATTTGAAGGTGTCGACGTTTTGCAGCGTGATCAGACGATATGGCACCCACACGGCCTGTTCAACCGGTTCGTTCCTGGCCATTTTCACCGCCGTGTCGATCGAACCGTCCGCCTGACCCTTGGCATCCTGGAACACCGAGACCAGCAGAGAGCCCTTCTTCACCGCGTTCAAACCGTCGGGCGTACCGTCGACACCGGCGATCAGCACACTGCCTTTGGCAACGCCAGCCTGTTGCAGGGCCATTGCCGCGCCAATCGCCATCTCGTCGTTGTTAGAGACCACTGCGTCGAATTTGCGGCCCTGGGTCAGCCAGTCGTTGACCAGGGTCATGCCCTTGTCCCGCGACCAGGTGCCGGACTGCTCTTGCTCGATCTTGATGTTCGGGTACTTGGTCAGCACCTCTTTGACGCCCTTGGTGCGGTTGGTGGTGGAGTTGTTCGCGAGGTCACCCAGCAGAATCACGATGTCGCCCTTGCCGCCCATCTTGTCGGCCAGGTACTGCATCTGCATCTGGCCGGCCTCCAGATCGTTGGAGGCGACAGTGACCACGCCTTTGGGCAGGTTCAGGTCATCGGGACGACGATTGACGTACACCAGCGGAATACCGGCCTTGACCGCTGCTTCAGTGATTTTTTTGGTGGCGGCGGTATCCACCGGATTGACCACAATGGCGTCGACCTTCTGACTGATGAAGCTTTCTACCTGGCTCAGTTGCTTGACCACGTCGCTGCGCGCGTCTTCGAACTGCAGCTTGACGCCATCGGGATAGGACTTGGCTTTTGTGTCCATGGATTCGCGCAGGTAGGTCAGCCAGGTGTCATCGAACTGCGACATGCTGACGCCGATCTTCATGTCAGCGAGTGCGGCGCCGCTGGCGAACATCAGGGACAAGGCCAGCGAGGCGAAACGGATGTTGGTCTTCATGAAAAGTCTTTCTCCACATTCTTGTTGGTTTTATGGATAAGGCGTGACGATTTCAGTGAACGGGCAAGCGGACAATCGGCGCACCCGGAATACCGCAGACCAGGGCGCCCTTGCGTTCGACGCAAAGCAAACGAAAGAAGGAATGAAACGAGACGCGAGGCAAGTCGCGAGAGAGGTGCAGCGCGCAACGTAAAGCATGCAAAGCAGAGTTGAAGGTTTTCATCGACGGTACCTGGCTTTTGTTTCTTGTTTTTGGTGCGTCCTTCACCCGTTCAAGGCCTGCTTGAGCGTGATCGGACGTTGATAGTCGGCAACCTGGAAATGACTTTATTGGAAAATAATTTCTATATCAACTCATTTTAGAATTTTATTCTGATTTTGTTCCATGGCTCTCAAATGGGCTCAACGCCACCACTTGATGCCGCTCGAAGCTGAGTCGCGCAGCGTCTAGCACGCGGGTGGTCGCCAGTGCATCATGGGCATCGACCGGCAGTGGGCCACCGCTCTGCAACGCGGTTTGTAGCTGCAAATAGAACTGGTTCCAGCAGCCACGCTCGGACGGCACCCGCTCCCGCACTTCGCCCTGCTCGAACCAGCCCCAGCGCCGGTGCTCTTCGACACCCCAGCGCTCGCCTTCGGATTTCGGCGTAAGCCCGGCGAGGGTCGACGCTTCCTGCCCGTCCAGCCCCTCGACGCTGTAACAGCCTTGGGTGCCCGTCACGCGAAAACGCGGGCCGGGTGTGTTTTGCAGGCAACTGCCGCCCAAGTGCGAGGTCACGCCGCTGGCATGGGTCAGGGCCATGAAGAAGCCATTGTCGAAGACCTGGCCTTTTTCAAGGTATTCCAGTTCGGCATAAACACGGGTGACGGGACCGAACAACAGCAGCGCCTGATCCACCAGATGGCTGCCCAGATCGCGCAGGAAACCGCCACCGCTGCCGTTGTTCACCGACTGTGGCGAATAGCGCTCGATCCGCGATTCGAAACGGGTGATCTGGCCCAGCGCACCGGACTCGATGAGTTTGCGCACGGTGAGAAAGTCCGAGTCCCAGCGCCGGTTCTGGTAGACGCTCAGTTGCACGCCCTGACGCTCGGCCATGGTGATCAGGGTTTGCGCCTGTTGCGCATCGGCGGCGAACGGTTTGTCGCTGACCACCGCCACCCCGTGTTCGATGGCGTCGAGCACCAGCGCCGGGCGACCTTTGAGCGGCGTGGACACCACCAGCACATCGACCCCGGCTTCGACCAGTTGGCCAATGCTGTCGAAGGCCGGCACGCCAGGGTGTTCCGTGGCCAGCAATTGCCGGCGCTCGGCGGATCGGGTGACCACGCCCACAAAGCTCGCCGCCGGCAAACTGCTGATCAGCGGAGCATGGAAAAACCGGCCGCCATGGCCGTAACCGACAAGTCCGATACGCATCATTGATTCCTGTGTTCGCATGATCCGTAGGAGCGAGGCTTGCCCGCGAAGCTTTTAGCGATCTTGAGGGCCTCTTCGCGGGCAAGCCTCGCTCCTACAGGGATAGGGTTATTGGCAGAGTTCTCGGGTGACGCGTTCGAGCATCATCCGGTTGGACTCGTCCGGCCGGTCTTCCCAGGCGAACACCGAGACAGTGGCGATGCCATCGAACTTGATCTCGCGCAAGGTGCCGAAAAACGCGTCCCAGTCGACCTCGCCCTGGCCGATGTCCAGATGCTGGTGCACGGTGGCGGTGACGCCCGGCGGGTTGACGATGTAGCGCAAGCCCGAGGAAGCCTTGTGGTTGTAAGTGTCGGCGATGATCAGGTGGCTCAGTTTCGACCCGGCGTACTTGAGCATCGAGGCGATGTCACCCTGGCCATCGTCGTAGAAAAACGTGTGTGGCGCGGCGTAGAGGTAGTTGATCCAGTCCCGGTCCAGCCCGCGAATGATGTCCACCGACTCGTTATTGCGCTCGCAGAAATCATAAGGATGGGCCTGAATATCGAGCTTGATGCCTTCGCGTTCGAACTCGGGGATCAACTCGTCCATGGAGCGCATGAACTGGTTCTCGCACACCAGCGGGTTGTCCGACTGGCCGGTGAACTCGGTGTTGACCAGTTCGCAGTCCATCTCCACGGCAATCTGGATCGCCCGCTTCCAGTTGCGCACGGCGGCCACACGCAAACCTTCATCGGCGGCGGCCCAGTGGTACATCGGTAATAAGGAAGAGAGTTTGACCCCGGTGTCGCTCAAGGCTTTGCGAAATTCCTTGATCCGCGCCTTGTCGACTCGCGGGGCTTTATAGAAGGGCAAGAAATCTTCCCGGGGTGACAGCTCGATGTGTTCGTAACCGAGCTCGGCGACCTTGTCGACCATCTTGCCCAGGGACAGGCTGCGGTACATGTAGGGGTCGAGTGCGATGCGCATGTTTTTCTCCTTGATCAGGTCCTTAGCCTTACCACTCCTGTGGGAGCGAGCCTGCTCGCGATGACGACAGCACATCCAACATCAATGTGACTGTCAGATCGCAATCGCGAGCAGGCTCGCTCCCACAGGGGATCGGGTTTAGTCGTAGAAGCGGGGGCGGTCTGGCAGGCCGACTTTTATGATCTGCCCACTGTTCTGCGCTTCGATGCAGGCATCCGCCGCCACCGCCGCCGCAAAACCATCCCACGCCGACGGCCCGCCCACCTGCCCGGCCCGCACGCCATCGATGAACGCCTGCAACTCGACGTCATACGCGGCGATGAACCGGTCCTTCCAGTCCATCAGAATCGCATTGGACAGCTTCGCCCCGCTGCGCAATTGAACCTGCGACGGTTCCGGCAGTTTGGCGATGCCCGTCTCCCCCACCACTTCGCACTGGATGTCGTAGCCGTACTGACAGTTGACGAACACTTCCACATCGATGCGCGTGCCCTTGGCGGTTTCCAGCAGCACGATCTGCGGGTCTTTCAAATGGGCGTGAGCCTTGCTGGTCTTGCGCGGGAACACCACTTGCACCGACACATAGTCGTCGTCGAGCAACCAGCGCAACACGTCCAGCTCATGGATCAATGTGTCGGTGATCGCCATGTCGGTCTTGTAGTTCTCACCCACGGTCGGGTTACGGTGAGCGCAATGCAGCATCAACGGCTCGCCGATCTGGCCGCTGTCGATCACTGCTTTCAACGCCCGATACCCTTCATCGTAGGGGCGCATGAAACCGACCTGCACCAGCCGCTTGCCGTGAGCCACTTCGGCCTCGACGATCTTGCGGCAACCTTCGGCGGTGACGGCCAATGGCTTCTCGCAGAACACCGGTTTGCCGGCGGCAATCGCTGCCAGTACAAACTCTTCGTGGCTCGGGCCCCAGGAGGTCACGAGGATCGCTTCGACTTCCGGCGCCTTGATCAGCGCATGACCGTCGGGATAGACCTCGGCCGTCAGCTTCAGATCGGAAACGACCTTGGCCGCTTGCTGCAAATTGATGTCGGTGACCGCGACAACCTGGCTGTTGAGCAAGGTCTGGCTGCAACGACGGATGTGGTCCTGGCCGATGGCCCCGGTGCCGATGACGCCAATGCGCAACGAATTGGAAAGCAAAGACATGTAAACACTCCTGTGGGTTCGTTCAGGGCAATCAGTATTGACGGGCCTTGGCCAGTCGCTCGTTGAGGGTCTTGGCCACCGCGTCGGTGCGGGCGCTGGTCGAGACCTGCGCCACGCCGACCCGCCACCACGACAGGTATTTGTGAATCATGGTTTTGGGCAGGACCTTGATGTCGATCAGCGTCGACACGGTCTGCAACCGCGCATCCGCCAACGCGGCTTGCAACTCTTCAACGGTGTTCACTTTGTAAGTCTTACAGCCGTAAGCCGCCGCGCTCATGGCGAAATCCACCGGCACGAAACCGCCATCGAGCTTGCCGGTGTCCGGATTACGGAAACGGAACTCGGTGCCGAAGCTGTCCATGCCGTGTTCCATTTGCAGGTTGTTGATGCAGCCGAAGGTCATGTTGTCCAGCAGCACCACGTTGATCTTGCGCCGCTCCTGGATCGAGGTCGCCAGTTCCGAGTGCAGCATCATGTAGGAGCCGTCGCCCACCAGCGCATAGACCTCGCGCTCAGGCTCGGCGAGCTTCACGCCCAGTGCGGCGTTTACCTCGTAACCCATGCACGAATAACCGTACTCGACGTGGTAGGTGTTCACGCCTTTGCTGCGCCAGCTGCGCTGCAAGTCGCCGGGCAAACTGCCGGCGGCGGCGACGATCACGGCGTCATCGGCCAGGGTTTCATTGAGCACGCCGAGTACCCGGCTTTGGGTCAGGCAGGAACCGGTCAGCTCGATGAATTCGCGCAGCACCGCCGGGTCCAGGTGGTCGTTGATTTCCGGGACGAAATCTTTCGCCTGGTATTCGACCTGATAAATTCGATCGACTTCCTCATCCAGTTGCGCCTTGGCCTGACGGGGTTGATCGTCCCAACTCGAGCGGTAATCGCCCAGCGCTTCGGCCAGTGCCTGCAAACCGGTTTTGGCATCCGCCAGCAGTTGCACGCCGTCGAGTTTCAGGGCATCGCAGGGGCTGATATTGAGGTTGAGAAACTGCACATCCGGGTGTTTGAACAAGGATTTCGACGCGGTGGTGAAATCACTGTAGCGCGTGCCCACACCGATGATCAGATCAGCGTCCCTGGCCAGCAGGTTCGCGGCCAGGCAACCGGTTTCACCGATGCCACCGACGTTCAGCGGATGACTGGACACCACCGCGCTCTTGCCGGCCTGGGTTTCGGCGAAGGGAATATCGAAGCGCTCGGCGAACGCCTGCAATGCTGCATTGGCGCCGGAGTATTTGACCCCACCGCCGCAGATGATCAGCGGTTTGCGCTTGCCTTTGAACAGTGCCAAGGCATCACCGAGCATCGCTTCGGTGGCCGGGCGACGCTCAATGCGGTGCACGCGTTTTTGCAGGAAGTAATCGGGGTAGTCGTAAGCCTCGGCCTGCACGTCTTGTGGCAAGGCCAGGGTCACGGCGCCGGTTTCGGCGGGGTCGGTAAGCACGCGCATGGCGTGGATCGCCGCCGTCATCAATTGCTCGGGACGGTTGATGCGGTCCCAGTATTTGCTCACGGCCTTGAAGGCATCGTTGGTGCTGATGCTCAGGTCGTGGAACTGCTCGATCTGTTGCAGCACCGGGTCCGGTTGGCGGCAGGCATAAACGTCGCCAGGCAACAGCAGCAAGGGAATACGGTTGGCGGTGGCTGTCGCGGCAGCGGTCAGCATGTTCGCCGCACCCGGGCCCA
The DNA here is from genome assembly GCF_019956555.1 of Pseudomonas sp. A-RE-19. GTDB lineage: Bacteria > Pseudomonadota > Gammaproteobacteria > Pseudomonadales > Pseudomonadaceae > Aquipseudomonas. The sequence continues at coordinate 95,292 of NZ_JAHBDQ010000044.1, read as the reverse complement.
CCGATGAAGAACAGGCGTAGATCTTGCGCCGCAGGTGTTGCTTGGCGAAACCGATGGCGGCGTGGGCCATGCCTTGCTCGTTGCGGCCCTGATGGACGATCAGGTCGCCACTGTCCTGTTCCAGGGCTTGCCCCAGACCCAGCACGTTACCGTGGCCGAAAATGGTAAAGATCCCGGCGACGAATTTGCTCTGAACGCCATCGACCTCGATGTACTGGTTATCGAGGAATTTCACCAGGGCCTGGGCCATGGTCAGTCTTGTTGTGGTCATAACCGCCCCTTTCAAATACACACTTGATCCCTGTAGGAGCTGCCGAAGGCTGCGATCTTTTGATCTTGTTTCTAAACAGCAAAGTCAAAAGATCGCAGCCTTCGGCAGCTCCTACAGGGGAAGTGTCAACTAAGAGATTTGCTCAGGTGATCCATGCTCGCGCCGATCGCCGTCCGGATATCCGCCAGGCCATGGACGCTGTCGGCAAACGGTTCGAACGACAGGTAGCCGCTGTAGCCGGTAGCGAGCAAGGTTTCGATCTGCGTCGCGTTGCCGAGGATATCGCCCTCGCCCACCAGCACCCGGTGACCATCGCGGATGGTCGCCAGCGGCGCCTCGCCATCTTCAACGCCAGAGATGTGCACCAGCCCGGTCAGTTCGGGGAAGAACTCATGTTCGCTGGCCAGGTGATGGTGAAAGGTGTCATGCACCAGACGGAACACATCCAGCCCACCGATGGCCTTGATTGCATCGACCGCTGTGCGTTTGCGCCGCAGCGAGCACTCTTCGAAACCCAGCGGCTCGATGAAACCGAGGATGCCGTGATCGCGCAGGATCGGCGCCAGTTCACTCAGCGCCGTGCGCAGCCCGGAAGCACGCTGCGCCTCGGTGCGTGGATCAGCGCGGTCGTTCAACGGGCACATGACCAAACCCTGCGCACCGCAATCACGGGCATAGGCGGCGAGCTTCAGCGCCTGTGCGCGGCGTTCGTCATTCCAGACATCGAACGGATACAGCGCGTTGATCGACAGCACGGTGATGCCTTTGGCGGCGCACAATTCACGGACCTGTTCGGGCGCGGTGCCGTCCTCGATTTCGACGCCTTTGAGGTCGTTGCGGATCTCGATAGCGTCGGCCTTGAGGGTCACCGCCAATTCGATGAACGCGGGCAGGGATAAACGTGGGGCGACCATACGGTTCAGGGCGAATCGCAGGGGTTTGTTCATTATTGTTGTTCTCCGCACAAGTGAATTATTTGGCCGTCGGCATGCTGAATTCAGGGCCCTTGGCAATGCTGTCGGGCCAGCGCTGCATCACGCTTTTGTAGCGGCTGTAGAAGCGGATGCCTTCTTCGCCATAGGCATGGTGATCACCGAACAGCGAGCGCTTCCAGCCACCGAACGAGTGCCAGGCCATGGGCACCGGAATCGGTACGTTGATGCCGACCATGCCGACCTTGATGTTGCGGGCAAACGAGCGGGCGATGCCGCCGTCGCTGGTAAAGCAGGACACGCCGTTGCCGAACTCATGGGCGTTGATCAGCGCCACGGCGCTGGCGAAGTCCGGCACCCGCACGATGCCCAGCACCGGCCCGAAGATCTCTTGCTGGTAGATGCTCATCTCGGTCGTGACGTTGTCGAACAGCGTCGCACCGACGAAGAAGCCGTTCTCGGCCCCCGGCACCTTGAAGTTGCGCCCGTCGACAATCAGCTGCGCGCCCTGGGCCACGCCGTCGCCGATAAAGCCCTCGACCTTGGCCTTGTGTTCGGCGGTGACCAGCGGCCCCATGTCGCTGTCGCCCTGCATACCATTGCCGACTTTCAGTTGATCAATGCGCGGCAGCAGTTTGGCAATCAGTTGGTCGCCGACATCACCGACGGCCACGGCAATCGAAATCGCCATGCAGCGTTCGCCGGCCGAGCCGTACGCCGCACCGATCAACGCATCCGCCGCCTGATCCAGATCGGCATCGGGCATGACGATCATGTGGTTCTTCGCCCCGCCCAGCGCCTGTACGCGTTTGCCGCGTGAGGTCGCTTGCTGGTGGATGTATTCGGCAATCGGTGTCGAGCCGACAAAGGAAATCGCCTCGATGTCCGGGTGTTGCAGCAAGGCGTCGACCGCGGTCTTGTCGCCCTGGACCACGTTGAACACACCGTCCGGCAACCCGGCTTCGGTCAATAATTTCGCCATCAGCAAACTGGCCGACGGGTCGCGCTCGGAGGGTTTTAGGATGAAGCAGTTACCGGTGACCAGCGCCAGCGGAATCATCCACAGCGGCACCATCACCGGGAAGTTGAACGGGGTTACGCCGGCACAAACGCCCAAGGGCTGGCGCAGGTTCCAGTTGTCGATGCCGCCACCGATGTTGTCGCTGAACTCGGTTTTCAGCAGGTTCGGCGCGCCACAGGCGTATTCGACGATCTCGATGCCGCGCGTCACTTCGCCCTTGGCGTCCGAGAACACCTTGCCGTGTTCACGGCTGATGATTTGCGCCAGTTCGTTGTGATGATGGTCGAGCAATTCCTTGAACTTGAACATCACCCGGGAACGGCGCAGGGAGGATTGCTCGGACCACGCCGGGAACGCCTTCAGGGCCGAGGCGACGGCATCGTCCACGGTCTTCTGGCTGGCCAGCCCGACACGCGCCTGAACGCTGCCGGTGGCCGGGTTGAAGACATTGCTGAACCGCTCGCTGCTGTCCTGCACCTGACCGTCGATGTAATGGCCTATTACCGGGGCATCGCTCATTGTTCTTGTTCTCCGTTCGGATGTTGGAATTCAGGCTTTTTGGTTCAGAGCTCAAGCAGCCAACTGTGCTGCGGATCGTTATGGAACTGCCAGACGCGTTTCGGGCCGGCCATCACGTTCAGGTAATACGACTCGTAGCCGTAGGGCACGCTGACCGGGTGATAGCCTTTGGGCACGACCACCAGGTCGCTGTTTTCCACGGCCATGGCCTGATCAATGCTGCGATCATCGGTGTAGACCCGCTGGAACACCAAGCCCTGGGGCGGGTTGATCTGGTGGTAATAGGTTTCTTCGAGAAAACTCTGGTGCGGCAGGTCGTCGGTGTCGTGCTTGTGCGGCGGGTAGCTCGACGAGTGTCCGGACGGCGTGCGCACTTCCACCACCAGCAGCGAATGGGCTGGCTCGGTGTCTGGCAGGATGTCGCAGACGTAACGGGTGTTGGCGCCCTTGCCGCGCACGCTGCGTTTCATGCTGTCGGGTTTGATCAGGCGTGGACCGAGGTTTTCGGCGGTCGAACCGGGCGCGGCGCAGACGGCGATTTGCACGTCGCTGAGCGCCACCACTTGCGCCTGGCTGCCGGGCGGCAAGTACACCGCGAACGGGGATTTGTCTTCGAAGACCGATTGGCGATCGCCGATGTTGTCCCAATTGAACGCGCCCTGCCCCGGCGCTTCGCCTTTGACGCTGACCCGACCGCTGAGCAGCACCAGGCACAGTTCCTTGTCACCCGCGCTGACTGGCAGGGTTTCGCCGAGGCTCAGGCGGTAAGCGGCGAAACCGACGTATTCCAGCTCACCCTGCCCCAACTCGACCATGGTCCGGCCGCGAGCATTGCTTTTGACCAACAGGCTCATCGCGCGGTCCTCTCATTGAGCAGTGCACGTAAGGTGTCGTAGCCTTTTTTGGCGTAAACGTAACTCGGTGCCACCGCCGGATCCTGCTCGGCCTCGACCACCAGCCAGCCGTGGTAATCGGCAGTCAGCAGCACATCAAGCAAGGCGCCGAAGTCGATGTCGCCATCACCGGGCACAGTGAACGTGCCGTTGATGATGCAGTCCGGGAAGCTCCACAGGTTATTGCGCGCCAGTTGCACCACCGGTTTGCGCACATCCTTGAAATGCACGTGGCAGATGCGTTCGATGTGTTTGCGCAGCACCTGCAACGGCTCGCCGCCGCCCATGTAGCAGTGGCCCGAATCGAACAGCAGGCCGACTTCGCTGCCGGTCAACGCCATCAATTTGTCGATGTCCGCCGGGGATTCGACGTAGGCACCCATGTGGTGGTGATACGCCAGGCGCACGCCTTGGGACAGGGTGAAGCGCGCCAGTTCGGTGAGTTTGTCGGCGTACTCCTGCCATGCCTGCTCGGTGTGAAAACGCGGGCGCTCTATCAGTGGAATGCGCTGGCCTTGAATGGAGTCGGCGACTTCGCCATAGACCAGCACCTTGGCGCCGTTCTTCGCCAGCAGCTCGACATGGCTGGCGATGGCGTCGATTTCCTCGGCCACGGAGCGGCGGGCCAGACGGCTGGAGTACCAGCCGGAGACCAGCGCCAGATCGTAGGGCCGCAACACGTCGCCGACGCCTTTGGCATCTTTGGGGAATTTGCCGTTGAGTTCGAAACCTTCGTAGCCGATGTCCTTGCCCTCGCTCAGGGCGGTGCTCAACGGCGTCTCGCCGCCGAGGGAAGGCAGGTCATCGTTGCTCCAGGAGATCGGGTTGATGCCAATTCGGATAGCGGGCATGGCTGCACCTTTTATTGTTTTACATAAATCAGTAAGAACGACGCTCCCACAGGTTCAGTGTTCACACATTGAAAATGTTCAATTCCGGGCCGTGCGCCAGGCTTCGATCAATTCGACGAACGTACCCTGCACTTGGCGGATCAGCGTTTCGTCGTCGATTTCACCGGCCATCCACGCGCGGCTCGGTTCCTGAAAAATCGTCCGGCCCACGGCGAAACCTCGGCAGGTCTGGCTCTGGCTGGCTTGTTGAAACCCTTCGGCCAAGGCCGCCGCTGGCGCATTCAGGCCCAGCAGCACCACGCCACGGCAATACGGATCGCGTTCCTGAATCAGTTCGTCGAGTTGCTTCCATTCCTCGGCGCTTTGCGCTTCGATCTTCCACCACGCCGGGTAGATGCCCAGGTTGTAGAGGCGTTTGATCGCGCGATACAGCACGTCCGGATGGGTAGACGGGTGATCCTTGGGCGGAATGATCTCCAGCAGCAGTTCATGACCGCTGACCTGGGAAGCCTGATACAAACCCTTGATCTGCGCTTCCTGTTCCAAGCGCAGCAGCGGTTCATCGTCGGGATGGAATTGCACCAGGCATTTGATGATCTGCTCTTGCGGCCAGGCGATCAGGTTGCTGCCGATCGAACGCCCGTGTTCGAACGCCAATGGCCGCGAACCCTGCACTTCCACCGGCCGCGCCACCCACCAGCCACGACCGGTGGCGGCGTTCAGCGCGTCCTGACCGAAACGTTGATCGGCCAGCAAGCCGACATCGGCATCGACACCCTGCTCACGCAAATCCGCTTCGGCCCGCTCCACGGCCTGGATAAAAAGTTGTTTGAGTTCGCCGATAGCGCTCAGGTCGCGCCCGCCCTTGTGGGCCAGCTCCACCAATTGCCCGCGATGATCGAAGGCGAAGATGAACAGTTGTTTCCACTGTTTGCGCGGCACGCTGACCTGATGCAAACGCTGTAACACGGCGTCCTGATCCGGCCGGGTGATCGGCACCGGGCTGCTGAACAGGTAATCGAGTTCGGCGCGGGTCGGCATCGCCGGGGCACAGGCATGGCGCGACACCACCAGACCGCCGCAGGCATTGGCCAACTGGCAGCAGCGCTCGTCGCTGGCATCCTCCAGCCAACCGCTGAGGAAACCCGACATGAAGGCATCGCCGGCTCCCAGCACGTTGAGCACTTCGACCCGCACGCCGGGATGGATCTCACCGTCTTCAAGACGCACCGGGATCACGCCGTGAATCACCGTGCAGCCTTGTGGGCCAAGCTTGACCACCAGAGTCGCCGCGCTCAGGCGCCGCACATTGCGCAGCGCGGTGAGCAAATCCTCGGAGCCGCCGGCGATCAGGAATTCTTCTTCAGTGCCGACGATCAGATCGAAACGCGGGAGGATTTTCTGTACGTGCTGGCTGACGTTCTGATCGGCGACGAACCGGGTTTCGCCATCCGCCTTGCCGGCCAGGCCCCAGAGCACCGGGCGATAGTCGATATCCAGCACCCGTTTGACGTTGTGCTTCTCGGCGTAGTCGAGCGCCTGAATGCTCGCTTTGTAGACACCGTCGGTGGAGAAATGGGTGCCGGTGATCAGCAAGGCTTTGCTGGAAGCGATAAAGGCTTCGCTGATGTCTTCGGCCCGCAGCGCCATGTCGGCGCAGTTTTCGCGGTAGAACACCAAGGGAAAGGTTTCGCGGTCCTTGAGGCCCAGCAGGACCATGGCGGTCAGGCGTTCCGGATCGATCTTGATACCGCTGACGTCACAGCCTTCGCGGGTCAGCGATTCAACCAGGAAGCGACCCATGTGGTCGTCCCCTACCCGGCTCAGCATCGCCGACTTCAAACCCAGCCGAGCGGTGCCGAAGGCGATGTTGGCGGACGAACCGCCGAGGTATTTGGCGAAGCTGCTCACATCCTCCAGCCGCGCCCCGACTTGCTGCGCATAGAGGTCGACGCCGAGGCGCCCAAGGCAAATCAGATCCAATTGACGCCCACTGGCAAAACGAGTCTGGCCCATGCTGGCTCCTGTTATTTTTATCAGCCTGCGTTCGGGACGATGAAGGCGCCGAACACTCTTGGTGGATGCAGACTAAAACGACCGGGACCGAACAATCAATAATTATTCTAAATATTTTTTACGTGGAATATTTTTTCCAATAAACTTCTGCACAAGCGTTCCAGACACAGTGCATCGTTTCAGCAGACCCCATGACGGTCGCAAGCTCAAGATTTTATTCCGGCCTACCCTGTAGACTGCGCACAGCCAACCTATTGTCAGGGGACGACGCAACCTGTCATCCCTATAAGAACAAGCCAGAAGGATTCCTTATGTCCCGCACCGATCAGCCGGCTACGACCGAGAGCACGCCCGACAGCGATCTCCCCAGCCCCCCGATCAATGCCGAGCGTTTGTTGCAGCTGATCACCGATGAATACGAAAGCCTGCCGCGCCAGCTCAAACGCATCGCCAGCTACATGAGCCAGCAGAGCGACCGGATCATGGTCGACCGCATCAGCGACATCGCCCGTGAATGCGAAGTGCACCCGTCGGCCATCGTGCGGTTTTCCCAGCGTTTCGGGTTCAGCGGTTTCAGCGAAATGCAGGCGCTGTTTCGCGAGGCCTACACCCACAAGACCACACCGGTGCAGAACTACCAGCAACGCATCCGCAGCATGATCGCCAACAAGTCGCAGAAGGCCAGCGGCGGCGATCTGGCGCGCGAGTGCATCAACGCCACCCTGTCGGGCATTGAGCGGCTGGGGCTGGAACTCGATGATCAGGCCTTCGATAAAGCCGTAGACCTGGTGGTGAATGCCGACAACATCTACGTAGTCGGGGTGCGCCGCTCATTCGCGGTGGCCGATTACCTGGTCTACAACCTGCAACACACCAACAAGCGCATCCATTTGGTGTCGGGTCTGGGCGGCAGTTACCGCGAGCAGATGCGCAGCGTGCGCGCCAATGACCTGGTGATCGCCATCAGCTTCACGCCCTACGGCAAGGAAACCCAGCACTGCCTGCGTATCGCCCAGCATCATCAGGCGAAAACCCTGATCATCACCGACAGCAACCTTTCCCCTTTGGCCAAGCGCGCCAGCACTGTGTTGCTGGTCAACGAGGGCAGTTCGTTTGCCTTTCGGTCATTGAGTGCGACCTTGTGCCTGTGCCAGGCGCTGTTTATCGCCGTGGCGTATCGGCTGGAATTGAAGGTCGATGAGATTCATGAGCAGGTGGGTTTTGAGGATTAGCGTTAGCCTTTGAGGATTAGCGCCAGGCCTTGCAGGTCGCTGCACCTCAGCTAAGGTTGTCCATCCCCCAAGGACGTCTGAAGGAGAGGCTCAATGAAACTGATCGGCATGCTGGATTCGCCCTACGTGCGGCGCGTCGCCATTTCCGCCAAATGCCTGGGCATACCGCTGGAACACGAGTCGGTTTCGGTGTTCAGAACCTTCGAGCAATTCCAGCAGATCAACCCGGTTGTGAAGGCGCCGACCCTGGTGCTGGATGACGGTGAGGTGTTGATGGATTCGACGCTGATCATCGACTACCTGGAGGCTCTGGCCGCGCCGGGTAAAAGCCTGATACCCAACGATCTGGAGCAGCGCTTGCGCTCGCTGCGACTGATCGGCCTGGCGTTGGCGGCGTGCGAAAAGTCGGTGCAGCTTTACTACGAACGCAACCTGCGGCCAGCGGAGATTCAGTACGCGCCTTGGGTGGAACGGGTCGAAGGGCAATTGGCTGCGGCGTATTCGGCGCTGGAGCGAGAGCTGGAAAAACAGCCGCTGAAAACCGACGGTTCGATTGCGCAGGACGGGATTACCCTGGCGGTGGCCTGGAGTTTTACCAACCTGATGGTGCCGGATCAGGTAGAGGCCGCGCAGTTTCCGCGGATCAGCGCGTTCACGACGTATGCCGAGGGGCTTGAGGTGTTTGTCAGTACGCCGATCGATTGAAAGATACGGCGCCAGTACCGAACCCATCGCGAGCAGGCTCGCTCCCACAATTGATCTCCATCGGTTGCACATTTCTGCATCCGACGCAGAACCCCTGTGGGAGCGCGCCTGCTCGCGATGGCGTCCTCAGGCCATTTTCTTCAGGTCAGGCTTCGGCACCACTTCAAACCGATCCGCCAGAAACGGTGCGATGTCCAGCGGCAAGGCCTCGTTGTTCACCAGTTTATCCAGCAACACCCCAGTGATCGCCGACGTCAGGATGCCAGTGCGAAAGTGTCCGCAGGCATTCAGGTAACCCTCGACCCCTTTCATCGGCCCGAGAATCGGCAGCTCATCCGGCGAGCCCGGACGCAACCCCGCCCAGCAGCGTTTCAGGTTGATGTCGGCCAGCGCCGGAATGCAACGCAGCGCGCCTTGCACCAGGCCGCTGATTTCCGGGTAGGTGGTGGTCACATCGAAACCTTTGTCTTCAGTGGTGCTGCCGATCAGGATTTCGCCATTGTCTTTCTGCGCCACGTAGCAGTCACTGGTGGTCAGGCAACCGTGCAGGATCTTCGGCATGCGCTCGGTCAGCAGGATCTGGCCCTTCACCGGTTTCACCGGAATGCGAATCCCGGTGGCCTGCTCGCTGAGGTCAGCGGCCCAGGCACCGGTAGCGTTGATCAGCGTGTTGCAATGGAACACCCCGGCCTCGGTGGTCTGCACGCCGCTGACCCGCGAGCCGTGGTGCAGCACGCCGGTGACGTTGGTGTTGAAATACAGATCCACACCGTTTTGCCGCGCACCTTCGGTGTAGGCGTCAGCCAGGCGGAACGGGCTGACTTGATGATCGCAGAGAAACTCCAGCGCCCCCTTCGCCTCATGGCTGACACTCGGTTCAGCTTCGCGCAGCGCCGCTTGATCGAGCCAGCGCACCTGATCTGCCAGATGCGGAATGCAGGCGGCGATGTGTTCGGCGTAGAGGTGGTCTTCATCGTCATAAATCACGAATTTCAATCCGGTCTTTTCGAACTTGAAATCCATCCCGTGGTTTTCCTGCAACTCCCGGTGCAGGTCCGGGTACATCGCGTTGGACTGCAAGGCGAAATCGAAGAATGACTGCGGCAGGATGTGCGGCGTGCTGGAGTCCACGGCCACCGCCGCGCCATGGGCTTCGCGCTTGCGATTGGCCGACATCATGCGAAAGAAAATCACCCCGCACCCCAGGCCCACCGATTCGCCGATCGCCCACAGGCCGCCGGCCGAAGCCCGGGTCGCGTTGCCCGGACGCTTGGCATCGATCAGCGCGACTTTGAGGTGTTTGCGCTTGGACAATTGATAGGCACAGGACGCCCCGATCACACCGCCGCCGGCGATGACCACGTCGTAGAACTTACTCATGGCTTGCGGCCTCCTTGCCGACAGGCTGGAACGCTGAAAAAGGAATCGGATCGACGGGAAAACGCGGTCGCAACCAGCCCACATCCTGCCGGCCGGTGGCTTCGCGTAAACGGTCGGTGCAATAACCGACACACATGCGTCCCTGACAATCGCCCATGCTCACGCGGGTGCGCATTTTCAGGCTGGCCAGGTCCCGCACGCCCTGCTCCAACGCCCGATCGATGTCGGCGCGGGTCGCGTGTTCACAGCGGCAGATCACTGTGTCGGCGGCCGGTAATGCGATTTGCCCGGCACCGCGTTCGGTGTAGCGGTCGACGGCGGCTCGAAAGCGCACGATGGACTTGAGTTTCGACAGGTAACGGTTGCGCCTGACAAGCGCCAGCTCCGAGCCCAGTACATCGCGTTGCAGCAAGATCGACACCGCCGCGATCCGTCCCGCGAGCATGGCCGCCTCGCCTCCGCGAATCCCGCCCATGTCCCCGGCCAGATGCACGTGAGGCTCGCTGCTTTGCTGCCAGACATTGGCGCTGGCCCGCAGATAACCGTCAGCGCTGAAACCGTGGTTCAGGCCCATTTGCTGGCTGAGTTGGGTGCGTGGAATGAAGCCGTAGCCGACCGCCAGGGTCTTCGCGGCAATTCGTTCGGCGCGGCTCAGGTCCGGTACCCAGGTGTCGGAGTACGGCGCGACGGTCACCGAACGCAAGTCGCCCTCGCCCTGCGCCTCGACCACGCCCCAGCCATAGTGCATGGGAATGCCGTGGAGTTTCAGGTACGCGAGCATGCTCAAGCCATCGAGAAACAGCTGCGGTTTATTCAACAGCCCCAGGCTTTCCCGAGCGATCTTGCCGAATGCGCACGCCTCATAGACCCCGGCGACGCTCACCCCGCAAGTGTGCAGCTGGCAAGCCACCAGCGGCAATAACGGACCGGTGCCCGCGATCACCACTGGCCCCTGGGGTTTGACGACGCCGCTCTTGATTTGCAGTTGCAGACCACCCAGGAGAATCACGCCGGGCAAGGTCCAGCCGGGAAACGGCACGCTGCGCTCATGGCAACCGGCCGCCAACAGCAACTGCGGATACTCGATCTCCTGCACGCGTTCATCGGCGTCCAGCAGCACCAGTGCGCGAGTACCTTCGGCACCGACCACGCGATGGTTCAAGCGCACGTCGATCAGGCCCGACTGCTCCCGGAAATCTCCATGCAGTTTGGCCAGCACTTCCGAATAGCGCGGCCCCAGATAGTCCAGTTGAACGTTATCGCGCAAGGGGCCGCGATAGACCACGCCGCCGAGCCGCGAAGCTTCTTCAAGCAAGGTGCTGCGCACCCCGTGCCGAGCCAATTCAATGGCCGCGGCCATACCCGCCGGGCCGCCGCCGACGATTACTGGATGCAGGCTCATAACACCTCCTGCCCGGCGATGCGGTTGACTCGGGTTTCGACGTTCATGCCTTCACGCACGATGGTCTGGCAGGCGCGACGTTTGTGTCGGCCATTGATTTTCACCAGGCAGCACTGGCACACGCCCATGCCGCAATAGGCACCGCTGACTTGGTCGTGATCGTTACGGGCCACTTGGCGAATGCCCAGTGATTGAATGACCGTCAGGACGGTTTCGCCGATGGCGGCGTTGACGGTTTGGCCATTGATGCGCACGGTCAGGTCCGCCTGTATCAGCGGCTGGATATCGAAGGTTCTGTCTTGACGCTGCATTGCGACGTTCATCCTTGAAAAGTTCAGGTAAGGGTTGCTCAGCTCCATGCTGCACTTACACCTGCGGGGCCCGATGACAGGCGACATCGAGTGGGCCTGCCCGGGCACTTCGTCAGCGCATCAGCTGCGCGCTGATGCACCGTATTCGATGTCGCAGCAGGGGCCTGGATTGTTCACCGTAAGGCATATCGCCGAACGGAATGTTGATCCAGGCCAGTAAAAGCTGCCGCGCTCGATTTCGGTCGTCAGCTGGAAAACACGTAGCGCCCTTTGACCTTCTTCGAGCCGAGGAATCCCAGATCCGGGAACAGCAGTGTTTTGAGGTAAGCGACAAAAAACACCATGCCCAGGGTGATCCCGGCACCGACGAGCGTCAGCACCGGATCCTCGTCAAACCCCTGGAACATTCGTGGAGACTGGCTCAGGGACAGGATCACGTAAATGGTGTAGGCCTGCGCAACGTTCTTATAAAAACCCCAGGCGAACAGCAGCGGCACCCCGGCGGCAAACAGGGCAAAAAACACGGCGGCACCTGGCCCGATCGTCAAGCCGAGGAAGAAGCCGAAGATGGCACCCAGCAACGCTTGAGCAATCGTCAGAAAAAGTAACGTCTTGATCTTGCCGGAGTGCCGCTGACACAGCGCAGGGTCCGCATGGGCACCGATCCAGTACGCCAGCACCCGATCCTTGACCTCCCCGCCGGACAGCGTCTTGAAAATTTCGGTCTTCGAATGCCCGCTTTCGAGCATCGCCACCAGTTGCCGTTTGCTTTCCTTTTTGTCCAAGGTAGTTCTCCTGTGAGGCAACACGAAATGAAAAGTGGAAGCGCATTGTGCGCCTGCAGGGGGATTCTCGTTGCATCAGGGGCCGAAAAGAAAAACGCCGCTTCTACCTGAGTTACTTGCGCTTGTAACTCTTGTTGCCGCCGGGCGTCAGGCAATACACCCCGCCTCTTGGCCCGGTGCAGAACGTACCGGTTCCGCACGCGCAGCCATCGGTATCCTGTAACAACGTCTGCGGTCGCGCCTGTTCTTTACTGCCAAACATCGCCGAGCAACTTTTCTTCGAGCCGCTGATGGAGCCGTCATTGCACAGGAACAGATCACCGTCGCAACGATCGATGCCGCCCTTCTTCCCCGAACACGGCGTGTTGGCAGCCCAGGCGGATGAGCCGGACACGCACAACAACAGCAAAAACATTGGCATCGCGCCACGAACCATTAAAGTGCGCACAATGCAGCTTCCTTTTAGAGTTATGGCCGGATGATATCAACGTTCCGACCAGGCTCACGAGACCACATGAAAGTTAATTTAAAAAGCCGTGCGAAATTCTTGGCAAAATGATGCCCACTCGTATTGAACCGATTATCAGGCAAGCCCATGACCCGCATTTTGACCATCGAAGATGACGCCGTGACCGCCCGGGAAATCGTCGCCGAACTGAGCAGCCACGGCCTCGATGTGGATTGGGTCGACAATGGCCGCGAAGGCCTGGCGCGCGCGGTCAGCGGCGACTATGACCTGATCACCCTCGACCGCATGCTGCCGGAGCTCGATGGCCTGGCTATTGTCACGACGCTACGGACCATGGGTGTGGCCACGCCGATCCTGATGATCAGCGCCCTCTCCGACGTCGATGAACGGGTTCGCGGCCTGCGCGCCGGTGGCGACGATTACCTGACCAAACCGTTCGCCACCGATGAAATGGCGGCCCGGGTCGAAGTCCTGCTGCGCCGGCAGAACACCGTGACCGCCCAGGCCACCACATTGCGCGTGGCCGATCTGGAGCTGAACCTGATCAGCCACGAAGCCAGCCGCGACGGTCAATTGCTGACGCTGTTGCCCACCGAGTACAAGTTGCTGGAATTTCTGATGCGCAACACCGGGCAGATCCTGTCGCGGATGATGATTTTCGAAGAGGTCTGGGGTTATCACTTCGACCCCGGCACCAACCTGATCGACGTGCACATTGGCCGTTTGCGCAAGAAGATCGACCCGCCAGGCAAAGTCCCACTGATTCGGACCGTGCGAGGCTCGGGTTATGTCATTGCTGAACCCCTCTAAAGGCTGGCGCTCCTCCAGCAGCCGCTTGCTGGCGCTCTACAGTTCGCTGTTCGTGGCCTGGAGCGGGATTCTCATGGGGGTCATGTACTACGAAGTCTCCAGCTACCTGGACACCCTGGCCAAGCATTCGCTGATGCAACGCCAGCATCTGTTTTCACGCTTTTCGGGCGAGCAACTGGTGGACGCCCTCGCCGCCAGCATGACCTTCGACATTCGCGGCATCGATGCCTATGGCCTGTTCGACAATCAGCAGCGCCACCTCAGCGGAGACTTGCGTCAGATCCCCAAGGACCTGCCACTGGACGGCAAGATTCACATGCTCAGCGACTGCGTCGACGTCGACGACCCGACCCTGCCCGCCGACAGTTGCGATGCCGTGGCGACCCGGACCCTGGACGGGCGCTGGCTGGTGCTGGTGCGGGACAATGGTTCGTTGTTTGCCGTGACCCGGATCATCCTGCACGCCCTGCTGTGGGGCGTGTCGCTGACCATTCTGCCCGGCATCGCCGGCTGGCATTTATTAAGACGGCGCCCGCTACTGCGGATCCGGGCGATTCAGGCCAGTGCCGAAGCCATCGTCGCCGGTGACCTGACCCGCCGCCTGCCGCTGTCCAACCGCCGCGACGAACTGGACATGCTCGCCGCCATCGTCAACGCCATGCTCGAACGTATCGAGCGCTTGATGAACGAGGTCAAGGGCGTGTGCGACAACATCGCCCATGACCTGCGCACGCCGCTGACACGCCTGCGGGCGCAGCTGTACCGGATTCAGCAGCAGGCCGAAGACGGTTCGACGCTGGCCGTGCAACTCGATTCCGTACTCGGCGAGGCGGACACCTTAATGGCGCGCTTCCGTGGCCTGTTGCGAATCTCCGAGCTGGAAGATCGTCAGCGCCGTTCGGGTTTCGTGCAACTGGACCCGGTGCCGTTGCTGCAAGAGTTGCATGACTTTTACTTGCCGCTGGCCGAAGAAGGTGAACTGACCTTTGAACTGCAACTGCCCGAGTCCCTGCCTCGGCTGAACGGTGACCGGGCGCTGCTGTTCGAAGCCGTGGCGAATTTGCTGAGCAACTCGATCAAATTCACACCGCCGGGTGGCGAGGTGATTTTACGTGGGGTCAATGATGCCGGGCATACGCGCATTGAAGTACTCGACTCCGGCCCCGGCATCGCGCTGGCCGAACGGGAGGCGGTGTTTCAACGTTTCTATCGTGCCGAGGGCGGTAACCCCAAAAGCGGTTTCGGGCTGGGGCTGTCGATCGTCGCGGCGATTGTCAGCCTGCATGGGTTTACGCTGGAAGTCGGTAGCAGCGAACTGGGTGGCGCGCTGTTGGTGCTCGATTGCCGGCAGAGCCTGATTTCTCAGGCCTGACACCATCTCCATCACACAGAAGATCCCCCTTGTGGGAGCGAGCCTGCTCGCGATAGCGCAGTGTCAGACAACATCAATGTTGACTGGTAAGCAGCCATCGCGAGCAGGCTCGCTCCCACATTGGATTTGGGCCGGGAAACTCGATTCAGTACCCCGGCACCTCGCGCAGAAACACCGAAAGGTCGGTGATCGGCGGCAGGGCCGGAATCTCGACGTACATCTGGACCACCCAGCCGCGGTGATAACTGGCGTGGTTGACCACATGCAACAGCATCGCGCCGGCGCTCATGACCCCGCTTTCCCCCGACACGAAGGTGAATTCGATGGGTTTATCCAGCGAATCGTCGGTCTGGGCCGCGCTCCACCCACAGAACCATTGATCGATCTCCTGTTGCGCCATTCGCAGCTCGGGGAGTTCGGTATGGAGCAAGTCATGGGAGGTTTTGAAGTCGTGCCCTCGGCCCTCCAGGTGGGCTTGCCAGATGCAGTCCACCACGTAGATGTGGTTCAAGGTGCCGATCATGTTGTTGAACACCGACATCCGTTTGCGGTTGAGCTCTTCCGGTGGCAGCGCCATGAGGCTGTCGAAGAGTCGCTGATCGGCCCAGCGCCTGTAATCGGCGAGCATGCGGGCAGTGCGTACGTTGATCATCAGAGGTCTCCCATGACGATGGGCGCATTGCCAAGGATAGCCCTCGTGGTGAACGCCATCGCAACCGCCGATCACCGGCACCTTCGCGCAACGCGATCCGTGTAGCTGCTGGCGTCATGTGGGAGCCGCTACAGGATTTCGTCGTGAACTAAATCAAGACAGACGCTGCACCACCCGTTCGGCCAGCGCCAGGCAACTGGTCAGCCCCGGTGATTCGATGCCGAACAGGTTGACCAACCCTGGCACGCCATGCTCGTTCGGGCCGCTGATAACGAAGTCGGCCGCCGGCTCGGTCGGCCCGGTGATTTTCGGGCGAATGCCGCTGTAAGCCGGTTGCAGGCCATCATCGGGCAACGCCGGCCAGTAACGCCGGATCGCCTGATAGAAACCTTCGCTACGGCGCGGATCGACGCGGTAATCGACTTGCTCGACCCATTCGACATCCGGCCCGAAACGCGCCTGGCCACCCAGGTCCAGGGTCATGTGCACGCCCAGCCCGGCGCTTTCCGGTGCCGGGTAAACCAGATGCCGGAACGGCGCCGGGCCGCTGAAACTGAAATAGCTGCCCTTACACAACCAGGCCTTGGGAACGTGCCGCGCTGGCAAGCCTTCGATCCGGCTCGCCACTTCAGGCGCGGACAATCCCGCGCAGTTGATCAACTGACGACAGCTCAACGTCATCGGCTGAGCACCGCCCATGTGCAGCTCGAAACCGTGCCCGGTACAACGGGCCGATTCCAGCGGCGTGTGAAAGGCCATCGAAGTACCGCACGCTTGGGCGTCTGCCTGAAGCGCCAGCATCAAGGCATGGGAGTCGACAATACCGGTGGACGGCGACCAGAGCGCGGCAACGCAGGACAACGCCGGTTCAAGCGCTTGCGCCTGCCCGGCATCCAGCCATTGCAGGTCATCGACGCCGTTGCGCCGGCCCTGCTCCAGCAACGCCTGCAAGGCATGACGCTGGGAGTCATCGCTGGCCACGATCAGCTTGCCCAGGCGCCGATAATCGACACAGCGCTCATCGCAGAAGGCGTACAGCCGTTGCCTGCCCTCCACGCACAATTGCGCCTTGAGACTGCCGCTCGGGTAATAGATCCCGGCGTGGATCACTTCCGAATTGCGTGAACTGATGCCCACGCCAATCCCCTCGCCCGCCTCGACCAGAATCACTTCTCGCCCGGTCCGGGCCAGGGCCCTGGCCACTGCCAGCCCGACCACCCCGGCCCCGACCACCACGCATTCGATATCGACGCTCACCTGCCCTCCATTCATTCAAGCCAGCCCTCGCTCCCGATAATCGACCACGCTGAAGATTATCGCCAGCAACATGGCCATGACCACGAAGCACGGTTGTATACGGTCCATGCAGGAGTTGGCGAAGCCTGCGATCTTTTGATCTTCGGCGGCCGCTGAAATACCAAAGATGTAGCTCCAGGTATCTAAGGGAGGAGTTCCGGGCCAATCGATTCTGAACGGTCGACAGTGCATATCTCGCATCGGCAGGGAACTCCTGAGCGCTGCCAGGCATCCTAAATTATGTGTTACTTCCTTTACGCTTTCGGAGAACGCCGTCATGCGCCGTCTGTTGCTTATATCTTCACTAGTGCTTTGTTTGCCCGTTGGTTCGGCCATGGCCGATGTCGATGCAAAAGATGTCGCCACTTCGGCCGGGGTCTCCGCATCGCTGTACTCGACGTTCAAGGACCATAAAATGATGATCCCTGCCCGGGATGACGCCTCCAGCTTTGTTGCCAGCGGCGGGACAATTCGCGGTGCCTATCTGGAGTCTGTGTTGACACAGATCCGGCAAACCCATCCTGATCTGAAGGCAAGCGATGAGGATCTGGCCAAGGCCATTCTGGTTCAGGAAAACCAGTAAAGCCTCAGTGATAGAGCCAGCGACACTTCAATAGTGTCACTGGCTCTGCCTTGCCTCAGCGCTGCTTTTTTCCACCTCGGCGGACAAACGTGCCCAGCCGGCAACCAATTGCGCGCTGATGCTGACGCCGCCGCACACCACAATCACCACATCATGGGCCTCGGCAATGGCCGGATGGTCAAGGTACGCCACCGCCAATGAAACGCCGCACGCGGGCTCGACCAACTGGCGCAGGTCGTTGGCATAACGAACCACCCCCATGATCGCCTCATCATCGCTGAGCACCACGCATTCGTGCGCAAAGTCGAGGATGTGCTGCACCGGCCAGGCCGCCACTTGCGCCGCGCCAAGTGACGTGGCGACGGTGTCGATGCGCGGCAGTCTGACCGGGTGCCCGGCACTCATGGCGGCCGCGAAAGACGCCGCGCCCTGGGTTTCGCACGCAACGATCCGGCAGTCCATGCGCTGATGACGGATCAATCCGGTGAGCAGGCCAGCCAGCAAACCGCCGCCCCCCACCGACGTCACCAACACATCGACCTGAGGACAGTCCTCAAGGATTTCATCGACCATCGTGCTGTGCCCTTCCCACAACACCGGATGATCGAAGGCAGGCACGTATTCGGTATCCGCACCCTTTGCGAGTTCTTTGGCCCGTTGATTCGCTTCGTCCCAGACCTTGCCGTGGACGATCACCTCGGCACCGGTTTTCCTGATCCTGGCGCGGGTGGTTTCCGGGGTGGTGTTCGGCACTACGATGCAGGCTTTCAACCCGAGGCTCGCAGCGGCCACGGCGGTGGCCAACCCGGCATTGCCACCGGAAGGACAGACCACTTTGCGCTTGCCCTGCTCCGCTGCCTGGCTGCACAGAAGGCCCATGCCGCGCAGTTTGAACGAGCCGCTGGGTTGCAGGTTTTCCAGTTTGAGCCAGATCCGCCGGGTCGGGGTCGACAGGCCAGGGTGCAGGATCAGGGGCGTTCTGATGTGAAGCATCGCGTGCTCCTTGTGGCGCTCCCGGATCGTCGAGATGTTCAATACGCCGGGAGTGCGCAAATGGAATCATTCTTATCCAAGCTTAGTTCAGCCTGTCCCACGTCTACCGTTTTGGCCACAACACAATGCCCCGCGTAGGAGCTGCCGCAGGCTGCGATCTTTTGATCTTTGAATCAAAATCAAAAGATCGCAGCCTGCGGCAGCTCCTACACTGCTTTTATGTCCTATGTGAAGTCCGTCATGAACATCTCGGCCAAACTCGCATTTTTCACCCTCGTCTCCACCCTTGCCTACCTCGCTCTCGCGGTGTTCGGACTGGGCGGGTTGGCGGCTTTTTTCTCCCATCCGCCGCTAGTGGTCATTGCGCTTGCAACCCTGGTGATGGCGATCATCTCCTTGTTCAGCGAGGGCAACCTGAGCTCCGGCGTACGTGAAGACCGGGCCAATCGTTGGGTACTGCCGGTCTTCGGGGTGCTCGGATTGTTGAGTGGGTATTTGCCGGCCTACACCGACCGGATCGATTTCTGGACCTTCGGTGACGAGGGCGTACGTTGGCTGGGCGCGCTGCTGTTCATCGGCGGAGGCGCACTGCGGATGTGGCCGGTGTTTGTGCTGGGCAAACGTTTCAGTGGACTGGTGGCGATTCAACCGGGCCACCGCCTGGTCACCGACGGCATTTATCGTAACTTGCGCAACCCCAGCTATCTGGGGTTGCTGATCAATGGCGTGGGCTGGGCGCTGGCGTTTCGTTCTGCGGTCGGGTTGCTGCTGGTGGCGCTGATGTTGATACCACTGATCGCTCGCATTCGCTCCGAAGAAGCGCTATTACGCACGCAATTTGGCAGTGAATACGAGGCTTACTGCGCCCGTAGCTGGCGATTGATTCCCGGAATCTACTGAACCCTTCACAACTCCAATGTGGGAGCGGGCTTGCTCGCGAAGGCGGTTTATCATCCAGCATGGATGTCGACTGACACACCGCTTTCGCGAGCAAGCCCGCTCCCACATTAAAGTATGTACAGGCTGATTTGGCTGTGGAGATCCACTCGCGCCTCGACCGAGTCATAGCTGGCCAACGTGGCATGTGGGGTTTGAAGCGGATGAACGTGCGTCGCGGTGATGACCATGACGTTGGCACCCGCCGCCTCGCCTGCGCGAATCCCCACGGCGGCATCTTCGAAGATCAGGCACTCGGGGGGCTCGACGCCTAACCGGCGCGCAGCCAGTCGATAGCCCGCAGGGTCGGGTTTGCCGGCATTGACGTCTTCGGCGGTGACCATCACCCCAGGTTCGGGAATACCCGCCGCCGCCATTCGGCGCAAGGCCAGCGCCCGTGGCGCGGAGGTAACGATGGCCCATTGGTGGGCGGGCAGCGAATTCAGGAAACTCGCCGCGCCAGACACCTCGACAATCCCCTCCACGTCCTCGATTTCCGCCTCGGTAATCCACGCCGCTTCAGCTTCGGCGTCCACTCCGGGCAAGGCCAGACGGTTGATGGTGTCGATGGCGCGAACACCGTGGATGGTCGGCAGGAAGGTATCGACATCGACACCGTGGCGCAGGGCCCAGGTGGTCCAGATCCGCTCGGCGGCGGCGATGGAATTGAGGACCGTTCCGTCCATATCGAACAGGAAGGCGCGGTACGAGGTGTTGAACACGGAGACTTGAATGGACAAAGGACGAATTCCAGAACCAGGCGAGTATTTTCAAGCAATGTACATCACCCGCGCAGCCTGCGGCAGCGCCTACAGGTGGCGGTTCGAGTGCAAGGCGCTTTGCACGCAATCGAGCAACTGCCCCACCGCCCAAGGTTTCTTGATGAACGCAACCCGATGTTTGACCCCGGAGCTTTTCGGGGTTTCGAAGCCGGACATGATCATGATCGGTTTGTCCGGCCAACGGTCGCCGAACTGATTGGCCAGGTCCGCGCCATTGAGTTTGCCCGGCATGGTGATGTCCGTCAGCAACAGTCCTACCTCCGGCGCGTGCTGCTCCAGAAACTGCGACGCGGCGTCCGCGCTGACCTGCGGTTCAACCGCAAAGCCTTCCTCCTGAAGAATTTCGCAAAGAAACTCCAGAATCAACGGGTCGTCCTCAACCACAAGAATCAATCCGTCAGACAAGTGCGCGCCCGCCGTCGATACTGGACCCATGACTGTGTCACTCCCTGATTACGTAAATGATTTGCGCGGGCTCAAATCCGCCACCTACAGGTATGAACATCGGACTTCGTGGAAAATTCATTTTTGATACACCTGACATGGACATTCTCCGACCAGCTCGACAAACATGACCGTTTGTCAGCGCCTGATTGTGGTTAAAATGCGCCCCCTTCTACTTTGCCGACCTTGCCCGATGACCCCAGACGCCCTCTCCGTCCTCCACGACCATTTGCTGACAGCGCTCGCGGCCGCCCCCGCAGAAACCCGTCGGCTGTTCCACGGCCGTGGCCGCTGCTGGCCGGGGCTGGAGCAATTGACAGTCGATTGGCTGCAGGGCGTGGTGCTGGTTTCGCTGTTCAAGGAGCCAGACCCTGCACAGTTGGAAGATTTGAAGCGATTGCTGATGGAGATCACTCAGGCGCCAGAGTGGAAGCAATCCGGCGCGCACACCTTGCTGCTGCAACATCGCTATCTGCTGCAAAGCACCACCGAATGGCTGCTCGGGGAGCCGATCGAGGAGATGACGATCACTGAGGGCGGCTTGCATTATCGCGTCGACCTGGGCCGCAAACAGAACACCGGCCTGTTCCTCGACATGCGCTACGGCCGCGATTGGGTGCGGGCCAATGCTCAGGGCAAGCGCGTGTTGAATCTGTTCGCCTATACCTGCGGTTTCTCGGTGGCGGCCATCGAGGGCGGTGCCGAACACGTGGTCAATCTGGACATGTCCAGTCCGGCCCTGAGCCGTGGGCGCGACAACCACCGACTGAACGGACACGACCTGAGCAAGGTGACTTTTCTTGGCCATGACCTGTTCAAGTCCTGGGGCAAGGTGATCGGCAAGGGGCCGTATGACCTGGTGATCATCGACCCGCCGTCCTTTCAGAAGGGCAGTTTTCTGTTGACCAAGGATTACCAGCGCGTGCTGCGTCGTCTGCCGGAATTGCTCAGCCCTCAGGGCACGGTACTGGCCTGCATGAACGACCCGGCCCTCGGTGCGGACTTTCTCATCGATGGCGTCACCCGCGAAGCGCCGAGCCTGCGGTTTGAGCAGCGGCTGGAGAATCCGCCGGAGTTTCCCGATGCCGATGTCGAGTGCGGGTTGAAGGCCTTGGTGTTCAGGCAGGGTTAATTCAAAAGATCAAAAGATCGCAGCCTGCGGCAGCTCCTACGCGCCTGAGGGCGCTGGCGAAGGCTGCGATCTTTTGATGTTGATTCAACGCGGCTGCAACACCAGCGCAAACAGCTCCCCATGCCCATTCACATTCAGCTTGTGATAGAGATTGCGCCGATGCACCTTCACCGTTTCCGGGGAAATACCCAGTTGCTGGGCGATGGCTTTGCTGGAGAAGCCCTGGAGAATCAGCCGCGCCGTTTCGACTTCGCGCACCGACAAACGCGCATCGAAGCGATCCAGCAAGGTCGCCAGATCGCCAGCCACGGCCTCGGCGGTCGACCCTTCCGGCGGCATCAGCTGCAGGTGACGGCGCATGGCCGCCAGCACCCAATCACGCACACACAGCAGTCGGCCCTGCTCCTCAAGGGTGAACGCCGTCGAGCGCCCCAACGATAAACCGAGCACCGCGCCGTCGACGTTGACCATGAACTGCAACTCGTCGCTCCCCACCACCGAGCGGAAGTAGCTCAGGTAATACTCGCTCTGCTGAAACTGGTCGGGAGCCACTGAGGCCAGGCTGTGCAAGCCATCGGCAATACCGGCACAAACGGCCTGATAGAACGGGTCGAGCAGGTACATGCCGGCGCTGTAGTCAGCCAGTTCTTCATGCTCATCGGCACCGCTCTTGGCGTCGAAATCAATCAGCAGCCGTGGCACCCGCCCCGAGCGCATCACCGCGACCAATGCGTTATCCAGCGGCACCAGCAAGCGCAAGGTGTCCACCAGCGCACGCCAGAACCCGTCCTGCCCCAACGCGCCAAACACCCGCGCCAGCCCCTGGTGCACCGGCAATTCCTTGAGCAACGCGTCCACGCCCTACCCCTTTCGAGTAACCCATGATGGGAATGGGTGAGTTCCCCGCCTGCCGATACGCTGCAAGCACCTGATCATCACCGGCCTGCAGCAGGCCAGGAGTGCCGCATCATGAGTGGTCATCGCTCGCATATCAACCTGGGACTGGGCGCCTGTTTATGCGCTTCGCTTTCGGCATTCGCCGCTGACGCTCCCACCGTAAACGTCTACAACTGGTATGACTACATCGGTCCCAACACCTTGCAGGATTTCAAGCGCGACACAGGGATCCAGCCGGTTTACGACACCTTCGACAGCGCCGAAGTCCTGGAAGGCAAACTGATGACCAGCCGCAGCGGCTACGACGTGGTGGTGGCCAGCAACTTCAGCCTGCCGACGCTGATCAAGGCCGGGGCGCTTGCACCACTGCCCCGCGCGCAAATGCCTGACTACAAAAACATGGACACCGGGCTGCTGGCGAAACTGGCCAACAACGATCCGGGTAACCAATACGCCGTGCCCTATCTGTGGGGCACCAACGGCATCGGCTACAACGTCGACAAAGTCCGCGCCGCGTTGGGCGACAAGGCGCCCGTGGACTCCTGGGAGCTGGTGTTCAACGAAGCGAACCTGGCCAAGCTCGGCGGGTGCGGCGTGGCGATGCTCGACTCGCCTTCGGAGATGCTGCCGGTCGCGCTGCATTACCTGGGCCTGCCGCCCAACAGCACCGACCCCGAGGACTACAAGAAAGTCCAGGCGCTGCTGCTCAAGCTGCGCCCGCACATTGCCTACTTCAACTCTTCAAAGTTCATCAGCGACCTGTCCAACGGCAACATCTGCGTGGCGGTGGGTTGGTCCGGCGCGATGCTGGAAGCCAAGACCAACGCCGAACAGGCGGGCAACGGCGTGAAGATCGCCTACAGCCTGCCGAAGGAAGGTGCGCCGGTGTGGTTCGACACCTTGGTGCTGCTCAAGGACGCGCCGCATCCGCAGCAAGGCCTGGCGTTCATCGACTACTTGATGCGCCCCGAAGTCATCGCCCCGGTCACCGACCATCTGTCCTACCCCAACGGCAACCGCAGTGCGACCCGCCTGGTGGCCGAGGTGACTCGCAACAACCCTGCCGTTTACCCACCAGCCGAGGCCATGGCCAAGCTGTTCACCCTTGAACCTCTGCCCAAGGCGACCGAGCGCGTACGCACTCGCGTCTGGAGCACGGTGAAAAACGGTCAATAAACCTACGCAAACCCTGTGGGAGCGGGCTTGCTCGCGAAAGCGGTGTGTCAGACGACATCAATGTTGACTGTGCCGCCTTCGCGGGCAAGCCCGCTCCCACAGGTTCACCTTCGGGCCAATAAGCCTCTTTTTTCAGACGAATCGAACACGAGAACCACAATGAAACCACGTGCCCGCGACCTGAACATTCAGTTCGGCCAACTGCAACCCGGCCCCCTCAACGCCATCACCGATGTGCCCGGCGTACGCGTCGGCCACAGCAATGTGCGAGGACAAACCGCCAGCGGCCGCGACATCTACACCGGTGTCACGCTGATCGAGCCCCGCGCCGGTTCCGCCAATCAACAGCCATGCTTCGCCGGTGTCCATGTACTCAACGGTAATGGCGACGCCACGGGGCTTGAGTGGATTCGCGAGGCCGGTCTGCTGACCAGCCCGATCGCCTTCACCAATACCCACAGCCTGGGCATCGTGCGCGATGCGCTGATTGTTCTGGATCGTCAGGAGCAACCCGACGACGGGCGCCTTTACTGGAACATGCCCGTGGTGCTGGAAACGTTCGACGGTTTGCTCAATGACATCAACGGTTTTCATGTGCGTCCTGAACATGTGGCCGACGCTCTGCATGCAGCCGTCGGCGGCCCGGTCATCGAAGGCGCGGTGGGCGGTGGCAGCGGGATGATCTGTCATGAATTCAAGGGCGGCATTGGCACCGCATCGCGACGGCTGAATGGTGCCCAAGGAGGCTGGACCGTCGGCGCAATCGTTCAGGCCAACCACGGTATTCGCCACGAATTGCGCGTCGACGGTTACCCGGTGGGGCGTTATATGGAGCAGGTCGACTCGCCCTTCCTCAAAGCCTCCCTGCCCCATCCGGGCATGGGCTCAATCGTCGTCTGCCTGGCCACCGACGCGCCTCTTTTGCCACACCAATGCACGCGCCTCGCGCAACGTGCCAGCCTCGGCCTGGCCCGCACCGGTGGCGGCAACGAAGACCACAGCGGCGATATTTTCGTGGCCTTCGCCACCGGTAATCAGCACGTGCCGCCAGCCGCTTACGAAGGCAAAGGCGCACCTACTTGCGATCACCTGAGGATGGTCAACAACGATCACATCAGCGAACTGTTCCTGGCCGCCACCGAAGCCGTGGAAGAAGCCATCATCAATGCACTGCTGGCCGCGAACACCACCGAAGGCAACGGCCATACGGTACCAGGCCTGGGCGCCAACACCTTGCTCAAGGCACTGCGCCAGGCAGGCTGGCCGGGAGGATTAGACTAATGGTACTTGAGTGCCAGCCTCCGTTTTCTTACGATTATTGTACGTAGCGGTTG
Source organism: Pseudomonas sp. A-RE-19 (assembly GCF_019956555.1). Lineage (GTDB taxonomy): Bacteria > Pseudomonadota > Gammaproteobacteria > Pseudomonadales > Pseudomonadaceae > Aquipseudomonas. Next base: position 70,098 of record NZ_JAHBDQ010000044.1, on the reverse strand, counting down.
GAGGTTTAAGCCGTTGCGTAGGTGGTGAGTGAACTGAACCCCAATAAGCTCACCACTTGTTTCATGCGCATCTTGAGCCTCTGGGCTCTACTTCCTCCCCATCAAAGAGCTTTGAGGCTCTTTTTTTTGTCTGTCAAAAAGCGTCGGCGCTGACCGGTCGGCAAAGGTGAATATCCTGAGCCGCGTCATTGCGCCCGGATGCACCGAAAAGATCACGACCGATCACCCGCGCAGCCTCCAGATGAACCGTCGGCTCCTGAATTTCCGATTCGAGCAACAGCACGGACGTCACAACGCAGGCGCCGCAATAATCGAAGATCCCATGGTCGATCTGCGTCTTCATGGCGTCGGCATAACCGTGGCGCGCATAGGTTCCCGCATCGGCGCCACCGACAGCCACAAGGTGAACCCGCAGATGGCGAAGCTTCTTCTCCAACTTGGCATCCGCACTGAAATCGAACGCCCAGCCATTGGCGAACACCCGATCGATCCAGCCTTTGAGCAGCGCTGGCATCGACCACCAATAAACCGGATAGACCAGCACCAGCACATCGGCGCGATCGATCCTCGCCTGCTCGGCAGCAACATCGGCAGGGGGTGGGGCTTCCCGGTGATGGACGGCGAGATCGCCCGCGCCGAACCTCGGATCGAACCCTTGCGCCCAGAGGTCTGCGATTTCGAAAGAGTTGTCCGGATTGGCCCCGGATACACCTTCGGCAATATGCCTCGCGAGGCTATGGGTGAGCGACTGAGGGTCATGGTGAGCCACAACAACGAGCGCGTGCATGTCGAAAAACTCCTGCTACGGAATGAGTGATTGAGGGCTTGAAGCGAGCCTTATATACTCTTGGTAAGTTACGACCAGTAAGCTACTTTTGGTATATAGGCATGTCAAGCACCGAAACACCTGAGCAGGATTCCAATCCGCCACCGCGCCGCCGGATGTCGCGGGAAGAGCGCCAGCGCCAGTTGATGGAGGTCGCCTGGCAGCTGGTTCGAGAGGAGGGCACGGAAGCCTTGACCCTGGGTCAGCTCGCCGAACAGGCGGGGGTTACCAAACCGGTGGTTTACGACCATTTCACCACCCGCCCCGGGCTGCTGGCGGCGCTTTATCAGGAGTTCGACGCGCGTCAGACCACCCTCATGGACACCGCGCTTCAAACCAGTGAACCGACGCTGGCCAGCAAGGCCATGGTCATCGCCTCGTCTTATGTTGATTGCGTCCTTCTTCAGGGCCGCGAGATACCCGGCGTAATCGCCGCATTGACCAGTTCGCCCGAGCTGGAAAAGATCAAGCGCGAGTACGAAGCGATCTTCATGGACAAGTGCCGCAACGCCCTCCTCCCCTTCGCCGGAACGGGTGATATCGCGCCAGCGAGTCTTCGGGCGATGCTCGGTGCAGCCGAGGCGCTGTCCCATGCCGCCGCGACTGAAGAAATCACGCCAGTGCAGGCACAGGACGAACTTTTCGCAACGATTGTGGCGATGGTCGAAAGGAGCGCACGCACTGGCGGTAGCCTCGAAACCTGAACTGCTGCCCCGCCAGGACAGCAGCGTAATGCCACCTATACTACAAACCACCTTCCCCCACGGGGGCCTGCGCTACCAACAATAAAAAGCAGAGGTGGAACATGGTCTGGCAGCAAGTCTACGACCCCTTCGGTAACCCGGTGCTATCAACCTTCGTGGCAGCGGTGCCGGTGGTGGTGATGCTGGTCTCCCTGGCGTTTTTCCACATCAAGGCGCATCTGGCGGCGTTGTTGGCCCTGGGCTCGGCCTTGCTGATCGCGATTTTCGCCTTCGGCATGCCAGCGAACATGGCGGGCTCGGCCGCACTCTACGGCGCCGCCAACGGCATGCTGCCGATCGGCTGGATCGTGCTCAACATCATTTTCCTGCACCGGCTGACCACCGAGAATGGCTCGTTCAAAGTGCTGCAGGATTCCCTGGCGCGCATCACCGACGATCGACGTCTGCAGTTGCTGCTGATTGCCTTCTGCTTCGGTGCTTTTTTCGAAGGAGCCGCCGGTTTCGGCACCCCCGTGGCGGTGACCGGGGCCATTCTGATCGGGCTGGGCTTCTCGCCCCTGGCCGCGTCTGGCCTGGCATTGATCGCCAATACCGCGCCCGTGGCGTTCGGCGCCCTGGGCACGCCTGTCATCACCCTGGCCAAAGTGACCGGGCTGGATGAAATGGAGCTGTCGATGATGGTTGGCCGGCAATTGCCGTTTTTCTCGGTCATCGTGCCCTTCTGGCTGATCTGGGCCTTCGCCGGCTGGCGCAAGATGCTGGAAATCTGGCCGCCGATTCTGGTTGCCGGGGTCAGTTTCGCCATACCGCAGTTCCTCGTGTCCAACTACCACGGGCCGATGTTGGTGGACGTGATCGCCGCGCTGATTTCCATGGCCTGCCTGACCGCTTTCCTCAAGGTCTGGAAGCCAGCCACCGTGCATACCTCCGCCGCCTTGTCCGGCCGGGCCGACAACTCCAGGGTGGAGACAGACCCGAACGAGAAACCCAGCGCGACCTTTGCCAGCGATGCCAAGCCTGCCGTGATGCGCGCGTGGATGCCGTGGATCATCCTCACGGTCTTCGTCTTTGCCTGGGGCACTCAAAGCTTCAAGAACATGTTCGACACCCGCCCCGCCATGGATCCGCAAACCCACTCGGCCAAGCTCGATCCTCAGGGCAAACCGATGCGCGAGGCGAATCCGATTTTTGCCCCGACGTTGACCTTCACCACGATTCACCAACAGATCGAGAAGGTCCCGCCCGTAGTACCCGTGCCTAAAACCGAAGACGCGATCTACAAGTTCACCTGGTTCACCAGCACCGGCAGCGGCATCTTGCTGGCGGCGATCCTCGGCGGACTGCTGATGGGTTATTCCATCCCACAGCTGCTGAACCAATATGTGCGAACGCTATGGGTGGTGCGCTACTCGCTCATCACGATTGTGGCCATGCTCGCTCTGGGTTTTATCACTCGCTACTCGGGCCTCGACGCCACCATGGGCCTGGCCTTCGCTGCAACGGGCATCTTCTACCCGATGTTCGGCACCCTGCTTGGCTGGCTCGGCGTTGCCCTGACCGGCTCGGACACGGCCTCCAACGTGCTGTTCGGCGGCTTGCAACGGGTAACCTCCGAGCAACTGGGCCTGAGCCCGGTGCTGATGGCCGCGGCCAACAGTTCCGGCGGGGTCATGGGCAAGATGGTCGACGCCCAGTCAATCGTGGTCGCGTCCACCGCCACCCGCTGGTACGGCCATGAAGGGGAAATTCTGCGTTACGTGTTTTTCCACTCCGTGGTGCTGGCGATTCTGGTCGGCGGGCTGGTGACGTTGCAGGCGTATGTAGCGCCGTTCAGCCATATGGTGGTGGGCGGGCATTGACCGAGACGGCGGCTATTCACCATGGCCCGGGGTCACCGCCCGGGCCGTTCACCTCAGACCAAAACTTGCGCACAGCAGCAGTAGGCTAAGCTTCCAGCAGCTCATTGCTCACGATGCTCGATTCTGCAGGTTTTGGTTTTTTCTGGAGAGCGTCTGCAACAGCTACTTCAGACAGGCCCAAACTTTTCACGCAGGACTGACGTGATGACCGAGCCCCTACTCAGTTTTGATGCACTCAAGCGCGCCGCAGCCGCAGGCGAAATCGATACCGTGCTGGTCTGCATGGTTGATATGCAGGGGCGACTGGTCGGCAAACGATTCCAGGTCGAGTTCTTCATCGACAGTGGCCACGAAGAAACCCACTGCTGCAATTACCTGCTGGCCGACGACATCGACATGGAACCGGTGCCGGGTTACGCCGCGGCCAGCTGGAGCAAAGGTTATGGCGACTTTGTGCTCAAACCGGACATGGCCACCTTGCGGCGCGTGCCCTGGCTTGAGTGCACGGCGCTGGTGCTCTGCGACGTGCTCGATCATCACCACAGAACAGACCTGCCGCACAGCCCGCGCGCGATCCTGAAAAAGCAGATCGAGCGCCTGCGCGAGCGCGGTTATACCGGCATGTTCGCCTCTGAGCTGGAGTTCTATCTGTTCGACGAGAGTTACGAGGCCATTCACAAGCGCAATTACCATAAGCCCAAGACCGCCGGCCATTACATCGAGGATTACAACATCCTCCAGACCACCCGCGAAGAGCCGGTACTGCGGGCGATTCGCAAACACCTGCAGGCATCCGGCATTCCCGTGGAAAACTCCAAGGGTGAATGGGGCCCGGGGCAGGAAGAGATCAACATCCGTTATGCCGACGCCCTGACCATGGCCGACCACCACGTGATCATCAAGCACGCTTGCAAAGAGATCGCGCAACTGCAGGGCAAGGCGATCACGTTCATGGCCAAGTGGCGCTACGACGCCGCCGGTTCCAGCAGCCATGTCCACAATTCGCTGTGGGACAAAAATGCCAAGAAGCCGCTGTTCTTCGATCCCAAGGCTGAGTTCGGCATGTCGAAACTGATGCGCTCGTGGGTGGCCGGTCAGCTCAAATACGCCAACGACATCACCTGTTTTCTTGCGCCCTACATCAATTCGTACAAACGCTTTCAGGCCGGCACGTTTGCACCGACGCGGGCCGTCTGGAGTCGGGACAATCGCACCGCAGGCTTTCGTTTGTGCGCCGAAGGCAGCAAGGCCATCCGCATCGAATGCCGCATCGGCGGCGCCGACCTCAACCCCTATCTGGCCTTCGCCGCCTTGATCGCTGCGGGCCTGGCCGGTATCGACGAGAAACTCAGCCTGGCGCCGCCCTTCGAGGGCGATGCCTACGTCGACGAGCACTTGCCTGAAGTGTCGAAGACCCTGCGCGATGCCTGCGCCGCCCTCAAGGCGTCGAGCATGTTGCGCGAGGCGTTCGGTGATGAAGTGATCGACCACTACGTGCACACCGCCGAATGGGAACAGAAAGAGTACGACCGGCGAATAACCGACTGGGAACTGCAGCGCGGCTTCGAGCGCTATTGAGCACACCATGACTGAGATCGTTCAACTCATCTCACCGGTCGATGGCCGGGTCTACGCCGAACGTCGTCGTGCCGATGCGGCGCAGATCGAGCAAGCCCTGGCGTCTGCCGCCACCGCCCAGGCGCAATGGAAGCATCGCCCACTGAGCGAACGCGCCGCGTTATGCAGCGCCGCCGTGGACGCGATGCTGGCAATGAAGGCCGAGATCGTGCCGGAGCTGGCCTGGCAAATGGGCCGCCCGGTGCGCTTCGGTGCCGGCGAGCTGCGCGGTTTCGAAGAACGTGCCCGGCACATGATCGCCATTGCGCCTGAGGTGTTGGCAGCAATTGAACCTGCGCCTGTCGCCGGATTTCGGCGCTATATCAAACGCGAGCCGCTGGGTACGGTGCTGGTCGTCGCGCCCTGGAATTACCCCTACCTGACGGCGGTGAATACGATCATTCCGGCGCTGATGGCGGGCAACAGCGTGATCCTCAAGCACGCGTCACAAACGCTGCTGGTGGGCGAACGTTTCACCGAGGCTTTGCGCCGCGCCAATCTGCCCGATGGCCTGTTTCACAACCTGCTGCTCGATCATGAGCAGACCGCCGCGATCATCGCTTCAGAACGCGTGCACCAAGTGAACTTCACCGGTTCGGTCGACGCCGGCAAGGCCATCGAAGCCGCCGCCATGGGCCGCTTCCTCGGCGTGGGTCTGGAGCTCGGCGGCAAAGACCCGGCCTACGTCCGGGCAGACGCCAACCTTGAGCATGCGGTGGAAAATCTGGTGGACGGCAGCTTCTTCAACTCCGGACAGAGCTGTTGCGCCGTCGAACGTATCTATGTCGATGAAAAAATTTACCCGGCCTTTGTCGAGCGCTTCGCCGCCTTGACCCGCCAATACGTACTCGGCAACCCGCTGGATGAAGCCACCACCCTCGGCCCGCTGGTCACGCCGAGCGCCGCTGAATTCGTTCGCAAGCAGGTCGCCGATGCGCTGTCACAAGGGGCCCGGGGGCTGATCGATCCAAAGGACTTTCCCGCCGATGCGCCAGGCAGCGCCTACCTCGCGCCGCAGGTATTGGTAGACGTCACCCATAAAATGTCGGTGATGTGCGAGGAAAGTTTTGGCCCGGTGGTCGGCATCATGCCGGTGGCCAGCGACGACGAAGCCATCGCCCTGATGAACGACAGTGAGTTCGGGCTCAGCGCTTCTATCTGGACCCAAGACCTCGCCGCCGCCGAACGCATCGGCGACGAGATCATCACCGGCACCGTGTTCATGAACCGCTGCGATTACCTGGACCCGGCCCTGGCCTGGACCGGGGTGAAGCACAGCGGGCGCGGCGTAACGCTGTCGCGCCTTGGCTATGAACACCTGACCCGAGCAAAATCCTTCCATCTGCGCCACGAGATCTGAGCCATGAGCCTGACCGCGAACTGGAACTACCCCACGAGCATCCGCTTTGGCGTCGGCCGCATCGCCGAGCTGGCCGAGGTCTGCCGCAGCCAAGGGATCCAGCGACCGTTGCTGGTCACCGACAGTGGCCTGGCGCGTGCCCCGATCACCACGGCGGCGCTGGAATCCTTGCGCGCCGCCGGCCTTGGCGTTGCGCTGTTTTGCGACCTTAAACCGAATCCGATCGAAGCCAATCTGGCTGGAGGACTCGACGCCTGGCGCGCCGGCAAACACGATGGCGTGGTCGCCTTCGGCGGTGGCAGCGGCCTGGATATGGGCAAGCTCATCGCGTTCATGAGCGGCCAGACGCGCCCGGTTTGGGATTTCGAAGACATCGGCGACTACTGGACACGGGCCGACGAAGGCAATATCGCCCCGGTGATCGCGGTGCCAACCACTGCGGGCACGGGTTCCGAAGTCGGCCGCGCGGCGGTGATCATCGACGAAAGCACGCACACCAAACGCATCATTTTTCACCCGAAAATGATGCCGCGGGTGGTCATCAGCGACCCCGCCCTCACCGTCGGCATGCCGGCAAAAGTCACCGCCGGCACCGGCATGGATGCGTTTGCCCATTGCCTGGAGTCGTACTGCGCTCCCGGTTTTCATCCCATGGCCGAAGGCATTGCGGTGGAAGGCATGCGCCTGGTTTCCAATGCCCTGGTACGCGCCGTACACACCCCCTCCGACCTCGACGCGCGCGCGCAAATGCTGGCGGCTGCGGCGATGGGCGCCACCGCTTTCCAGAAAGGTCTGGGTGGCATGCACGCACTCGCGCATCCGGTGGGCGCCCTGTACGACACCCACCACGGCATGACCAATGCCACCTTCATGCCCTATGTGCTCAAGTTCAACCGCCCGGCCATCGAGGAACGCATCACCCGTCTGGCGGCTTACCTGCGTCTGCCCTCCCCGGGCTTCGACAGCTTTCTGGCCTTCGTCCTCAAGCTGCGCAAAGACATCGGCGTGCCCCATACGCTGTTTGAACTGGGGGTGGATGACAAGCAGGCCGATTTGATCGCGGACATGGCGATTGTCGATCCCTGCGCCGGCGGCAACCCGCTGCCATTGACACGAACGGGGGCGGCAGAAATTTTCGACGCGGCTTACCACGGTCGTCTCTAGCGCTATCGTCTGTCCAGGACCGGGTTTGAACACACAAAGTGGATGGTTTTCATCTGTTTTAACGCTGTGTTGATAACCCTTCATTAATGGCGATAACGATACTTATCGCTTATGAAGAAATAACTGAACCCGGTTTTTTTCATCGCCAATCTTAATATTGAACAAATAACTCCTAACCGATCGCTATTAATAAAATAATATTAAAAATTACTCTTCCAATGTCCATTGCATATTTATCCGCGCCTGCTTAACTGCAAAAACTGCTGATGAGAGCAGTGCCCGCAAACACCACGGAAGGAATCGTTATGAGCAGTTCAACTCGCCATAGCATGCCCCCCTATGGGGTGGCCATTCAAAGCGCGATCAAGGCAGGCGACCTGCCACAAATGAAGACGCTGTTGAAACAACGCGATGTATCCACACCTGAAAACAAAGAACTCAGTTCCGCCTACGAAAATTTGGCGAAGGAAGTCGCACGCCTGGAAAAGCACTGATCGCTGTTTCCGTTCCCCTATTGCAATGGAGGCAATAATTATGTCTGGTTCTAATCAACAACCTGTCGGTTTGTTCCCACTCTGCTACCGAATTGGTACTTCGATGCCAGGTGCACAAAGTCTGGCACTCAATCTTCTGGTTTTTACCCCTGAGCAAACGGTCAGCGGCACTGCCACAATCACTCAGGCAACCAACCCGCCGCTGGATGTGCACTCCGATGTCTGGGGCGAATACACCTACATGACAGTTATGAAACCGGGAGTCAGCAAGATCCTGATCACCGCTCAAGGTAATAATGGCGGCCCGGGTTCAAACTCCATCGTGAATTTCAAGCTGCACCTGGTGGTGGGTAGCGACTGGAAAGAAGGGGTTGCCAATTACGAGTACTTCAATGGCCAGCGATGGGTCAAGGTCAATGCTCCCGCCCATCTCGTCGAATCGGTGCCTTCCAAAGCCTATGCAGTGCCTTTGGAACCCGGCCCGGTCATTCCGGCATATCCACCGATCATGCCGTTGTATGCCGCACCGATTCAAAGTGCCATTGCCAGCGGTGACCTGGCCCAGATGAAAAACCTGTCGCGCCTGGCTCAACAACAACTGGATCAGCAACCCCAATTGCAGAGTGCGCTTGAAACGGCCAAGGGCGAAATCAGCCGGCAGGAACGCCGCTGACCCGACCACGAAACATGCCGACTTGTCCTGAATACAAAATAAGGGAGTAGCACCATGTCAATCGGACTTTTTCATACCCGCCTGAATGTCAGCAATCATCTATTGGGTGCACCGGTTTTAACCCTGGACCTGCTGGTGGATACCGTAAACAAAAAAGTCAGCGGTGAGGCCAGCATTTATCAAAGTACCTACCCTCCACTCAACTTCCGTGCCCGTGTGTGGGGTAGTTACTCCGAAGCCAAACTGATCCCCGAGGCGGAAAGCCATATCCTCCTCTCCCTGGATGGCAGCCCAAGTGGCCCTTACAGCCAGATCGCCCAGACTTTTGATCTAAGGGGCATTTTAGGCGCCGATTGGGCCAGCGGTTTTGTCGACTACAAATACTTCGATCAGGACCACTGGACTACGGTAAGACACGCCGCTGTCAGCCAGGCCCCCGTTATTGTGCGCCCAGAGCATCCGCACCATGCGGTGCCGCTCTATGCCGTCGCGGTACAGCAAGCGCAAGCCAGCGGTGACCTGGCGCAACTGAAGGCCGTGGTGAGCCAGGGTGAACAGCAACTGGCCCACAGCGGCGCCCTGCGCAATGCGCTGGATCAGCTGAACGCTGAAATCGCCCGCCTGGAGGCCCGCTAACCCCAGTCAGTTAAGCGCAACCCCATGTGGGAGCGAGCCTGCTCGCGATGACGGCCTTACATTCAACATCAATGTTGGCTGATCCACCGCTATCGCGAGCAGGCTCGCTCCCACACGTTGCGCACCTTAACTGACTGGCATTGGGGCAAGCCCGCTCCCATAGGCTCCGCGCCCATTGACCAGAATCAAAAGGTAAATCCGGTCGCGCCACAGACACAGGAAAGGCGCGAACACTTCGATGGATTCGTGCCGCGCACGCGTTGTGCGCAAGGATTTTCCATGTCAGACAGTCGCCCTGCCCGCTACCTCAGTGAAACCGACCTCAAACGCTATGTGCCCGTGCATGTGGTCTGGGAAATCACCCTGGCCTGCGATCTCAAATGCCTGCACTGCGGCTCACGTGCCGGCCATCGACGCCCCGATGAATTGAACACCCGGGAATGCCTGGACGTCATCGATTCCCTGGCCGCCCTCGGCACCCGCGAAATCACCCTCATTGGTGGTGAAGCCTATTTGCGCAAGGACTGGACGCAACTGATCCAGGCCATCCACGATCACGGCATGTACTGCGCCATACAAACCGGCGGACGTAACCTGACACCCGCAAAAATGCAGGCAGCGGTGGATGCCGGGCTCAATGGCGTCGGTGTTTCGCTGGATGGGCTGGCCCCGCTGCATGACGCGGTGCGCAATGTTCCGGGCTCGTTCGACAAGGCGGTGGATACCCTGCGACGGGCCAAACAGTCCGGGCTTGCAGTGAGCGTCAACACCCAAATCGGCGCGGCCACGTTGCCCGATCTGCCCGAACTGATGGACCTGATCATCGGCCTCGGCGCCACGCACTGGCAGATCCAGCTGACGGTCGCCATGGGCAACGCCGTCGACCACCCGGAGCTGTTGCTGCAGCCCTATCAACTGCTGGAAGTGATGCCATTGCTGGCACGGCTCTACCGCGAAGGTGTCGATCGCGGCCTGCTGATGAACGTAGGCAACAACATTGGCTACTACGGCCCTTATGAACACATGTGGCGTGGTTTCGGTGACGAGCGCGTGCACTGGAGCGGCTGCGCCGCCGGCCAGACCGTATTGGCACTGGAAGCCGACGGCACCGTCAAGGGTTGCCCGTCATTGGCAACGGTGGGGTTTTCAGGCGGCAATGTACGCAACATGAGCCTGCACGATATCTGGCACTACAGCGAAGGCATGCACTTTGGCCGCCTGCGCGGCGTCGAAGACCTGTGGGGCTACTGCCGAAGCTGCTACTACAACGACGTCTGCCGTGGTGGCTGCACCTGGACGTCGCACTCTCTGCTCGGCAAACCCGGCAACAATCCCTACTGCCATTACCGCGCACTGGACCTGCAAAAACGCGGGCTGCGCGAGCGCATCGTCAAACTCGAAGACGCGGCAAAGACGTCCTTCGCCGTCGGACGTTTTGACCTGATTACCGAACGCATCGACACCGGCGAGAAGGTCAGCAGCGTCAGCGACAGCGGCCAGGTGATCAAACTGGCCTGGGCGAACCAGGGTCAGAAATCGCCGGATGAAGGACGTATTCCACCGCAACTGGCGCTGTGTCGTGGCTGCTTGCAATACATCCATCCACACGAAGTGATCTGTCCTCACTGTGCCGCCGATGTCGCCGCCGCTGAAGCCGTGCACCAGACAGACCGTGCCCGGCAACAAGCGATTATCAACACCCTGACCGGCCTGTTGGGGATGCCGCAAAATACCTTGATGTGACCTTCGTCACGCAAAAAAAAGCCACTCGGGGGAATGGCATTTGGTGTACTGGCGAATCGAAAACAGAGACATTCGGTGCGTATCAGATCGCCAGGATCGCAGCCTTCGGCAGCTCCTACAGGTGTACGCAAATACTGTAGGAGCTGCCGAAGGCTGCGATCTTTTGGGGCAGACAACGCTTAATTGACTGGCATGGGACACACTGCCGATGACACCGGCTCACGCGCCGCCAAACCTGCTCGAGGGTCATCACCTCAGGGGCGCCGGTGTGTGAAACACAAACGAACCCTCCTTCACTTCAACGCAGCCCATCTGCGCGATGTGCAGGGAGTATCAGCACTCGATTTCAAGCGAACAATATAGCCTCACTGCAGTTCATTACTGCACACGGTGCAGCAGTGTGAATCTCGCAGCGTCAAGGCGACGGCGAGGGCCATGACGATCAACAGCGCGGCGGCGGCAAACGTTATCCGCATACCGTCGGCGATGGCTGCGGGAGATGCCGTGGTGATGTCTGCTGTCGCGGACCCAAAGGCAAACACAGCGCCCATGACCGAAGCCCCGGTAATCAAGCCAAGATTGCGCGACAGGCTGAGCAGGCCGGCAATCACGCCGCGCTGGTCGGGGCGGATGTCGGTCATGATCGCGGTGTTGTTGGCCGCCTGGAACAACGCGTAGCTGGCCGTGATCACCGCGATGGGCGCAAGGTAACCGAGGAGGCCGAAACCCGCCGGCATCATCGATAAAGCACCCGCGCCGAGCGCCATCGTTGCGAGCCCGATGAGGGTCATGCGCCGCGTGCCAAAACGGTCCACCAGGCGGCCGGCCGGCACGCCGGTCAGCGCAGCCACCAACGGGCCGACGGACAAGGCAAGGCCAACAAGCGCCGTACCAAGGCCAAGCGCACCCGAAAGATAAAACGGCCCGACCACCAGCGTCGCCATCATCACGGTCGAAACGAGCGTGCTCATGGCCAGGCTTGCGCTCAATCCAGGCTCCCGGAACAGCGCCAATTTAATCAATGGCGATGCAACCCTGACCTCAACGACCATGAAAATCCCGGCGCCGAAAACAGCCGCCAGCAGCAGCGCGATATTGAGCAGACCAAAATGACCTTGCCCGGTCGTCATGGCGAGCGCATACGCCGCAAGCGTCAGGGCCAGCAACAACGTGCCCGCCTTGTCGAAACCCACCCGCCCCGCTTTCGCCCGCTGTGGATCCGCCGGCAAATAGCGATACGCGAGCCACATATTCAGAATGCCCAGTGGCACGTTGAGCAGAAAAATGGCCTGCCAGCCTGCGCCTGCAATCAACATTCCACCGAGCGACGGCCCCAGCGTGGTGCCAATCGCCGACATCGTGCCAAGCAATCCCATGGCGCTGCCAGTCTGCACCTTCGGCACCGTCTCGCCGACAAACGCCACGGTCAGCGCCAACATGATTGCCGCCCCGAGCCCCTGCACCGCCCGGGCGCCGACCAGCCACCAAAGCGATGGCGCGACACCACACGCCAGCGATGACAGGGTAAAAATGCCGATGCCCGCCAGCAGCAAGCGTCGACGACCGACGAGGTCACCGAGCCGTCCGACGCTGACAATCAGCGTGGTGATCGCCAACAGATACGCCAGAACGATCCACTGCACCTGCTGAAAGGACGCATCTAACGCCTGGGCCAACGTCGGCAATCCCGCATTGGCGATGCTGGTGTCGAGTGAGGGCATCAACATTGACAGCGACAGGCTGGCGAGCGCCCAGCGAACCGAGCCTGATGGGGTGATGAGTTTCATGGTTTGGCCACGTCTGAAAGGTAGATCAGCAGCGTATGCCTGGGCGTGACAAGGCGGAAGACGCACGACTTGCACTTGATAGATGCGTTTGACGCCATGTCAGTCCCACGCCGTGCTAACGTTGAGGCATGACGACTCCCGACTTGAATTTGCTGATTACCCTGGATGTGCTGCTCGCCGAAGGCAGCGTCGCACGCGCCGCCCAACGACTGCGCCTGAGCCCTTCGGCCATGAGCCGGGCGCTGGCGCGATTGCGTGAAACGACGGGCGACCCGCTGCTGGTCCGGGCCGGGCGCGGGCTGGTGCCGACGCCCCGGGCACTGGAACTGCGCGAACAGGTCAGCCAATTGGTGCAAGGCGCCGAAGCCGTTTTACGCCCCGCCGAACAGCTCGACCTCAAGCAACTGGTGCGAACGTTCACGCTGCGCACCAGCGACGGCTTTGTCGAAAACTTCGGACCGGCGCTGATCGCCCGCGTCAGTGAGGAGGCACCCGGCGTGCGCTTGCACTTTGTGCAGAAGCCGAGCAAGGACAGCGCTGCGCTTCGTGACGGTTCCGTGGACCTGGAAACCGGCGTGGTTGGCGGCACGACAAGCCCGGAAGTGCGCACCCGTGCGTTATTCGAAGATCGCTTCATCGGCGTCGTGCGCATGGGGCATTCGCTGAGCCTGGGCGAGGTTAGCGCCTCCCGTTACGCCGCTGGCGGGCACATCCTGGTCTCACGGCGTGGGCTCGATAAGGGGCCGATGGATGAAGCCTTGAAAGTGCTGGGGCTGGAGCGCCAGATCATCACCGTCGTCGGCGGATTCTCGTCCGCGCTGGCGCTGGCTCGCACCACCGATTTGATCGCCACCGTGCCCGCGCAACATACCCGAAACCTGCGCGCTGGCCTGCACAGTTTTGCCCTTCCGTTCGATCTGCCGCCGATCACCATTTCAATGCTCTGGCACCCACGGATGGATGCCGACTCCGCGCATCGGTGGTTGCGTGAATGTGTTCGGGCGGTATGTGTGCTGCCCTAGGGTTTCCAGGACGGTGCTCAGCTTCGCATGCCGCAGGCTGCGATCTTTTGGCGCAGCCTTCGAACTGATGGGCATTACCCTCAAACCTTCCTTTTCTGAAGCCCCTTCAACCGCAAACTCGCCCGTTGCGCCGCCGCCATTTTTTCCGGACGCTTCATGCGCTTCCATTTTCTGATGTCGTCCTTGGTGCGGCCACAACTGACACACAGCTCACCACTGAGCTGGCAAACGGCAATACACGGATTTTCGATATCCTTGGCCACGTTTCAACCCCGTGTCGAGCGCTTGGGCGCCAGGCGTTGCTGCCAGTTGCCGGCATTGGCGCGCTGACATTGTTCTTCAGAATCAAACTGCGCATGGGCCGCTACCGGGCTGACGAGAACGTCCGCTTCACTTAACGCCACACCCGTCAGTTCGACCATGCGCTCGCCCTGCCCGCTCGCCAGCGCCTGATCCTTGTTGGCCTGCGTATCAAAGACCCAGATCACCCGCAGGCTGGAAGGAAAGACCGCGTAATCGACTTCGTGGGTCAGCCAACAGAACCCGACTATTTCCGCTTTGGCGGTTTCACACGCCTCGGTCAGGGTGGCGACCAGGCGACGTTCGATGTGTGCCCGATCGCGTTTGCTTAAAGACATCGGGGAAGGGTCCTTGGGTGGCTGTCGACGGAGGGGGCTCATCATACGATACCGTTCAGTGAAAAACGGTGGCGCGGACCTGAATTTCGGGCTGATCCGAGAGCGGCTGCGTCTGTGCGGCCATTATCGCGGGCAAGCCACGCTCCCACAGGTTTTGTGTTGGAACACAATCATGTAAACGACACAAAACTTGTGGGAGCGTGGCTTGCCCGCGAAGAAGCCAGTCGCCCTACCCAAGACTCAGCTAAAAGATTGTCCCTATCACCCCCCAATACTCCACCTATTAGCTGACTGCTTTATAGGCGTCTAACCTTAATGCAGCGTTGGCGTAAGCCGGCCGGTTGATACCTGATAAGAGATACGAATGAGTCAGAAGCGTACTAGGCTTGCCGTGGGCCACCGTGCTGGCAACTCGATTGCTGCTCTCCAGACTTCCCGCGTGACCACGACGATCCATTGATCGAACTGCTGGCCCTGCAGCCTATGTCATTGATTTCGCTCGTCGCTATTGCGCGCCCACCCCGGGCCGGATAGCCGGATGAATACGACCAAAGGTAGCGCACACATGGCAAATGAATCGAAATGCCCGTTCAATCACGCCGCCGCAGGCGGTGGCACGACGAACCGCGATTGGTGGCCGAACCAGTTGAACCTGAAGATCCTGCACCAGAATTCGCGGCTGTCCGACCCCACGGACGAGGGTTACAAATACGCCGAAGCGTTCAAAAACCTGGACTTTCAGGCACTCAAGCAAGACCTGCATGCACTGATGACCGACTCGCAAGACTGGTGGCCGGCAGACTTCGGTCACTATGGGCCGCTGTTTATTCGCATGTCCTGGCACGCCGCCGGCACGTACCGCGTTGGTGACGGTCGTGGCGGTGCCGGCTCCGGTCAGCAGCGTTTCGCACCGCTCAACAGTTGGCCGGACAACGTCAGCCTCGACAAGGCGCGCCGGCTGCTCTGGCCGATCAAGCAAAAGTATGGTCGCAACATCTCCTGGGCCGACCTGATCGTGCTCACCGGCAACGTTGCGCTGGAATCCATGGGCTTCAAGACCTTCGGCTTTTCCGGTGGTCGGCCTGACGTCTGGGAACCGGATGAGGCCGTCTACTGGGGGTCCGAAAATAAGTGGCTGGGCGGCGACACCCGCTACGAAAAAGACAAAAAAGCCCCCATGCAAGCACCCGACAAAGAACGCAACCTGGAAAACCCGCTCGCCGCGGTGCAAATGGGCCTGATCTACGTCAACCCGGAAGGCCCGGAAGGCAACCCGGACCCGGTCGCTGCTGCGGTGGACATCCGCGAAACCTTCGGGCGCATGGCCATGAATGACGAAGAAACCGTGGCATTGATCGCCGGCGGCCACGCCTTCGGCAAGACCCACGGCGCGGGGCCTGCCGACAACGTTGGCGCCGAGCCCGAAGCTGCAGGCCTGGAAGCACAAGGCCTGGGCTGGAAAAGCACGTTCGGCACCGGCAAGGGCGGCGACACCATCACCAGCGGCCTGGAAGTAACGTGGACCACCACGCCCACCAAATGGAGCAACAACTACCTGGAAAACCTGTTCGGCTTCGAATGGGAACTGACCAAGAGCCCGGCGGGTGCCAACCAATGGACGGCGAAAGGCGGTGCTGGCGCGGGGATCATTCCGGATGCTCACGACCCGTCGAAGCGGCGTAATCCGACCATGCTGACCACGGACCTGTCGCTGCGATTCGACCCGATCTATGAGCCGATTTCACGGCGTTTCCTGGCGAACCCGGACCAACTGGCCGACGCATTCGCCCGCGCCTGGTTCAAGCTGCTCCACCGCGACATGGGCCCCCTCTCCCGCTACCTCGGCCCGGAAATGCCCAACGAAGAACTCCTGTGGCAAGACCCCATTCCGGAGGTCGACCATGCCCTGGTCAACGACAGCGACATCACCGCACTCAAAGGCAAACTCCAGTCCTGCGGCCTGTCCGTCTCACAACTGGTGTCGACTGCCTGGGCGGCGGCCTCCACCTTCCGCGGCTCCGACAAACGCGGCGGCGCCAACGGTGGGCGTCTGCGTCTGGCCCCACAGAAGTTCTGGCAGGCCAACCAGCCTGAGCAACTGGCGAGCGTACTGGCGAAACTCGAGAGCATCCAGAACGAGTTCAACAGCGCGCAAGCTGGCGGCAAGAAAATCTCGCTGGCAGACCTGATCGTGCTGGCCGGTTGTGCCGGCGTCGAACAGGCTGCGAAAAATGCCGGCCAGACCGTGACGGTGCCTTTCACACCGGGCCGGATGGACGCCTCGCAAGGACAAACGGATGTCGAATCCTTCGGGTTCCTCGAGCCCGCCGCCGATGGCTTCCGTAACTACCTCAAAACCCGCTACAGCGTACCGGCCGAGGCCTTGCTGCTCGACAAGGCGCAACTGCTGACACTCACCGCGCCAGAAATGACCGTGCTCATTGGCGGACTGCGCGTGCTCAATACCAACGTCGGAAAAACCCAGCACGGCGTGTTCACGAAGCAGCCGGAGGCGCTGACCAACGACTTCTTCAAAAACCTGCTGGATATGAGCGTGGAATGGAAACCCGTGTCGGATGCCAATGAAGAGTTTGAGGGGCGAGATCGCAAAACCGGCGACCTTAAATGGACGGGGACGCGTGTCGATCTGGTCTTTGGCTCGAATGCGCAATTGAGGGCATTGGCTGAGGTCTATGCCTGCAACGATTCGAAGGAGAAGTTTGTGAAAGACTTCGTTGCGGCTTGGGTCAAGGTGATGAATCTGGATCGCTTCGATCTTAAGTAACACGAGCGGTACTGCTGAAAACCGGCAACGCCTCCCTGTGTGGAGGCGTTGTGCTTTTTACTGATTGCAGGAAGAGACTGGACGGGAGAGATCATGGAGGGGTCATGGGGCCAGTCGATAGGTGGACTGCACCAACCCCGAAGGAAAGCAGCGGCTGGATACCAGTTTCAAGTCAACATCCTGCTGAAGGCCCCCGAACAATGGCCTTCCCGACCCGATCAACACGGGAACGGTGGTAATCACCATATCGGCGACTAACCCATCGCGCAGGAATGATTGCACCAACTGCCCGCCATCGACATAGACCCGATGCACGCCTTGCCTCGCCAATTCCTCCATCACTTCCTTGGGGGCGAGGTTGGAAAAACGCAGCTTGCCCTTCAGCGCCTCGGGCACCGGCGAATCGGCCAACTGTTCAGACAGCACCACTACGGGCCGGTCGTAGAACCATGTGCCGAAGGTCAGCACCTTCTCATAGCTTCCCCGCCCCATCACGATCACATCCTTGTCGGCGATGAAGGCTGAGTAGCCATGATCTTCGCTCTGATCATCGCGCTGCAAAAGCCAGTCGATGTCACCATCGGATCGGGCGATGAAGCCATCCAGACTGGTGGCGATGAAAACATGTGCAGTGGCCATCAGGTTCCCCTTATTTATACGGCGTGTGGATGACCTCACCCTCACCAGGATCATTCAGGAAACAATCATTCCAACAGCGAAACCAGACGCGGCTCAATCGAATGCGTATCTACCTCCAGCAACGCCAGGGTCACCGGCAGTTTGAAGCGCCTTGGGCCCGCGCTGCCGGGCTTGAGGAATAGCTGGTCGCCGCGCCACTCCATGCCTGGCTTATGGGAATGGCCGGTGATCACCAGCCTTGTGCCCGCCTCCAGCACCGTCGGCACATCGCCCCTGTCATGGACCAGCAAGGTCTGCCATCCGTTGAGGTCGAAACACAGGTGGTCGGGGAGATATTTGGCCCAAAGGGCATCCAGGTCGTTATTCCCGCGTACGACGTGCAGCGCAGCTATCGATGCCCGATGCCGACATTTCATAGAACTAAATGTACCTACTTTCAACCTTTACAGTCGCTGACGACGAACCCGGCTGATACACAGAGGTCAAAGCAGGTGATGACATCGCCAATGATCAGAGGCCTCTGGCCTGCTTTATTCAAAGGCGAAGTCAGTAGCTCACACACTTTAGGGTGCGCCGGATAATTTCAGTACGCTCGGATTCTGCCGGGGGGCAGGTGCTGACTGCTGCTCACATCCAATGCTCCCGTATCGGAGTACTAACATGACTCAGTCAATGCGGTTCTTCCTATCGATGGTTCTTGCGACAGCCTCACTGGCATCGGCGAGCTTCCTGAACACTGCAGGTGCGGCAACCGCCGAGGATCTTAATGTCGACTCTCGGGAAGCGTTGGAAAGGCTCTATAAGTCCACGCCATCTGCCGTAACCATTTCGCACAGCGCCAAAGCAATTCTTGTCTTCCCGAAAATCATCAAGGCGGGCCTTGTGTTTGGCGGCAGCTATGG
The DNA here is from genome assembly GCF_019956555.1 of Pseudomonas sp. A-RE-19. Lineage (GTDB taxonomy): Bacteria > Pseudomonadota > Gammaproteobacteria > Pseudomonadales > Pseudomonadaceae > Aquipseudomonas. The sequence goes on along the minus strand of NZ_JAHBDQ010000044.1, from coordinate 51,249 downwards.
CGAAGGCGAATTGTTGAATGGTAAGAAAGTTGAGGATTATTACAACTCCGTCACCGGGTCATGGGGGCTGCAGGCAGGCGCCCAGTCTTATGGCTATGTGGTTTTCCTGATGAACGATAAAGCCGTGAAGTATTTACGTGAAACCAAGGGTTGGGAAATCGGCGTAGGCCCCACTGTTGTTGTGGTTGATGCAGGGGTGGCGAAGAATCTGTCCAGCTCGACGCTGAAGGACGATGCCTATGCGTTCATTTTCGACCAGCAGGGATTAATGGCCGGGGTCAGCATCGAAGGAACCAAGATTTCCCGGATCAAGCGCTAAAACCGGTCGTTTGGCGTACGGATGCGCCATCTTTTGATCTTCAAAACGTAAAAGCCCATCCCATCTAAAAATGGGACGGGCTTTTTGCTGCGCAACTCGCTGGAAAATGAGTAACTCACCTTCTCCTTACACCGGAGAAATCGTGGCAAGCGCACCAATCAAAATGGTCAACACCAGAAATCCACCCAGGAAAAATGCCATCTTGCCCATGGGGCCTCCTACGTTATGAGTTTGCGGTGCAACGGCTATCTCAACTGCCGACCGTGCCGTTATTGTGAGCCGGCGGTTGAATGCATTACAGATGCAGATAGCAAAGGAAAAACCGTATCAGCCCTCCCCCGAACGTCGCAGACACCACGAACATGTAGGAGCTGCCGCAGGCTGCGATCTTTTGATCTTTGGCATTTGCGAAACCGCTGAAAATCAAAAGATCGCAGGCTTCGCCAGCTCCTACGCCGGTCGCATGCATCCCGGAGGTACGCCATCTCCGAGCTGCCGCAGGCCTGCCCTCAGCGCTGGTGCCCACCTGACAGAAAACTAGTTGCCCCGTCCGCCACCAAACGACCATTCATCTGCTGCGGTAGTGGTAATCACCACCATGATGTCCTCGGAGTCGATGCCTGGTGCGAGACTCAGTTTTTCGACCAGGCTTCGATAAAAACGCTGTTTCGTCTCGATGTCTCGAGGGCGGCCGGCAGTAATCGCGATCAGCACAAAGTCATGGCTGCGTGGACCGCCCAGATAGCCGGGATCAAATACCAGTTCACCGACTTCATGTTGGTGAATGACCTGGAACCGGTCGGCCATCGGCACTTCAAAGCTTTCTACTAACGCGTCGTGCAGCCCCTGTGAAAGGGTCTGTAAATACTCGGAAGACTTTCCCCGGTGCAGTGAAATACGTGCAAATGGCATAACGGTCTACTCCTGAAAAACCAGCTGACAGGGGGAAAACTACCAAGTCGCGATAATTCCGAATATCAGATTTAATAGCGACCATAGTCCTGAATCAGTGGATGATTCGATGCGCCGTCCGACCTTCGATCTTGATGTGCTGCGTACTTTCGTGACCGGTGTGGAGTTCAACAGCTTTGCCAAAGCGGCGGATCGGCTCAATCGCTCGACGTCTGCCGTGAGCGCACAACTCAAGAAGCTCGAGGAACAGATAGGCACGCCAGTGCTGTCCAAATCCGGTCGAGGGCTGGTGCTGACGCCTATGGGTGAATCCCTGCTCAGCCACGCCCGCCGACTGCTTGAACTGAACGACAGCATTTTCCAGACCCTGCACGAGAGCCAGACCACCGCAACGGTCCGCCTGGGGCTTCAGGAAGACTTTGGCGAACACTTTCTCAGCGACATTCTGCGACGCTACGTCAAGATGTACCCGAGGGTGAGCCTCGAAGTCAGGATCGCGCGTAATACTGAATTGCTTGCATTGATCGACAGCGGCGGCCTGGACCTGGCCCTGACTTGGGACACAGGGCACAAGTCCCCTTATGCCACACGCCTGGGTGAAACACAGATGCAGTGGATCGGGCCTCGTGACACGCCACCGCTCAACGGCTCTGAAGACTCCCCTCTGCCATTGATCATGTTCGACGCCCCTTGCGTGTTGCGCAGCGCGGCAATCCAGGCACTGGATGAGGCGCGGATTCCCTGGCGAATCGCGCTGACCAGCCCCAGCGTTGGTGGAATCTGGGCGGCCGTTGCTGCCGGTTTGGGCCTCACGTTGCGAACCCGCATTGGACTGCCAGGACACCTCGTCGTCATTGCCGGTCTACCCACGCTGCCGACCCTCGGCTATGTGCTTTATCGTGGAGCAGAACACCTGGCGCCTGCCACCCGACAATTGGCTGCGTTGATACAAACCAGTCTGGAAGAGCAGGCGTTCAGTATCCCTGGAGGCGCCTCCGTTTGATGCTGTCTAAAACAAATCACCCAAGGTGTCGTACTTGTAGTACTGGCTGTAATTCAGGACATCTCGGGGTGTCACCTTTTCCGGGAAAGGGCTGTACATCGGGTCATCAATCCGATGGAACTTGAAAGTGTCAGGAGCCGTTCCGTCAGGGACGTAAGCGGCGGTGGGATGCTTCGCTTGCCATGCAGCCCAGAGCCGGTCGATATTGCAATGATGTAGAAAGAACACCGGGTCGTTCGGCGAGGACGATAACCCCATGTCACCACCGACCCACACATGAACGTTGTTATGAATTCGTTCGTCGCCAGTCCATCCCTCGATGTAGTTGCGCGCACCACCGGTGGTCTGAGCCGCGTCGTAGGGTGCTTTGTCATACACCGTGTTTTCATGGATGACCTTGCGCACATTGGCTCGACTGGGAAGTGACCCACCTCCTCCCAAATTACGCACCAAGGGGCGGTTTACCCGGTTCAGTTCCATGGTGCGACCGTCACCCGTCACTCGTACGGGCCACGTCCCATCCACGAACTGCCCCAGGTACTCATCCGACCAGATGAGTGAAGCCCTCGGGTCGTGAAGTTCCGCGTCAGTGTTCCAATCCCAGTACGGGACTCGAAAGTGCGGGTCGTTTACCGCCTTGCGAAGTAAGGTTTCCAGCCGCACGAGGAAGTAGCGATGCCACGGCAAGAATGATGGCCCGCCATGCGCAGCGTTCCTGGCCATCTGCCCCATAGGCGTTGAAATCATCATGGCCCGGTGGTGCCAGGCTACGAAGGAGTCATAAATCGAGAGGTTGGCCTGCCCAGGCCAGGGATGCTGCGCGGGGTCCTTGAGCCGCTTAACCCCTTCGACGTATTTCTTAAGCGCTGGGAGATCCTTGACCGCATTAGACCTGATCATGATGTGCTCCATGGGCATGGTGGTCGGGCTGGCCGGGGTGCTCTCCCCCGCCTCCATCGCTGGCGAAGGATTCTGGGTAGGCATCGATCACGGCGGTCATCAAATCGAGCGCCGATCCGTAAGAAACGAAAGGAGTTGCGTGCGTATGGACCTGACCAGCATCGTCCACAAACAGATGCGCCTGGACCGGGACTCCATCGACCTCCACCTGGTAGGTGGTCAAGATTCTGACAACATGCCCTTTGTGGTTGATCTCGCGAACAGACCTGGCTTCATGTCCTGCGTGCAGGTCCACGTACTCAGGAAACTGCTCCTTGATCCATGCTGGGTGCGTTTTGTCAGGATCGGTGATGGATATCTCTGCGAGAGCACCGATGTCAGGCGGGCTCAACAGCACGTTGGGTTTACTTGCTGGTTCAAGGTTGGAGACATTTTTCCTTGTCATGATTCCTCCTGGAGTGTGCCCCCGGGCGATTGCCCAGACTGGCTGGAGAAAGTGTAGTTGGTGGCGGGTGGACATGCCGCTGAACCCATCCGCCGGGCGGACTTATTGTGGATTCACCCTGCGCGGCTAGAATCAAAACGACATTGTGCAAAGTGGATGCTTGCAAGAGAGGGCAGTCCTCCGTTCACCTCTTTCGCTCCCAGCCCGAAGCCAGGGCTGCAAGGCTGTTGCGTCCTGATTCTGCGCCATGCCTCGATTCGAAAGACGGAAACCGACTCGTCGCCCTTCCCTTGCAACAGGCGTGGGCCGAAAAGTTTCTCCAGTCCACATGGATGGCGACTAACTCACGACCCGGAGCTACCAATGAAAAGTTCATATCTTGCACTTGTAGCGCTCTTCACCTCACCGTTTTGCCTGGCAGCCCAACTCGATGGGGCGGCCCTGTACCACGACAACTGCAGCCAATGCCACGGGGAACGTGGAATGGGTGGAACGGTTGGCATGGGCGCTATGATGCCTGGCGCGAGCGGCTCTGGTGGACAAGGCATGATGAATGGAAAGGGCGGAATGTCCGGCAAAGGCGGCCCGGGAATGATGGGGCTCAAAGCGCCGAAGCTTGTAGGCGATGCCAGCGCCTGGGAGCCCGAATTTTTCGAGCGAGCGGTGCTTCAAGGTATCGATGACGAAGGCGAACCACTGAACATGTCCATGCCCCACTGGGGCTCGTCGAGCTTCAGCACCGACCATGGAAAACCACCCAGCAAGGAGGAAATAGACGCCATTCAGCAGTATCTGCAAGCTCAGAAGTAGGAGAGGCCCATCTGAGCAAAGGTATAAATCCTGCAATAGGTGCTGGTCGTCAACCATTTGCTGACGGTCAACCGCGAAGCCTGGACGCTTTCCAAGAATCGCATTTGGCACGCCTTGATCTATACTCGCTCGTTAGTTGAGTCCTTCATGCCTAGAATTTTGCCGTTGGGCGAATGGATCTCTTCCTATAAGGAGAGTTTCATATGGCAGATGACGCCAATTTTGAAGTCCCCGTCGCCCCCGATGTAAGCAGTGCAACGGACTTGCCCCCGGAAATGATTCAACAGTTGAAGGTGCGGTTAATAGGCGCGGCCAAGCTACATGATGTTTTGGCCGATCCCCTCATGTTTAATGGCGGCACGATCCTGGTGCTGCTGTTGACGACGCTGGCAACGCTCTTACCTTCCACAAACTTTACCTGGGTGGCGCCCTTGTGCTCTGCCCTCGCCGGGTTGTTCGTCGCAATGGAACGAGCCCTCGGATTCGGTGCCCGCTGGCGTTATCACCGTGAAATGCGTTTTGCCTATGAATCAATTATCGACATGCTGGATTTTTTTCCGGTAATCCCCGCCCCTGAACGCCCGAAATACATCCGCGATATCTTCGCGGCATTGTATGCGGTTCGATCACGGGAGTCGGCTATTCCAAATGCGGGGACTAATTCGGCGCCTACTTAAGTACGGTTAATGTTCTTTGCTATCGGTTCGTCACTGAGTCGCTCCCTCATTGCATAGACGTAGCGCCCGCCCTCGCTTCAATCAGACTGTGGCTGCCCTTTGTCCACGAGGCAGGATCGCATCAAAATTTGCGTTCACGATTCATCAGTCGAACTTGACCAAGTCCTTGAAGATCAGTTGACCCCAGCTATTTCCGCGCGCCTGCACAAGCAGTCCACCTTCCGAAAGCCCGCCCAGTTTGATCGGCGAGAAACCGAGATTTATATATTCTCCTTGGGTTTACCACGCCCTGCGGGTTCCAAATATCGATGGAGTGACCGCCCGGGCGTGGCGAGTCAGATTTGCGCCAGGCCGCCGTCGACGGCGACCTCGCTGGCGGTCATGAAGCTGCTGTCCTGCGACGCGAGAAACGCGGCCACCGCTCCGATCTCCACCGGATCGGCCAGGCGCTGGAGCGGATTCATCGAGGCGAAAACCTTCATGCCTTCCTCGCCCAGCGCTTCCTTCGCAAGTTCGGTCGCCGTCGGCCCGGGCGACAGCACGTTTACCCGGATGCCGGTACCCTTCAGGTCCTCCGCCCAGGTCCGCGCGAGGTTGCGCACTGCCGCCTTGCTTGCGCTGTAGACGCTGAATGCCGGGGCGCCCGTGGTGCCGGCGCTCGATCCGGTCAGGATGATCGAACCACCCTGGCCCATCAGAGGTAGCGCCTTCTGGACCGTGAAGATCAAGCCCTTCACGTTGGTGTCGAAGATTTCGTCAATGTGCTCGGCGGTGATCTTGCCGAGCGCAAGCTGGCTTCCCGCCCCGGCATTGGCGAAGACGATGTCGAGGGTTCCGCGCTCGGCCTTCACCGCCGCGTAGAGTCGGTCGAGATCGGCCAGATCGGAGACCGAGCCCTTCACCGCGCGGGCATTGGGTCCGAGGTCGGCCACAGCGGCGTCGAGCGCTTCCTGCCGGCGGCCGAAGATGAAGACGAAGGCGCCCTCCTCGATGAAGCGCTTTGCCGCGGCGCGGCCGATGCCGGTAGCGCCGCCGGTGATCACGGCGGTCTTTCCATTCAGTCTGGTCATGTCGTGCATCCTTCGTTGGAGTTGTACCCAAGCAGGAAATTGCTTGCTTGCTTGCTTGCTTGCTTGCTTGCTTGCTTGCTTGCTTGCTTGCTTGAGGACGAGGATGCGGCTCTAATAACCTAAGGACAAGTATGCACCTTTTGGTAAGTATCAAAAAATGACGACGACTTCTGAAATCTGCGGTACCGGTTGCGGGCTCAACGCCACGCTACGCATCATCTCGGGCAAGTGGAAACCGCTGGTCTTGTTTTTCCTGCGCGACGGCCCGAAGCGCTATGGCGAGCTCAAGCGTTTGATCCCGGGCGTCAGCGACAAGGTGCTGATCCAGCAATTGAAGGATCTCGAAGCCGATCACGTGCTGGCGCGGACCGACTACAAGGAGGTGCCCCCGCGCGTGGACTACGCGCTGACCCCGCTCGGTCGCAGCTTGGCCGAGGCGATCGTCCCGCTGTGCACCTGGGGAACCGAGAACGCGGCTGAAATGGCAAGCATCTTCGCCAAACGCGATACTTTTCCCTAGCAGGATGCCGAGAACTGCCGAGTCGGACGACCCTGCGCATTCGTGGGAGGGCGACAGGTCGAACTCTTCCGATCAGACTGTCAGGACGCGGTTTGGGCGCTCTGGCCCATGGTTGTTTTAGACGATAGCCGAAGGTCCGCTTTTGGCTGTGGATTTCAGCCCTTCGCGACAGGCAGCAATCGGCCAATTTCGGTAGCTCAACAGGCTCGCCCTCGCTTAAGGATTAGCCGAGTGATATACCGCTGGTTGAGTCTTTGCATGGCAATCCATAGGCAGTCTCATGACGCGATTCTCAATTTATAGCGGGTTGGTTTTGGTGGGCTACTCGGCGCTCGATTACGGAGATCCCCCCATGGGCGTTGCTTCAGGCCAATTCGAGCCTGCCGATGGGTACGCAGCTATCCAGAACGAGTGTTCCACGAACCACCACGATCAGACCGGCCTGGATCTTTCTGTTCAAACCGAAGCGGGTCTGGTTATTCCCTGTGCGGGCCTGGGCATCTTGGATTACTCCAAAGAGCTCTCGCTGCCCTGCATCGAAGTGAACATTTTCGGTATTCCATATCCTCTCTATGGTGAGTTGTTTCCTCAGCAGGTCACTCTGTATGAGCGTCAATTTAGCTAAGTTGCATCGACCGGTTGAATCCGCAGTCGAAAACGGCCCTTGGCGACAGGCAAAAATCGGCCAAAAGCGGACCTCAATGATCGATACTTGAATCAGTCTTCAAGCTCGTAGCGCTCACTTGCCAACCAGGTACCCATGCAGATACTGTCAGCTCTATGAATCAGCCACGCACTGCCTCAACCACCACTACCACGACCGCCCGAGGCGGGTCGTGAGAGGTGTCGTGAGCCAATAACGCACGAACTTCAAAGGCCCGCCAGCGATGGATAGGGCCTTTTCTTTTGCCCTTGTGTCGCTGGTCCAAACGCAAGGAAAAGCACTATGTATGCACTGTTGATTCTCGATATGCAGGTTGGATTGTTTCATGGCCCGGATAAACCATGGGCTGGCGAAGCGCTGCTAAACACTTTGAATAGCCTGTTGAGCGATGCCCGCAGGGCAGGCGCGCCAATTTTTCTTGCTCGCCACGTAGGTCCGCCTGGCTCGCCTATCGAACCTGGAAGCCCGTTGACGCAATTGGTGCAGGAACTGCTGCTACAAGGCGACGAAATGATCTTCGAAAAAAGCCGACCCAACGCTTTCGCCATGACTGACTTGGCCGATCGGCTAAAAGCTTGTGGATCTCAAGGCGTGGTTATTGCTGGAATGAAGACCCAGTATTGTGTCGACAGCACTTGCCGCGCCGCACGAGATCTTGGGTTCGATGCAGTACTGATCGCCGATGGTCATACATGCACCGACACCCCTGCTTTGAAGGCCGAAAATATCGTTGCTCATCACAATGCGACCCTGGCGGGCCCATTCTGTCGTGTCGTTCACGCTGAGAACTGGTGTTTCTAATCGGCATCGAGAGATCGGCCCGAGATCGGCCCGAGATTGGGTCGATCTGTCCGCTGTGGGTCAAATCGAGCCCTTCGCGACAGACTGCAATCGGCCAAGAGCGGCCAATCACTTCGCTTTGGCAGCACCCTTACGCAACGTCCACGGCATCGGTCATGGCGATGCCCTTCGGCGTTACGATCACTTCCCGCACACGACAGTCTTTATCCCCCTTTTTTGACGCTGAACCAGAAGCCTGATTTTGCGAGGATCGCTTTCACCGCAGGGTTGCTCACGCTTGCTTGATCTCGATGTCCAAATCGGGTGGTGGGGAACCGTCGGGGCGGTGAACACTTGTTTTAGCTAGTACGCAGATTACGTTTGCGAGTCTCTGGTGAATCTTGTACTCAGAAAATGTTTTACAAAACGTTTTTAGCATATTAGGCTCTCCCTTAATGAGAAGAGGATCTTCTCATTAAGGGAGCTGTATTAGTGAAAGGAATGACATCTCATATGCTAATTGCCGCTATTCAGACACCCTAGAATTCGGGCAACAAAATCTCCTACCTGATTTTTATATCCCGCACCCACAACGGGCACTTTATAGTGCGCTGCGCTTGGGGTATGGAAAACGAGTCGGATTTAATAGCACACGAAAATGTCCTGCACCACATCAGTCAATAAAACATGGAGTTGTAATGATCAACGAAAAGTTTCAAGTAACCGAAGATCAGGTGATGAAGTTTCGCAGGCAGGGCTTTCTTTTTCTCAAAGGCTTTTACAACAGAGATATAACCGGTTATTTGACGTCAACCATTGGAGACCGTATCTCCACGCCTACTGATAAGTATCAGAGCGGCTTTAGCCGTTTGGCATTTGATATGTATGATGGCGATCCGATGATTGCCAGCGTTATTCAAGATGACCACTTCAAACACGTCATGAAAACGTTGACGGGTAAAACCATGTTTTTTGCCCAAGCTCTTTCCTTCGAGCTTGAAAAGATGAAAAACAAGGGCTTCCCTTGGCATATCGGCACGCAAAGTTTCGGCTATCACCAAGCGGAAGATTATGGCTGCACAATCTGGGCTCCTTTGGTAAATATCGACCCCAAAGGGCAACGAGGCGGTATGGCGTACGTCCCAAAAGACGCCGTATCGGGTGCGTTCATGTATGAACACGTCGATCCTTCGATTTTCCAACTCCTATCGGAACGTATTGAGCGAGGTGAAGAGACCACCATCGATGAGTTCGTGCACCTTCGTGATGGTCCTTTGAATGACCCAGCGATTAAAAAGCTACTGGATCACTTTGCCGTCGAGGACGAATTCGAGGTGGGTGATGCGCTCATTTTCGACAAGAATGTCATTCACCGAAGCATCATGCTGGAGGAAGGCCCCGTAAGCTCGCGCGCAGCGTTTGTCATGCGCTTCTTCTGCGACACCAGTACCTATGACTATCGTCGCGCTCATGACCTTGAAATTCCCCGCGAACATTTCAAATACTCGGGGCCGACGCGCTTTCACTTAGAAGTCGCAAAGGAACATGGCGATCTTCTTGTTGACAGTCCGTTCTTTGAAGGTCAAGAGTACCGTTCGTTAAAAATTTCAGAAACAAGTTGAATAACCAGAAGGGCTTATGCCCTTCTTTTGCTTTGCGTGGAGATAAACAGTGGAAGAATATCTTTTTTACGTGACAATATCATGCTTGACGATCGCCAGTCCGGGTCCTGGGGTGTTACTGACATTAACAAACTCACTCACCTATGGACTGAAGAATGCTTTGCCTGGAATCCTTGGAGTGACCCTCGGCATGGGGGGGATCTCTATCATTGCGGCAAGCAGTGTGGGAGCGATTATTTCCAGCTCTGCCTGGATGATGAACGTCGTTAAACTAATGGGTGCGGCTTACCTAATCTACCTTGGATTAAAGCTCCTGCGATCCAAGCCGAAACTTCAAAATAACCTCAATGAAATAACACACTCTGAATACACCCCCAGTGTGATAGCCCGATTCAGGCAGGGTTTTTTCATTTCGATGTTTAACCCCAAGCCAATCGTTTTCTTCATGGCTCTTTTTCCGCAATTCATAAAGGCAGACCAACCGTTCGTTCCTCAATTCACATTGTTGGCGTCCACGTTTTGCACGCTGGTGTTCTTGATTCACTTCACCTATGGCTATATCGCCACCTCCGCACGACAAAAAGTTTCTCTTGGCAGGGGCTTTTTGATCGTCAATAGAATTGGGGGTGTTGTGTTTATCTGCTTCTCGGCAGCCCTTATTTTCTCCATCAACTTTAGCTTAATGGTCGACAGCGTGTGAAATCCTCGGTTTTTGTCTGCTCCGACATATAAACCTCTGATCTCATTTAGGTGACTTTTTTATCTCGCAACAGAGAGAAACGGATCAGAACAATACACGCTTTATATCACCTGGTTACGGCATTCACTGCGTACCAGGTTTTTCTGTATTTTTCAGGCGGATAGGCACACCAAAAAAACCGCCAAACGACCGCTATGGGTCCGAAAGTAGCCGGTGACAGCTTCATCAGTTGACCATATTCCAATCAACCTATTGCAGGTTCCAATTGGGGGTACTGTCGCTGCTATGCTTGGGCTTTCTCGAAAGGAATCGACACCATGCCAAGCGATTATTCACTGTCGGATGTACTGTAAAGGCTGTTCGAAAACCAGCAGGCTCTGGAGGCGGCCATTATGGAGTTGACCCTGCTGATCGAGGAGCAAGGGGCACAGAAAGTGGCAACGCTTTCGTCGCAGCAACTGGCTGAGATCTCATCAACACTCGATAAAGGTTTCTGGCCGATAACTGCCTGTCACGAATGATCGTGCAGAAGTCGCACTTTAACAGACGCATTCCCATCTCGAACGCACGAGTCTCAAACCCGAACTCGTTGTACATGCGAGCAGCGCGCGCATTGAACGGCCAGACAGACAACCTCAAGTCCTGCGCGTCATTTTCGATTGCCCAGTTTTTAACGAGTTGAATAAGCCTGCGGCCAATGCCTTTTCCCCAAAATTGCTCGGCTACACACACTGAGCCGATACGAACAACATTCAGCGGTTGCATCAGCGGCCCGGAGCTTGCTGACAGACTGGCGGTAATGAAAGCCGCGGCCTGGTGACCGACATTTGCGATGAATACAACATGGCCCGGTTTCTCGAAAAGGCCTGACCAGTGAGGAAAGTCGCGCGCAAAATCCTGGGTGGCGGCCGCATAAATATCGGGACGGGCAGCGTGGTGCACCGCGTTAAGCAATTGTCCCAACTCACACATGCTCAATGCGTCTTCTACCGTTGCGGTTCGGTAAGTAATGGCTTCGTCCATGATGTGCAACTCTCCTTGATTGTGCGGATGATTCGCAGGGCTTCGGCCTTTGTCTCATGGCCGAGGGGAAACTCCAATGGCTGCTTCAGTCGATTGCAACCCTTGTCGACAAAACGCTTTCGGCCAAAAGTAGCCGGTGGTCGTTGCATTTCGCTTGTCGCTGGCGTTTGGCTAAGCTGAATACATCGGGGCGAACCGAAACCTGTGTGACAGCGACCATCAACGGATATGGATTGGCATCAAGACGGCACTCCCAAAGGAGACGACTATGTATGCGGTGATAAGAACCTACTTGGGTGCTGGAGCAAAGCAGCTTTTCGAGCTTTTGGAAGAGCGCAACGCCGACGTCGAAGCGACCCTGCGGACAGTGCCTGGCCTCGTAAGCTACACACTGCTGAATACGGGTGATGGCGGTACTGCGGTGACTGTTTGCACGGACAAGGCCGGCACCGATGCTAGCCTGAAAGTTGCACGCGACTGGATTCAGAAAAATGCTTCGAATATCCACGCGAACCCGCCGATCGTAACGGAAGGTCCGGTTATCGTGCAGATCAACGAGTGACGGCTCAGGGTCGTTTTCTGCCGATCGCGCCGAAGACTTGTCTGGATCGACTCACCACGGACTCGCCAAGGGCGCGTCCGTGCGAAGGTTTTGATTTGCAGGACCTGGCCTGTATTCAACCCTCTATTTGAGTACTCCTGCGCCGTAACAAGCGGCTATAACGATGAGCGCGAGAAAACAGACCAACTGCATGCAAAAGAAGGTAAACCGAACCGCCACGAACGTATCGGTTTGGACATGGGATACGTGAACCAGAGACTGGCACACGCGAGCGATCAGGACGATTATGGACAAGTAGCTCACTGCAGGTCCGTCGACGCCAAGGGCTGAAATCACCAACACGATGGCGCCAAAGACAGGCAGATTTTCCACACAGTTCGCGTGCGCTCTTGTCCCGCGCCGATACCAATCCTCGCCTTCGAGCTGATCGCTTCGGAAAGAGGCAATCGGAACACTCGAGAACAAGATTCCGACCCAGCGATACACCCCGACGGTTGCCATCAGCAGCAGTAAAGTCCAGGCCGCAAATCCAAGCAGCATCCACATCGGTATCGTCATGGCGCCCTCCTCAATCAATCATTTTCAGCACGTCATCCACAGTCGCTCGACCGACGCGCGGTCGGTCGCCCCCGTCGATCAGTTGCTCATGATGGGTGCCAGTGCGGCCTGAATCCTGGACATCTGTGCGGGTATTGTCATGCGCGTAAGCAGGCGGCCAAAGTGTGGATGCTGCACGCCCGAGATAATGTATTGCCAGCGGTAGGCGCTCAGCACGCAGGCGTTGATTTGCGCTGTCTCATCGACACTGAATGGTCGTGAAACATTTCTAATAAAGTAGTCGGCATCGGATGCCGATTGTGCCTGCAGGATTGCGTCGACGGCCGCCACCAGCGCAATCAGATCGCTCACTGCCTGGTCGCGCTCGGCGGGCGAGAGTTTCGCGTGTTCCGCCTTCCACTCCAGTTCATCGAGTACGACGTGCCGGCTTTCATCCTTCCAGTGAAATTTGAAAACATCCTTGAATAGCGGGCACAACTCCTCACGCGGGGCGATGCTTTGCACGTAGTGCGCCTGAACAAACAGCTCGATATGACAGGTCAGCGCCAGCACCGACCAGGTGCTGGCCGCAAGTACCGCACGCGCTACATCGTTTGGATCGGCAACTTGACGATATCCCGCCGGCAATTGCGAACCCATCATCGTCTCCATGCGCCGGAACAGCTCCTGGTGCTTGATCTCGTCGTTGGAAAAGCGCACCAGCGCTTCGAGTGCGAGCTGATCGTCAAATACATGGGCCCGACCTTGATCAAGCATTTTGGCGCTGATAAAACGCTCGACCAAGCCAAAGATATACGCATAGGTTCGGCCCTGAATCTGGCTGAGCAGGCGCGCCTCGTCCTCGGTGAGAAAGGTCAGGCGGTCGATCCGTGACAGTCCGTCGGGCAAGAACTTGCGCGAGAAATCGAAACTCCGGTCCTGTAGCAAATCACGATCGATCTGCCATTCGGCTTTCTTCGATGATCTGACAAGTTGAGCATAACGGGCGGCGTTGTCCGAATCTGAGCGGGGCATGGTAGCAACGGTGTTCATATCGATCTCCTGCTTGCCTGGTCGAGTTGGAATGGGGCCAATTACGGTTAACGTCGGAGCCAATGACCATCGATAAAGCCTTTGGGGAGTGTCGCGATCACTGAGTCCGCGTTGGTGCTAATCTAGGCCTCGCCGTTCAGGCGATGAATGACCAGGCCGCCTGATTACATGCTCCGGACTCCGGAAAGGAGGGCTGGCAATTGTTGGATGCGTTTTCTGATGTGTTGCGTGTGATTCGGCTGTCTGGAGGGGTCTTCCTCGAGTCGGAATTCACTGCGCCCTGGTGCATCAAGGGAAGAATTTCTGCGGACGATTGCAAACCGTTCCTGGAGGCACCCAGACATATCATTGCGTCGCATTTTGTCGCCGCGGGGCATATGCAATTACAAGTCGACGGTGGTGCGACCATCGACGTGCGGGCAGGCGAACTCGTTCTGCTTCCTCACAATGACGCTCATTCTTTTGGCAGCGACCTGAGCATCGCGCCCATGCCGGCGGGCGAAGTGATTCGGCCGCCAGAAGTCGGCGCTATTTCACGAATCAAGTACGGCGGGGGTGGCGAGGTCACGCAGCTATTGTGCGGATTCCTCGGCTCTGAAACACCCTTCAGTCCATTGCTTTCGTCGCTGCCATCCTTATTGAAATTAGACTTGCGCGCGACGGCATCGGGAGCCTGGATTGAAAGCTCATTCCGTTTTGCTGTCAGTGAGATTGCGGCGGGACGCCTCGGCTCGACAACGGTCATTGCCAAGCTCTCCGAATTGCTATTCGTCGAAGCCGTCAGCCAGTATGTCGCGAGCCTTCCCGCTGAGCGGCGCGGGTGGCTGGCGGGTTTGCGAGATCCGCATATCGGGCGCGCACTGGCGCTGCTCCATGCTCGTCCAACCGAGGGCTGGAGTGCAGAAGCCCTGGCGCTTGAAGTGGGCATGTCACGCTCGGTATTCGCGGAGCGATTCACGGCATTGGTCGGACAGCCACCGATGCAATACCTGACGCTCTGGCGCATGCACGTGGCGGCTCAACACCTGCGCGAAGGTCGCGGTAATGTGGCGCAAATCGGCTTTGCCGTTGGCTACGAATCCGAAGCCGCGTTCAGTCGCGCATTCAAACGCCAGTTCGGCACATCACCCGGCACTTGGCGCAGACAATCGGCATGAGAAGGTTCGGTGCCGATTGGCACGCTGATCAAGCCAAGCAGTAAATGTCTCATCATGGCTGAAAGCTGACACGTCGGACGAGATGAATTTCCCCTTGCAGAAAACCAATCCCCACAAAAAAGCCCACTGACCGTCACCGGTTCAGTGGGTTTTCCGATGGAGCAGCCGGGGCTACCACCTGACCAATCGCCGGCGGCGGAGTCAACTCCAGCACCTTTGCGGTGTAAGCCCACTCTTGAGCCACTTTTCTCAGGGCTGCGCGCAATAATGGGATTTATTTTCTCCCGGGTCCGCAGACATTCAGGGCAAGACATCGGCACGTTGAAGTGCTTCGTCGAACACTAGAAATCTGGCTATGCGCCACCACTAGACGCCCTGCTCCCAGCGGTTATGCTCCATGCCCGCGAATGTTCACAAAATCAAATGGATCATCAGATTCGGAGCATTCCTGCAGTCTTGATCTTCCAAGACTGGCAGCGTCGCGTTACCTCAGCCACCGCGCTGGGATTTTTACGGATGAAAAACGATTCAGGTATCAGGAATGAGTGGCTACGTCCCCAACCCGCCGAAAACTATCGTTTGTGTCGGCAGGCGCGTGAGGATGTCCTTTGAGTAGGCATACGGATCATGTCCATTGAGCTTTGCTGATTGGATCAGGCTCATGATTCACTTTTACAGACGCATTCCCATCTCGAAGGCACGAGTCTCAAACCCGAACTCTGTGTACATACGCGCGGCACGTTCATTGAACGGCCAGACAGACAACCTCAAATCCTGGGCGTCATTTTCGATTGCCCAGTTTTTAACGAGTTGAATAAGCCTGCGTCCAATGCCATTTCCCCAAAATTGCTCGGCTACACACACTGAGCCGATACGAACAACATTCAGCGGTTGCATCAGCGGCCCGGAGCTTGCCGAAAGGCTGGCGGTAATGAAAGCCGCGGCCTAGTGGCCGACATTAGCGATGAATACAACATGACCCGGTTTCTCGAAAAGGCCCGACCAGTGAGGAAAATCGCGCGAAAAATCCTGGGTGGCAGCCGCATAAATATCGGGACGGGCAGCGTGGTGCACCGCGTTAAGCAATTGTCCCAACTCACACAGACTCAATGCGTCTTCTACCGTTGCGGTTCGGTAAGTAATGGCTTCGTCCATGATGTGCAACTCTCCTTGATTGTGCGGATGACTCGAAGGGCTTCGGCCTTTGTCTCATGGCCGAGAGGATATTCCAATGGCTGCTTCTGGCCGTTTTTTGCCTGTCGCGAAGGACGGCAACCGGCCGATTCTGTTGAAAAAGTCGGCTTCGGTTTCCACGGCAGAAAAGTACGCGTCTGAGATTGAAATCCGTGTTTTGCGCAGAAGGCTCAGGGCTCAGATTTGACGTAGCAGCGTGAAAAAATGGCGTTTTCACCGCTCAATGCATGGGTAACCAGGCCGGGTCGACTTTTTCAACACAACCGGCCAAGAACGGACATTGCGAGGACTGGCTTCTCGCCAGTCATGCATCATCGAAGGATGGACGAAAGCCAGTGCGCTTAGTGCGAACTAAACAACGCAAATATACCCACCACTGCCCACAGCACTGACACATACTGCATGGGCACATAAAACAACGTGTGTTTCTTGCGAAAGACGACTTCTCCACCGCTGTCTTTGTCAATGTAGGTTTTGCCCGGCTGGCTATTCAGCCGGTGGCCAATATAGGCGTTGGCGGCCGCTCCAACCAATAGACCGACACCTAACCCGAGCCCATTAGGGAGCCCCGCGAAAGGCACCATGCAGAGCACCGGGATAAGAATCGAAAGAAGGCCCCATCCTTGCCAGACAATAAAAAACATAAAACGTCCCTGGTTAATTTTTGAGGCGCGCAATCTAACAAAGAAAAAGGGATTACGGTAATAATTTGAAATATATTTCTTTAATAAACAGAGACTGCTTCACAATATTTGAGCAGCCAAGTCACTGCTGGGGATTCCGAGGGATCACAGGCGATGAGGCAACCTTGAGTTACAGGGCTAACGTATAACAAGCCGTTCGCTTCGCTCTCTGGGACCGCGTACCGCGGCTCCTTAACCTAAACGTCAGGCAGTCATGAATATTGTAAGCGTCCGGTAGCACGCCTTCTTGAGGCCATCGCTTAATGATCAATTGCATTGACTTGACCACCCGTTCGCATTTAACTAACCCAGCGTTTGCATCGAACTTCAACGCTCAGTAAACAGCACCGGCAGAGGACGGCCAGAAGCAGACCATGGACACGCTGCTAATGCGCCAGTAATGTGTGCCCAAGTCATGTCGCTTTACCTCCTCACCTCATGTTGCGTTTCCGGCGCGACACTCAAGCCGAACAAGGGGTTACGCATGGACAATGAACGTTATCAGACACAAACGGCGGAAAAAATTATGCCACTTGTGTCGTCTACTTATAGTTAGGCATAGCCATGAACACCTTCGAAACGCATGAAAAATTAATTGCCGAAGGTTGCAGCACTCAAAACTTCGCAATCAACAGCAATGGCAGTGACGTGTATTGCCTATGCAATACAAATGGTATTTGGTCAGTTTTTTATACGGAACGCGGGATAGATCACCCTCCAATATTCAGTTCGATATCCGAAGAAGAAGCTTGTAAATTCTTCTATGATCACATTGTTAAAATGGAGCATTGGCACATCGTAGGCTTTTACAAAGACAAAAACTTGGCAGAAGCCATGGAATCTAAGCTTTCTAACCTTGGAATCCGATTTGTGCGCAATGACATACCTGCATATCAAGCACAAAATGATCCAAGATTTCGGATATTTATAGTGGGTAAAGATATTTTTAGATTCAAGGATGTATTCGGTGAGCCGTATATCAGCTACGCCTAACAAGGCGCTGAAATCGCTCGTTTCATTCGCTGGGACGGCGCGCCGCCGCCCCTTAGCTTAATCGTTGGTCAGCATCCGCAATGGGTCGACTGCTGCCCATATCCAGAGGCAGAAATCGGCCAAAAGCAGACGGTTACGCAGGGTTAATAGCCGTTTCTTGAGGCTTGGAAGTGTCTACGGAAGGAGGGGCGATTCAAACCTTACGGTTCTGGCCAAACCACTAGCTCTTTAGACGCAATCTAGACTGTATGTTTTTGAACTTCAATAGGGAAAAGTAATGGACCCACAATTCTTTGGCTATATTTCTGTCTCTGTGGACAAATGGCAGAAAGTCGCGCCTCTATTTGTGGCTGGGATGGGTGCATTATATATAATTTATATTTGCACAATTACGGAGTCCCTATCCATAATCAGAAACAGGATATCTGATCTTATCGGGATGAAGCACTCATTCAATCACGAAAAACTAAAAAAACATCAACAACAAGAGCTAGACCTAGATTATTTTAATTTCAAGTTCAAGTTAAATGTCAAAACACCTTATGCAATGGATAAATTAATCGCTTGGGCAGACAGATCCGGCGTACGACTGAACGAGATCAAACGAGCGCGCCCCTATTTCAATGCAACTGAGCAAACTTTCAAAATCCCTCAGCCAAAATTTGTAAAAACATTCACTGTAATAGTCCTGCTTTTTGCCGCGTTGGTATTTTTCGCAATTTACACTCCCAATGCCGCATTATTTAAAGTCAATAAAACCGGTCAATGGTTTTGGGTTACTGATAGCCATGCTTTCTCATTCACCTCCTACCT
Source organism: Pseudomonas sp. A-RE-19 (assembly GCF_019956555.1). Lineage (GTDB taxonomy): Bacteria > Pseudomonadota > Gammaproteobacteria > Pseudomonadales > Pseudomonadaceae > Aquipseudomonas. Next base: position 32,812 of record NZ_JAHBDQ010000044.1, on the reverse strand, counting down.
TCCGCAATCACTGCATGTTTCTGGCTCTTGGAAAATGAGCACAGGAAATTGTTTGCTGGATAATACGTCAGCTCCACTATCCAACGAATGGGATAAAAAAGTTATATGTTATCTTTTACTGGAAAACCAGAAAGGGCAAGTAGCCAAAACCATCAGAGAGCAGAAAATTTTGGCATGGACTTTTTCGCTCCCTTGGCTCCTTGTGCCTCTTGCTGTACTGCAAGGAAGTAACAGGCGACGATACGCAATAGAGTTTCAAAAACGCAGCCAGAAAAAGCTCCGCTTCGGGGACAGCCCTCTTCCAGAATATGCAAGGTACTATTATGACTAAGTCAAATGGTGACGAGTAAGGCATAGAGGATTTAAATCTGCCTTGAACGGCAGAAATCGGCCAGTAGCAGTCAGTGCCTAACGATTAGGTAAAGGGGCGGGCTTTAGCCAGTCCCTGTGAGCAGGGCATACGGTTTGAGCCGTTTGTTAGGCTTCATTCCGCACATTTCTTAGAAAGAGCCGACAATGACGCTTTGAAGACTTCTATTTCTTGTAAGATATCTTGTCGAACCCGACTTGCACTTTCCTTATACCGTTCTTGATAAGACTGAATGTTTTTCGCAGATGAAGACTGCTCTTCGTAGAATGCCAAGGACTGTCGCAAATCTTCTATTCAAGCGTTGTGTCCTTTAGCTAATTCTTCTGATCCCTGAAGATTGCAGGTGCTGGTCGCAGCGGCCACTGGTGCTGGTGCTGGTGCTGGTGCTGGTGCCGCAGCTGCAGGTAGATAACCACGAAAAGCAAAGCCTACACTAAAGCCGAGAATAATTAGACTAAACCCAAATACCACCGGGTGAGATTCAAAACTGGACTTAAAACTCATCGTTTTCCTGAAACCTAACTACCTTAGGGTGGCACTACAGTCGTCGTCCTTAAGCCCTTGTCTTGCTAGAAGGCATTCGCGTCAAACGCGACATTGCCCAGCGAGAAGAACGACATGTATGGCGGTAAACTCAACTGCGATCAAGATTCAGCGCAGAATCTCAACGCTATCAATTTGCCACTGGTCTGTCCACCGGCGGCTAATGGCCGAAAGCAGATGTGAGCCCTGAGACAGTTTTGGCCGCTGCCCCTTTTTGGCGTGAATGAGACGGATAGCTAATGCAGTGAGCGCTTGTTTTTGAGCTTGGACTATACTCTATCCTAGTCTGTACGCATTTCAGCCAAACCCCTATCTCAAGCAGCTGAGGTTGATTATGAATCTTGATAAGCACTCCCGTACTATTGCATTACAGTGCCCGACTTGTGGAGGGTCATCTTTTGAATCTGAAACGAGTGAAAGCCCTGAGGTCAAATGCGTTCAGTGCGAGAGAGTAATCCAGCGCGATGAGCTTTTGCGCGAGAATAGTGAAAATATTCAGGAGAATTTAAATGAAGTAAAGTCAAACGTTGCAAAAGACATTGCCGACCAGATGAGAAAGACTTTGAAAGATGCTTTCAAGGGCAACAAGAATATTAAATTCAAATGATTAGCTTTGTGGTCGATTCCGGGGACATAATCGCAGGATTTGCATTATTTTTTTCAATCTACGCGACCTTCAAAACTATTAAGTTTAACAATCGCCAGCAAAAACTGATTCTTACACAAGAGAAACTTAATCAGTTATTGCTTGAGAAAGAAACCACGGTAATTGAGGTCGAAAAGCAAGCTGAGCTCGGCGCGTCCTTTCTAAAGCTGGGAAGCAATAAATATCGCCTGAAGATTTGGAATAAAGGTAAGGCTCTCGCACAGAATGTCTCAATAGAGTTTCCTGAAGGAAATGAAGTTGTTTCAGAGCGCGAGATCAATGAAAAATTTCCGCTGCAGTTTCTTGATGTTCATCAGGCTGTTGAACTCATTGCATCCGTGGGCCTCAGCACCAAGTCAAAGCACCTTGTGAAACTTGAGTGGTCGGACGGAAGAATACAGAGAGTTGAAAAGCTCATATGGATAACGATCTAACAATTGCAATTTTATGAAGCCTGCGAACGACAGCTTTTGGCCCCTGAAGCAGTCTCCCCTAGCCCTGTGCCATCACGTCAAACAAAGGGCCAGGTTCTCGGAGTATTCTATTTTGGTAGTGCCCCACACGCTTCAATAAGTCTGCCATCAGTGCGGCTATCGATAGCACCATCTGCCCCGATGTACACATCAGTGTTCGGCCACTTCGGTTTAACCCGGATGCAGTGCGATTTTCCACCGTTGTTCCAATCAAACTCCATAAAAAAGTGGCTGTTCGGGAAGATGTGCCCAGCCCCACCAGTGGCTTCACCGGGGTAGATTTCACCCTTTGAGATGTCGTGCTGAACATTCAAAATGTAACCGAGACGCCCCTGCCCCTTGTCAGAGAAATGGAAGCTCACTTGAGGTGTGGCGACATACCAAAAGACGATGGGGGCGAGTAGCAGCGCCACCGCCCAGCGCCAGAAATGCCGTCTCGGTTTATTTGCAGACGTGGTCACGTGTGCCATCTCCCCAGCTTGAACGTGGTAGTGCTAAAACTTCGTCCATGAGCATTTTTGCCGTAATCCCGCCGTTTGGGTGCTGCTTGTACAGTTTGACTCCAATGCTGATAGAGACTCGGTCGCCTATGTCGTCCCAGGCCCGCATTCCGTTGATATCTGCTGAGCGGTGAGGCCCTTTTCGTTCGTCCCACTTCTGAACTTTCCGAATGGAGTCTGATGCAATCTGCTCAAGCCCAGCGCCGTCCAGAAGAACGCCTTCAGAAAGGCCACCAACGCGCCCTACATAGCCATAGTGGATGTTCGACCAGATGTCGTAGTAGTAGTCCATCTGACCTTGCTTCTGCCAAGGCCCGCCGAACTGTTGCCCAATCGTCACCTTGTGATCCCATGGCCGATTTTGACCAACCCGCTCAGCCCAAAGGGCCATCGCAGCAGCAGTGTTACCAAGCTCCATTGCTTGGAAATTAGGGGGTGAAAGGCGTGCATACCAAGGGAGTTTTTGAAACTTTGCATTTTCCGCTGCTGCGTCAAAGCTGGCTAGCTTCTTCATTTTCAAGACGGATGGGTGTGTGATGTTGCGGTTCATTTCCCCGGCGATATAGCTGGCCACCTGTTCCATCATGTCAGGGTCTTTGCACGTGACGGGTGCTTCTGGTTCAGGCTTTGCCTCTGGCTTTTTCGGGGCGGCTTTGGGGTCTACCAGAGCGTTTGCGGCAACCGCTTTCTCTTTCAACTTTGGGTCAGCGAGCAGTGTGGCCATTTTCTCATCATCCACAGTGCCATCTGGACGGAACGCTCCGAGTGCCATGAAGTTGATGATGGTTGCACCACCAGCATCGCCCATGACAAAACCGCCACCAACATCACCTGACCCGGTAATGATCGTTCCGCCGTGGCTGGTTGGGCTGCCTAAGTGGGCCATAGGACGCCCGTTCACTTGAATAGATGGGAACCCTGTGGTGATTACGGCTCCACAGCCGCAGGTATCGCCAACACGAGCAGATCCCATGAAGTTGATGTTTACGTCGCCACTGGCGGAAGCAATCGGGGTAGTGCCATGACCGGGCATTGGGCAGACATGCTTGTCACCCAATCGAGCAGAGGGAGTCATTCGTCATCCTTGTCGTGCAATAAAAAACCCCCGTGCGGAGGTCAAAAGCGTTCTGTAGTCTCCGAGAGACTAGCGCACCGGGTGGGAGCGAGTCTGTAGAAAAAGTCTGAGTTTAGACCCTCCACCGGCCTGTTTTGTTCAACAGTGGACCTTAAACTCTCGTTACACCGTTCCGCGGTGTTACACCAAACACAAGGGAAGCTCTCAGCTGGTGTTACTCAATTTTTATTATTTAAAATCAATCGCTTATATGTAAGCGCAACACCTGTAACACCTGTAACACCTGTAACACGACATTTGAAAGGTATTCGTCCCCACTCCCCATTAGCAATGAGCGCCACCAGCGATGAGATCCCAGCAGGTGCCGGGGCCCCTGAGGCATTGAGACACATACGGGGTCGGAAACCCGCGGGACTGTGTTAGCGAAAAGGTACCCATCTTAGTGAACAGGTGAACCGGGTGAACTCACAGTTCACCAGTGCAATTGGGTAATTGCACAGACTTGCCCACCCATTTGCATTCGACCTGACCAGTCATTTGCATCGGATTTGACCAGTACGAGCCGTCGACATGACCGGCAGAGAACGACCCATTGCTGCCGGTCACCAAGGGCAGAAATCGGCCGACTTCTGCCCTTCGCGACAGGGCGTCAATCGGCCAAAAGTGGGCGGTGGACACGCTGATGGCAAATGGGTAGCTTCATTAGCCGGCAGCAGTCCTTGCCGTCACCCATGCTGCGTTTCTCCCTGAGCAATGTCGCATTTGCCGTGACCACACTTCTCAGACAACCTTACCGCTACGGAGCATATAAGACATGTCAAACATCGTCGCATGGACCCTGTTCGCCCTAGGGGTTTTCCATATTCCATTCGGTATTATCAAGTTCAAAACAGCATTCGCCGCCGCTGTAGACTCTGGCTTCGTTGACCAATTCAAAGCGCATGAAGATCGGCGGACTGCCCTCTGGTTTACCATGCTGGGGCCGCTTTTTATGCTCGCAGGGCAGACATCGATTCACGCCGTAGCTGTTGGCGATCTCGCGCTACTTAAAATTGTTGGCATCTATGTGCTTATGATCTCGATCATTTGCGTCATTGCTGTTCCAAAATCGGGGTTCTGGGCAACGCTGCTGGTTTCTCCGCTGATCATCGCGGCAGGGTACGGCTTGTATGTCTGACAAACGGTTCATCCTTGACGATAGGCAACAATCAATTCCGATCGGTCGCCACCAGCAGCCATCGGCCAAAAGCAGCCGGTCGAGCGAGATGCAGAAAAGCGGGTTGCGCGACTTTGCCATTCGCCAGCTTGGACTCGCCTGAGCGCTGCCAGACTGGCTGACGTATGCGCCTATCGGCCGAAGCCTGCGGAGGGTCGGCGAACGTGTCTATAGCTGTTCGTAGACCCATTTGCCACGACAGCTCGAGATTTGAACCGTTAACCGGTTGGAATCCTTCATATGAGCCCCTTGCTCTAACGCCTGATTTATAAAGATAATGACAAGCGTGCCGATACTCCAAAAGTACTCCAGGTCACTGCACACTGTTTTTGGCGATGAGCAAGGAACACAAAATGATGTCTACTCGTCAGAACGCACTCAAAGCGTCAGACGTGACCCTTTGCGGTCTGGTGTGCCTAGCTGGTGTGGCCGTCACGTTCTTGGTGCTGATTCTGTTCGTAGGGTCAGAGCAGCGTACCGTTAGCGTTGCTTTTCAACTGGAGGTCGACGAAAGATTCAGTCGCCTGCAACGACGCTTTAATACTCAGGTCTTGAAACTAGACGTTGTGAGGCGTTTCTTTATCAACGCCGACGATGTCACTGAAAAGGAGTTTCTGGGATTCGTTACGCCTCTAGTAGGAGAGGACGAAGCCTATAGCTGGGTACCCAGGATTCTCGAGAAGGATCTCCAAGCGTTTCGCGCTAAGGCGCTTCTCAACGGCACCAGTGATTTTTCATATCATGAAATTAATCCCGTCACCGGCGAAAGAGTCCCCCTCACCAGCCGGCCGGAACACTGGATATTGCTCTACTTATTGAAGCGCGATGACGTAAAGATCATACCCGGCATGGATGTTCTGGCTCGCCCGGGTCGCCAGGCCTTGATGAGCAAGGCACGAGAAAGACGTCAAATAGTTGTGTCGGAACCGTTGAAAATGACCAATGGGCAGTCGGGGATTTTCTTTGTCGCACCTGTATTCCAGGAGTCCCCTGAGGTTCCATTGAACGATGACAATTTGCAGGGGTTCGTTGTCTCCACCGTACGCTTGGCTTCTTTAATGGAACAAGGCATTCCATTACCAAGTCTGCAACGACTGAACGTGACGCTTTCATTGATCGACACGCAGCATCAAGGGGAAAACATTTATCAGAGCTCGGCCCCTGCTGCCCCTTCAGCGCTGTACGCGCAGCGGCTGCTGAAAGTAGCCGACCAAAATTACTTGATCCAGTTTAGACCCAGCTCAACATTTCTGGTCGCCAACAGCTACGCACTGTCCATAAGCCTAATTATCGTGTTCGGAGCAGGGTTGACGCTGCTGCTGACCTTGATGGTGTACTTGCTAATTACGCAGCGCGCCCGCGCCCTCTCGCTGGTTGATGAACGCACGCAAGACTTGCGTTTGTTGAACATTACCGATCACCTGACCGGAGTCTATAACCGCCGATACTTCGAAGAGTTGATGGAACGCCTGCTCATCGAGGCTAACGTGCAATACCGCCCTCTGTCGCTGATCATGTTTGACGTCGATCACTTCAAACACATCAACGACCGCTGGGGCCATCAGTGTGGTGATAACGTTCTGAAGTCGTTGTGCACACGAATACGTTCGGCAACACGCAAAACCGATCTGCTGTGCAGAACAGGCGGAGAAGAGTTTGCATTGATCTGTCCGGATACCGAACTGAACGATACAAGGCTGCTGGCAGAAAAGCTTCGAGCTCTAATAAGCACCCTACCATTTGATGATATTGGACAGGCGACTTGTAGCTTCGGCGTTGCGACGTGGATTCCATCAGAGTCGTTTGACGCCTTCATTCGGCGTGCCGATACCGCGATGTACAGTGCTAAATCAAGTGGTAGAGATCAAGTCCAACTTGCCGATATGTAGCAGATCGGCTACCCGGATGTCACTGCGCAAAAGCCAAGCTCGACAGCTTCGGAGCCGCGTTCTGCCTTCAGGTCATCATCCCATTGTCCAGCACGCCTCCCTGGTAATGAGCGGCAGAAGATGGCCCAAATCTGCCCTTCGGGGAAAGGCTGAAATCAGCCGATTGCTGGCCATCATCAAGGGCTGCAATCGACCCAAACTATCGCTACAAAGCGCAATCAGTCCGAACAGACGAGAGATTGTTTGAACCACACATTCCTTGCGGGAATGCAGTATATAAAATTAATGAATTTTTATTATGACTGTGCATGACGTAGCGTGATGTGAGGACATGGAGAACCGCCTTGAATTCATCCCCTCTCAACGCTGCTGAAAAATTTGATACCGCTCGAGCCAATGAGTACGGACGACAGAGCCGTATCGCACTAGCCGGATATGACGCCTGCCACGACCTGACTGCATGCATGCTGGCGGCAAGCATCGGCAATTCAAGCTCGACAAAAATACTGGTGGTTGGCGCTGGCGGTACTGCACAGGAAATTATCGCTATGGCCAAACTTGAGCCGGGTTGGCGCTTCACTGCTGTTGATCCATCCGAGCCGATGCTGGAGGCAGCGAAGCAGCAGTTAGAGGTAAACAATTTGCTTGAAAGGACGGCCCTGCATCTTGGGCATGTTGAAGACCTGGCTGCAGACGCCTCATATGATGCAGCCACTTTGCTCGGGGTACTCCATCATCTCGATGGTGATGATACCAAGCGGGAAATTTTACGATCCATTCGAGCTCATCTAAAGCCAGGGGCGCCGCTGATTGTCGCGGGGAATCAATATGCTTATGCCAGCCAGCCGTTATTGCTTGCTGCCTGGGGGCAACGGTGGCGACAGCATGGAGCCACCCCGGATGAAGTAAAGGTCAAGCTTGGGAAAATCCTTCAAGGCGCTGACCCACCACATTCCGAGGCGGCGGTTCAAAAACTTTTGCATGACGCCGGATTCGGAGGCGCTACTCGTTTCTTCAGCAGCCTGTTCTGGAGTGCCTGGTTGACGTGTAAAACGGGTTGAACCTGGAAGCGGGTGGCTGTGTCTGGACGATTGCTGTTCGACCCGAAGGACTGTTTTCGTCTGTGAATTCGACCCGGAGCAGTCATCGAGACTGCCGGTCGCGATGGTTATGAATCAGGTTCGCAAGTCACCCGCTCTGATGAATTCGATGAGGGCATTCAAGGCCGGCGGCACATGGCGCCGGCTGGGGTAATAAAGAAAGAATCGGCTTGGCGGTGCTTTCCATTCCTGGAGTATTTCTCTGAGATGCCCGTTGCGGATTTCGTCGCGCGCCAGCTCCTCGTAGACATAGGCAATACCAGCGCCATCTTTCGCCGCCTGGATCATCAGCGCATCGTCTTCCAGAATGAGCGGGCCTGTGACGGATAACCGTATCGGTTGACCTCCTGCTTGATACTCCCAGGCGTAAAGTTTGCCACTGGGAAAACGCCTGGCAATGCACGCATGCTCGAGCAAATCGCGGGGGGCGTGTGCGATCCCCTTCTCGGCCAGATAGGCATCCGCAGCAACGGTCACGAACGATTGAGGGGCGCCGACAGGGACTGCGATCATGTCGCCGGCCAGGCTTTCACCAAAGCGGACGCCAGCGTCAAATCCGCCGTTCACGATATCGGTCAATCCATCGTCGGTGATCAGGTCCAACTGTATACGTGGATACCTGGCTACGAAGGGCGCGAGCACTTTCGCAAACACGATACGAGCCGCCGGGCGCGCCACGTTGAGGCGGAGTTTGCCTGCGGGCACTTCCTGCATCGAGGTCAATTGCGCCAATACATCGGCAACTTGGTGCAGGGTCGGGACCAGCGTCGCCAATAGCTGTTGGCCGGCCTCGGTCGGGGTCACGCTGCGAGTGGTTCGGTTCAGCAGCCTGATGCCCAGGCGTGCTTCCAACGCTCGCAACGCGTGACTCAACGCGGAAGCCGAAACACCACGCTCGTCGGCGGCCTTGCGGAAACTGCGATGGCGGCAAAGGCATCGAGTTCAGAGAGATCGGGGTGATTACTCATGAATGTTGTTCAGTAGTTCAAATACGATTACCCATCTTATCGTCATCAGATCTCTCCCGGATACTTCTCACATCATTTGTGGAGAGATCGCTATGCAACAGAATCGTCTTGGATCATCGGATTTTCTGATTTCGCCTATTGGCCTGGGGACGTGGGCAATCGCCGGCACCGGCTGGGAGTACAGTTGGGGAGCGCAGGATGACAAGGACAGCCTGGGCGCACTTGAATATGCCATCGAACGCGGCATGAACTGGATTGATACCGCTGCGGTTTATGGCTTGGGCCATGCGGAGCAATTAGTGGGGCAATTGCTGCATCGGGTGCCGGTCTCGCGGCGTCCTTTGGTGTTCACCAAAGGCAGCTTGGTCTGGGATCCGCTCACGAAGGAGATTTCGCACTCCCTGGCCCCCCAATCCTTGCTCGCCGAGATCGACGCAAGCTTGCGCAGGCTTCAAGTCGAGACGATCGATCTGTATCAGATCCACTGGCCTGCCTTTCCTGCCGACGCAAGCAGTGAAGGTATTGAAATGGCGCTTTCGGCTTTGGCAGCTGCGCGCGATCAAGGAAAAATTCGCGCTATCGGTGTATCGAATTTCGATGTCGCTCAACTCAAGCGGGCACAGGCGGTGACAGAGATCGTATCGCTCCAGCCGCCGTACTCCGCCTTGATGCGGGACATCGAGAAAGACGTCCTGCCATTCTGTGAGCAGGCCGGGTTGGGTGTCCTTGCCTATTCCACACTTCAATCGGGGCTACTGTCCGGCAGCATGACGCGTGAACGCATCTCGCAACTGCCCGAAGACGATTGGCGCAAGGCCCGAAGTGCTGATTTCCAAGAGCCCCGTTTGAGTGCGAACCTGACATTGGTTGACGTCATGGCACGCATTGGAGAAAGGCACGGGGTGAGTGCTGCGGCGGTCGCTATCGCCTGGGTACTTCGCCAACCGGTAGTGACGGGCGCCATTGTCGGAGCCCGCCGCCCAGCACAAGTAGACGGGCTGATTGCAGCCTCGGCGTTGCGCCTTAGCGCTGCGGAAATCGACGAAATTCGACCGTTCCTGCCGTCGGGCACGGGAACAAATGTTCCTGGCGCCGCCGCCTGACACCCGGAGGGGGCCGAGTACTCTCCTCCATCGCCATCGCTTGCAGGTGAGCTGTCTCACGCTACGGGTCGCGAAGCGCGCGCTTTCTCGTATCGCGAGAAACCAACCTTGATGCCGACCAGCACGGGCGCGGCGATTACAAAAAGCAGGGCCACGGCGATAAACGCTGTGTCGAAAGCAATCACCGTGGACTGAGTGGTCACTAGCCGGCCCAGAAGGCTCGTCGCTGCCCGGCCAGCGGCCACTGCATCCATTCCTTTCGCGCTCAGCATGGCTGTCGTGGTCGCAATCCGTTCGATGACCGCGGCCCCTCCCGGGGTGACGTTGGCGCCGAGGACCACGGTATTGGTGACGACGTTATGGTCGATCAGTGTCTGGAGCCCTGCGACCCCAATTAGGCCCCCTAGCTGGCGACCCGTATTGAAAAGGCCTATTCCGCACGCGAGGTTCCGGCTGTTGAGGTGGCTGAAAGCAATCAGCGTGATCGATAGAAACAGGAAGCCAAGCCCCAGACCGCGCAACAGGATGGCTGCCATCATGTCGTCCGCGCCGCTTTCGCTGGTCGAACCGGACAGCATCCACATCGCCACCATGATCATCAGGATTCCAACGGGCACGGTGGCGAACGGCGCAACGCGGCGGGCCTGCATGAGCCAAGCAGATATGAGCAGCGCGCCGACAAAAAAAGCTCCACTGGGCAACAGCAGCTGACCGGCATCGGTCGGCGTGAACCCGAGGACCGACAGAGCGAACGCCGGAATCAGGAACGCGCTGCCGAACAAGGCGGCGCCGGCGACAAAACTGACGATAAAAGCGAAGCAAAAATCGCTCGATTTGAACAGAGTGAAGTCGAGCATCCCCTGCCCTTTGGCCAACACTTGTTGGCCGAAAAAAGCCAGCAAAGCAGCTGCACCGATCACGGTTAGCCACAGGATGCGAGGCTCCTCGAACCAGTCCCATCGACTGCCCTGGCTGAGAACGTAGGTGAAACAGAACAGGCTGGTAGAGATCAGCGAGAAGCCGATCCAGTCAAACGGACGGTGCCGGACCTTGGCGGGCATTGGGCCGTCTGCGATCAGCATAAGTCCGGAAGCTGCCAAGGCAATCGGGACAACGCTGAAGAAGATCCATGTCCAGGATTGGCTATCGATCAACCACCCTTGAAGCGCGGGGGCGAGTGTCGCGGGCGCGACAACGGAGCCCATGGCAAACAGGGCCTGGAGGATTGGCTGACGGGACCGCGGATAAGCGCGAAATATGATCGCCTGCCCCCCGACCAACAGGGTGCCACCGGCGAAGCCCTGAATAACCCGAAGTGCAACCAGCAGATCCAGCCGAGCGGTGACGGCGGCAATGCCGCACGCCAGGCCCATGATCAGGGTTGAGCTGATGATCACATGACGCGCAGCGAAACGGTTCATCAGCCAAGGGGCGGTCATGAACCCGATCAGCTTGAGCGCGATGTAGCCGATATCCAACCAGGCAAACTCATCAGGCGTTGCGTAGGTATCGCCAATGATGTCGCTGCGTCCGAGCGACAGAACGGTGCTGGCGATCGCTTCCGTCAGCGTGGCAAGCACGATGCCCGCCATGAGCAGGACACCGGTCGTAGCGCCGGCATTGCTGCGCGTGGCGCTGGCAACCGGGTTCATGAGCCGCCCCCTTGCGCAACCTCGACACGCGCGGACAGGCCCGGCACGATGCGGCCCGGCAGAGGGTTGTGGGCAAGCCGGATCTTTACCGGAACCCGCTGCACGACACGCACAAAGTTCCCTGTTGCGTTGTCGGTGGGGAGCAAGCTGAACGCCGATCCACTCCCCGGTGCAAAGCTGTCGACCACGCCTTCAAGTGTCCTGTTGGGGTAGCCGTCGACCGTGATGCGCGCCCGCTGACCGGGCCGGATATTCTCGAGCTGGGTTTCCTTGAAATTCGCCACGACCCACACATCATTGACCGGCACGATATCGAGCAACGCGCCCCCCGGCGTAACGAACCGGCCGACGCGGACCTGACGGTTACCGATCACGCCATCAACAGGCGCGTGTACCACGGTGCTGTCGAGATCGATCTGGGCGAGATCGCGCGCGGCCTGTGCCTGCGCCACAGCAGCAACGGCAGCTTCTCGCTGGGCCACAAGGACGGCGATGCCTTGCTGTTGAGCCTCGACCGTTGCCGCAGCGGCCGATACCGTCGCTTCGGCTCTGGAGCGGGCCGTGCCGGTTTCATCGACGAGGGCCTGGCTGACTGCATTGCTGACGATAAGCTTGCGGCTGCGGTCATCGGTCTTGGTCGCCAGATTCATCTGCGCGGCGGCCGAGCGTCGCTGGGCTTCGGCCTGTCGAATCAGGGCATGCTGAAGCTGGGTTTCGGCATCGACATGGGTCAGGCGAGCCTCGGCAGCGCTGACATTGGCCACTGCCTGCGCAAGCCGTGCGCGATAGTCACGATCGTCAATCCGGAACAGCACGTCACCCGCCCGGACGCTCTGGTTGTCCTCCACTTCTACCGCCGTGACATAGCCAGAAACCTTGGCGGCGAGCGAGGTGAGGTCGCCACGCACATAAGCGTTATCGGTGGAGGTCACACCGCTCGAAAACGCCACGAACCATCCGCCAGCCAAGACCACCCCGGCACCGATGCACAGCAGGATACCGATCATCTTTCTCTTGCTTTGCCGCGCCACCACGACAGGGATCTCGACGCTTGCGCCGGTGGCAATGGCGGCCTTGTCCTGAAGCGCGTTCATGTTCTCATTTCCTGTTCAATGCCTGGGACTACAGCAGCCACGGGCGGTAGTTGGCCTGCCGCCGGGCTGTCGAGCATTCATGAGCGCGTTGATCGGCTCACTTTTTGATGGGTGTAACGAGCACCTTTTCGTCGGTGTCGAGGACAAACACGGCCAACAGGCGTGCGGGTTGTGTGTCGCTGGCGTTGGCGCTGACTTCGTGCACGGAGCCCGGCTCCTCTACGAAGTTTTCGCCGACGTTGTAGACCTTTTCCGGCTGGCCTTTGACTTTGATGCGAAACGAGCCCTCCAGGACCGTTGCATAAATGAAGGCCGTTTTCGGATGGGTGTGAGCCGGCGACGCGGCGCCCGGCCCGTACTCGACCACCACGCCCTTCATGCTCTTGCCAGGGATGTTGGGAATTGGGCGGTCGAATACGACCGTCACCTTGCCTGCGGGCGGCTCGGCGGCCGACGCTGCGCTGATCGACAGCACGGCAAAGGCGGCGGCCAAGAGATATCGGGTAAACATGGCAATGCTCCTTAGTGTGTAGGTGTTGTGAGCGCGCGGCCCGTTACCAGGCCGACGCTTTCCTGATGTGTCTTGGGTAGCCTCAGCGCCCGGCCTGGGCCGTCGACCGACCGAGCCAGTCCTCGAAGCGGATTGCGCCCAGGCGCGGGTTCTTGCCGGGCGTCAGCGATTGATCGTCGAGCTCCGAACCGAAGTAGCGCGCGTGCACATCCGGCACGACCTTGCGCGTGTCCTGAGTGGCCCGCAGGAAGCGCCTGACCAGTTCGTCGAGTGGCATGGCCTCGGGACCGGCGACTTCCACCGTGCCATTGACCGGCGCGGCCAACGTGACATCGGTGAGCGCCGCCGCCACGTCGTCGGACGCCATCGGCTGGATCAGCGCCGGCGACACGCAAATCTCCTCGCCGACGGTGGCCGCCTGCGCAATGCCGCCGACAAACTCGAAGAACTGTGTGGCACGCAGGATGGTGTAAGGAATGCCGGACGCTTTGATGAGGTTTTCCTGCGCGACCTTGGCCCGGAAATAGCCATTCTCGGGCAGCCGTTCACTGCCGACGATCGACAGGGCAACGTGATGGCGAACGCCCGCGGCCGCTTCGGCAGCCAGCAGGTTACGGCTCGACGTTTCGAAGAAATCGAGAACGGCCTGGTCTTCCCACGAAGGCGCGTTCGCCACGTCGACGACAATATCGGTGCCGTCCATCGCCTGGGCCAGGCCCTCGCGGGTGATGCTGTTCACGCCCGTGCTGGGGGCGGCTGCGAGCACGTCATGGCCGCGCTCGCGGAGGTTATTCACAAGTTTCGATCCGATGAGGCCGGTGCCTCCAATGACGACGATCTTCATGGTTTCTCTCCGCTTCTGGACGGCAACCATTGCCGTCGATGTAGATCGAGAGTGCCAGCGCGCGTCAGGGAAGTCCTTGTACCGGCCTTGGATTTGCCTTGAGGGAAGCTTGGTTTTTCGTCCAAAGAAACCGTGTGCGACTGGCATCCCTTTTGGACGGTGCAGCGGGTTACACGCTGTCGTATTATTCGATACCACTTATCAATTGCCAGCTCGGACACGGAGTCGGGGGCGCTCGACCAGGGGACTCTCACCTTGCCATTCGTGTTTGAAGACTACGTGCTCGATCAGCAGCGCCGGGAACTGACCTTGCGCGGGCAAGTCGTGACGGTCGGGCCGCAGGTCTTCGATCTATTGCTGCAACTCGTCAGCAACCGCGATCGCGTCATGAGCAAGGACGACCTGCTCAAGGCCGTGTGGAGCGGTCGGATCGTCTCGGAATCGACGATCACCAGCCACATCAATGCGGTGCGCAAGGCCATCGGCGATACCGGCGAGGAGCAGCGCCTGGTGCGCACGATCCCCCGTAAGGGCTACCGCTTCGTCGGCGAGATCACGATGGATGAGGACGGGGAAACGCGACAGCCTGACATCGCAGAACCCACGCCCGTGGACCTGAAGCAAACGCCTCCGCCCCCCCTCGTCCTCCCGGACAAACCCTCCATTACCGTCCTGCCTTTCCACAACCTGAGCGGCGATCCAGAGCAGGAATATTTCGCCGACGGCATGGTCGAGGACATCATCACCGCCCTGTCGCGTATCCGCTGGCTGTTCGTCATCGCACACAACTCAAGCTTCACCTACAAGGGTCGGGACGTGGACGTCCAGGGCGTCGGCCAGACACTCGGCGTGCGCTACGTGCTGGAAGGTAGCGTGCGCAAGTCCGGGAACAAGGTACGCATCACCGGGCAGCTGATCGACGCGACGACCGGGATGCATATCTGGGCCGAGCGCTTCGAAGGCATGCTCCACGACATCTTCGAGCTGCAGGATCAAATCGCCGAAAGCGTCGTCGGCGCCATAGCGCCGCAGCTGGAACGGGCCGAAATCGAGCGCGCCAAGCGCAAACCAACGGAAAGCCTGGACGCTTACGACTACTACCTGCGCGGAATGCCGAAACTGCACAACGGCACCCGCGACGCCATCGAGGAAGCGCTGCCATTGTTCTACAAGGCCATCGAGCTCGATCCGGAATTTGCATCGGCCTACGGCATGGCAGCCTGGTGCCACTTCTGGCGCAAGTTGAATGGCTGGATGACCGATCGGCCTCGAGAAATCGCCGAGGGCGCACGACTCGCGCGTCTGGCGGTAGAGCTCGGCCGGGATGATGCCGTGGCGCTGACCCGAGGCGGACATGCACTTGCCCATCTCGCCGGCGATGTCGATGGCGGCATTGCCCTGCTCGACAGGGCACGCCTGCTCAACCCCAACCTCGCCCCCGCCTGGTTCCTGGGCGGCATCCTGCGCGCACTGCGCGGTGAAACAGACGCCGCCATCGAGCATCTGACCCATGCCGTTCGCTTGAGCCCGCTGGATCCGGAAATGTTCAGGATGCAGGTCGGAATGGCGCTCGCGCACTTCGTCGCCGGGCGCTTCGACGCCGCTGCTGACTGGGCGGAAAAAGCGCTGGGTAACCTGCCCTGCCTCCTGGCATCGGTTGCCCTGATCGCGGCCAGTCATGCACTCAGCGGACGCATGGACAAAGCAAAGCAGGCGATGCAGCGTTTGCATGAGCTGGATCCGTCTTTGCGCGTTTCTAACCTGAAGGACTGGCTGCCAATCCAACGCCCTGAGGATCTTGCGCGGTTCGCCGATGGACTACGGCTGGCTGGGTTGCCTGAGTGACTGCGGCTCGGTGAACTGCGGATTGCTTGCTAAAACCAATGCAGGAATTCCCTACCGTAGGAGCTGCCGAAGGCTGCGATCTTTTGATCTTTCGATCTGAAAACAAAAAAGCCCCGCCCCACCTGAATGGGACAGAGCTTCTTACTACACATCACGCTGAAACAACGCCCTCACCTACTCCTGCGGATCGACCTGATCCAATACCCGATTCACCCGTGTTCCGCTGCCAACATTGACCTGAATTGAGAAATGATCTCTGAAGATAGCCCGGCAGCTTCGAACACTGCGCAGGTGAAGCTAACAGGCGCAGGGCCTGGGGCGGTTATGATGCGGTCTGCAATCACAGCTACTGGACTGTTTCGATAAAGCGTGCGCCCTTCATAACCTACGACATTCTGTTGTAAGAAATCAGCACTGTTCGAGGTATGAGGAACCGTGTCGAGAAGCCCGGCCCTCGCAAGTGCCAGCGTTCCCCCACAGATACCAGCAATTGTCGCTCCACTTGAACGACTAGCATGAAGAAAGTCTCGAATATCCGGTGCTTCTGCACGTTCCCAGACCATTCCTCCAATGACGACAACAACGTCCGGTTTCCAGTCCAGACATTGTTGCAAGTTGCTATCCACAGTTACAGCCAGTCCCCCCTGCGAGCGGAACTGCCCCGTAGCAGAAGCGAAAAATCTGACGTCGATCCCGTAAAACGGGGACCCAGTTCCAGCAATGAAAGCATATTCCCAGTCCGCAAAACCGGGTGTCAGTATCAAACCCACGCGTGCCATCAGTCAGAATCCTCCATGAATTGCCAATAACATATGGCGACAACAAACAGACATCAAGGGCTGCTTTGGGTCGCTTTCTGACGGTCGTCGTGACAGGCAGCTATCAACCCAAAGCTATCTGTCAGCACAGGGAGAAATCGGTCAGAAGCAACCACCCTTTCGGCGACAAAGACCTGTTCGATTTATACCATCGCAGCCAGAACCTCGAAACGTTAGTCGATATACGAGCTATGCTCAAAAAAAAACATGGACGACATCCGATGCGTACTGACGAAGCTTATCTAGCATTTGAGATAATCAAAGAGTTTGCTGTTCAAAACAAAGAACTAATCGAATCCGAGCAGGATGCACGTTTTCAGTTGATAGATCGAGTTTTAACAGAGGTTCTGTTTTGGCCAAGGGTTGGTATTGCAACTGAATTGCATGCAGGCGAAGGCAGAATGGATTATCTCTTGTCAGTAGCGGGCAAGAATAAGATGGTCGTAGAAGCGAAACGATATAGCGAAACTCTTCTAGATACTATCTCTGACAAGCATAATTATTATAAATATGACGGCCCTGTTGCTAAAACTGCCACCTCCGCTCTGAAACAAACAGAAGGTTATTGCCTTGACGTGGGTGTACAGTTCTGTGCAATCACAAATGGTCACGAATGGATCGGTCATTGGTGCATAAGGGGAGATGGACGGAGAAAAACCGAATATAAAATTGTTGCATTCCCATCACTGAATGCAGTTAAAAATGATTTCTCAAAATTTTATGAGGTATTTTCTTATGAAGGCGTTTTAAAAGAACTCTACAAAATATACTTGAATGATAGCGAGGGTATTTCCGTTCATAGGTCCGAGAGCCTATATAGTATTAGGGATTCATCGCAACCAACAATGATGAGCAAATCTCCACTGTCGAGAGACATTGATAAAATATTCACCAGCTTTTTTAGTTCTATGTCTGGCGATGATGACCCTGAAATGCTGATTAATTGTTTCGTAGAAAGCAAGGAAAGTAAGGAGACGGATCTTAGCTTGCAAAAAATTGCCAAGAATATTATTGACCAAATTGATTACATTGAAGCCAGTCATACACATGGATTGATCGCAGACATTAGAGATGCAGTTGCACGTGAAAAAGGTGAGTTCGCGCTAATTATCGGAAACAAAGGTGCAGGCAAGTCAACTTACATAGATAGGTTTTTTCGATCTACGTTGGACCCAGAAACAAGAAGCCGATGCTTAGTACTGCGAATCGACTTGCGCTCTTCTTCGGGAAACATAACAGGAATAGTTGAATGGCTCGACAGTCAGCTCTCTAAACTGGCCGAAAAGGCTCTATTTGATAATGAATTAACGTACGAGGATCTTCAGGGAGTTTTTTTTAGAGAGTACAGAAGATGGTATTTGGGGGAAATGAAGTTTTTGTACGACTCCGACAAAACTGCTTTTAAAATAGAGTTCGGTAAATTTATACAAAATCAAAGACTTAATGAGCATGATAAGTATTTGTCAGCGTTGTTGTGGCATGCTGTTGGCGGCAGGCAAAAGATGCCTTGTTTGATTTTTGATAATGCAGATCATTACTCAAAAGAGTTTCAAGAGTCGGTCTTTCAATACGCCCAGTCACTTTTTAGAGAAATAAAACCGTGCTTTGTTATTTGCCCTGTTACTGATAGGACTATCTGGCAACTTTCTAAAAGCGGACCATTTCAATCCTATCACTATAAAGCTTTTTATTTGCCGACACCTGTAACAAAGGAGATATTACAGAAGCGCCTAACGTTTCTTCAGGAGAAAATTAACGTCGCGCTTGAAAATCCTCAAGAGCAGTATTTTTTGTCGAAAGGAATTCGAGTAAGTGTGCAGGATATAAACGCGTTTGCTGCATGTATAGAAACTATTTTTGTAGAGACGGATTATATTTCTAGGCTAATTGGGTCGTTGTGCAATCACGACATTCGTCGCACTCTTGAACTTACAAGACGCACGTTAACTTCTCCACACATTGTGATTGATGACTTAGTTAAGACGTATCTCTCTCAGTCTAGTCGCATTAGAATCCCATCCTCCAAGGTAAAAAAGGCTATTTTTCTAGCTGACTACACCTACTTCTCTCAGCCAGAAAATTCGTTCGTTTTAAATATTTATACTATCGAGCCTGAGCAGGTCAGCACTCCGCTAGCAAAGCTTTCAATTTTACAAGCATTGAAACAAAAATCTTCACATACTGACGACTCGGAGGCAAAATATATTGATGCGTTTTCCTTGAGCTCTTTCTTAGAGCCTATCGGAATATCAAAAAAAACCACAATGGCACAATTGGAACAATTGTTTAAGTATCGCTTGATAGAGGCCTATGATCCGACTAGCGACGAATTGAATGAATCAACGAGGATACGAATCACTCCTTCCGGTCTGATGCATATCGAATTGGGCACAGATGATGCTACCTATTTTGAATATGTTGGATTATCCACTCCTATGAGAATCGGAGAGACCTATAACACCATGAGAACTATTATCAACGGCAAGTTCTATCAGAATGCTTGGCTCGATCTTATAAATCATTTCTTGTCTTATTTACTGGATCAAGATGAAATTTTTTGTCCTTCTGCGGAAAAACTTGGAGGTCAAGAAATTGTTAGATCTACGTTGCGTAAAAATATACAAAAGTAATTTGTGTTTGATTACGCTTCACTTCAACGGTAGTGGCCTACCGAGAGCGAGTCTGTCCCACACAGATTCAGGTTTTCAAGCAGTCAAGAGTGACTGCCATTAGCCGAATGCAACTGGGCGAGCGTCCGCCAAAAGCAGTCGGCGGACAAACTAATGGCAAATTAGTAGCTAAACTTGGTCTGCTGCCGAATGGAGAGCAGCCTAGGCTTGTCGTCCATGTCGTATTTCTCCTCGAACGGTCGCGTTCCAAGTGAACACCGTGTGGAATAACAAGGATTTATAGGATGAAAAGGAGCGTTATCCGACATACCGCCGCGATAGGAAATAGGAGGAAAAATGCGTAAGGATGAACTGATTTTGACCGCTCTCATCCTTGCGGGATGCTCTGCGGCTGGCCCTACGAACACAGGCGGAACCTCAAGCGCTAACACGCAAGAGCATTTTGAAACTGGCAAGATTCGCCTGGAATGCGAAACCATGTGTTCAGGCCGCTGGGGTGCGAATCTAAAAGAAGCCGCTGCTTTCTATGAGCTGAAAAGCTGGAAAATGTTAGCTGACAAAGTGATGGAAATTGGCTATGGCTCTGACCTTACCTATTACTATCTCGCTCAGTCAGCAGAAAAGCTTGGCTATCCAGATGCAGCAAAAACCTATTACACACTAGCAGCAGCCAGTACTTACAAATGCGATGCGCTGTTCAACAATTGCAATGGCCTAAAACCTACACAGGTTTCCAACGCAAAATTGACTACGCCGAATGATATTGCGACTGTGCCAACCGCACCAGTTGCAGCGAAAGCCGCAGTAGTAATACAGGCTGCTCCCGCACCAGTAGCACCACCTGCACCTGCCATGAATGGTATCTCCCTTCCCCAAAAGGAAGCAAAGGTTGCGCTTGAAGAGTTTTTAGATGGTGCGGTGCGCGGCGGTGCATTGAGTGTGAATTTCTGCAAAGCCAGCAGGGTTCTCGCTACTGATCTTTTCGCAGTGAGAAGTTACGAAATTCTACCGGCATGGGATTTGAAGCCACGGGTCGTAAAAGGGGTTCCATCAGCCTCATACAAGGTCAGGGTCAATTCTAGCAACCGAGCAGGAATGCCAATTAGCAAAGACTGGCTATTCATGATGGACGCCGAGATGCAGCAAGGCGAATCACAATGGTGCCTAGGATGGATTACAGGTTGATCAAGAATTCATCTGAGACAACTGCGCGGTGTATCCCCCTAGGTTTGCTAGACGCACCACCGTCCGCTGTGGGTCGCTTCCTGCCCGTGGATAACCCAATAGAAAATTAGTAGCTAAGCCTAGGAACGAAGATGAAATGGAAGAGCAGGAATCTCAGAGAACTGGCCCATATCGTATGTGGCGACGCTGAGCACTTTCGGTATCGTTCAAGCAGTTACATCACTGAGTTCTTTCAAGACTGTGACCTAGATTACGCCCACGACGGGTCGACCCGTTGGTCATGGGTTGCGAACAGGCTTGAGGAGGTGTTGGCTCTACCGCATCCCAGCCCTTCGGTTCCGCCCGATGCTTTCATTCGGATCATCCGTGCAACCCTCGACAAGAGCGAAGAGCAAGAAGGTGATCCGGACAGGAGCAAAGCACTTGCTGTGCTTAATGCCGTGCTGGTGCGCGAAGGTTGGGAAGCATTCTACGACGAGCGCGGTATCGGCCAGTTGCGCCACAATGCCACGAACACCATTGCGCAGATGGCGAACCCGCATCGTCCGCTGACTCCTGCGGAGGTTGAGCGTCGAGAGCAACTCACCACCTATCTTGACAAGTGCTCCGAAGATGAACTGATCGAGGAGGTGCTGCTGCCGCTTTTCCGTCAGCTTGGCTTTCATCGCATCACGGCAACAGGTCATAGAGACAAGGCGTTGGAGTACGGCAAGGACGTGTGGATGAAATACACCTTGCCAACCCTCCATGTTCTCTACTTCGGTATCCAAGCTAAAAAGGGCAAGCTGGACTCAGCAGGTGCCGGCAAGCCTGGTTCAGCAAACGTCGCCGAAATTCACAATCAAGTGAACATGATGCTCGGACATGAAATTTTCGACTCGGAACTGAATCGGCGAGTGCTGGTTGACCACGCATTCATCGTTGCAGGCGGCGAAATAACAAAGCAGGCAAGAAACTGGCTAGGCAACAAGCTGGATGCCACGAAGCGCTCTCAAATCATGTTTATGGACAGGCATGACATCCTCGACCTGTTCATTGTTACGAATCTGCCGTTACCAAAGAATGCGCTGCCTCTTCGGACGGTAGTAACTCCATTCGACGACATACCGTTCTAGTAAATGGCCGTATCATGGGTTGAGTAGCCTCTGACCACCGACTGACTGCAAATTGGCCGAAAGCAGACAGGAAAAAAGGGGACGGATTTATTTTCTTATTTTGTATAGTCCTGAAAGAGGTTTACACCTGTTTCAACCCTGCACGGTTCCATTCCAAAGGACCGACGTAGCGTTCAGAGTCATACCCATTCGCCGGTGACCGATCCGACATCGCCTACCAAAACCTCAATTCAAAAACACCACGTCACCGCTTGCACACCCGGCAGGATTTCAAGCGGGCGGCAGAATGCGGCTGCGCCGCAACACAACCCTAAAAATGTCAGACGTTTCCTCGTTTTTTTGAAAGTGTTCACACGTTTAACGATGCGTGTTTAAAGACACCCACTGTTACGTCCTAACGGCTACAACGCCTTGCGTCGTTGCCTACGCGTGCGCCAGAATCCGCTGGCTTGTGCGGCTGTGGGGCGGGCTATATCGTTTCCCTGTCACTGAAAAACAGTGATCGGGTTTGGTAGCCCGCCTTTAAGTAGTCGCATGACGACACCTTATGCAGTCCCTTTTTTGGGGCTCAGCTTTATATGGTGGTCATGCGTGGGGCTCCATTGTGAGCGCCGGGTTTCCTACTTAGACCGGTCTACCAACCCGCGTATGGCCACCACCCTTCGTTTGGTAGCGAGGGTGATGGCTCTTATTTATTCTAAGTGGGAGTTTCATCTATGTTCAAAGTGACACCCAATCCACCGGAACCGGACACCGATCCGGCATCCCCGTACGAATCTGACGATTCAAAAAAATTCCACGAAGCCGCCGAGCGCGCCCTCGATTTCTATCTCAATCCGGCAGCGATCATGAACAACACCCCACGCAAACCCAGCACCATGTACATGGTTGCCCCGGATGTCGACCAAGAAGCCTTGCTGGTTCAAACGTGTGAGAACCTGGCCTCGGCCAGTGTCATGGCCAGCGACATTGCTGCATTGGTGGAGGGCCCCCAGCGCAATACCCTGCTGGCGCTTCAGCAGGTCATTATGCTGGGGGAACTGGCGGTGAATCGAATGCTGGATAACTTCGTTCCACCTAAGTAATCACTCAGCCCTTTACCGAGAGGCTTGCCCTCGGTAAAGGGCTTTGATAGTTGCAACGCGAAGGGTCGTATCACTTGGTGCTGAAGGTCGCGAACGGGCCAAACCGGATGACGCGCTTGCCGCCTAGTGCACTGGGGTTCTAGAGCAAGAGCGGTTATTCGCCATGGCTGTCAGCAGATTCTTTGTGCAACAATCGTCGGCTATTCGTTTTACAAGGATGTTCAAAATGGCTGGCAAACCTGCTGCCCGAATCACGGACCCAACTAGCTGTCCGCTTCCCGGCCACGGGGTTAACCCCATCGCCGCTGGCTCCCCCGATGTTTTCTTCGACGGCTTGGCTGCCGCTCGCCAAGACGACAAAAGTGCGTGTGGCAGTCCCATTGTCGGAGAGGTCGCCTCTACCGTTCTTATCAACGGCAAACCCGCCGCAACGGTGGGCAGCATCGGGGCCCATGGCAATAACGTGGTGAGCGGCTCCGGTACGGTGATCATCGGCAACACCCACACCCCCGCAGAATTCACTCCGCCTTCACCGATGCCGCTATGGCTGCAGCCATTCAATGAGCAGTTCCGTATTCTCGGAAGCGACGGCCAACCACTCGCCCATGTTCCCTATCACATCAAAGATGAAGCCGGTCAGGTTTACACCGGTTTTTCTGACGAGTCAGGACATACGCTACGAATCACTACCAAAAAACAGGAGACACTGGAAATCACAACAGGCGTTGCAGCACTTGAAAAATGGAGTGAGGCATGACCGAGTTCTCTTGTAAGGTTCCGACGAATCAGCAAGCCGGCTCGGTAAGCAATGTGTCTGGCTATCCAATGCCTGCCAACATCCATATGTTTGTTGTGGTCGAGGAAATTGGTAAAGATGGTTTTCTGGTCAGAAAAATTTATGCATCTCCGGACAACCCCCACCTGATTGCAAAGAATCTCCCAGATTTTCAAATCAAACATGAAATCTGGCCAGAAAAATTCGGCATGATCCCTGTTGACCCGAAATCAAACGCCACCGTAGCCGAACATGTTTTTAGCAGCAGGAAATATCCATCCAGCTACGTATCAACCAGTTCTATCTTCCCTGATGGCTCGCCACGTTTTGAAGGAAAGGCCGTTTACATCGATGTTGCGAAAGCCAAGGCTGCAGGGGCAAAACTGGTTAGCACCGAAGAAATCTTAAAGTCCTTGGAAGAATATAAAAAAGTCGCGCCTAAAAACGTGGCCAAGATCGATCAAATTGCGGAATGGGTAAAAAACATCGATAAAGAGGTATTGGTTCAAGCAGACAAAATACCTCCTAAAGCAATTTTTACACCTGGCTCGTACAAAGCCACAAACGTACTCATCAAAGGTGCGAGAGTGGTCAGAGTATTTGCCATTGGCTTCACCGCATATGATTTAAAATTGGCTGCAGACGAGTCAATCAAGCAAAAGAGCATCAAACCTATTTCTATTGAGGTGGTCAAGCAGGCTGGTGGTTGGGGCGCTGCTATTGCTGGAGCAAGGATAGGTGTCGTCGCGGGTGCTGCGGTTGGCATTGAAACGGGTCCCGGAGCAATCGTTAGTGGAGCTATCGGAGGGATTATTTTCGGCACCGCAGGTTATTTGGGGGCCAGTTGGCTCACCGAATACCTACAGGACTGAGACAGATCATGAGCATTTTTAGTCGTATCAAAGCCTTCATAAAGCAGGAACCGAAAGAACAAATCGTCGGATATTCCATACCAGAACTGAAGTCGATCTTTACTAAGTCTTTATTAAGCATTGATCCCCCCCTACCCGCCTATCCGCAAAACACGTCTTTGGAGGACATAGGCATTCCAGCCTACTACTCTCCATTTTTAATCGGCCACGAAGATACTCGTAAATTTTTGACGCTCGTCGAAGACAACTTCACGTATGCGACTGAAAAAACGTTCAACGAATTACCCGTAAAACAGTATGTAAACACTCAAAAAACTGAGCACTTGGTGTTTTTCATATCTACCAGAGAATTCAATTCTGTGACTGTACGACTGGTCACTAATAGCGTTGATTTCTTGGCCATTATTGCTCGCGAAAAATTCTCCGTGCCTCCTCCATGGATTGTTTTCGAGGGATACAACCCTTCTTGGTGGTCAGGCGATATGCAAGGCGCTCAGGGCTATTACAACGACAATTACTTCGCCCCGTTTTTTACTAATTTAAGCGGAGCAGAAAGGGACGTTTATTACGCAAAATTCAACGCGACGAATGAATGGATAAAAAGCTTGGAATTGATGTACGACGTTGAGTGATCCGTTACCTTTCTGGGGCTGCTTCGCAGCCCAACGGGAGCAAGCTCCCTCGCCACAAAAGCATCTCCTTTTGGCGACTTTCGCGAATCATCTGCACTGAATCCCGCCCACAAAAAAGCCCACTGACCGTCACCGGTCCAGTGGGCTTTCCAATTACGCTTCTACTTACAAAGCCATATCCGTCGCAGCATTAGCCTTCGGCGCCTTAGCCGGAGCAGCCGGAGCAGCAGCCGGAGCCGCCACCTGACCAATCACCGGCGGCGGAGTCAGCTCCAGCACCTTGGCGGTGTAAGCCCACTCTTCAGCCACTTTCGCAGGATCGCTGTTCAGCTGAGTGCCATAGCTCGGCACGATCTGGTGCAGCTTTTCCTGCCAGGCAGGCGTTGCAACCTTGTCCTTGAACACTTTCTGCAGCACGGTCAGCATGATCGGCGCAGCGGTCGAAGCACCTGGCGATGCGCCCAGCAGACCAGCAATAGTGCCGTCTTGCGAAGCAACGATCTCGGTACCCAGTTTCAGCACGCCACCGGCCGCTTCATCACGCTTGATGATTTGCACGCGTTGGCCGGCTTGCCACAGGCGCCAGTCTTCGGCTTTGGCGTTCGGGAAGTATTCTTTCAGGGCGTTCATGCGGTCTTCGTCAGACAGCATCAGTTGGCCTGCAAGGTACTCGACCAGCGGGTATTCCTTGATGCCGACCTTGGTCATTGGCCACACGTTGTGCGTGGTCGTGGTGGTCAGCAGGTCCAGGTACGAGCCTTCTTTCAGGAACTTGGTGCTGAAGGTCGCGAATGGGCCAAACAGGATGACGCGCTTGCCGTCCAGCACGCGGGTGTCCAGGTGAGGAACCGACATCGGCGGTGCGCCAACGGAGGCTTTGCCGTAGGCCTTGGCCAGGTGTTGCTCGGCAATGGTCGGGTTATCGGTTACCAGGAACGAGCCGCCCACCGGGAAGCCTGCGTATTCCTTGGCTTCAGGAATGCCGGACTTCTGCAGCAGGTGCAGCGCACCGCCGCCCGCGCCGATGAAGACGAACTTGGCGTCGGTTTCGGTTTTGGTGCCGTCTTTCAGGTTTTTGTAGCTTACGCGCCAGCTGCCGTCTGCGTTCTTGGTGATGTCTTGCACTTCGCTAGACAGTTTCAAGTCGAACTTCGGCGTGGTTTGCAGGTGCGCGACGAACTGGCGGGTGATCTCGCCAAAGTTCATATCGTTGCCGAGCTGGCTCCAGGTGGCCGCGACTTTCTGGTTCGGGTCACGCCCTTCCATCATCAGCGGAACCCACTTCTTGATCACAGCCGGGTCTTCAGAGTACTGCATGCCGGCGAACAGCGGGCTTGCTTGCAGGGCTTCGTAGCGCTTCTTCAGGAACTTGATGTTGTCATCGCCCCACACAAAGCTCATGTGCGGAGTGGAGTTGATGAACGAACGCGGGTTCTTCAGCACGCCTTGCTGAACTTGCCAGGCCCAGAACTGACGGGAGATCTGGAAGGCTTCGTTGATTTCAACGGCTTTGGCGATCTGGACGTTGCCCTTATCGTCTTCCGGGGTGTAGTTCAACTCGGCCAGGGCGGAGTGACCGGTACCGGCGTTGTTCCAGCCGTTGGAGCTTTCCAGGGCGACGCCGTCGAGGCGCTCGACCATTTCCATCGACAAGTCGGGTTCCAGCTCATTGAGCCACACACCAAGTGTTGCACTCATGATGCCGCCGCCAACGAGCAGCACATCGACTTTCTTTGTCTCTTCCGCGTAGGCGGACGTGATCCCCATCGACAAAGCCAGCCCCAGCAGGGCTGTGTTCAGTTTCTTAAACATCTGTTGCACCTATGATAAACGCCATCCGCCCCCAATCCTCAATCATGAGCAACCCAAGTGTACGGGTACGCAGGCAGCGTGCCGTGGGTTCCTGCATTTACGAGAATTTGAAGGTGGGCACACAAGGCCGACGTGTCTCCATCGACCTCAGTTATATGTCCCTCGTGCACTGACTTCTTATCATTATTGGCTCAGCTACTTTGAGCGACATTGATTCTGTCGGTACGTCTGTGGACGTACAAACTGAATAAGTCAAACCAAGTTGGCGCGCAGAATATCACGCCTCGACCAGCCTGCCTGCCCGAAATGACTCAACAGTCTGGACGGGACGAGGCCCTCACGGCGTCTTGCTCAAACGTTCCAGCACAAACGCCTTGGCGTTGCGCGTCATCTGGTCGAGATGCCGGTCGCGTTGCTTCTCTGCATCGATCATTGCCCGCTTGCCGTGTTTTTGCAGCAGATAGGTATGTATCTGCCGCACCTCCAAAGAACTGTAGATCGATGCGACGTCCAGCAAGCCCATCAAGCCTTCGGTGCCGTGGTCACGGGTGTTCATCAGCACTTGAGTGCCGCGCACGCCCAACACTTGAAAGCCCATCGATTCGAACCACGGCACCTTGGCGACGGTGCAGGTCAGTTCGGCATGTGGATAGCGACCGAGCATGTCTTGCAGCATCGCACGGGCGACGCCCCGCCGCCGGTGGCTGGCGTGCACCGCCATATACGCCACGCCGCACGCCTGGGGATCGTCCTTGACCGGCAGGTACAGCAGAAAGCCGATGACCGTCTCGGGGTCCTCGTCATCCGTTGCAACGATCAGTTCGACAGCAATGCCTTTGGTGCCGCCGAGCGCTTCGAGGTAGAGATGAACCTCGTAGCCCACCGTGTATTGATAGACGTTGTACAACGGGTTGCTCGGCGCGATGCCCACCATGCTGATGTCGGTTAAATTGTCGACGACCATCTGCAGGATCTGGCTATTGATGGGCTCCGGGCACGGGGTGGCAAAGTGGGTGAGCTGGGGCATTGAGTTTCTGACTCCGGGTTAAGCCCGCTATTGTCACAGATCGAGCCCCTAACAGGAAAATCACCGCTCGGGCGCGACGATGCGGAAGCGGATGTTGATGTCGTTGGAGACAACCGTGTCACCCCACTCCCCTTCTCCGATCTTGAAGTCACTGCGTTTAACAATGATGTCGCCATCGAAAATCCCGATGGCGCGCTCCGGCTTCAACTGCACCTTCACCTGCAACTCCCGAGTCATCCCCCTGAGCGTGAGTTTGCCGGTGATCAAGTAACGGCGGTTGCCCAGTGCTTTGACCCCGGTCGATTCAAAGGTCGCCACCGGATAGTCCGCCGTGTTGAACCAGGCTGGCTTTTGCAGCTCGGTGTTGGCGTCGCTGCCCCCGGCGTCGATGCTGACGAGGTCGATGGTCAGCTTGGCGTGGGCCGCGGTGGGGTTGGCTGTGTCGAAATCGAGCGTGGCGTCGAACTTGCCGAACGTGCCGTACGCCCGGGAGCCGAACTGGTTATAGGTGAACGAGATCTTGCTGGCGGTGGTGTTCACCTGGTTGTATTCGACGGCGTGGGCGCAGGGCAAGGTGCCGACCATGAGGATGGTGAGCCATGCGGCGAAACGCGGGAATCGAGGGGTCATGGAGATTCTCCGCTCAGGGGCACGAATGATAGCTGGACTTAAGCAAAGAACGGCTATTTATTCCAGCGCGTTTCGACAGCTTCGCCGGGAACGTCACCCGGTTTATTGCGTGGTGGTCCCAAAAGATCGCAGCCTGCGGCAGCGCCTACAGATTTGCGTACGACCTGGACTCCACGGGTGTACCCGATCGGCGTAGGAGCTGCCGCAGGCTGCGATCTTTTGGGGGCAGCCCACGCTTAACTGTCTGGCTACGAATAAGCCCCAATCATCCACTTCACTTTTTCCAGCGCCTCCCTCAGTGCGCCCATCTCCACCGAGCCCAGCGCCAGGCGAAACGCATGCGGGACGTTGGCCGAGGTGGCAAACGGTTCAGCGGTGGAAACCGACACGTTTTCGCGCATCAGCGCCAGGGCGATCTGGTCGGCCCTTGCGTCTTCAGACAAGGGCAGCCAAAGAAAGTACGACGATGGATGGCGAATGCAGCGCAGCCCCGCCAGTGCCTCAGCGGCCACGGCTTGCCTGGCCTGCGCGTCCCGGCGCTTTTGCGCTTCCAGTTGCATGACGGTGCCGTCGTCGAGCCATGTGCTGGCGATCGCCGTCATCACGCCCGGGGTGTTCCAGGTGGTTGCTCTGATGGTGCGCGCAAGCGCAGGCACGTTTTGCAGGGGGGCGACGACGAAGCCTACGCGCAATCCGGTGGCCACACTCTTGGAGAGCCCTGACACGTAAACCGTCCTCTCGGGGGCGAGTACCGCCAGCGGCGCGGGGGGATTTTCCGCCAGGAAGGCGTAAGCGGCGTCCTCAATGATCAGCAGCCCATGCCGGCGCGCAATCGTCACCAGATGCTCGCGTTGATCGGCACTCATCACCCATCCCAGCGGATTGTGCAGGGTCGGCATCGTGTACACGGCCCGCACGCGTCTATGCCGACACAGGCTTTCCAGCGCCTCCAGATCAGGCCCGTGATCGAACACGGGGATGGGCACTATTTCAAGGTGCAGCGAGTCGGCCAGGACCTTGAACCCTGAATAGGTCAGCGCATCCGCTGCAATCACGTCACCGGGTTGCAACAGCGCCATCATCGTCACGGCCAGCCCTTGCTGGGCACCGTTGACGATCAGCACTTGCGCAGCCTCAACCGTCAGCCCCCGCACACGCAGATGGCGCGCCACAGCCGCGCGTTCATGCAAGCGCCCCGCGTGTGGCTGATAGCGCAGCAGCGATTCCAGATCGCCGGCCGATGCGAGCTGGCGCAATGCATTTCGCAACAGTTCTGCCTGCCCTGGAAGCGCTGGATAGTTGAAGTTCAGGTCTGTCATGCCAGCGGCAACGTCATGCTGGTCGATACCCTGATCTGGCGACCACGAAGTCTCCCTGACGAACGTCCCCCGCCCGGTCTCCCCGCTGACCAGGCCCATGGCTTCGAGCTCCGCATAGACCCGGCTTGCCGTCACCAGGGCCAGGCCGTTCGTTGCCGCCAACTGGCGATGAGTCGGCAAGCGCGTGCCCGGCAACAGTCGTCCTGAGCGGATATCCGCCGCAAATTCATCCACCAGTGATTTGTACCGAGAACGAGGCATGCGCAAGTGTATCCATGACAATATTTTGATTGTATTGAGTTTCGTCCATACGATGCCTCCCATGCAACCTGCACAAGGGGATCCTCAATGGAACGCGCATCGAACCTGCAACACCACACCACGGAAAAGACCGCGAGCGGCTGGCTCAACGGGTTCATCGGCGTACTCATTTTCAGTGGCTCGCTGCCCGCGACACGGGTGGCCGTTCTGGAATTTGACCCGGTCTTCCTGACGGTTGCCCGGGCCAGCATCGCCGCCATTCTGGCGCTGTGCATACTGGTGCTGTTCAACGAAAAACGGCCAGCCAGGCATCAGCTTCCCTCGCTGGCCATCGTGGCCATGGGCGTTGTATTAGGGTTTCCGCTGCTGACGGCCCTGGCGCTGCAATACGTGACGTCGGCGCATTCCATCGTCTTCGTTGGCCTGTTGCCACTCGCCACGGCGGTGTTCGGGGTCTGGCGTGGGGGCGAGCGTCCGCGGCCGGTTTTCTGGTTTTTCTCGGTGTTGGGGAGCCTGCTGGTGGTGGGGTTTGCCATCTCCCAGGGCCTGACCGCGTCTCCTGCGGGGGACATTCTGATGTTGCTGGCCATCCTCGCCTGCGGACTGGGTTATGCAGAAGGCGCGAAGCTTTCACGAACACTGGGAGGTTGGCAGGTGATTTCCTGGGCCTTGGTGCTGTCATTGCCCGTCATGGTCCCGCTGACCTGGTTCCTGGCCCCGCCTTCGCTCTCGGGGATCACCCCGCCCGCGTGGTTCAGCCTGGCTTACGTCTCGCTGTTCAGCATGCTGATCGGCTTCGTGTTCTGGTACCGAGGGCTTGCTCAGGGCGGGATTGCCGCCGTCGGCCAGCTTCAGCTGCTGCAGCCGTTTTTTGGCCTGGCGCTGGCGGCCACGTTGCTGCACGAGCAGGTCAGCCTTGGCATGCTGGGCGTGACCGTCGCAGTGATTTTTTGTGTGGTCGGAGCCAGAAAATTCTCGAAATAGACCTTTTTGTCCGCATTCATGGCTTCGGGCTTCTTCGGCAGCGAGATACTCAGCACACCTTTGCTGAAGCTCGCTTCGATCTTGTCGGCGTCGACGCCTTTGGGCAGGCTGAATGCCCGCTGGAAGGAGCCATAGTGCCGCTCTGACAGGTGATAGCCCTTTCTTTTTTCTTCTTTGGGCAAATCAAATCCAGTTGAATCGCCGAGACAGTCCTTCGAAAAACAAAATGCCCCTGGCCGGGAAGCCGGCCAGGGGCTTTTTATTGTCGCGAGGGCACCCGGCAGAAGGTCAGTTAGCCCGCGGCAATGGCTTGATGATCGTCAAACTGCACGGCGCGCGGTTCAACACACTTTCGGCCGTACTGCCGATGAAAATACCGACCCCGTGATGGTACGTGGTCCCCAGTACCACCATGTCGAAGGCCTGTTTTTGTGCAAAACGCGCGATCACCTCAGGGGGGATGCCAGGTAGCAGATGTCGCTGTTGTTTCTCGATCCCGTAGCGGTCGGCAAGCACCTCAAATGCCTCCAATTGAGCATCGCTGACCGCGTCTCTCAAACTGCGCTTCAGTGTCGCGGTGGGTACGTTCACTGCGGTTTCTCCCAACTCCGACCAGCCGTCGACGTTGAGCAGGTGCAACATGGCGCCACAGGATTCAGCCAGCGTCGAGGCCAGGTCGAGAATCCGGTCATTGAGCCCTTCGGTCAGCGCCTCCAGATGAGACAGATCGATGGCGGCGAGGATGTTCAACGGTGTGGGGTTTGCGGCATCGGTGACCAGGTGCAAGGGGGCCGGACAATCACGCAGCAACAACCAGTCCAGGGGCCGATGGAACGCTCGGTCGAGTGCCGGCACGCGGTGTGTGTCCTTGATCACCAGGTCCGCATGGAAGTCATTCACGTACTCAAGCAGATTGGCCAGGCTCGGTCTGGCCCAGACCACTTCAGTGGTCACCTGCAACCCCTCGCATCGTTGAAGCCGGGCTTGCTGCTCCAGCCAGTGACGATGCACCTGCAAGTAACCTTCCCGCGCCTGGGCCATTGCGTCGTGATCAAACAGACCGGCCATGGCCAGTGCCTGAACATAATCGAAAGCGACGATGTGCAGCATTGCACCGGTTGCACGGGCCAGGGCCCGCGCCCGATCGAAAGCCGGCGTGTGGGTCATCTCGGTCGGGGCAATCAATAGTAAACGTTGAATTTTCACCCTCACCCTCCTCGTCCCGAAAACACTTCATCTGCCGACTGGTATGTCCATTGCGCAAGTATCTGGCGTTATTCAGCGGTCGCTCTGATCTTTATCAACTAAAAGGCAGGCTATCTTTATTGAAGGGGTCGGCCGCTGGCCCACCGAAACATTGTTGATATCACTCAATGATTTTTCATCGCCCGGGCGTAGAACAACGCGGCCCGTTGTAAACGACCCCGCGTTCCCACTCTGAGCCAAGGCCATGAAAAAGAACGACCAGTGGAACCTGTCTTACTTCGCGATCGCTTTTATCGTGCTGAGTCTGGTACAGCTGTTCTTTGTCGATCGCCATGCCGTGCAGCCCCTCCCCTACAGCCAATTCCTGCAATTGCTGAACGAGCAAAAGGTCAGTGATTTGCGGGTCGAAAAGGACCAGATCAGCGGCAAGTTGCAAGCGCCCATCGACGGACGCGACCGGTTTTCCACGGTGCGGGTCGATCCGGCGCTGGCGACCGAACTCTCGCAATCGGGCGTCGGGTTTACCGGAATCAACGAAAACACTTTTATGAACAGCCTGCTGGGCTGGCTGCTGCCGTTTATCCTGATCATGGTGTTCTGGCATTTCCTGTTTCGCGGGATGACGGACAAAC
>NZ_JAHBDQ010000032.1 GCF_019956555.1 Pseudomonas sp. A-RE-19 | reverse complement strand
GGCTTGCTCGCGAAAGCGGACTGACAGTCAACAAATGCGTTGAATGTTAAACCGCTTTCGCGAGCAAGCCCGCTCCCACAGTTGATATGGGTGAAGCCAAAGACCTCACCCATATCACACAGGTTTTGTATTTAAACGGCTACTGCGCGTGGCTCGCTGCGACGCAATGCACGCGTCTTGTGCAGCGTATCCGCACAAGTCTTCGCCGCTTCCTGGCCTTTATGCACGAAATGCTCGAAGAAGAACTTCTGATGCTCTTCGCCGGCATGGAAGTGGTGCGGGGTCAAAACCACCGAGAACACCGGCACTTCGGTTTCCAGCTGAACCTGCATCAGGCCACTGATCACCGACTGGGCGACGAACTCATGACGGTAGATGCCGCCGTCGACCACCAGGCCCGCCGCAACGATGCCAGCGTAACGGCCGGATTTGGCCAGCAGCTTGGCGTGCAACGGAATTTCAAAGGCGCCGCCGACTTCAAAGAAATCGATGTCCGATTCCTGATAACCCTGAGCAATCATTTCAGCGACGAAGCCCTTACGGCTCTGATCGACGATTTCCTTGTGCCAGCAGGCCTGGATGAACGCAACGCGCTCGCCCTGATGGTTTTTGCTTTTGCTATCGATTGCGGTGGGTTGCATGTTCTGACTCCTGTTTGTGTGAAAAACAGGGCGTTATGAATCGAATGGGATTTAAGGGTACGCAGGCACAAATACCTGCGGACGGCGCTTTGGTATAGAGCCTCGGCAGCGTCAATCCCGTTCTCTCTTCATCCGGACTATGACCGTCGGCCCCGGGATCACACCGGGTCTGCTGACCTTGCCGCCATCACAGCCATTGCCATGCCTGACACCAAGCGCTCGCGGGCTATGCGCATTGCGCGCAATTACCGCCGGTGGGGAGTTGCACCCCGCCCTGAGAACGTTTTTGCCGCCAGATTGTTTGGCGGCGAAGCGTTTTTAACACATATTTCCGTGGCGTGCATGCCAATACCCGTCAATCAAAATGCAGAACCTGTGGGAGCGGGCTTGCTCGCGAAAGCGGTTTAACATTCAGCGCAAATATTAACTGTCAGTTCGCCTTCGCGAGCAAGCCCGCTCCCACATGGATTGCGCTTTTTCGAAGACGTAAAGCGCCTTTTCCTCGTTCAAGGCTTGATTATTTGCCGGTATGACCGCAGTAATTCCATTCTGAAAGGGATTTTCCCTGCTAACCGAGGCCAGATTCATGAGCGTTATCGATCTTCGCAGCGACACCGTCACCCAACCAACCGCAGGGATGCTCGACGCGATGGCCAACGCGGCCACCGGTGACGACGTTTATGGCGAAGATCCGACGGTCAATCGTCTGGAAGCCGAACTGGCAACTCGACTGGGTTTTGCCGCGGCACTGTTTGTCCCGACGGGCACCATGAGCAATCTGCTGGGTTTGATGGCCCACTGTGAGCGCGGTGACGAATATATCGTCGGTCAGCAAGCCCACACCTATAAATACGAAGGGGGTGGCGCAGCGGTGCTCGGTTCGATCCAGCCACAGCCGCTGGAAGTGCAAGCCGATGGCTCGCTGGACCTGGCGCAGGTCGCCGCCGCCATCAAGCCGGATGACTTTCACTTCGCCTGCACCCGTTTGCTGGCGCTGGAAAACACCATGCAGGGCAAGGTTCTGCCGTTGGAGTACCTGGCCCGGGCTCGCCGTTTTACCCGCGAACATGGCTTGGCGCTGCATCTGGATGGTGCGCGGCTCTATAACGCAGCGGTCAAGCTGGGTGTCGATGCCCGGGAGATCGCTCAGCATTTCGATTCGGTTTCGGTCTGCCTGTCCAAAGGCCTGGGCTCACCGATCGGTTCGGTCCTGTGCGGCTCGGTCGAGTTGATCGCCAAGGCACGACGTCTGCGCAAGATGGTCGGCGGCGGCATGCGCCAGGCCGGGATTCTCGCCGCGGCGGGGCTCTATGCGCTGGACAACAATGTTCAGCGCCTGGCGGATGACCATGCCAATGCGCAGTATCTGGCCGAGGGCCTGCGGGCGGCGGGTTATGAGGTCGAGCCGGTGCAGACCAACATGGTTTACGTGCAAATGGGCGATAAGGCCGAGGCGATCAAGGCCTTTGCCGCGACGCACGGGATCAAGCTCAGCGCTGCCGGTCGTCTGAGAATGGTTACGCACATGGACGTCAGTCGTGCGCAAATCGAGCAAGTCGTCGCTACATTCGTCGACTTTTCCCGCAACTGATCGCGTTAGCGGTCCAATTGACCGTTTCTATCGTATAAACACGCTGTACCCCGCGCGCAGGGCCGATATAATGCGGCCCTTTGCCGTCGCTTCGTCTGTTGACGTTTCGAACAGGCCTTTGGCCGCAGCCTCCGTGGAAGAACCTAATGAAAAGCGCAGAAATCCGTGAAGCCTTCCTTCGCTTCTTCGAAGAGCAAGGCCACACCCGTGTAGCCTCCAGCTCTTTGATTCCGGGCAACGACCCAACCCTGCTGTTCACTAACGCGGGGATGAACCAGTTCAAGGACTGCTTTCTGGGCCAGGAAAAGCGCGCGTACACCCGCGCGGTAAGCAGCCAGAAATGCGTGCGCGCCGGCGGCAAGCACAACGACCTGGAAAACGTCGGTTATACCGCCCGTCACCACACCTTCTTCGAAATGCTGGGTAACTTCAGCTTCGGTGATTATTTCAAGCGTGACGCCATCACCTACGCCTGGAACTTCCTGACCTCCGAGAAGTGGCTGAACCTGCCGAAAGAAAAGCTCTGGGTCACCGTCTACGCCAGCGATGACGAGGCGTACGACATCTGGACCAAAGACATCGGCGTGCCAGCCGAGCGCATGGTTCGCATCGGCGACAACAAAGGCGCGCCGTACGCGTCCGACAACTTCTGGACCATGGGCGATACCGGCCCGTGCGGTCCTTGCACCGAGATTTTCTATGATCATGGCGCCGACATCTGGGGTGGCCCACCGGGCTCGCCGGAAGAAGACGGCGACCGTTACATCGAGATCTGGAACAACGTGTTCATGCAGTTCAACCGCACCGCCGATGGCGTGTTGCACCCGTTGCCAGCGCCGTCGGTGGACACCGGCATGGGCCTGGAGCGGATCAGTGCCGTGCTGCAGCACGTTCACTCGAACTATGAAATCGACCTGTTCCAGAGCCTGCTGAGCGCATCGGCCAAGGCCATCGGTTGCACCAACGACGCCCAGGCATCCCTGAAAGTCGTGGCCGACCACATCCGTTCGTGCGGTTTCCTGATCGCCGATGGCGTGCTGCCGTCCAACGAAGGTCGTGGTTATGTACTGCGCCGGATCATTCGTCGCGCATGCCGTCACGGCAACAAACTGGGTGCCAAGGGCAGCTTCTTCTACCAGATCGTTGCGGCTCTGGTCGCCGAGATGGGCGAAGCGTTCCCTGAGCTGAAATCCCAGCAGGCGCACATCGAACGCGTGCTGAAAGCCGAAGAAGAGCAATTCGCCAAGACCCTTGAGCAGGGCCTGAAGATCCTCGAGCAGGATCTGGCCGAACTCAAAGGCGACGTGGTGCCGGGCGACGTGGTGTTCAAGCTTTACGACACTTACGGCTTCCCGATGGACCTGACCGGCGACATCGCGCGTGAGCGCAGCCTGACCATCGACGAAGAAGGCTTCGAGCGCGAAATGGAAGCCCAGCGCGTCCGTGCCCGCTCCGCCAGCTCTTTCGGCATGGACTACAACAGCCTGGTCAAGGTTGATGTGGCCACCGAATTCACCGGCTATGAAGCGACTAAAGGTTCGGCGAAAGTTGTGGCCCTTTATAAAGAAGGGCAATCGGTCGACGTATTAAGTGAGGGCGAAGAGGGCGTTGTCGTTCTCAATCAGACCCCGTTCTACGCTGAATCGGGCGGTCAGATCGGCGACTGCGGCTTCCTGCAGGCGGGTGCTTCGCGCTTTGACGTGCGCGACACCACCAAGACCGGTGGCGCGTTCCTGCATCACGGTGTGTTGGCATCGGGCAGCCTGATCGTGGGTGCTCCGGTGGAGACTCATGTGGATGCCGAAGTGCGTCACGCGACTTCGCTGAACCATTCGGCTACTCACTTGCTGCACGCGGCATTGCGTCAGGTGCTGGGCGATCACGTTCAGCAGAAAGGCTCGTTGGTCGACAGTCAGCGTCTACGCTTTGACTTCAGCCACTTCGAAGCGATCAAGCCTGAGCAGTT
Organism: Pseudomonas sp. A-RE-19; assembly: GCF_019956555.1. Taxonomy (GTDB): domain Bacteria; phylum Pseudomonadota; class Gammaproteobacteria; order Pseudomonadales; family Pseudomonadaceae; genus Aquipseudomonas. The sequence goes on along the minus strand of NZ_JAHBDQ010000032.1, from coordinate 37,621 downwards.
GAAGGCGCTGGAAGACATCGTCAACGCCGAGATTCGCAAGAACTCCGAAGTTGAAACCGAAGAAACCGACATCGAAACCGCCAAGCAAAAAGGCGCCATGGCGCTGTTTGGCGAGAAGTACGGCGACAGTGTTCGCGTGCTGAGCATGGGCGGCGACTTCTCCGTCGAGCTGTGCGGCGGTATTCACGCCAACCGTACCGGCGACATCGGCTTGCTGAAAATCATCAGCGAAGGCGGTGTGGCCTCCGGTGTGCGTCGTATCGAGGCAGTGACCGGTGCAGCAGCGCTGGCCTACTTGAACGCGGCTGAAGAACAACTCAAGGAAGCGGCCAACCTGGTCAAGGGCAGCCGCGATAACCTGATCGACAAGCTGTCGGCTGTGCTGGAGCGCAACCGTCTGCTGGAGAAGCAACTCGAGCAGTTGCAAGCCAAGGCGGCCAGTGCGGCGGGCGACGATCTGTCGGCTTCTGCCCTGGACGTCAAAGGCGTGAAAGTGTTGGCCGTGCGTCTGGACGGCCAGGACGGCAAGGCGCTGCTGGCGCTGGTCGATCAGCTGAAAAACAAACTCGGCCGCGCAGTGATCCTGCTCGGCAGTGTCCATGAGGAAAAGGTCGTTCTGGTTGCAGGCGTGACCAAAGACCTGACTGGCCAACTCAAAGCCGGTGATTTGATGAAACAGGCTGCTGCGGCAGTGGGCGGGAAGGGCGGTGGTCGTCCAGACATGGCGCAGGGCGGTGGTACCGACGCTGGCGCACTGGATGCTGCATTGGCCCTGACTGTTCCATTTGTAGAGCAGGGTTTATAAGGCAGTGTGCCTGGCCCGCGGTCTAGTGGCGGGCCAGAACGCTGTTTGAGTGATTATTGGGCGCCCTTCATGGGCAGAGGCGGCTTTGAAATGGCTTTGATCGTACAGAAATTTGGAGGCACCTCAGTCGGCACTGTCGAGAGAATCGAGCAGGTCGCCGACAAGGTTAAGAAATTCCGCGATGCGGGCGATGACCTGGTGGTTGTGCTGTCTGCAATGAGCGGCGAAACCAACCGTCTGATCGATCTGGCCAAGCAAATCAGTGGTGACGGCCAGCCGGTTCCTCGTGAACTGGATGTGATCGTTTCCACCGGTGAGCAGGTGACGATTGCGCTGTTGGCCATGGCGCTGATCAAGCGCGGCGTGCCAGCGGTGTCGTACACCGGCAATCAGGTGCGGATTCTGACGGATAGCGCGCACAATAAAGCGCGCATCTTGCAGATTGATGACCAGAAGATCCGCGGTGACCTGAAGGCTGGTCGTGTAGTGGTTGTCGCCGGTTTCCAGGGCGTCGACGAGCACGGCAACATCACCACCCTCGGTCGTGGCGGTTCCGACACCACCGGCGTGGCGCTGGCGGCAGCCCTGAAGGCTGACGAGTGCCAGATCTACACCGACGTCGACGGCGTCTACACCACCGATCCGCGTGTGGTGTCCGTGGCTCAGCGCCTGGACAAGATCACCTTTGAAGAGATGCTGGAAATGGCCAGCCTCGGTTCCAAGGTGTTGCAGATCCGTGCGGTCGAGTTCGCCGGCAAGTACAACGTTCCGCTGCGCGTACTGCACAGCTTCAAGGAGGGTCCGGGCACCCTCATTACTATTGATGAAGAGGAAACCATGGAACAGCCGATCATTTCCGGCATCGCTTTCAATCGCGATGAAGCCAAGCTGACCATCCGTGGCGTGCCAGACACCCCAGGCGTGGCGTTCAAGATTCTTGGCCCGATCAGTGCCGCGAACATCGAAGTCGATATGATCGTGCAGAACGTCGCGCACGATAACACCACCGACTTCACCTTCACCGTGCACCGCAATGACTACCAGGCGGCGCATACCGTGCTGGAAAACACCGCTCGCGAGATCGGTGCCCGTGAAGTCGTTGGCGACACCAAGATCGCCAAGGTCTCGATCGTCGGCGTCGGCATGCGCTCCCACGCAGGCGTGGCCAGCCGCATGTTCGAATCCCTGGCCAAGGAAAGCATCAACATCCAGATGATCTCGACCTCGGAAATCAAGGTATCCGTGGTGATCGAAGAGAAGTATCTGGAACTGGCTGTGCGCGCCCTGCACACGGCTTTCGAACTGGACGCGCCAGCCCGACAGGGCGAGTAATGCGTTTCCCGAAGGGCGCGGTTTAACCGCGCCCTTCGTTTTTTTGAATGGTGCGGCCCAAAGCTGTTCTTTTGCCCGCGCTAGTCAATACTCAGGCATGTAGGGCTGCGATCGTTCTGGTTGTAGGTCGAATGCCTTTTTTTTGCAGACTGTTGTCCCTGAAATGAAATGCGTGAGGAGAAAGGTATGCTGATTCTGACTCGTCGGTGCGCAGAAAGCCTGATTATTGGTGATGGCGAAATCACCGTGACCGTGCTCGGCGTTAAAGGAAATCAAGTGCGTATTGGTGTCAACGCCCCGAAAGAGGTTGCTGTGCACCGTGAAGAAATTTACCTGCGTATCAAGAAAGAGAAGGACGAAGAACCAAGCCATTAATTTTTATCGTTTTTTATGTTTGCAAACGGGGAAAAGGTTGGTTAAGATACGCCCCGTGTTGCGGAGAGCTGGCCGAGTGGCCGAAGGCGCTCCCCTGCTAAGGGAGTACACCTCAAAAGGGTGTCGGGGGTTCGAATCCCCCGTTCTCCGCCATTATTTGCGTAGTACGTTGTAATCTGGCTTCTTCGGTAAGTTGTTGAAATTACTAGAAAAAGTGCTTTACAAAAAGATTTAACGGCCTATAATGCGCGGCAACAAATGCACTCGTAGCTCAGCTGGATAGAGTACTCGGCTACGAACCGAGCGGTCACAGGTTCGAATCCTGTCGAGTGCACCATTTAAGAGTTGTTTGCAGTAATGTGAATAACTTGGCTTCAACCAGTTGTGATCTGGTATAAAAACACAAATGCACTCGTAGCTCAGCTGGATAGAGTACTCGGCTACGAACCGAGCGGTCACAGGTTCGAATCCTGTCGAGTGCACCAAACACCAAAAAGCCCGCGTTTAACGCGGGCTTTTTGCCGTCTGCGATTTGGCTTTTCCTTTGGTACAACCTTTCTCATCAAACTCGATGTGAGCACTGCGCCCTCGCTTGTTGTCGTAACGGTAGCTCGTGGCTGAATTGCGAGTGCTGATCTTGTCGGGCTTGCCGAGAGCGCTTTCGACTTCTTGTTGAGTCATGCCGGCGACGACCCGCTGATTGATGATCGCTATGCGGCGTTCCTTCGCGCTGAGCAGATTTCCACATTTGCCCTCGGGCTGACCAACGACGGTTGGCTCTCTCCTTTGTATTTTCGTACCTGATGTTTCGCGGAGCTCGGCTTCTGGCATCAGGGGCGTCACGCTGCCTGGCAGGAACGTGCGTACGTCCTGAACTGAGAGGCTTTCTCCGGCCGTACAGCTCAAGGTCGTGAAGGTGATGCGCCCATTAGGGGCTTCGCACCGGTGAACAGTCGTAGCAAGCGCCCAGGGCGGCAGGCAGAGCAGGGTGGCAAGCAAAAAATAATGAGCATTCGATGGCATTCGGCGTCCTCCTTGACGGTCCTATCAAGGGTAGTCCTTACATTTTTCGGCGACAGTGTGTTTTCTTTTCAGGATGAGTCGTCGCAATTTGATGGATCAGGACGGTGTTCAGGTTTGTCTCGCAAGCGCTTGTTTCAGCCACGATTTTTTAACGTTTAAAACCGTCGGGCGGTGTTATCATTCCCCCCGTCAGCCCCGCCGGGGCTTGTGGGATACCTCCATGGACTTACCCAGTAGTTACTCAGTACCCCGTTTCTACAATCATGAATTGACTGATTGATCCTTCCGGCGTGCCCCGCTGCTGGGAGTGGAGTTCGCCTATGTCCGAAGTTGAAGTAAAGAAAACGCAGGAAAGCCTGCAGGACCGCCTCGCTCAAGTCGTTGAGCTGCTGCAGCGCCAGCGGGTGGTCGAAGACCTGACTCATCGTCAGGAAGGTGCGCATCACGACCTGGTCGAGAACCTGGTTCACCGGCAAAACCTCGTCGAGTTGCAACGCAAGCTCGATGATCTTCACTCCGCCGACGTTGCCTACATCCTTGAAGCCTTGCCACTGGACGATCGTCTGGCGGTCTGGCAATTGGTCAAGGCCGATCGCGACGGCGACATTCTGCTCGAAGTATCCGACTCGGTACGTGAAACCCTGATCGCCGACATGGACGATCATGAGCTTCTGGCCGCAGCCAAGGACATGGACGCCGACGAACTCGCTGACCTGGCTTCCGAGCTGCCGCGAGACGTCGTCCACGAACTGATGGAAACCCTTGATGGCCAACAGCGTGAGCGCGTCCGCTCCGCGTTGTCCTATGACGAGGATCAGGTCGGTGCACTGATGGACTTCGAGATGGTGACCATCCGTGAGGATGTCAGTCTCGAAGTGGTACTGCGTTACCTGCGTCGCCTCAAGGAATTGCCAGGCCACACCGACAAACTGTTCGTGGTCGATTACGACGGCGTGCTCAAGGGCGTGTTGCCGATCAAGCGTCTGCTGGTCAACGACCCGGAAAAGCAGGTGTCGGAAGTCATGGCCAGCGATCCGGTGAGTTTTCACCCGGATGAAGACGCCTACGAGGCTGCCCAGGCGTTCGAGCGTTACGACTTGATCTCGGCGCCAGTGGTCGACAAGAACGGCAAGCTGATCGGCCGTCTGACCATCGATGAAATGGTCGATCTGATTCGTGAAGAGAGCGAAAACGAAGTTCTCAACATGGCGGGTCTGCGCGAAGAAGAAGATATTTTCGCGTCAGTCTGGAAATCCCTGCGCAACCGTTGGGCCTGGCTGGCGGTGAACCTGATCACCGCGTTTGTTGCATCCCGGGTGATCGGTCTGTTCGAAGGCTCCATCGAGAAGTTGGTAGCGCTCGCGGCATTGATGCCGATCGTTGCGGGTATCGGCGGCAACTCGGGTAACCAGACGATTACCATGATCGTTCGGGCGATGGCGCTGGACCAGGTCAGTACCGGCAATACGTCGAGGCTGATGCGCAAGGAGTTGGCCGTCGGCTTGATCAATGGTCTGGTCTGGGGCGGTGTGATTGGTGTGGTGTCCTATCTGCTTTATGGCAGTTGGTCCCTGGGCGTGGTGATGACCGCCGCCATGACGCTTAACCTGTTGCTCGCGGCCTTGATGGGGGTTTTGATCCCGATGACCCTGGCGCGGCTTGGGCGCGACCCGGCGATGGGTGCCAGTGTGATGATCACCGCCATGACCGACAGCGGTGGCTTTTTCATCTTCCTCGGGCTGGCGACGATTTTCCTGCTTTGACGTCCGGCTTTAAAAGAACCCGCCCAATCGGCGGGTTTTTTTTAGCCAGATTTCAGGCAAAAAAAAGCCAGCAATTACGCTGGCTTGAGCTTTCGGGATGAATCAGGAAGCGTCTGCAGCCATTTCGGCGTCATGGGCGATCAGCGAAACCAGAGCGTTTTGCTGGCGGTGGGAGAGTTGGCGGAAGCGTTGCAGCAGTTCGCGTTCGTGCAATGACAGCTCAGGGCTGTCCAGGCGCATGCTCAACTCTTCACCCAGCGCGCCTTCCTGAATAAGGCTTTGCTCAAGACGCGCGATGATTTCGGAGTTCATGCTGCGGTGATGATTGCGAGCCACCTCGGCAATGCGTTCACGCATTCCGTCTGGCAAACGTACGACAAACTTGTCAGCCGTACGGCTGGAATAAATTGCCTGTTTCAATGGGCGCATATATTTAACCGGTTAGTTCAGGGGAGCGGTTCTCGGGATTGGCCGCAGGATGTCAGATAGGACAAGCACTCTGGCCAAATGTTCAACCTGAATTGATAGAGGCGCGCATCATGCCTCAAATTAGCCAGATCATTGGCGTCAATTCTGTGACAAATATTGATCTGGGTAAAGGCTTAATGCCAGCACCTATTATCAGAAATGCGGACTGGTTTGAAAACAATCCTTAAGTCCGTATCGCTGACCGCGTCCTCTTGCCCTACAGGTAATGCTCAAAGACCCCCTGAAGGTGCATGCTATGCGAATTCGATCCTTGTTCCTTACCTGATACAGGATAGTGGCAATTGGCCGATTTACTAGGGCAGACGGGTGGTATGGGGTGATTTCAGGATGGATGGCAGGCTGATTTATTTAATGGGGCCTTCGGGATCCGGTAAGGACAGCCTCATCGAAGCCGCTCGCGAGCCGTTGCGGGCACGCCATTGTGAGGTGGGGCGCCGGGTTATCACGCGCTCGGCCGAATCCGTGGGCGAAGACGCCATCGAGGTTTCCCGCGATGAATTCGTGCGACGCCGGCGCCAAGGAGATTTTGCCCTGTCGTGGCAGGCTCATGGGCTCGATTACGGTATTCCGGCTCGCATAGACCAATGGCTCAACGATGGGCGCGATGTGTTGGTCAACGGTTCGCGCGGCCACCTGGCAGAAGCGCAACAGCGCTATCCCACGCTATTGCCGGTGCTGTTGACGGTCGAGGATGAGGTTTTGCGTGAGCGTCTGCTACGGCGGGGGCGTGAGAGCTCGGCAGACATTGAAGCGAGACTGCACCGCAATGCACTGTTCGCGGCTGACGATTCAAGGGGGGATACGAAAATCCAACGGCTGGATAATTCCGGCGATCTTGCCGTCACGGTTGCCAATCTTTTGAAGCTGCTGAGCGTCAGCGCAATACCGGATCGAACTTGATCTTGCGCCCGACGATCAGCGCCAGCACGAACAGCGCACCGAACACGCCGCAGGCAATGAGGGGCAGGGTGACGACCGTGTCCTGGACCAATGACAGATGAAGGATGCCGCTCAGTAAAGCGAGGATGAAAAATCCTGCGGCTGATTTAGACATACTGTGCTCCTGATGGGTGATTCAAAATACCAAGCGTTCGAAAGACTGCGCGCGTGGTTGAATGTTCTCCTGGCTCACTTCCTGGCTGACAGAACTGCGTGGATCGCTCATGACCCATTGAGGCATTTTTTGCAGCTGCAGGTAATGGGGCGTGCGTTGGGCAGTGGTCGCAGCATCGTTTTCGGGAAAGAAGTGAAAACCCACCAGAATCCCCAGGGCGACAGCATTCGCGACGAAAAGAGCGCTGTTCATGGGCTGATCTCCTTTGTTCTTCAAAAACAATCGAAGCAGCCTGCATGCCAAGAGTTTATCGGCTATTAAATCCTTTAAAAACAATGAATTAAGATATTTTCAAAAAATGCACGCATTGCATTTTGCAATGATGGCGTTTTGCAGTGATGCAATTTGCACGGTAAACAATGTCTTCTTGCTTTTGAGGCGTCTGCCTACACTTAAAAAGCCCACGGACGACATGACAAAAGCGAGCCTGCCCGTTAACATGCACGCCGTCCATCGCTTCGCATTCCTTTGCGGACGACTTGTGTCTCAGTAGCTCAATTGGATAGAGCATCCCCCTCCTAAGGGGAAGGTTGGCAGTTCGAACCTGCCCTGGGACACCATCTAATTCGGGCCTTTCTGGCCATTGTTCTGACTACTACGTTTCTCTGTGACAGCAGCGTGGCAGCAGAAGGAAAAAATAAAGCCCCTTTCAGAATGATCTGGAGGGGGCTTTTTCGTATTCACGGCTCAAGGAAGATGCTGATGGAAAGGCCTGCTGGAATTCTTATTGAGTGCTGCAAAAGCTGCTGTTTCCCCTGCTGCGTTCACCAGCACATCGGCCGCAAGGACGGCGCCAAGAACTCCACCGTTGGGGGCAAGACGCTGTCTTGCGCCTGGCCGTCGCGCGAAAACGAACACCGTGGTTTGAGGGCTTGTGGGGCAATGCCGGCGAGCCAGTCGATCTCTCGCGGGCGCGAGCACATTGTTAATGAACAATCTCGGTTCAAATGTTACCGAGAGAATTGGGTATCGCAGTGGCCCCTCCGGGGTTTGCCCTCTATTCGGATCTGATTTATACAACAAGGCCACATGAGAAATGAAAATATTATTCATCGCTTCGCTAGGGATTTTATCGCTAATTCAAACATCACTATCCTTCGCGGATAATGTCGATGGGAAAAATCTCTATTTACAGAGATGCGTCATGTGCCATGGAATAGATCTCAAAGGAACAGGGCCATTGGCTAATAAAAGCAATCCTCCTACACCTGATCTTACAACATCCGCTTTCAAAAAACGTTTAAATGACTATCCGGGCGTTATTGTGTCATCGATAATACTTCGCCCCAATGGAGACTTGATTCCAAGAACATTGAAAGAGAATGGTGTAAAGCTATCGGCGCATTCTTGGAGTATTAAGGATCTGCGCGATTTAAATCAATACATGAGTGGTGTGATTTCAAAAAATCGATAAGTGCAGAAAATGCCCCGTCACGCAAAGTGGCGGGGCTGGATGCTTAGCTGATGATGTCCAGGCTGAAGGACGAATTGAGTGTAGTGCCCGTGATCGAGTAAGAGGCGGTGGAACTATCGGCGCTACTGTAGATGAAGTTGTCGCCCGAGTCGTGATTTGGCCCGCCCTGAACGTAGGCCCTGGCCCAGCATGAGGCGCCCTCGGGAACATTTTGTTCACGAAGGTCGACCTTCGCAACGCCACCGGCCGTGGTCATCTCAGTTCTATTAGGAGGGCATTCGCCACCGTCCCACTCGACTCTGAAGTTTGAGGCGAACCCTGCTCTGTTATGAAATTCGACGAGATATGGCAAGATATTTTCCTTTTATAAGTTTAGTGTTTTCTTAATCGTCATATCTCGCCTCTTCGAAGACGAAACGACGACAGCATGAGCAATGTTACGGGTGACACGTTCCAGCATTAGCCCGGCGTTTTTAAAATCTATGCATCACGCCAGGTTAGTTCTGAACCCTTTTCCTCATGGTCGCCAAGCAAAGCGCAGAACAGCGTTCAGTATTGATGCCTTGAATCAGAGACGCTGCGATAGCGAAGCCTTCCATGGGGAATTATTTCCTTTGTTAATCGTAAGTAAGAGAGCACGCAGTGACATCTTCACTACCGCTGCTCGATTACGAGGCTAGCCGCCTTTCACGAATATACGTTTTATTATTTAGATTCATTGGCTATAGCTTCGATGGCCAAAAGCCATTTTGTTTTTTTACACCGCGGTAGAGATGTGCTCAGATTTGAGCACACCGTCGATGGCCGATTTCTGGACCAGTTTTCCAAATCAGGCTTGCGTTCGATTTGACCGTCCTAAGGGGACGGTTGGCAGTTCTTTTAATCAAAGGCTGCCCTCTCGGGCAGCTCAAGTCTGGGTGTCAGGCCGTCAGCGTATGGTCCGCATCCCCGAACCAGGTGCGTACCAGATCGGGCCCAGGCGTACCCGTGTGGTCAAGCACCGCCACATCGACGAAATTCTTGCCATTGCTTGCGCCGTCGGGATCCACCTTCACGGTGATGTCGCTGCCGGTCTGCGTGACTTGGACAAAGTCCGACACCTGGCTGGTGCCGCTGACAAAGTTGGCCTTGAGCAGCGCGGAGAGGTCGATTGTGTCTCCTTCGGCGAAGTTGTAGTCGAGGATATGGTCGCCGCCTTCATTCACGTTGAGGTAGGCGAACACGTCGGCTCCCGCGCCACCGCTGAGCGTGTCTTCGCCGCCACGGCCTACGATGATGTCGTTGCCGTCGCCGCCACTGATCGTGTCCGCGAGCATGCTGCCCACCAGAGTGCCGCTGGATTCACCGTGGTAACTGACCTGGGTGCCGGCCTGGCCGCCGTCGGTGACCTGGAAGTCTTCCACCGTGTAGTGCCCCAGCAGGTTAACCTCGGCTCGATGCGCACCGTCGTCCACTGTCAGCAGGCCACCAGCGCCAGAGGCGTTGGCGTTGTAGCTGAGTTGGGTGTTGGCGCCGAAAGCGAGATCGCCGAACATCAACAAGTCATTGCTTTCCAGGCCGAGAATGCCGACCAGCGAGCCCGCCGCTTCGGCGTGTGCGATCACCAGCGTGCCCGCACCTTCGCCGTGGAAGGCGACGTCCCCGTGTGCTGCACCGGAAAAGGTCAGTGTCGCGTCGCCGTCGATGGTGGCGCTGCCGTTGCCGGTCACGTCGGCCAGCAGGCGCAGGTCACCACCATTGGCCCACAGGTGACCGGAGTTGTCGACCGCACTGGCCACCGTCATGCCGCCTGCGCCCGTAGACTCCAGCACCCCGCTGTTGACTATTGCGTGGGTGCCGGTGTCGAGCACCAGGCTGTTCACCCCGCTGGCCAGGATCAGCCCCGCATTGACCAACATCATCTCCCCGGCGCCCAATTGGCCGGCGCCGGAAATGCGGTTGTCGACATTGGTCAGCAGGGTGTCGGCGCTGCCGCCGAAAATCACGTTTTGCGCGCTGTCGGATAGCAGTACCTGGCCGCCACCGGTCAAGGTTGCGCCACGGAACAGAATCTCAAGATTGGTCTGGCTGCCGCTGGAGCCGAGCTCGATGGTGCCGCTGTTATGGATGCTGCCACCGAACGGCATGATCGCACCGTCGGCAATGGTGAGAATGCCGGCGTTGGTCGTGACCGGGTCCACATCGAACTGGAAGTTCGCTTCGCTCAAGTCAGACGCATCCACTCCTCTCAGGGTAACCGTCTGCCCATTGCCGATGCTGACCAGTGCATTGCCGTTGGCGTCGTTAGCGATACTCAAATCAGCAAAACCGGTGATGCCTGTGAAGCCGATCAAGTCGATCTTGTCCGCCGTGGCATCGAAATTGAAAACCTGGTTGTTGCCGATCGGCTGGGCGAAGACGAACGTGTCGGCACCGGACGAGCCGGTCAGGTTGTCGTCAGCGGACAAGGCGAAGATCGGTGCGCCCGGGGCGTAGACTTCGACGTTGTTGAACACGTAGGCACTTGCGGTGCTGCCGTCGCTGTTGCTCCAGTTCATGTTGATATCAAGCACCAACGCTCCCGCGAAGTTGCTTGGGGCTGTCACCGTCAATGCGCCGGGATCGTTGGTCTGCACGGTCCAGGTGCCGTCGCCGTTGTCGGTTCCTGCATTGAATACCCATCCCGAGGGAACACCGCTGATTGACACCGTTATCGGGCCGCTGATATCGGTCGATGGAGTCGTGAGGGCTAGATTGATGGGCTCGCCGGCAACGCCTGCCGGAAGGTTTGCACTGCTCCCGGCAGCACCCGCATTACCCGCCAGGTCGGTGTAGCTGTTCGCGGCAACGTCGACTTTTATACTACCGCCCAGCGTTCTGGTCAGCGTCGCCGTGTAGGTATCGCCGTCAACCTGGGTAAAGTTACTGAAGGTTCCGCGAGGTGCTCCGCTCGTTGTCGTCGTCGCGACGTCAGACAGGTTGAAACCGCTCACTGTCTCACTGAACTGGAATGTGACTGTCGACACTGAGCCGATCGAGCTCCCTAAGGCCGTCCCCGTCACTGTTACCGTCGGTGCCACGGTATCAACTGGAGTCTCGACTACGTTCTGCACGTTTACCGTAATGGTCTGTGTGTCGAGGCCGCCATTGCCGTCGGCCACCTGAACGTCCACAACATAGGCGTTGTCGCCGTCGGTCCCACCGACATCCTGGGGATTTTCGTAATCCGGTGCCGAATTGAACGTCAGCACCCCGCTCGAACTGATCGTGAATTTGCTGAAGTCCGTCCCGGCTGTATTCAGGATCGAGTAGCTCAATGTTTGCGCCGGCAGATCAGCATCGGTCGCCGTCACTGTCGTGACCGCCGTGGTGTTCTCCGCCACGTTGACCGAAGCCGTCGCACCGCCTCCGTTGGAGGTGATAATCGGGGTGTTGTCGTTGACTCCCGTCACGGTTACCGCGATCGCCTGGTCGTCAAACAGCGTGCCGTCTGACGCTCGCACAATCACGTCATACACGTTGTTCGTTCCCGAATCAGTTGGTGCTTCAAAGTTGGGGGCAGAGATAAAGTTCAGCGCGCCCGTGCCTGAAACGATCGAGAACTTCGCGGCATCCGCTCCGCCGACGATGCTGTAGCTCAGCGTTTGTGCCGGAAGATCAGCATCGGTTGCCGACACCGTAGTGATCGCGGTGGTGTTCTCCGCCACGTTGATCGAAGCCGTCGCGCCAGCACCGTTGGAGGTGATAATCGGGGTGTTGTCGTTGACTCCCGTCACGGTTACCGCGATCGCCTGGTCGTCAAACAGCGTGCCGTCCGACGCTCGCACAATCACGTCATACACGTTGTTCGTTCCCGAATCAGTCGGTGCTTCAAAGTTGGGGGCAGAGACAAAACTCAGCGCGCCCGTGCCGGATACGATCGAGAACTTCGCGGCATCCGCTCCGCCGACGATGCTGTAGGTCAGCGTTTGCGCCGGCAAGTCAACATCAGTCGCTACCACTGTCGTGATCGCCGTGGTGTTCTCCGCCACGCTGACCGAAGCCGTCGCACCACCGCCATCGGAGGTGATCGTTGGCGAGTCGTTGCTGCCGTTGATATGAACGGTGACCGAGGTGAGGGTGCCGTCGGCACTGCTCACCGCGAAGGTGTCGGTGTAGGTGGTGCCGGCGGCGAACTCGTTGTGGGCGGAGTTGGCGACATAGGTCCAGGCACCGCCGGTGCCGATGGAGAACTGGCCGTAGCTGCCGGCGGTGTTGGTCTGGGTGACGAAGGTTGCGGCGCTGTCGACGTCGCTGATGGTCAGGGTACCGGTGGTGGAGATGTCGGCGGCGGCATTGGTCTCGGTCAGGTTGACGATGTCGGCGGACAGCACGGCGGCATCGTTGGTGCCGAGGATATGCGCGGTGACCGAAGTGAGGGTGCCGTCGGCACTGCTCACGGCGAAGGTGTCAGTGTAGGTGGTGCCGGCGGCGAACTCGTTGTGGGCGGAGTCGGCGACGTAGGTCCAGGCACCGCCTGCGCCGATGGAGAACTGGCCGTAGCTGCCGGCGGTGTTGGTCTGCGTGACGAAGGTTGCGGCGCTGTCGATGTCGCTGATGGTCAGCGTACCGTTGGTGGTCAGTGCGGCATTGGTCTCGGTGAGGTTGGCGATGTCGGCGGACAGCACCGCGGCATCGTTGGTGCCGTTGATATGGATGGTGACCGAAGTGAGGGTGCCGTCGGCACTGCTCACCGCGAAGGTGTCGGTGTAGGTGGTGCTGGCGGCGAACTCGTTGTGCGCGCTATCGGCGACATAGCTCCAGGCACCATTGGTGCCGATGGAGAACTGGCCGTAGCTGCCGGCGGTGTTGGTCTGGGTGACGAAGGTTGCGGCGCTGTCGACGTCGCTGATGGTGAGGGTGCCGGTGGTGGAGATGTCGACGGCGGCATTGGTTTCGGTGAGGTTGGCGATGTCGGCGGACAATACGGCGGCATCGTTGGTCCCGGCGATATGGACGGTGACCGAAGTGAGGGTACCGTCGGCACTGCTCACGGCGAAGGTGTCGGTGTAGGTGGTGCCAGCGGCGAACTCGTTGTGGGCATTATCGGCGACATAGGTCCAGGCACCGCCTGCGCCGATGGAGAACTGGCCGTAGCTGCCGGCGGTGTTGGTCTGCGTGACGAAGGTTGCGGCGCTGTCGATGTCGCTGATGGTCAGCGTACCGTTGGTGGTCAGTGCGGCATTGGTCTCGGTGAGGTTGGCGATGTCGGCGGACAGCACCGCGGCATCGTTGGTGCCGTTGATATGGATGGTGACCGAAGTGAGGGTGCCGTCGGCACTGCTCACGGCGAAGGTGTCAGTGTAGGTGGTGCCGGCGGCGAACTCGTTGTGGGCGGAGTCGGCGACGTAGGTCCAGGCCCCGTTAGTGCCGATGGAGAACTGGCCGTAGCTGCCGGCGGTGTTGGATTGCGTCTGGAAGCTTTCCGGGCTGTCGATATCACTGACGGTCAGGCTGCCACCCGTAGTCAGCGGAGCATTGGTTTCGGTCAGAGTGATATTCGCCGAGGACAGCACGGCGGCGTCGTTGCTGCCGCTGACGGTAACGGTCACCAGTTGAGTATCGACACCGCCGAGGCCATCGCTGACCCGCACGCTGAACACTTCATCATGATTCTCGCCAACCTTCAGCGATTGCACCGCGCTGGCGACGCCATCGGTGCCGTTGGCCAGGGTGTACGTCCACTGGCCGGTGCTGTCCACGGCGATCGAGCCGTAGGTGCCGGTTGCCGAGCCATTGATGGACCAGGTGGCGGTGGCCGCGTGATCGATGTCGGTCGAACTGAACTGGCCGCTGACGCTGAGGGCGGTGTCTTCCTGCACGGCGCCCACATCATTACCCGACGCGAAACTGAGTACCGGCGCATCGTTGCTGCCGCTGACGGTAACGGTCACCAGTTGAGTATCGACACCGCCGAGGCCATCGCTGACCCGCACGCTGAACACTTCATCATGACTCTCGCCGGCCTTCAGCGATTGCACCGCGCTGGCGACGCCATCGGTGCCGTTGGCCAGGGTATACGTCCACTGGCCGGTGCTGTCCACGGCGATCGAGCCGTAGGTGCCGGTTGCCGAGCCATTGATGGACCAGGTGGCGGTGGCCGCATGGTCGATGTCGGCCGAGCTGAACTGGCCGCTGACGCTGAGCGTGGTGTCTTCCTGCACGGCGCCGGCATCATTGCCTGACGCGAAACTGAGCACCGGCGCATCGTTGCTGCCGGTGACGGTAACGGTCACCAGTTGAGTATCGACCCCGCCGAGACCATCGCTGACCTGCACGCTGAACACTTCATCATGACTCTCGCCAACCTTCAGCGATTGCACCGCGCTGGCGACGCCATCGGTGCCGTTGGCCAGGGTATACGTCCACTGGCCGGTGCTGTCCACGGCGATCGAGCCGTAGGTGCCGGTTGCCGAGCCATTGATGGACCAGGTGGCGGTGGCCGCGTGATCGATATCGGCCGAGCTGAACTGGCCACTGACGCTGAGCGTGCTGTCTTCCTGCACCGCGCCGGCATCATTACCTGACGCGAAACTGAGCACCGGCGCATCGTTGCTGCCGGTAATGGTGATGGTGACGGTCTGCGTTAACGAAGCTGCGTTAGCTGCACCGCTGTCGTCGGTGGCAACCACTGTGTACGAGAAGGTGATGGTTTCACCTGCGCCGAGGAAGTCGAGATTCTGGCTGCTGCTGTAGTCCCAGCTGTTTTGATCGACCGAAAAACCGGCGACCAGTGCCGAAGCCACGCCCGCATTGAGTGTGCCGCCGCTCCAGGCGATGTCGTTGTTGGCGGTGTGCGATACGGTCACCGTGTCGGTGTGGTCCGGATCGGCAAAGCTCAGGGCGCCGCTGTCGCTCAGTGTGGCGGTGCCATTACCTTCGTTCATCGCCCCGGCGGTATCGGCAATCGTCAGCGTCGGCCGGTCGTTGGTGCCGGTGAGGGTGATGGTCACGGTCTGCACCGCGCCGTCGCCGATCGCCACGTTATAGGTCTGGGTGATGGTCTCGCCTTCGCCCAGGAACTGCAGGGCAGCGTTGTCTACCGCGAAGTGCCAGCCCAGGGAACCGCTGCCCGTGCCGGTGCTGTCGTTCAGTGGATCTGTAGTGAAGCTGCCCAGATAACCGGAAGCGCCCGGCGTCACGCTGACACTGTGGGTGTCGATCAGGTCGGCGTCGGTGAAGGTGATGTTGCCGTTGGCTGCGTAATCGCCACTGTCTTCCTTGGCATCGCCGGCCTGTGCACCGCTGGTGATATGCACCTGGTCGTTGGTGCCGGTGATGGTGATGGTCACATTCTGCGTTGTCGACGAACCATGCCCATCACTGACGGTGACCACATAGGTTTCGGTAGCCGTCTGGCCCTGGGCCAGATACTGGGCTGCCGCATTATTCACGGTGTAAGTCCAGTTAACGGTGCCGTTGGCCGCATTAGCCGCTTCAATCACAGAGGCAAGGGCGAAGTTGCCCAGCGTTGTGGCGTTGCCTCCCGAAGCCACGAATGAGGCGGTATGCGTGTCGCTCAGATCGACATCGCTAAATGCAATCGTGCCAGTCGCACTCAGGGAGTCGGTCGGGCTTGGTGTCGTGGGCGCATCTTCGGTTACTGTGCCAGCCTGAGTACCGACGCTCATCATCACGCTGTCATTCGCACCTGCAAATTGCACCTGTGCAGTGGCCCAGCTGAGCGTGCCGTTGCCCAGACGAATCGCATAAGTGAAGCTGTCCGTCAGGGACGCTCCGCCAGCAAGCGACTGAAGCTGCGCCTTGAAAGCAGTCGACAATGTAGCGGCGTCGTAGCCGACCTTGCCATCCGAGGTAATCCAGATCTTTGCCCCGTTGAAACTGGTATCCGTACTCGTCGCCTCAATTCTGCCCGTGTCCTGGACCAGGAGGTCGGCCGGCGCATAAACCTTGGTGGCAGTAGAAAGACTGGTCGCGTCATCGAGTGACCAAAGTGTCTTTGCGCTGCCGCCGAGGTCATTGGACATGACGTCCAGGTACACGACCCCCAGCAGGTCTTCAGTGATGGCCGCGGTGCCCGTGCCAATAACACCGGTAGTGAAAATGTCGTCAGTCGCCTGCGGAGTGTTGGAAAGCGAAGTAACGGTGCCGCCGCTGGTCGTTGTGGTGGTAGCCATGTCTTTCTCCCGAAAATGCCATTTTTTTATTTTTAGAATCGACTGACTGGACGATGTCCCGTTCTTGCACCGCTCAAGTTGTTCAAGAGTGGTGCGAGGCGGGCGCCGGACATCGTCGGCCTGACGAACCAGGCGCTGTCGCCAGAGACACGCGGGTATTGCGGGGGTGGAAAAGTTCGCCGCGCTTGAGGAGCGGATCGCAGGACAGGTCGGGCGAATGTGAGCCCGAGGCTGGGGCTGCGCTGCACATGGCACGCAATAGACTGAGAGCACCCATGTGGCAGGGACTCCTGAAATAATGGCTGGATGAGGCCGTGTTTTGAGGTAGCACTGACTCAGGGATACGGCCTTTCCTGATATCAGTTTGATGTGTGTTTAGTTGTGGGGTCGGGCTTTGTAAAGGTGTTAACCGCAGCTAACAGTGCGACGTGCCAATATTCCGACGGGCGGGTATTTAGGTGTCAATATAATGTCGATTTGTTTTTGGCGAAGGGGCCTGGGGCACTCAATACTGGTGCGCCTAAAATGAGCTGAAACCCTTATGTGGCAAGGGCTGGCTGCGTAATTCCAGTGCTGGGACACCCTCAAATTGCAACGTCAGCGGTTAAAAAAGCCCCGACAGTGCATTCCTCTGGCAGGTTTTTTCATGCTCGAACCACCTGACGACTTACGTGAAAAGTCTGTCATGACAACGAAATACGCGATTGCACACCCGCCGCTTCAAGGGATTGCTACTACTGGCCGATAACCCGATCGGTCGTTGTGAATTTCGTCTCTGGCGGCCGGCAAACCTCATGACGAGATTGTGCGAAATTGCTTGATAGCCGATGGCCTCCCGCTATCATCTGCGCGCCTGAAAGGCCGCCAAGCTAAACTCGCAGTCGTTGCCTTTGGGTTGTTCTTCTTAAATTGCCTGGAAATCTTCGATGCTGTCGTATCACCAAAAGAGTTTTCTGATCGTCGATGATTTCTCGGATTTCCGCAGTTCCGTCAGGTCCATGCTGCGGGAGCTGGGCGTCAAGGACGTCGACACCGCCGATACCGGCGAGCAGGCGCTGCGCATGTGCTCGCAGAAGTCCTATGACTTCATCCTGCAGGATTTCCACTTGGGCGATGGCAAGAAGAACGGTCAGCAGGTGCTTGAAGACCTGATGATCGAGAAACTGATCAGCCATGAAAGCGTGTTTGTCATGGTCACCGCCGAAACCAGCCAGGCCATGGTGCTCAGTGCACTGGAACATGAGCCTGATGCTTACCTGACCAAACCGTTCAACCGTTCCGGTCTGGCCCAGCGCCTGGAACGACTGGAGCAGCGCAAGACGTTGCTCAAACCGATCCTGAAAGCCCTTGACCGGGGCAAACCGGTTGAAGTGCTCAATGCCTGCATCGCCCTGTGCAAACAGGACATCCGTTATTCGCCGCTGTGCCTGCGTTACCGCGCCGATGCGTTGCGCGACTTGAACCAGAACGAAGCGCTGGAGCGTCTCTACGACAGCATCATTGCTGATCGGCCATTGCCTTGGGCGTTTGCCGGGTTGGGCCAGTTGTTGTTCAAGCGCGGCCAGGTCAGCCAGGCCAAAGGCGTTTACGAAAAAGCCTTGAAAGTCTTCCCGATGATGCCGGCTCTCTACGACGGCATGGCCGATGTGCTGGTCGCCGAAGGCGATACCAAGGCGGCGCAGAAAGTCTTGGAAGAGGCCATTCGCCTGTCGCCGCTGGCGGTACGTCGCCAAGCGTTGCTGGGCAAGCTGGCGATGGCCAACGAGGATTTCGACACCGCCTCCAAAGCCTATCGCCAGGCCGTGGCCCAAGGGGCGCAATCGCGTTTCAAGGATGCGGAAAGCAACCTCGGCCTGGCCCATGCCTTGATCAGCAAAGGCAGCGAGAAGGGTCTGGACACCCGGACCCGTCTTGAAATCAACACCACACTGAGCGCGGTGGCGAAGGAGAACCCTTCCGATCCAGGCCTGCAAATTCGTGCGCGACTGATGAAGGCTACCAGCCTGCTGCTCAACGATGCCGAAACCGCCGAGAAGCTCACCGAGCAAGCGATGATGCGCCTCGATGGCATGGAGCAGTTCATGAGTGCCGAAGCGGCGCTGCTGGTGGCCAAGCAGCTGCAAATGCTCGGGCAGGCGAGTGCCGGCGCGTCGATGCTGAAAAACTGCGCGGAAATCTACGGCGATGATCCGACCGTGATGAAAGGCATCGCCAAGCTGACCGACGACCCGACCATCCTCAACTCCGGCAATGCCGCCGCCGATCTCAACCGCCAGGGCGTGCGGGTGTACAAGACCGGCAATCTGGTGGAGGCCCGGGATGTGTTCCGCAAAGCCCTGGCGCTGCAACCGAAGAACATCAGTATTGCCCTGAACATGGCTCAGTCGCTGCTGCATGGCACCGACACCAGCGTGCCGTCGGCCGAACTGGAAGAATGTCGCGCCTGCCTGAAAACGGTCGGCCTGATGCCTGATACCGACGCGCGTTATTCGCGCTACCAGAAACTGAAAATCAAGGCGTTCGGCGAATGATCGACAGCGAACCGTCACTCGACTTTTCCACGGTGATTGCCTCCACCGTGCACGACATGAAAAATTCTCTGGCCATGCTGATGCAGGCGCACAGTCGATGGCTGGCGCGCTTGCCCGATCCTGAGCAGCACACCCCGGAGCAGAGCGTGATCGACTTCGAGTTTGCCCACCTCAATGGCATGCTGGTGCAGTTGCTGGGGTTGTACAAACTCGGCGTCAACCAGATGCCGCTGCAGCCGGCCTACCATGAGCTGGATGACTTCATTGAGGCGCAACTGGCTTCTCATCAGGAAGTGTTCGCCAGCCGCGGCATTATCGCGACCTATGAAGTGGACCCGTTGAGCCCGCTGGGTTTCTTCGATCGGGAGCTGATTGCCTCAGTGCTCGCCAATTGCATCAACAACGCCATTCGCTACGCTCGCCATGCCCTGTTGATCAGCGTCAGCGATGAAGCCGGGCAACTGGTGCTGACCATCAACGATGATGGCGAGGGCTATCCCGCCGAAATGATCGAGCGTCAGGCCGATTACGTGCAAGGCATCAATCACAGCAGCGGCAGCACCGGTCTGGGCTTGTACTTTGCCGGACGGATTGCCGCCCTTCACCAGCGCAATGGCGTGGGTGGACGCACCGAAATCAGCAACGGCGGCCCCTTGGGCGGCGGCGTGTTCAGCCTCTATCTCCCCTGAATACCCCCCCCCCGTAGGAGCTGCCGAAGGCTGCGATCTTTTGATTTTGCCTTTCAAGATCAAAAGATCGCAGCCTTCGGCAGCTCCTACGAGGACGGTGTTGTCAGGGCAGGAATATTCCTGTGCCTTTTTGTTTGCCGCTGCTTGATATTCCGAACAGCCGGAGCCTATTTTGTACGGGTCGCCGTTCGCGGCTCGCACAACAACAAGGATTGCGTCATGACAACCGATGGCCAGCGTTCACTCGCGCAGCGATTGACGGGCATTGATGAGATTGAATGTGTCACGCCGGACCTGAACGGCGTACCACGCGGCAAGGTAATGACCGCCGAAGGTTTCCTCGAAGGGCGGCGTTTGCAGATGGCGCGGGGAGTGCTGTTGCAATGCATCATGGGTGGCTATCCACCGGCGCGCTTTTACGGCAGTGATGATGGCGACCTGGCGCTGGTGCCTGATCCCGCGCAGATCCACCGCTTGCCCTGGAGCCAGCAACCTCGGGCGCTGGCCATTTGCGATGCGGACGAGCTGACCGGCGAGAGTTCGCGCCTGTCGACCCGCGGTCAACTCAAGGCTGTGATCGCTCGCTACGCGGCTCTCGGTCTGGCGCCGGTGGTGGCGACCGAGCTGGAATTCTTCGTCTTCGCGCCCAACCCTGACCCGACGCAACCCTTCCAGCCACCACTGGGCCTGGACGGCCGGCGCGAGGACGGGCATTCGGCGTTCAGCATCAGCTCCAATAACGGCTTGCGGCCGTTCTTCAATGAAGTTTATGAATGCATGGCGGCGCTGGGCTTGCCGCGCGATACCTTCATGCATGAGATGGGTGTCAGCCAGTTCGAGATCAACCTGCTGCACGGCGATCCGTTGCTGCTGGCCGATCAGACCTTGTTGTTCAAGCATCTGCTCAAGGAAGTGGCGCTCAAGCATGGCCTGACCGTGGTCTGCATGGCCAAGCCGTTGGCTCACACGCCGGGCAGTTCGATGCATATTCACCAGAGCATCGTCGAGATCGGCTCCGGGCGTAACGTGTTCAGCGACAAGGCCGGCGAGCCGACGGCGACCTTCCGTCATTTCATCGGCGGTCAGCAGGCCGGCCTTGCGGATTTCACCGCGCTGTTTGCGCCGAACGTGAACTCCTATCAGCGCCTGTGCCATCCTTTCGCATCGCCGAATAATGCCTGCTGGTCCCACGACAATCGCGCGGCCGGACTGCGCATTCCGGCTAGCTCACCGGTCGCTCGTCGGGTCGAAAACCGTTTGCCGGGGGCCGATGCCAATCCGTATCTGGCGATTGCCGCGAGCCTGGCCGCGGGGTTGTATGGTATTGAAAACAAACTGGAGCCAAGCGAGCCGATCCAGGGTGAGTTCGTTGTGCCGGATAATCTTTCGTTGCCGTGTACCTTGCATGCCGCTCTTGAACGTCTGAAACGTAGCCAATTGGCGAAGGAACTGTTCGGCAAGGAGTTCATCGAAGGCTACATCGCTTCGAAGACCATGGAGTTGACCAGCTTCTTTGATGAAATTACTCCCTGGGAACGGCGTGTTCTAGCAGCCCAGGCCTGACGACCCGTCGCCGTCGGGCTATCGTTGTCGATAGCCCGATACTCACTGCAAGGAGCCGCTCGGAACGCCGATGCGCCAAATCTTGAAATCTTTTCGGGGGCTTTATTTTGCCTCGCTGATGATGTTGATCGGCTCGGGTCTGTTGAGTACTTACCTTGCCCTGCGCCTGGCGGCCGATAAAGTCGACAGCCTGTGGGTCGGTGCATTGATGGCGGCCAACTATTTTGGTCTGGTGCTGGGCGGCAAGATCGGCCACCGGCTGATTGCCCGGGTCGGGCATATTCGAGCTTATTCAGCCTGCGCCGGGATTGTCGGCGCGGCAGTGCTGGGCCATGGCCTGGTGGACTGGCTGCCCGCGTGGCTGTTCCTGCGGGTGATCGTCGGCCTGGGCATGATGTGTCAGTACATGGTGATCGAAAGCTGGCTCAATGAGCAGGCAGAAGCCAAGCAGCGTGGCGTGGTGTTCAGTGGCTACATGATCGCCTCGTACCTGGGGCTGGTGCTGGGTCAGCTGATTCTGGTCATGCACCCGGGCTTGGGCCTGGAACTGCTGATGCTGGTCGCACTGTGTTTCGCCCTGTGCCTGGTACCGGTGGCCCTGACGCGGCGGATTCACCCGGCGCCTTTGCACCCGGCGCCGATGGAGCCACGGTTCTTCATCAAGCGCGTGCCGCAGTCGTTGAGCACGGTGTTGGGGTCAGGGTTGATCGTCGGTTCGTTCTACGGTCTGGCGCCGCTGTATGCCTCCCAGCAAGGATTGTCCACCGAACAGGTCGGCCTGTTCATGGGTAGCTGCATTTTTGCCGGCCTGGTGGTGCAGTGGCCGTTGGGTTGGCTGTCGGACCGCTATGACCGGGCGCTGTTGATCCGCTGTTTCGCGTTTAGCCTGGCACTGGCGGCGTTGCCGCTGGCGATCATGCGGCAGGTGCCGCTGGAAGTGCTGTTCATCGCCGGGTTTTTCTGCTCGTTGGTGCAGTTCTGCCTGTACCCGTTGGCGGTGGCGTTCTCCAACGACCATGTCGAGGGTGATCGTCGGGTGTCGCTGACGGCGATGCTGCTGGTGACCTACGGTGTCGGCGCGAGTATCGGGCCGCTGGTGGCCGGGGTGTTGATGAAGCTGTTCGGCAGTCAGATGCTCTATGCCTTCTTCAGCTTCTTTGCCTTGGTGCTGGTGTGGCGAATCCGTCCGAAAGCGGTCACCAACCTGCATCAGGTGGACGATGCTCCGCTGCATCACGTAGCCATGCCAGACAGTATGTCCAGTTCGCCACTGGTCGCTTGCCTCGACCCGCGAGTCGATGAGCAGGTGGTGCAGGATCAGATGCAGAATCCGGTCAACCCGGAGGCTGATCTGGAGCCGGATGTCGAGCCTGAATCAGAAGCTGAAATCGATATAGATTCAGAAGACCCTGACGCGGGACGCGAGCAAAGTTTCACCGAAGCGAGGCCTTGATCAAGGCATAAAAAAACGGGCAGTCACCGCAAGGGACTGCCCGTTTTTTATGTGCGTGGCGTATCAGAAGTCGTCTTTGTCGAAGCGCCGCGCTTCGCGCTGAAGCTGATAGACGAACCGCTCGACTTGCCGCTGCACCAGGCCGCTCATGTTATGAAAGCGTACGCCGGCGAAGGTGGTGTTGATCTTTTCTTCGAAGTGCAGGTAACGCAGCTCGAGCGGTGCGGTCATGCTGCCGAAAGGCAGGGCGGCGATGAAGCGGTCGTAGACCTGGCCCAGTTGCAGCCGGGCAGTAATGTCGCCCTCGAAGCGCAGTTTGCAGCCGGTGGCGGAGATGTCCAGCAGCTTGCCGCTGATGGGCGACTTGAGTTTGTCACCGCCCAGTTCGACATCGACCAGTTGTGCCAGCTTCAATGCCGCGCGAAAGGCATTGCGGCGCTGGTGGTAAACCACCTCATTGGGCAGGGCGCCGCGATAGCAACGGCCGTCGCCGGATTCATCGATGGTCAGCAGGCCATTGCTTTCCCAGGCGATGCGTACGCCGTCGTGGAAACCCTCGACCTTGAACGGTTCGCCGGCCAGCAGGAAGCGTTCGCCATCGCGAGGGATCATTTCGTCCAGGGCGATCCGATTGCTGTCACGGTCGACGTCCACCAGATAACTCTGGAAGCGCTGGCTGCGCTCGTGGAACGTGATGATCAACGGGTCGTGGCTATCTTGCAGCTGGCGCAGGTTGCCGGAGATTTCCAGGGGCGTGGTGAGCACCTTGGGTGGCTGCGGAGCATCTTCCGCGTTTAAGGCATTGAACACGGGGCATCAATCTCCAGACAAAATATGACTACTGGCCAGTATTCTGCCAGCATGTTTCGCGTCTTGATAGGGCGTGCTCATTGAAAGGTTCAAGCCTGACTGAGCGGGCGCGGCTTCGCAAGCCTGGAGGTTGATCCGCGGGCATCGTAGAGCGCTGGCGGCTCGCCGCCGGTGAGGATTTTCAACTGGTTGGCCGTGGCGGCCTGTTGCACCAGGATCGACTGGCCATTATTGACATTGGTGGCCTGGCATTGGGCCAGGAGGTCGGTCAGTACATCGCTCTGTGCCAGCAACTGTTCGCCGATGCTTGAATGGCTGGCCAGTTGTTCCAGGCCCTGGCGATTGGTCGGCAGGTTGAGGCTGGCGAGGATTTCACTGCGCTTGCGGCCATGCTGTTCGAGCAAAATGATCAATGCCTGTTTCTGCGCCAGAATCTCTTCGAGCAGTGGCATGTCGCGACCGTGCAAGGCGAGGGACTCGGTTTGCAGCAGCTCCAGCAAGTGTTGCGCCGGGGCAAAGTCGTCGATGATCAGTTGCAGTAAATGAGTGTCGTGCATGGCTGGCCTTGGGTTTTAAGCGTCCAAAAGCCTGGCGCGGGCCGTGGCCTAGCGCTGGGCTTCGAAGTTGAGCAGTTTGCTGGCTACACGGTTGCTGTCGACTTTATAGCTGCCATCGGCAATCGCTGCTTTCAACTCGGCCACGCGGGCATTGTCGACGGCAGGCTGATCGCGCAGCTTGTCAGTGACCTTCTGCAACTGTTGAGCCTCATTGCTGAGGTGTACCGATTCCCCGCTTTTGGTGGTACTGGCCTGTTCGGCCGGGGTATTCAGCGGTGCGGATTGGCCGGCTTCGGCGGTTTCCCTGGCAACGCTGGTACGTGTACTGCCCGTAAGTGACGAGGAGCTGTTTAAACGACTGAAATCGATGACCATGACAAAAAACCTCTGTGTATTTGGACGCTTGCCATGTTTTCGGCTATTTCCCAAAAAACTTTAGGCCCATTTATCAATGAGCTTGCATGCGCCAGCGCATGTCCTGCATGCGGCACAGTTTAGGCAACAGCCTCGGGCAGCGCCATCTCTTCACGAACAGAGACTCTACATGGCCGCTTACATAGAAACTTCCACCTGGCCGGGCGCGGTGACTTGCGCCTTGATGACCCGCTGGGAGTTGAGGTTTTTCACCCGAATCTGTTCGCTCATGCCGCCATTGGACAGCGCTTCACCCGGCATACGGACACTGAGCGTACCACTGCGGGCGGTAATCACCACCTGATCGCCCTTGCGAATCACCTCTGCTTGTTCTAGGTGCACCAGGGTAATGATCTGATCGGCGACCATTGGTCGGGTAAGTTTCTGCCCGATCGCTTGATCGACGGAAGTCAGAAAACCCTGGTTTATCAGGCTGATATCGCGCTCGCGCAGGGTTACGTCCTGAGGTTCGATAATCCCTGTGCGCTTGAGGGGACGAGTGGTCGTCACGATGTCGCGAAACAGCTTCACTTGAGCGGGTACGAAGACTGTCCAGGGGGAGGCGCCCTCGCAGCGAACCTTGACCGTGACCCGACCCAGAGGCCGCGCAGGGCTCTCAAGGGTGGCTGTCAATTCCTTGTCGCACATGGGCATGCGCAGGCGCGGATCGAGCTGGTTGACCTCGATTTCGTAGCGTCCTTGCGTTTGACTCGTGGCCAGATAGTCTTCTACGGTGAATTCAAGAAAGCCCTGAGTGACGCCGATAAGCATGTCAGGCAAGGTAACTGCGTCAGCAAGGGCAGGGCTGCCAGCGTTGAACAGGCAAACGGCCGACATCGCGCACAGTAATGTGCGGCAGGTTGATGTCAGGCGTCGGAAAAATGTCGGTTCTGTGTTCATAAGAGTTAAAAAGCAAGCGCCGTGCCGTTTAGTGATGAATGTGCGTCGCAACACACTTAGCGTTGGTGTAGGAGTCTGGGCATGGCTGGTGTAATGGATTCGGTGAACCAGCGCACGCAACTGGTAGGGCAGAATCGCCTTGAGCTGTTGTTGTTCCGTCTCGACGGCCAGCAGCTGTATGGGATCAACGTGTTCAAGGTTCGTGAGGTGCTGCAATGCCCCAAGCTGACCCTGATGCCCAAGTCCAGTCCTGTCGTGTGCGGTGTGGCAAATATTCGGGGGGCGACCATTCCGATTCTGGACCTGGCGATGGCGACCGGTTCCGGAGCGCTGAAAGATCAAAGCAATCCTTTCGTGATCATCACGGAGTACAACACCAAGACTCAGGGTTTCCTGGTTCGGTCGGTGGAGCGCATCGTCAACATGAACTGGGAGGAGATTCATCCGCCACCCAAGGGCACGGGGCGCGATCACTACCTGACGGCGGTGACTCGGGTCGACAATCAGTTAGTCGAAATCATCGACGTCGAGAAGGTGCTGGCGGAAGTGGCACCGACACCGGAAGCTATTTCGGTGGGCGTGGTGGATGTCGAAACTCAGCACAAGGCATTGTCCTTGCGAGTATTGACGGTCGATGACTCGTCGGTGGCGCGCAAGCAGGTGAGCCGTTGCCTGCAAACGGTCGGTGTCGAAGTGGTGGCGTTGAACGACGGTCGGCAAGCGCTGGATTACCTGCGCAAGCTGGTCGACGAGGGCAAGAAGCCGGAAGAAGAGTTCCTGATGATGATCTCCGACATCGAGATGCCGGAGATGGACGGGTATACCCTGACGGCCGAGATCCGCAGCGACCCACGCATGCAAAAGCTGCATATCATCCTGCATACTTCGTTGTCGGGTGTGTTCAATCAGGCGATGGTCAAGAAGGTCGGTGCCGATGACTTCCTGGCCAAATTCCGTCCTGATGACCTGGCATCCCGGGTAGTCGACCGGATCAAAGCAGCAGATAACAGCTAGGGGCCTTTTGCCCCTGGCGGTCAACACGATTTAAGAGGCGGCATCTTTGTCTACGGGTAATTTGGATTTCGAACAGTTCCGGGTCTTCCTGGAAAAAGCCTGTGGCATTTTGCTCGGTGAAAACAAGCAATATCTGGTCTCGAGCCGTCTCAACAAACTGATGGAACAGCAGGGCATCAAATCGCTGGGTGAGCTGGTTCAGCGCATCCAGACCCAGCCGCGCAGCGGTTTGCGCGAGATGGTGGTGGATGCCATGACCACCAACGAAACCCTGTGGTTTCGTGACACCTATCCGTTTGAAGTCTTGAAGAACAAGGTATTGCCTGAAGCGATCAAGGCAAGCCCCGGTCAGCGCCTGCGGATCTGGTCGGCGGCGTGTTCGTCGGGGCAGGAACCGTATTCGCTGTCGATGTCCATCGATGAGTTCGAGCGGGTCAACATGGGCCAGTTGAAGATGGGTGTGCAGATCGTTGCCACCGACCTGTCCGGCACCATGTTGACCAACTGCAAGACCGGCGAGTACGACAGCCTGGCCATCGGCCGCGGTCTGTCGCCCGAGCGCCTTCAGCGTTACTTCGACCCGAAAGGGCCGGGGCGCTGGGCCATCAAGGCGCCGATCAAGAGTCGGGTGGAATTTCGCTCGTTCAACCTGCTGGACAGTTACGCGAGCCTGGGCAAGTTCGACATCGTGTTCTGCCGCAACGTGCTGATCTACTTCTCCGCCGAGGTGAAGAAAGACATCCTGTTGCGCATTCACAGCACGCTCAAGCCCGGCGGTTATCTGTTCCTTGGCGCGTCCGAAGCGCTGAACGGTTTGCCGGATCATTACCAGATGGTTCAGTGCAGCCCGGGGATCATTTACCAGGCGAAGTGATGCAAAAAGCGCCAGGCATATAAAAACGGGAGCCCTTCGGGGCTCCTTTTTTATGCCTGGTGCTTTTGCATCACGTAGGAGCTGCCGAAGGCTGCGATCTTTTGATCTTGAAAAGCAAAATCAAAAGATCGCAGCCTGCGGCAGCTCCTACAGGGGGTAGGTGTTGCCCGTGAGAAAGCGGCAGAAAAGCGGCAGGCGGCGGAAATCGGTTGCCGCTTTTCTGGCATTGCCGCCTTGCCTCTCCCCGCAAAGCCCCGGTTTATGGGCTTTTTTTAATTGGCACGCCGCTTGCTATGTCCATCGTACGAAAAATCAGGTCACCCGAAGGTTTCCCGACATGAGCATCAGCTTCGATAAAGCGCTCGGTATCCATGAACAAGCCCTGGGCTTCCGCGCCCAGCGTGCCGAAGTCCTGGCCAACAACATCGCCAACGCCGACACCCCGAACTACAAGGCTCGGGATCTGGACTTCTCGAAAGTGCTCGCCGAGCAGAACGAGAAAACCAAAAACGGCAAGTTCGCCTTGAGCATGACCAACAGCCGTCACATCGAAGCTGAAGGCCTGGGCAATGGCGACGAGTCGCTGATGTATCGCACGCCGATGCAACCGTCGATTGACCAGAACACCGTGGACGCCCAACTGGAACAGTCGAACTACGCGGAAAACGCGGTCAACTTCCAGGCCAGCTTCACCCTGCTCAACAGTAAATTCAAAGGGCTGGTGTCAGCCCTGCGCGGAGAGTAATCCATGTCTCTATCCAGTGTTTTCAACATTGCCGGTAGCGGCATGAGTGCCCAGACCACTCGCTTGAACACCGTGGCCTCGAACATCGCCAACGCCGAAACCGTCTCGTCGAGCATCGACCAGACCTACCGTGCCCGCCACCCGGTGTTCGCCACCATGTTCCAGGGCGGCCAGAGCGGCGGCAGCGATTCGCTGTTCCAGAACCAGGACGCGGCCGGTCAAGGGGTGCAAGTGCTGGGCGTGGTCGAAGACCAGAGCAACCTTGAAGCGCGCTACGAGCCGAATCACCCGGCCGCCGATGCCAAGGGCTACGTCTACTACCCGAACGTCAACGTCGTCGAAGAAATGGCCGACATGATTTCCGCGAGCCGTTCGTTCCAGACCAACGCCGAAATGATGAACACCGCCAAAACCATGATGCAGAAGGTCCTGACCCTCGGTCAGTGATAAGGGGCGACTTTCGATGAGTGTTACCGATACCACCAGCGGCGTAAGCATCAAGGATGTCCTGGCCAATTCTTCGGTCAAGACCAAAACTTCCACTGACGGTTTGGCTGCAGCGACCAGCAGTGCCACCGGCAGTCAGTCGCTGGGCAAGGACGCGTTCCTGCAATTGCTGGTCACCCAGCTGAAGAACCAGAACCCGCTCGATCCTCAGGACAACAGCGCGTTCGTGGCCCAGTTGGCCCAGTTCAGTAGCCTGGAAGGCATCACCACGCTGAACGATACCGTCAGCGGTATTGCCGGCAACTACAACTCCTCGCAAGCCTTGCAGGCTTCTTCGCTGGTGGGCCGTTCGGTCATCGCGCAGACCGACAAAGCAGTAGTCGATACCACCAAGAGCCTCAACGGTACCGTCGTGGTGCCGACATCGGTTTCCGCCGCCACCGTCAAGATCACCAACTCGGCAGGCACGGTCATCCGCACCCTCGACCTGGGCAGTCAAAGCGCCGGCAA
Organism: Pseudomonas sp. A-RE-19; assembly: GCF_019956555.1. Lineage (GTDB taxonomy): Bacteria > Pseudomonadota > Gammaproteobacteria > Pseudomonadales > Pseudomonadaceae > Aquipseudomonas. Next base: position 8,643 of record NZ_JAHBDQ010000032.1, on the reverse strand, counting down.
CGCCAGTTTCATCTGGGATGGCAAGGACAGTTCGGGCGCGGTGGCACCGGCGGGTACTTACACCTTCGGCGCAACGACCACCATCGACGGCACGAACACCTCACTGATTACTTACCTGCCGGCAACGGTCAACAGCGTGACCATCAGCCAGAGCGGCGGTGAGTTGATGCTGAACCTGGCGGGCCTGGGCAGCGTTGCCCTGTCCAAAGTACAAACCATTGGTATATAGAGCCGACTAACACGGCACAAAGGAGTGGAATATGTCTTTCAATATCGGCCTTAGCGGTCTCTATGCAGCCAACAAACAACTGGACGTGACCGGCAACAACATCGCCAACGTCGCGACCACCGGTTTCAAATCGTCCCGTGCAGAATTCGAAGACGTGTACTCGGCCACTCGCCTGGGTACCGGCAGCAAGACCGTCGGCAACGGCGTGCGTCTGGCCAACGTTTCCCAGCAGTTCGGCCAGGGCGACGTGAACAACACCGGCAACGTGCTGGACATGGGCATCCAGGGCAACGGCTTCTTCATCCTCAGTGACAACGGTTCCCTGAGCTACACCCGTGCCGGTGCGTTCAAGACCGATGCTGAAAACTATGTGGTTGATAACAACGGCAACCGTCTGCAGGGTTATGGCGTCGATGCCAACGGCAAGATCATCAACGGTGTGTTGACTGACTTGAAGATTGATACGTCGAGTCTGAAGCCGAACCCGACGACCAAGGTCGATCAGACGATGAACCTGAACTCGGCGGAAACAACACCGACCGTAGCTCCGTTCAGCCCGACCGATACCAACAGCTATAACAAGACCATTTCCACCAAGGTCTACGATAGCCAGGGTAACGAGCACACCATGGATCAGTACTACGTGAAAACGGGTACCAATGCCTGGCGTGTCTATACCTACATGGACGGTCGCTCCCCGGCCAACCCTGCAACCACGCCTCCGGTGGCGATCACCGCTGACATCACTTTCAACTCCGACGGCAGCATCAATACGCTGACGGCGGGTGCTGGCTGGACCCAGACTGGCAACACCTTGACCATGACCGGTTGGGTGCCTGGTGCTGTGACCAACGCTGCAACGACTCCTGTGACCTGGGGTCCGAACGGTTCCGTCGCTGCCACTGGTGGCATCGCATTCAACATGGCGTTGACCACGTCCTACAACTCGCCAACCGCTCGTACCGCCCAATACCAGGACGGCTACGCCACCGGTCAGATCTCCAGCCTGACCATCGACACCAGCGGCGTCATGACCGCCAACTTCAGCAACCAGCAAACCAAGGCCATCGGCCAGGTTGCAGTCGCCAGCTTCGCCAACGAGCAAGGCTTGCAGCCAGTGGGCGGTACTCGCTGGAAAGAAACCTTCGCCTCCGGCGTGGCCGGTGTCGATGCGCCGAAGACCGGCACCCTGGGTTCGATCGTGTCCAACTCCCTGGAAGAGTCCAACGTCAACCTGACCAACGAATTGGTTGATTTGATCAAGGCGCAGAGCAACTACCAGGCGAACGCCAAGACCATCTCCACCCAGAGCACCATCATGCAGACCATCATTCAGATGACTTGATGCGGGTCAGTGGGTAGCGCTTCACAAGGAGCCCCTCGCAAGAGGGGCTTTTTTGTGGGTGATAGATAAAGATCAAGATCAAAAGATCGCAGCCTCGCTTCGCTCGACAGCTCCTACAGGGATCGCATGTCAATGTAGGAGCTGTCGAGCGAAGCGAGGCTGCGATCTTTTGACCTTAAAGCAGGCAAAAGAAAACCCCCGACAAGCCAGAGGCTCATCGGGGGTTTCAGGTAAGCGCCTCGCGGCGCCTACCGGCTCAGCTTATTGGCAAGCTTCGCAATCCGGCTCGTCGATGGCGCACGCCTTCGGCACTGGAGCAGGGCCGGCAGGGGCTGCCAGGACCGAGTCGTCACCGTGGTTGCCGCCGCTGGAAACAGCGTTCAGCTTACCGGTGTTGATGGTCGACTTCTCGGTGCTGGTTGCGGCCAGGGCACGGAGGTAGTAAGTGGTTTTCAGACCACGGTACCAGGCCATGCGATAGGTCACGTCCAGCTTCTTGCCCGAAGCGCCGGCGATGTACAGGTTCAGCGATTGAGCCTGGTCGATCCACTTCTGACGACGGCTGGCGGCGTCGACGATCCACTTGGTGTCCACTTCGAAGGCAGTCGCGTAGAGCTCTTTGAGTTCTTGCGGAATGCGCTCGATCTGCTGCACCGAACCGTCGTAGTACTTCAGGTCGTTGATCATGACCGAGTCCCACAGACCGCGAGCCTTCAGGTCGCGAACCAGGTACGGGTTGATCACGGTGAATTCGCCCGACAGGTTCGATTTCACGTAGAGGTTCTGATAAGTCGGTTCGATCGACTGCGATACGCCAGTGATGTTGGCGATGGTCGCGGTCGGTGCGATGGCCATGATGTTGGAGTTACGAATGCCTTTCTGCACACGGGCGCGAACCGGTGCCCAGTCCAGGGATTCGTTCAGGTCAACGTCGATGTACTTCTGGCCACGCTGCTCGATCAGGATCTGTTGCGAATCCAGCGGCAGGATGCCTTTGGACCACAGCGAACCCTGGAACGTCTCGTAAGCGCCGCGCTCGTCGGCCAGGTCGCAGGACGCCTGGATCGCGTAGTAGCTGACCGCTTCCATGGACTTGTCGGCGAACTCGACGGCAGCGTCGGAACCGTAAGGGATGTGCTGCAGGTACAAAGCGTCCTGGAAGCCCATGATGCCCAGGCCTACCGGACGGTGCTTGAAGTTGGAGTTCTTCGCTTGCGGCACCGAGTAGTAGTTGATGTCGATCACGTTATCGAGCATGCGCACGGCAGTGTTCACGGTGCGTTGCAGCTTGTCGGTATCGAGCTTGCCGTTGGTGATGTGGTTCGGCAGGTTGATCGAGCCCAGGTTGCAAACGGCGATCTCGTCCTTGTTGGTGTTCAAGGTGATCTCGGTGCACAGGTTCGAGCTGTGAACCACGCCCACGTGCTGCTGCGGGCTGCGCAGGTTGCACGGGTCTTTGAAGGTCAGCCATGGGTGGCCGGTTTCAAACAGCATGGACAGCATTTTGCGCCACAGGTCTTTGGCCTGGATGGTCTTGAACAGCTTGATCTTGCCTGGGTACTGGGACAGGGCTTCGTAGTACTCGTAACGCTCTTCGAAGGCCTTGCCGGTCAGGTCGTGCAGATCCGGAACTTCGGATGGCGAGAACAGGGTCCACGGGCCGTCATCGAAGACGCGCTTCATGAACAGGTCAGGGATCCAGTTGGCGGTGTTCATGTCGTGGGTACGACGGCGGTCATCACCAGTGTTCTTACGCAGTTCGATGAACTCTTCGATGTCCATGTGCCAGGTTTCCAGGTAGGCACAGACAGCGCCTTTGCGCTTGCCACCCTGGTTAACGGCGACGGCGGTGTCGTTCACCACTTTCAGGAACGGTACAACGCCCTGGGATTTGCCGTTGGTGCCCTTGATGTACGAACCCAGCGCACGAACCGGCGTCCAGTCGTTACCCAGGCCGCCCGCGAATTTGGACAACATGGCGTTGTCGTGGATCGCGTGGTAGATGCCCGACAGGTCATCCGGCACGGTGGTCAGGTAGCAGCTCGACAGCTGTGGACGCAGGGTGCCGGCGTTGAACAGGGTCGGGGTCGAGGACATGTAGTCGAAGGACGACAACAGGTTGTAGAACTCGATCGCACGGTCTTCCTTGTTCTTCTCTTCGATTGCCAGGCCCATGGCCACGCGCATGAAGAAGATCTGCGGCAGTTCGAAGCGGATACCGTCCTTGTGGATGAAGTAACGGTCGTACAGGGTTTGCAGGCCCAGGTAGGTGAACTGCTGATCGCGCTCGTGGTTGATCGCCTTGCCGAGTTTTTCCAGGTCGAAGGACGCCAGAACCGGGTTCAGCAATTCGAATTCGATACCTTTGGCGATGTACGCCGGCAGCGCCTTGGCATACAGGTCGACCATTTCGTGGTGGGTCGCGCTCTCGGCGACGCCCAGGAAGTTCAGGCCTTCGGCACGCAGGGTGTCCATCAGCAGGCGGGCGGTCACGAACGAGTAGTTCGGCTCGCGCTCGACCAGCGTACGGGCGGTCATCACCAGGGCGGTGTTGACGTCGGTCAGGGCCACGCCGTCGTACAGGTTCTTCAGGGTTTCGCGCTGGATCAGGTCGCCGTCGACTTCTTCCAGGCCTTCGCACGCTTCAGTGACGATGGTGTTCAGGCGACCCATGTCCAATGGCGCCAGGCTGCCATCGGCGCGGGTGATGCGGATCGACGGGTGCGCTTGTACCGGCTCTTCGGTGGTGCTGCGTACGGCGCGTTCCTTGGAGCGGGCGTCGCGGTAGATCACGTAGTCGCGCGCCACTTTCTGCTCGCCGGCACGCATCAGGGCCAGTTCGACCTGGTCCTGGATTTCTTCGATGTGGATGGTGCCGCCCGACGGCATGCGACGCTTGAAGGTCGCGGTGACCTGTTCGGTCAGGCGGGCAACGGTGTCGTGGATTCGCGACGAGGCGGCAGCGGTGCCGCCTTCAACTGCGAGAAACGCTTTGGTGATGGCGACGGTGATCTTGTCATCGGTGTAAGGAACGACAGTGCCGTTACGCTTGATCACGCGCAGCTGGCCAGGCGCGGTGGCGGACAGATCCGAATTCGAATCGGCGGCCTGCGGCAAGGTGCCCTGCGGGTTCTCGCGAGTTGTGTCGGTTTGCATGGGGGGTTGTCTCCACATTCTCTATGTTTGTTTGGGCACCATCACGGTGCCCACCGTTCTGTCCTGAAGCACTACAACCGACGGGCGTCGGGCATAACCACTTCGGGACAGTAGGAAAAAGGCTAATGATGCCGCTTCCTTGCCGAAGTCTTTGGCTGCGAGCCTTGGCTCGAAACCGGATTCCTTTCAGGGTGACAGTAGTGACTGCAACACCCGTACCGTTCTGGCCGTTCAAGCCTGAAAAAACGGTGCCATCCGCGCATGCGGTTTGGGCTTGTAAAATCACGCTTGGTTCAACCATAAACAGGCAATAAAGCGCTTGAGTTTCTGGTCTGAAATGTGGTTGGGCTTTTGAGTGAAAACCCTACATGTAGGGTTTTTTTAGCGCCGTGCTACAAGATAATGCGTTTTGGGGGGTGTTGCAACGTACTACCTGTGGATAAACCTGTGCGTAAATTGTGTGTGAAAGGTGGAACGAGCGTGTAAGCCGCGACGCTGCTGGAGCGGATGATTTTTCATCGATTTTCAATGATCGAAAACGTCCGGCCGGATTTTTAAGGGCGCGAACCCTATCACAAAAAACCGCCATGTCCGAACGCATTTACCGGCTTGTGTTCTCGGTGAGCGACGTTTATACAATCGGCCAACGCAGCTGCATTCTTATCCTCCCCTATCATTACAAAAAGACGGGTGGATCCTTCCTATCAGTGGTGTTGGCAAGCAGAGGTCATCGTGGAGCAAGAAGCCTGGCAGGTATTGATTGTCGAGGACGACCAGCGTCTGGCGGAGCTGACTCGCGATTATCTGGAAACCAACGGCCTGCGCGTGTCGATCGAGGGCAACGGCGCTCTTGCCGCGGCACGCATCATCAAGGAGAAGCCGGACCTGGTGATCCTCGACCTGATGCTCCCGGGCGAAGATGGCCTGAGCATTTGCCGCAAGGTTCGCGACAAGTATGACGGCCCGATCCTGATGCTCACCGCGCGCACCGACGACACCGATCAGATTCTTGGCCTGGACCTGGGTGCCGACGATTACGTCTGCAAACCGGTGCGTCCACGTTTATTGCTGGCGCGCGTCCAGGCCCTGCTGCGGCGCAGTGAAACCCCTGAAGTGGCCCCGGAAAAACAACGGCGGCTACAGTTCGGCCCGTTGGTGGTGGACAACGCGTTGCGCGAGGCCTGGCTGCATGACCAAGGCATCGAGTTGACCAGCGCCGAGTTCGATTTGCTCTGGCTGCTGGTGGCCAACGCCGGGCGGACTCTGTCTCGCGAAGAAATTTTCACCGCGCTGCGGGGTATCGGTTATGACGGCCAGGACCGTTCCATCGACGTACGCATCTCGCGCATCCGCCCCAAGATCGGCGATGACCCTGAGCATCCGCGGCTGATCAAAACCATTCGCAGTAAAGGTTATCTGTTCGTTCCGCAAGCCTGCACCCTGTGAACTCGATCTTCCTGCGCATCTACGGCGGCATGTGCGCGGCGCTGATTCTGGTGGCCGTGCTCGGCGTGCTGGCCCTGCACCTGCTTAACCAGGTGCGTAGCGAGCAATACCGCGAGCGCCTGGCTCACGGCACATTCTCGCTGATGGCCGACAACCTGCAACCGATGAACGAAACCGAACGCCATCGGGCGTTGCTGGTGTGGGAGCGCTTGCTCGGGATTCCGCTGGCGCTGAAGACGTTCCCCCAGACCGACCTCGACCTTACCCAGCGCACCCGCGTGTTGCGCGGCCAGGCACTGGTGGAGCAGACCGGCCCGCATGCGGCCAAGGTGTATCGCTTGGTCAGCGACAAGGAACAACTGGTGCTCACGGGGGAAGTCCAGCAAATCAGCGAGCAACTGGCGCGGGCGACCATTTACCTGCTGGCCGATGAACTGGTGCGTTACCCGGTGGCCGAGCAGCCCAAGCGTCTGGCGCAGTTAAAGGAAGAGAAGGGCTTCGGCTTCGATCTGCAGTTGGTCACGGTCGATCAGGCCGACATGGACGAAGACCAGAGCCGCCGCGTATCCGAAGGCGATACGGTGATGGCGCTGGGCAAGGGCGGCGATTCGATCCGGGTGTTTGCCGGCATGGTCGGTACACCCTGGGTGCTGGAAATCGGCCCGTTGTATCAGATGAATCCTTACCCGCCTGAGTGGCTGGTGCTGATCGCGGCCCTCGGCCTGAGCCTGATCGGTTTGATCGTCTATCTGTTGGTGCGTCAACTCGAGCGCCGGTTGCGCGGGCTGGAAGCCGCCGCCACGCGCATCGCCAAGGGCAGCCTGGAAACCCGCGTACCGGCACGCGGTGCGGACTCGGTAGGGCGCCTGGCCTCGGCGTTCAACGGCATGGCCGAGCACTTGCAGCAATTGTTGGCGATTCAGCGAGAACTGGTGCGCGCCGTGTCCCACGAGTTGCGCACACCAGTGGCGCGCCTGCGTTTTGGCCTGGAGATGATCGGCTCGGCCGCCACGCCAGAGGCGCTGGAGAAATACCGCGAAGGGATGGACCACGACATCGAGGACCTCGATCGGCTGGTCGATGAGATGCTCACTTATGCGCGGTTGGAGCAGGGTTCGCCGGCGCTGAATTTTCAGCGGATCGATCTGGATGCGTTGGTCAATCAGGTGATCGAAGAACTGGCGCCACTGCGCGCCGAGGTCACGGTGCAGCGCGGTTTGTGCCTGTCGGCCGCCGATTGTGATGACGCCTGGGTCGAGGCCGAGCCGCGTTACTTGCACCGAGCGTTGCAGAACCTGGTGAGCAATGCCATGCGCCACGCCCATTCCCGGGTGACCGTCAGTTATCAGGTCGGGCAGCAGCGCTGTCGGGTGGATGTCGAGGATGACGGGCCAGGCGTGCCGGAAACCGCGTGGGAGAAAATCTTCACCCCGTTCCTGCGCCTCGATGACAGCCGCACCCGCGCCTCGGGCGGGCATGGGTTGGGGTTATCGATTGTGCGGCGAATCATCCATTGGCATGACGGGCGAGCGTTGATCGGCAAGAGCAAAAGCCTGGGTGGGGCCTGTTTCAGTCTCAGCTGGCCGAGGAATCAGGAGAGGCGTTGAGATCTTTGTTGCTTTTGAGGGCCTCATCGCGAGCAGGCTCGCTCCCACATTGGATCTCCTGTGAACACACAATTTGTGAACAACAGAGATCAACTGTGGGAGCGAGCCTGCTCGCGATGAGGCCCGCATGACCACAACGAATCCTCAGGCCTTGATACTGACCAGGCTCAACAACTGCCCATCCGTCACTGCAAATTGCGCGTCCAGCTCAGTGCCGCTGCGCCATTCACTGGACAGATCAGTCAGCAACCGCAACCGCACTTCACCGCTCTCGCGCCACTCCAGCACTTCGGCGTGTTCGAAATAGAAGCGCCGCTGAACGATCGGGTAAAGCGCCTTGAACAGGCTTTCCTTCACCGAAAACGTCAGCGTCACCCACAGCGCCAATTGATCGCGAGCACCGCCAGCCATGCGCTGCAACTCAGGCCCGGTGAGAATTTCCCCGGCCAGGCGCTCGGCCCGTTCTGCATCGAGCAGGTGTTCCAGGTCCATCCCCAAGCCGCGCCAGTGCGCCTTGTTCGCGACAATCGCCGCGGCCCGGCCGGTGCTGTGGGTGATCGAGCCGGTGATGTGCGCCGGCCATACCGGTGCGCGGTCTTCGCCAATCGCCGGAATGAAACTCAGCCCTTCCAGATGTTGCAACGCGGCCCGAGCGCAGACCCGCCCGGCGAGAAACTCGGCCTGGCGCTTGGCCACCGAACGCTGGATGCTCGCGGGCGGCTCGATGGCGCTGCGCTGGAAATCATCGCTGGCCAGTTGCGTGGTATCGAAGCGGGTGCCCAACAAGACTGTATCGGGCAGCACAAAGGGCAGCGGCCAATGGGCGTCGAGTGGGGTGCAGCAGGCGGGTAGGGCGGGGA
>NZ_JAHBDQ010000031.1 GCF_019956555.1 Pseudomonas sp. A-RE-19 | reverse complement strand
TATTGCACCGCAGCACCCGCAAAGTCAGCCTGACTGCGGAGGGACAGTTGTTCTATGAACGCTGCCGCAAGATCCTCGACGATCTTCAAGATGCCCGGGCGATGCTTTCCCATGCAACACAGGAACCCCGTGGAAAGTTACGCGTCAGCTTGCCCACCATCGGCTATCGCTTTCTCTTGCCCCATATGGCGCGGTTCCGCAAAACCTATCCAGAGATTGAGCTGGAACTGGACTTCAACGACCAGGTGGTGGATGTGATCGATGAAGGCTTTGACGTGGTGATTCGCAGCGGTGGGCAGGCCGACTCCAAGCTGATGGCACGCAAGCTGGGGCCTTTTAAGTTTGTCCTGTGCGCATCGCCTGACTATTTGCAGCGTAAGGGACGGCCCGTCACTATCAGTGACCTGGAGCATCACGAGTGCTTGCGTTACCGATTTGTCACGACGGGTAAAATAATGGACTGGAGTATGTCTTCGGCCCCCCAGTTCACGCAGTTACGCCTGCCAACCGCCCTGACATTGAACAACATGGAAGCCATGCTGATGGCCGTGGTGGATGGGCACGGTATCGCATTTGTCCCGGACTTCCTGGCGCGCGAAGCTATCGCCCAGGGGCGCCTGGAAACGGTGCTCGACGGTCACAGCGAAGATCAAGGGCAGTTCTGGGCATTGTGGCCGTCCAGTCGCCATCTTTCACCGAAGATCCGCGTATTCGTGGACTTTGCCGCCGAGCATCTATTTGCCATTCCTTCCGTAGACAGCCCAGATGCAACGCGCTCATGAAGCACTGTCGCGACCGCGCCGTCCTTATAGGTTGCGGCGGCTGTGCCGGTAATCGCTGACCGTCCGCTGTGGCCAGTTCACTGCCAATCATAGTTACGAAGCGTGCTGGTCAGATCGAATGCAAACGGGTGGTCAGGTGGAGCGCAGTATTCCAATTGGTATTCCAACGAAAAATTAAAATCATTATTAATGTTATAAATCAATAACTTACTTAGCCAATTCAAATTACCCCGGCCCAAGCCAAAGCCCGCCAAGTGCGGGTTTTGTTGCATCTAGGGTTTGGCATCCAAACACTCATCGACACCCTGCCCAGCGTCGCCACCATCGAACGCCACGACGAATCCAGAACCTTCAAGAAACAATTCTGGCTAGCACCCCGCTCCGTCCTAGGAAATTTCCCTCAAAACGTATCGACTTCCATGAACTAGCGGACGCTGCTTATCGAGGATAGCCTCCAGGTGTCGCTGCAAATCAGCGATCGGCTTTGACAGGCTGAAAACCGGAAACTTCCACTCTTCCTGATAAAACGGCATGCTTGCGCGCATGCAGCTTTTTCATGGCGGCTGTGCGTGGGGCATCTTCGGATGCACCGGTTTCCTGCGTTTCCGGTCTGTCAACCCGCGTATAGCTGCCACCCAATACTGTTTGACAGCAGGGTGTTGGCAGCTCCTCCAAACAACGCAGGAGCTCCACCATGAAGAAGATCACCCCCAACCCTCCAGAAACCGATACCCCTTCAGAACCCGAAACCCTCGACCTGACCCAACTCTCCAAAGCCACCCAACGCGCCGTCAGCGCCCGCTTGCGCAACCCGAAACAGCCCGATCCCGTGAGCCATGTTTTCACCATCCTCCCCGACGTCGACACACCCACCCTGCTCGCTCACGCCAGCGAAACCCTGGCCTCCATGAACGTCATGACCACCGACCTGGCCGACCAGCTCGAAGGCTCGCATCGCAACGTGGCATTGGCGATTCAGCAATTGGCCGTGCTGGCCGAGATGTTGATCAATCGAGCGCTGGATAACCTCGATTTGCCCACGCCTTCGGTCACGCCCGTCTGCCACTGAGTGATTTTGCTCGTTGATCGAATGGAGGTTTGTCATGGATCGATACATGCCGATTACCGGCATCGACTGCACCATCGCGTCGCTGCTGATCGACACCGAAGCACCGCTGGATGTGCTGCATGAAACGGCGGCTTACCGCATCCGCACCGCGACTCAATTGCTGGAGAGCTTCGCCGTAAGCGAAGGCGTTCACAGTGAGCTGGCGCGGGTGTTGGTGACTTCGTTGCGCGATGGTTGCGATTTGCTGGATGTGGTGGGGCGGCGGTTGCAGATGCAGGTTTCGGCGTCTTAACGAATCCGGCATAGGAAATCGTTGCCGCGTACCCAACGCAGAAAGGCACCTGACGAGCCTGTCGCAGGTGCCTTTTTTTTGGATTTGGAATGTTGCGAACGCCCCCGCGCGCTCAGGTATTCTTCAGGGGCCCCGCCAGTTTTCAGCGCACCCGCCGCGATTCAGTGCGCTATCCATGCATGACGGGTATCGTGTTTCTCAACCATGCCTTTGCTACGGAACAGATGATGAACAAAAGCGTTTTATACGCCTTGGGTGCTGCAGCCCTCTTTGGTGCCAGCACACCCCTTGCCAAGCTCCTGGGGCTGAACGTCTCCCCAGTCTTGCTCGCCGGTTTGCTTTATCTGGGAAGCGGCTTGGGTCTCACAATCACCAGACTGATCCGTGATCGCGGCTGGCAGCCTGTCGGTTTAACCATATCCGAATGGCCATGGCTCATTGGCGCTATCGCGTTCGGCGGAGTGCTGGGGCCGGTGTCTTTAATGTTCGGCCTTACCCTTACATCGGGTACCACTGCTTCACTGCTGCTAAACCTTGAAGCGGTGTTGACCGCCCTGCTGGCCTGGGTGGTTTTCAAAGAGAACGCCGACCGGCGGATCGTCGCTGGAATGATCGCAATCGTGGCGGGTGGCGTGCTCTTGGGGTGGCCTCAAACTTCCGCACAGACCCACGGTTGGGTTGGCCCGGTCGCCGTGGCGATTGCCTGTTTTTGTTGGGCCATCGATAACAACCTGACCCGGAAGGTTTCCGCATCGGACGCATTGTTCATCGCTGGCATCAAAGGACTGGTCGCCGGGGTCGTCAACTGCGCTTTAGGGATTGCTCTTGGAATGCATCTCCCTGAGTTGTCTCTGCTAGGGCCAGCGCTACTCGTAGGCTTTTTAGGCTACGGCGTTAGCCTGGTGCTATTCGTGTTGGCTTTACGGGGGCTTGGAACAGCACGCACAGGTGCGTACTTCTCTACTGCACCGTTCTTGGGGGCCGCCATTTCAATCCTGTTGTTAGGCGAAGCCGTGACGTGGGTGTTTTGGATTGCAGCAGGCCTGATGGGGCTTGGCGTCTGGATACACCTTACCGAGAGCCATTCTCACGAACACCAACACGATCCGCAAACCCATGACCATCCGCATATTCACGATGAGCACCATCAGCATGAACATGCCTTTGAGTGGGACGGCACCCAACCTCATAGCCATTTACATGACCACGCGCCCATCCAACACAGTCATCCGCACTTTCCCGATATCCATCACAGGCACTCACACTGAGCGACTGAGACGGACGGCAGTGTGCCGCGGATAATTGAATTGAAAAAAACATCGTCGCCGCAGTTAACGTAATTGCCGTGGTGTTGTGTTCAGCATTTTTTTCATCAGTCGCCGCAGGGATGTGGCATCTCTGTATCCAACGTGTTCGGCAATGGTGTCGATGGAGTATTTACTGTTAGCCAGCAGCTCCCGGGCTTTATTGACCTGGACTCTCTGGATCAGCCGCAACGGGCTATAACCGATGGCCTTGTGGATGTGTCGAGACAAGGTCCGCTCTGACAGGCCAAAGTCGGATGCGAGTGTGCTGACGCTGATAGTCGCCGGTAGCGAGGCTTCAATATGAGCCGTCAATTGTGCGATCAATTCGTTCCCCTGAGCCATCATTGCCGGAACCATAAAGGGCGATTGCAATTGCCGACCATCTATCAGTAACGCCCGTGCAACGGCATCAGCCAAAGCTGGGGAGAAACGGCTTCGCAGAAGATGCAACATCAGATCGCTATGACCTAGCGCTGCGCCCGCGGTAATCAACGGCGGGTCGAGGATTACCATGCGGTCGGCATCGACCTGGCACTCGGGCGCCCACTGCTGGAGTAAGGGTGCCAACCACCAAGAAGTGGTTACACAGCGCCCAGCGAGCAGGTTCGCAGCCTGCAGCACGAATACTGCAGAACATGATGCGGCTACGTTACCCCCGGCCTGCACGTGCGCGCGTAATGCCGGAACCAACAGAGCAATATCCGCCTGTTGTAATCGGTGCTCGATCATAAGGGTGTCAGCCACGCCCATGCCGGGGATGATCCAGCAAGAGCGATCATCAGGTCTGATAGCCAAGGGCTGAACCGCAATTTGCATCCCGTGGCCGAGCGTCACGCAATCCGTGTTCACCCCGCAGACTTGCCAGCGAGGTACAGCGGTGCCCTGTCGCCGGGCAAGTACGGCCGCCGTCGAAAGGATATCCAGAGTCAGTGCGACACTGGAGGCAAAGGCGTCATGAGTTACCAGAATCGTGAAATCATTCATTGGCTGATTATGCACGAAAGATGTCGAATCGGTCGCTGGTTGCAGTGTTCCAGGGCTGGCTTAATAACGCTTCCATTTCATCGAGCGTTAACCTGTATGCCAAATATCCTGATCAAGGTGCCTCAAGGTTCTTTTACTTCCGAACAACGGGCACTGCTTTGCGAAGAGATTACGAAAGTGGCCATTGAGGTCGAGCAAATCGGCGACGATCCACGTCAACGGGGCATGTGCTGGACTCTCATTGACGAAGTGACGCCTGGCTCCTGGACATGCGGCGCAGTGGATATCAGCGCTCAAGCCATCCCCTGCATCGTGCAGGTCAAGGTTCCCGGCGGTGTGCTGAATGAGGCCATGCGAGGCGACTATGTACAGCGTTTGCATCAAGCGGTAAGCCGGTCGCGAGCAGCGGACGACCAGCGGATCATCATGACGTCGATCATCCTTGATGAAGTCAAAGACGATTTCTGGGCAGCCAACGGAGCGATTTGGCATTTGGCCGATTTCATTCAGGCGGCTGGGTACCGACACCTGCAAGGGCAGGCGGAGCAGTAAGGAAAGGTCGACGTGCCTTCGAAATAAACCGGTGAGGAATATGATTAACATTCGTGAAGCGACTAAAGCCGACCTGGATGTTCTACGTGAAATCGGCTGTGAGACCTACCAAGAGCATTTTTCGGACATCTGGTCTCTCTCCGGCATGCAGGGCTTCCTCAATCAAGACTTTTCCCCTGACTCGCTCGGCAAATCACTCGAATCCCCCGCTAGCCATTTGTGGCTTATAGCCTCAGACGAAAGCGGTAGGGTCGTAGGCTTTTCCAAAGTTAACTGGTCAACGCCTGCGCCTTTAACGGGCGAATTGGGCGCGGAGCTTCAAAAAATTTACTTTCTCAAATCCGAAGCAGGACGAGGGTATGGGAAACGGCTTCTGCACTTCATTTGCAACCGAGCGATAGAGCGCGGAGAACGCTTGCTGTGGCTTGACCTACTCAAGACCAACTCAAATGCGCGGCGATTCTATGAGGGTTTCGGTTTCCAAGAAATCGGTGAAATCCCTTTCAAAACTGACCTGGTTGAAATTGGAATGGTAGCAATGGCATGTGAACTTTCCCGATAGGCACATTCGATGGCCTCCCTGTCGGTTGGTTGTCATAAACAACGACGCGGAAAAAGCCAGATGACTTTACCGGACGCTTACCCATGAATGACCATTACCCTGATCAGGGAGTAGTGATCGCCGTACCTCTGAGCCGACAGCGATTTCGCAGAGACAGGTTCACCGCTCGTCGGGGATAAAATCCGGATGCTGATCGATGCTTCAGGTTTTTTATTCAGGCATGATCACCCCTCTCCAAATGCCCGCAAGCGTGCAGCCTTTGCACTCGCGGGCCCCAGACAAGGACGTGATTACAATGGAAAGGGAAATCATCTTAATGCGTCATGGCCAGCCGGATCTGGCTGTGATTGACAAGATTTCATCACTCGATATGAAACACTGGATCGAACAATACGACCTGTCCGAAATCATCAACCAGCTCGCCCCTGAGGCGAGTGTGGAGGTGGCCGCTACCGCCAAAGTGATCGTGTCGAGTACTGCGCCTCGGGCGTTGACATCCGTTCGGGCGCTGGGCCTTCAGCCCAGCCTTGTAGATGAGATCTTCTGCGAGGCGCAGTTGCCCTATGGGCGATGGACACGGCCGCGCCTTTCACCGTTTACGTGGGCATTTATTCTTCGAATCCTATGGTTGTGCGGTTTCTCTGGGACGGTCGAGTCTGCCCGCAAGGCTAAAACGCGGGCCCATACGGCCGCTCAACACCTTCAATCCCTTGCCAACGAAGGGCCAGTGCTCCTGCTGGGTCATGGATTCATGAATCGAATGATCGCCAAGCGGTTGGAAGCTGCCGGATGGACTCGCCATAAAAGCAATGGTAGCCGGTACTGGAGCGCGACGACCTATCGGATGAATCAGGGTTAAGGCACGGCGATAGCCCTGCCTCGAAGGGTGATGGTCGCTCCGGGTCATGCGGGCTGAACGTAGCTCAAAAGGATTTCTCTGACAGATTAGAGCCACGTCATCCTGGGAAATTTCCCGCAACCCGTAGCGACTTCCATGAACTGGCGGACAAGGTTTCCGGACGATAGTCTTCACGCTTCGCTGCAAACCCTGCGGACGGTTTTGACAAGCCGAAACAGCGTAAGGATCCCTAACCCCATGGAACGCCCTTATGAAAAAAATCACCCTGCATTTAGTTGAAAATCCGGCCACTTCAGAGCCTGAAACCCTCGACCCAACCCAACGTCCCGAAACCACCGAGCGCGCCGTCAGCGCCCGTCGGCGCAACCTGACGAGGAACATCTATTCCGTCCGCCCCGACGTCGACACCCCTACCTTGCTCGCTCATGCCAGCGAAACCCTGGCATCCCTCAGCGTCATGACGGCGGACTTTGCCAACCAACTCGAAGGCTCGCAGCGTGATGTGGCGTTGGCGCTTCAGCGATTGGCGATGGTGGCCGAATTGTTGGTCAACCGAGCGCGGGAAAACCTTGATCCGATCGGGTCGGCGATCGCGGCCAAGCCGCCCATCTGCCACTGAGTGAATGATGCGACAGGAAGTCTTTGCCGCACCCTCAACATAAAAGGCACCTGACGAATATCGCAGGTGCCTGTTGCGGATTTGAACGGGTAGAGATGTTCTACGATACGGTGCCGGGCTCGAGCGACCTGCCATCCATATGAATTTTTCTTCACCCCACCGCCTCTCTCGAACCTGTACATTTCCCTCGCTCATTCAAGAAACTAAGGTTTGCCCGCCTCCCGCGGGCTTTTTTTTGCCTGTCGTTTGTTGGCGGTCATTTCAAGTGACCGGCGGCACAGGGGCACGGTGCTTCAGCGGTACAAAACACGAGTCCTGCCCTCCATTGCGCTCGGAGCACCATCACCCGATAACAAAGCGAGGCTGTTCATCTTTCGTTAAGCTTTCACCTCATATGCTTGAGTTTCCCGGTCCCTGCTCGGTAGCCAGAAGCTCATGTCACGCCCCGCCTCTTCACTGTTTCTGCTCGCCGCTCTGCTGTTTTTCTTCGCTCTGGGCAATCACCAATTACAAGGCTCCACCGAGGCTCGGGTAGCCGGAATTGCCATGGAAATGCACCTGGATAACGACTGGGTGACGCCACATTTGTTCGGCGAAGCATTTCTTGAAAAACCACCCTTGAGCTTGTGGCTCGACGCCGGGGCGATTCGTGCATTCGGCGGTACGCCGTGGGCGGTGCGGCTGACGTCGGCGTTTGCCGGGCTGTTCAGCGTGATGTTGCTGTACACGATGCTGCGGCGACTCGGCCGACCCAAGGCCATTGCCTGGACGACGGGGATTTTGCTGGCGACCATGGCCAGTTACTGGAGCAACGCGCGCGGTGTCGGTGAAGACGCGTTGCTGGCCCTCGGTGTGAGCATGGCGTTGCTCGCGTTTTTTCAGGGGACGCGGCACTCGACCGTCGGCAGCGCCCTGCTGTTTGCATCAGGGATCGCCATCGCTACCTTGAGCAAAGGCGTACTGGGGTTAGCAATGCCGGGAGTGGTGATCTTCGCGTATTTACTGGCCGAAACCTTGATGGACAAGCGCCTGAAGCCCTCGGACTGGCTGCGCCCGGGCGTGTTGACTCTGTTGGGATTGGTGCCGCTGATGATCTGGCTCGCGGTGCTGTATCAGCGTGATGGCGCGCATGCCGTGGGGGAAGTGTTGCTGACCAATAGCGTCGGACGCTTCAGTGGTTCCTTCGTCGAGGCCGGGCATTACGAACCGTTCTACTACTACCTGGTCAAGCTGCCGGAGGCCTTCCAGCCCTGGAACATTCTGGTGTACCTGGGGCTGTGGCATTTTCGCAAAAGCCTTATGGCCAATCGTTACCTGTTGTTCTTCACGGTGTGGCTGCTGGCGCAGTTCGTCATGCTGACCCTGGCGTCAAGCAAACGCACGGTGTACCTGATGTCGATGACGCCTGCGGCGGCGGTGATTGCCGCGGAATATGCGAGTGTGCTGTTCGAGCGATTTCAAGCCTACACCGGTGCGTCGACCTTGCCAGAGCTTATTGTCCGGCATCGTCGCGGAGTAGCGATTGGCGTACTGGCCGTGGTAATTGGCAGCTACCTCGCTGCGGCTCAATGGGCATTGCCTCACGCTGATCGCAAACTGTCCTTCCTGCCGCTGACCGAGCAGATTCAGGCATTCCAGGCCAGCGGGCAACAGGTCGCGTTGTTTCAGGCCAACGAGCGGGTGGGCGGCGCCAGCGTGTTCTACACCCGGCGCGTACTCAAAGGCCTGGACACCGAGGCGCAACTGCATGAGTTTCTGAGCGCCTCACCTGCCAACGTGGCGCTCATGTCTGGCACAGATGAACCCGCCGCGCCCTTGAAGGTGCTCAAGATAACGAAGGTGGGACGTCAGGCTTACTACTTTGTAAACCTGTAAACGGCTCAGCAACGGGCAGTTCAGCCGTTTGCAGCACCGGTTGCTCCAGCCGCGCCCGCCCATAGAACGCCAACGCCGTCAGCAAACACGCCAGCCACACAAAGATCCCGGACCAGAAGGTATGGGACATGTAGTGCCAGCCTTGCAGCACCCGCGTCGTGCCGTAGACGAAACCGAGCAGCAGCGAGCCGTACATCACCGCTTTGGAGTACCGCCAGCGGTAGCGGCGAGCCACGAAGTACAACGCGAGCATCGTAAAGCCGCCCGACGCGTGACCGCCCGGCCAGCAGCGACCCTCGCCGGCGACTTTCAGCAGATCGAAATTCTGGTACCACTCCTTGTGTTCGATTTTCCCGGCGTACTGAGTCGTTTCGACCGGGCAATACACACTGGTGTGACCCTTGAGGTAGTGGATAACGCCAGTGCAGATGGAAAACGCGAACACCACGTAGATGAAGTCCCGACGGTGTTTACTGGCAAACCGAAGTACCGGCGCGACTTTGATTTTTTCCAGGAACGCGATGATCTTCGAATGCTTTTCAGCCTTCAGCCGCGGCCAGAGAAACGACAGCAAAGCGCCGATGATCGCGGCCTCGCCCGTCCAGTTCGGAATGATCCGTGCCCATTTATGGGTGATCTTCTCGAACAAACGGACATGTTCCAACGGAAACACCTGGGTGACCGGATCATAAAAAAGGTCGCTGAAGGCGATGTCGATTTTGGTCATGTCGAACAGCAGGAACACCACAACCGCGCACGCCAGTGGAATACCAAAGTTCACCCAATAAAAGCGGTAAGGGGAAGAAGTCAGCATCGTACGTTCTGATCCAGAGGGATGATAGTGAGGCTCATTCGGTCGTCACCGAATGCCAGTCAGAGGCCTCGATGAAACCGAGCATGCGTGGTGCCTGAAGCGTTTCGGCGTTGATAAACAGTGAAGCCCCGTAACCGAGGGTGGAGGTCGGTAACTTGAGGTCTTTTTCAAGTTGCGCCATGCATTCGCTGTGTGTCACCAGAATCAGGTTGCGCCCGGCCACTTTGTGCGCCAGAGCATCGCGCAGCATACTGCCCCTGCAGCTGATCAACCAGTCTTCGCCGACGCTGACCTTGTTGAACATGTAACCGGCGGTCTGCACCGTACGCATCATCGGGCTGTTGTAGATGTCGGCCTTGCCCAGGCCCAGACGCTCGAATTGCGCACCGACACTCACCGCCACGCTGCGGGAGCGTTCGGTGATGCCATCATTACCGCTCAGGCAAGCAGCCGTGGAGTGATCGCAGCGCTCGACATGGCGGACCAGCACAATCATGTCGCCCTTGGCCCAACCAGACGCCAACGCTCGGGCACCCACCACGTTGCCGGCCAGGTCCGGCACGGCGGCCGGTCGCAACAGCCATACCGTCAGCGGGATCACCAACAGCGCCGAGGCAAGCACGACCATAGCGTTTCGATAACGGGCTACACGGCTCAGATCGATCGAGCGTTTTATCCCGAACAGACTCAGTCTCAATTCCACATCAAGCCGCCTCGCCGGCATGCACCCACTGTCATTCGATGCCGCAGGGTAAAGAGGCGCACGTCGGCAACCAGTGAAACCTATGTGAAAAAAAGCTTAAGACTTCCTCAAAGCCGCCAGGCGCAATCTATTCGGCAAAATCCTTTCAGCTCTCGGGATTGCTGCCGATATAGACCTGCTACACCCTCTTCGCTGGCTCTTAAAAACAACAATCTTCCAGCCAATCGACGATCAAGAAGCACAACGTTCCTGGAGGAATTGATGAATAGCTGGTTCGGTAATATCAGCGTGAACCTGAAACTGGGCCTGGGATTCGGCCTGGTCCTGGCACTGACCTGCGTTCTCGCCCTGACCGGCTGGACGAGCCTGGGCGGGTTGATTGACCGCAGCAACTGGATGAGCGACATCACTCAGCTCAACGCCGGCCTGACCAAACTGCGCGTGGTGCGCCTGCAATACATGCTGACCAATGGCGATGAGACCGCCGCACAGAATGTGCAATCCACCCTGGACAGTTTTGTTGCTCAGCAAACAGCCCTGCTGGGCAGCTTCAAAAACCCTGAAAACGTCAGAATGCTCAAAGAGCAGGCCGCGACCATCGCCGCTTATCAGACGTCGCTGAACAAAATGCGCAGCGCCTATCGCACCGGTAACAGCGCCCGCGATGCCATGGGCGCCAACGCCGACGCCGCCGGCACGCTAATCGATGCGATCGACACCCGCGTGCAGCAAATGCCCCTGAGCGATCAGCGCTTCGAACAATTCCTGGCCATCACCGCCGCCAAGGAAGCGTTCATGCTGGCCCGCTACGAAGTGCGTGGCTACACCGCCAACACCAACGCCGAGACCGAGCAAAAGGCCGTCGGCCAACTGGACACGGCCATCGCCAGCCTGAAGCAACTCAATGTGCATTTCGCCGACTCCCAGCCAGACGCCCTGCGCCAACTGGAAACCGCGCTGAGCAACTACCGCAGCGCCTTGCAAGCGTACAAAGCCGCCAACACCGATGCGGTGCAGGCGCGCAAGGAAATGACCGAACAAGGCGCCACCATCGTGACCCTGAGCGATCAGCTGTATCAATTCCAGCTCGACCGCCGTGATGTCGAAAGCGCCCAGGCCCGCACGCTGCAACTGATCAGCACCCTGCTGGCATTGCTGGTGGGCATCATTGCCGCCGTCATCATCACTCGTCAGATCACCGGCCCATTGCGCGATACCCTGGCCGTGGTCGAGCGCATCGCCGGTGGCGATTTGTCCCACGATGTCAAAGTGACCCGCCGCGATGAGCTCGGTGTGTTGCAGCAAGGCATCGCACGCATGGGCGTGACCCTGCGTGATTTGATCAGCGGCATTCGCGACGGCGTCACCCAGATCGCCAGCGCTGCCGAAGAACTGTCGGCGGTGACCGAGCAAACCAGCGCCGGGGTCAACAGCCAGAAGATCGAGACCGATCAGGTGGCCACCGCCATGCACGAGATGACGGCCACCGTGCAGGAAGTTGCGCGCAATGCTGAAGAAGCGTCCCAGGCCGCAGCCGCCGCTGACGGCGAAGCACGCGAAGGCGATAAGGTCGTCAACGAAGCCATCGCCCAGATCGAGCGCCTGGCCAACGAAGTGGCGCGCTCCACCGAAGCCATGAGCGTGTTGCAGAAGGAAAGCGACAAGATCGGCAGCGTCATGGATGTGATCAAGGCCGTGGCCGAGCAGACCAACTTGCTGGCCCTCAACGCCGCCATCGAAGCGGCCCGGGCCGGTGAAGCCGGTCGTGGCTTTGCCGTGGTGGCCGACGAAGTTCGTGGCCTGGCCCAGCGCACGCAGCAATCCACCGAGGAAATCGAAGGCCTGGTAGCCGGCCTGCAGAACGGCACCCAACAAGTGTCAGCCGTGATGAACAACAGCCGCGTCCTGACCGACAGCAGCGTCGCCCTGACCCGCAAGGCCGGCGTGTCACTGGAAAACATCACCCGCACCGTGTCGAACATTCAGTCGATGAACCAGCAGATCGCTGCCGCCGCCGAGCAACAAAGCGCCGTGGCCGAAGAGATCAGCCGCAGCATCATCAACGTACGCGACGTGTCCGAACAGACCGCCGCCGCCAGCGACGAAACCGCTGCCTCCAGCGTTGAACTGGCGCGGTTGGGTAATCAGTTGCAGATGATGGTGAGCCACTTCCGGGTTTGACGTTAAGTCAGCGGTGAATGACAGATCCAATCGCGGGCAAGCCTCGCTCCTACAGGTGACTCACTACAACCTGTAGGAGCGAGGCTTGCCCGCGAAGGCGATCTAACGCTCAGACACTAATCGCATTGCTAAACACCAACCGATTCCCGAACGGATCGGTCACCGTCATGTCCTGGCTGCCCCATGGCATGGCCTGAATCTGTGGGCGGGCGAACGAATATTCCTTGGCCAGCAATTGCTGCTGGAACGCCTCCAGTTCATCGGTCTCGATCCGCACCGCCGAACCCGGTGTGCTATCACCGTGATGTTCGGACAGGTGCAGCACACATTCGCCACGGGAGATTTGCAGGTACAGCGGGAAGTTTGTTTCGAAGCGATGCTGCCAATCGATCTTGAACCCCAGGAAGTCGACGTAGAACTCCAATGCCTTGGTTTCGTCGAAAATCCGCAGGATCGGAGTGGTTTTGCCGAAGCTCATCGAGTTGCTCCCAGATAGAGAAGGCCCGGAGTGTAGCTGGGCTGGATGTCAGCGCTTCGGCTTGGTTGCGGGATTCTTTAATGTCGCGACGCCATCATTGGGCGCAGATCAAAAGATCGCAGCCTTCGGCAGCTCCTACAGGAGTTGCGATCTTTTCGGTATCACCGAAACCCTTTATGCAAATCCCCTTCCCGCGCCAGAAACCGCCCCTCTCTTCTCCCGTTCGCCCGACCTTCGCTGTAACTCAAAACCCCATTGACCCACACCCCATCAATCCCTTCCGCCGCCCGTTGCGGATCGTTGAAGTCCGCCACATCGCGAACCGTCGCGGGGTCGAACAACACCAGATCCGCCCAATACCCTTCACGAATCTCACCGCGTTCCTTCAAGCCAAATCGCGCCGCCGACAGCCCGGTCATTTTGTGCACGGCGGTGTGCAGCGCAAACAGCCCGACGTCGCGACTGAAATGTCCGAGCACCCGTGGGAACGCGCCCCACAACCGTGGATGCGGAAACGGGTCTTCCGGCAAGCCGTCGGAGCCGACCATCGACAGCGGATGCGCGAGGATTCTTCGTACGTCGGCTTCGTCCATGCCGTAATACACCGCGCCGGCCGGTTGCAGCCGGCGTGCGGCCTCGAGTAACGGCACGTCCCACTCGGCGGCAATGTCGATTAAATCCCGGCCGCCCATTTGCGGATGCGGCGTGGACCAGGTGATGGTGATGCGATGGGCATCGGTGACTTGCTTGAGGTCCAGCGTTGAAGAGCTCGCCGCATAGGGATAACAATCGCAGCCCACCGGGTGGGTTTTCGCGGCGTGTTCGAGGGACGCCAGCAGTTGCGGACTACGTCCCCAGTTACCGGCGCCGGCACATTTGAGATGGGAAATGATCACTGGCGTTTGCGCATGGCGACCGATCTGGAACGCTTCGTCCATGGCCTCCAGCACCGGTTCGAATTCACTGCGCAAATGGGTGGTGTAGACCGCGCCGAATGCTGTCAGCTCTTCGGTCAATTGCATCACTTCGTCGGTGGAAGCGCAGAAGGCGTTGGCATAAGCCAGGCCTGTGGATAAGCCCAAGGCACCGGCCTCAAGGCTTTCGCGCAGTTGCTTGCGCATCGCGCTGATTTCATCGGCGGTGGCGGTGCGAAACAGGTCGTCCAGGTGATTGCTGCGCAGCGCCGTATGGCCCACCAGTGCGGCCACGTTCAGCGTGATATTTGCCGCTTCGACGGCGGCGCGATAGTCGCTGAAGCGCGGATAAACGAACGCCGCTGCGGTGCCGAGCAGGTTCATCGGGTCTGGCGGCTCGCCACGCAAACTCACCGGCGATGCGCTGATCCCGCAGTTGCCAACGATCACCGTGGTCACGCCTTGGCTGAGCTTGGGCAGCATCTGCGGCTGACGGATCACCACCGTGTCGTCGTGGGTGTGGACGTCGATGAAACCCGGCGCCAACACCTTCCCGGCCGCATCAATTTCTTCGGTGGCGCGAGCGTCGTGCAAGTCGCCGATACGCTCGATGCGGCCGTTCAGAATGGCCACGTCAGCGGGATAACCGGGGGCGTTGCTGCCATCGATAATCAGCGCGTTGCGGATCAACGTGTCGTACATCATGTCAGTCTCCCAGCGGCAGGTGATCGTCGCCGCCGCGGTAGTCGTCCAGGGCCAGTTTGATCCGCCGCAGACGCTCTTGGTTGTCTTCAGGATTGGCCAGCGCCAGCTCGGTGGCGAGCACGTCGATGGCCAGCAGCATGCCGTAGCGCGCCGCCGTGGGTTTGTAGATAAACGAGGTCTCGGCGCTTTGCAGCGGCAACAGCACATCGGCCATTTGCGCCAACGGCGAGCCTGCCCGGGTGATGGCAAGCATTCGCGCGCCGTAGCTGCGAGCCAGTTCCACCGCTTCGAGCAGCTCGGGGGTGATGCCGGTCAGCGAGCAGGCGATGACCGCGTGTTCAGCACCGAGGCTGGCGGCGGTAACGCGCATCATCACCGGGTCGTGACACACCGCAATCGGGTAGCCGAGGCGTACCAGGCGCACCTGCAGTTCATCGCTGCACAGGGTCGAGCAGCCGCCCATGCCGAAGGCGTGAATCATCCGCGCCTTGCCCAGCAGTTTCACCGCATCAGTGAAGCGCGACTCATCGAACGCCGACAGGTGCTGACGCAAGGTCGACTCGATATCGCCGACGATCTGCCCGTAGAACGCCGACTGTTCAGGCGTGCCCGCCGGGTCGAGAAAGCGGCTGCCGACGCCGCTGGCCTGAGCCAGTTGCAAGCGCAAATCCCGCAGGTCGCGGCAACCGACCGTGCGCGCAAAACGCGAGAGTGTGGCGGTGCTGACTTCCGCCCGCTGCGCCAGCTCATCAAGGCTGGCGGACGCGGCAAATCCTACGTCGTCGAGCATCAGTCGGGCGATGCGTCCTTCACCGGCGCTGAAGGAATCCTGACGGGCGCGGATCTGATAGAGGATGTCCATGGCAGATGGCTCCGACTAAAGCAGGTAAGAAAGACCGACGGTCAAACCGAAGGCGACCACCGAGATAATGGTCTCGAGCACCGTCCAGGTCTTGAAGGTCTGGGTGACGGTCATGTTGAAGTATTCCTTGATCAACCAGAAGCCGCCGTCATTGACGTGGGAAAAGATAACCGACCCCGCCCCCGTCGCCAGCACCAACAACTCCGGGTGGGGATAACCCAGACCAACGGCCACCGGCGCGACAATCCCTGAAGCAGTGGTCATGGCCACCGTGGCGGAACCGGTGGCGATGCGCATCAACGCGGCGAACAACCAGCCCATGAACAGCGGCGACAGCTGGAATTCATCGGCCAGGCTGACGATCTGATCGGTGACGCCAGCGTCCACCAGAATCCGGTTCAAGCCACCGCCGGCCCCTACCAGCAAGGTGATGCTGGCGGTCGGTGCCAGGCATTCATTGGTGAATTTGAGGATCGATTCGCGGTTGAAGCCCTGGGCCAGGCCAAGGGTCCAGAAGCTCAGCAAGGTCGCCAGCAGCAAGGCGATGACCGAGTTGCCAATGAACAATAAAAACTGATTGAAACCGCTGCCCGGCGTGGAGATCAAGTTGGCCCAACCACCGATCAACATCAGCACCACCGGCAACAGAATGGTCGCCATAGTGACGTCGAAACCCGGCAGGCTATCGCGTGGCTCGCGCTCGAGGAACTGGCGCTCCAAAGGGTTATCCGCCGGCAGTTGAATGCGCGGCACGATGAATTTGGCGTACAGGGGACCGGCGATGATTGCGGTCGGAATGCCGATCAGAATCGCATAGAGCAACGTCTGCCCCACCGACGCCTGATAAGCCTGCACCGCCAGCATCGCCGCCGGGTGCGGCGGCACCAGGGCATGGACCACCGAGAGCCCCGCGACCATTGGCAAACCGACCATCAGAATCGACACACCGACTCGCCGCGCCACGGTAAACGCGATGGGCACCAGCAAGACAAAACCGACCTCGAAGAACAGCGGCAGTCCTACAAGAAAGGCGATACAGACCATCGCCCAATGTGCATTTTTCTCACCGAAACGGTCGATCAACGTGCGCGCCACCTGCTCGGCGCCACCGGACTCGGCCATCATCTTGCCGAGCATCGTGCCCAGCGCCACCACCAGCGCAATGTGCCCCAGCGTCTTGCCAACCCCGGCCTCGTACGCCCCCACCACACCCGACGGCGGCATCCCGGCCAGCAGCGCCAGGCCGATGGACACCAGGGTGATGACAATGAAGGGATTAAGCCGGTAACGGGCGATCAGAACGATCAGCGCGATGATGGCGATGGCGGCGTAAACCAACAGCCAATAGCCGAAGGAAAGCGTCATGCGGTACTCCTCGAAAGGGTCACGTCGAATGGGTTGTGAAACTCATAAATCATTTCGACGGACTACTTTCAAACGAAGTGAAAGTAATTTTCGTGGAGGGATAAGGGATGTCGTGCAGAGGTATGGGAGGTCGTGAGTTATGAAAATTCGGCAGGCAGATTTTCATCATTGCCGCACTGATCGCCCTCATGGAGTACAGGAACGATCAGTGCGATCGGTAGCTTCAGTCGTGATGCTCGCTGGCGCGTTTGAGCAGTTTTTTGCAGCGTTCGGATAAATGCAGCACGCGTAGCTGCTTGCCAGCCTTGGCGTAGCGTTCGCGCAATGTCTTCAGCGCGGCGATGGCCGAGTAGTCGACGAAGCTCAGGTGGCGACAATCAAGGGTCACGTGGGCCGGATCATTGGCGGGGTCGAACTGGTTGAGGAATGGCGTGGTAGAGGCGAAAAACAGTGTGCCGTGCAGGCGGTAGAGTTTGCTGCCGTCGTTTTCCTGATGACTGTCGGCATACAGCTCGCGAGCTTGTTGCCAGGCAAAGTTGAGCGCCGCAATGATGATCCCGCACAACACGGCGATGGCCAGATCGGTGAACACCGTAATTACCGTCACCGCGATGATCACCAGGACGTCGTTCAGCGGCACCTTGTTCACCACCCGCAGCGAGGCCCAGGCGAACGTCTGCTGCGACACCACGAACATCACCCCGACCAGTGCGGCCAGCGGGATGCGCTCGATCAGCGGCGAAAGAAACAGCACGAACAACAGAATCATCCCCCCGGCCACCGCACCGGAGAGCCGACCACGACCGCCGGAGCTGAGGTTGATCACGGTTTGCCCGATCATGGCGCAGCCGCCCATGCCGCCGAATACACCGGAGACCATGTTGGCGGCACCAAGCGCCACGCACTCACGATCCGGGTAGCCACGACTTTCGGTGATCTCGTCGGTCAGGTTCAGGGTCAGCAGGGTTTCCAGCAGGCCGACCAACGCCATCAATATCGCGTAGGGCGCGATGATGCGCAGGGTTTCCAGGCTCCAGGGAATGTCTGGCAGCGCGAAGCTCGGCAAGCCACCGGCAATGTGCGCCATGTCGCCCAGGGTGCGGGTCGGCAGGCCGAGCAGGTAAACCGCCAGCCCAACGCCCAGAATCGCCACCAGTGCTGGCGGCACGGCACGCGTCAGGCGCGGCATCAGGTAGACGATGGCCATCGTCAGCGCTACCAGCCCGATCATCATGTACAGCGGCGCGCCGCTCAACCAGGCTTCACCGCTCTTGAAGTGCTCCAGCTGAGCCAGGGCAATGACGATCGCCAGGCCGTTGACGAAGCCAAGCATCACCGGGTGCGGCACCATGCGCACCAGTTTGCCCAGCTTCAACAGACCGAACGCCAGCATGATCAACCCACTCAGCAGCACAGTCGCCAGCAAGTACTGCACGCCGTGCTGCACCACCAGCGCGACGATCACCACGGCCATCGATCCGGCGGCACCGGACACCATCCCTGGCCGCCCACCAAACAGCGCAGTCAGGGTGCAGAGGATGAAAGCGCCGTACAGCCCCATCAACGGATTAAGGTGGGCCACCAGCGCGAAGGCAATGCATTCGGGTAGCAGGGCGAAAGAGGTCGTGAGTCCGGCCAGGACATCGGCGCGCAGACGTTTGGGTTTCATGGCTTACCTAAAAATACAGGCGGGGGAAGAGAGGGCGGATGTTACGGAATTGAGGGCGGGCCGGCCAGTGAATGGGCCGTCAGAAACGCAATCGCGAGCAGGCTCACTCCCACACTGGACTTGTATCGTTCCCCAACAATGGGATCGACGCAGAACTAATGTGGGAGCGAGCCTGCTCGCGATGGACGATGACGTGGTCTACAGCGAACTCACACCATCTCGCTACGAATCCATTCAACCACTGAAGTCCGCTTCGGCACCCAGCCCAACAGCTCCCGCGCATGCTTGCCGCGCACCCGGCTGTTGGAACCCAAGCCATAATTGGCCATTTCATAACCCCACTCGGCTTCGGCATCCTTCAGCGGCCAATCTTGCGGCTCGCCCAGGTTCAAGACTTTGGCCATGGCGGTGGTCATGCCGATAAACGACGCTTCACCACTTTCAACGAAGTAGAACGTACCCGGCACGTTTTTGGTCAACGCCAGCAGGTACAGGGACACCACGTCTTCGATGTGCACATTGGACCAGATGTTCTGGCCAGTCCCCACATGCCGGACCACACCACTTTTACGCGCCTGTTTGAGCAAGCGTGGCAACTGCACACTGTCGCGTTTCACGCCCAGGCTGTGGCCGTAGATCAAGGTGTTGCAGATCACTGCCGAGTTCACCCCGTCCTTTGCAGCGGCGAGGATCAGGTTGTCGATGGCCACGCGCGCCGCCTTGTCGACAGTCGGCTCCGGCAGGTTGTCTTCGAAATAGATCACGTCACTGGATTTACCGCCCGACGCATCGCCAACAATGCTCGAACCGCTGGTGTGCAGGAACACTTTGTTGGAACCGCGAAGCGCATCGAGCAAGGCCACCACCGCGCCGCGATGGTCGCTGCTGGCGGCGTTGATCACGGCGTCGGCAGCGCGAGCCTGTTCGCTCAGTAGTGCGCTGTCGTCAAGCGTGCCAATCACCGGGGTGATGCCCAGTTTGCGCAATTCATCAGCCTGTTCGGTGCTGCGCACCAGACCGGTGACCTTGTGGCCGGCGCGGACCAGGCCCGTGGCAATGGAGCCACCGATAAAACCGGCTGCACCGGTGACGAATACGTTCATGGAGAGAACTCCCTGCGTGAGTAAGTGATGCAGTCAGTATCGAGGACCGGTGCCTGAGGAAACAGACAGCGTCGCCCAATTCACTCTTGCGCAGGGATCACGAATCAGCCCTTGAAATCCGCAATCGCATAAGCCGCCAATTTGCCCTGAATGAAGTCCAGAAAGCACTGAATCCGCAGGGCAAGCTGCGAGTTGCGGTAGTACACCGCGTTGATGGGTTGGCGATATCCGCTGTTGAACTCCGCCAGCAGCACCTGCAAGCGACCGGCGCGGATGTCGTCGATGGTCATGAAGTGCGACAGGCAGGCAATGCCCTGCCCCGTCAGAGCCAGGTGCCTGACCGTCTCGCCGCTCGATGCACTGATCGATGCCTGGATCGGCCAGCGATCACCGTGGACATAGCGCAACGGCCATTGGTTGAGGCCTTCGTTATGGGTGAAACCCAGCAGCGTATGTTCGGCCAGATCGGCAACGGCGGTCGGTACGCCGTATTGCTCCAGATACGCCGGGCTGGCGACGATGTGCAGCGGGCTGCAACCCAGTGAGCGAGCGTGCAAGGTCGAGTCGGCCAGCGTGCCGATGCGGATGGCGATGTCAGTGCTTTGTTCGAGCAGGTCGATGATCAGGTCGTTGCTGTTGAGCTCGAGCTGGATGTCCGGGTAGAGACGGCGGAACTCATCGATGTAGGGCACGATGGCGTGCAGCATGAATGGCGACGCGGCGTTGATTCGCAGACGCCCGGAGGGGGTTTGCTGGCGTGAGGACAGGCGCTCTTCGAGCTCGTCCATCTGATCGAGAATCAACTTGGCGTGCTCGAAGAAGTACTTGCCCTCCTCGGTCAGGTCCATGCGCCGCGTGGTGCGGTTGATCAGCGTGGTGTCGAGCTTGGCTTCCAGCCGCGACAGCGTACGACTGACCGCTGACGGCGTTTGCCCGACCTGTTCGGCCGCAGCCGAAATCGACCCGCATTCAATCACGCAGACGAAAATCTGCAACTCATCGGATCTGGCTTTCACGTGTGTCCCTTATCGATAGTCCTGCGCCGTTCTACTGTGGCGAGGGGGCTTACCCTAATGCCAGCCAAAGTGCGGAACCTGTGGGAGCGGGCTTGCTCGCGAAAGCGGTATGTCAGTCGACATTAATGCTGGATGATAAATCGCTTTCGCGAGCAAGCCCGCTCCCACATCGATTGCGCATGACTAACTGACATTGGGGCAAGCCAACTCGCCACAGGTTCAGACTTTCGATAGTAGCTGAGCGTTATGCCTTAAGGCCAAACACCTCGGTCAAGTGCTGCTCATAACGCGCCACATCGGCTTCGACTTGCGGGCGTTTCATCACATCGACGCACAGGAAGGTCGGCAAACCGGTCATGCCCAGGAACGTGTTGGCCTTGTGGAACGGGAAGTACACCGCGTCCACGCCCTTGGCTTCGAAGAAGTCGGTCGAGTCGTCGAAGGCTTGCTGCGGGGCGTTCCAGGTCACCGACAGCATGTATTTTTTACCGTGCAACAAACCGCCGCTGCCGTACTTCTGCGACGCGTCGGAGCGCGTGCGGCCGTCGCTGGCGTAGAGGCTGCCGTGGCCTTCGGTGAAGACTTCATCGACGTACTTCTTGACCGTCCAGGGCGCGCCCATCCACCAGCCTGGCATCTGATAAATGATCACATCGGCCCAGAGAAATTTGGCGACTTCCTCCGCGACGTCGTAGCCCTCGTCGATGAACGTGGATTTCACATCCACACCACCGCGATCCAACACGCTCAGCGCCGTTTCGTGCAGCGTCGTGTTGTAGCGACCATCGGAGTGAGCAAATTTTTTGCCGCCATTGAGCAACAGGACTTTCTTCATGAGAAATCTCGCAAGGTTGAAATCGATGGCGGCAGCCTAACGATCAGCCTCGCGTGGAATAAGCGCGCAATCCGCAAAATTCATTTGACCCACACGCACGAATAGACTGGCGATTGTTGTCTTAGACTGGTGCCGTTTCTGACTTGAGGAGAGATTTTGATGAGCGAACTGCAAGGCTTCATCCTGCACGCCAAGACCCGCCCGGAAAAATCCGAGGCCTTCGAAGCGTTTTTCAGTGCCCATGTGGAAGCAAGTCGCGCCGAACCCGGTTGCATCGAGTACCACATGCTGCGAGACAAACAGGACCCGACGCTGTTTATCTTCTACGAGATCTGGCAATCCCAGGCCCACCTCGACGTGCACTCGAACTTGCCGCACATGAAGCAGTTCCTCGACATGCGCATGGAGTATCTGGAGCGGGATTTCGATATCCGCGCCATCGACATGCTCAGCCCATCGTCTGCTAGCCGCTGATCAGCAAATGGCCACCGAGCACGCCGAGGCCGATGAAGAACACGCGCTTGAACAACACGGCGCTGATCCGCTGGCGCAACCATTGCCCCAGCAGCATGCCGAGTACCGCCGGAATCAGCGCCAGCAGCGACGCGCTCAACTCGCCGCCGCCGAGGGCACCGCGCCATGACAGTCCGGCGGCCAATGCGAGGGTCGAGACGGTGAACGACAGGCCCAGCGCCTGCACCAGTTCATCCTTGCTCAAGCCCAGCGCCTGCAAATACGGCACGGCCGGAATCACGAACACGCCCGTGGCCGACGTAATAACGCCCGTCAGCACACCGCACAGCGGACCGAGCCAACGCTCGGTACTACCGCTAACGCGCAAGGTCGGCAGGAACAACCCGCTCAAGGCGTAAATCAACAACGCCGCCCCCAGCCCCCGCACGACCCAGTGTCCACCGGCCATGCCGATCCAGAGCGTGCCGGCACCGGTGCCAATGAAAACCGCCAGCAGCATCGGCCACAACCGGTTCAGCAGCCCGCGCAAATGACCACCGAATGCCAGTTGCCAGACGTTGGTCAGCGTGGCCGGAATAATCAGCAGCGCCGCAGCCTGTGACGGGGCCATAGCCAGACCGAGCAAGCCCATGGCAATGGTCGGCAGTCCGAGGCCGATCACGCCTTTGATCATCCCGGCCAGCAGGAAGGTGGCGATCACCAATAAGGACAGGGTCAAACCCAGGTGCTGGTAGAACGCGGCGAGTGTATTCATGGGGCTATGGTGGGCCCTTAAGGTTGCGCTGAAAATCCGCCATATACTGAGGCTGCCTCTTGATTTGACAGAGGCTAGAGTTTTCCATTGCGGCTGCTGGCGCCTTCGCGGGCAAGCCTCGCTCCTACAGGGATCGCCACAACAACTAAATCCTGTAGGAGCGAGGCTTGCCCGCGAAGGGGCCCGCCCAGACAACAAACTTCCCGAGGCTGTAACGATGCACTTCGACCTCACCGACCTGCGCCTCTACCTGAACATCCTCGACACCGGCAACATCACCGCCGGTGCCGCTCGCAGTCATTTGTCGCTGGCGGCGGCGAGTTCGCGCATCCGCGCCATGGAAGCTTCATTGGGCATCGAGTTCCTTGAGCGCGGTCGCCGCGGTGTCAGTCCGACCCCGGCTGGCAAGGCGTTGGCGCAGCATGCCCGAGTCCTGTTGCAGCAGGCCGAGCGCATGCAGCAGGATCTCGCCGAATACGCTAATGGCGTCAAAGGCCAGGTGCGACTGTTGTGCAATACCACGGCGATCACCGAGTACCTGCCTGAGTTGCTTGCAGACTTTCTGCGCGATCACCCCAACCTCGACATCGATCTGCAAGAGCTGCCCAGCGCGCGCATCACCCACGCCTTGCGCCAAGGTGCGGCAGACTTGGGTATCGTCTCTGATGCCGTGGAGACCGATGACCTGCAGACCCGCCCGTTTCGCGACGATCCGCTGGTGCTGATCATGCCCCGCAATCATCCCTTGACCCACGCAGGTGTAGTGAGCTTCAGCAACACCTTGCACCACGACTACGTCGGTCTGAACGCCAACAGCGCATTGGCGGTGTACCTGGAGGAACAGGCGTTGCACACCGGATCACGCATGCAAATCCGCATCCGCGCCGACGGTTTCGACGGCGTGATACGCATGGTTGCCCGGGGGACGGGGCTGGCGATCGTCCCCCTGGCGGCAGTTGAGCGCTGGCGCGGCGAACAAACCTTCAAGCACTTCGCCCTGCAAGAACCTTGGGCCACACGCAAACTGTTGCTCTGCGCTCGGGATTTCAGCGCATTGCCCGGTTACGCCAAGGCCTTGCTGCACGCCTTGACTCTCCCCTGAGGGGCAGACTTTACCCTTGTGCTTTCATCTTCAAGGACAGAGGCGATGGGCAAACGAATTCTGGTGATCCTCGGGCATCCTTCAAGTAACAGTTTTTGCGGCGCACTGGCCGAACGCTACGCACAATCGGCGCTGCGTGCCGGGCATGAGGTGCGCCAGTTGTTTCTAGGCAGAATGGATTTTGATCCGGTGCTGCGCGAAGGGTATCAGCAGGTTCAGCCACTGGAAGCCGACTTGCGCCATGCCCAGGCGGAAATTTTATGGGCCGAGCACCTGACGCTGGTTTATCCGATCTGGTGGGGCGGAATTCCGGCGTTGCTCAAGGGCTTTTTCGATCGGGTGTTCCTGCCGGGTTTCGCTTTCAAATACCGCAAAGGCAAAGCCTTTCCCGACAAACTCCTGCACGGTCGCAGCGCGCATTTGCTGGTGACCATGGACACGCCACCCTGGTATTACCGCTGGTTCTATCGCATGCCTGGGCTGCATCAGGTACGCAAAACCACGCTCGCGTTCTGCGGCATCGAGCCACAACGCACGCTCACGTTCGGCCCGATTCTCGGTTCCAGCGCTGACCAGCGTGAAATCTGGTTACGCCAGGCCCAGGCTATCGTCAGCCGCTGAGTCTGCCGATAATACGCCGGGCAACCACGGCGAAAAGGGACTTTCCATGTACATCGGCCAAGCCGCGCAGCGCTCCGGAACCACGATCAAAAGCATCCGCCATTACGAGTCGATCGGCCTGCTGCCCACCGCTCAGCGGTTGGGAAAATACCGCGTCTACGACCAGAAAAGCGTTGACCTGCTGATCTTCATCAAGTGCGCGCAGCAGCTGGGTTTCAGGCTCAAGGAATTGCAGTCGGTCTTCGCCGGACATCAGGGGCCGCAAATGCCGTGGGAACGGGCCCATCAGGTTATCGCCGCCAAGAAGCAGGAAATCAGCGAGCGGATCGCTGTGCTGTCGCAGCAGCATTCACAATTGGTCGAGTTCGAAGCCAGCCTCGAACAGAGCCGGCTCGATTGCCCGCTGAACAGCCTTTGAGGGCAATGCGCGTTTCTGGACAGCTCAATGTCGAGCACAGACAACTGACCGGTGAACAGGCGCTATAGGGTGCGACTTCAGTTCTCTAGTCCACTGCCCCGGAGTCCACATGACCGCACCTATTACCGTACTTCGCGATACCCACCCACTGCCGGTGCTCGACGCCTGCAAATGGGAAAAACTCGAAGGCGACCCGCACACCGTCAACCTCAACGCCTACACCAGCGAAGACGGCAGCAAAATCATGGGCACCTGGATCTGCACGCCAGGCAAGTGGTATGTGGAATACGTGAAGTGGGAATACTGCGATTTCCGCGAGGGGTATTGCATCATCACCCCGGAAGGAAAGGAGCCGATCCATCTGCGTGCCGGTGATATTTTCGTGATCGAGCCGGGGATGAAAGGTACGTGGGAAGTGGTTGAGACCGTGCGCAAGTATTTCGTGTTTGCCTGATAAAGCAAAAGATCGCAGCCTTCGGCAACTCCTACAGGGTGTACACATTCCCATGTAGGAGCTGCCGAAGGCTGCGATCTTTTTTCAGCCCATAAAAAACCGGGGATCTGCCCGACGCAGATCCCCGGAAAAACCTCTTACTGCGGTTTGCGATAGCTGTTGATGATCGCCGAGAAGTCCTTGCCACCTTCCCCACGCTGACTCATCGCCTGATACAACTGCTGGGCCACCGCGCCGAGCATCACTGGTTGATGCGCCTGACGTGCCGCTTCCGTGGCCAGCCCCAAATCCTTGAGCATCAGTTCGGCACCGAAACCGCCGGTATACCCCCGCGAGGCCGGCGCCGTTTCGACGATGCCCGGCCATGGGTTGTACATCTCCGAACTCCAGCAACGCCCGGTGGAACTGTTGATGATCCCCGCCAGCACCGTTGTGTCGATCCCTAGCGCATCGCCCAAGGCCATGGCCTCGCTGACGCCGACCATGGAGATCGCCAGCAGCAGGTTATTGCAGATCTTGGCGATTTGCCCGGTGCCGACTTCACCGCAATGGACGATGTTGCGGCCCATCTGCGCCAACACCGGTTGCAGGGTCGCGAACAGTTCAGGAGTGGCGCCGACCATAAAGGTCAGCGTCCCGGCCGCGGCACCGCCGGTGCCACCAGAGACTGGCGCATCGGCCATCGCCACACCTTGTTTGGCGGCCGCCGCCGCTACATCACGCGCCGTCTGCGGATCGATGGTGCTGCAATCCACGGCAGGCACGCCCTTGGCGATCCCCGCCAGTACGCCGTCTTCGCCCAGCCAGACGCTGCGCACATGCACAGCGGCGGGCAGCATGGTGATCACCAGTTCTGCGCCTTGAGCCGCTTCACGGGCCGAAGCGCTGATGCTGCCGCCCAGTTGCTCGAGCTCTGCCAGCACAGCTTTGTTCAGGTCAACCAGCCGCAACGAATGGCCGGCCTTGATCAGGTTGCGCGCCATCGGCGCGCCCATGTTGCCGAGACCGATAAAAGCGATTTTCATGTCCGGCTCCTTAACGCAAGTGGATGGTAGTGTTCACACCGTCGTTGACGCTGTCGTCGTCGAACCAGCGCGCGGTGACGGTCTTGGTTTGAGTGTAGAACTGCACCACTTGCTTGCCATACGGACCGAGGTCGCCGAGCTTCGAACCACGGGAACCGGTGAAGCTGAAGAACGGCACCGGCACTGGAATCGGGATGTTGATGCCGACCTGGCCTACGTCGATTTCCGTCTGGAATTTACGCGCCGCCGCACCGCTCTGGGTGAACAACCCCGTGCCGTTGCCGAACGGGTTGGCGTTGACCAGAGCGATAGCCTGATCGAGGGTGTCGACTTCCAGCACCACCAGCACCGGACCGAAAATTTCCTGGGTGTAGATCTGCATCTCGGGAGTCACGCCAGAGAACAGGGTCGGGCCGACGAAGTTACCCTGCTCGAAGCCCGGAACAGTGATGTCGCGACCGTCCAGTTCCAGCTTGGCGCCTTCCTTGATCCCGCTTTCGATCAGCTCGAGAATACGCGCCTTGGCCCGCTTGGAGATTACCGGCCCCACATCAGTGCCCGGCTCGCTGCCGGCATTGACCTTGAGTTTCTGCGCCAGGGCTTTCAGGTCTGGCAGCCATTGCTTGGCCG
Organism: Pseudomonas sp. A-RE-19; assembly: GCF_019956555.1. GTDB lineage: Bacteria > Pseudomonadota > Gammaproteobacteria > Pseudomonadales > Pseudomonadaceae > Aquipseudomonas. The sequence goes on along the minus strand of NZ_JAHBDQ010000031.1, from coordinate 20,378 downwards.
CGCCCACCAGCACCACCACCGAGGTGGCCATGCAGCGTTGCCCGGCCGCACCGAAACCGGCGCCGACCAGTGCATTGAGCGCCTGCTCGCGATTGGCATCAGGCAGCACAACGGCGTGGTTCTTGGCGCCCATCATCGATTGCACGCGCTTGCCGTGTTTGCCGGCCAGGTCGTAGACGTGAGTGCCGACCGCGGTCGAACCGACGAACGAAACAGCCTTGATGTCCTTATGGGTGCAGAGCGCGTCCACTACATCCTTGCCGCCGTGAACGACGTTGAGCACGCCCGCCGGAATGCCGGCTTCGATGGCCAGCTCCACCAGCAGCATGGTCGACATCGGATCCTGTTCGGATGGCTTGAGCACGAAGGTGTTGCCGCAGGCGATGGCCATCGGGAACATCCATAGCGGAATCATCGCCGGGAAGTTGAACGGGGTAATGCCGGCACAGACACCGATCGGCTGACGCAGGGTGTAGGTATCGACACCGCCAGCGACGTTCTCGGCGAACTCGCCCATTTGCAGGCTGCCAATGGAGCAGGCATGTTCGACCACTTCCAGGCCGCGGAAGATATCGCCTTCAGCGTCGGCGATGGTTTTGCCCTGCTCATTGCTGAGCACCACGGCAATACGCTTGGAGTGTTCGCGAATCAGCGCCTGAAGCTTGAGCATGATGCGCATCCGCGCGCCGATCGGCGTCAGCTTCCAGGTCTGGAAGGCGCGATGGGCAGCGCTGATGGCGGCATCGACTTCGGCGGCTGTGGCGAATGGGACTTTGGCCAACACTTGTTGGGTCGCCGGGTTGACGATGTCGCGCCATTCGGTGGTCTGGGATTCGACCCACTCGCCATCGATCAACAATTTGACCTTTTGCACGGTGGTTTCTAGCGATGCGTTCATATTGGTCTCCGGGACGTTGTTCTTATTTAGAGAGCGATCTTTGGAGCCAAGGCGAGAAAGTCGCCTTGAGATGAGGCGTGTGTCACGAATTGGTTGTCGGACTGTTTTTGGAGTATAGATGTGCAAACTTCTAATAAGAACGCACATAAAAGCCGGTCCATCATGCAAAAAAACATCACGTCTTTAGGCTCGTTGAACTGGGATGACCTCAAGTTTTTCCTCGAGGTTGCCCGCACTCGCAAGGCCAGCACCGCAGCCAAGCGCCTGGCGGTGGACTACACCACCGTGTCGCGACGCATCAGTTCGCTGGAAGCGGCGTTGGGCACATTGCTGTTCGAGAAGTCCCGAACCAGCGGCTTCGTCCTGACTGCCGAGGGCCAGCGGCTGCTGGGTTACGCCGAGTCAATCGAAAGCACCCTGCACATGGCGTGCGAGCAGGTTTCGGGCTCCGGCGTGGCATTGTCCGGGCACGTGCGCATGGGCTGCACCGAAGGGTTCGGCAGTTTTTTCATTACCCCGCAACTGAGCCATTTCGTCGACGCCTACCCGGCGATCTCGGTGGACATCCTGCCGCTGCCGCACTTCATCAGTCTGTCCAAGCGCGAGGCAGACATCGTCATCGCGCTGGAGCGGCCGGAACACGGTCCGTATGTCTGCTGCAAACTCTGCGACTACCGATTGCAGCTGTATGCGACCCAGGATTATCTGGACAAGCACCCACCAATCCGCCGCCCGGCAGACTTGGGCAAGCATCAATTCATCAGTTATGTCGACGATCTGGCGTTCAGCTCGGAGCTGCTGTACCTGGCGAATGTGTTGCCCGGTGCCAGTGCCAATCTGCGCAGCACCAGCGTGATCGCGCAGTTCGTGGCAGCTCAGCAGGGACGGTCACTGGCGATTCTGCCGTGCTTCCTGGCGGCTCAAGACCCGCGGTTGCTGCCGGTGTTGCCGCAAGAAATCACCATAACCCGGCAGTTCTGGATGTACTGCCGCGAGGATCTGCGCAAGCTCAAGCGGATCACGCTGTTGTGGGATTACATCAGGGAGGTCACTGAGCTGAATCGCCCATTATTGCTGGGCGAGACACGGGATCTTCGGTTCACAGACTGAGTGTCTACAAGGCGTAAGGGAGGCCTATCGTAGCGAGGTCAGCACTGCCACTGCAACCACTTGTGACAGGGGTTGGTACATGACTTGTGACATCTGAGCGACCGCTGAGCTATGACTTTCAGAGGCACCCGCGAGCGCGATAAGGACCCCGTACAGACCCACGACAAGGCTCAGACATGAAGCACCCAACGGGGGATCTTGGGAGCGTTGAAGCGTTGAGGTGGTGTCTCCCAAAATTTCGCTACTCTCTGGATGGCCTCAATGGAGACAAGGCGGCCTCCGCTGATGGTTATCACGTATGGTCCTCCTTGAGGTTAGGTTGGGGTGGATGATATTCACCACCAAACAGATCAGCCAGAGAGGGCACACAACGTCATCTATGCAGGGAACTTTGAGTCCCTCTGCTTATAGCGGGTGGTTTTGCGGGTCTTGCGGGTCTTGCTTTCTGGCTGACCTCCACGACCCAGCTACTCGACTTAATGGAAAGAGCAGATCGTGGTTCCAGAAGGGACGGGAGATTGCTGTGCGGGGAGATCCAGAGCACGGTCTGGCCTGAAAGTGTCCTTTGTGGCAAAGGGAGTAATGGTCGCAAGACCGTCCCCAACCCTGTTGGGCAGCTCAAGGAGAATTCTTTGGAGTGGTGAAATTGCTTTTTATTGTTCTTTACGATGCGCTCATAGATGGGATGGCTATTGCGAATCATCCCAAACTGAAAGTCTGCCAGTAAGCCGCCCACTGAATCTTTTGGTCCACCTTTACGCCTCTGCTTATATATGGGGGGAATTGGTGGTCTAAAAATTCTACAAGCCACGTTCTGCGAGGGCTACAGCCCGGACCACTCCATTTTGGTGACCGGACCATTCCATGTAGTCACGGGGTAATCAGAAGCACAGAGAATCAAACAATCGGTCTGGCAATGCCGTGCCTGCTGGCTCAGATATCACAGGCCCAGCGTTACCTACTCGGCTCGTCAGTTGGACGGCGCGTTCAGCCTCGGGGCCGCCCCAATTGGCAGTACTGGACGGTGTCCTGTAGTCGATTAAATTAAGCAACTGAACTTGAATCGCCTTGGCGGAGCCACCGGGGAACGCCTGAGCCAGTCGAGTGGTCGCCTCGGTAACTCTGTCGGACAGTTCAATGACCTCAGCAAGGACAGCATCCCGTTGACTTGCCGCCCGGTCGGTATCGACCCAGTCTGCAACAAATAACGCTGTCGGGTGTTTCTTCTTGACGGCCTTGCGGAGATCCTTGCGTTGCTGCTCCGTGGCGGCCTGTCGTCCATCATCAGTTAAGCCGTAGAGATCCAGAACGATTCTCCTGTAGTCGGCCCACTTTGCTCCTTGAGGGCGGCAGGCCTTCTCAGCGATCAGATCAATGGCAACCCTGCGGGGCAACGGCACGAACTCCTCGACGATGAACGGATTGTCGTCCTCAACGGTTTGAGCTTCAGCCTCAATCATCTTGGCAAGTTGGCGGCGAGATATTCCTAACTCTTCGGCGGCAGCGCGTTGGCTCATGGTTTTGAGTAGCTCGGCTGCCCGTGGCGCTCGTGCTTTGCGGTTTGGGTCAGGCAGGGCCCAAGGCTCCCGCGACAAGATCATTGTCAGCTTGGCGTGGGTGATGCGCTGGTGGTCTAACTCAGCAGGTGTCAGCATGTTGTGGTCCTCATCAGTAAGTAAGTCGGACGGGATGTCCTTCTTGCCTCTTAGTGAGGGTTTTTGCAGGGCGCCTATTAGGGCCGCCAAGGTCGAAAAAACGAAAGTACCACTGCGAGCCTGCCTCGACCCGCCTCGTTGCTCTAAAGCGATTTTGCGAGGTCTACCCTTCCAGAGGGCGACTCAGCCGCCTATTTAAGCTGGAAGGGATAGGCATCTGTAAGCTCACGAAGCACGGCTCAAGCCCCCCCGTAATCGGATTGGAATCGACACACAGTGGCGCCTGAGTCAGTTTTCAACTTCGTACTTACCGGTCTTGCAGATAGCTGGAGGGACTTTCTTGGCTACCCATTCACAGCATTGGCGCGGCCCACCGGTTACTACCAACTTGACCAAAGCAAACCTAAGAGACCACCGGTGCAGGACTTGTGATAGCCAAAAGCGTTCTCATCGTGGTGTATGAGCGCGTTGTTAAGTATCCCCGGCAAGCATCGGTATGATCGCCTAAGCGAGCGCACACGGGGGAAACTGTTCGTAAACGAGCCCATGAGGTGTCGTACCGGAAATTTCTATTGAATTCCCATCAGGGAACTCATGCGACCACAGCCAGAAAAATGTCTGAATACGCGGATACAAATTCTCAACCATGAACGCAGTAAACGTCACCGGTAGAGAACAATCTGAAGCGAACAATCAGACTGATTCAGATGGCTGGTCTCGCGATTCGTTTTAAGGGATTGAAGTTGCTTCAGGCACAACTTTGTACGACCCAAACGCGAGACGAGACCTGAATGTAGCTGCGTGTGGATACCGAGAAGTTGCAAGACCTCGAATTGTGCGCAGGGAAAGTTCGCATAGAGGGCCAAGAATGACTTCAGCAAGCTCAAGATCTTTACCGAACGGAAGAAAGTGGAGCCTTCCTTCCGATGTGGCATCAGCTAAGGGAACAAATTGTCGATACTCTGCCTCATACCTCCATCCACTGGATTTCGTTTTTAGCAGCAAGGACTTAACACTTGGATCGATATCAATGGGGTCTCCGCTGTCTCCAAGCTGTGAGCGAATTCGATCGTCCTCATATTGCACTTTCTGAAGCTTTGCACGTGGCACGTTGAAGCCTAAGCAGATCCCACGATGTTTCATTCCATAGTGGCTCCACATTACGGGTTCAGCCCAGTCTTCGCTAAAACACAGAAGTCCCGTGTGAGCATTGTACGTGTCCTTGAAGTCTCGTGTTGACCTTCGCTTTGATCGCTCACGCACGTTAAGCCCAAGAAGTTCAAACGGATCGTTCAAATCGGAGAATCGAGCTACCTTCAAACGGCCAAGGGCAATATTACTTATTGCGTATTCAGCGGTTGTCAGGTGATAGACTCGAATGACATCGGCATTTTGCGGAGGTAGACACGCAATAGCGCTCCCCATATCGGACTTGTAGCCCCGCTCTATCCAGATATCTCGATAATCGTTGTGAGCTGGCATTGCTACCTCTGATTCCGCTTATTGAAATATTTCCGATTGCCGACTCATAGTCCGCCCAATCTGACGCTACTTTTTTATTTGCGCCCTGTCTACCGCCTGCATCTTACGGACATCTAAGAGGGGCACCAGAACCTTGGCTCAATCATGGACCTTCTTCACCGTGGGTTTGAAGTCTCCCAGAAGCGGATTGAGGCGAGCAATCGTACCCTCGTCGACAGCACCGCACCCGAACTCCTCCGGAAGAACCAAGAAAACAATTATTGCGTGGGTAGGTTAACCATTACCCCAACGTTTGGTTTATCTCCAAACCCTCCCACCAGCTTCGCCCGTAACTGAAAACACGATACGCCCGCCACTCCTTGGTCCGTCATCTGCTCCACGTAACTCGCAGCATCATCTCTCGGCAGATACCCGACTTTAAAACCATCAATATAGACTGCGCAGGCATTAGCATCGTGCGGGTTGTCTGGTTCGGTGACGATGAATGCATCGAATTCGTTATCCTCAGCCATATTGGTGCTGTTGCGAATACGTCGAAGGGCTGGTTGACAATACGACTCCCCAACAATATTGAAACCAATGTTCTTGGTCCCCTTGATTCGTCCTGTCAGTGGTGGAAGGGCAGTCCTGTCAGGAAGAGAAACTCCTCTATCGCGTACGCCAATCTGCCCGCCCTCTACGTCTGAGTTTGCTGATCTAAACTTTCGGCTTTTAACGTGGGCCCCACGCTGTTCTGTTGATAGCAAAACACGTTCTCCCGCTGCGTTCAGGGGCGAAACAACTCCGTCGAACTCCATGGCATCAATGAGGCGAGCAGCGCGACTGTACCCTACTTTCAAATGACGTTGGAGCGCACTGACTGACGTAATTTTAGACTCCAGAACGAAGCTGATAGCTCGTGGATACAGCGTGTCGTCAATGTCGCTGTACGTCTCCACGGGATCAATCGTCAGACTTGAATTATCTCTGGGCAACTGGCCGAAAAATCTACTGAGCCAAGACATTGGAAACCCCTCCTTGTGCGTACTCCGCGACGAAAATCAATCATACCCTTGTGCCTGATGACCGTACTGGAAGATCAAAGCGGGGCCGTACTCCGACAGCATTTAATTAGAAATTTATGGCGCATTCGGCTGCCTGTTTCTCTTCTTCAGTCACTCTTATACACGTCCCCAGGATATCGCGACTTCTCCTGTGTGGATTTGGTCAGACGATCTCATAGGCCGTTGGGGGAGTTCCTGTAGGCCCATCGTTGCAGGCTCTGACACTCGTCTCGACAAGGTTAGGAGAACGCGGTGGCCCCTTTTCGATGGTACGCAGGGCTGCTTGCTGGGTGCCTTATCGCGTTCGAAAAGATGGACCGCAGCGGCCTGCACGGACCTGATAGTCGAAAGTCATTTCGTGGCCGGTGCTGGTGTCAATGATTGTTTTGAGTCCATCTGAAACTATGGCCATGTACTTGACCTCATATCCCTCAATCAACAGACGGAGTGCCTATTGGTATAGTGCGGGTTACTGAGAGGCCCTATCTACAAGGGCTCCGGATTTATGCAGAAGATAAACACCTGACGAAATAAAGGGCCCTTTCGGACCCTTGGGATTGTTAACTGTCCCCCCGCTACGCTCCGATCAGCCGAAGGTGCTGCGATCTTCATCAAGGCCTGAAGAGTTCCTCAAGAACTTTTGCAAGGGTCTCAACGGGCACACCAGAACCATAAGTGTCAAAAGTAATTGTCCCGGACGCATGCCCCATCACCGCCTGAGCATGAGTCGTCGGAACACCTTTGGCCTGCATCAGAGAAGCCAGCGAGTGACGCAATGAGTGATACACCAAACCACGCTCATAAGAGTCTCCGAGAGCCGCTGGAATTGCCTGTTGGTTGGCCCACTCGCCCGCTGGTCTGTAACCGATCTGCGCCAATAAATCGCTCCCACTGAACTTGCAGGCTTCGACGTACCTCATGAACGCTGCAAGGTCGAATCCATAGGCCCCATCCGTTAACGGCACCGTCCGCTCACTGCGTTTGTTTTTGATGGATTTGCCTTCGCCTGCCTCATTGATGTGAACAGCCGTGATCCCTGATGCAAGGGTATGAATGTCCCCCGTGGTCAACTGGGAGATTTCATTGAGACGCCCACCAGTAATGATGCCCAGACTTAATAACCAACGCTTCCATGAAGTCTCTGGGAGGTTGTTAGCGTAATGCATCAGCTTGGCTATCTGATCCTGAGTGAGCGCCTTACGGCTCGACTCAAGGCCCTTGGTGAACTTGAGTTTCTTATCGAAGGACTTTTCGAGGTGGCCGTTTTCCACCGCCCAGTTCAATACGGCAGAAAGCTTCATCAACATCTGATTTACCGTTGACGGTTTACGTGTGGTTACAAGCTGGTCCCTCAATGCAACAAGGTCAGCCCGTGAGTGGGTCCTGAGGTCCAAAGGCCCTAAGGCTGCACAGAGGACACCGTGCGTGAACTTGGTGGAACTGAGCGTGGTAGCTTTCTGCTCTCCCGCACGGTCAGCCAAGTACAGGCCGGACAAGACCTCAAAGGTCATGGCAGTACCGCTTACAGATAGGGACGCAGACGCATTACTGACACGTACCGAAGTGTTCTCTGGTTTGCCCTCAAGTTCTCTGATCATCTTCACCAAGGGCACTGAGTCGCCTTGAAGTCGATCTTGGGCAGCAACCATGACTCGTTTGGCGTTAGCAACATGCTCATGCTGATCAACACTCAGAGGCATCGTGGCAGCGATCTCCGTGAGATTCATCCCTACGCCTTCGTACAGATCTCCCCACATCCGCAACGAATGCACATCATGCGCAGACGACAGCAAGCCCTCAGCGACCCATATCAGGTGTTCTCTCAATTGGTGCCAAGTTGCCTCTGGATGATCCAGATGGAATGCCTTGATGGTTTCTGCGAGGTGTCGTGAAGCGTCCATAGCGGCCTTTCTATCAGTGGTCTTGAGAGAAACAGACACAGTGCGGGTGAGGCTGCCGGTTTCTCGAAGGCGCAGATAGTAAATGCCGTTACGTCTGTAGTGGTAGGGCTTGGCGAGGCGAGTCGTCGGCCTCAAGGGCAGAGCGAAACTTGTTACAGCACTTGTGACAGGAAGCGCGTCTTGAACGGTAGGCATGGCCGAAGGGTCCCGGAATCATTGGCGGAACCCTTACGTCCTTGTAGTTCTGGATGTACTGCCGCGAGGACCTGCGCAAGCTCAAGCGGATCACCTTGTTGTGGGATTACATCCGTAGCGTCACCGAGCAGAATCAAGCGCTGTTGATGGGGGAAAGTCGGGAGATGTTGTTCGCCGACTAATCCGCGCTCACCACGATCGACACCCGACGGTTCTCGGTGCGTCCGACCGCGGTGTCGTTGGAAGCGACGGGCTTGCTGCTGCCCAGGCCGCGCAGTTGGATGTTTTGTTCTTTCATGCCGACAGCGGCCAACACCTTGCCGACGCTTTTCGCGCGACGCAGGGAAAGCTGTTCGTTATAGGACTCCTTGCCCGAGGCATCGGTGTGGCCGTCGACCCTCACCCGCTCGATTTCCACACTCAATAACGCCTTGCCAATGCGTTCGACGATCTCGGTACTGGCCGGGTTGAGGTGCTCGACGTCGCTGCCGAACAGCACTTTGTCTGACAGGCCATAAGCCCAGCCATCATCCGTCATTTCGAAACCTTGCTGCTTGAGCATGGCGACCTGCGCCGGGCTCAGGCCTTTTTGCGGTGTCGTCTGGCAACCGCTCAATGTCAGAAAGGCCATGAACAGGGTGATCGTAAAAAGTCGCAGAGAACGCTGAGTGAATGTGTACACAAAAATTAGCTCCTGGTTTGAACATTGACGGCAGGGAGCTCCGGCCCTGCCGTTTGCTGTGCGCCTCGGGAAAGGCGTTTGGCCTGGTACATCGCGGCGTCGGCGGCATCGAGCAGCTCACCCGGCGTGACCCCATGATCCGGGTACACCGCGATGCCAATACTGAGTGAAGTCAGCACTTGGATAGTGCCCGGCAAGGGGATTGGCGCTTCCATGCTGGCAATGATTTTGTCGGCAATCCGTTCGGCGTCTTCGGTCTTGTGCAGCGGTGTCAGCAGGACGGCAAACTCGTCGCCGCCCAGACGCGCGACCAGATCCTCTTCACGTAGCTGTGCACGAACCCGGGTTGCCACGGCGACCAGCACCGCATCGCCAGCAGCATGGCCGAAGTTATCGTTGATCTCCTTGAACCGGTCGCTGTCGAGAAACAGCACGGCCACTCGCTCATCGAGCTTGCCGGCACTGCGCAAGGCACGCATCAGACGGCCTTCGAAAAATGCCCGATTCGGCAACCCGGTAAGGCTGTCATGGCTGGCCTGGTGGGCCAGGGTTTCGTTTTCGCTTTGCAGGTGGGTCTGCCAGGACTCGAGCTCATCGAGCAAGGCATTGAAGTCGTTGCCCAGGTTGTCGAGTTCGGCAATGTCGGCGGGCGGTACGCGCCGGTCGAAGGCACGGTCGCTGCGGGCGGCGTGAGCCACGGTAGCCAGGCCGCGCAACGGGCCGATGATCCCCCGCAATTGCCGACGCGCCAGATAGAGCGCAACCCAGGCACTGATGGCGGTACACAAGACGATTCCCACCAGACCGCTGAGCAAAAAGCTCATCAGGCTGCCACCGTGACCGATCAGCAGGATACTGCCGATTTCCTGACCTTGATGAACGATCGGCATGCTGATGGGTTTCTCCAGAATCACTCGGGCGATCTGCGTCTCAAGATCGGACAACAATCCCGTTTCCGGTCGCTGCCACCGCGCGAGCAACTCGCCTTGCTCGTTCATCACCTGTGCATCGGCCACTTCTTCGGTGGACGCAATCAACGCCAACGCTTCGGTGGCAGCGGCCTTGTCGTTGAACACCACCGCGGCTTCCACGGTGTAATTGATCGAGCGGGCGATCAGATGCAGGTTGTGGTCGGCATACACCCGCAAGGCCAGAACACCCAGCAGGGTCAGCGACACACTGGCCATCGCCACGCCCACCAGCGCGACGATCAAATGCCCGCGGCCGATAACCGAACCCAGGGTCGGACGTGTACGAGGTTTGAATAGACTCATGGTGCCGCCGGCTTGCGGCGCGACAGTTGCAGCACACTGGGATGAATGCGCACACCACTGCGGGCGACCGAGTCGAGGTTGACCTCGAAGGACACCTGTTCATCGCCGACCCGCAGGCAGAATAGACTACCGACGGTGCATTGATCGCCACCTTCGCTGATGCTCAACACCGGGCGCCCTGTCAGCGCGGCGAATAACCGACTGCGTTCATCGCTGGTCAGTTTGCCGATGTACACCGCATCACATTCACCGGCAATGGCCGGGTTGTCGGCCAGCAACCGTTGTACGGTAACGGGCCGACCCGTGGCTTGAGTGGTGCCTTTGACCAGGTCGTCGGTGTATTCGGTAGGGCCGACCACGCACAGGCGCAACTGTTGGGGCTCAACAGGCCACCGGGCATAACTGAGGATTCCGAGCACCACCTGAGTAACCGATCTGGCGCGCTGGTCGGCCTTGCTCTCGACTGTTTCCGGCTGAGCACAGGCAGCGCCCGTCAACAAACAGAGAAGGCCGGCAAACAGTACTTGCTTGCAGCCAACGACGCGCTCTGTCGCCCAGACAGCCACCTTCATGCAGGGATTCTCTTGGATCGCAACGAAATGATGCCGCAACGATAGCACAGCCCCGAAACACCAGCGAGGCCACGCACCACGGCCCTTCGGGCAGATTCCCGGCGTCTGGGCTGCGTCGTTTCAGTGACTCGGCTCGATCCCCTCTTCCAGCTCCAGCATCAACCCGCTCAAGCGCTTGACCTTGCGTCGCACGGCCTCTTCGAATACACCGGCGCGAGGCTCAATCAGAGTGAACCAGTGTTTGGCCCGGGTAATCCCGGTATAGATCAGTTCCTTGGTGAGCACAGGGTTCAGGGCGTCCGGCAGAATCAGCGCCGTATGGGCAAATTCCGAGCCCTGGGATTTGTGCACGGTCATGGCGTACACGGTGTCCACATCGTTGAGCCGACTTGGCAGGACAAAGCGCACACCGCCCTGGCCATCGTTGCGCGGAAAGGCCACACGCAGCACTTGCCGCCCAGCCTCGGGCCCCTCACGTTCCGGCAGCTTGAGGGCAATGCCAATGTCGCCGTTCATCAAACCCAGGCCATAGTCGTTGCGGGTCATCAGCACGGGCCTCCCCTCGTACCACTGATGGTCGCTGTCGATCAGCCGAGCCTTGAGCAACGCATCAGTCACTCGCTGATTCAAGCCTTCCACACCCCAAGGGCCTTTGCGTACGGCGCACAACAGCTGGAAGGCGTCGAAGGCTTGCAGCACCAATCGAGCCCAGTCGGCCCAGCGTGGATCATCGAGCGGGCTGTCGAGTGGTGGTCGGTGACTGCGCAAAAGACTCAGGTAATGCCGATAACCTTGCGGTCCCTCGCCATGGCCTTCGAGCAGCAAACGCTCCAGCGCCCGGTCATGCTCACCCTTGAGCGGCAGTGAAAACACGTCGTGGTGACTTCCAGCCGCCAACAACCGGCGGGCTTGCTCGGGTTGCTGCTGGTTGACCCAACGGGCCAACTGGCCAATGCCGCTGCCCTCGCCGAAGCGCCGCGAGTGACGCAACATCACCACTTGCTGGGCCAGGGGATGCGCTCCGTTGATGTCTTCGTGCAAATCGCTGGCATTGAGGTTTTCACCGCTGACCGTCTCCAGCCATTCGCGGGTCTGCGGGCTGTACCAACCGGCTTCGGCGTCGCGGCACAAATCACCCAGGACGGCACCGGCTTCCACCGACGCCAGTTGGTCCTTGTCACCCAGCAGCACCAGACGAGCATGGGCCGGCAACGCGTCGAGCAGATTGGCCATCATTTCCAGATCAATCATCGAGGCTTCGTCGACCACCAAAACGTCCAGTGGCAAGCGATTGCCGGCGTGGTGCCGGAAATGTCGGGTGCCGGGTCGGCTACCGAGCAAACGATGCACGGTGGTGACATCCGACGGGATTTTCTCCCGCACCGTTTCAGCAACTTTCAGGGTTTGAACCTGCTGGCTGATGGACTCGGTCAATCGTGCGGCAGCTTTGCCAGTGGGCGCCGCGAGACGAATGCGCAGCGGTTTGCCGGCCTCCACCGCGGGCGCCTGGAGCAATGCCAGCAAGCGCACGACCGTGGTGGTCTTGCCGGTTCCCGGGCCGCCAGTGACGATGCTGAATGCGCTGCGGGTAGCCAGGGCACAGGCGAGTTTCTGCCAGTCAATCACTTCATCAGGCCTGGCTGGACCGAACAGGCCGGTCAGGCGTTGAGGTAAATCACTCGGTGTTGTTTCGTGTGCCGCCAGGCGCTGACGCAGGGCGTTGTCGATGCGCCGTTCGTAAGCCCAGTAGCGGCGCAGGTACAGACGTTTACCCGATAGCACCAACGGCCTGTGTTGCGCGGCCTCACGACCATCGACTGCCAGAGCCACCAGATTGCTTGAGGCCAGAACCTTGCACCAATGGGCGCCATCCAGCGCCTCGAGCAATTGCGACGGCAGCAACATCGCGCCATTTTGCAGATCACCTTCCGGCGGCAGCGACAGGGCGAAGTCTGGCTCTTTCAGCGTTTCGAACAGATCCAGGCAGACATGGCCGTGGCCCAGCTGGTGACTGGTCAACGCAGCGGCCAGCAGCACCAGAGGGTCATCGTCGGGGGCGAGTTCGTGGAGAAAGGCGACGAAGGCTTTGTCCAGCGCCCGCAACCAGCCGCGTTCGACCCAGCGCGTGAGCAGCAGCAACAAATCGTCCGCGCGACTCAACGGCGCCAGATCCGCCAGACTTTCGGCCGCCAACGGCGTAGGTAACAAGTCAGCGAAAGTGCGACTCATAGCAGTACTCCCTGTTCCCAGGCGGGCTCAGCCTTGGGCTCTGGCTTGCCCTGGAACAACCGGTCCAGACGCTCGATCAGCTCCCGTGGCGGGCGGGCGAAATACACGCCCTGGCTGGCCGCGCGCGTACCGCGAAGGAACAGGTACAACGCCCCACCGACATGCCGATCGTAATCGTAATCGACCAGCCGCGCCTTGAGCTGGCGATGCAGGGCGAGCAGGTACAACACATATTGCAGATCGTAACGGTTATCGAGAATCGACTGCTCCATGGCCTGCTCGGTATAGGCCGCGTCATCGACGCCCAGCCAGTTGGATTTATAGTCGGCGACGTAATAACGACCGTCGTGCTCGAACGTCAGGTCGATGAAGCCTTTGAACATGCCATTGAGCAGCACCGGTTCAGCGGCCAACCTGGCCACGCCGTTGTGGGTGTATTGGCGCACCAGTTCATCGAGCTTGAGCACATCGACTTTATGGCTGGCGAACCAGAACTCCATCTCGACCCGGTATTGGATGAGTTGCTCGAACACCACCGGTGCTTGTCCGCCACCGATGTGCAGCGGGGATTTGAGCAGGTGTTGCAGCCATTCGCTCAGCGTGGTGATCCAGCCTTCCCAGCCACGACGGTTGCAGCGGCGAGCGATGGCATCTTTCAGGGTTAGCGGTTCAGCGTTAAAACCTTCATCACCGGCCCATTCGAGTAACCCATGAAGAAACGTGCCGGGATTCGGGCCACGAGGAAATCGATGAATATCAGCACCGCCAGCGGCAACCTCTCGCGGTGCTTGCGGATCAAGGCGTTCGTCGTCAAAAAGTTTTTGTGCTTGCGGGCTCTCCGGCGCTTCGTCGCTGCCCACACTCAGACTGTCACCCATGCGTAAGGCACTATAAGAAGCGATCCACCAGTTTTCGCTGGCCTTGCGCTTGGGTATCAGCGGCGCAAGCAAGGTCGCTTCGTTGCGCGGCGGATGATAATGCTCGGTGGTCGCGTCAGGCATCTCACCATAGTTCAGCGCCGGACAGTCTTGCCGCAGGTCTTCCAGCCAACGCCGCAAACCTGCCGACTCGGTCAACGGCGCGCCACCACCCAGCAGATAACCCAATGCACAAAGGTGCAGAACCGAGCCGTTGTTATTGCCGCGTTTGAGATCAGTCACACCGAGCCAGCAAGCATGTTGTGCCCGGGTCAGAGCTACATAGAGCAGACGAAGATCTTCGGCCAGACGCTCGTCATCGGCCTGCGCGATCAACTCGGTCGTCGGCTTCAAACTCACCTGAGCCTTGCCCGCGGCGTCGTGGTAATGCAAAGGCAAACGACTGCCATCCACTGGTTTGGCCGAGCAAATGAACGGCAGAAACACCAAGGGATACTCAAGCCCTTTGGATTTGTGGATAGTCACGACCTTGACCAGTTGCTCGTCGCTCTCCAGACGCAGGATCTGTTCTTCGCCGGCCTGACCGGACAGCGCCAGATGCTCGGACAAGTGACGGATCAAGGCTTGTTCACCATCAAGTTCGGCAGCCGCCTGTTGCAGCAACTCGGACAGGTGCAGCAGGTTGGTCAATACCCGCTCGCCATCGCTGCGCGCGATCAATGCCTGGGGCAGCTGGAAGTCATGCAGCAGACGTCGCAGCATTGGCAATACACCCTGCTTGCGCCATAACTCGCGATAACCGCGGAACTGCATGACCCGCGCTTCCCAGGCCAGTTCATCCTGATTCAACCGCTCCAGTTCAGCCAGCGAAAGGTTCAGCGTGATACACGCCAACGCAGCACGGAGGGGACGCTCAACATCTGGCTCGGCGCATGCCTTGAGCCAGCTCAGCAGGTCATGGGCTTCCTGCGCGGCGAACACTGAGTCCTTGTCTGAGAGATAAACACTACGCACACCGCGGGCAGATAATTCGCCGCGCACGGCCTGGGCTTCTTTGCCGTCACGCACCAGGATCGCGATATCCGCCGGCAGCAGACCTCTGAAGTCCTTACCATCCTGGATGAAGCCCGCATGGCCTTGCTGACCGCCATTGAGCAGCGCGGTGATTTCACTGGCGCAGGCGGCGGCCAATTGTTGTCGGTACACCGCGCCAGACAGTGGCTGATCGGCGGACAGGTGCCAGATGTTCAGCGCGGGAACCACCTGACCATCAATGTGCAGGACTTCTTTACGCCCCTGGGATTCGACGGGTAAAAACGGTACCGGGTTTTCGCCATTCTTCTCACGGAACAGGAATGCTCCGCGCCCCTGCTCACGAGATTCGGCGCGTTCGAATACATGGTTCACCGCACTGACCATGCCATGACTGGAACGGAAGTTGGTGCCCAGGGTATGCAGGCGGCCAGTGGTGGCCTGGCGGGCGCGCAGGTAGGTATAGATGTCGGCACCACGGAAGGCATAGATCGCCTGCTTCGGATCGCCGATAAGGAATAAACCGGACTCAGGGTTGTTGTCTTCGATGCGATAAATGCTCTCGAAAATCCGATACTGCACCGGGTCGGTGTCCTGAAACTCATCGATCAACGCGACCGGGAATTGCTCACGAATCAACGTCGCCAGGCGCTCACCGCCGTCGGACTGCAGCGCTGCATCAAGGCGCAACAGCATGTCATCAAAGCCCATTTCCGCGCGGCGACGTTTTTCTTCCTCGAACCGAGCACCCACCCAATGTGCGGCGTGTTGCAGCACGGCGGCATCAGGGGTCGGCAAATCATCGAGACGGGTCTTGAGACCGGGCATCGCATCGAGACCGGGATGACGGGGGGCTTCACCCTTCCAGGCTTCAGCCATGCCATCGGGGGTCAGGCGAGTGAAGCCGGTGCCAATGTCCAGTTGCTCGAGAGACTCATCTTCGGCCCAGGCCCGAAGTTTTTCGAACCAGGGTTCAAAGTAGCGCGCCTGCATCTTGCGACCATCGACGCTCTTGCTTGCAACGCCCTGGTGACAGATGGCAAGCAACTCATCCGCCCATTGGCGCCAGGGCATCTTGAGTTCGAGCAAGGCGGCCCGTCGTTCCTGCAGGCAGTCGGCGATCAACTCGGCCGGCTCTTTACTTTCAACGCTGTCACGCTCGCTGGCGAACAACCCACGCACTCGCGGCAACAACGCCGCCGGGCCACCCCAATTGCCGCGAACCCAATTCAACGCATCGCCTTGCATCGGGTAGCAGAACAGCCGCCAGTAGTCGCGCAGGACTTCGCCGAGCAAATCGCTGTGATCGGTTTCCAGGGTCTGGGTGAACAGACTGCCACTGTCGAACGCATGTTCGCGCAGCATGCGCTGGCACCAACTGTGGATGGTCGATACCGCCGCTTCATCCATCCACTGGGCGGCGATGTCCAGGCGGTTTGCACACCCGGACCATTGTTCAGGGAGGTACTGCTCGCGCAATTCGGCAATGAGGCCATCCGGTGCCGGTGTCTCATCGCGGAAGAACCGGGCGGCTTCGGCCAGCCGAGTGCGAATACGCTCGCGCAGCTCTTTGGTCGCGGCATCGGTGAAGGTCACCACGAGGATTTGCGGCGGCAGTAATTCACGGCCGAAACCACTTGATTCGCCGCCATGGCCAAGGACCAGACGCAAGTACAGCGCTGAAATGGTGAAGGTCTTGCCGGTCCCGGCGCTGGCCTCGATCAGTTGGCTGCCACGCAGGGGGAAGGCCAGGGCCAGCGGTGTTTTCGTGGTCATGAGCGCGCCTCCTCGCTGGTCAATGAACGCCAAGGGGCCTCAAACAGCGGCCGATACAAGGCGTTGCACCAATCAGGGAAGGTCTCGTCGGCAATCAGTGCATCGTAATCGGCGAATTGCCGAGCGAGTGCCGGGCTTTCGCGGCGCTCACCGTCAGTGGTCTGGCCGTCGCCTTCATAGGCCTTGCGGGCAGCGGCGTCAGCTTTGCTCGAGTCGGTTTGAGCGAGCCAGGCGAAGGCTGTTTTTACTGCAATCGGCAGCGGCTGGCGCATGCCCGTTTGCCAGGCCAGCAACAGATCGCCCAGCATCCGGGATGCAGCAGCCGCCTCCATCGGACCGAGCAGCAGACTGTCGTCGCTGGCCACCAACGCGGTTGTCATCGGCATGCCGCTGGCGCAGGCAACCAGGTGATTGACCCAAGGTCGCGTCAAACGATGCCACTTTCGGGTCTTGGTCGAACCGATACTGTTGGGGATCGTGGTCACCGACAACAACCCGCCATCCGCGCGTTGATGCAGACCACTGAGCCAACCCTCCAGACGCAGCCCGTGCAGCTCCAGACTCACGGGCAACGCGCTGGTGAGCGGGGTCGGCCATAACGCCAGAAGCTGCCGATAGCGCTGCAACAGATCCGGCAGCGGTTCGATCAACTCTCGCTGCAGGCATTCGCCAAAACCGGCCATGGGCAAGAGCCCGCTGTTTTGCAGGCGTTTTGCCTGGGCCTCCAGTACCTGATCGGTTTGGTCCAGTTGCCCCAGTGCCGCTTCGAGCAAGCTGTCGCTGAGGCTATAGCGTTGCAGCGCATCGAGGACGAATGGCTCTTCATCCGCCAAAGGCACCTCGGCTGCCTCAAAGAACACCTTGAGCCGCTGACTGAAGAAATGTCGTACAGGGTTGCGCAGAAAATCCTGCAACTGACCCAGGCTCAGCGGTTCGTCCTGGACGTAGGGTTCAAGCACTTCGATATCAGTCGTCAGATCGCTGGCTTGATGGAGAAGCTGCCACTCGCTGGCGTAGCTGAACAGATCATCGCCCTCATGAAAATAGCGATGGCTGAAGGGTTGCAGCGGGTGTTCCTGGGTCATGGATTCAAGCAGGTCATCATTGTCATCGCGCAGTCGCCAGCCACTGGCGAGATGGTCACGCAACTGCCCTATCAACACCGAAGCAGGGCGCTCACTGTTGTCCCGGATACTGCGACCGACCCAGCTGATATAGAGTTGATCGCGCGCCGATAACAATGCTTCCAGCAATAGATAGCGGTCATCTTCACGTCGGGAACGATCGCCGGGGCGGTAGTCACTGCCCATCAGGTCGAAATCCAGCGGCGGCTGCGCGCGAGGGTAATCGCCGTCATTCATGCCAAGCAGGCAGACCCGTTTGAACGGGATCGCTCGCATGGGCATTAAGGTACAGAAGTTAACGGCCCCGGCGAGAAAACGCTGAGACAGTCGGCCTTGGTCCAGACCCGCCAGCCAGGCTTCCCGGACTACCGTCAGCGGTAACTCATCCTGCAAACCTACGGATTCGCAGGTTTCAAGCCAGGTCTCGCGCAGCTCTTCGAGTTGGGCCAGCAAGTAGTCGTCATGCTCGTTACTGGCCAGGAAGAACAACTGCACCAGCGCTTGCAAGCGCACGCCCCATTGTTTGGGTGGGGCTGGTTGAGTGAGCTCCCGGTGAGCGATCTCCAGCGCATCCAACAGGGCGACCAAAGGACCAATGAGCGCAGCATCCAGACCACCGATTTCATCGTAGGGCTCGATCCCCTCGCAGGCACTGGCGCTGCCCACGGCATAACCGAGCAGCATCCGTCGCAGACCGAAACGCCAACTGTTTTGCTCCAGCTCTTCAGGTAATCCCAAACCCGCGCGCTGCTCGGCATTCATTCCCCAGCGAATGCCCGCGCCTTCGATCCAGCGATGCAAGGTCGGCAGGTCACGTTCCTCTACGCCAAACCGAGCGCGTAATGCCGGAACGTCGAGCAGATCAAGAATTTCGCTGACAGGGAAGCGACTGTCCGGCAACTTGAGCAGATGTTCGACAGCGATCAGTAGCGGATCCCGGCCGCGCTGGCCCTGATCCGCGAGCGTGAAGGGAATGAAACGTGGATCAAAGCGTTCAAGCTGGCCAAAGACAGCGCGGATGTGCGGGGCATAACTGTCGATGTCCGGAACCATCACGATCACATCGCGAGGCCTAAGGCCTGGGTCAGCACTGAATTGCGCGAGCAACTGATCGTGAAGGATTTCCACTTCGCGTTGAGCACTGTGGGCGATGTGAAAGCGGATCGATTCGTCCTTATTCAGGTCGACCGCAGGCCAACGTTCGCGAGTCTCGTTCAGGGGGCGCAATTCCAGGATGTCGTCCTGCAACTGATTGAGCATGTTCTGGGGCTGGTTTTCGCTGAAAAGGTCGATGCGTCCGTCGCGAAATGCAGAGCGATAGCTATTGGGATCGTCGTAACTGTCGAGCAGGTTGATGTAGTCCCGCCCCTGCTTTCCCCATGCTGCCAGTAATGGATGGGCATGCTGATGAAGGGTCTGCGGATCGAGCACAACCGGCATGCCGTGCTTGCGAGCCTGACGTTTGTATTGATGCCGCAGCAGGTCTTTATCGGCGACGATGTCCGCCCAATGGTGACGACAGGGGTTATGCACGCATAACAAAACCTGGCTGAACCGCGCCAGTCCTGCAAGGGCTTCAAGAGCTTGGGCGGGCAGCGAGGAAATCCCGAAAACGATTACCCGTGAAGGCAGTCCACTGGGTGCGACGTCAAGGTTGTTGATGCGCTCTATAAAGCGTTGATGGACGCCCGCACGGCTTTGCGCCATACCTTGCTCACCGACATCCAGTAATAGCGCACGCCACAACTCTGCCTGCCAGCAGTTGGCCGGGGGCAGGGATTTCGCTTCGCCCCTGCCGTTGCGTAATTGATGGCGACCTTCTGCCCAGTCTTCGAGCCAGTCGGCACGGTAGACCTGGTATTGGTCAAACAGATCCGCCAGTCGCTCGGCCAACTGATAGCGTTTGCGTAAGTCGGTGTCATTCGTAAGGAAGCGCTGCAGGGGTTCAAAGTGCGCCTGATTGATCAACTGTGGTAGCAGACGCATCAGACGCCAGGTCAGCGGGGCTTTATCGAGCAGGGATTTGGCCGGGATTTCGTCACGCCCCAGCACCATGCGATAGAGCTGCCACATGAAGCTGCCTGGTAACTGCACATCGATGGCTGCGGCAATTCCGCAGCCGCCCATATCGTCATCTTCGGGATCTTCGGCCAGTGCCAGCTTCAGCCATTGGGCGATGCCGTTACTCTGGACCAGAGCGATTTCATTTTCCAAGGGAGCCAGTGGGTAGCGCCGCATCCAGCTGACTACCAGGCTGCGCAACTCGTCCAGGCGGTTGCCATGAACCACCATAAAACCAGCACTGAGGGACGCGGCGTCCGGCATAAAGGCTTCCTTGGGAAAATACAAAAGCTAGGGCCGAACCTTAGCATTGTCGGGAGACGGTGACAGCCGGGAGCGGTCCGATGGTGCTGTACGAACTTTCCTGCGGACAAAACAAAACCCCTACCTGCATACGCAGATAGGGGTTTCGGAATTTAATCTTGACGATGACCTACTCTCACATGGGGAAACCCCACACTACCAT
>NZ_JAHBDQ010000030.1 GCF_019956555.1 Pseudomonas sp. A-RE-19 | reverse complement strand
TGACACGGATGACTGTAGGAGCTGTCGAGTGAAACGAGGCTGCGATCTTTTGATCTTGAAAATCAACGTCAAAAGATCGCAGCCTCGTTTCACTCGGCAGCTCCTACGTGGGGTTGTGTACATCCGCCATAGATTGGTCGGCTGCCTGGCCGCCTTCGCGGGAGCGCGGGAACGATCAATCTCACGTCTGACACCGAACGTTCGTCTGACACGGATGACTGTAGGAGCTGTCGAGTGAAACGAGGCTGCGATCTTTTGATCTTGAAAATCAACATCAAAAGATCGCAGCCTTCGGCAGCTCCTACGTGGGGTTGTGCACACCCGCGATAGAGTGGTCGGCTGTCAGGCCGCCAAGATCAAAAGATCGCAGCTTTCGGCAGCGCCTACCGGGGAGTCAGCCTCCCTCCAAAAAGGTCCAAACTGACAGCGCCGTCAGTTACCAGTCACTCTCCTGACGGGCTAACAGGTTTATAAAGGAAGGTATAAACCTGACAAAACTCCGACCACTCAGCCCGGCGCCCCACTCGCATGCGAATTCAGAAAAAAAACGCCCTGTTCGCCGCCCTTCTGATCGTCCTGGCAGCGCTGGGTGTGTGGTACGCCGCCAAACCCGCCACGACCAAACTGGCCGCCCCCACCGCCATCCCCGTGCGGGTGGTCAGCGTCGCCGAAAAAGACGTCCCCCGCTACGTCAGCGGCATCGGCTCGGTGCTGTCATTGCACAGCGTCGTAGTACGCCCGCAAATCGACGGCATTCTCACCAGACTGCTGGTCAAAGAAGGCCAACTGGTGAACCAAGGCGACCTGCTGGCCACCATCGACGACCGTTCGATCCGCGCCAGCCTCGACCAGGCCCGGGCGCAGCTGGGCGAAAGCCAGGCGCAGCTGCAAGTGGCACAGGTCAACCTCAAACGCTACAAACTGCTGAGTGTCGACGACGGCGTGTCCAAGCAGACCTATGACCAGCAACAAGCCCTGGTCAATCAACTCAAAGCCACCGCCCAAGGCAACCAGGCCTCGATCGATGCTGCTCTGGTACAGCTTTCCTACACACAGATTCGCTCCCCGGTCACCGGTCGTGTCGGTATTCGCACGGTGGACGAAGGCAACTTCCTGCGCATGACCGACACCCAAGGCCTGTTCACGGTGACCCAGATCGACCCGATCGCCGTGGAGTTTTCCCTGCCGCAGCAAATGCTGCCAACCCTGCAGGGCCTGATCAACGATCCACAGCACACGCCGGTCAAGGCCTACATCGGTGCCGACACCGACGGCGAAACCGGCAACCTGCTGGGCGAAGGTCATCTGACCCTGATCGACAACCAGATCAACGCCAACACCGGGACCATCCGCGCCAAGGCTGAATTCGCCAACCCCGCACAGAAACTCTGGCCGGGCCTGCTGGTGACGGTAAAAATTCAGACAGCGCTGGATAAAAATGCATTGGTGGTACCACCCACCGTCGTACAACGTGGCCTCGATCAACACTTCGTGTACCGGGTCAACGGCGACAAGGTCGAAGTCGTTCAGGTACAGATGGTTTAT
Source organism: Pseudomonas sp. A-RE-19 (assembly GCF_019956555.1). Lineage (GTDB taxonomy): Bacteria > Pseudomonadota > Gammaproteobacteria > Pseudomonadales > Pseudomonadaceae > Aquipseudomonas. The sequence continues at coordinate 46,875 of NZ_JAHBDQ010000030.1, read as the reverse complement.
CAAGGCAGCGGCCAGGACATTATCAAAGGGGTGAAACCGGGCGATGTGCTGGTCAGCGACGGTCAGTCGCGGCTCAAGCCCGGCGCCACGGTGCAAGTGCTGACGGAGCCACCGCAAGTGGTGGGAACGGAGCCGAAACCATGAAGGGCCACGGTTCGATTTCCGCGTGGTGCATCGATCATCCGGTGGCGACGGTTCTGTTGACCTTTGCCCTGGTGCTGCTGGGGGTGATCGCCTTTCCACGACTATCGATTGCACCGCTGCCGGAAGCGGAATTCCCGACCATCCAGGTGGCTGCGCAACTGCCCGGCGCCAACCCCGAGACCATGGCCTCGTCGGTGGCCACGCCACTTGAAGTGCAATTCAGCGCCATCCCCGGCATAACCCAAATGACGTCGAGCAGCGCCCTGGGCTCGACCATTCTGACCCTGCAATTCACCCTCGATAAAAGCATCGACACCGCCGCCCAGGAAGTCCAGGCCGCGATCAACACCGCCGCCGGCAAACTGCCCAAAGACATGCCGAACCTGCCGACGTGGAGGAAGGTCAACCCGGCCGACAGCCCGGTGCTGATCCTCAGCATCAACTCGCCGCAAATGCCCGGTACTGAAGTCAGTGACCTGGTGGAAACCCTGCTCGCCCGTCAGATCAGCCAGATCGACGGCGTAGGCCAAATCAACGTTAGCGGTCAGCAACGTCCGGCGATCCGCGTACAAGCGTCGGCGGACAAACTCGCCGCCATCGGCCTGACCCTGGCGGACATTCGTCTGGCGATCCAGCAATCCAGCCTCAACCTGGCCAAGGGTGCGTTGTACGGCGAGTCGAGCATTTCGACCTTGTCCACCAACGATCAGTTGTTCCACCCCGAGGAATACAGCCAACTCATCGTTTCCTACAAGAACGGTGCACCGGTTCATCTCAAGGATGTGGCCAAAGTCATCAACGGTTCAGAAGACGCCTACGTTCAGGCCTGGGCCGATGGTAAGCCGGGGGTGAACCTGGTGATTTTCCGCCAACCGGGGGCCAACATCGTCGAGACCGTCGACCGTATTCAAGCGGCCTTGCCAACGCTGGAGGCCATGCTGCCGGCCTCGATGCAGGTCAAAGTGTTGATCGACCGCACCCAGACCATCCGCGCCTCGTTGCATGAGGTGGAAATCACCCTGCTGATTGCGATCCTGCTGGTGGTGGCGGTGATGGCGCTGTTCCTGCGCCAGCTGTCAGCGACGCTGATCGTGTCAGCGGTGCTCGGTGTGTCGCTGACCGCCAGTTTTGCCCTGATGTACATCATGGGCTTCAGCCTGAATAACCTGACGCTGGTGGCGATTGTGGTGTCCGTCGGGTTTGTGGTGGACGATGCGATTGTGGTGGTGGAGAACATTCACCGTCATCTGGAGGCCGGCGAAGGCATGCGCGAGGCGGCGATCAAGGGCGCCGGCGAGATCGGCTTTACCGTGGTTTCCATCAGTTTCTCGCTGGTGGCGGCGTTCATTCCGTTGCTGTTCATGGGCGGCGTGGTCGGGCGGCTGTTCAAGGAGTTCGCCCTGACCGCCACCTCGACCATCATGATTTCGGTGGTGGTGTCCCTGACGCTGGCGCCGACCCTGGCCGCGCTATTTATGCGCGCACCGGTGCATCACGCCCATGGCAAACCGGGCTTCGGCGAGCGCTTGCTGGCGTGGTACGAGAAAGGCCTGCGCCACGCCCTCGCCCATCAGAAATTGATGCTCGGTGTGTTTGGCTTGTCCCTCAGCCTGGCGGTCGCCGGGTACATTTTCATTCCGAAGGGTTTCTTCCCGGTGCAGGACACCGGCTTCGTCCTCGGCACCACCGAAGCGGCGGCTGACATTTCCTACGGCGACATGGTGAAAAAACACCTGGCGATGGCCGAAATCGTCGCCGCCGATCCCGCCGTCGAGACGTTCTCCCACTCGGTCGGCGTTTCGGGCAGTAACCAGACCATCGCCAACGGACGCTTCTGGATTTCGCTGAAAAAACGCGGCGACCGTGACGTATCTGCCAGCCAGTTCATCGACCGGATTCGCCCGCAACTGATGAAAGTCCCGGGCATCGTGCTGTACCTGCGCGCCGGGCAAGACATCAACCTCAGTTCCGGCCCGAGCCGCGCCCAGTACCAATACGTGCTCAAGAGCAACGACGGGGCACTCCTGAGTACATGGACCCAGCACCTGACGGAAAAGCTGCGCAGCAACCCGGCATTCCGAGACATTTCCAACGACCTGCAACTGGGCGGCAGCATCACCCACATCAGCATCGATCGCAGCGCGGCGGCGCGTTTCGGCCTGACCGCCAGCGATGTCGACGAAGCCCTGTACGACGCCTTCGGCCAGCGCCAGATCAACGAATTCCAGACCCAGACCAATCAGTACAACGTGATTCTGGAACTGGATACAAAGCAACGTGGCAAGGCCGAAAGCCTCAACTATTTCTACCTGCGCTCGCCCCTGAGCGGAGAGATGGTGCCGCTCTCGGCGCTGGCGAAATTCGATGCGCCGACCATCGGCCCGCTGTCCATCGCCCATGACGGCATGTTCCCGGCGGCCAACCTGTCATTCAACCTGGCACCGGGCGTTGCCTTGGGCGATGCGGTAATCATGCTCAATCAGGCCAAGACCGACATCGGCATGCCGGCGGCCATCAGCGGTAATTTCCAGGGCGCGGCCCAGGCATTCCAGAGTTCGCTGGCCAGCCAGCCGTGGCTGATTCTGGCGGCGCTGGTGGCGGTGTACATCATTCTTGGCGTGCTGTACGAAAGCTTCGTGCACCCGCTGACGATCATTTCGACCCTGCCCTCGGCGGGGCTCGGGGCGGTGATCATGCTGTGGATTTGCGGCCAGGACTTTTCGATCATGGCGTTGATCGGGCTGGTGCTGCTGATCGGCATCGTCAAGAAGAACGGCATTCTGATGATCGACTTTGCGCTGGAAGCCCAGCGCAACCGAGGCCTGCCGCCGGAAGAAGCGATCTATGAGGCCTGCATGACGCGGTTCCGGCCAATCATCATGACCACCCTCGCCGCCCTGCTCGGGGCCCTGCCGCTGATGCTCGGCTACGGCACCGGCGCCGAACTGCGCCAGCCATTGGGCATCGCGGTGGTCGGCGGTTTGCTGGTGAGCCAGGCGCTGACGCTGTTCACCACGCCGGTCATATACTTGTGGCTTGAGCGGCTATTCCATCGGCCTAAACCCGCAGCGCTGCCCGCGCTGACGACCACAGACTGAGGCGGGATCATGCGCGTTCTGATTATCGAAGACGAAGAAAAAACCGCGGACTATCTGCACCGTGGCCTGACGGAACAGGGTTACACCGTAGACGTGGCGCGGGACGGCGTTGAAGGCCTGCACCTGGCGCTGGAAAGTGACTACGCGGTGATTGTCCTCGACGTCATGCTCCCCGGCCTTGATGGTTTCGGCGTGCTGCGCGCCTTGCGTGCGCGCAAGCAAACCCCGGTGATTATGCTCACCGCCCGCGAACGCGTGGAAGATCGCATCAAAGGCCTGCGTGATGGTGCCGACGATTACCTCGGCAAACCGTTTTCCTTCCTCGAACTGGTGGCGCGCCTGCAAGCGCTGACCCGCCGTAGCGGCGGCCATGAACCGGTGCAGGTGAGCATCGCCGACCTGTGGATAGATTTGATCAGCCGCAAAGCCACCCGCGCCGGCACCCGCCTGGACCTGACCGCCAAGGAGTTCTCATTGCTCAGCGTGCTGGCGCGGCGGCAAGGGGAAATCCTCTCGAAAACCGCCATCGCCGAGATGGTCTGGGACATCAATTTCGACAGCGACGCCAACGTGGTCGAAGTCGCGATCAAACGCCTGCGGGCCAAACTCGACGGGCCGTTCGAAGAGAAATTGCTGCACACGATTCGTGGCATGGGTTATGTGCTGGAGAGCCGTGGTGTCCAGTAATTCGATCGCGCTGCGCCTGAGCGGGATGTTTACGCTGGTGGCGCTGCTGGTGTTTGTGTTGATCGGCGGTGCGCTGTATCAACAGGTCGACAAGGGTTTGGGCCTGCTGCCGGAAGCCGAGCTGGATGCACGGTACAGCGTGCTCGAATCAGCGCTCAACCGTTATGGCACGCCCGAGCATTGGGTGAAGATCAACGCCAAGCTCAAGCTGCTGAGCGAAGAAGACAAGCGCATCCACTTTTGGGTGGTCAGTGGCAATCCCGGTTATGAATACGGCCAACCCGACGCGCCGATCCGCGCTTTCGCCCAAGGCCCGTTGGGCATGCGCGACATGGCATTGCCCGACCATCCGTACCCGCTGAAAGTGCTGGTCACTGAGCTGCCGGCCAAGGACCAGCGCCCGCCGCTGCGCTTCATGATCGGCATCGACACCGAAACCTTTTACGAGACGCAGCACCACTTGCTGATCGCCCTGATCAGTCTGGCGATCATCGGCGTGCTGCTGGCCTCGGCACTCGGTTATTGGGTGGCCCGGATCGGCCTCAAGCCACTGATCAAGTTGTCGCAGGAAGCCCAGCGCCTGGCGCCACCACGGCTGTCCGGTCGCCTGCAGTTGTCGCCATTGCCACCGGAATTGAATCAGTTTGTCAGCTCGTTCAATGCCACCCTGGAACGGGTCGAACAGGCCTACTCGCGGCTGGAATCGTTCAACGCCGATGTGGCCCATGAACTGCGCTCGCCACTGACCAACCTGATTGGCCAGACCCAGGTTGCGCTGACACGCGGGCGTTCGGCCGAACACTATTTCGAAGTGCTGCAATCGAACCTCGAAGAACTGGAACGGCTGCGCTCGATCATCAACGACATGCTGTTCCTCGCCAGCGCCGACCAAGGCAGCAAAGCCACCAAACTGACGTCCACCTCATTGGCCGATGAAGTGGCCACGACGCTGGAGTACCTGGATTTCATTCTTGAAGATGCGCAGGTTCAGGTCGAGGTCAGTGGCGATGCACAGGTGCGAATAGAGATCGCGCATCTGCGCCGGGCGTTGATCAACTTGCTGAGCAACGCGGTGCAGCACACCGAGCCCGGGCAAGTGATTCAGGTACGGATCGAGGTCGAGGAGCATCAAGTCAGCATTGGCGTCGCCAACCCTGGATCGCCGATAGCCAACGAGCATTTGCCGCGGCTGTTCGAGCGCTTCTACCGGGTCGATGCGTCGCGCAGCAACAGCGGCAACAACCATGGCCTGGGGCTGGCGATCGTCAAGGCGATTGCGCTGATGCATGGCGGGGATGTGTTTGTGCGCAGTGATCATGGGATGAATACGTTCGGCATCCACCTCCCGGTCTGACAGACCTCAAAAGATCGCAGTCTTCGGCAGCGCCTGCAGGGGAACGCATTCCAATGCAGGCGCTGCCGAAGGCTGCGATCTTTGTTATTTGCGCAACAGTCCTTTCTGCAATCCGCTCTTTTTTTATCGGCTCTTCCCTTTGAAAAGTTGTCTTCAAAGCCGCTGCTATCAGCGGCTCTTTTTTCGTTGTGGTTTAAGACAATGAAGTACTTGATTGACCCAAGAAGCTTTACCGCATTCAGCCCGTTGTTCATTGCAATCGCTGTAACAAACGCCGAGCACTGAGAACGCGATATCTCAGGTACGTGGTCCAGGATGGCAAGGCCAAAGACCTGGCGATGCGTCTGCAATGGGCGACCCACCGTGGCGGCAACGGTTATGGTGCGCTGAATCAGGACACCGATGAATACCGGGCAATGGTCGACTACCCGCTGAATGTCTTCTAAGCTTTCATTAGCAAAAGGCCAGCATGTTTTGCTGGCCTTTTTTTTATTCACCATTTATATAGGCGCTCTGGACGCGACCGGTTTCTGGGACTCTGCCCGATTCTTGTAAAAGAACTTTCATAACGCCTTAATTGCAGAAGTCAGAACCATGAGTGTGAGCAGTGCGAAATCTCAACATCCGATCCGCTCGACACAATCGGAGCGGCTTCTGGTTCTTAGCAGTGTGCTGTTGGTGATTGCGATACTCAGCATCGTGACCTTCCTGCTGATCCGTGAACGCGCCAACGCCGAATTGTCCGCCGCTCGCGCCGCCAACAATATCGTGAAGTTGATCGACGCCGATGTGCTGCGTAATGTCGAACTCTATGACGTGTCGCTGCTAGGGTTGATCGCTGCCTCCCAGCGAGAAGACCTCAAAAGCGTTTCTCCTGCCATTCGCCATCTGGCCTATTTCGACCGTGCCACTGCCGCGCCGTACAAGAGCAACATTTTGTTGCTCGACGACAAGGGCGACGTGATCGCCGACTCGGCCTCCGTGGAGCCCAGGCATGCCAACTATGCCGATCGCGAATACTTCCAGTCTCATGTGAACAACCCCGACCCTGGCATGTTCATCAGCCCCCCTTTCAGGGGCAGGCCGCCCGAACAGGATTGGCGTATCAGTTTCAGCCGCCGGCTGAACGGTACCCAGGGTGAGTTCCTGGGCGTGGCCGAAGCCGCCATGCGTTTGAGCTACTTCGACCAGCTGTTCAACAGTTTGAGTGTCGGCCGCGACAGTACGGTCAATCTGATCAGCAAGGACGGGATTCTGCTGGCCCAGCAACCACAACTGGCGGAAGAACTGATCGGCAAGGACTTCAGTAACCGCCCCAATTTCCAGCGCATCGTCAAGGAAGGCAACGGCAGCTTCACCAGCATGTCCGATCGATACCGTGAAAAGCGCTTGTACACCTTCTCCAAAGTCGGCAACTTGCCGTTGATCGTCATCGTTGCACTGTCCAGCGATGAAGTCTTTTCGGCCTGGAAGCGAACCGCAGTGGTGGTCAGCTTTGCGACCATTGCCCTGTGCGTGAGCCTGCTGTGGCTGACCTGGTTGCTCTGCCGGGAATTGCGCCTGCGCCATAACGCCGAACAGGAACTGGGGCTATTGGCCGCCACCGATCCCTTGACCGGTCTGGCCAACCGCCGGACCCTGGACCAGGCTTTGCGCCATGAATGGTTCCGCGCCCAACGCTCCAGCCAGCCGTTGTCGATGCTGATGATCGATGTCGATCACTTCAAGGCGTTCAATGATCGTCATGGTCATCAGGCCGGCGACGATGCCTTGCGCTCGGTGGCCAAGGTGATCGGCACCCATGTCCGACGCCCGGCAGACCTGGTCGCCCGTTACGGCGGCGAGGAGTTTTCGGTAATCCTGGCTGAAACCGACAGCGCCGGCGCGCAACAGATTGCCGACAACATTCGGGCGGCAGTGGAGCAATTGCCATTGGTGAGAGGTGATCAGTCGCCGATTACTGTCAGTATCGGTATCAGCACCTGGACGACGGCGACCGACATCAGCCTGGAACAATTACTGTTTGCGGCGGACAAGGCGTTGTATCAGGCCAAGGAAAACGGGCGCAATCGGGTGGTTTGCGCGGATTAGAAGCCAGAATCAAAAGATCGCAGCCTTCGGCAGCTCCTACATTTGGAATGCGTTCCCCCTGTAGGAGCTGCCGAAGGCTGCGATCTTTTGATTCACCGGGACATAAAAAAAGGCCACCCGAAGGTAGCCTTTAAAAACTAGAGAGGTTTTTTGCTTACACGGCCGCAACAGGACGCATGTAAGAGATCGGTGCAGTGCTGGCGTCTTCGAAAGTCACGACTTCCCAAGCATCTGTCTGCTCAATCAACTTGCGCAGCAGCTGGTTGTTCAATGCATGTCCGGACTTGAAGCCCTTGAACTCACCAATCAGGCTATTGCCCAGTAGGTAGAGGTCACCAATTGCATCGAGGATCTTGTGCTTCACGAATTCGTCTTCATAGCGAAGGCCGTCTTCGTTCAGTACACCATCCGCGTCGACCACAATAGCGTTTTCAACGCTGCCGCCGAGTGCGAGGTTGTGCTTGCGCAGGTACTCGATATCACTCATGAAACCAAAGGTACGGGCGCGGCTGACTTCTTTTACGAACGAAGTACTGGAAAAATCCACGCTTGCACTTTGTGTGCGGTCACGGAAAACCGGGTGATCGAAATCGATCTCGAAGCTCACTTTGAAACCTTCGAAAGGGACGAAAGTGGCGCGCTTGTCGCCGTCTTCCACTGTCACTTCCCGCAGGATCCGAATGAACTTCTTGGCGGCGTCCTGCTCTTCCAGGCCGGCCGATTGAATCAGGAATACGAAGGGTCCAGCGCTACCATCCATGATCGGGACTTCGGACGCGGAGAGCTCGACGTAGGCGTTATCGATGCCCAGGCCAGCCATGGCCGAGAGCAAGTGCTCCACCGTATCCACCTTGGTGTCACCACTGACCAGTGTGGTCGACATCGTGGTTTCACCAACGTTTTCCGCGCGGGCAGGAATCTGCACCACAGGGTCGAGGTCGGCACGACAAAACACAATGCCGGTGTCGATAGGCGCTGGCTTGAGGGTCAGGTAGACCTTCTCCCCGGAGTGCAGGCCGACACCTGTGGCACGGATAATATTCTTCAGGGTGCGTTGTTTAATCATGGCATGGGCCGCTTCAGCGCAAATTGCGAACTGGTATCAACAAAGGCTGGCGATAATAGCAGACCAGACCTTTGCTGAACACCAATCACCCTAATACCCCTGATACATTTCATCAATCAGCCTGACGACGCAGGAAAGCCGGGATGTCCAGGTAGTCCAGGTCATCTTGCGGATTCATCTTCGCGGCAGTCGCAGCACCGGCCTGAGCCTGGTTGCGCATGACGGTCGGACGGTCCAGGTCACGGTAGTTTACCGCTGGCGCCTCCTGACGAGCAGAGGCTTGTTGTTGCGGTTGCGAAGCCATGGAGGTGTGAACGGTATTATCGATGACCTTCACAGGCTTCTCGATTTGCGCGCCCAGACCGGTGGCAACCACGGTGACGTGCAGCTCATCGCGCATGTCCGGATCGATAACGGTACCGACCTTGACCATCGCGTGATCGGAAGCGAAGGCTTCAATGATGCTACCCACGTCGGAGTACTCACCCAGAGACAGGTCGGGACCTGCGGTGATGTTCACCAGGATGCCGCGTGCACCTTGCAGGTTCACGTCTTCGAGCAGCGGGTTGCGAATGGCCGCTTCAGTAGCCTCGCGCGCACGGTTCGGACCGCTGGCGCAGCCAGTGCCCATCATTGCCATGCCCATTTCACTCATCACGGTGCGTACGTCGGCAAAGTCGACGTTGATCATGCCCGGACGCTTGATGATGTCGGAGATACCGCGAACGGCACCGGCCAGTACATCGTCGGCCTTGGCGAAAGCCGACAGCAGGCTTGCGTCTTTACCGAGGATGGTCAGCAGCTTCTCGTTGGGAATGGTGATCAACGAGTCGACGCTTTCAGACAACAGACGAATACCTTCGTCGGCGATCTGCATGCGCTTGCGACCTTCGAACGGGAACGGACGAGTCACCACCGCAACGGTGAGGATCCCCATTTCCTTGGCCACTTCGGCAATGATCGGCGCAGCACCGGTACCGGTACCACCGCCCATGCCGGTGGTGATGAACACCATGTTGGTGCCCTGCAGCACTTCGGCAATGCGCTCACGATCTTCCAGAGCGGCCTGACGACCTACTTCAGGGTTGGCGCCAGCGCCCAGGCCTTTGGTCACGCCGGTACCCAGTTGCAGGATGGTCCGCGCGCCGATGCTTTTCAGCGCTTGGGCATCAGTGTTGGCGCAGATGAATTCAACGCCTTCAATGTTGCTCTTGACCATGTGATTGACAGCGTTGCCGCCGCCACCGCCAACACCGATAACTTTAATTACCGGGCTTGCGGGGATGTTGTCTACGAGTTCGAACATTTTCCCTCTCCTTACATTCTCTAGTTTTTTCGCCTACTGCTGTTTGAAGCGGTGTTGCGGTAAAGCTTTAGAAATTGCCTTGTACCCAGCTCTTGATGCGATCGAGCAAGGCGGCTTTCGGTTCTTCATTGTTGTAGCTGTCGCGGCTGCCGATGCCCGAGAACGAAATCCCGTCGGACTGCTTCTGCAGGCCGTACATCAACAGGCCTACGCCAGTGGAATAAATCGGGTTGCGGACCACGTCGTCCAGGCCCTTGACGCCATGGGGCACGCCCAGGCGAACCGGCATGTGGAAGATCTCTTCGGCAAGTTCCACCGCGCCTTCCATCTTCGACGTACCGCCGGTCAGCACGATGCCGGCCGGGATCAGGTCTTCGTAGCCGCTGCGACGCAGCTCAGCCTGGATCAGGGTGAACAGCTCGTCGTAACGCGGTTCGACCACTTCGGCCAGGGCCTGACGGGACAGCTCGCGCGGCGGACGGTCGCCGACACTCGGCACCTTGATGGTTTCACCGGCACCAGCCAGTTTGGCCAGGGCGCAGGCGTAGCGAATCTTGATTTCTTCGGCGTATTGGGTCGGGGTGCGCAACGCCATGGCGATGTCGTTGGTCACCTGATCGCCGGCAATCGGGATCACCGCGGTGTGACGGATCGCGCCTTCGGTGAAGATCGCGATGTCGGTGGTGCCGCCGCCGATGTCCACCAGGCACACGCCCAGCTCTTTCTCGTCGTCGGTCAGGACCGAATACGCGGAAGCCAGTTGCTCAAGAATGATGTCGTCGATTTCCAGGCCGCAGCGGCGCACGCATTTTTCAATGTTCTGTGCGGCGTTGACGGCGCAGGTGACCACGTGAACCTTGGCTTCCAGACGCACGCCGGACATACCCAGCGGCTCGCGAACGCCTTCCTGATTATCGATCACGTAATCCTGCGGCAGGGTGTGCAGCACACGCTGGTCAGCCGGGATCGCCACAGCCTGGGCGGCGTCGAGGACGCGCTCAAGGTCGGCGGAGCTGACTTCGCGATCACGAATCGCCACGATGCCGTGGGAGTTCAGGCTGCGGATGTGATTGCCGGCCACGCCGACGAACGCCGAATGGATCCGGCAACCGGCCATCAGCTGCGCTTCTTCAATGGCGCGCTGGATCGACTGGACGGTGGACTCGATGTTCACCACTACGCCTTTTTTCAGGCCGCGGGACGGATGAGTACCGATCCCGACGATTTCGAGCGTGCCGTCGTCCGAGACCTCGCCGACCAGTGCCACCACCTTGGAGGTACCGATATCGAGACCGACGATCATTTTGCCGCTTTGCACGTTTGCCATGGGTCCTGCCTCTTCTTAATTCTTCGCGACAGCGGGTTGGGCTGTCGTGGGCGCTACAGGTTCCCGCCAGCCAACGGCGAGGCCGTTGGCATAGCGCAGATCGATGCGCGCAATGTTCGTAATCTGCTCTTTGAGCGTCTTGTCATAGATGGCAATGAAGCGGCGCATCTTTTCCACCAGGCTGCCGCGTCCCAGCAGCAGTTCGATTCCCGGACCCGCGCTGCCGGCGCCGGTGGTCAGGAACCAGCTGCCTCGTTCACGCAACTCCAGGCGTGCAATCGAGAAGCCCAATGGCCTGAGCATCTGGCTCAGCACCTGGTATTGCTGCATCACTTGCTGCTGGGCCCGTTGTGGGCCGAACAGCTGTGGCAAGTGTTCGTAGTTCGCCAGCTCGCGCGGGGTGAACGCCTGCCCCTGGTTGTTCAACAGCGATTCGTCACCCCAACGGGCCACCGGCAGTTGTTCTTCCAGGCGGATCACTACCTGATCCGGCCACACCCTGCGCACTTCGGCGTGGGCAATCCATGGCATCGTTTCAAGCTCGGTACGCATGCTCTCCAGGTCGATGGTGAAGAAGCTCGACGCCACGTAGGGGGCGATTCGCTGCTGCACCGCTTGCTGGCTGATGTAACTCAAATCACCCTGCACCGCGATCTTGGTGATCGGCCGGTCGGCGTACGGCAGCAAACGCTGTGCGCCTTCATAAGTGCCGAACCCCAGCGCGACCAGCAGCACGGGCCAGAACAGGCTTTTCAGAAAACCAAAGTTGGCTTTCGGCAGGCGCGCGGACATCGGCTCTTTGGCCACCATTCGGCTGGCACCCCGCGGTACCGGCTTGCGGCCGGGTGCGGTGGGCTGATGACGTAGCTGGGCGCCTTGCATGGTCTTAACCTCGCGGCTCTTTATAGCTGGCAGCGTTACCGGCAACACTTGCCGCCAGAATCGCCAGAACCAGTTGCTGGAAATCCAGGCCAGCGGCACGGGCCGCCATCGGCACCAGACTGTGATCGGTCATGCCCGGTGCGGTGTTGACTTCCAGGAACCAGAACTGCCCGTCGGCGTCCTGCATCACGTCTGCCCTGCCCCAACCGGCGATACCCAGCGCCTCACAGGCTTTGGCCGTGAGGTCCATGAGTTCCTTTTCTTTGTTGCTGTCCAGGCCACAAGGGATCCGGTACTGGGTATCGGAAGCCACGTACTTGGCGTCGTAGTCGTAGAAGCTGTGGGTCGTGCCCAGGGCGATTGGAGGCAACACCTGGTCACGCAGGGTGGCGATGGTGAACTCCGGACCATGGATCCATTGCTCGACCAACACTTGCGAATCGTAGGTACTGGCCGCTTTCCATGCGTCGACCAGCTCGGACGCAGAACTCACTTTGGCCATCCCGATACTGGAACCTTCATGGGCCGGTTTGACGATCAAAGGGAAGCCCAGTTCCGTCGCTGCCGAAATACAATCGGCCTCAGAGCTCAATACCGCGTGGCGTGGCGTCGGAATGCCGAGGCTGTGCCAGACCTGCTTGGTGCGCAGTTTGTCCATGGCCAGGGCCGAGGCCAGAATGCCGCTGCCGGTGTACGGAATCCCTGCGCATTCGAGCAGGCCCTGCATGCTGCCGTCTTCACCGCCACGACCGTGGAGGATGATGAAGGCGCGGTCGATTTTTTCGTTCAGCAGACGCTGCAGCAGGTCATCGCCCACATCAATACCGAACGCGTCCACACCGGCGCTTTGCAGCGCTTCGAGCACTGCGTTACCCGATTTCAGGGAGACCTCACGCTCGGCACTCTTGCCACCGAACAGCACGGCGACGCGGCCGAAATCTTTCGGCGCAATAGTGGAGACGAGGTTGGCGTAAGCAGCAGTCATTTCAACTTCCCCACGCTTGGCGCGGCAACCGCGCCAGCGAACAACGGACTATTCAACAGTTTTGGTGCGAGACCGCCGATATCACCGGCGCCCTGGCACAACAGAATGTCGCCGGCACGCAGCAGCGGCTTGACGATCGGTGCGAGGTCGACACCGCGCTCGATGTAGATCGGGTCGAGCTGACCACGCTGGCGAATGCTGTTGCACAACTTGCGGCTGTCAGCGCCCGGAATCGGCTCTTCGCCGGCCGGGTAGACCTCCATCAGCAGCAGCACGTTGGCGTCGGCCAGCACATTGACGAAATCGTCGTACAGGTCGCGGGTGCGGCTGTAACGGTGCGGCTGGTAAACCATCACCAGACGGCGCTCCGGCCAGCCACCGCGCACGGCTTTGATCACGGCCGCGACTTCGGTCGGGTGGTGACCGTAGTCGTCCACCAGCATCACGTTGCCGCCTTCAACCGGCAGCTCGCCGTACACCTGGAAGCGACGGCCGACACCCTGGAACCCGGACAGACCCTGGACGATGGCTTCATCGCTCACACCTTCATCGGTGGCGATGCAAATGGTCGCCAGCGCGTTCAGCACGTTGTGGTTGCCCGGCATGTTCACCGAGACATCCAGCGGCTCGCGATCAGGGCGCAGCACGGTGAAGAAGGTTTGCATGCCCTGCTGACGCACATTGATGGCACGCACGTCGGCGTCTTCGCCAAAACCGTAAGTGACCGTCGGGCGCTTCACCAACGGCAGAATTTCACGCACCACCGGATCGTCCAGGCACACCACCGCCAGACCGTAGAACGGCAGGTTGTGCAGGAACTCGACGAAGGTTTTCTTCAGCTTGTTGAAGTCACCGTCGTAGGTCGCCATGTGATCGGCGTCGATGTTGGTGACCACGGCCACCAGCGGCTGCAAGTGCAGGAAGCTGGCATCGCTTTCGTCGGCTTCGGCGATCAGGTAGCGGCTGGTGCCCAGCTGGGCATTGGTGCCCGCGGCGTTCAGACGGCCACCGATGACGAACGTCGGGTCCAGGCCACCGGCGGCGAACACCGAAGCGATCAGGCTGGTGGTGGTGGTTTTGCCATGAGTACCGGCGACGGCGATGCCGTGGCGGTAGCGCATCAGTTCGGCCAGCATCTCGGCGCGTGGCACCACGGGAATGCGGCGTTCCAGTGCGGTGGCGACTTCCGGGTTGGAGGTGTTCACGGCGCTCGACACCACCAGTACGTCGGCGGCAGCGGCGTTCTCGGCACGGTGGCCGATGAAAATGTGCGCACCGAACGATTCAAGACGCTCGGTCACCGGCGATGCTTTCAGGTCGGAACCGGACACTTCATAGCCCAGGTTCAGCAACACTTCGGCAATGCCGCACATGCCCACGCCGCCGATACCGACGAAGTGGATTTTACGGATGCGGCGCATTTCCGGTTGCGGCATGGCTTTCTTGTTCTCAACCATGGGCCACCTCCAGGCAAGTATCGACCACGTTACGGGTGGCATCGGGTTTGGCCAGGCGGCGTGCCGCGGTGGCCATGTCGTTAAGTCGTTGCGGTTGCATCAAGACCTCTGTCAGGCGAGCAGCAAGATCCGCTGCGCCAGTCGTTCTTTGCGGCATCACGAAGGCAGCGCCTTCACGGGCCAAATAATCGGCGTTGCGGGTCTGGTGATCGTCGATCGCGTGGGGCAAAGGCACCAGCATCGAGGGCAGACCGGCGGCGGCCAGTTCACTGATGGTCAGCGCGCCTGCGCGGCACACCACCAGGTCGGCCCAGCCATAGGCTTGGGCCATGTCTTTGATGAAGGGCTGCACTTGCGCCTCGACGCCAGCCGCGCGATAGCGCTCTGCAGTCACTTCATCGTGGTTTTTGCCGGCCTGATGAAACACGTCCGGACGCAGGTCGGGGGCGACGAGCGACAGGGCTTCAGGCAGCAACTTGTTCAACGGCTCTGCGCCCAGGCTTCCGCCCAGGATCAGCAAACGCGCCTTGCGACCGGCCAGAGCAGGTCGCGGTGTTTCGAGGAACAGCTCGGTGCGCACCGGGTTACCGGTGGTGCGACGGCTGTTCGACAGGGTAAAGGTGTCGGGGAACGCTTCACAGACTCGGGCGGCCAACGGCACCAGCAACCGATTGGCGGTACCGGCCACGGCGTTCTGCTCGTGAACGATCACCGGTACGCCAGCCAGTTTGGCGGCGACGCCGCCGGGGCCGGTCACATAACCACCAAAACCGACCACACAGACCGGGCGCAACTGACGAATGATCGCCCGCGCCTGCCAGATCGACTTGAGCAACATGAACGGCGCCTTGAGCAGGGACAATTTGCCCTTGCCGCGCAAACCGCTGGCGTTGATCCGATGCAATTCAAGACCGGCCGCCGGCACCAGATCGTTTTCGATCCCGCGCGGGGTCCCGAGCCAGTGCACGGTGTAACCCCGAGCCTGGAACTCGCGAGCACAGGCCAGTGCCGGGAACACGTGGCCCCCGGTGCCGCCTGCCATGATCAGTACGTTAGCGCCCATGGTTCGGCTCCTCGGCGAAGTCGCTCTCATGGAACTCCATCTCTTCGCTGCCCAGGTGGGTTCGACTCTCCCACTCAATGCGCAGCAACAAGCCGAGACAGGCACAGCAGATCACCAACGAACTACCGCCATAACTGAGGAACGGCAGCGTCAGGCCCTTGGTCGGCAGCAGACCGACGTTCACGCCGATGTTGATCAGGAACTGACCGATCCACAGGAACGACAGACCGTAGGCCACGTAAGCGGCAAAAAACTGCTTGGCCTTTTCGGCCCACAAGCCGATGTACATGCCGCGAATACAAACGAAAACGAACAGCGCCACCGTGCACAACGAACCCACGGCACCCAGTTCTTCGGCCAGGACCGAGAACACGAAGTCGGTGTGGGCTTCCGGCAGGTAGAACTGTTTCTGCACGCTGTTGCCCAGGCCCACGCCCAGCCATTCGCCGCGACCGAAAGCGATCAATGCCTGGGACAACTGATAACCGGCACCGAACTGGTCGGCCCACGGGTCGGCAAAGTTGGTCAGACGCGCCATCCGATACGGCTGCATTTGAATCAACAGCACCACCGCCGCGACAGCCAGAACAACCATCAAGGAAAAACGGAACAGCCCGACCCCGCCAAGGAACAGCATCGCCGCCGCAGCCCCCATCATCACGACGGTGGCACCAAAGTCCGGTTCCATCAGCAACAGACCCGCCATCGGCAGCAGCACGATGAACGGCTTGAAGAAGCCCATCCAGCTTTCACGCACTTCTTTCTGGCGACGCACCAGATAACCGGCGAGGTAGATCACCACGAACACCTTGGCGATCTCGGAAGGCTGAACGTTGAAGAAAC
This sequence comes from Pseudomonas sp. A-RE-19, assembly GCF_019956555.1. Taxonomy (GTDB): domain Bacteria; phylum Pseudomonadota; class Gammaproteobacteria; order Pseudomonadales; family Pseudomonadaceae; genus Aquipseudomonas. Next base: position 30,572 of record NZ_JAHBDQ010000030.1, on the reverse strand, counting down.
TGAAGCCGATCCAGCGCATCGAACCGTTCACCTCACGGCCGATCCCCGGAACGATCACCATCACCAGCAAACCGAACGCACCAATCAGCATCAGCCAGCCCAGACGTTGCCAGGTAGCGATCGGAATCATCATGGTGACAATGCAAGCACCAAGGCCCAGCACAACGTAGACGAGGTGGCGAATCATGTAATACAGGGCGCTGCCCGACTGCACGGCCCCCACTTCGGTCGATGCCGAGGCAATCATGACCAGCCCCAGGCCCAGCAGCGCGAGGCAACCGGCGAGCATAGGGAAATCGAGGTCGATACCGCGCCCGGTGATGATCGGCGACGGGTACGGCTTGATGATGTCTCTCAGGCTCATGCCAGATCCTCCACAGCGCGGACGAACTGGTGGCCACGGTCTTCATAGTTCTTGAACATGTCGAAACTGGCGCAAGCCGGCGACAGCAGCACTGCATCACCCGGCTCGGCTATGGCGCGACATTGCGCGACGGCTTCGTCCAGCGAGCTGACACGAATCTGTGTAACGACTTCGCCGATGGCCTCACCGATCTTGTCGGAGTCACGGCCCATCAAAATGACGGCGCGGCAGTTGGCCGCCACCGGATCACGCAGGTCCTTGAACTCGGCACCCTTGCCGTCGCCACCGGCGATCAGCACGAGTTTGCCGTCGATATCCGCGCCCAGGCCTTCGATGGCGGCCAGTGCGGCACCGACGTTGGTGGCTTTGGAATCGTTGTAGTAGCTCACGCCGTTCAGGTCGCGAACCCATTGGCAGCGATGCTCGAGGCCGGCGAAGGTGCGCAGGCTCGAGAGCATGGCGTCGAACGGCAGCCCCACGGCGTGGCCCAGCGCCAAGGCCGCCAGGGCGTTGGACTGGTTATGCGCGCCACGAATCTTCAACTCGCGCACCGGCATCAGGTTCTGGAATTCGAAGGCCAGGTATTTCTCGCCATTCTCTTCCCGGATACCAAAGGCCTTGAAGTCGGGTTTGTTCAGACCGAAGGTCCAGCACGGTTGGCCTTCGCCCATCAACGGACGGCTCAAGGCGTCCTGACGGTTGACCACAAACTGCTTCGCACCACGGAAGATCCGGTGCTTGGCCAAGTGATAAGCCGGCAGACCGCTGTAGCGGTCCATGTGGTCTTCGCTGATGTTGAGCACGGTCGCCACTTCGGCGTTGAGTTGATCGGTGGTTTCGAGCTGGAAGCTCGACAACTCCATCACGTACAGCTCGACGTCGTCGCTGAGCAAATCCAGCGCCGGCGTACCGAGGTTACCGCCGACGGCAACACGCTTGCCGGCCGCAGCCGCCATCTCGCCGACCAGGGTGGTAACGGTGCTTTTGGCATTGGAACCGCTGATGGCGACGATCGGCGCCTTCGCGTTACGCGCGAACAGCTCGATGTCACCGGACAACTTCACGCCACGGGCGGCGGCAGCCTGCAGGGCCGGGGTCGCCAGCGCCAGGCCGGGGCTCACGTAGAGCTCGTCGGCACGGCACAGGAATTCGACGTCCAGCTCGCCACAACGCACTTCCACGTGCGGATAGTCACGCTTGAGCGTGGCCAGTTCCGGTGGATTTTCCCGCGTATCGGCGACAGCAAACGACACGCCCCGGTTCGCCAGGAAGCGAACCAGGGACATGCCGCTCTTGCCGAGGCCGACAACAATGCGGAAGTGGTCAGAAGCGATCAGAGACACTCGTTCTACCTCAGCTTCAGGGTGGCAAGGCCGACCAGCACCAGAATCACGGTGATGATCCAGAATCGGACGATCACACGCGGCTCGGGCCAGCCCTTGAGTTCAAAGTGGTGGTGAATCGGTGCCATGCGGAACACACGGCGACCGGTCAGCTTAAAGGAGGCAACCTGAATGACGACCGACAGGGTCTCCATCACAAACACACCGCCCATGATGAACAGGACGATTTCCTGACGGACGATCACCGCGATGGTGCCCAAGGCCGCGCCCAGCGCCAGTGCGCCGACGTCGCCCATAAATACTTGGGCCGGATAGGTGTTGAACCAGAGGAAACCCAGGCCCGCGCCGATCAACGCGCCGCAGAACACGATCAACTCACCCGCGCCCGGTACGTAAGGAATCAGCAGGTATTCGGCGAATTTCACGTTACCCGACAGGTAGCAGAAGATCCCCAGGCCGCCGCCGACCATCACGGTAGGCATGATCGCCAGACCGTCGAGGCCGTCGGTCAGGTTGACCGCGTTGCTCGAGCCGACAATCACGAAATAGGTCAGGACGATGAAACCCGCGCCCAGCGGAATGCTGTAGTCCTTGAGCATCGGCAGGATCAGGGTGGTTTCCACCGGCGTTGCGGCGGTCATATAAAGGAAGATTGCCGCGCCCAGGCCGAACACCGACTGCCAGAAATACTTCCAGCGGCTCGGAAGACCACGAGAGTTTTTCTCGATGACTTTGCGGTAGTCGTCGACCCAGCCGATGGCACCGAACAGCAGGGTCACCAACAACACGACCCAAACGTAACGGTTGGCCAGGTCAGCCCAAAGCAAGGTGCTGACCCCGATGGACGAAAGAATCAGCGCGCCGCCCATGGTCGGGGTGCCTGACTTGGACAGGTGCGATTGAGGGCCGTCGTTGCGAACGGATTGACCGATCTGACGGTTCTGCAAAGTGCGGATCATCCACGGGCCATAGCACAGCGACAAGACCAGCGCGGTCAGCACACCGAGGATCCCGCGCAGGGTCAGGTACTGAAAGACCGCGAAGCCTTTGTAGAACTGTTGCAGATACTCCGCTAGCAGCAGCAGCATTAATGTTTCTCCAGACGGGTCCCGCACAAAGCGGCCACGATGTTTTCCATCGCGGCGCTGCGCGAGCCCTTGATCAAAATGGTGGTGTTTGTATCCTGCTCGGCTTCCAGGGCCTTGATCAGTTCAGCCTGTGTGCTGAAGTGAAAAGCCTGCTCGCCGAAAGCGTTCACGGCGTGGGTCATCATTGGCCCGACCGCGTAAAGCGCGCAAACCTTGCCGCGGGCGTACTCGCCCACATCGCGGTGCCCCTGCTCCGCCCAATCGCCCAACTCGCCGATATCTCCGAGCACCAAAACGGTGCGACCGGAAAAGCCGGCGAGTATATCAACGGCGGCGCACATGGAGGTGGGGTTTGCGTTGTAAGTGTCATCAATCACGCGCATGCCGTTAGTCGCCAGTTGCGCGACGGTGCGCCCCTTGACCGGTTGCACGGCGCCGAGACCGGTGGCGATGCCGAACAGCGACACGCCCAAGGCATGGGCAGCGGCGGCGGCAGCCATCGCATTGGCGACGTTATGGGTGCCGAGCAGGTTCAGCTGAACCCGTTCCACACCTTCAGGACTGTGCAGGTTGAACGCCGGGCACCCGCGGGCGTCGCGATCCAGATCGCTGGCGTAGAAGTCGGCGCTGATGTTGCTCAGGGCAAACGTCAGCACTTTGCGACCGGCGGCACGGGTCTTCCAGATTCCAAAAGCTTTATCGTCGAGATTCAGCACGGCGATGCCATCGGCATCCAGCCCTTCGAGAATCTCGCCCTTGGCTTCAACGATTTTTTCCGGCCCGCCGAACTCGCCGACATGGGCGGTCCCGGCGTTGTTGATAACAGCCACATGCGGCTTGGTCATGCCGACGGTGTAGGCAATCTCACCGATGCGCGAAGCACCGAGTTCGATCACGGCAGCGGTGTGTTCCGGTGCCAACTCGAGCAAGGTCAGTGGAGCGCCCAGGTCATTGTTCAGGTTGCCACGGGTCGCCAGCACAGGACCGCGCGTGCGCAGGATGCTCGCCAGCATTTCCTTGACCGTGGTCTTGCCGCTGGAACCCGTGATGGCCACCACCGGATGCGTGAACGCCGCACGGTTTATCGCGCCCAATTGGCCGAGGGCCTGGCGGGTGTCCTTGACCAGCAGTTGCGGCAGCGCGCTGTCGGCGACTTCGCGTTCGACCAAAGCACCGACGGCGCCTTTGGCGGCGACGTCGTTGAGATAGTCATGACCATCGAAACGCGGACCGGCCAAAGCAATAAATAGCTGGCCCGGCTTGATCGCGCGGCTGTCGATGCTGACGCCATCGAAGCTCGCGTCGCCAGCAATCAGACGGCCATTCAGTGCGCCGGTCAGTTCGCTCAGTTTCAAGGCTTTAAGCATGGGCCACCTCCCACGCGGTCAGGGCGTGATCAGCCTCGACCAGATCGGAGAACGCGTGGCGCTCGCCATTGATTTCCTGATAGTCCTCGTGACCTTTACCGGCCAGGACAATCACGTCATCCGCCGAAGCGCTGGCGATCAATTGGGCAATCGCCTGGCCACGGCCGGCGACGAAGGTGACTTTATCCACAGCGGTGAAACCGGCGCGGATGTCGTCGAAAATCACGGCAGGGTCTTCGGTGCGTGGATTGTCATCGGTGACCAGTACGCCATCGGCCAGCCGCTCGACCACTTCCGCCATCAACGGACGCTTGCCGCGATCACGATCACCGCCGCAACCGAACAGGCACAGCAACCGGCCTTTGGCGTGAGGACGCAGGGCCATCAAGACTTTTTCCAGCGCATCCGGCGTGTGGGCGTAATCGACCACCACCAATGGCTGAGTACCGCCGCCCAGGCGCTGCATGCGACCGGCCGGGCCTTCGAGTTTCGGCAGCACTTTGAGAATTTCGTCCAGCGCGTAGTCCAGCCCGAGCAAGGCGCCGACGGCGGCCAATACGTTGCTGAGGTTGAAGCGACCGAGCAAGGTGCTGCGCAAATGGTGCTCGCCTTGCGGCGTGACCAGCGTGGCGCGCACGCCTTCGTCGTCGAACTGCGCTTCGCGGCAATACAGGTAGGCGCTGGAGTCTTGCAGGCTGTAAGTGATCAGCCGCGACTCGCCTTTATCGGCGGCCAGTTGCCGGCCGAAATCGTCGTCGAGGTTGACCACCCGGCACTTCAGATCATTCCAGGCAAACAACTTGGCCTTGGTTTCGCCATAGGCCTGCATGGTGCCGTGGTAATCCAGATGATCGCGCGACAGGTTGGTCATCACCGCCACGTCGAAGGCCAACGCAGTCACGCGGCCCTGATCAAGGCCGTGGGAAGAGACTTCCATGGCCACGGCTTTGGCGCCGGCTTTTTTCAGGTCGGCGAGGGTCGCTTGCACCGCGATCGGGTTCGGCGTGGTGTGCAGGCCACTTTCCAGCGCGCCGTAGAAACCGGAGCCCAGGGTACCGACGATGCCGCAGTGTTGACCGAGCAAGTCGAGGGCTTGCGCAACCAATTGGGTCACGCTGGTTTTACCGTTGGTGCCGGTCACGCCGATCAGATTAAGGTGGCGACTCGGCTCACCATAAAAACGCCCGGCAATGTCCGACAGCTGCGCCGCCAGACCTTTGACCGGAATCAACGGCACATCGGTGATTGGCAGTACGGTCGCGCCTTCGACTTCATAAGCCACGGCAGCAGCGCCGCGCTGCAAGGCATCGGCGATGTGCGCACGCCCGTCGAACTTGCCGCCCGGGACCGCGAGAAACAAATCGCCGGCCCGCACGTTGCGGCTGTCCAGCGCCAATTCGCGGATCAGCAGATCACGGCCAGCGTGGGCGAAAATCTTGTTCAGGCTCAGCGACATCAGCCGCGCCCTCCATTGGCTTTCAGCGGAACGACCGGTGCGGCGTTCGCTTGTTGAGTGGCTGGCAGGTTGTCCGGGGTGATGTTCATCAGGCGCAGAGTCCCGGACATCACTTTGCTGAACACCGGCGCCGATACCAGACCACCGAAGTAACCGGCCTTGGTCGGTTCATCGATCACCACCACGATCGCGTAACGCGGGTCGCTCATCGGGCCGAAACCGGCGAACAGCGAGCGATACGAGTTTTCGGCGTAGCCTTTGGAGCCCACCGACGTCTTACGCGCAGTACCCGATTTGCCTGCCACGTGATATGCCGGCACCTGCGCACGGAATACACCGCGCGGGGCTTCGATCACTTGGGTCAGCATGCCTTGCATGGTTTTCGCGACGGCTTCCGGCAACACTTGAGTGGTTTGCGGCGCCTTGTCGGTTTTGATCAGGGTCAGTGGCGCGAGGCGACCATTATTGGCCAGGGCCGAGAAGGCGTGGACCAACTGGATCGCGGTCACGGAAATACCGTAGCCATAGGACAGTGTGGCGGTTTCAGCCTTGCGCCAATCCCGGTAGTTCGGCAGGTTGCCGACACGCTCACCCGGGAAGCCGAGGCCGGTGTCCTGGCCGAGACCGACTTTCTGCGCCAGACGGAAAATCGTTTCGCCGCCGATATCGAACGCGACCTTACTCATGCCGACGTTACTGGAGTTGATCAGAATACCGGTCAGGTCGAGTACCGGGCCTTCGGTCTTCGATACGTCCTTGATGGTGTACTTACCAATCTGCAAGGAGCCTGGGTACACCTCGACGGTATCGCTCGGCTTCCAGCGGCCGGTTTCAATCGCGGCGCTCATGGAGATCGCCTTCATGGTCGAGCCCGGCTCGAACACGTCGATCATCGCGCGGTTGCGCATCATCGCCGGTTGCAGGTTGCGACGGTTGTTCGGGTTGTAGGTCGGCTGGTTGACCATGGCCAGGATCTCGCCGGTCTTCACGTCCATGATCACCAGGCTGCCGGCTTTCGCGCCGTTCTCGATGATCGCGTTACGCAGCTCGCGGTTGGCCAGGTATTGCAGACGCAGGTCAATGGACAACGCCAAGGGCTTGCCGGCCTTGGCGTTTTTGGTGACCTGGACATCTTTGATCAGCCGGCCGCGCCGGTCCTTGATCACCTGACGCTTGCCGGCGACCCCGGCGAGCCATTCGTCATAGGCCAGTTCGACACCTTCACGGCCGTGATCGTCGATGTCGGTAAAGCCGACCATGTGGGCGGTGACTTCACCCGCCGGGTAGAAACGCCGGAACTCTTCAATGCCATAGACACCCGGCACTTTCAGATCGAGCACAGCCTGGCCCTGCTCGGGGGTCAGCCCGCGCACCAGATAAATGAATTCTTTGTTGGCCTGGGCTTCGAGACGTTCGGCCAGGGCTTTCGGGTCCTGCCCCAACGCGGCCGCCAGTGCGGGCCACTTCTCTTTGGCCAGCTGCATTTCCTTGGCGTTGGCCCACAGGGTGGTGACCGGCGTACTGACGGCCAAAGGCTCGCCGTTACGGTCGGTAATCAGACCACGGTGAGCCGGAATCGGAATGTGACGAACACTGCGCGCATCGCCCTGGCCTTTAAGGAAGGCACGGTCGACGACTTGCAGATCAATGATACGCCAGCAAATCGCGACCACCATGACACCGAGCAAACCCAGCACCAGACGGAATCGCCATGGAAAGAGCGCACCTTCGAGTTTCATCATGGCGCCACCATCTGCACTTCAGCGGCGCCAGGAATGCGCATCTTCAGTTGCTCGGTGGCCAGGACTTCGATACGGCTGTGGGCAGTCCAGGTGCTCTGTTCGAGAATCAACCGGCCCCACTCCGCCTGTGCCTTGTCGCGCACGCTCAATTCGTTGTACAGCGAATTCAACAGCTGACGGTTCCAGTGGGCGCTATAGGACACGCCGATGGCCGACACGAGCACGCCGATAAACAGCAACAGCATGAAAAAGCTTCCGCCGGGAAGTGGCTTGGCGAAAAGCTTGCTCACCGCAGCTTCTCCGCGACGCGCATGACAGCGCTACGGGAACGTGGGTTGGCTTTGAGTTCGGCCTCGGAGGCGGACTGCGCTTTGCCATGGATTTTGATTATCGGTTCGAAAGCGACGTGACGGACCGGCAGGTTGCGCGGCAGGTTGTCAGCTTCGCCTTTGACCAGTTTGCGCATGAACAATTTGACGATGCGGTCTTCCAGCGAATGGAAGCTGATGACCACCAGACGACCGCCGACTTCCAGGCATTCCAGCGCAGCTTCGAGGCCGGCTTCCAGATCGCCCAGTTCGTTGTTGACGTGAATACGCAGGCCCTGGAATGCACGGGTGGCGGGGTTCTTGCCCTTTTCCCATGCCGGGTTGGCGACTTTCAGCACTTCCGCCAGATCGCCAGTGCGCTCGAACGGCTTGATGTCGCGACGCTCGGCCACGGCACGCGCCATGCGACCGGAGAAGCGTTCTTCGCCGTATTCCTTGAACACCCGGGCGATTTCTTCCACCGGTGCGGTGTTGACGAATTCGGCGGCGCTGATCCCGCGAGACGGGTCCATGCGCATGTCCAACGGGCCGTCGTTGAGGAAACTGAAACCGCGCTCCGGGTCGTCGAGCTGCGGCGAAGACACGCCGAGGTCGAGCAGAACACCACTGACCTTGCCGGCCAGACCGCGTTCGGCGACTTCCGACCCCAGCTCGGCAAAGCTGCGCTGTACAACGACAAAGCGGCCGTCTTCGGCCGCTAGCGTTTGCCCGGTGGCAATCGCTTGAGGATCTTTGTCGAATCCGAGCAACCGGCCATCAGGCCCGAGCTGGCTGAGGATCAACCGACTGTGTCCGCCGCGTCCGAACGTACCGTCCAGATAGCAGCCATCAGGACGTACGGCGAGAGCCTCGACGGCTTCGTCAAGCAGTACGGTGATGTGGTTAAAGCCGCTATCAATAGTCACAGGATCAAATCACGCAGTTCATCAGGCATGGCGCCCGGTTGTTGAATAGCAGCCAGGTCAGCGGCAGAAACCGCATTCCAGGCATCCTCGTCCCACAATTGGAACTTGTTCAGTTGGCCTACCAGCATTGCGCGCTTATCCAACTTGGCATATTCGCGAAGACGCGGCGGAACCAGAAAACGACCACTGCCATCGAGTTCGAGGTCGACGGCATTACCGATCAGTAAACGTTGCAGGCGGCGGTTCTCTTCGCGAAGCGAAGGCAGTGCACGCAGTTTGGTTTCAATAATTTCCCACTCATCGAGGGGGTAAACACACAAACACGGATCAACGGCATCGATGGTGACGATCAATTGACCGGAACTACGCGAAACCAGCTCGTCACGGTACCGGCTCGGCATAGCGAGACGGCCCTTTGCATCGAGACTGATAGCGTTAGCTCCGCGAAACACGTCAGCGTTTCTCCAAATATTAGCGTTTTACGCTCAAAAAACCCACTTCATGCCACTTTCCGCCACTTGCGCACACTATAGGAATGCGCCCACCACACCGTCAAGGCGCGGATTAAAGGAAAAGCCTTACAGAACGGAGATTTAGGAGTGTAAAAGGAGGGTTAACGAGAATCTGACGGATGAATTTGCTCAATAACTTGAATCAGCACAGAAAGCTGCATTCAGAAGTTAAAGTGATTTGTTAAGAGTAAGATTTTTTCGGTATTACAAAAGCGCTTCTGCTATTGATTCAGCAGGGAGGGAAATTGCCATTACGAACATCGCTGCCAATGATTCAAGCAGAGAAGGATAAAAGGTGGAGAGTCGATCTGTAAGCCGGGTTCTGTCTTGAACAGTCATTCGTCTACGATGGCCATCACTGGACATCTTTAGCAACCTACCCGGTCCCAGCGCGGGCCACGCCTTGGGACCCTATTTGGTCTTGCTCCAAGTGGGGTTTACCTAGCCACGAACTGTTGCCAGACGTGCGGTGCGCTCTTACCGCACCTTTTCACCCTTACCGGCGCCGAAGCGCTTAGGCGGTTATTTTCTGTGGCACTTTCCGTAGGCTCACGCCTCCCAGGCATTACCTGGCACTTCGCCCTATGGAGCCCGGACTTTCCTCCCCCCCCTAATTTTCATAGAGGGCAGCGACTGTCCGATCGACTCTCCGCCGCGAAGGTTAACGGCAGAGCGGCCGAAGAACAAGCGCTAAAAGCCTCTGGGGGGCGCTGTGCGTCGTTTTTACTCGCCCTTCTGTTTATCCAGCGCGACCTGATAGAGCACATTCTTGCGCTCGCCGGTAATTTGCGCCGCCAATGCCGCCGCGCGCTTGAGCGGCATCTCTTCGAGTAGCAGGTTGAGAATACGCATCGCTTCACTGCTGACAGCGTCTTCGGTCTCGGGGGCAGTCCAGCCCGCCACCAGCACCACGCACTCACCGCGCTGCTGATTGCTGTCCGATTCGACGAACTCACGCAACTCGGCCAGCGGCAGGCCTTTAAGTGTTTCGAAGGTCTTGGTCAATTCGCGCGCCAGCAAGGCCGGGCGATCGGCACCGAATACCAGCTCCATGTCTTGCAAGCATTCAAGGATCCGATGTGGTGCCTCATAGAAAATCAGCGTGCGCGGTTCTTCTTTAACGAGCTCCAGACGAGCACGTCGGCCGACAGCCTTGGCCGGCAGAAAACCTTCGAAGATGAAACGGTCGGACGGCAGCCCCGCCGCCGAAAGTGCTGCGATCAATGCACAGGCGCCGGGAACCGGTACCACATTGATCCCCGCAGCACGGGCCTGACGCACCAAGTGATAACCCGGATCGGATATCAGCGGCGTCCCGGCGTCGGAGATCAACGCCACATCGTCGCCCGCCAGCAAACGCGTAATAAAGCGGTTACCCTCTTCCCGCTCGTTGTGTTCATGGCAGGCTGCCAGCGGCGTGGGAATGCCGAAATGCTGCATCAATCGCTGGGAATGGCGAGTATCTTCGGCAGCGATCAAGGCGACCTCGCGCAGGATTTTCAGCGCACGCGCACTGATATCGTCCAGGTTGCCGATGGGCGTCGCCACCACATAAAGCGAGCCAGCAGCGGAATTCAAAGCACCTGGAGCAGTCAAAGCGCACACCTCATGATCGGTAAAAGGCGACATTGTAGCGCGTAGCGGCGCTTGCGATACGTCTCGCCCTCCCCGGGTTTTCCAGCCTTTTGTGCAGTGCCGCAACATTTGCACGAGCTAAATTGATCGATTCACGCCAGTAGCATCGCGCCCCGGCCAGTGCTTGGGTACAATTCCACGCTAATTTGATCGAGTATCAGGAACACTACATGATCGCTTGCCTGCGGCTGTTCACTGCCCTCTGCCTCGCTGCCTTGCTGGCGGCTTGCGCCAGCTCGCCCTCTTCCAGCCTTGGCGAACTTCCACGGACCCCGAACGCCAGTATCGAGCAACTGCTCGAACAGGCCACTCAAAGCAAAGATCCGGAAAAAGCCGCTCTATTGCGCTTGAGCGCAGCAGACCTGGCTTATCGTCAGGGCAATGCCGGCCAGTCCGCGCAAATCCTGCAACAGGTCCCGATGGAACAACTCAAGCCTGGCCAACAAATCTTCGCCAGTACCCTGGCGGCGGAACTGGCCATGGTCCGCAATCAGCCCAAAGCGGCGCTGACTGCCCTGCGCCATCCAAGCCTGCAACGCCTGAGCGAACTGCCCGTCGAACAGCAGGTTCGCACCGGCACCGTTCATGCCCGCGCCCTTGAGGCCGACGGCCAGACCCTGGCCGCCGCACGGGAGCGCATCTTCATCGCCCCCATGCTTGAAGGTGAAGCCGCCAGCAAAAACCACGAAGCGATCTGGACCCTGATCGCTTCGCTGCCGACCGATCAATTGCAGCCAACCACCGATGATGACCTCGGTGGCTGGTTACGTCTGGCGCTGGCGGTGAAAACCGCCGGCACCCTGGAACAGCAGCAAGCCGCGATCGATAACTGGCGCGAACAGAATCCAAAGCACCCGGCCGCCATTCAGCTGCCGTTGCCACTGACCAAACTCAAGGAACTGGCCAGCCAGCCCCTGAGCAAGATCGCCCTGCTGCTGCCGCAAGACGGCCCGCTGGCTTCGGTGGGCAAAGCGCTGCGCGAAGGCTTCATGGCTGCTCACTACCAGGCGCAACAAGCCGGGCAGAAGCCGCCGGCCATCGAGTTCTATGACAGCTCGCGCCTGACGTCTCTGGACGAGTTCTACCGCAAGGCGCAAGCCGACGGCGTGCAACTGGTGATCGGCCCACTGGAAAAGCCGCTGGTCAAACAGCTCAGCGCGCGCCCACAACTGCCGATCACCACCCTCGCGCTGAACTACAGCGAAGGCGAACAAGGTCCGGCCCAGCTGTTCCAGTTCGGCCTTGCCGCTGAAGACGAAGCCCGCGAAGTGTCTCGCCGCGCTCGCGCCGATGGCCTGCATCGCGCCGCCATCATGGTGCCTAAAGGCGAATGGGGTGATCGCGTACTCAGGGCGTTCAGCCAGGATTGGCAAGCCAACGGTGGCAGCATCGTCGCCACCGAACGCGTCGACCAACCGGTGCAACTGGCCCAGCAGATTGCCGACATGTTCCAGCTGCGCCAGAGCGAAGGCCGTGCCAAGAGCCTGCAAAGCACCGTCGGCTCGCAGGTTGCCGCCCAACCTTCGCGTCGCCAGGACATCGAGTTCATCTTCCTGGCCGCGACGCCGCAACAGGCTCAGCAGATCAAACCGACCCTGAACTTCCAGTACGCGGGTGACGTGCCGGTTTACGCCACCTCCCACGTGTTCAGCGCCAGCGGTGACCAGAACCAGTACAACGACATGAACGGTATTCGCTTCTGCGAAACCCCATGGCTGCTGGATGCCAACGATCCGCTGCGCAAACAAGTCACCGCACAATGGCCACAAGCCGGCGGAAGCCTGGGTCGCCTGTATGCGATGGGTATCGACGCCTATCGCCTGGCACCGCGCCTGGGGCAACTCAAGGCTTTGCCGGACAGCCGCATCCAGGGTCAATCGGGCAGCCTGGGCATGACGCGGACTCAACGGGTCGAGCGCCAGTTGCCATGGGCACAGTTCGTCAACGGCCAGGTTCAAAACCTGCCGGACACCTCGCGCTGATGCCTGACAGGTCACGCCAGCAAAGCGGTAAAGATGCCGAGCGCCATGCGCTCGAGCATCTTCAGCAACAAGGTCTGCGCCTGCTGGCGCAGAACTGGTTGTGTAAACGCGGCGAGCTTGATCTGGTCATGCTTGATGGCGATACAGTAGTATTCGTCGAAGTCCGCTACAGAAAAAACACCCAATGGGGTGGTGCGCTCGATAGCATCGATGGGCGCAAACGGCAGAAACTGATTTTCGCCGCGCAGTATTTTCTTCAGCGCGAGTCGCGTTGGGCCAATTTCCCTTGCCGCTTCGACGTGGTTGCCATCGACAGCAACCTTGATCAGCTGAACTGGTTGCAGAATGCCTTCGACAGCTGATCGATTGCACCCCGAACCGGACACCTTCACCCAACACTTTTGCTCTTTGCTTTGCGGGCTGCACATTCATGTGCCAAGTAGCCGCGCCAATTAAGGTCACACAGATGGACATGCAATCGCGAATTCGCCAGCTTTTTCAGGCCAGTATCGACACCAAGCAACAGGCGATGGACGTACTTGCACCGCACATCGAGCAAGCCAGTCAAGTCATGGTCAACGCCCTGCTTAACGAGGGCAAAATGCTTTCCTGCGGCAACGGCGGCTCCGCCGGTGACGCACAGCACTTCTCGTCCGAATTGCTCAACCGCTTTGAACGCGAGCGCCCGAGCCTGCCAGCCATCGCGCTGACCACCGACAGCTCGACGATCACCTCGATCGCCAACGATTACAGCTACAACGAAATCTTCTCCAAACAGATCCGCGCCCTCGGTCAGCCGGGCGACGTATTGCTGGCGATTTCCACCAGTGGCAACTCGGCGAACATTATTCAAGCGATCCAGGCCGCACATGATCGTGAAATGATTGTCGTAGCATTGACGGGTCGTGATGGCGGCGGCATGGCGTCACTGCTATTGCCCGAGGACGTCGAGATCCGCGTACCGGCCAACGTCACTGCACGTATTCAGGAAGTCCACCTGCTGGCGATCCATTGCCTTTGCGATTTGATCGACAGCCAACTGTTCGGGAGTGAAGAATGACCCCTAATCGCCTAGGCCTTCTGGCCTTGACCCTGTGCCTCGGCATCAGCGGCTGCACTTCGGTGGTTAACGCCAGCCGTGAAGCGCCGATCGACGATGACCGCGGCACCCGCACCTTCGGCAGCAAAATCGATGACTCCCTGATCGAAACCAAGGCCGGTGTAAACATCGCCAAGGCCGATCCGGCCCTGGACAACGATTCGCACATCGTCATCACCAGCTTCAACGGCGTGGTGCTGCTGGCCGGGCAAACCCCGCGCGAAGACCTCAAGGCCAAGGCCGAACAGGTTGCCGCCGCCGTTCAGCGCGTGAAGAAGGTGCACAACGAGCTGCAAGTGCTGCAACCATCCTCGCTGCTGGCACGCCAGAATGACACCTGGCTGACGACCAAGATCAAGACCCAGATGCTCACCGACGCCTCCATCCCGGGCTCGCGCATCAAGGTCGTGACCGAAAACGGCATCGTCTACCTGCTCGGTCTGCTGACCAAGCAGGAAGCGGCCCAGGCGACCAATCTGGTACAAGGCGTTTCCGGCGTGCAGAAAATCGTGAAGTTGTTTGAGTACATCGACTGATACCTGCTTACCGGCGATGGCATCCTCGAGATCGCCATCGTCTCTGCAGGAGCTGCCGAAGGCTGCGATCTTTTGATCCTGAAAAGCAAAGTCAAAAGATCGCAGCCTTCGGCAGCTCCTACCGTTGAAAGTGGTGAAGCAATAAAAAAGGCGATCCATTCGGATCGCCTTTTTTATTACTTCACCACTTTCAAACTGGGTCGACCGCTGGGACGCGGCGGTTCGCTGTCGGGTGGCGGAACATCATCATCCGGCTCGATCTCTTCCTCGTCTTCCAGAGGCGATTCCAGATCAAACACCATGCCCTGACCGTTCTCCCGAGCGTAAATGCCCAGGATCGATGCGATAGGCACGTACAGGGTATGCGGCACGCCACCGAAGCGCCCCTCGAAGCTGACCGCTTCGTTGTCCATGTGCAGATGCCGCACGGCTGCCGGCGATACGTTCAGGACAATCTGTCCGTCACTGGCAAAACCCTGAGGCACCTGCACCGACGGATACTCGGAATTGACCAGCATGTGCGGGGTGCAATCGTTGTCCACAATCCACTCGTAGAGCGCACGGACCAGATAAGGTCGACTGGAGTTCATAGCGGCTCCTTAAGCCTTAGCGCATATCGCGTTCGACACCAGACAGACTCGCCTGGAAAGCCTCACGCGCAAACGAGCGCTCCATATAATCAAGCAGCGGCTTGGCAGGCCGCGGCAGTTCAATACCCAGAATCGGCAATCGCCAGAGTATTGGTAATAGGCAGCAATCCACCAGACTTTGTTCCTCACTGAGGAAAAACGGCTTGTCGGCGAACAACGGCGACACGCCTGTCAGGCTTTCGCGCAGCTCCTTACGAGCCACGACACGGGCCGCTTCCTTGGTCCGCGAATCCAGAATCAGATCCACCAGGCCACACCAGTCACGCTGAATGCGATGAATCAGCAGACGACTGTTAGCACGCGCCACAGGATAAACCGGCAGTAACGGCGGGTGCGGGTAACGCTCATCCAGATATTCCATCACCACAGTCGACTCCCACAACGCCAGGTCACGATCGACCAGGGTGGGCAGGCTTCCGTAAGGGTTCACTTCAATCAGTTTAGGCGGCTGGCGACCAGCTTCCACGTAAATGATCTCGGCGCTGACACCCTTCTCTGCAAGTACGATGCGCACTCGGTGGGAATAGTGGTCGGCGGGGTCGGAGTAACAGGCCAACCGATTGGTCACGCCCATGGCGGTCCTCCTCGCTTGTTGAAATTATCGAAAACAGAAAAACACGCGCGCCCAGAGGGCGCCTCCCGTAACGCCTGGATCACCAGACTCGTTACACCTTCAGAGACGCCCCTGGGCGCGCGCGATTAACAGCAATGGCTTACCGCTTTATCAATGGACGTCTTTCCAGTATTCACGCTTGAGCAAGTAAGCGAATACAAAGAAGAACGCCAGGTACAGCAACACATAGGTACCGATGCGCTGATGCTGCAGCTTCACCGGGTTGGCCGAGTAGGCCAGGAAGGTCACCAGATTCTTGACCTTCTCGTCGAACTGCTCTTCGTTCAGCGTGCCGGTTTTCGGCAATACCGTCAGTTGATCGCAGGCTTCATGGGTCAAAGCGGTGCCGGTCAGCGGATCGTATTGCTTCTTGCCGTCATCGACGATTTGAACTTGTTTACAGCCTACCACTTGACGACCCTGCAGGCCGACCAAAACGTTAGGCATGCCGACGTTCGGGAACACCTTGTTGTTCACACCCCAAGGACGCGACGGGTCTTCATAGAACGAACGCAGATAGCCGTAGAGCCAGTCAGTACCACGAACACGAGCCACCAGTGTCAGGTCGGGCGGCGCCGCACCGAACCAGGCTTTGGCATCAGCTGGCTGCATGCCAGTGCTCATGTGATCACCGATCTTGGCGCCGGTGAACACCAGCTTCTCGAGCATCAGCTCGTGAGGAATGCCCAGGTCATCGGCGACACGCTCGTAGCGCTGGAACTTGGCGCTGTGGCAGCCCATGCAATAGTTGGCGAATGTACGTGCGCCGTCCTGCATGGCGGCCTTGTCGGAAACGTCAATGTCGACTTTTTCCAGTTCGGGACCACCGTGTACGGCCGCAAAGGACAGTACAGGCATCGCCGCAAGAATCAGTACAGCAAATAGCTTTTTCATCAGCCAGTCACCCTTTCCGGAACCGGTTTGGTCTTCTCGAGCCTGGTGTAGAACGGCATCAGAATGAAGTAGGCGAAGTACAGGAAGGTACATACCTGCGACAGCAACGTGCGCTCCGGGGTAGGCGCCATAACACCCAGCCAGCCAAGAATCACGAAGGAGATGCAGAACACCCAGAGCCAGATCTTGCTCAGCCAGCCCTTGTAGCGCATGGACTTGACCGGACTACGGTCCAGCCACGGCAGGACGAACAGCAAGGCAATCGAAGCCCCCATGGCAACAACACCCAGGAGCTTGTCCGGAACCGCACGCAAGATCGCGTAGAACGGCGTGAAGTACCAGACCGGAGCGATGTGCTCTGGGGTCTTGAAGGCGTTCGCCACTTCAAAGTTCGGCTTCTCGAGGAAGTAGCCGCCCATTTCAGGGAAGAAGAACACGATCGAGCAGAAGATGAACAGGAACACCACTACGCCGACGATATCTTTCACGGTGTAGTACGGGTGGAAGGCAATGCCGTCCAGGGGTACGCCGTTTTCGTCCTTGTGTTTCTTGATGTCAACGCCATCCGGGTTGTTCGAACCGACTTCGTGCAGCGCCAGAATGTGCACCACCACCAGACCGAGGATCACGATCGGCAGGGCAACCACATGCAAGGCGAAGAAGCGGTTCAGGGTAATGCCGGAAATCAGGTAGTCACCACGAATCCACTGGGTCAGGTCGTTACCGATGACCGGGATCGCACCGAACAGCGAGATGATCACCTGGGCGCCCCAGTAAGACATCTGGCCCCACGGCAGCAGGTAACCCATGAACGCTTCAGCCATCAGCGCCAGATAAATCAGCATGCCGAAGACCCACACCAGCTCACGCGGCTTCTGGTACGAACCGTAGAGCAGACCACGGAACATGTGCAGATAGACAACGATGAAGAACGCCGAAGCGCCGGTGGAGTGCAACAGACGCAGAATCGAGCCGTACTCGACGTCGCGCATGATGTATTCGACGGAAGCAAAGGCCTCTTCCGCCGACGGGGTGTAGCTCATGGTCAGCCAGACACCGGTAACGATCTGGTTGACCAGAACGAGCAATGCGAGGGAGCCAAAGAAATAGAAGAAGTTGAAGTTCTTCGGGGCGTAGTACTTGCTGAGATGGTCTTCCCACATTTTGGTCGCGGGAAAGCGCGCATCAACCCAATCCATGAACTTGCTCATCACGCTTTCTCCGTATCGACGCCAATGACAATGATGTCATTGGTCTCATAGGAATGCGGGGGAACTGGCAGGTTCAAAGGCGCGGGTTGCGACTTGTAGACGCGGCCAGCCAGATCGTAGTGGGAACCGTGGCAAGGGCAGAAATAACCCCCTACCCAATCCTTGCCCAGGTCCGCAGGTGCCACTTCCGGACGGAAGGTCGGTGAGCAACCCAAGTGCGTGCAGATACCGATCAGCAGCAAAACTTCTGGCTTGATCGAGCGCGTCTCTGGATCGACATAGGTCGGTTGCGTTGAGTTCTTGGAGGTCGGGTCAGACAGCTGGCCCTCGATCTTTTTCAGATTCCCCAGGATTTCCTCGGTACGGCGGACGATGAACACCGGCTGGCCGCGCCACTCAGCAATCATTTGCTGACCTGGCTCGATTTTGCTGACATTCACTTTCACCGGTGCACCTGCGGCTTTCGCCTTGGCACTGGGAAACCATGACCCCACGAACGGGACCGCAGCCCCCACCGCTCCTGCAGCACCCACCACGGATGTGGCTGCTACCAAGAAGCGACGCCGGCCTGCATTCACGCCGTCATTGCTCATTCAGTCCTCTCCCATCAGCTTTGTGGCCTGTTAAATCAGGCGTCTACTAAGTAAAAATCTGAACTTATAAAAATTTTGCCGAATGGTAATGAAAAGCCCCAATTCTGACAAGGTAATTACCGAGGGGCTCCACTGCCAAGCCTTGCAGTATAGGGCCTCTGCGGATGTGGCAAGTTGTCACAGCGCAATTCACTGATAAATTTCGCCCATAAAAAAACGCCCAGCTTCGCGAGGAAACTGGGCGTTCTTTTTGAACGTGAAAGCGAATTAACGCTTCGAGTACTGCGGACGCTTACGCGCTTTACGCAGACCGACTTTCTTACGTTCAACTTCACGTGCATCACGGGTTACGAAGCCGGCTTTGCGCAGAGCACCGCGCAGAGTTTCGTCGTAGTCCATCAGAGCGCGAGTGATACCGTGGCGGATTGCGCCAGCTTGACCACTTACACCACCACCGATCACGGTGACGTAGATGTCGAACTTCTCGACAGTCTCAGTCAATTCCAGCGGCTGACGAACTACCATGCGGGCAGTTTCGCGGCCGAAGAAATTATCCAGCGAACGATTGTTGATGGAGATGTTACCAGTGCCCGGACGCAGGAAAACGCGTGCGGTTGCGGTCTTGCGACGGCCAGTGCCGTAATTTTGAGTCGCCGACATAATGAACTATTCCGTTAAAACTTCAGTTCTTGGGGCTGCTGAGCAGTATGAGGGTGTACAGCGCCCGCATAGACTTTCAGCTTACGATACATGTCGCGACCCAGCGGGTTCTTAGGCAGCATGCCTTTGACCGCGGTCTCGATCACGCGCTCAGGGGCTTTAGCGATCAGCTTTTCGAAGTTGATCGACTTGATGCCGCCCGGGAAACCGGAGTGGGAGTAGTAGATTTTGTCGGTGGTTTTAGCACCGGTTACACGAATCTGCTCGGCATTGATAACGACGATGTAATCGCCGGTGTCAACGTGAGGAGTGTACTCAGCTTTATGCTTGCCACGCAGACGGCTCGCGATTTCGGTGGCCAGACGACCCAGGGTCTGACCTGCAGCGTCGACGACAAACCAGTCGCGCTGTACTGTTTCCGGTTTAGCAGTAAAAGTTTTCATTCTTTATAGCCTCAGGGGCCGCCCTGTAAATTAGACGGCGGATCTTACTGAATAGTGCGTACTTTGACAAGTCAAAGGCAGCCGGATACAGACGCTTTCGGGGGCTCGGGTCGGCGCGTCCGTTCAACGGCAAGATTCTTCGGCGGCGGCGCATCACTTCCACTGCAGAAAGAGGTGCGCAATTATGCAGATTGCGAAAAATATTTCAACCTGCTTTTATGATTGTTTTGCCCAAGGAGCACCCGATGGACTATCGCCAGCTAGGCCGTACCGATCTGAACGTGAGTGCAATCTGCCTCGGCACCATGACCTGGGGCGAGCAAAACAGCGAAGCTGAAGCCTTCGCCCAGATCGAACGAGCCAAGAGCGCCGGGATCAATTTCATCGACACCGCCGAAATGTACCCGGTGCCGCCCAAGGCCGAAACCTACGCCACCACCGAGCGCTACATCGGCAATTACTTCAAAAGTCGCGGCGATCGCGCCGACTGGATCCTGGCAAGCAAGATCGCCGGTCCAGGCAATACCATCGACTACATCCGCGATAAAAACCTCAAGCACAACCGCGAGAACATCGTCCAGGCAGTGGATGCGAGCCTCAAGCGCTTGCAGACCGATTACATCGACCTCTATCAGTTGCACTGGCCGGAACGCAGCACCAATTTCTTCGGACAACTGGGCTACAAGCACAAGAGCGAGGTCAACCTCACGCCGCTGGAAGACACCCTCGAAGCACTGGACGAACAGGTCAAGGCCGGCAAGATCCGCCACATCGGCCTGTCCAACGAAACCCCGTGGGGCACCATGCGTTTCCTTGCCCTCGCCGAAGCCCGTGGCTGGCCCCGTGCGGTGTCGATCCAGAACCCCTACAACCTGCTCAATCGCAGCTTCGAAGTCGGCCTGGCGGAAATCGCCATCCGCGAACAGTGCGGTTTGCTCGCCTATTCGCCGCTGGCATTCGGCTTCCTGTCGGGCAAGTACGAAGGTGGCGCGCGTCCACCCAAAGGTCGTCTGAGCCTCTACAGCCGCTTCAGCCGCTATTTCAATCCGCAATCGGAAGCGGCGTGCAGCCGATATGTAGCCCTGGCCCGTGAACACGGTCTGGATCCGGCGCAGATGGCACTGGCCTTCGTCACCCGGCAGCCATTCGTGACCAGCAACATCATCGGTGCGACGACGCTTGAGCAACTGGACAGCAACATTGCCAGCTTCGAGCTGAAACTTTCCGATGAAGTGTTGGCGGGGATCGAGGCGATTCACCAGGATCAGCCCAATCCTGCGCCTTGATTGATTCATAGGCCCAATCGCGAGCAGGCTCGCTCCCACATGGATCCGTGCCGATCACAAAATGGTGGTCAGACATAAATCCAATGTGGGAGCGAGCCTGCTCGCGATAGCGGTCTAACAATCACAGGCGCATCAAAGCGACCGCGCAATAATCTCCTTCATGATCTCATTGGTCCCGGCATAAATCCGCTGCACCCGCGCATCCGCCCACGCCCGAGCGATCGGGTATTCCCACATGAACCCGTAACCGCCATGCAATTGCACGCATTCATCGAGCACCTTGCATTGCAGGTCGGTGCCCCAGTACTTGGCCATCGCCGCTGTCGGCACGTCGAGTTTGCCTTGCAGATGCAGTTCCAGGCAGCGATCAACGAAGACCCGGCCGATCTGGATTTCGGTTGCCATTTCAGCGAGTTTGAAGCGGGTGTTCTGGAAGTCGGCGATAGCTTTGCCGAAAGCCTTGCGCTCACGGGTGTAATCCAGCGTCCACTGCAACGCCGCTTCAGCTGACGCCAAGCCGCCGACTGCGACCGTCAGACGCTCCTGCGGTAATTCCTGCATCAAGTAAGCAAATCCCATCCCGGCCTGGCCCAGCAGGTTTTCCTTGGGCACCCGAACGTCCTGAAAGAACAGTTCCGACGTGTCCTGGGCCTTCATGCCGACCTTTTCCAGACGCTTGCCCTTGGCGAAGCCCGGCGTGTTGGCTTCCACCAGAAACAGACTGGTGCCCTTCGCCCCCGCCTTCGGATCAGTCTTGGCCACGACAATGACCAGGTCAGCCAGAAAGCCGTTGGTGATAAAGGTCTTCGAACCATTGATCACGTATTCATCACCATCCAGCACGGCAGTGGTTTTCACCCCTTGCAGGTCAGAACCGGCCCCGGGCTCGGTCATGGCAATGGCCGTCACCATCTCGCCAGACACCAGTTTGGGCAGGTACTTGTGTTTCAGCGCTTCACTGCCGTAATGCAGGATGTAAGGCGCGACAATGTCCGAATGAAGAGAAAAGCCGATCCCGGTCAACCCCAGACGGCCAACCTCCTCGATCACCACCGCACTGTAGAGAAAGTCCACCCCCAGCCCGCCGTACTCTTCCGGCAGATGGGAACAAAGCATCCCCGCCTCCCCCGCCTTGTTCCAGAGTTGGCGGTCGATATAGCCTTGTTTTTCCCATTGTCCATGGAACGGCACGGCCTCTTTTTCGAGGAACGTTCGCACGCTGTCGCGAAAAAGTTCGTGCTCGGAGCTGAACAAGGTTCTGGGAATCATGCGGCACCTGTCGTTATTGTCAGACGGAATTGTCCTTCAGAGACTAAGCCTCGCTTCCGATACAGGACACTGGACACATCCGACAAAAAATAAGACGATCCAGCCGTCTGGTGACCACTTTCCCCTATAAGAATAAAGTTGAATTATGTCTATCCATGTCTCCAAGCCCTTGCGGCGCGTCAGTATCCTGGCTATCGACCGGGTTTTCGCTTCCACCCTCATGCAAGCCAAGGATTTTTTCCATCTGGCCAGCCTGCGCTATGGCAAACAACTGGGCCACGGCCTGACACCGGCGTTTGAAACCCGGCTGGTCAGCCCCGACGGCAAACCGGTCAACAGCTTCAGTGATGTGATCATGCCGGTGGACGGCGGCCTGGAAAACGCCGATGTCATCATCCTCCCCGCCTTCTGGGACGATTTCGACACGCTCTGCAAACGTTATCCGCAGGTCCTGCCATGGCTGCGCGAACAACACGCTCGCGGGGCAGTGCTTTGCGGCGAAGCCACGGGGGTGTTCTGGCTCGCCGAAGCCGGGCTGCTCGATGGCAAGGAAGCAACCACTTACTGGCGCTTCTTCAACGCCTTCGCCGAACGCTTCCCGCAAGTTCAACTCAATCAGGACAAGCACCTGACCGACGCCGACAATCTGTATTGCGCCGGCGGCACCACTTCGGCCTGCGACCTCTACATCTACCTGATCGAGCGCTTTTGCGGCGCCAACGTGGCCCAGGCCGTGGCCCGCGACATTCTTTACGAAGTGCAACGCAGCTATGCGCCGGGACGGATCGGTTTTGGCGGGCAGAAACTGCACCAGGACGTGATCATCCTGCAAATCCAGCATTGGCTCGAAGAGCACTTCGCCGATAAGTTCCGCTTCGAAGACGTAGCCCGCGAACACGGTATGAGCATCCGCAACTTCATGCGCCGCTTCCAGACCGCCACCGGCGATAAACCGCTGCATTATCTGCAGCGACTGCGCATCGAAACGGCCAAGGGCTTGTTGTCCGGCAGCCGCAAGAGCATCAAGACCATCAGCTATGAAGTCGGTTACGACGATGCGAGCTTCTTTGCGCGGCTGTTCCGCCAGCACACCGAGTTGTCGCCGAATCAGTATCGGCAGCAGTTTCAGCAGGCGGCTTAAGGACTAGACGCACATCCAATGTGGGAACGGGCTTGCTCGCGAAAGCGGTGGTTCAGTCAACATCAATGTTGAATGTCAGATAGCTTTCGCGAGCAAGCCCGCTCCCACATGGGTTCTGCGGTGAACGAAAAAGGGCCTGCAATGCAGGCCCTTTTACTTTCCGAAAAGCCCTACGGCTTGTGCGCCCGAGCCAGGAATTCGTGTGACTGCATTTCCAGCAAGCGGCTAAGCGTGCGCTGGAACTCGAAGTTCAGGCGACCGCCGGTATAGAGGTCTTTGAGCTCGACTTCGGCAGAAATGATCAGCTTCACGTTACGGTCGTAGAACTCGTCGACCATGTTGATAAAGCGTCGGGCGATGTCGTCGGTGGTGACGCTCATTTGCTCGACATTGCTGAGCAACACCGCGTGGAAGATTTTACCCAGTTCGATGTAATCGTTCTGGCTGCGTGGGCCGTCGCAGAGTTCGCGGAAGTCGAACCAGGCCACGTCATCGCAGGTGCGCACGGCACGGATTTCGCGGTTCTCGATCACCAGTACGTCGTTCTCGACGGCTGCCGTACATTCCGGCGTCAGGGCCCGGAAGCTTTTGCGCAGGCTTTCCTGGGCGGCTTCATCCAGCGGAAAGTGGAACAGTTCCGCCTGCTCGAGGTGACGCAAACGATAGTCGACACCGCTGTCGACGTTGACGATCTCGGTGTTCTGCTTGATCAACGCAATGGCCGGCAGGAAGCGCGCACGTTGCAGACCATCCTTGTACAGACCGTCCGGCACGATGTTCGAGGTTGCGACCAGGCTCACGCCGTTCTTGAACAGCTCTTCCATCAGCGTGCCAAGAATCATGGCGTCGGTGATGTCGGAGACGAAGAACTCATCGAAACAAATCACTCGCGACTCGTCGGAGAAGCGCTTGGCAATGATGGTCAGCGGGTTTTTCTCGCCGCCCAGGGTCTTCATCTCTTCATGCACGCGCTTCATGAAGCGGTGGAAGTGAGTGCGAGTCTTTTCCTTGAACGGCAGCGCTTCGAAGAAGGTGTCGACCAGGTAAGTCTTGCCGCGACCAACGCCGCCCCAGAAGTACAGGCCCTTGACCGGTGTCTGATCCTTCTTGCCAAACAGTTTGCCGAGCAGGCCTGGTTTGTTCTGCGAGGCAGCGACCAGATCGTCGTACAGGCGCTGCAAATGACGCACCGCCGTTTCCTGGGCAGCATCGTGGAAGAATTCCGGGCGTTTCAGATCAGCTTGATATCGTTCTAGGGGCGTCATAATTCGTTAGCAAGGCAACAAAAACGGGCCGTCACTGTAGCGACGGCCTGTGGGAATGGCAATCGGCCCTTGGTCGGACCGAGCCGTTGTTTATTCCTGAACCGGTGTCAGGGCAACCCGCAGCGCGTCGATGGCAGCGTCGCGAGCCGTGGTGTCGGCGAAGGCCGGGCTGTCGGCAACGCACTCGCCTTCCAGCCAGACGCTGAAGCTCAAGTCTTCGCTGCGCACGTCCAATGGCTGACCGGATTGCAGTTGCTTGGTCACTTGCCCTGCGGTTTTGCCATCGGCGAAGTTGCGCGACAGCAGCAGTTGTTCGCCATCGGCGGCCAGCAGACGGAAGCGGAAACTGCCGTCATCTTCGCGGAAGCTGACAAAGCGCGCGGCTTTCGCAGCTTTCTTCTTGGTAGTGGCCGCGACTTGGGTCTGAGCGACGAAAGAACGCAGGCCGACCGCCTCGCGCAGTTCGTGGAGGAACGGTGTCGCCACCGAGCGGGCCTTTTTGGCGCCGATCTGCAGAATGTCTTCCAGATCCGCCGGGCGCTCGATCAACTGGTGATAACGCTCGCGGGATTCGCCCAATTCGTTGTCCAGCAACTGGAACAGACGATTTTTCGCCTCGCCCCAACCCAGGCCCTGGAGCAATTCGCTGCGGAACTCGTCGGATTGTGCCGGCGTAGCGAAGGCCTGGAACAAGGTGAACAGGTGCGAATTGTCTGGATCCTTGGCTTCGCCTGGGGCACGGGAGTCGGTAACGATCCGCGAAATCGCGTCTTTCATCTCTTTGGCGCTGCTGAACAACGGAATGGTGTTGTCGTAGCTTTTCGACATCTTGCGACCGTCGAGACCGGGCAACGTGGCGACGCTCTCCTCGATCAACGCTTCGGGCATGGTGAAGAATTCTTTACCCTGGCCGAACAAATGGTTGAAGCGCTGGCCGATGTCCCGGGCCATTTCCACGTGCTGGATCTGGTCACGACCGACCGGCACCTTGTGGGCGTTGAACATCAGAATGTCCGCGGCCATCAGCACCGGGTAGCTGTACAAGCCCATGGTGATGCCGGCATCCGGGTCTTCGCCGGTCTCGATGTTCTTGTCCACCGAGGCTTTGTAAGCGTGAGCGCGGTTGAGCAGGCCCTTGGCGGCCACGCAGGTCAGCAGCCAGGTCAGTTCAGGGATTTCCGGGATGTCGGACTGGCGATAGAAGGTCACGCGATCCACGTCCAGGCCACCGGCCAGCCAGGTCGCGGCGATTTCCAGACGCGAGCGCTGGATGCGCAGCGGGTCATCGCATTTGATCAGGGCGTGGTAGTCGGCCAGGAAGTAGAACGAATCGGCATTGCTGTCACGGCTGGCGATGATCGCCGGACGGATGGCACCGGCGTAGTTGCCCAGGTGCGGCGTGCCGGTGGTGGTGATGCCGGTGAGGATACGGGTACGAGTCGTCATGGGTAATCGCTTGTCAGACTGCAATCAATTCGAAAGACGCGGCAGGATCAGATCCTTGAGATCGGTCAGCTTGCCATGAAAAAAGTGTCCGCATTCTGCCACTTTCAGCAGCTCATGGGGGCGATCGAGTGCGTCGGACCAGTCGTAAACGAGCTGCGGATCGATGACTTCGTCGGTTTCCGGCTGAATCAGTGTCAGTGTGCCTTGTTGCGGTAGCTGATCCTGATCGCCCAGACGCATGACGGCGGGCGCGACCATGAACACATGCTTGAGTTGTTCGCCCTTGGCTTCCAGTCGCCCGCCGAGACTGGCTGCAACAAATCCGCCGAAGGAGAAACCGAACAGGGTCAGGGGCAAGTCTGGATGTCTGGCCCGCAGCCACTCGGCCGCTGCCTGGGCATCGTCGACTTCGCCAGTGCCCATGTCGTGCGCGCCTTCACTGGCGCCGACGCCACGGTAGTTGAAGCGCAAAGTTATCAAACCGGCGTCGCGGGCGGTGCGCTGCAAGGTCGAGACGACTTTGTTGAGCATGGTGCCGCCCTGCACCGGGTTGGGGTGGCAGATCAGCGCCAGGCCGCGGGGCTGCTCGTTATTGGCCCCCTCGTTATTCAAGTACAGGGCTTCCAGTTGGCCGACCGGGCCATCAATCACTACAGGGGTTTCGCGCATAAGCAAGGAAGGAACTCCGTGACCTCAAATCGGGTCGACTCGTCTAGCCAATTGTCTGTGCCAATCTATTGCGAGTGAATCGCGGTATACAGCGCAGGTTCGAGCCGTTAACGTAAAGCAAAGCCGTTTATAGAGGAAGGACTCGTGGAACACTCGCTCTTAGTTTGGTTGTTACCGACTCTTGCCCTGGTTGTGGGTGTCGCCATTGGATTCCTGATCGCTCGCCTGGTGCCGAATGCCGCGCCTAGCAGCACGCAACGTCAGCTGGATGACATTCAGGAACGTTTTGACAAGTATCAGAACGAAGTGGTCACCCACTTCAACAGCACTGCAACGCTGGTCAAGAAACTGACTCAGAGCTATCAGGAAGTGCAGGATCATCTCGCCGAGGGCGCCAACCGTCTGGCCCTGGACGAGCAGACTCGCCAACGCTTGCTGGCTGCCCTGCACGCCGACGCGGCGCAGGCTCCACGGGAACGCCTGACGCCACCGCGCGATCAGGAACCGCCTCGCGATTACGCCCCCAAAGCCCCGAACGCGCCGGGCATGCTTGATGAGCATTATGGCCTGAAGAAGTAATCAGGTTTCGCGCGACACAAAAAGCCCTCGGACAATCGCTTGTCCGAGGGCTTTTTTTGTTTCTGATGGCTTTTGCCAGCGCGGGCCTCATCGCGAGCAGGCTCGCTCCCACAGATGGCCGCGTACCGATCCAGCAACTCGGTCTAATGTGGGAGCGAGCCTGCTCGCGATAGGGCCTGAACAGACGATAAAAAACCGCCCGATCTGTTGAGGATCGGGCGGTTTCTGTACGCCTGGGATTCAGTCAGGCTGTTACTGATACTGCTGAACAGGCTGACCCTGCTGCTGATATTCCTGACCTGGAATCGCCTTCAGGTTGACCTCGACGCGACGGTTCTGTGACCGGCCATTGACGTCACCGTTGCTGGCAATCGGGTTATCCGGCCCGGCACCACGCGCCGACAGGTTGGTGCCGCTGACACCCTGAGAGGTCAGGTAAGTCGCCACGCTCTGGGCACGACGCTGAGACAGGTCCATGTTGTGCTGACGGCTGCCGGTACTGTCGGTGTAGCCGACGATCTCGATCTGGTTCTGGTTGAACTCCTTGAGCGAGCCCGCCAGGTTGTTCAGTGGCTGATAGAAGCTTGAAGCAATGTTCGCCGAATCGGTGGCGAATGTGATGTTGCCCGGCATGATCAGCTTGATCTGATCGCCCTGACGCTGCACTTCGACCCCGGTGTTGGCCATGCTGGCCCGCAGTTTCTTCTCTTGCTGGTCGGCGTAGTACCCGTAACCGGCGGCGGAAGCCCCCACTACGGCGGCGCCAATCAGCGCGCCCTTGCCACGGTTATCGTGACTGATGGCAGCACCGGCCAGCGCACCCGCCAAGGCACCGAGGCCACCGTATTTGGCGGTTTTGCTCATGCCCGTAGTGCCGCCATCAGCCTGACCCTGGTTGTCATAAGGGTTCTGCGATGCGCAACCGGACAACAAAGCCACAGCAGTAGCGACAATAATCAAACGACGCGAGGTGAACATGGAGAGCTCCTACTTTTTTTGCATTCTGTGGTGCAGCGGACTTAAGCAATGAACCTTTGCGGGCGTTGGATCATGGACAACGACAAAAATTCCGTCGTGCCTTTCACAACTGCAGCATCAGGCCCGCACAAAAGGGTTACCGCGCATTTCATCGCCCAGACACGTATCCGGACCATGACCGGTCACTACGGTTGCTTCTTCGTCGAGGGTATATAACCGTTGCTTGATCGAACGCACGAGAGTCGCCTGATCGCCACCCCACAAATCCGTGCGCCCTACCCCGCGCTTGAACAGCGTATCACCGGCAATCAGCAGCTTAGCCTCTGAAAACCAAAAGCTCATGGAGCCGGGCGTATGACCCGGCGTGTGCAACGCCACGCCACACCCGCAAGCCAGTTCTTCATCATCGGCCAACCAGCGATCCGGCGATGGCACGGGGGTGTAAGGCACGCCGAACATCTGGCACTGCATCTCCAGATTGTCCCAGAGGAATTGATCTTCTTTATGCAGGTGCAGCGTCGCGCCGGTTTTCTCCTTGAGCTGCCCGGAGGCCAGGAAGTGATCCAGGTGCGCGTGGGTATGGATGATGCTGACCACCTTCAGGCCCAAGGCGTCGAGGCGCGCGAGGATCAGTTCGTGATTACCGCCCGGGTCGACGACGATGGCTTTTTTGGTGATCGGGTCGCCGATGATTGTGCAGTTGCATTGCAACGGGCCGACGGGGAAGGTTTCGCGGATGAGAGTGGGTTTTACGGCGTTCATAAAGGGTCCTGGGGAAGCAAGGCAGTCTTGTGCAGATAAGTGGAGGCCCTCAGGATTAGACGGCTGTGGCCGATACAAAAACTGGAGCCGTCATACGTCGGTCTCATTCCCAAAAAAATAGTGGCCATATGATGTCAATGGCGCTATTTCTCATGCAGAATTGCAGATTGTAGCGGCCACATCCAGGAAGGGCCGCAGCCTACCCCAGGAATTTCACATGCCACGTCCCACTGGTTATACCGATAGCTCGTCTTCTTCGCTGACCGGCATTAAAGCCGTTGACAGCTTAATCTCCGGCTTCCAATGGGAAAGCTCCAAATGGTGGGTCCCGGGGGCTGTTACCAATCTGACGTACAGTTTCATGGCGCCTGGTACGTCTTACTTCGCGACCAACTACAGTGCCGACAATGAGTACAAGGACATGTACGCATTGACCGCGGCGCAGCAAACTGCGGTTACCGGCGCGCTCGCCTCCTGGAGTGCAGTTGCCAATATTACCTTCCGGCTGACCAGCGATAACGTCATCAACGTGGGCGATTTGCGCTTCGGTGGTTATACGCAAATGGACGCTGGCGCAGCGGCATGGGGCTATTTCCCCTCCGACGACCCTAACGGTGGAGACGTCTGGATCGGACCAACTACCAACGATGCCACACCCGACAAAGGCAGCTACGATTTCATGACGTTTATTCATGAAATCGGTCATGCGATAGGTCTCAAGCACCCGTTCGCGCCTGGGGGTTCAAACACAATCACGCTCGATCCGGCGCTGGATGACGTCGCATTGACCGTCATGAGTTACAACAACTCGTACTCCTACCAACCCACAACACCGATGCTGCTCGATATTCTGGCCATCCAGAGCCTGTATGGCGCCAACAACCTGTGGATGACGGGCAACAACGTATATTCCTGGGCACCGACCCAGTCGGTGTTCGAAACCATCTGGGATGCCGGCGGTATCGATGCCATCGACGCCAGCAACCAGTTGGCTGCGGTGCGCATCAACCTCAATGAAGGTCAGTTCAGCCAGATCGGCCAAGCGTTCACCGACCCGAATGGCGACGCGTTCAATGAAGGGCTGGCGATTGCCTTTGGCGCGAAGATCGAAAACGCCTACGGCTCGGCGTTTGACGACTCGTTGATCGGCAACGCACTGAGCAACCTTCTCAATGGTATGTCTGGCGCGGACAGCATGGATGGCGGTGCAGGTAATGACAGCTACATCGTCGATAATGTCGGCGATGTGGTCATTGAACGTGGCCCACTGCTCTCGGAAATAGACACGGTCTACTCCTACATAGACTACACACTGGGCAACAATGTCGAGAACCTGATCCTGGTGGACGGGGCCAACCTCAACGGCACCGGCAATGCCCTGAATAACGTCATAAACGGCAACGCCAACAACAACATACTGGACGGCGGTATCGGTGCCGACTACATGGTTGGCGGCACCGGCAACGACACCTACATCGTCGACAACATCGGTGACGTGATCGTTGAAACCAGTACCCTGGCTGGCGAAATCGACACCGTGCGCTCTTCGTCGAGCTACACCCTGAGCAACAACCTGGAAATCCTCACGCTGACCGGCACGGCCAATACCTATGGCATCGGCAACGCCTTGAATAATGTGATCACCGGCAACGATGGCAACAACCAGCTCAATGGCGCCGCCGGTGTGGACACCCTGATCGGTGGCAAGGGCAACGATGATTATTTCCTTGATCAGGCCGCCGAGCTGGCCCTGGT
>NZ_JAHBDQ010000029.1 GCF_019956555.1 Pseudomonas sp. A-RE-19 | reverse complement strand
GCGGTGTGTCATTCAGAAATAATGTCGACTGACACACCGCTTTCGCGGGCAAGCCTCGCTCCTACAGGGGGTCGGTATAAGCGGGTACAAACAAAAACGCCCCGATCAATGATCGGGGCGTTTTTTATTGCCGGTGCACAGATTATGCCGCAATCGACAACTTGAGCTTGTTCATCGCGCTCTTCTCGAGCTGGCGAATACGCTCGGCCGACACGTTGTACTTCTGCGCCAAGTCGTGCAGCGTGGCTTTTTCTTCTGCCAGCCAGCGCTGGTAGAGGATGTCACGGCTGCGGTCGTCCAGCACTTCAAGCGCTTCGTGCAGGTTGTGGTTGGAGTTGTCGCTCCAGTCGGCATCTTCCAGTTGACGGGCCGGGTCATACCGGTGGTCTTCCAGATAGTTGGCCGGCGATTGGAAAGCGCTGTCGTCGTCCGCTTCCGCAGCCGGGTCGAAGGCCATGTCATGGCCGGTCAGGCGACTTTCCATCTCGCGTACTTCCCGCGGCTCTACGCCAAGGCTTTCCGCCACGCGATGGACTTCCTCGTTGTTCAACCAGGCCAGACGTTTTTTCTGGCTGCGCAGGTTGAAGAACAGCTTGCGCTGGGCCTTGGTGGTCGCGACTTTCACGATCCGCCAGTTGCGCAGGATGAACTCGTGGATTTCCGCCTTGATCCAGTGCACCGCAAAGGACACCAGGCGTACGCCCATTTCCGGGTTGAAACGCTTGACCGCTTTCATCAAGCCGACGTTGCCTTCCTGGATCAGGTCAGCCTGGGCCAGGCCGTAGCCGGAATAGCTACGGGCGATATGTACGACAAAACGCAGGTGGGCGAGCACCATCTGCCGAGCCGCCCCCAAATCCTGCTCATAATAGAGACTCTCGGCCAGTTCACGCTCCTGCTCCGGTGTCAGCAATGGAATGCTGTTCACCGTGTGCACATAGGCCTCCAGGTTCGCACCCGGGACCAGAGCATATGCAGGTTGCAAAGAATTGGTCATACGAAAAAACCTCCGACTTACATAACTCGTGCAGTTCAGCACTGCGAAAATTGACCGGAAACCAAAAGGCAAGTTCCCATAAACGCTGAAAGCGTCAATACGAGCAAAATGATATTACTTTGGCGCAAGCTCCCGCAGGTGGCGTGCGACTGCAATCCATGCACCGATATACCCCAACAGCACCGCGCCAAGCAAGAGCGATAGACCGTCGGCAACTGGCACTCCGGCCAGCGCAAAATCACTGCCGTACAAACCGGCCAGTCCAACCACCGCGTCGTTCAGCCAGTTCAGGCCAAACGCCAATACGCCCCAGGAAAAAACTCCCGCACCGAAGCCATAAAGCGCGCCCATGTACAGAAAGGGCCTGCGCACATAGCTGTCAGTGCCGCCGACGAGTTTAATCACTTCTATCTCTGTGCGGCGGTTTTCAATATGAAGACGAATGGTATTGCCTATCACCAAAAGTAATGCAGAAACCAAAAGAACGGTCAGACCGAAGACAAAACGGTCGCCCAGCTTGAGGATGGCCGCCAGACGCTCGACCCAGACTAGATCAAGTTGCGCCTGTTGTACCTTCGGCAATTCGGAAAGTTTTTGTCTTAATGCTTCAAGCGCAGGCTTGTCGACCTCGTTCGGGGTCACCAGAACCACGCCTGGCAGCGGGTTTTCCGGGAGCTCCTTGAGCGCTTCGCCCAGACCGGACTGCTGCTGGAACTCTTCCAGCGCCTGATCGCGCCCCACGTATTCGGCATCGGCCACACCGGGTATGCCTTTGATCTGTTCGCGCAACGACTCACCCTGTTCAGGGCTGGCATCAAGTTCCAGATACAGGGAAATCTGCGCCGCACGCTGCCAGGAACCGCCGAGACGCTCGACGTTACTTAGCAAAAGTGACAGCCCCATGGGCAAGCTCAGGGCAACGGCCATCACCATGCAGGTGAAAAAGCTGCCGATCGGCTGTTTGCCCAAGCGGCGCAAGCTGTCCAGCAGACTGGCGCGGTGGCTTTCGAGCCAGGCGCGGAACAGCGTGGCGAAGTCCGGGCCGTCGTCATCGTCGCGTTTTTTCTTCTGCGGTTGCGGGTCGGCGGCCTTCGGGGCCACGCGCTCGGAAACCTTGGGGCTGCGTGTCGCACTCATACGCCAGCCTCCCCGTCGCCGATCAATCGGCCGCGCTGCAGAGTCAGCATGCGGTGACGCATGCGGGCGATCAGTGCCAGGTCGTGACTGGCGATCAACACGCTGGTGCCCAGACGGTTGATGTCTTCGAACACCCCCATGATCTCGGCTGCCAGACGCGGATCGAGGTTACCGGTCGGCTCGTCCGCCAGCAGCAAGGCCGGACGGTGAACGATGGCGCGGGCGATGCCAACGCGCTGTTGTTGACCGGTGGACAGGTCGCCAGGGTAGAGATCGGTTTTATCCGAGAGCGCCACGCGCTCCAGGGCTGAGTCCACGCGTTTGGCGACCTCAGCCTTGGACAGGCCCAGGATCTGCAACGGCAATGCGACGTTGTTGAACACCGTGCGATCGAACAGCAGCTGGTGGTTCTGGAACACCACGCCGATTTGCCGGCGCAGGAATGGAATCTGCGCGTTGCTGATCGTGCCCAGATCTTGCCCTGCCAACAGCAATTTGCCGGTGGTCGGACGCTCCATGGCTAACAGCAGTCGCAACAAGGTGCTTTTACCGGCGCCGGAATGGCCGGTGACAAACAAGAATTCGCCCCGACGGACTCGAAAGCTCAGCTCATGCAAGCCGACGTGACCATTCGGGTAGCGTTTACCGACCTGTTCGAAACGAATCATGAACGCTCCCGCTCGGCAAACAGTGCCTGGACAAAGGGTTCTGCTTCAAAAGTACGCAAATCGTCGATGCCTTCACCGACGCCGATATAGCGAATCGGCAAGCCAAACTGCTTGGCCAGGGCAAAAATCACCCCACCCTTGGCGGTGCCGTCAAGCTTGGTCAGCGCCAGGCCGGTCAGTTCGACGGTCTGGTTGAATTGCTTGGCCTGGTTGATGGCGTTCTGGCCGGTACCGGCATCGAGCACCAGCAGCACTTCGTGCGGCGCATCGGCGTCGAGCTTGCCGATCACCCGGCGAACCTTTTTCAACTCTTCCATCAAGTTGTCTTTGGTGTGCAAACGACCGGCAGTGTCGGCGATCAGCACATCAATGCCACGGGCCTTGGCGGCCTGCACGGCATCGAAGATGACCGACGCCGAGTCGGCACCGGTGTGCTGGGCGATGACTGGAATCTTGTTGCGCTCGCCCCAGACCTGCAATTGCTCGACCGCTGCGGCACGGAAGGTGTCACCGGCGGCGAGCATGACTTTCTTGCCGTCGAGTTGCAGTTTCTTCGCCAGTTTGCCGATGGTGGTGGTCTTGCCGGCGCCGTTGACGCCCACCACCAGAATCACGAACGGCTTGTTCTGCGAGGTGATTTTCAGCGGCTGCTCAACCGGTTTGAGCATCGCTGCCAGCTCGGCTTGCAGGGATTTGTACAGCGCATCGGCATCGGCCAGTTCTTTTCGGGCGACTTTCTGGGTCAGGCGCTGAATGATCACCGAGGTCGCTTCGACGCCGACATCGGCGGTCAGCAGACGGGTTTCGATGTCTTCGAGCAGCTCGTCATCGATGATTTTCTTGCCGAGGAACAGGCTGGCCATGCCCTCGCCAATGCTGGCACTGGTCTTGGACAGTCCTTGCTTGAGGCGGGCGAAGAAGCCGGCTTTGGACTCTTCGGTACGCACAGGCTCGACCGGAGTTTCGACGGGCGCAACAGGCGTGGCGACAACAGGAACGATGACAGGTGCAGGTGCAGGTGCAGGTGCAGGTGCAGGTGCAGGTGCAGGTGCAGGTGCAGGTGCAGGCTCAGGCTCAGGCGCTTGAACAACCGGAGCAACCGGGGGAACAAATGCCGGCACTACAGGCTCTGGAACAACCGGCGCAGCCTCGGCCACGAACACGGGTTCAACAACCGGCTCAACCACTGGCGCCTGAACCGGCTCAGGCGCAAACGCGGTCGGGGCCGGGATCGGCGGCGAAATGTGAGGCGCTTGCTCATCTTCGACCAGCGCCACCGGCTCTTCCGCCACCGGCAACGTCAGCCACGGCTGGGCGGCCGGCGTCAGTGGCAATGAGGCCACGACTGCGGTTTGAGGCTCAGACTCGGCCACGACTTGCAGTACCGGCTCGGCAATCGGCGCGAGCTGTTCTTCCATGACCGGCGCAGGTGTTGGCTCAGGAAGTGGCTGTGGCTGTTCGACAACGGGTTCCTGCGGCTTTTTGCGCAGCCATCCGAACAGGCTTTTCTTCTCGCCAGCCGCAGCTGGGGTCTTCTTGTCGTCGTTGGAACCAAACATGGAGGACGGCTATCTCACAGTAGCGACGCGCCAAAGGGCGCCCCGGCAATAAATAATTCGATGCAGAACAGACTGCGATTCATCCAGCTTGTTCACGCGCAACATTTTGTCGAGGTGCCAACAGCACCTCAAAGGTTGATTAATACGAAGGACTGGAGCGGCATCGTCGGCGAAAACGCGGAGTTTAGCTGACAAACTCAAAGTCCAAGCCGTAAACCCAAACAACCTACTGACCGATCAAAGGCCTGATAGGCGTGGCCGCCAGTAAAACGGATCAGTATCCTAGCACCCTCTCGCCCGCCGACGCTAAGACCAGCGGGCAGCCCAACAGGTTTAAAAACGAATGAATGCTCTAGCCCGCCGCGCTGCAGGCCTGCTGCTCAGCACAGTTTGTCTGCCCCTTTCAGCTCTGGCTGCCGACCCACAACCCACCCACGAATTCACCCTCGACAACGGTCTGAAGGTCGTCGTGCGCGAAGACCATCGTGCGCCGGTCGTCGTTTCCCAGATCTGGTACAAGGTCGGCTCAAGCTATGAGACCCCGGGCCAGACCGGGTTGTCCCACGCGCTGGAACACATGATGTTCAAGGGCAGCGAGAAAGTCGGCCCCGGTGAAGCCTCGCTGATCCTTCGCGACCTCGGCGCCGAAGAAAATGCCTTCACCGGCGATGACTTCACCGCGTATTACCAGGTGCTGGCCCGCGACCGTCTGGGCGTGGCCTTCGAACTGGAAGCCGACCGCATGGCCAACCTGCGCCTGCCGGCCGACGAGTTCGCCCGCGAGATCGAGGTGATCAAGGAAGAGCGTCGCCTGCGCACCGACGACAAGCCGATGTCCAAGGCCTACGAACGTTTCATGGCCATGGCCTACCCCGCCAGCGGTTATCACACGCCGACCATCGGCTGGATGGCGGACCTCGACCGCATGAAAGTCGAAGAGCTGCGCCACTGGTATCAATCCTGGTATGTGCCGAACAACGCCACCCTGGTGGTGGTCGGTGACGTGACCCCGGACGAAGTCAAAACCCTGGCCCAGCGTTACTTCGGCCCGATCGCCAAGCGCGACGTGCCACCGGCGAAAATCCCGCTGGAACTGGCCGAGCCCGGCGAACGGCAGATTACCCTGCATGTGCAAACCCAATTGCCGAGCCTGATGCTGGGCTTCAACGTGCCGAGCATCGCCACCGCTGAAGACAAGCGCCTGGTGAGCGCCCTGAGGCTGATCTCTGCCCTGCTTGACGGCGGTTACAGCGGCCGCATCCCGACGCAACTGGAACGTGGCGAAGAGCTGGTGTCCGGCGGTTCGTCGAGCTACGACGCCTATACCCGCGGCGACAGCCTGTTTACCTTATCCGCCACGCCGAACACCCAGAAAAAGAAAACCATGGCTCAGGCTGAAGCCGGTCTGTGGAAGCTGCTTGAACAGCTGAAAACCACCGCACCGTCCACTGAAGAGCTGGAGCGCGTGCGAGCGCAGGTCATTGCCGGTCTGGTCTACGAGCGCGACTCGATCACCAGCCAGGCCACCGCCATCGGCCAACTGGAAACCGTCGGCCTGTCCTGGAAACTGATGGACACCGAACTCGCCGACCTGGAAAGCGTGACCCCGCAAGACATCCAGAAAGCCGCCAAGCTGTATTTCACCCGCGAACGTCTCAGCGTCGCCCATGTACTGCCACAGGAGACGACTCATGAGTGAGCGTAAGAAATCGCGCCTGGCCCTGATCGGCCTGATCGCTGCCGCCCTGATCGGGTCTGCCGCTTTCTATTTGTCCAGATCCGACGAAACCAGGGCCAGCGAAGCCCTGGACAAGGCCAAGTCCAGCCAGAAGCTGCAATCGCTGGCAGAACTCGACGGCAAGGCCCCAAGCCATCGCTCACTGAACGTGCAGACCTGGAACACGGCTGAAGGGGCCAAGGTGTTGTTCGTCGAAGCCCGGGAGCTGCCGATGTTCGACATGCGCCTGATCTTCGCCGCCGGCAGCAGCCAGGACGGCGATGCACCCGGGCTGGCAGTGCTGACCAACGCCATGCTCAATGAAGGCGTGGCCGGCAAAGATGTCAGCGCTATCGCCCAGGGCTTCGAAGGCCTGGGGGCCGACTTCGGCAACGGCGCGTATAAAGACATGGCGATTGCCTCCTTGCGCAGCCTCAGTGCCGTGGACAAACGCGAGCCTGCCTTGAAGCTGTTCGCTGAAGTCGTCGGCAAACCGACCCTCCCCGCCGATTCGTTCGCCCGCATCAAGAACCAGATGCTGGCCGGCTTCGAATATCAGAAACAGAACCCCGGCAAACTCGCCAGCCTGGAGCTGATGAACCGCTTGTATGGCGATCACCCGTACGCACACTCCAGCGACGGCACGGCGAAAAGCATTCCTGCGATCACTCTGGCGCAGCTGAGAGCCTTCCATCAGAAAGCCTACGCCGCTGGCAATGTGGTGATTGCGCTGGTGGGCGACCTGTCGCGTGCCGAGGCCGAGGCGATTGCCGCACAAGTGTCTGCCGACCTGCCCAAAGGCCCGGCCCTGGCGAAAATCGAACAACCGACCGACCCCAAGCCCAGC
Organism: Pseudomonas sp. A-RE-19; assembly: GCF_019956555.1. Lineage (GTDB taxonomy): Bacteria > Pseudomonadota > Gammaproteobacteria > Pseudomonadales > Pseudomonadaceae > Aquipseudomonas. Next base: position 59,663 of record NZ_JAHBDQ010000029.1, on the reverse strand, counting down.
ATTGGCCACATCGAGTTTCCATCCAAGCAGACCAACCTGATGCTCGCGCAACTGGGCATCGACCGTGACGATCCGGATTACGCAGCGCTGTCCCTGGGCAATCAGATCCTTGGCGGCGGTGGTTTCGGCACCCGGTTGATGAGCGAAGTGCGCGAGAAACGCGGCCTGGCCTACGGCGTGTATTCGGGCTTCACCCCGATGCAGGCTCGCGGCCCGTTCATGATCAACCTGCAAACCCGGGCCGAGATGAGCGAAGGCACCCTGAAACTGGTGCAGGATGTGCTCGCCGACTACCTTAAAACCGGCCCCACCGAGAAAGAACTCGACGACGCCAAGCGCGAACTGGCCGGCAGCTTTCCGCTGTCCACCGCCAGCAACGCCGATATCGTCGGTCAGCTCGGCGCCATGGGTTTCTACAACTTGCCGTTGAGCTACCTTGAGGACTTCATGCAACAGTCCCAGAGCCTGACCGTCGAGCAAGTCAAAGCCGCATTGAACAAACACCTGAGCACGGACAAACTGGTCATCGTCAGCGCTGGCCCGACCGTGCCACAAAAGCCGTTGCCGGCCCCTTCTGACAAACCTGCCGAGCAACCGCTCGGGGTTCCGGAGCATTAATGGCCCGTCCATCGCGTCCTAAAAAACCTGTTCACAACGTGCATAACGGTGTGAATCAACTGCGCATCATCGGCGGTGAATGGGGCAGCCGAAAGCTGAGCTTCCCCGATGCACCAGGCTTGCGTCCAACGCCGGACCGAGTCCGTGAAACCCTGTTCAACTGGCTCGCGCCTTATGTCGCCGGGGCCAAGGTGCTCGACCCATTTGCCGGAAGTGGCGCTTTGTTCCTCGAGGCTTTGTCCCGTGGCGCAGCAATGGGCCAGGCGCTGGATGCCAGCAACATCGCGGTAGCGAGCATCAAGGAACATCTGGGCACCCTGCGCTGCACCACCGGCCAGGTACAGACTGCCGACGCCTTGCGCTATCTGGAAACCCAGCCGGCCACGGCGTTCGATCTGGTGTTTCTCGACCCGCCGTTCAATCAGAATCTGTTGCCGGTCGTTTGCACGTTGCTCGAAGAGCGTCATTGGCTGAGTGACGATGCGTGGGTCTACACTGAAAGCGAAACCGCACCGTCGATATTGGGTTTGCCAGAAAATTGGCGCCTGCATCGGGAGCAAAAATCAGGACGGGTGTACTACGCGTTGTGGCAACGTATGGCAGGGATAGCCGGTTAGTCCGGCCTGAACAAACGGTGCGAAGCTCAGCCAGCTAACGCTGCGGGTAAGCACCGCTGCATCGAGAGCAATCGTGTCCCATCTGTCAGAACGTTTCACCCCCCGTTTCAGCCCCGCCTACGGCCTGGGCAATCCGCACTTACAAACCTTGTGGGGACCGCTATGGCGCAAAACCACACATCTGGACCGCGAGCGCGAACGTTTATGGCTCGAAGACGGCGATTTCCTTGACCTGGACTGGCACGGCCCCCACAGCGCGAATGCGCCGTTGGTGCTGGTGTTGCACGGCCTGACAGGCTCGTCGAACTCGCCTTACGTGGCTGGCATGCAAAAGGCGCTGGGCGCCCAGGGTTGGGCCAGTGTCGCGCTGAACTGGCGAGGCTGTTCCGGCGAACCCAATCTGTTGCCACGCAGTTACCATTCCGGGGCCAGTGAAGACCTGGCCGAAACCATCAAACACCTACGGACCCAGCGCCCCCTCGCACCGCTGTATGCGGTCGGTTATTCCATGGGCGGTAACGTGTTGCTCAAGCATCTGGGCGAAACCGGCAGCAATAGCGGTGTACTCGGCGCGGTGGCGGTATCGGTGCCGTTTCGGCTCGATCAGTGTGCCGATCGTATCAGCCAGGGTTTTTCCAAATTCTATCAAGCGCATTTCATGCGGGAGATGGTCGCCTACATCAAGAACAAGCAGCGCAGGTTCCAGCATGAGGGGCATCAGGATGGCTTGGCGGCATTGGCGGCGCTGGGCTCACTGGAGAATATGCGTACTTTCTGGGATTTCGATGGCCGGGTGACCGCACCGCTGAATGGTTTCGCCGATGCCGCGGATTACTATCGTCGCGCTTCGAGTCGTTATTTCCTTGGAGAGATTCGTACGCCGACCCTGATCATTCAGGCAGCCGATGATCCGTTTGTCTTTCCTCATAGCCTGCCGCAAGCGGACGAGTTGTCCGCCTGCACCCAATTCGAGTTGCAGGCCAAGGGCGGGCATGTCGGCTTCGTCGATGGCTCGTTCCGACAACCGGGTTACTACCTGGAACGGCGGATTCCCCAATGGCTGGCCAGCACAGGGCGCAAGTGAACGGACTCCGATCAGGCCGTATCACCGTGCGCAGCCGTGATGATCGTTTGAGGCTCACTCGCCCTTGGCGATGCCGTGCCCGGGATCGTTGATCCATTCGCTCCACGAACCGGCATACAGCGCCCCCAACGGATAACCGGCCAGGCACAACGCAAACAGGTTATGGCAAGCCGTCACGCCAGAGCCGCAGTACGCGACCAGCTCCGTCGGCGAACGATCACCGAGCTTCGCGGCAAACCGCTGTTTGAGCTGATCCGCCGGCAGGAAACGCCCGTCGCTGCCCAGGTTCTCGGTGAACGCGGCGCATTGCGCGCCAGGGATGTGCCCGGCAATCGGATCGATCGGCTCCACTTCACCCTTGAAGCGCGGCAAGGCGCGGGCGTCGAGCAAGGTCAACGCAGGCTGGCCGAGACGTTGCTGGAGCTGCTCGGCACTGAGCACCAACGAAGCATCCGGCGTTCCGGTGAAGGTGCCGCGAGTGATCGTCGGCGGATCAAGACTCAGGGGCAACCCGGCTGCATGCCAGGCTTTCAGCCCGCCATCGAGGATGAACACGCCGTCGCGCTTGCCCAGCCAGGCCAGCAACCACCAGGCTCGCGCCGCGTAGGCGCCGGGGCCATCGTCGTACAAAACCACTTCGCTGTCGGCATTGATGCCCCATGCTTGCAAGCGTTCGATCAAATCGGCGGCTTTGGGCAACGGATGGCGCCCGGTAACTCCCTTGACCACCGTCCCGCTCAAATCACGCTCAAGATCGGCAAAACTCGAACCGGCAATATGGCCTTCGGCATAGCTGCGCTGACCGTAGTCCGGGTCTTCGAGGGCAAAACGACAATCCAGAATCACCAGCCCCGGCTGCTCCTTTTTCAGGTCCAACGCTTGAGGGCTGATCAGTTGCGCAATGGGCATAACAGGCTCCTGTGATGTTGTCGTCTTCAATCCTACTGCACTCTTTATCCCACTTCTTCCAGCGCTTGGGCCAGCGGCACATAAAACTCTTCAAACAGCGCATTCACCGCATCGCGAGATTGATCAGTAACGAAGCCGGCCTCCAGCACCAACACCTGATACACGCCCCGTTTAATGGCCTGTTCGCTCAGGTGGTTGGAGTTTTCCCGCGTGGTGCACAGAAAACGCACCCACGATGTGAGGATGATCCAGGCATTGAGGGTCAGGGATTCGATCTGAACCTTGTCCATGCACAGAATGCCGGCCTCGACGAAGCCCGCGTAGATGTGCGTGCCCTGGATCAGGCAGCGCTGGGAAAAGCGCCGGTAACGGGCAGCCAGTTCGGGATCGCTGTCGAGCAAGTGCTCGAGGTCGCGATGCAGGAAGCGGTAGCGCCACATGGCGGAGAGCAATTCCTTGAGGTAGAAGCGCTTGTCTTCGACTGTCGCGGCGCGACCCTGGGGCGGGCGCAGGAAGCTGTCCACCAGGTTTTCGTACTCACTGAACAACACGGCGATGATCGCCTGCTTGTTGGGGAAGTGGTAGTACAGGTTGCCCGGGGAAATCTCCATGTGGGCCGCAATGTGATTGGTGCTGATACTGCGCTCGCCCTGTTGATTGAACAGCTCCAGGCTGTTCTGCACGATGCGCTCGCTGGTTTTGATCCTAGGGGCCATGGCTTGAGCTTTAATTGTGCGATGGGGGCATCTTACGACCTATCCGCCCGTGGTTAAAACAAAGCCGCACCAAAGTGCCATTTGACTTCCTAGAGCATAAACTCTAAAAAGTTCCTCATTACAATAAATCCGGAGCCGACCATGCCTGCTGACATTGCCTACTTACAGAACCTGCAGCAGCCTCTGGAAGAGCTCCAAACCCTGTTCAACGCTCAGCGCGCGGCGTATGCAGCCAACCCGATGCCGCCCGCGGCACAGCGCCAGCAATGGCTAAAAGCATTGCGGGAGCTGCTGAGCACCGAACGCCAGGCCCTGATCGACGCCATCAGCCAGGATTTCAGCCACCGCAGCGCCGATGAAACCCTGCTCGCCGAACTGATGCCCAGCCTGCACGGCATTCACTATGCCAGCCGGCACCTCAAAGACTGGATGAAAGCCTCGCGGCGCAAAGTCGGCCTGGCCTTTCAGCCGGCGTCGGCCAAAGTCGTTTACCAACCGTTGGGCGTAGTCGGGGTGATCGTGCCGTGGAACTATCCCCTTTACCTGGCCATCGGGCCGCTGGTGGGTGCATTGGCGGCGGGCAACCGGGTGATGCTCAAACTCAGCGAATCGACCCCCGCCACCGGTTTGCTGCTCAAGGAATTGCTGGGCCGGGTTTTTCCCCAGGACCTGGTCTGCGTGGTGCTGGGCGAGGCCGATATCGGCGTGGCGTTCTCGCGGCTGCGTTTTGATCACTTGCTGTTCACCGGCGCCACCAGCATCGGCAAACACGTGATGCGCGCGGCGGCCGAGAACCTGACGCCGGTGACCCTCGAACTGGGTGGCAAGTCTCCGGCCATCGTTTCCCGCGACGTGCCGCTCAAGGACGCCGCCGAACGCATCGCTTTCGGCAAGACCCTCAATGCCGGGCAAACCTGTGTCGCCCCCGACTACGTACTGGTGCCGGAAGACCGCGTCGGCTCTTTCGTCGAAGCCTATCGTCAGGCGGTTCGTGGGTTTTATCCGACCCTGGCCGACAACCCGGACTACACCGCCATCATCAATGACCGACAACAGGCGCGGCTCAACGGCTACCTCAGCGACGCCACCAGCAAGGGCGCGCTGCTGATTCCGCTGTTCGATCAGGGCCAGGACCGACGCATGAGTCATAGCCTGCTGCTCAATGTCAGCGACGACATGACGGTGATGCAGGACGAAATCTTCGGCCCGCTGCTGCCGATCGTGCCGTACAAGGATCTCGATGAAGCATTTGCCTACATCAACCAACGGCCGCGTCCGCTGGCCCTGTATTACTTCGGCTACGACAAGCGTGAGCAAAATCGCGTCCTCGACGAAACCCATTCCGGCGGTGTTTGCCTCAATGACACCTTGCTGCACGTCGCTCAGGATGACATGCCATTTGGCGGCATCGGTGCCTCGGGCATGGGCCACTACCACGGCCACGAAGGTTTCCTGACCTTCAGCAAGGCCAAGGGCGTGCTGATCAAACAGCGTTTCAATGCGGCGAAGCTGATCTATCCGCCCTACGGCAAATCCATTCAGAAACTGATCCAGAAACTGTTTATCCGCTAACGATCATCACCGCCGGGTAATAACAATAATGAGCCCAAGCCTGTTCGACACACCCGCGCTGTCACGGCGCGGCCTGCTTAAATTCAGCCTCGGCGCCACTGCCTTTCTGGCCACGGCCGGATTAGGCGCAAGCCTCAGCGGCTGCTCGTCGAGTACCCCGGCCAGCGGTTTCGCGATTTTGCGCAGCGGCGACCTGCTGTTTTTGCGGGCACTGATCCCGGTGATGCTCGACGGCGCCGTGGCCGTCGAAAAAATGCCGGACGCCGTGGCCGAGACCCTGCAGTACCTGGATAACGGTCTGAATCACCTGTCGCCGGAAATGCTCAAACTGACCCGGCAATTGTTCGATGTGCTGGGGATGAGCATCACCCGCGGCCCCCTGACCGGGATCTGGGGCAGCTGGGAAAATGCCAGCAGCGAAGCTATCCGGCGTTTTCTCGACCGTTGGGAAAACAGCTCATTGAGCCTGCTGCGCATGGGCCACAGCTCCTTACTGCAAATGGTGATGATGGCGTGGTACAGCCGGGCGGAGTCGTGGGCGCATTGCGGGTATCCGGGGCCGCCTTCGGTTTGAGACCGTGGAGCCCCCTATCGCGAGCAGGCTCGCTCCCACAGGGGTTACGCGATCCATGTGGGAGCGAGCCTGCTCGCGATAGCGTCTGCAGCCTCACCACAGAATCCAAAACAATAAGAGAACCCAAACATGCCCGTACCCGATCCGTTCCGCGAAGGCCTGGCCCGTGGCTGGAAAACCTACAACGGCGCCCGACTGAGCCAGGACCTGACCCTCGAAGCGGACGTGGCAATCATCGGCAGCGGTGCCGGCGGCGGGACCACCGCCGAAATCCTCAGCGCCGCCGGCTACAAGGTGTTGCTGATCGAAGAAGGCCCGCTCAAGACCAGCAGCGATTTCAAGATGCTCGAAGACCAGGCCTACACCAGCCTCTATCAGGAAGGCATCGGGCGCATGAGCAAGGACGGCGCGATCACCATTCTTCAGGGCCGGGCGGTGGGCGGCACCACCCTGATCAACTGGACCTCGAGCTTTCGCACCCCGGCCCCGACGCTGGAACACTGGGCCAAAGAACACGACGTCAAAGGCCACACGCCGACCGAGATGGCGCCCTGGTTCGAGCAAATGGAACAACGCCTGGGTGTCGCCCCCTGGATGATCCCGCCCAACGCCAACAATGACGTGATCCGCAAAGGCTGCGAAAAACTCGGCTACGCCTGGCATGTGATCCCGCGCAACGTGCGCGGCTGCTGGAACATCGGCTACTGCGGCATGGGTTGCCCGACTAACGCCAAGCAATCGATGCTGGTGACGACCATTCCGGCGACGCTGGAAAAGGGTGGCGAACTGCTCTATCTGGCCCGCGCCGAAAAGCTGTCGATCAAGGACGGCAAGGTCACTGGCTTGCACTGTGTGGCAATGGATGAGCGTTGCGTTGCGCCTACCGGACGCACGATTACGGTCCAGGCGCGGCATTACGTGCTGGCGGGCGGCGGGATCAACAGCCCGGCGCTCCTATTGCGCTCCGAGGCGCCAGACCCTCACAAGCGGCTGGGCAAACGGACATTCCTGCACTTGGTGAACATGTCCGCCGGACTGTTCGATGAGGTGATCAACCCGTTCTACGGCGCGCCGCAATCGATCTATTCCGACCATTTCCAATGGCAGGACGGCACCACCGGCAAGATGTCTTACAAATTGGAAGTCCCGCCATTGCACCCGGCGCTGGCCAGCACCTTGCTCGGCGGTTTCGGCACAGAAAGCGCCCGGCACATGGAAAACCTGCCGCATACCCACGCCATGCTGGCGTTGCTGCGGGACGGTTTTCACTCGGACAGCCCCGGTGGCAGCGTCGAATTGCGCAGTGACGGCACGCCAGTGCTCGACTATCAGGTTTCACCCTACGCCTGGGACGGTGTGCGCCGGGCCTTCCACAGCATGGCCGAGATCCAGTTCGCCGGTGGCGCCAACGCCGTGATGCCGATGCATGCCGACGCTCGTTATGTGAAAACCCTCGCCGAAGCGCGCGCATTGATCGACGAATTGAGCCTTGAGTTGTACCGCACACGCCTGGGGAGCGCCCATGTGATGGGCGGTTGTGCCATGGGTGAAGACCCGAAAAACGCCGTGACCGACAGCCTCGGTCGACATCACCAACTGCACAATCTGTCGATACATGACGGCTCGCTGTTCCCCACCAGCATTGGCGCAAACCCACAATTGTCGGTCTACGGGCTGACGGCGAAACTGGCGACTTCACTGGCCGAACGCCTGAAAAACCCATGAAAACGCGGAAGATTCCCATCGTCTATAGTGCTTTCTTACCCAACAGGCGACTTGGCCGACCGGGAAGGCTGCGATACCATCCGACTCCCCAACGGATTCCCGCCAGGACGACGCGATGAACCGAGTGTTGTACCCAGGTACCTTCGACCCTATTACCAAGGGCCATGGCGATCTGGTCGAACGCGCCTCGCGCCTGTTCGATCACGTGATCATCGCCGTCGCCGCCAGCCCGAAGAAAAACCCGTTGTTTCCCCTGGAACAACGTGTGGAGCTGGCCCGCGAGGTCACCAAACATTTGCCGAACGTTGAAGTCGTCGGTTTCTCGACGTTGCTCGCGCACTTCGCCAAAGAGAAGAACGCCAATGTGTTCCTGCGTGGGTTGCGCGCGGTGTCGGACTTTGAATACGAATTCCAGCTGGCCAACATGAACCGCCAACTGGCGCCGGATGTGGAAAGCCTGTTTCTTACTCCGTCCGAGCGTTATTCGTTCATTTCCTCAACGCTGGTCCGTGAAATCGCAGCCCTGGGCGGCGATATCACCAAGTTCGTCCACCCGGCGGTGGCCGACGCCCTCACCCTGCGCTTTAAAAAGTAGGAGCTGCCGCAGGCTGCGATCTTTTGGGGTTACCGCCGCCTGCGATCTGCTGCACTTGATCGCGCCCGCGTGCACTGCGGGCGCCAATGCGGCACAATTGCGCGCATTGGTTTATTGCGCCTGGGCCTGCCGCCCTGGCTGGAGTTAGCATGTCCCTGATCATCACCGACGATTGCATCAACTGCGACGTCTGCGAACCCGAGTGCCCGAACGCCGCCATTTCCCAGGGCGAAGAGATCTACGTGATCGACCCGAACCTATGCACACAATGTGTCGGCCACTATGACGAACCGCAGTGCCAGCAGGTCTGCCCGGTGGATTGCATCCCGCTGGACGAGGCCCATCCGGAGACTGAAGAACAGTTGATGGAGAAGTACCGGAAGATTACCGGTAAGGCTTGAGTCAGATATTTTTGTAGTGTTTGTGCCGGCCCCATCGCGAGCAGGCTCGCTCCCACATTGGATTTGTGAACGACACTGATCAAATGTGGGAGCGAGCCTGCTCGCGATGAGGCCATCAGCTACAGCGAAGACTCTGAATCTGCCTCACTCCTGCTGCTCAAACCCCTCCCCGATACACCCCAGGCAACGCACAAATGCGGCTTTCGCCGGGTCGACCACCAACGCCTGCCCAGCATCGCCAATGCCGCCACCCAGCGCGGTAAACGGCAACGACACCACAAACGCCCCGGCACCGATCACCGTCGCCACCACCAATAACGGTCGGGCAATCAGTAAATCGCCAAGCATGGCGTAGGCCGGTGGGTTCTGGATGGTGTAACGCGGATCGCCGCTGCCGTTCTCAGCCGCCAGCGCGGACGCACCGACACTCAGCAGCAGCGTGACGACAAGGGTTCGAAACAGATTCATGGCACGGTCCTTCGGCTAGGCAGTGAGAACACTGACTATAGACCGTAGCCGATATCAGCTCTGACAACGCGGACAAAAGACACTGGCGCGCTGCCCAAGCTTGACCTCTCGCAACCCCGTGCCACAGACCTTGCAGTGTTCACCGCCACGGCCGTACACGAACAGTTCCTGCTGGAAATAGCCCGGCTGACCGTCGCCACCGATAAAGTCCCGCAACGTGGTGCCGCCGCGCTCGATGGCGAGGGCAAGGATGCGCTTGATCTCGATCGCCAGCTTCAAATAGCGCGCCCGGGAAATGCTCTTGGCTTCACGGCGCGGGTCGATGCCCGCCGCAAACAACGCTTCGGTCGCGTAGATATTGCCGACGCCGACCACCACCGCGTTGTCCATGATGAACGGTTTGACCGCCATGGAACGCCCGCGCGATTGCTGGAACAGTCGCTCGCCGTCAAACAGGTCGGTCAACGGCTCCGGCCCGAGTCGGATCAGCAGTTCATGGTTGAGTGGGTCCAGACTCCAGAGCATCGCCCCGAACCGTCGCGGATCGGTGTAACGCAGGGCCAGGCCCGATTCCAGTTCAATGTCCACATGCTCATGCTTGGCCGCCGGCATGCCGACTTCCACCAGCCGCAGATTCCCCGACATGCCCAAATGACTGATCAGCGTGCCAACTTCGGCATTGATCAACAGGTACTTGGCGCGGCGCTCCACCAGCACGATGCGCTGGCCGGACAACCGCACATCCAGGTCTTCGGGGATCGGCCAGCGCAGACGGCGCTCACGCACGATTACCCGGCTGACGCGCTGGCCTTCCAGGTGCGGCGCTATCCCGCGGCGGGTGGTTTCGACTTCCGGCAGTTCAGGCATGGGGCTCTCGAATCAGGCGAGGTTCGACACTCAACGAGTGGCGAGGTCGCGAATCTCTTGTTTCTGGGTTTCGAAATCGTATTCCGATAGACCGATGTAATCGAGCACAAGGGGCCCGACACTGTTCCATTCATGGTCTTCGGACTGGTTGCCCAGCACCCGGAAGGAGGCGCAAATGTGCTCGGCCATCTTCAGGAGCGCCAGCAAGTTTTTCAGCGGCGTATTGCGCGACGACTCATCGCTGAAAATAGCCAGGGCGTTGTGATGATTGGCGATGGCCTGGGTGACATGTTCCGGCAGGCGCCAGGATTTGGCGGTGTAATACCCGACCACGGCGTGGTTGGTGTTGTATTGCTTGTTCTCGGTATCCACTACGCGGCATTCGGCGCTGGCATTGCCATAGGCCTGTTCCAGCACTTTCATGTAATCGGGGAATTTCTTGAGCATCAGCGGGATGCCGCAATCGTGGAACAGGCCCAGCGCATAGGCTTCATCACCGGCCTGGACACCGACGCGTTTGGCCAGGGTCAGGCACGTCATCGCCACGTCCTGCGCCGTGTCCCAGAAACGGTTGAGGGTGACGATGGCGTCGTCGTTGAGCTCGCCCTTGATCGACTGTGCATTGATCAGGTTGATGATCGAACGGCTGCCCAACAGGTTCACTGCCCGCTGGATCGCGGTGATTTTGTTGCTCAAGCCGTAATACGGCGAGTTGACGATTTTCAGCAAGGCGCCGGAAAGGCCCGGGTCCTGAGAGATCAGCTTCGCGATCACTTCCAGGTCCGGATCGGGCATGTACTGCTCCATCTGCAGATCCACCATTATCTGCGGCTGGGGCGGCACGCTGATGCCTTGCAGGGACTGTTGAATCTGTTCGGTCGTCAGTTCTTGGGACATCAGTACGCACTCCGGGTAAGGCGGGGATTCTAACCCTTAAGAAGATGGGTCCGACACATCCGCGGCTATGTCGCCGAAATTTCATTTATTGCCCAGAACAAATGCACTCCCTGTGGGAGCGAGCCTGCTCGCGATAGCGTCGGATTAGCCAACATTGATGCTGAATGTACCGCCGTCATCGCGAGCAGGCTCGCTCCCACAAGTTGCTGGCCCCTCACCGCATGTCCATCCGCCAAGCCGAGCCCTTGCGCAACACGTTATACTCCCGCTCTTTTTTCCGGAGCGACGTCATGTCCCTGCCTAGCCTGCGCCTCAAAGCCAACGCCGACCGTCGCCTGCGAAACGGCCACTTGTGGGTCTACAGCAACGAAATCGATGTAGCCGCTACTCCTTTGCACGGCTTCAAGGCCGGCGATCAGGCGATCCTCGAAGCCGCCGGTGGCAAGCCGCTGGGCATCGTTGCCATGAGTCCGAACAACCTGATCTGCGCCCGCCTGTTGTCGCGCGACATCAAGTTGCCGCTGGACAAGTCGCTGCTGGTGCATCGCCTGAACGTTGCCCTGTCCCTGCGCGATCGCCTGTTCGACAAGCCGTTCTATCGCCTGGTCTACGGTGACTCCGACCTGTTGCCAGGCCTGGTGGTTGACCGTTTCGGCGACATTCTGGTGGTGCAGATCGCCTCGGCGACCATGGAAGCTCACAAAGATGACGTGATCGCGGCGCTGACCCAAGTGCTCAAGCCAAGCGGCATTCTGTTCAAGAACGACTCCGCCGCCCGTGATGCCGAAGGCCTCAACCGCTACGTCGAAACCGTGTTCGGCCTGGTGCCGGAATGGGTCGCGCTGGAAGAGAACGGCGTGAAATTCGAAGCGCCGGTCATCCAGGGACAGAAAACCGGCTGGTTCTACGACCACCGCATGAACCGCGCGCGTCTGGCGCCTTATGCCAAAGGCAAACGCGTACTGGACCTGTACAGCTACATCGGCGGCTGGGGCGTGCAAGCGGCTGCCTTCGGCGCCAGTGAAGTGTTCTGCGTCGATGCTTCGGCCTTCGCCCTCGATGGCGTGGAGCGCAACGCCGCGCTGAACGGTTTCGCCGAAAAAATGACCTGCATTGAAGGCGACGTGTTCGAAGCCTTGAAGGAACTGAAAGCCAGCGAAGAGCGTTTCGACGTCATCGTGGCCGACCCTCCTGCGTTCATCAAACGCAAGAAAGACATGAAAAACGGTGAAGGTGCTTACCGTCGTCTGAACGAGCAAGCCATGCGCCTGCTTAGCAAGGACGGCATCCTGGTCAGTGCTTCGTGCTCGATGCACCTGCCGGAAGACGATCTGCAGAACATTCTGCTGACCAGCGCCCGTCACCTGGACCGCAACATCCAGATGCTGGAGCGCGGCGGACAGGGCCCGGATCATCCGGTTCACCCGGCGATTGCCGAGACCCGCTACATCAAGAGCATCACCTGCCGTCTGCTGCCAAACAGCTGAGTACGCTGGTTTGACGGGGAGCCAACAGGCTCTCCGTCAGCCGTTTTAACGCCACAACATCCTCTCTTCAATCCCGATGTCTTACTCTTGCGGTCCTACTGGCTTGCAGGACGTTTCCTTGCATCCATTATTTAAAAGTAGATAACTTACAAACTTGCTCCAACCTACAGATCGCTCCGACAATATTACTGGAATATTCCTACCTAATACCCCCTTGATAAGAATTCATTACCGCCTATGATTAAGTTGTCACCGCAAAGTGTGACACTCACTATCAATGACAAGGAGTCTAAAACATGAAAGCAATTACTCTGGAAGCTAACAAGATCGCTAATCTGGCTTTTCTGGTTGCGCCAAAAGCCCGCTAAGTAAATGAGACGCTGGGGAGTGCCGGCTACCCAGCGTTTTCTATGGCACAGTCCAGAGCGAACCGCCCATCATGCAGATAAACCCCTACCTGTTCATACTTCCCCGCACGCCCGGCCAGATAGTCTGGGACTACAAGAACCACAAACAATTTGAACTGAACCTGGAATACTCAACCCGACTTATACAACTTATCGACAACCCCAAACTGTATAACGACAACCATACAATAGACACTCAGCTTTTAAATGCCGGAATACTCACAACCTCAATACAAGAGGCTATTGAATGGGGCTGGGATGAACTGTCAAAAATATTCCATATCGGCACAAAGAACATTCCCTGCGAACATGTTCCTGAGAATATTCATGAATGGTCGAGACACTATTTGGACCATTGCACCGAAGTATTGAATGCGCCCACACCGGACGACAGACTTTCGGAGTGCCGCGCACATGAACTCATTGCTCTGCCAAAACCTTTCTGCCTGCCAGAAGGCTCTCTTGCAAACGCCCTCCTCGGCCGAAAAACCTGCCGCACTTTCACGGATGCAGCGGTTTCACTGAAGGATGTCAGCACTCTGCTTTACCTGTCCCTGGGTTATTTGCATGAGCGTGACAACGACGTCGACGAAACCATCGTCGAAGGTCTCGGTGCCCGGCGCAGCAGCCCGTCCGGGGGCGGACTGAATGCTTGCGAAGGTTTTCTTCTCGTACAAAACGTCAACGGCCTGAATCCCGGGCTCTACGCCTACCATCCCTGCGATCACTCATTGAGCTTCATCAACCCATTGCCTCGCTTGCCACTGGGGCAGTTGCTGTGTGGGCAACATTTCATCAATAACCTGCCAGTGGGTCTGTTCATCACCAGTCGATTCGACAAGCTGTGGTGGAAATATGAGCACTCGCGAGCCTACCGAATGGCTTACGTCGAAGCTGGCCATATTTCCCAAACCTTTCAACTGGTGGCCACTGCGCTGGGGTTAAACACGTGGCTGACCGGCGCGCTGACGGACGATCAGGTCGAAACGTTACTGACGCTCGAGAACAGCGCGGAACAACCGTTGTTTTTTGTTGGCTGTGGCCACAGCGACGGACAGGTGATGTGCAAGGAATTGAAAGATCTGCTGAACAATCGGGAGCCGCAACAATGACCGCCCCCATCATAGCGCCGGTAGACCGCCCCGTGTCCTGGGCTCTGCGTTTCACCCTCGGCGACTGGAATACTCGCGCGTCGGTACGAACCAGCGAGCATGACTACCTGTTACCGCCCGACCTGGAACAGCAACTGGAAACACGCCACTGGTCCCCCCCGATGTTCCTGGCCTACCTGAAACACCCGGCTATCCAAGCGCTGGGCCAGACCGTCATCCATCGGCTGTCGGCCAATCACCTGGTGTACTTCCTCGACTACACCACTTTGCTTGAACACCGCATCGTCAACCGATCCGTGGAAACCATCATCCACGGCGAACTGAAGGTCAACATCCCTTCGCGGATGAAAACCGCCGCGCTTCAGCTTTATACCGACGAGGGTTATCACGCGCTGTTCTCCAACAGCCTTGCCGAGCAGATTGCCGGGTTCTACGGGATCAGCCCGCGCCCGGTCATGCCGCACCGCATCATGCGATTGAACACCCTGCTCGACCGCACACCTGATAAACACAGGGCGCTGGCCTGGTTTCTCGTCGGGTTCGTATCGGAGACGATCATTGCCAGGGAACTGCTCGACGTCTGCCGTGACGACCTGGTGTCCAGCGTCCTGGCAATGCTCAGGGATCATCTGGCGGACGAGGCGCGCCACAGCCGCTACTTCTCTGAAGTGTTCCATTACCTGTGGCTGACGTTGAACAGCCGTCAACGAACGTTCGCCGCCAGGCTGCTACTGGACATCATCCGGATTTTCTTCGAGGTCGATGAGCGGTGGATGCGGCAAAGCCTGCAGGGCGCAGGTCTCGACGAGACCGTCGTCACGCAGGTTCTCGGCGAACTGACCAGCCCGCAAGCCACCCGTCAGCGTGCACGCTCCGGCGCTGGCGCGACGCTTCAGGCGCTGAAAAAAGCCGGCTTCTTCGACCTGCCTGACAACCGTCAACTTTTCATGAAGGCAGGACTGATCGATGAATGAAAGACGATCTGCACCGACCGTCAAACAACGTCGGGGGGCCGTCAGCCTGTTGTTGGCAATGGTGCTGCTTGGCGTGTTCCCGCTGGATGTCCTGCTTCCCTCATTCCCTGCGCTTGCCGAACACTTTCGCAGCGCGCCCGCCGACATTGCGCTCTCGATCAGTCTGTTTGCCGTTGGCATCGCGGCGTCTCAACTGCTGATCGGGCCGTTGTCGGATGTGATCGGGCGCAAAGGACTGCTGCTCGCCGGCATAACCGTTTCGATGCTCGGTGCGGTGGGCTGCATACTGACCACGGATTATTCCCACTTTCTTCTGTTCCGTATCATTCAGGCGCTCGGATGCGGGTGTTTCGTACTGTCACAAGCGCTGGTTCAGGATCTGTTCGAGGGTGAGGAACGTGACCGCTTGCGGATCCTGATGGTCACCGCCACCGGCATTTTCATCTCGGTCTCACCCTTGGCCGGTACGTTCCTGCAAGCCACCCTGGGTTGGCAGGGCAGTTTCTGGGTATTTACCGCACTGGCTGCCATCGTGCTGCTCAAAGCCTGTTTTTTTCTCGAAAACACTCGCCCGGCGGCAACCGGAGCGCGACCGGCTATCTTCCAGCCCTACCGCCGGGTCTTGTGCGATTTCGACTTCCTGTCCTACTGGCTGATTTCAGCCTTCGCTTTCGCCTGCCACTTTTCCTTCATCGTCATTTCACCGCTGATTTTCATGGATCAACTCCAGCTATCGGCCTATGACTTCTCGCTGATCCTGCTGGTATATGGCGGTGCCTACATCGTTGGCGGCAGTGTTGCGATTCTGCTGGGTAAGCACATCAGTCCCGGTCATCAAATCATCAGCGGGCTGAGCCTGATCCTGCTGTCCGGCCTGATCATGCTTTACCTCTCAAACCACTTTGCGCTGTCACCGATCACCGTGCTGATACCGATGCTCATCTGTACCGCCGGCACCACCATCGCCCGACCGGCCGCCACCTCCAAAGCCATGAGCCTGTTCCCTGAAAATGCAGGAACCTCGGCGTCGGCCGGCAGCACGGTGATTTTCATCTGCGGCGGGTTGATCAGTGCACTCATCAGCTTGAGCCCCGCCAACTTGCAATCCACGCTGGGATACAGCTTCATCGTCTTGAGCGGCGTGGCGCTGGCACTTAATAGCCGTATCAACAGTCGTGTCAAAAGCCCAAGAATCAGCCCAAGCATCGAATAATCCCGCCAGTCGTCATCCCACACGCCTCGTCAGCGCTGGATCAGCGCTTTCCGGCATTCCCTCCTGACGCCAGCGGTGTAGAATCGCAAGATTCATCGCCAGTCATCCCCCGGCGGGTTTATGAGCTCAAGCTGAAGCGCGCGGCGATCCCGCAAAGTTATCGGCAACTTCCGGACACACGGCCATTTCTGAGTGTTCCAGACGTCAATAGAAGCTCACTTCCCTTTTGATACCTGATTAGCCGCCCGGAGTGCTTCATGCCTGATTACCGCTCGAAAACATCCACCCACGGCCGCAACATGGCCGGTGCCCGCGCACTGTGGCGCGCCACGGGGATGAAAGATGACGACTTCAAGAAGCCGATCATCGCCATTGCCAACTCCTTTACCCAGTTCGTACCGGGCCATGTGCACCTCAAGGACCTGGGCCAACTGGTCGCTCGCGAAATCGAACGGGCCGGCGGCGTCGCCAAGGAATTCAACACCATCGCCGTGGATGACGGCATCGCCATGGGCCACGACGGCATGCTTTATTCGCTGCCGAGCCGCGAGATCATTGCCGACTCCGTCGAATACATGGTCAACGCCCACTGCGCCGACGCCATCGTCTGCATCTCCAACTGCGACAAGATCACCCCTGGCATGCTGATGGCCGCCTTGCGCCTGAACATCCCGGTGATCTTCGTGTCCGGCGGTCCGATGGAAGCCGGCAAGACCAAACTGGCCAGCCACGGTCTCGACCTGGTCGACGCCATGGTGATCGCCGCCGACTCCAGCGCATCCGACGAGAAAGTCGCCGAGTACGAGCGTAGTGCCTGCCCTACTTGCGGCTCCTGCTCCGGCATGTTCACCGCCAACTCGATGAACTGCCTGACCGAAGCCCTCGGTCTTGCGTTGCCGGGCAACGGTTCGACCCTGGCCACCCACAGCGATCGCGAACAGCTGTTCCTGCAAGCTGGCCGCACCATCGTCGAGCTGTGCAAACGTTATTACGGCGAGAACGATGAGTCGGTGTTGCCGCGCAACATCGCCAACTTCAAGGCGTTCGAAAACGCCATGACCCTGGACATCGCCATGGGCGGTTCCACCAACACCATCCTGCACTTGCTGGCCGCGGCCCAGGAAGCCGAGATCGATTTCGACCTGCGCGACATCGACCGCCTCTCCCGCCATGTACCGCAACTGTGCAAGGTCGCGCCGAACATCCAGAAATACCACATGGAAGACGTGCACCGTGCTGGCGGGATCTTCAGCATCCTTGGCTCCCTGGCCCGTGGCGGCCTGCTGCACACCGACCTGCCGACCGTGCACAGCAAGACCATGGCCGAAGGCATTGCCAAGTGGGACATCACCCAGACGACCGACGAAGCCGTGCATCACTTCTTCAAGGCCGGCCCGGCGGGCATCCCGACGCAAACCGCGTTCAGCCAGTCGACCCGTTGGGAAACCCTGGACGACGACCGTGAAAACGGCTGCATCCGCAGTGTCGAACACGCTTACTCGAAAGAAGGCGGCCTGGCCGTTCTGTACGGCAACATCGCCCTGGACGGTTGCGTGGTGAAAACCGCGGGCGTCGACGAATCGATCCACGTCTTCGAAGGCAACGCGAAGATCTTCGAAAGCCAGGACAGCGCCGTACGCGGCATCCTTGCCGACGAAGTGAAGGCTGGCGATATCGTGATCATTCGCTACGAAGGCCCGAAAGGCGGCCCGGGCATGCAGGAAATGCTGTACCCGACGTCTTACCTGAAATCCAAAGGCCTGGGCAAAGCCTGCGCCCTGCTCACCGATGGTCGTTTCTCCGGCGGCACTTCGGGCCTGTCCATCGGCCACGCTTCGCCAGAAGCCGCTGCCGGCGGCGCGATCGGTCTGGTGCAGGATGGCGACAAGGTACTGATCGACATTCCGAACCGCTCGATCAACCTGTTGATCAGCGATGAAGAAATGGCCGCGCGCCGCGCCGAGCAGGACAAGAAAGGCTGGAAACCGGTGGAAGTGCGTCCACGTAAAGTGACCACTGCACTGAAAGCCTATGCCCTGTTGGCCACCAGCGCCGACAAGGGTGCGGTACGTAACAAGGCGATGCTCGACGGGTTGTAATACTTAACCGTCGAACAAAAAAATGCCCCGCCAAGTGCGGGGCATTTTTTTGACCAAAATCCCCCAAACACTGGAGATCAACTGTGGGAGCGAGCCTGCTCGCGAAAGCGCCGGGTCAGTCAACACCAATGCTGAATGACACACCGCCTTCGCGAGCAGGCTCGCTCCCACATTTAGATCCTCGGTGCTTACTGAATCTCTTCCGGCTTCACGATCACCCAGTTCTTGTCCGCCGTCACCGCCAACCCTTCTTTGGCCTGGGCCGCAGCGTGCTTGGCCATCATGCCGTTAATCTGGGTCATGTACTTGTCTTTGCGGTTAACCCACAAATGAATGCCGCCCTTGGACACGTCGACGCTGTGGAACAGCATGTAACCGTCGCTGCTCGGCGTATCACCACCCACCAGCACCGGTTTTTTCCATTCATCGATGTAGGTCAGGATCGCCGCCTGCTTGCCGGCCATCCAGGTTGCCGGAGTCCACAGGTACGGGGTCAACTCGAGGCCAAGGTTGGCCTTCTCGTCATACTTGCCGGCCGTGATCTGCTTACGCGCCGTGGTCAGCTCGCCAGTCTTGCGGTCCTTGAGCATCGTGGTCACGCCGATCACGTTCTGCGGTTTGACGTTGTAGCCGTACTTCGGATCGGCAGCGACCATGCGCACCAATTCTTCGGAGGCGGCGGTCATCACGTAGACCTCAATGCCGTTCTCCATCAGCTTGTTGTAGAGCTCGGCCTGGCCGGTGAAGACTTTCGGTGGCTGGACGTCGATGGTCTTGACCACGTCGCCGTCGTAATAAGTGCTCGGCACCGGTTTGCCAGACGCCATCAGCTCATCGACGTTGCCCTTGAGCTCTTGAAGCGTGAAGCCGGAAAACACTTGGGCGACCCATGGATAGCAGACCATGTCGTCGATTTCGCAGAGACGATAGTAGTAGCTGAACAGGCTTTCCTTGTGGTCGGCGGTGTCTTTGAACGGGATCAGTTTCAGGGAGGGATCGAGGCTCTCGCGGGTGATCAGGCCCTTGTTTTCCATGAACGGCAGCAATGACTCTTCGAGGTCATAGCGGTAACTCGTGTTGTCCATGTCGAACACCGCGAAGTTACCCTTGTTGGCATTGGCCGCGATCATCGCGTCCAGCGCCTTGGCCTGATCGGCTGGCCAGTGCTTCAAATCGGTAGCGAATACCTGCCCGGCAAGGCCCAGGCCCAAACTCAATCCCAATGCGGCGGCTAGAAATTTCGGTGCAAGCTTCATCGGCGTTTCTCCCTGAGTCAAAGAAATCGACGCTAACAAATAAGTGTGACAGTCCTCGTCTGCCCGCGACCGCTTACATCCTGATCCCGCCAGAGGCATTCCCCACAGCGTCAGCCGCTTATTCCAAAAGCGACAGACAACCGCTGTTTTTGATATTAATTCATTACATATCAAGCTGTTAGGCTTGCCAGTTCGCAGCTGCGCCGGAATGCGGCTGACACGTTTATTGGAGCCTCTATGAATCTGCCGCTGATCCTCAATCTGCTGGTATTCCTCGCCTTGCTCGTTGGCCTGGCGCAAACCCGTCATACCACTTGGAGCCTGGCCAAAAAGGTTCTGCTGGCACTGCTACTGGGCGTGGTGTTCGGTGTTGCTCTGCACACGATTTACGGTGCGGGTAACCCGGTCCTGAAAGCCTCGATCGGCTGGTTCGATCTGGTGGGCAACGGTTATGTGCAGTTGCTGCAAATGATCGTGATCCCATTGGTGTTTGCCTCGATCCTCAGCGCCGTGGCGCGCCTGCACAACGCTTCGTCGCTGGGCAAGATCAGCTTCCTGACCATCGGCACGCTGCTGTTCACCACCGCCATCGCGGCGCTGATCGGCATCGGCTTGACCAACCTGTTCGGCCTCACCGCCGAAGGCCTGGTCGCCGGCACCCAGGAAATGGCTCGCCTGCAAACCATTCAGACCGATTACGCGGGCAAGGTCGCTGACCTGAATGTGCCGCAGCTGCTGCTGTCGTTCATCCCGCAGAACCCGTTCGCCGACCTCGCTCGCGCCAAGCCGACTTCGATTATCAGTGTGGTGATTTTTGCCGCGTTCCTTGGGGTCGCGGCGCTGCAACTGCTCAAGGATGACGTCGAGAAAGGTCAGAAAGTGATCAACGCCATCGACACCTTGCAAGCCTGGGTGATGCGTTTGGTTCGCCTGGTGATGAAGCTGACGCCATACGGCGTATTGGCGCTGATGACCAAAGTGGTCGCCGGCTCCAACCTGCAAGACATCATCAAACTCGGCAGTTTTGTGGTGGTGTCCTACGTCGGCCTGGGCTTGATGTTTGTGGTCCATGGCGTGCTGGTGTCTGCGGCCGGGATCAACCCGCTACGGTTCTTGCGCAAGATCTGGCCGGTGCTGACGTTTGCCTTTACCAGCCGCTCCAGCGCCGCCACCATTCCGCTGAGCATCGAAGCCCAGACCAGCCGTTTGGGGATTCCACAGTCCATCGCCAGTTTCGCCGCCTCGTTCGGCGCGACCATTGGCCAGAACGGCTGTGCCGGTCTGTACCCGGCAATGTTGGCGGTGATGGTCGCGCCGACCGTGGGCATCAACCCGCTGGACCCACTGTGGATCGCGACGTTGGTGGCGATTGTGACGCTGAGTTCGGCCGGGGTGGCCGGGGTCGGTGGTGGTGCAACCTTCGCCGCGTTGATCGTGCTGCCGGCCATGGGTTTGCCGGTGTCACTGGTGGCGTTGCTGATTTCGGTTGAGCCGTTGATTGATATGGGTCGTACGGCGTTGAACGTCAGTGGGTCGATCACCGCTGGGGCGATTACCAGCCAGATCATGCAGCAGACGGATAAAGCGTTGCTGGAGACGGATGAGCATTCGGAGTTGGCTCACGCTTAAGTCTTTCAGCGACTGGGCGGGCCTCTTCGCGAGCAGGCTCGCTCCCACAAGGGATCTATGGTGTTCACACGGTGTGTGTTTCACCACAGAACCAATGTGGGAGCGAGCCTGCTCGCGATGCTTTTAAACCTTTTCCCAAACTTCGAAGTTGTAGGCAGGCTTGTCACCCTCCGCCGGATTCGGAACATTCGACACCAGTTTCCACTGGTTCAAATCAAACGCCGGAAACCACGCATCCCCTTCCGGGCTCAGCGCCACGCGGGTCAGGTATAGCCGATCAGCCTGTGCCAACCCTTGCGCATACAACTGCGCGCCGCCAATCAACATCACCTCATCGACGCCCTGCTCGTTCGCCCATTGCTGCGCCCGAACCACCGCTGCCTCCAGCGACGGATACACCTCCGCGCCTTCCAGTTGCAGATCAGTCTGACGGCTGACCACGATGTTCAACCGGCCCGGCAGCGGACGACCGAGGGAATCCCAGGTCTTGCGCCCCATGATGATCGGCTTGCCGAGGGTGGTGGCCTTGAAGTATTTGAAGTCCCCCGGCAAGTGCCAGGGCATGCTGTTGTCGATGCCGATCACACGGTTTTCACCGAGGGCTGCGATCAGGCTGAGGGGGAGTGATTTAGTCATGTCGGCGAGGATACCAGAGCCTCCCTTACCCCGATAAGCGTCACAGCGGTTATGCTCATCGCTCAATTAAGCGACGGGATGGCGCGTGACTGAACTGACTCCACTGCAAAACCTCTGGCTGAGCGAAACCATCCGCCTGCGTGAAGAACACGCAGGCCCCTTGGACGATCTGGAAGCCAATCGAATCGCCCGTAGTGCCGGCGGCGACCTGCCGACGCGTATTCAACGTCGTGCCCAATGGCTGGCCGAGCGCGACGGACAGACCCGCGCCCTCAAACATTGGCTGCAAGGCGCGCGACTGGCGCTGATCGTGCTGGCCGTATTGGCGGCGATCAGCGGAGCCGGGCTGGCGTTTGCCGCGCTGGGCGACGGCCAGACCCCGGTCAATGTGTTCTGGGCGTTGGGCAGCCTGCTCGGGTTGAACCTGATTCTGTTGCTGAGCTGGGCCCTGGGCCTGGTGTTCGCCGGCGAACACGGTGCCGCCCTTGGACGCTTGTGGCTGTGGCTCAGTGAAAAATTCGCCCGCGATGCCAACGCCGCGCAATTGGCACCGGCCCTGCTGCTGTTGTTGCAGCGGCACAAACTCAATCGTTGGGCGCTGGGCGTGCTGGTCAATGGATTGTGGTTGCTGGCGATGCTCAGTGCTTTGGTGATGGTGCTGACACTGATGGCGACCCGGCGCTACGGCTTCGTCTGGGAAACCACCATTCTCGGCGGCGACACCTTCGTCGCCATGACCCAAGCCCTCGGCGCTCTGCCGTCCCTGCTGGGTTTCAGTGTGCCCAGCGTAGAGATGATCCGCGCCAGCGGCGATGCCGCATTGAACATCGAAAGCGCCCGTCAGGCCTGGGCGGCGTGGCTGGTGGGCGTGTTGCTGGTGTACGGCGTGTTGCCGCGCTTGCTGCTTGCACTGTTCTGCCTGTGGCGCTGGAAAACCGGCCAAGCGGCCTTGCGTCTGGATTTGAACCTGCCCGGCTATGCCCAACTGCGCGAACGGCTGATGCCCACCAGCGAACGCCTGGGCATCAGCGATGCCGCGCCTGAACAACTTCATCGGGCTGAAAACGCGGCCAGCGACCTGCAAAGCGATGGTGCGCTGTTGGTGGCCATCGAACTGGACGACCAACGCCCCTGGCCGCCGCAGCTGCCGAAAAACGTCAACAACGCCGGCATCCTCGACAGCCGTGAATCCCGGCACAAACTGCTCGAACAGCTGAGTCGCTTTCCCCCGGCGCGTCTGGCCATCGCCTGCGACCCGCAGCGCTCGCCCGACCGTGGCAGCCTGGCACTGATCGCCGAACTGGCTCGCAGCGCTACCGCCACCCGCGTCTGGTTGCTGCAAGCGCCGCCCGGCGCGGCGCTGGATGCCGAACGCCTGGGCGACTGGCATGTTGCGCTACAACAACTGGACCTGCCCTTCGCCGACTGCGCGCCGTTGAACTGGCTGGAGACGGGTCATGACTGACGCCTGGAAACAGCCCTTGAAACTCGCCGTGGTCGGTCACACCAACGTCGGCAAAACCTCGCTGCTGCGAACGCTGACGCGAGACGTCGGCTTCGGCGAAGTGTCCCATCGTCCCAGCACCACTCGCCACGTCGAAGGCGCGCGATTGTCGGTCGACGGCGAGCCGTTGCTCGACCTCTTCGACACGCCGGGCCTGGAAGACGCCATCGCCCTGCTCGACTACCTCGAGCGCCTGGAACGCCCCGGTGAACGCCTCGATGGCCCGGCACGGCTGGCACGATTCCTTGAGGGCAGCGAAGCCCGGCAGCGCTTCGAACAAGAAGCCAAAGTACTGCGGCAGTTGCTCGCCTCGGATGCTGGCCTCTATGTGATCGACGCCCGGGAACCAGTGCTGGCCAAGTACCGCGACGAACTGGAAGTACTGGCCAGTTGCGGCAAACCGCTGCTGCCGGTGCTGAACTTTGTCAGCAGCGCCCAGCATCGCGAACCTGACTGGCGTGAAGCCCTGGCGCGATTGGGCTTGCACGCATTGGTACGGTTCGACAGCGTCGCGCCGCCGGAAGATGGCGAACGTCGACTCTACGAAAGCCTCGCGCTGCTGCTGGAAAACTCCCGCGAACAACTGCAACGTTTGATCGCCGATCAACAGGCCCAACGCCTGGCCCGACAGCAAAGTGCAGCTCAGTTGATCGCCGATTTATTGATCGATTGCGCCGCCTGCCGCCGCAGCGTGGTCAGCGAGGCGGAGCAGGAACAGCAAGCGATCAGTGAACTGCGCAAAGCGGTGCGTGAGCGCGAACAACGCTGCGTCGAGGCCTTGCTCAAGCTCTACGCCTTCCGCCCACAAGACGCGGCGGCCAGTGACCTGCCGCTACTCGATGGCCGCTGGGGCGATGACCTGTTCAACCCGGAAACCCTGAAACAGCTCGGTGTGCGGGTCGGCGGCGGTATCGCGGCCGGCGCGGCGGCCGGGGCCGGGGTCGATTTGCTGGTGGGCGGCCTGACCCTCGGCGCGGCGGCACTGGCCGGGGCAATTGCCGGCGGCGCCCTGCAAACCGCCCGCAGTTACGGCAGCCGCCTGCTGGGCAAGATCAAAGGCCAGCGCGAACTGACCGTCGACGACGGTGTGCTACGGCTGTTGGCCTTGCGCCAGCGGCAATTGCTGCAAGCCCTGAACCAGCGCGGGCACGCGGCGATGGACAGCATTCAGGTCGCCACGCCGCAGGACAAAACCTGGCGCGAAGGCAAACTGCCGGAAGCGCTGAACAAGGCGCGGGCGCATCCGCAGTGGTCGTCGCTTAATCCGAATTCGAAGTTGAGTCAGGCGGAGCGGCAGGAGCAGGTTGAGGTGTTGGCGCAGCAGTTGTAAAAACCGGAATAATTGTGGTGTTTGGATTGGCCCCATCGCGAGCAGGCTCGCTCCCACAGGGGATTAGCGTCGTTTACAGATCCAATGTGGGAGCGAGCCTGCTCGCGATGGCAGCCACTCGGTTCCGAGGCCCTACGCGGCCAACAGCCGCAACGCCTTCTCCTTCAAGATGCCCAGATCAATCACCGGCACCCACATCTCCTTGGCCAACTCATCCCACTGACGCATCCGCAAACTGACGATACACAACGGATCCTGCTCGAACGCCTCAGCCTCGACAGCTGTCATCACCCCGCCCTGATACTCAAGCGTCCGCCGACTGGCTTCGCTCAAGCGCTCGTAGTACCCGGGCTCTTTGAGTGTCAGATAACGCTTGGCTTGAACGTGGTACTCCACCAGCCGCGCCAGGCGTTCGCTGAAGCCGGCGCGACGCAAATAATCTGCGCCCAGGCGCTCATGGCTGACCACGCCAAACCCGCCCATGCTCTCGGCACTCTCGCTACACAGGTGCCCGATGTCATGAAAGAACGCCGCCAGCACCACCTCGTCATCGAAACCCTCGGCCATCGCCAATTGGGCCGCTTGTGACATGTGCTCGATCTGCGACACCGGTTCGCCTATGTAGTCGTTGTCGCCAAAACGCTCGTACAGACCGAACACCCCGGCGATCACTTGCGCATGGCCGTCCATCAACCGTCTCCCAATAAAGCCGCGACGTTACGTTCAGCCATCGCCGGCCCGACGCTCATGCCGACACCGGTGTGCATCAGCGCCATGCTCACACCCGGCATCGGACGCAGAAAGGAGAACGGCCCCGGCCCGCGTGAACCGTAAACGCCCTGCCAGCGTTCGACCACTTGCACCTTGCAGCCCAACGTCTGCTCGGCCAGTTCAATCATCCAGTCGTCCACCTGCTCGGCATTGAACGGTGATGGATCGCTGCCGTAATGGTGGGAATCGCCGATGATCAACTCACCATAAGGGGTCGGGCTGATCAGCAAGTGAATGCCGTTTTCATGCAGATGGGGTGCATCGCGCAGAATTTGCGCCTGTACCGCGGCGGCTTCCGGCAAATCGGCGAAGGCGCCGTAATGCACACAACTCAGACCGGTGAGCAGCGCATGTTGCAGGTTGAGGTTGATCTGCGGGCGAGCGCGGAGCATTTGCAGACGGCAGATTTGCAGGTTGAGTTCGGCAATCGGCTCGGCCAGCAGCGTCTGATAATCGTGGCCGGAGCAGACGATGATTTGCTCCGCGCTGAAGGTGCCGGCGGTGCTGTGCAAGCGGCCCGGCTCGATGTCGCGCACCAGCGTGGAAAAGTGAAACTCGACGCCCAACTCGCGGCGCAGGTAATCGATCAACGCCGGAATCGCTTCGCGGGAATACAGCTGCTGGTCGTCCATGCCGTGCAACGCGGCGCGGTGATGGCTGAACTGGCCGCCGTATAAATCACGCAATGCTGCACCGCGCAGCAATTCGACGCGGTAACCGTGCGCCATGGCGCGACCGGCGCAGAAGGCTTCCAGCAGGTGTTCTTCCGCTTCGGTGCGGGCGAACAGGTACGAGCCGTTGCGCTTGAGTTGCAGGCCCGCCAGTTGTGCCCATTGACCCCAGATGTCGCGGCTGGCCTTGGCCAGTTCAAGCATCGGGCCGGGTGGCTGGCCGGTGACCAGTGCCTGGCCGAAGTTGCGCACCGAGGCGCCGAGTGGCGTTTCGCTGCGCTCGAAGACTTTGACCTTGAGGCCGCGTCTGGCGGCGGCATAGGCGTGGGACAGGCCGAGAATGCCGGCGCCGACGATCAGCATGTCGTTGTGGTGTGTCATGGGGTTTTGCCTTGAATTTAAGACCGCTATCGCGAGCAGGCTCGCTCCCACAGGGGAACGCATTCCAATGTGGGAGCGAGCCTGCTCGCGATGGGGCCCTGTCAGCCTACGAAGATTTACTTGGCAGCCACTTTCTCGGACTTGCCGTCATAACGCTTGCGCCATTCGGTGAGGATCTCGTCGCGATTCTTCGAGGCCCAGGCAAAGTCGTTCTTGATCAGGCGTTGCTCATAATCAGCCGGCAGTTCGGTCTGTGGCTTGGCGATACCCGGTTGCGCGAGCACCGCGAAGTTCTCTTTATAAAGCTCCATTGCCGCCGGGCTTGCAGAGAAGTCAGCCAGCTTCTTCGCCGCGTCTTCGTGCGGTGTGCCTTTGATCACGGCGGTGGCTTCGATCTCCCAGCCCAGGCCTTCTTTCGGCAGGATGATGTCCAGCGGCGCGCCCTGGCGCTTCAACTGAACGGCCGGGTACTCAAAGGAAATACCGATCGGGAATTCCCCGGCGGCGGCGAGTTTGCACGGCTTGGAACCGGAGTGAACGTACTGGCCGATGTTCTGGTGCAGGTCGTCCATGTACTGCCAGCCCTGCTTCTCGCCGAAGGTCTGCAGCCAGGCGCTGACGTCGAGAAAACCGGTGCCGGACGAGGCCGGGTTAGGCATGACGATTTTGCCTTTGTACTCAGGCTTGGTCAGGTCCTGCCAGCTCACGGGTTTGCTCAAACCCTGCTTTTCGGCCTCGACCGTGTTGAAGCAAATGGTCGCTGCCCAGACGTCCATGCCAACCCAGGCCGGTGGGTTTGCCGCGTCACGATAGTTGCCGCCGATCTTGCCCAGGTCCTTCGGCGCGTAGCTTTGCAGCATGCCTTGCTGATCGAGAATCGCCAGGCTCGACGCCGCCAGGCCCCACACCGCGTCAGCTTGCGGGCGGGCTTTTTCGGCCAGCAGTTTGGCGGTGATGATGCCGGTGGAATCACGCACCCACTTGATCTCGACGTCAGGATTGGCCTTTTCGAAGGCCTCTTTGTAGGTCTTCAGTTGTTCGGCTTCGAGGGCGGTGTACACCGTCAACTCGGTTTTCGCCGCAAAGGCGTTCAGGCTGAAAGCGGTGAGGACAGCAGCGGCCAGGGCCAAAGGCTTGAACATGATCGTTTCCTGTTTGAGTTGAGGTGTGTGGGGGCAAATCAATGGCCGGGCGCGGTCTGCCGCCAGGCCTGGGAGCGTCGCAACAAACCGCGCGAAGCCCAGGCCAGCAGCAGGGACACGCCCGCCGAAGTGAACAGAATCAGGGTCGACATCGCCGCCGCGCCGCCGACATTGCCGGCGTCGTCCATGTTCAGCACCGCCACCGCCGCGAGGAGGGTGTCGGGGCTGTAGAGGAAGATCGCCGCCGAGACGGTGGTCATGGCCGAGACGAACAGGTAGCGCACGATATCCAGCAACGCCGGCAGGCAGATCGGCACGGTGACCCGCAGGTAATGCCGGTACAGCGGCGCCTTGAGCGACAGCGCGGCGGCTTCGAACTCGGCATCGAGTTGGCGCAGCGCGGTGGTGGCGGTCATTTGTGCGGTGGTCAGATAGTGAGCAATGGTGCAGACCACCAGCAGGGTCATGGTCCCGTAGAGCACATGCAGCGGATTGCCGGTGAGGTTGAAGAAGAAAACGTAACCCAGGCCCAGCACCAGACCCGGCACCGCCATCGGTACGAAACTGAGCATGCGCAGTGTCAGATTCAGCCCACGCTGGCCCTTGGTTTTTTCCATCAGGTAGGCACCGGTGAAGATCAGCACACTGCCGATCAACGCCGTACACAACGCCATCTTCACGCTGTTGCCGTAGGCCAGCCAACCGCCGCCCGCCGTGTCGTTGAACTGGTAATGGCTGAGCGACAGCGACAGGTTGTACGGCCAGAATTTCACCAGCGATGAGTACACCGCCATGCCGAACACCAGCAGCAATACCGCGCAGATCAGCAGCACGATCGCCAGGTAGCAGCCGTCGCGCAGTTTCGACGGTGCCGGTTTGAAGACTTGTGCCCGACCGCTCATGGAGTCGCCATGACGCCGACGCAACCAGGCGTCGACACCGAAGCTGAACAGCGCCGGCAGCAGCAAGACCATGCCGATCAGCGCGCCGCGACCGAATTGTTGCTGGCCGACCACGGCTTTGTAGGCTTCCAGTGCCAGCACTTGATAGTCGCCACCGACCACCACGGGCACGCCGAAGTCGGTGATGGTCAGGGTGAATACGAGGCAGAACGCCGCGAACACCGCCTGACGGGTCGCCGGCCAGGTGATGCTGCGAAAGGCTTTCGCCGGACTCGCGCCCATGCTGGAGGCGGCATCGAACAGTCGCGCATCCGCCAGGGACAGCGCCGACAGCAAAATCATCAAGGCGTGTGGGAAGGTGTAGATGACCTCGCCCAGAACAATGCCCCAGAAGCCGTAGATGTTGTCCGAGAGCAAACCGCGCAGCATGCCCTGATTGCCGAACAGATAAACCAGCGCAATCCCCGGCAGCATCGACGGCGCCATCAGCGGCAACAGCGACATACCGCGCCAGATGCCTTTACCGGGAATCAACGTACGTTGCAGAGCGTAGGCAAACAGATAGGCCAGCGGTACGACGATGGCCGCGACGCTAAGGGACACTTTCAGGCTATTACTCAGCAGCCAATGAAAATTGGCGCTGGTCACCAGCTCACGGGCGGCAACAAGCCCCCCACCCTGTCCCGCTTCCGAGCTGAAGCCACGCCAGAAGATCGCCAGCAACGGCATCAACACCGCGACGCCGAGCAACACCAGCAACAGAACCTTGCCGCCGACCACGAACAGCCGATCGCCGATCTCGACACGGGAGGTCTGCCGAACCTGCTTGTGCGGTATCGGCAGCGCGACATTCGCGCTCATCAGGCAAACACCTGCAGGCTGCGCGGCGGCAAGGCGACCATGATCTGTTGGGCGCCGAGACGCGGCATGGCTTCCGGCGCCAGTTCCGCCAGCAATGCATGACCCGGCAGTTGATCGAGTTCGAAGCTCATGCGGCAGCGGTTGCCGAGAAAAGTGATCTCGCGAACCTTGGCCGGGAACAGATTCTCTTCATGCACCGGCGGGTTGACGTTGATCGCCTCGGGGCGGCAGAACAAACGGCCCGAGGCCGTTTTGGCACTGCCTTCGGCCAGGCGCATGTTCATCCCGCCAACCTGCGCATGGCTGTCGCTGCTGCGGTGGAACGGCAACCAGTTGCCCTGACCGACGAACTCCGCGACAAACGGTGTGGCCGGGCGGTCGTAGATTTCCTGTGGCGTGGCGTACTGCTCGACCTTGCCGTTGTTCATCACGGCGATGCGGTCGGCCATCAGCATGGCTTCGTCCTGATTGTGGGTGACCATCAGGGTGGTGACGCCGAGGTTGCGCTGCAATTGGCGCAGTTCGGTGCATAGATGCTCACGGACCCGGGCGTCGAGCGCCGACATGGGTTCGTCCAACAGCAACAAGGACGGCGCCGGAGCCAGGGCGCGAGCCAGTGCGACCCGTTGCTGCTGACCGCCGGATAACTGGCCGGGGTACTTTTTCTCACTGCCGGTCAGGCCGACCAGTTCCAGCATCTGACCGACACGCCGGCGCACTTCATCGCGACCACTGCCGGCGAGGCCGTAGGCAATGTTCGCCTCGACGCTGAGATTGGGGAACAGTGCGTAGGACTGGAAGAGAATGCCGTAGTCCCGTGCCTGAGGTGCCAGGTGGGAAACGTCGCGATCGCCCAGGTACAACTCGCCGCTGTCTTGTTTCTCAAGGCCGGCGATGCAGCGCAGCAAGGTGGTTTTGCCACAGCCCGACGGCCCCAACAGACACACCAATTCACCGGCCGCCACGTCGAGGGAAACGTTATCCAGCGCGGTAAATGCGCCGAAGCGTTTCTGCACACCGCGCACTTTCATCGGCGCGCCGGGGTTGGTCAGGGCAGTTGCAGTCGAGTGGTTCATGGACAGGCCTCATCAAGCAGATGAGGGTCATCCTAGGTTTGTAATGCGTCCGTCATGTGGCAGCGAGGCAAAAACGGCCGATAGTGGTATTCGGGGATTTTGGTTGGGGGTTCAGGTTCTGTGTTGTTTGATCTGGCGTCATCGCGGGCAAGCCTCGCTCCTACAGGGGAATGCGATCAACCTGTAGGAGCGAGGCTTGCCCGCGAAGAGGCCATCAGCATCGCCACACGTCTCAGGCCGGAGCCATTTCCTGCGCCAACCCCAGAAACGCCGCCGGCAGCCGCGCCCCTTTTCGCTCCTTGAGGCAGTACAGATACTCAGGAATCTGCGGCGCATTCTCGATAGTCAGCACCCGCAATTGCGGATCATGCGGCACTTCCTGCCGGGCAATGATGCTGATACCGATGTTGCGCAACACCGCCTCACGAATCGACTCGCGGCTGCCAATCTCCAGCAACGGCCCGAAACTCACCCCGGCGCTGGCCAACAGCTCTTCGGTCAAGCGCCGAGTGGTCGAGCCCGGCTCACGCATCAATAAGGTATGCCCCGCCAACGCGCTCAGCGGCACGTGATCGTGCACGGCCAACGGATGATGACGATGCACCGCCAGCACCAGCGGATCGCTGCCGAGCACCCGGCGGATCAGCCGCGCATCGTCCAGCAACTGCGAGGACGCGGCGACATCGACCCGGTAATCCTCCAGCGCTTCGAGCACCTGTTGGGAGTTGCCGATCTCCACCGACACCTCCACCTGCGGCAAGCGTTCGCGAAAGGTCTTCACCAGATCGAGGATGTAATACGGCGCCGTGGCGGCGATGCGCAACGTACCCTGGACCTGACCGCTGTTACGCAGGAAAAACTCGATGTCGGCTTCCTGCTGCAACAGCGCCTTGACCATCGGCAACAACCGCGCGCCTTCGTCGCTGACGCTGAGGCGGCGACCGCCACGGTAGAACAGCTCAACCGAGTACTGGCTTTCCAGATGCCGAATCTGGGTCGTCACCGTGGGTTGGCTCAGGCCGAGTTTTTTCGCCGCCAGGGTAATGCTGCCCAGCCGGGCAACCATGTAAAACGCCTTCAGCTCGGCACTCAGCACACCCTTTCCCCATCGTCTATTTACGCAACAGGCGCAAACCGTTGAACACCACCAACAGGCTCACGCCCATGTCGGCGAACACCGCCATCCACATGGTGGCGAGCCCGGCAAAGGTTACCCCAAGAAAGATCGCTTTGATGACCAATGCGAGGGCAATGTTCTGTTTGAGGATGCTCGAGGTCTGCCGCGACAGGCGGATGAAAGCCGGGATCTTGCGCAGATCGTCGTCCATCAGGGCGACATCGGCGGTTTCGATCGCGGTATCGGTACCGGCCGCCGCCATGGCGAAACCGATCTCGGCCCGTGCCAGTGCCGGGGCGTCGTTGATGCCGTCGCCGACCATCCCGACCCGATGGCCCTGGGCATACAGTTTTTCGATGGCTTGCAGCTTCTCGGTCGGCAACAGATCGCCCTGCGCCTGATCGATGCCCACATGGGCGGCGATGACCTGAGCGGTATGGACGTTGTCGCCGGTCAGCATCAGGGTTTTGATGCCCAACTCATGCAACTGCTGGATTGCTTCGCGACTGGATGCTTTCACTGTGTCCGCGACGGCAAACAATGCCAAGGGACCCGATTTGTCGAGCAACAGAACCACGGACTTGCCCTGTTTCTCCAGAGCGAACAGTTTCTCTTCCAGCGCTGGAGAACACAGGCCCAAATCTTCCACCAGGCGGTGGTTACCCAAGTGGTAGACCTCACCGTTGATCTCGCCGCGCACACCCCGACCCGCCAGGGCTTCGAAGTTATCCACAATCAGCGGCGCGCGCGGGCTATCCACAACGGCATCCACAGCCGCATTGGCGATGGCCAGCGATACCGGGTGATCCGAACGGCCGGCCAGCGCCGCCGCAATGGCCGGGGCTGTTTCATCCGCGGTCGGGTCGAGGGACAGATAGTCGGTCTGCGCCGGTTTGCCGTGAGTGAGGGTGCCAGTCTTGTCGAGGGCCAGGTAATCGAGTTTGTGGCCGTGCTCCAGGTAGACGCCGCCCTTGACCAGAATCCCTTTGCGCGCCGCTGCCGCGAGGCCGCTGACGATGGTCACCGGGGTGGAAATCACCAATGCGCACGGGCAGGCGACCACCAGCAACACCAGCGCCCGGTAAATCCAGTCGAACCACAATGCATCCATGAACAGCGGTGGAATCACCGCCACGGCCAGGGCCAGAATGAACACCGCCGGGGTGTAGATTTTCGAGAAGGCGTCGACGAAACGCTGGGTCGGCGCCCGCGCCCCTTGGGCCTGTTCCACGGCATGAATGATGCGCGCCAGGGTTGAGTGGCTGGCCTCGGCAGTCACGGTGTATTCCAGCGAGCCGGACTGATTGATGGTGCCGGCGAACACCTTGTCGCCGACGGTTTTCTCTACCGGCAGGCTTTCGCCAGTGATCGGCGCCTGATCGATGGTCGAGTTGCCGGACAGCACCTCGCCGTCCAGACCGATCCGCTCGCCGGGACGCACCCGCACCCGCGCACCCAGTTCGATATTTTTAACCGGTTGCACGAGCCAATTGCCGTCGGCCTGCTGCACCGTGGCTTGCTCGGGGGTCATCTGCATCAGCCCGCCGATGGCGTTGCGTGCCCGGTCCAGGGACTTGGCTTCAATCAACTCGGCCACGGTGAACAGGAACATCACCATCGCCGCTTCCGGCCATTGACCGATCAGGATCGCACCGGTCACCGCGATGCTCATCAGCGCATTGATGTTCAGGTTGAGGTTCTTCAGGGCGATCCAGCCCTTTTTGTACGTGCTGAGGCCACCGCTGAGGATCGAGATCAGCGCGATAATTGCCACCGCCCAGTTTGGCGCCGCATTGGTGAAGTGGATAACTTCAGCCGCCAGCGCACCAACGCCGGACAGCGCCAATGGCCACCAAGGTTTTTTCTCTGGCACAGGAGTTGGCGCTTCGACGCCTTGTTCCAGTGGCTCAGCGTGCATGCCGAGGGACTTGATCGCGTCGATGATCGGCATGGTGCTTGGCAGGTCATGGGTCACGCCCAATACCCGATTGATCAGGTTGAATTCCAGTTGCTGCACACCCGAAAGCTTCCCGAGTTTGTTCTGGATCAGCGTCTGCTCGGTCGGGCAGTCCATCGCCTCGATGCGGAAACTGCTCAGCCGCGCGCCGGCGGTCGGCGTCTCGCTCAACTTGATCAGCGATGGCGCCGCGGCTTTGGAGGAACAGCAGGAATCGCCGTGACTGCCATGGTCATGGCTTCCGTGGCCATGCTGGGGCACGGGCTGCAGCTTGTGGCTGTGATCGTGATCGTGATCGTGATCGTGATCAGCCTCGGGTTTGTGGGTGTGAAGAGAATCGCTCATTGGTCGCGTCCATGAAGGTGCCTGTTGCCAAGTAAAGACCCTGTAGCCACTATAGGGTCAAGCACCCTTTTGGAGATTGTCGCGATGAAAATCGGAGAACTGGCGAAACTCACCGACTGCGCCGTGGAAACCATCCGCTACTACGAGCGCGAAAACCTGCTGCCGGAGCCGGCCCGCAGCGACGGCAATTACCGCGTCTACACCCAGGCCCACGCCGAACGCCTGACTTTCATCCGCAATTGCCGAACCCTCGACATGACCCTCGAGGAAATCCGCAGCCTGCTGGCCCTGCGCGACAGCCCGCAGGATCAATGTGAAAACGTCAACGCGTTGATCGACGAACACATCCGCCATGTGAAGGCACGGATCGACGGTTTGCTCGCCTTGCAGACACAACTGCTCGACCTGCGCCAACGCTGCAGCGAAGGGCCGGATATCGATCAGTGCGGGATTTTGCAGCGGCTGGAAGTGAGCGGCGGGGTGGTGGCGACGGAGGTTGAGCATTCCCATGTCGGGAGAAGTCATGGGCATTGAGGACGCATTCGCGGGCAAGCCTCGCTCCTACAGGTTCACTCGATACTGTAGGAGCGAGGCTTGCCCGCGAACACCGCGAAGCGGTGCCTGAATCAGACCGCCATCGGCGCGGTCATCGGTGCGTGGTGCTCATAGCCTTCCAGCGAGAAATCGCTCGGCTCGATCTGCTCCAGCCACTCAGGCTGATAAACACCGGTCTTGGCAAACTCCGGCACGCGGTCGGAAATCACCAGTTTCGGCATCGGGAACGGCTCGCGCTTGAGCTGTTCGTTGAGCATGTCCAGGTGGTTTTCGTAGACGTGGGCATCGCCGATGAAATAGGTGAACCAACGCGGTGTGTAACCGGTCAGGCGACCGATCAGGCTCAGCAGCGCGGCGCCTTCGGTGAGGTTGAACGGCGTACCCAGGCCCAGATCATTGGAGCGGATGTAGAGGGTCAAAGAAATCTCTTTGGTCTCGACATTCGGGTGGAACTGGTACAGCAAGTGGCACGGCGGCAGGGCCATTTCGTCGAGCTGGGCGACGTTCCAGCCGTGGAACAGAATGCGACGGCTGCCCGGGTCCTTGATGATGGTGTCGACGCACTGGCGGATCTGGTCGATCGCCTTGTACAGCACCACGTAGGCCTGGCCGTCTTCTTCGCCTTCGGCAATCTGACGATAACCCTGGCTCAGCGTCTGCTCGATGGCGGCCTGGTTGCTGACCGGGATCTGTTTGTACGCCGGCCATTTGCGCCATTGCACGCCGTAGATCTCGCCGAGGTCGTCTTCACCCTGACGGAACGGGTTGGCCAGCCATTGGGCGTTTTCGTTGGCGTTCTGGTCCCAGACCTTGCAACCCAACGCACGGAATTCAGCGGCGTTGTTCACCCCCCGCAGAAAACCGCACATCTCGCCGATGGCGGATTTGAAGGCCATCTTGCGAGTGGTGATCGCCGGGAAACCTTCCTGCAGATCGAAGCGCAGCATTGCGCCCGGAAAGCTGATGGTGTTCACGCCCGTGCGATTGGCCTGTTTGGTGCCGTTCTTGATGACGTGGGCGACCAGTTCGAGATATTGCTTCATGAATTACCTGTGTCCTTGAACCCGGGACTGTCGCCCCGGGGTTCGAATTTTTAGCGCCTGCTTCTTACACAGCAGCTGCGGGGGCCGCCGGGGCGCGTCGATAAGCCAGCCAGATCAGGAACAGCCCGCCGACGATCATCGGTACGCACAGCACCTGGCCCATGGTCAGCCAGTTCCAGGCCAGATAGCCCAGTTGCGCGTCCGGTACCCGAACGAATTCGACGATGAAGCGGAAGATGCCATAGAACAGCGCGAACATCCCGGACACCGCCATGGTCGGCCGCGGCTTGCGCGAGAACAGCCAGAGGATCGCGAACAGGGCCACGCCTTCCAGTGCGAACTGGTACAGCTGCGACGGATGACGCGGCAACTGCGACGGGTCGCTGAACGGTGGGAAGATCATCGCCCACGGCACGTCGGTCGGCTTGCCCCACAATTCGGCGTTGATGAAGTTACCGATGCGCCCGGCACCCAGGCCGATCGGCACCATCGGCGCGACGAAGTCCATCAGCTGGAAGAACGACTTGTTGTTCTTTTTACCGAACCACAACGCCGCGAGCATCACGCCGATGAAGCCGCCGTGGAACGACATGCCGCCCTTCCACACTTCGAAGATCAGCATCGGGTTGGCCAGGTAAGCGCTCAGATCGTAAAACAGCACATAACCCAAGCGGCCGCCGACGATGACACCCATCGACATCCAGAACACCATGTCGGAGAGTTTCTCCTTGGTCCAGGTCGGGTCGAAGCGGTTCAGCCGACGGGACGCCAGCAGCCAAGCGCCGCCGATGCCGACCAGGTACATCAGGCCGTACCAGTGGATTTTCAGCGGACCGATGGCCAGGGCCACCGGGTCGATCTGCGGGTAAGGCAGCATTGCGACTCCTCGTTAAAGTTGAAACCTTCAAAATTCCCGGGCGACGCTGCCACCTCAGGATTAAGCCAGGATTGCGCTACGTCAGAGCAAGAAGTTCAAGCCGACGCAAAACAGCAAAGCGGCAAACAGTCTTTTCAGCAAGCGCGGCGATAACGTGTGGGCCAGTCGCGCACCTAAGCGGGCGAAGACCATGCTGGTCAGGGCGATCCCCAACAGCGCCGGCAAATACACAAAACCGAGACTATGGGCCGGCAGCAGTGGATCGTGCCAGCCCAGAATCATGAAACTTAATGCACTTGCCAAGGCGATGGGCAGGCCACAGGCCGACGACGTGGCCACCGCTTGCTGCATCGGCACACTGCGCCAGGTGAGGAACGGCACGGTCAACGAGCCGCCGCCGATGCCGAAAATCGCCGAGGCCCAGCCAATCACACTGCCGGCCACGGTCAGACCGACTTTACCGGGCACCGTTCGGCTGGCCTTGGGTTTGAAGTCCAAAGCGAGTTGAACAGCGATGATCAGCGCGAATACGCCGATGATCTTCTGCAAATGCGGCCCGGAGATCGCCTCGGCAGTCAGCGCGCCGAAACCGGCACCGATCAGAATGCCGACGGTCATCCAGGCAAAAATCGGCCAACGCACGGCGCCGCGGCGATGGTGCTCGCGGACCGCATTGACCGAGGTAAAAATGATCGTCGCCAAGGAGGTGCCGACCGCCAGGTGCGTCAGGATCGATGCATCAAATCCCTGCAAGGTGAAACTGAACACCAGCACCGGGACGATGATGATCCCGCCGCCTACCCCGAACAGCCCGGCCAGCACGCCCGCACAGGCGCCCAGCGCCAGATAGAGCAGAAATTCCATGGCCGCACCCCAAGCATCCCAAAACAGGAGCGGCATGGTAACGGATGCATGGCCTCGGGCTCCACTGTGGATGGCGATGGATCGATGAGCGATGTCTGCGTAGAGTGAGCAAAAAACACACAAGGACCACCTTATGTGCCTGATTGTTTTTGCCTGGCGGCCGGGTCACGCCCAGCCGCTGATCGTGGCGGCCAACCGCGACGAATTCTATGCCCGACCCAGTCTGCCCCTGGCGCAATGGCCGCATGCCCCACAGGTGTATGCCGGTCGCGACCTTGAGGCCGGCGGTACGTGGCTCGGTGTCGGCGCCAACAGGCGCTTCGCGGCACTGACCAACATTCGTGATCCCCTTCAGCCACCGGCGCGCAAATCGCGGGGTGAACTGGTGGCGCACTTTCTCAGCGGGGATATGTCGATTGGCGACTATTTTAGCGACGTTATTGCACGTTCGCCGGAATACGCCGGGTTTAACCTGCTGATCGGTGATGCCAATGAGCTATGGCACTTTAATGCCCGGGAGACGGAGGCAGTCATGCTCAACCCAGGGGTTTATGGGTTATCGAACGCGGGGCTGGATACGCCGTGGCCAAAAGTGCTCAAGGCCAAGGCAGCGTTGAGCGAGGTATTGGGTGATCCGCAGCCGCAGGCGCTGCTGGCCTTGCTCAGCGACCCGCAGACGGCGCCGCTTGTCGAGCTACCGGACACTGGCGTGGGACAGGCCACCGAGACGTTGCTGTCGAGCGTATTTATCAAGAGCCCGACTTATGGGACGCGGGCGAGCACGGCGTTGATCGTTCAGGCGGATGGGGCGCGGCATATGGTCGAACGGAGTTTCGGGCCGTATGGGGGGCATCTTGGAGAAGTAGAGGTCAGGATTTAGATCGGTATCGTCAGAACTGACCCCATCGCGAGCAGGCTCGCTCCCACATTGGATTTTCTGTGAACACAGATTTTGTGCACGACAGAAATCAACTGTGGGAGCGAGCCTGCTCGCGATGGGGCCAGTGCAGGCTTAGAGGGTTTTGACCGAAGCCGGATTAATCATCCGCGCCAACCCAAGGTTCTTCAGCGCCAACTGCAGCGAGCTGTGGATAACTTGCGGGTTGTCGATGGTCATCAGCTCCGCGAGCAATTCCTTGGCCTTGCTCAGGTTGATCTGACGCAGCATCCACTTCACTTTCGGCAAGTTGGTGGCGTTCATCGACAGGCTGTCGAAGCCCATCGCCATCAACAGCACTGCCGCTGCCGGGTCACCGGCCATTTCGCCGCAGATACTCACGGGCTTGCCTTCGGCATGCGCGTCGCGCACCACGTTCTGCAAGGCTTGCAACACGGCCGGATGCAGATAGTCGTAGAGGTCGGCCACCCGTGGGTTGTTGCGGTCCACGGCCAGCAGGTACTGGGTCAGGTCATTGGAGCCGACCGACAGGAAGTCCACTTGCCGCGCCAGTTCCTTGGTCTGATACACCGCCGCCGGAATCTCGATCATCACGCCAACCGGCGGCATCGGCACGTCGGTGCCTTCGTCGCGGACTTCGCCCCAGGCCCGATGGATCAGGTGCAGGGCCTCTTCCAGTTCGTGAGTACCGGAAATCATCGGCAGCAGAATGCGCAGGTTGTTCAGGCCTTCGCTGGCCTTGAGCATGGCGCGGGTCTGCACCAGAAAGATTTCCGGGTGGTCAAGGGTCACGCGGATGCCGCGCCAGCCGAGGAACGGGTTGTCTTCCTTGATCGGGAAGTACGACAGCGACTTGTCGCCGCCGATGTCCAGGCTACGCATGGTCACCGGTTGCGGATGGAACGCGGCGAGTTGCTCGCGATAGATCGCCAACTGCTCTTTTTCGCTCGGGAAGCGCTGGTTGATCATGAACGGCACTTCGGTGCGATACAGACCCACACCCTCGGCACCGCGCTTCTGCGCCCGCGCCACGTCCGCCAGCAGGCCAGTGTTGACCCACAGCGGCATGCGGTGACCGTCGACCGTCACACACGGCAAGTCCCGCAATGCATCCAGCCCCAGGGCCAGTTGCTTCTCTTCCTCGACCACATCGGCGAACTGCTTGCGCAGCACGTCACTCGGGTTGGTGTAGACCTCGCCGTGGTAGCCGTCGACGATCATCTGGATGCCATCGACCTTGGAATACGGCAGGTCGACCAGGCCCATCACTGTCGGGATGCCCATGGCGCGCGCCAGGATCGCCACGTGGGAGTTGCCGGAACCGAGTACCGACACCAGACCGACCAGCTTGCCTTCCGGCACCTCGCCGAGCATGGCCGGCGTCAGTTCTTCGCTGACCAGAATGGTGTTGTCGGGGTAGACCAGGGTCTGCTGGCGCTCTTCCTGCAAGTAGGCGAGCAAGCGCCGACCGAGGTCCTTGACGTCCGAGGCGCGCTCACGCAGGTAGGCGTCGTCCATCAATTCGAAACGGTTGACGTGTTCGGTGACCACCTGACGCAACGCGCCCTGGGCCCACTGACCGGTCTTGATCACGGTGGTGATTTCGCTGCCGAGCGAGGCATCGTCGAGCATCATCAGGTAAACGTCGAACAGCGCCCGTTCTTCAGGCCGCAGCTGGGTCGCCAACTTGGCGGACAAGGCCCGCATGTCGGCGCGCACGCCTTCGATGGCGGTCTTGAACAGACCAAGTTCCGCGTCGATGTCGACGATGGTCTTGTCCGGCACCACATCCAGATCGGCCGGCGGCAGCATGACGACCGCGGTCCCGACCGCCGCGCCCGGCGAACCCGGTACGCCGACGAACTTTGCTTCCTGGATACCTTTGCCCTGACGGCCCAGGCCACGGATCGAACCGGTGGCCTCGGCGTGGGCGATAACACCGGCGAGCTGCGCGCTCATGGTCACGAGGAAGGCTTCTTCACCTTCATCGAACTGGCGGCGTTCTTTTTGCTGAATGACCAACACGCCGACAACGCGACGGTGGTGAATGATCGGCGCCCCGAGGAACGAGGCGTAGCGTTCTTCACCGGTCTCGGCGAAGTAACGGTAGCGCGGGTGATCCGCGGCGTTTTCGAGGTTCAGGGGTTCTTCACGCGTGCCGACCAGGCCGACCAGACCTTCGTTGGGTGCCATGCTGACTTTGCCGATCGAGCGCTTGTTCAAGCCCTCGGTGGCCATCAGCACGAAGCGGTTGGTCTCTGGATCAAGCAGGTAGACCGAGCAGACCTGGCTGCCCATGGCCTCTTTGACGCGCAACACAATAATCCCCAACGCCGCCTTGAGATCCTTGGCGGAGTTAACTTCCTGGACGATCTTGCGCAGCGTATTGAGCATGGCTCGGGGTCGAACTCCGTCGTCAGTCGCGCGCTAAAAGGCGCGGGGCAAGCTCTTTGAGAGCGCGTCGATACACCTCGCGCTTGAATGTCACCACCTGGCCCAACGGATACCAATAACTGACCCAGCGCCAGCCATCGAATTCCGGTTTACCGGTCAAATCCATCCGCACCCGCTGCTCGTTGGAGATCAGGCGCAGGAGAAACCATTTCTGCTTCTGGCCGATGCACAGCGGTTGGCTGTGTGTCCTGACCAGACGTTGCGGCAAACGATAGCGCAACCAGCCCCGGGTGCAGGCGAGAATTTCAACATCTTCGCGCTCCAGGCCCACTTCTTCGTTCAACTCGCGGTACAAGGCGTCTTCCGGCGTCTCCTGGGGATTGATCCCTCCCTGTGGAAACTGCCAGGCATCTTGATTGATACGGCGAGCCCAGAGCACCTGGCCGGCATCATTCGTCAGAATGATCCCGACATTGGGGCGGAAACCATCGGGGTCGATCACGGCAACAACCTCGCAAACGCATGTCGTCGCATTGTTCCACAAAGGTTGTGAAAGCAGCAACGAGCCGACCTACCTTATGTGCACTCTTGTGAAAAGTCCGTATTCTGGACACCTTTCTACAGACTTTTCAGCGAGTAACTGCAATGCGCCTGGCTTTATTCGACTTGGACAACACGCTTCTGGGCGGTGACAGTGACCACGCCTGGGGCGATTATCTGTGCGAACGCGGTTTCCTCGACGCCGTCGCCTACAAGGCACGCAACGACGAGTTCTATCAGGACTACCTGGCTGGCAAGCTGGATAACGACGCGTACCTGAACTTCTGCCTGGAAGTCCTCGGTCGCACCGAGATGGACACGCTGGATCAATGGCACATGGACTACATGCGCGACTGCATCGAACCGATCGTGCTGCCCAAGGGCCTCGATCTGTTGGCCCAACACCGCGAGGCCGGCGACAAGCTGGTGATCATCACCGCCACCAACCGCTTTGTGACCGGGCCGATTGCCGCACGTTTAGGCGTTGAAACCCTGATCGCCACTGAATGCGAAATGATCGACGGCCGTTACAGCGGGCGCAGCACCGACGTCCCATGCTTCCGTGAAGGCAAGGTGACCCGGCTGCTTCGTTGGCTGGAAGAGACCGGCCATAACCTGGAAGACAGCTATTTCTACAGCGATTCGATGAATGACCTGGCGCTGCTGGAACGGGTGGCAAACCCGATCGCTGTCGACCCGGACGTGAATCTGCGCGCTGAGGCCGAGAAGCGTGGCTGGCCGGTGATTACGCTGCGCGATTGAAATCGCCATCGCGAGCAGGCTCGCTCCCACAAGGGATTTGCGTCGATCACAAACGTGTGGCCATGCACCGATCCTTGTGGGAGCGAGCCTGCCCGCGATTGGGTCAACTCGGTCTGATGCTTAAACCGGCTTGGCCCCCATCAACCCCGCAATGGCGATAAAGCAGACAAAGCCGAGGAGAGCCAACGCAAACGTAAACTTCCCGTTTCCCGCCCCGGGCGCCTTGCGCAGCCGCACCACCAGCCAGCACCAGCTCAGCGCCGCCACGGCGTATAGCACGCTGGAAGCCAGCAGCCAGAGCTGCCCCAATGGCCAGCCCACCAGATGCACCATCCACCAGCCGGTGAACGGCATGCTCAGCAGCGCCAGGCCCATCAACAGCCAGATGAACACCAGCGGTCGTTGCAAGGTTCGAGTGTGAGCCGTCGCATCACCGTTACGGCGTGTGCGCCAGACCCAGATCGCCAGCCCCAGTGCGCTGATCAACAGCACCGCCGTCGCCACCATGTGAGCGATTTTAAGGGCAGTTAACGTTTCCATTGTTCGAATTCCTTATGACTTGCCCAACAGCGTAGCCACTCAGCCGAGAAACAACTGATAGGCCGGGTTGTCGCTTTCGTCCCAGTACGGGTAACCGATTTCTTCCAGTGCCGCCGGGACCAGATGACGCTCGTCGTGCGGTACTTGCAGGCCCGCGACCACGCGGCCATCGGCCGCGCCGTGGTTGCGGTAATGGAACATCGAAATGTTCCAGCGCCCGCCGAGCTTGTTGAGGAAGTTGAACAGCGCCCCCGGACGCTCCGGAAACTCGAAGCGAAACACCACCTCATCGACAACATGAGCGGCATGCCCGCCAACCATGTGGCGAATGTGCAGCTTGGCCAGTTCATTGTCGGTCAGGTCGAGTACCGGGAAACCTTGCTCGGCCAGGCTGGCGAGCAACACACTGCGCGGGTCGCTTTCCGGATGCGTCTGCACGCCGACAAAGATATGCGCTTCGCTGCCGGTGTTGTAGCGGTAGTTGAATTCGGTGATCTGGCGCTTGCCGATGGCTTCGCAGAAGGCCTTGAAGCTGCCCGGCTTCTCGGGGATGGTCACGGCGATGATGGCTTCGCGGCCCTCGCCCAGTTCGGCGCGCTCGGCGACGTGACGCAGACGGTCGAAGTTGACGTTGGCACCGGAATCGATGGCCACGAAAGTGTGACCGGTGATGCCGTGTTGCTCGACGTATTTCTTGATCCCGGCCACACCCAAGGCGCCGGCAGGTTCGGTGATCGAGCGGGTATCGTCGTAAATATCCTTGATCGCGGCACAGATTTCGTCGGTGCTGACGGTCAGCACTTCATCAACGTAGTCTTTGCAGATATCGAAGGTGTGCTGACCGATCTGCGCTACCGCGACGCCATCGGCAAAGAGGCCCACGCTCGGCAGCACCACGCGCTCGCCAGCCGCCATGGCGGCTTGCAGGCAGTTGGAGTCGTCCGGTTCGACGCCGATGATTTTGATGTCCGGGCGCAGGTATTTCACATACGCCG
Source organism: Pseudomonas sp. A-RE-19 (assembly GCF_019956555.1). Classification (GTDB taxonomy): domain Bacteria; phylum Pseudomonadota; class Gammaproteobacteria; order Pseudomonadales; family Pseudomonadaceae; genus Aquipseudomonas. Next base: position 16,282 of record NZ_JAHBDQ010000029.1, on the reverse strand, counting down.
CGATCCCCGCGATCAGCCCGCCACCGCCCACTGGAACGAAGATCGCATCCAGACGCCCCGGGTGCTGACGCAGGATCTCCATGGCCACTGTGCCCTGCCCGGCAATGGTGTGGGGATCGTCGTAGGGGTGAATGTAGACGTAGCCTTTCTCATCAACCAGTTTCAGCGAGTAGGCCAGGGCTTCCGGGAACGAATCCCCGTGCAGCACCACTTTGCCGCCGCGCGAACGCACGCCTTCGACCTTGATCTCTGGAGTGGTCTTGGGCATCACGATGGTCGCTTTCACGCCCAGTACCTTGGCCGCCAGGGCCAGGCCTTGCGCATGGTTGCCCGCCGAAGCGGTGACCACGCCGCGCGCGCGTTCTTCAAGGCTCAGCTGCGTGAGCTTGTTGTACGCGCCGCGAATCTTGAACGAGAACACCGGCTGCAAGTCTTCACGCTTGAGCCAGATCTCGTTGCCCAGCCGCTCGGAGAGCTGGCGGGCAGTCTGCAATGGGGTTTCTACGGCAACGTCATAAACGCGCGAGGTGAGGATCTTTTTGACGTACTGTTCAAGCATCGGAAAGCATCACTGAGCGGGTTGGGCAGGATCAAGGAGTCTAACCCGGCTTTTGGGCGGGCGACCACACGAATCAAGAGGTTTTAGCCTCACCTGGGGAACATGACATCTGTAGGAGCGAGGCTTGCCCGCGAAGAACGATCACGCGGTGCATCATTTGTTACGTGTCGCTCCGTTCGCGGGCAAGCCTCGCTCCGACAGTTATCCGTTGTCGGGCGTACGCATTTGACCCGCCAATCGGGCAATGACCTTCCCCATCGCGAGGCCTATAATGCCGGCCTTTCGTCCCCCTTTCGGCACCCCGGAGCCCGCATGACCCAGGATCAACTCAAACAGGCCGTAGCCCAGGCTGCCGTCGACTTCATCCTCCCGAAACTCGACGACAAGAGCATCGTCGGCGTCGGCACCGGCTCCACCGCCAACTGCTTCATCGACGCCCTGGCCAAGCACAAAGGCGCGTTCGATGGCGCGGTGGCCAGCTCCGAAGCCACCGCCGCCCGCCTCAAGGGCCATGGCATTCCGGTGTATGAGCTCAATACTGTCAGCGACCTGGAGTTCTACGTCGACGGCGCCGACGAAAGCGACGAGCACCTGCACCTGATCAAGGGCGGCGGCGCGGCCCTGACCCGCGAGAAGATCGTGGCGGCCGTGGCCAAGACCTTCATCTGCATCGCCGATGCCAGCAAACTGGTGCCGGTCCTCGGTGCGTTCCCACTGCCGGTGGAAGTGATCCCGATGGCCCGCAGCCATGTAGCCCGCGAACTGGTGAAGCTTGGCGGCGATCCGGTTTACCGTGAAGGCGTGCTGACCGACAACGGCAACATCATCCTCGACGTGTTCAACATGCAGATCACCAACCCGGTGGAGCTGGAAACACAGATCAACGCCATCGTCGGCGTGGTCACCAACGGCTTGTTCGCAGCCCGCCCGGCCGACTTGCTGCTGCTGGGAACGAGTGAAGGTGTGAAAACCCTGCGCGCCCAGTAAGACAGACACAAAGCAAAACCTGTGGGAGCGAGCCTGCTCGCGATAAGGCCATCTCATTCAACATCAATGCTGAATGACAGGCCGCTATCGCGAGCAGGCTCGCTCCCACATTGGTTGTGGGGTGTTTGTCAGGGTTGCGGTGGTTTTTTGAAGACGTAGAACAGGTTCGGCTCGCTGACGAGGTACATCGTGCCGTCGTCGTCCATCGCGATACCTTCCGCTTGCGGCACAGCCCTCTGCAATCCCTGACGCCCCTTGCTCAGTGACAGGGTGCTCAGCGGTCGTCCGTCGACATCCAGTTCCAGAATCAGTCGCGACTCATCAGACAACGCCAGCAAATGGCCGCTGCGTTCGTCGTATTGCAGGCTCGACAGGTCTCGCACGAACAACCCGGCATCGCGCCTGGGGTTGTTCACCACATGCACCGCGTAGGATTTCTCCGGGTTGTAATGGGGGAAGCCCTGCACTTCGTAGATCAGCATCGGGTCGCGCTCCTTGGCGACGAACAAGCGCTTGCCCACCGAGTCATAGGCCAACCCTTCGAAACCCTTGTTGCCGTTCGTGTGCACGCCGAGGGTCATCTGTTCGGCATCCGCCGCGTCGAGAAACGTCGCGTCCTTCTCCAGATGAATCTTGATCAGCCGTTGCTGGTGTTCGTCAGTGACGACGTAAGTGTCGGCGCTGATGAACTCCACCGCTTCCGGGTCGCCGAACCCGACCAGCGCCACGCGCCGCAGGACTTTGCCCTCAAGGGACAATTCGATCAGCTCGGCGTTTTTGTTGGTGACGGTGAACAGGCTCTTGCGCACCGGATCGAAGGTCAACGCCGAAACATCAGCGTCCAGACCGTCAATGACTTGCGCCTCGATCGCGACCTGATACTGATCCAGGCCAATGGACCGGGCATTCATCGGCTGCCAGAGCGCCTGCACATTGAACCAGGTGCGCTCGAACAGACGCAGGTGCTGGCCGACCGCAACCAGCACGATCAGCGCCATGACCGGCAGGATCAGCATCAAGGGTTGGGGGCGGGCAAGTCGGCGCATTCAGGCAGCTCGGAAACAGGACGGGCGGATGAAATACCACGCCCGTGTGAATTCAAGCTTAATGGCCACTGCCCTGACACCACAACTGGCGGAGGTGATCAGTGTAGGAGCTGCCGCAGGCTGCGATCTTTTGATCTTCTGGCGGTGCAGATCAAGATCAAAAGATCGCAGCCTGCGGCAGCTCCTGCGGGGTCAGCGTTGTTTTTCGAACCGGTAGAACAGGTTCGGCTCACTCACCATGTACAGCGTGCCAGCTTCGTCCATCGTCACGCCTTCGGCACGGGGAATGGTTTTCTTCAGACCATTGAAACCACCGAGCAAGGTCATGAAACTGACCTGCTCGCCTTTCTCGTCCAATTCCAGCAACAGGTGAGAGTCGGCGGACAACACCAGGGTATGACCAGTGCGTGGGTCGACGGCCAAGGCCGACAGGTTGCGGATATCCAGCTCGTCGCTGGACAGCTTTTGCTTGTCGCCCTTGAGGGTCTGGCTGCCGTCGCTTTTCCAGCTGAACAGCGCTGGCGGACGCTCTTCACCCAGCAATATTTGCTGATTGCGTGCATCCCATACGACTCCCTCGAAGCCTTTATTCTGGTTCTTCGACGGGCCGAGGTCGTATTTCGGGAAATTGGCGATATTCAGCTCGCGAGTATCGGCATCGACCTTGACGATGGAGAGCAGGTGTTCGCGCTCATCGGTAATCGCCAGCAAACCGTTGCCCATCACGGTCACCCCTTCCGGGTTGCTCCAGCCCACCAGCGGCATTTTGCGCAATACGTCGCCCTGCAAGGTCAACTCGACCAGGAACGGGTTCTTGCCCATCACTGAAAACAGGGTTTTGGTCTGCGGGTCGTAAGACACGTCCGATGCTTCGTCCTTCTCCATGCCCGGGAGCAGCTTGGCGTCGATCACCGCCCGGTAATCCGGCAGCCAGACACTCTTCTGGCGCTCGGCCGGGCTTTCGAAGCGCTCCATCACCCAAAGCACGCCGCGATCATCCCAGTGCATTGCATGCAAGAGGCCATACGTAGCGGCCGCCACCAGCAAAAGCCAGGAATACCACCGCATGACAAAGCGCGAGCGGCGGGCAGTTTTCAGCTTGGGCAGCGGTTGGGTGGTCATGCGGGGATGCGTTCCAGAAATTCAGGCTATGGGTAATAGCACATTGGGATTGGCTCAGATGCCAGATGCCCCGGAATTATCCAGACAAGATGTGAAAAAAACGGAAAATGGCGGGATTGCCCTTTGTCGGCCTTCACAAAAAACCAATGTGGGAGCGAGCCTGCTCGCGATGAGGCCAGCACATTCAACAATGATGTCGAATGACAGACCGCTATCGCGAGCAGGCTCGCTCCCACAGGGTTCAGCGGTGTTTCCGGCTAGCGCACGCTGCTGGTGAAACGGCTGACGCCCGGCAATTCGAGCACCAGTTCGTCACCGACATTCAGCGGGCCAACGCCCACCGGTGTCCCCGTGAGGATCACATCACCGGCCTGCAGCGAGAAGCAGCCAGCCATGTGCTGGATCATCGGCACAATCGGATTGAGCATGTCCTTGCTGTTGCCATCCTGGCGGACTTCGCCATTGATGGTCAGGCGGATGCCAATATCGGTCAGGTCGGCAAACGTGCTGCCCGCCACGAACGGCGCAAGCACTGCCGCACCGTCGAAAGACTTGGCGATTTCCCAAGGCAGGCCCTTGGCTTTCAGCTCCGCCTGTTTGTCACGCAGGGTCAGGTCCAGGGCCGGGGCGATGCCGGAGATGGCATCCAGCACTTCTTCACGGCTCGGCTTGGTCGACAACGGCTTGCCGATCAACACGGCAATTTCCGCTTCGTAATGCACCGAGCCACGTTCGGTCGGAATGCTGAAACCGCCTTCCAGCGGCACCACGCAACTGCCCGGCTTGATGAACAGCAGTGGCTCAGTAGGCACCGGGTTGTCCAGTTCCTTGGCGTGTTCGGCGTAGTTACGGCCGATACACACCACTTTCCCCAACGGGAAGTGAATACGCGTACCGTCGACATACTGGTGCTGATAGCTCATTACCGACTCCTGTTTCGTTGATTCAAGCAGCGAAAATCTTGCCCGGGTTCATGATGCCGTTCGGGTCGAATACCGCTTTGACGGCTTTCATGTACTCGATCTCAACCGGCGAGCGGCTATAGGTCAAGTAATCACGCTTGGTCATGCCCACACCGTGTTCAGCGGAAATCGAACCGTTGTACTTCTCGACGGTTTCGAACACCCACTTGTTGACGGTGGCGCACTTGGCGAAGAACTCGTCCTTGCTCAGGTTGTCCGGCTTGAGGATGTTCAAGTGCAGGTTTCCGTCACCAATGTGACCGAACCAGACGATTTCGAAATCCGGGTAATGTTCGCCGACGATCGCATCGATTTCTTTCAGAAACCCTGGGACTTTCGACACAGTGACCGAAATGTCGTTTTTATACGGCGTCCAGTGGGAAATGGTTTCGGAGATGTACTCGCGCAATTTCCACAGGTTCTGCAACTGGGTTTCGCTCTGGCTCATCACGCCGTCCAGTACCCAGCCCTGCTCGACGCAATGCTCGAAAGTTTCCAGGGCGTGGTTAGCCACTTCTTCAGTGGTCGCTTCGAATTCCAGCAGCGCATAGAACGGGCAGTCGGATTCGAACGGTGCCGGCACATCACCGCGCGCCATGACTTTGGCCAGGGCTTTATCGGAGAAGAATTCGAAAGCAGTCAGGTCAAGCTTGCTCTGGAACGCGTGCAACACCGGCATGATCGAGTCGAAATCGGCGGTACCCAGGACCATCGCGGTGAGGTTTTTCGGCGCCCGGTCCAGGCGCATGGTGGCTTCGACCACAAAGCCCAGCGTGCCTTCGGCGCCGATGAACAGCTGACGCAAATCGTAGCCGGTGGCGTTCTTGATCAGGTCTTTGTTCAGTTCCAGCAGATCGCCCTTGCCGGTGACGACTTTCATGCCGGCCACCCAGTTGCGGGTCATGCCGTAACGAATCACCTTGATCCCGCCGGCATTGGTGCCGATATTGCCGCCAATCTGGCTGGAACCTGCCGAAGCGAAGTCCACCGGGTAGTAAAGCCCGTGCTCTTCGGCCTTGTTCTGCAATTGCTCGGTAACCACGCCTGGCTGACAAACGGCCGTGCGGTCGGTCAGGTTCACATCGAGGATCTGGTTCATGTAGTCGAAGGACACGACCACTTCGCCATTGGCCGCTACCGCCGCAGCGGAAAGCCCGGTACGACCGCCGGACGGCACCAGGGCAACCTTGTGCTCATTGGCCCAACGGACAATCGCCTGAACCTGCTCAGTGGTCTTGGGGAATACAATGGCCGTCGGGGCCGGGGCGAAATGCTTGGTCCAATCCTTACCGTAAGCATTCAGGGAGTCGGCGTCGGTCAGCACCTTGCCAGGCTCAACCAGGGTCTTCAGCTCATCAATCAGGGCAGGATTGGTCATCGACAGAACTCTCGAACAATTCATGGTCATCCTGAAGACGCTTCACGTCGCAGGAATGAGTGTTTAGCGGGGTGCATATGCTAGCATACCGACCCCGCAGGGTAGTGCCCAAAGGCTGTTCTGCGGTGACGGCTTTCTTGCCGTCCGGGTCAGCTCACGCTGTCCGATTCCCTGCCATTTTTTCTCCGGGACACAGGTTTACGCAGATGAGCAAGACTTCTCTCGATAAGAGCAAGATCAAGTTCCTTCTTCTCGAAGGCGTCCACCAATCGGCTGTCGACGTCCTCAAGGCGGCGGGCTACACCAGCATCGAGTACCTCACAGGTTCTCTGCCGGAAGCCCAGCTGAAGGAAAAGATCGCTGATGCTCACTTCATCGGCATTCGCTCCCGCACTCAACTGACCGAAGAGATCTTCGATCACGCGAAGAAACTGGTGGCTGTCGGCTGTTTCTGCATCGGCACCAACCAGGTCGACCTCAACGCGGCTCGCGAACGCGGCATCGCGGTATTCAACGCGCCGTACTCCAACACTCGCTCCGTAGCCGAGCTGGTACTGGCCGAGGCGATTCTGCTGCTGCGCGGCATCCCTGAGAAGAACGCTTCCTGCCACCGTGGCGGCTGGATCAAGAGCGCGGCCAACTCCTTCGAAATCCGTGGCAAGAAGCTGGGTATCGTCGGTTACGGCTCGATCGGTACCCAACTGTCGGTTCTGGCTGAAGGCTTGGGGATGCAGGTGTACTTCTACGACACCGTGACCAAGCTGCCATTAGGCAACGCAACGCAAGTTGCCAGCCTGACCGAGCTGCTGGGCATGTCCGACATCGTCACCCTGCACGTTCCGGAAACCGCAGCCACCCAGTGGATGATCGGCGAGAAGGAAATCCGCGCCATCAAGAAGGGCGGCATTCTGATCAACGCTGCTCGCGGCACCGTGGTCGAACTGGACGCCCTGGCGGACGCGATCAAGGACAAGCACCTGATCGGCGCGGCCATCGACGTGTTCCCGGTGGAGCCGCGCTCCAACGAAGAAGAGTTCGAAAGCCCGCTGCGTGGCCTCGACAACGTGATCCTGACCCCGCACATCGGTGGTTCTACTGCTGAAGCTCAGGCCAACATTGGTCTGGAAGTGGCGGAAAAACTGGTCAAGTACAGCGACAACGGTACTTCGGTATCGTCCGTGAACTTCCCGGAAGTGGCCCTGCCGGCTCACCCTGGCAAGCACCGCCTGCTGCACATCCACGAGAACATTCCGGGTGTGATGAGCGAGATCAACAAGGTCTTCGCCGAAAACGGCATCAACATTTCCGGTCAGTTCCTGCAGACCAACGAGAAAGTCGGCTACGTCGTGATCGACGTCGATGCCGAGTACTCGGACCTGGCGCAAGAGAAGCTGCAGCACATCAACGGCACTATTCGTTGCCGCGTGTTGTTCTGATCGCGTTTTGAGCGACAAAAAAGGGAGCTCCTCGGAGCTCCCTTTTTCATGGCTGCTTTTTCACGGCCGCTTTTTCATGGCTGTGGAAAAGTTACTTCACATTCACGGTGATTTTTTTCGAAACGATTGGCGGATCGAACGGCATGTGACCGCTGTCGCCCAGTTCGAGCTGCAAGGTGTGCTTGCCCGGCGCCAGTTTGATTTCGGCCTGGGTCTGCGCTTTGCCGAAGTGCATATGGTTGGCATCCGCTGGAATCGGAGCACCCGCGGCCGGTAGTTTGTCCACATCGATCAGCAAATGGTGATGGCCAGTGTTTTTGGTGACATCGCCCGCTGGCGCCAGCGCGATTTCCTTGACGCCGAATTTCACGGTAAAGGTTTGCGCGACCGTGGCTCCGTTCTCGGGAGATACGATAAATACTTCAGCGCCTTTCGGAGCGGGTGTGGCAGCCGTTGCCAGCATCGAAGCCCCCATCAGCAGGCCAGCCAATGCTGCTCGTGACATAAAGGTTTTCATTCTCTTCTCCAGTTTTTCCGTAAAATTCGCTTGGCCGAGACAACTTCACGGCCATTCGTTGTCGAAGGCACTCGATAACCATAGCAAAGCGAGCCTGAACAGCGCGTCGCGATAAATAAAATCAAAGGAGTGACCATGCGTTTTTTGCCTGGCCTGATCTGCCTGCTACCCCTTTTGAGCCCTTTGGCTCATGCCGAACTGATGGACGATGTAAACGACCGCGGCGAATTGCGCATTGCCCTTGAGGCTAATACACCGCCCTTCAATTTCAAGGATGACGACAAACTGACCGGATTCGAGGTCGAGCTGGGTCAACTGCTGGCCAATGAACTGGATGTACGGGCCGACTTCGTCGTGACCGATTCCGGCGATCTGTTGAGCGGCGTTGAAAGCGGCAAGTACGACGTTGCCATCAATCACATAGCACAGACCCCGGAGCTGAAGGATCGTTTCGACTTCAGCGAACCTTACATTCACACCGATGCGCAATTGATCGCGCAAAAAGAAGAGCAGCCGCGTTCAATCCTGTTGGTGCAGTCGCTGACGGAGCAAAAGCCGAAAGCCGCCCCTGTGAGCCTGGCGATTCCGTTTCAGAAGGGTAACCCGGCGTTTCATGCCAGCCTGGAAAACGCCTTGCAGCGGATCAAGGCCGATGGCCGGCTGGAGACGCTGGAGCAGAAATGGTTCGGGGCGGATACGGGTGTGGCGCCGAAACCCTGAAATCGCGGAGAAACCTGTGGGAGCGAGCCTGCTCGCGATGGGGTCATAACAGTCAACATTGATGCTAAATGTAAGACCGCTATCGCGAGCAGGCTCGCTCCCACATGGGTTTTGCGCAAGGCGCTAGTTCAGGGTTGCCAGAGTTATCGCCGCTTCAGCCAACTCCAACTCGCTGAAAACCTGGACGCCATTGCGCTTGAGCAATGCCGCGGTGACCCCCTCACCGCTGACCTTCACGCCACTGAATGTCCCGTCGTAGGTCAACAGATTCCCGCAAGACGGGCTGTTGGCCTTGAGCACGGCAACCCGAATGCCGTGCTGTCGCACCAGCTCCAGCGCCTGATAAGCCCCCGAAAGAAACTCGGCACTGACGTCCTCGCCCTCGGTGGTGATGACCGATGCAAGGCCATCAAGCACTTCACCGCCCTGCCCGCCCGGGATTTCCGCCGCCGCCCTTGGCGTCGGCAACCCGCCGGCGACTTCCGGGCACAACGGCACCACCCGGCCTTCGGCAACCCATTGGTCCAACAAGTCAAACGGCCCACTGGCCCCGCCGTCGTAACGGACGCGGTGCCCCAGCAAACAGCGGCTTACCAGAATCTTGTGCATGATCAGAACGGCTCGTTGCCACGACGTCGGAACCAGCCCGTCAACGACAGGCGATCTCGGGTCGCGGGCAGCACTTCGTGGGGGACTTCGCCCGACAGGAACACCACCAGGCATCCGCCGGTGGGCACCACATCGCGTTCGACGCCTTTGTCCAGGTACATGCGCAACTGACCGCCGTGCGCGGGCAGCCAGCCGTCATTGAGGTAGATCACCGCCGAGACCATGCGCCGGTCGTCGTCGCGAAAACGGTCGACATGCTTGAGGTAAAAAGCGCCGGGCGGGTACAGGGCAAAATGGCTTTCGAAATCTTCCAGGCCCAGAAACAAACCGCGATTCAAGGCCTCACGCAGGCGGTCCATCAACCCCAGATAGCGGTCGCAAGCCTCGGCCTGACCGGGCTCGAGCCACTGGATATGGTCGCCGCGAATACCTTCGCGGATTTCCGAAAACGGTCCGCGCCCCACGGCGGCCGGGGCGAGCTCACCCTCGGCGGCACGTTTACGGCATTCGGCCGCGAGGGCCCGGGTCAGATCCTGAGGCAGGAAAATATTCTGCTGCGACCACCCGCGCTCAGCCAGGTCGTCGACGATACGTAACAGCAGCGGGTGATCAGAGGGTATGTGCATGGCGCGCATATTATTCCTGTGCCCGCAAATCCGACAGAGCCGCGTAGCGGAGGATTGGTCGGATAAGGCACTCAACCTGATACGAATTCTCGACAAGTACGAATGCCGCACGGAGAATAGTCGCCTGCTGACAGGAGTCCCTATGCGTCGCTTGCTTTTTTCACTGCTGATGTTCTGCGTTTTGCCCGCCTGGGCAGACGGCCACGACCGGTTGTACAAGGTCGCCGGTTGGCCAGAACAACGCGCGCATTTCAACGATGCTCTTTCAGCCGCTCAGCAGCGTTACCAAAGCAGCCTGCCGCCAGCGGTGTTTCAGGCCCTGGTCAACAACAGCAATCAACGTTTCGCTCCCAATGCCATGGACCAGCGTGCCGAGGCGCAACTGCGCAAGAACCTCGCCGATCCGAACCCTGCACTGACCTTCTTTCAATCGCCCCTGGGCAAAAAAATCATCGCCGCCGAACTGCTGGCAACCCGTCGCGATCAATTGGCGAAAAACGCCAAGGGCTTGCCGAAAATACAGGCCAGCGATACTCGTCAGTTGATCATCGGGCACCTGTCCCAGGCCCTGCCCGCCCGCGAGGCCGGCGCTGAAGTCAGCCTGGCAATTGCGGGTGTGGCAGCCGACAGCCTGAGTTCGATGATCCCCGGCCTGCTCGGCGGTGGTCAGGCTCAAGGCATGTTGAACGGTCAGCGCCAGCGCCTGATGGAGCAGATCGGCGCCGACCTGAACAACACGCTGCTGTATGTCTATCGCGACCTGTCGGATGAAGAGCTGGAAGAGTTCGCGACCTTTGCCGAGTCCACGGAAGGCAAGGCTTATTATCAGGCGGCATTGGCGGCGATTCGGGCGGGGTTGGCGGTGGGGCAAAGCACGTCGAGCCTGGCCCAATAATCTGCAGCGACTGGTAGATCGCTATCGCGAGCAGGCTCGCTCCCACAGTTGACCGGGTTGCCCAGGCAGACACGGTCTAATGTGGGAGCGAGCCTGCTCGCGATAGGGTCGCAATGACCGCTAAAGATTCCGCCCCTTGATCCGCTTGCTCAAAAACCCGAAATACTCCTTTCGCAATCCCGCTGACTCATTCGCCAAATGATGCCGCGCCTCAGGCAGCATCAGCACCTGAGGCCGATCGAACTTGCCTCGCAATACATCAAGGTTGTGCTTCCAATCCACCGTCATGTCCGCCTGCCCCTGCACAATCAGTGGCCGTCGTGGGCTGCTCGGTGCCGCTTCGATACGCTTGATCCACCGCCCCAGCGCACCGACCCAGGCCGTCGGCAGACGCAGCGGTTGCAGCGGATCGGTTTGCAGGAACGCCAGGAAGCCAGGGTCGTTGGAGTTTTCGCTGAAGCGCCGGGCAATACCTTTGACGAACGGCTTGAGCAGGTAATAACTGAGCTTGGACCAACCCCAGGCTCGCGGCCGTACCAGTGGCGACAGCAGAATCACCTGCCCCTGAGCCGGACTGTTCGCACCCTGATTGAGCACATGGTCGATCACGATCGCCCCGCCGGTGCTTTGCCCGCACAAGTGCCAGGGCTGCGGAAGGCCCAGCGACTGCGCCTCGGCCAACAGCCCTTGCAGAGTATCCTGATACTCGGCGAAGTCCTTGATGCTCGCCCGTTCGCCACTGGACAGACCATGCCCCGGCAGGTCACAGGCGATCACCGCAAAACCCTGGTCCAGCGCCCACTCGATCACATGCCCATAGAGCCCGGTGTGATCGTAGAAACCGTGAAACAAAAACAGCGTCGCCTTCGCCCGCTCGGGCCACCAGAGTTGGCTGACCACTTCATAGCCATCGACCTCGAAACGCCCCAGGCCACTGCGCAAGGTTCGCTGGGGAAAATCCAGCCCATAAAAGTGCTGATAGGCCATGGCTTCCGTCGACAGCGGCTGCCACTCGGCCAATGGCCGCAGGCTGGCACGCAAATGATCGGGGTCGAAAGTGGCAGACATGGGCTATTCCAAAGCGCTAAACGGACTTTATGGGCCTGCGATATTCATCTGTCGCGGCAAGCATGGCAAGCTAGCCGACCTTCGAGGATTGAAACCCATGCGTCCGGCCTACCGCACCACACTGCTTGCCTGCCTGCTCGCCCTTGTGTGTGCCGGCGTGCTGTGGGCCGCCTATGACTGGTTTCAGGGGCGTTACTTGCGAGCCTTCAGTTCGCACACCGCCGTGTTCTCCGGCGACCCTTTGCGCCTGCCGGACGAACTGGCCGGCCCCGGCGCCATCCGTCTGGTGCACTTCTGGGACCCGGCCTGCCCGTGCAATGTCGGCAACCAACAACACTTGACCGAACTGGTTGAGCGCTATGCACCGCAGGGCGTGGAGTTCTATGCGGTACAAAAGCCCGGCAGCCATGGTCAGTTGCCCAGCACCTTGAGCCGCCTTAAAACCATCACCGTCCTGCCAGGCTCCGAACAAATCCCCGCCAGCCCGGCGGTGGCGATCTGGGACCGCAGTGGCAAGCTGGCGTATTTCGGTCCGTACAGCGAGGGCCTGACCTGCAATTCGAGCAACAGTTTTATCGAGCCCATCCTGCAAGCGCTGAACGAAGGCCGGGCGGTGAACGCCACCCATACGCTGGCGGTGGGTTGCTACTGCCCGTGGCCCGCCGAGGTGAAGTAAGGCATTCCTGACTTTTCCAGGACCGCGATGCCCGGCACAGGAGGTCTGTGCTACACGTTTGCAGCCCACACGGGCGGCAATCCCGACCGAACAAGGAGTCACCATGAAACGCGTCCTGACCGTACTTGCCTTGCTGATCGTCGTGCTCGTCGCCGGGGGCGGCTGGTATGTGTACAGCAAGCAACCGACGCGCCAGGGCCAGGTGCAATTGCAGCACCTGCAAGGTTCGGTGACCGTGCGCTACGACGAGCGCGGCGTGCCGCATATCCGCGCCGAAAACGAAACCGACCTCTATCGCGCCCTCGGCTACGTGCAGGCCCAGGACCGACTGTTCCAGATGGAAGCCGTGCGGCGTCTGGCCCGTGGGGAGCTGGCCGAAGTCCTCGGCCCGAAACTGCTCGACACCGACAAACTGTTTCGCAGCCTGCGCATCCGCGAACGTGCTGACCGTTACGTGGCCGCGCTGGATCGTCAGTCGCCGGCGTGGAAGGCCCTGCAAGCTTATCTGGACGGCATCAATCAATATCAGGACAGCCACGCTGCGCCGGTAGAGTTCGATGTGCTGGGGATCCCCAAGCGCCCTTTCACCGCCGAAGACAGCATCAGCATCGCCGGCTACATGGCCTACAGCTTTGCAGCGGCGTTTCGCACCGAACCCTTGCTGACGTATGTGCGTGACCAACTGGGCGCCGAGTACCTGAACATCTTCGATCTCGACTGGCAGCCCCAGGGCGTGTTGGCCAAAGGGCGCGCAAATCCTGCACCGGCCCTCACCGCCAACGACTGGAAGGATCTGAACGCCCTCGCCCGCTTGAGTGAGCAAGCGCTGGCCGACAATGGCTTGCCACAGTTCGAAGGCAGCAATGCCTGGGTGATTTCCGGCAATCGCAGCAAAAGCGGCAAGCCACTGCTGGCCGGTGACCCGCACATTCGCTTCTCGGTGCCGTCGGTTTGGTACGAAGCGCACCTGTCGGCGCCGGGCTTCGAACTTTATGGCTACCATCAGGCGCTGGTGCCGTTTGCGTTTCTCGGCCACAACCTGGACTTCGGCTGGAGCCTGACGATGTTCCAGAACGATGATCTGGACTTGATCGCCGAGAAGGTCAACCCGGACAACCCGAACCAGGTCTGGTATCGCGGCCAGTGGGTCGACATGGTCAACACCGAACAACAGATCGCGGTCAAAGGCCAGCCACCGGTCACGCTGACCCTGCGCCAGTCGCCCCACGGCCCGATCATCAACGATGCGCTCGGCACAGCTGCGGGCAAGACACCGGTTGCCATGTGGTGGGCCTTCCTCGAGACCCCGAATCCGATCCTCGACGGTTTCTATCAGCTCAACCGCGCCGACACCCTGGCCAAGGCCCGCGCCGCGTCGGCCAAGGTTCAGGCTCCGGGGCTGAACATCGTCTATGCCAACGCCAAGGGTGACATCGGCTGGTGGGCCTCGGCGCTGCTGCCCAAGCGCCCGGCCGGGGTGAAACCCGGGTTCATCCTCGACGGCAGCACCCCTCAGGCAGACAAGGAAGGGTTTTACCCGTTCAGCGCCAACCCGCAGGAAGAGAACCCGGCGCGGGGCTACATCGTCTCGGCCAACTTCCAGCCGGTATCGCCGACCGGCATGGAAATTCCCGGTTACTACAACCTCGCCGATCGTGGTCAGCAGCTCAATCGTCAACTCAGCGACAAAAACGTGAAATGGGACAACGAGGCCAACCAGAAGCTGCAACTGGGCACCACCACCGCTTACGGTCCGCGTTTGCTGGCGCCGTTGCTGCCGGTGCTGCGTGAAGTGGTGAGTGATCCCACCGAGCTCAAAATGGTGGAGCAACTGGCGCAGTGGAACGGCGATTACCCGCTGGACTCCATCAGCGCCACGCTGTTCAACCAGTTCTTGTTCAACCTCGCCGACGCAGCGATGCGCGATGAACTGGGCAATGACTTCTTCGAAACATTGCTCCCGACCCGGGTGATCGATGCCGCGCTGCCACGTCTGGCGGCCTCCGCCGATTCACCGTGGTGGGACAACCGCAACACCCCCGGCAAGGAAACCCGCGCCGATACGGTCAAGGTGGCCTGGAAAGCGAGCATCGCTCACCTCAAGACCACCCTGGGCGCCGATTTCACCCAATGGCAATGGGGCAAGGCGCACACCCTGACCCACGGCCATCCATTGGGGATGCAGAAGCCGCTGGACCAGATCTTCAACGTCGGGCCGTTCGCGGCACCCGGCAGCCACGAAGTGCCGAACAACCTCTCGGCGAAAATCGGCCCGGCGCCGTGGCCCGTGACCTACGGCCCGTCGACGCGGCGGCTGATCGATTTCGCCGACCCGGCCCACAGCCTGACCATCAACCCGGTCGGCCAGAGCGGCGTGCCGTTCGACAGCCACTATGCCGACCAGGCCGAGGCGTATATCGAAGGGGTTTACTACCAGGCGTATTTCAATGATGAAGAAGTGACGGCCAATACCCGCAGCACGTTAAGGCTGTTGCCGGCGCGGTAGATTTTTTGCTGGCCGGGCTGACGCCTTCGCGGGCAAGCCTCGCTCCTACGGTTATGGGCAAGTCATCAATTTGTGAACGACATACCGTAGGAGCGAGGCTTGCCCGCGAAGAGGCCATCTGGACCAATACATATCCAGATTCCGCGCTGCCCTTTCTCCGACGCCGCGGCCTTCAAACCATCGCCGCAAAATTCAACCTGAACTGCTGCGGCGTCACCCCCAGCCTGCGGTTGAACACACTGCGCATGTGCTGGGCATCGCGAAACCCGCACTGGTACGCCACGGTTTTCAGCGGCGCACGGGTGCTTTCGAGCATCACCCGCGCCGCGTCCACCCTTGCCTGTTCGACGAATTCCGCCGGAGTGATTTTCGCCTCCTTGGCAAACACCCGGGAAAAGTTGCGCGCGCTCATATTGGCCGCGTTGGCCAGATCGGCGAGGGTCAGGTCGCCATTGAGGTTGGCCAACACGTAGAGCTGGACCAGTGCCACCGCCGACGTGGGTTCGGCGTGAGGCGTAAGGAACGGGCTGAACTGCGATTGCCCGCCAGAGCGCTGGGTGAACACCACCAGCCGCTTGGCCACGCTGAGTGCCACGTCCGGCCCGTGATCCCGGGCCAGCAGATATAACGACAGATCGATCCCCGCAGTGACCCCGGCCGAGGTGTAAAGCTCGCCGTCCTGCACGTACAAACGATCAGCCTCGACCTGAGTCGACAGGCACAACTGCGCCAGCGCCGCCGCGTCGCCCCAGTGGGTGGTGACTGTTCGCCCATCGAGCAGTCCGGCCCGGGCAAGCATGAAGGCACCGTTGCAGATCGAGCCAAAACGTTGCGCCCGCGCGCAGGCATCGCGCAGCCAGGCATCGAACGCCGCGCCAAAATTCAGGAACGGCAACTGCGGCCCGCCCGCCACCAACAGCAGGTCATAGGCCTCCAGCGCGTCACTGAAATGCCGATGGGCATTGAGCGACAAACCGTTGGAGCACGCCATCACCCCATGCTCGACACCGATCACCTCCAGTCGATAGTGATTTTCCGGCGCGAGGAAACGATTGGCTTCGGAGAACACATCCATGGGGCCCGTGACGTCCAGTGACTGGACGCCTGGGAAAATGACGATGGCGACGGTTTTGTGCATGGTTCAAGTTCACCTTCAAATTGAAAAGATCGCAGCC
>NZ_JAHBDQ010000028.1 GCF_019956555.1 Pseudomonas sp. A-RE-19 | reverse complement strand
GGCTTCGGGGCAGTCAGAGAACCTGACTGCCCCGGTAGCCAAGCTAAAGAATAGAGGGGGCGAAGATCGCGGCAGTTAATAGATATCCTTGGAAAACAGCGTGAAGGGAGTCTTGATCAGTATCTTGATATCAAGCCACAACGACCAGTTGTTGATGTAGTTAAGGTCGATCTCCACACGCTTTTGCATCTTGTCGAGGGTCTCGGTCTCGCCACGGCAGCCGCTGATCTGGGCCAGCCCGGTGATGCCAGGTTTGATTCGATGGCGGGCCATGTAAGCCTGGATCTTTCCGGTGTAGTAGTCGTTATGGGCGATCGCATGTGGCCGCGGTCCGACCAGCGCCATATGGCCTTGCAGCACGTTGAAGAACTGCGGCAGTTCATCGATGGATGTGCGTCGTATGAAACGGCCGATCGGGGTGATGCGCGGGTCTTCGCGGCCGGCCTGGCGGACCTGGTGGTCGTCGTGCAGGCGCATGGAACGGAACTTCCATACCTTGATGATCTTGCCGTTCCAGCCGTGCCGCTCCTGTTTGAAGATAATCGGACCTGGGGAGGAAATCTTCACCGCGACGGCGATTAGCAACAGCAGCGGACTGAAGCCGATCAACGCCACAGCGGCGAGGCAGCGGTCGAGTAGGGTCTTGCTTAGCGCCGCTGTCGGGTAACTGGTCAGGGGGCTTTCATTGAGATGGATGGCTGGCAGGCCATCCAGTTCGCTGACAGAGTGATTGAGCAACGTCATGCTGCCCAGATCGGGAACCCAGACCACATCGACATTCGAGTCGAGCAGGTCGATGTACAGCGCTTCGACCTGTTTGGCATCGCTCAAGGGCAGCGCGATGTACAGCCGCCGTACATCATGCACCCGGATCAGCTCGCGCAGTTCCTGCAACTGACCCACGATTTTGTGAGCATTGACGTTGGTAGACAGCTCGTTGGGCTTTGAACTGATCAGGCCTACCAGCGGCGGATACTCGGTTTTGGCCAATTTGTCCGCCAGATTCACCGCCAATTGGTCTGTGCCGATAATCAGGGTGTTGTTTTGGCTGTGCAATTGCCGATGGTAATGCCTGGAAAAACTGTGCAAAGGCAGATACAGCAGGGCTTGGACGCAATAACCGGCCACGGCCCAGACCAGGATGATTTCCCGGGAGAACAATTCGCTGGTCTTGCTGATAAAGCCGATGCTGGTCAACCCGGCAAGCGTCAGCAGCCACCCCAGCAGCAGCCGACCCAGACCGGTGAGGTAACCCTGCTGTTTGTGATAAACCAGCAGCAGGGAGTAGGAGGGGACCGAACCCAGGAAAGTAAGCACCGCCAACACACGATAATGGGCTTCTATTTCTCCTGTTTGATACAGAGCCAGAGCAAATAACAATGCATTGACCGAAGTGATGGCAATTACCCATTGCCCCCAGAAGGTCAGTCCTTTGGTTATGCTGTTTCGATTAATACGATTATGTACCATCGCGGTGTCCCTCGGGCGTGCGCCACGTTGTGTATCAGTCGACGGTTAATAAATGGCAGCCACGCACAAAGGCTGAGCGAACGCGGTTCAGTCAGAAGTTATTTTTATTATTGGAAAGGAATAACGCGGGCTTATGGCTGGCCATCGGGGTCTTGTTTTCAAGTCAACTGATACGGTTGTCTCAGTGTCCGGGTTTTATACTAGTACCTTAATCTTGGTGGGTGTCTGACGAATTATAACGGTGCTCCTCTCAGAGCCCTTGTTATAAAAGGTCGTGCTCTTTTGTTAGGAGAACATCGCTAGGTTGTCTATATAATTGCAGTAATCCGATAAGTGCTTGCCGGGTATACGTACGGGGAGGGCACGGAGCCGTAACGACGAGAGGGATCTATGGCGCCATTCAGGTCGTGCAAGGAGGCAGGCTATTAAGTGATGTGGATGTATGGGGTGGGACGGGAAATCGCATTTATTGTTATTGTTGTTTGCGATTTCGCTCAGTACGCGACTCTTATCCTTTGTGCCAGGCAATAGCCGCGGTTTCTAACCGAGCGGACAAGTCGTTCTCCCTTGGCGGCGGTCTTGAACTTTTTCTGCAACCGGCTCAGGCACATCTCAAGGCCGCTATATTGTTCCGGGTCTTTATCGATGCGCAGAATAAGATCGTTTTTGCTAAGTACCCGTCGATCGCTGAGTATCAGTTGGGTGAGCATTAATGATTCGGTGCCGGTCAACGGGATGGTGATGTCTTCCTTGACCAATGTTCGTTCGTCAGCATTAAACCACCAGATGTCAGGGTTACTTTGCGATTCTTTAACCCGACTGACTGCCGAGATGAATTCTTCGTCGGCCACCGGCTTCTTGAGAAAACCATCAACACCGAAGTGCGAAAAGTGATGGAGTTCCGAAGGCTCCGAGTTGGGCGTTATGAGGATGATTTCCGCATCTTTTTGATTTTTGCGGATGAAACTGACGTCGCTCAGCGATATATCGGCCTGGTCGAGCAGGATGTGTGTGAAGCGGCTCTTTCTGATGCGTTCGCTGCTGAGCTTACCCGACTCGATTTCAAAAGATAAACACAGGCGTTGTGCAAGAAGCGATTCGATTGCTTGTCGTGCCAGTTGGTCTCGGGTGAAAATCAGAAAGCTGTTATTTGGCGTATTCACAATAAGGTTCCTTCCTAGTTGGGTGAAATTTTCAAAGCTTAGATGAGCTCGGTGGGCGAGTAGTATCTCCCCTGGAAAAAATCGAAAGGCATGCTGCGAGCCAGTGTGTGTAGCGCTTTGTGCTCTACCCGGTCCGCCACGAACTTGATCTTGCTGGTATGGATCATGCTGCTCAGGCAGTCATAAGACCGGTTGAAAAAGTCCTGGCTGTTTTCGACCATGATGTCGAAATTGGATTTGGTCAGGTCCACTTTTATGTAGTCGAACAGCATCGGGCTGATCAGTTTTTCGGCGCTGTCGTCGCTTAAATCATAGCCATCAAAAGCGATTTCGATCCCGTTATCTTTTAATAGATGGATGTGATTGATAATGGTTCTTTTTTCTTTCAGGTTGAACGACAGGAACGAACTGCTGTTAATGCTGGGGATCAGCTGTTGGTCATACTTTTTGAGTACCACTTGAGCATCGTTCATTTCCTTGATGAACGCTTTATCCAATAAAGCTGATTGATTCATGGTTACGAACAGCTTGTTGGAGGGTACGGACGGAGAAGGTATGGCCTCAATCTGTGAGAGCGCATTCAACTGGATCCGTGTCAGAACTTCGCGATAAGTCACCAATGGATGATCGGGATTCAGTTGTTGATACCCCTTGTTCAGAGGTGTCTCCTGTTTGGTCGCCTTGGCGTATATTTCACTGCCGAACAGTTCATCGTTTCGTTTGAGAATCGATTGCCTGAAGAAGACCAGTGCGAAGTTTTCTTGCTCCATAAGTTGCCTGCCGGGCTCCATCATTTAGTCCCTTTAAGAGTGAAAGTTTGCTTGGTTGACTGAGACGACTCCTCGAAGCAGTCGATAACCATAGCCGCGAACACTGTGGATGATATTAATGCCAAAGTGTTTTTTGATCTTGTTGCGAAGTCGGCTTATGGATTTCTCGAGAACGCGTGAGTCGTAAAGTTTTATGTTCAAGCCCATGGATTCAGCCATGCAATCATGATGCAGAATATGGCCTTCCGCATTAATAAGCGCATCCAGGGCTTTCATTTCCTGATAGGCCAGATCCAGTTTATATTCGTCGCTGTATAGGTGCAGGCAAGTTTGGTCCAGGGTTAACTTGACGCGGGGTTGCCATTCAGGCGTTTCAAACAGCTCTGATAGTAGCCTGGTTTTTTCATCGTCATCATTAGGTACATTGATGCAATGATCGGCTCCAGCCAGATAGCATTCAACTTTAGTGTGCGGAGAGCGATAGTTGATTGCTACGATAATGGCCAGTTCTGTCGGGGTGGTGCGTAACTGTTTAATGAGCGCCAGGCAGTAATTAAGAGTGGCAGGGGTTTCAATATCGATCAATACGGTGTTGAGCGTTTGAGTCTCGATATCAAGGCTTAGTGGATTTGGATAGTCTAATGTATAAATATGCGTGAGATTAGATACAAATAGCTGTCGGAGTTTTTCTGCGGAGCGCCAAGTGCGCCCAACAGCAAGAATACCCCCCGGGCTATTTTCGATTTTTCTCTCGGTACTCATCATGCAAATTACTCTTATGTGCTGGCGTTGCAATCTTAATACACAAAATACTGAAGTTATCTGACTTTTTATAACATTTCTCGTCGTGGACACGCCTCATTCCATCGTCAGTAGTTCCAGTTGATTCAATGACATAGCCAACGGCGGAAGGCTTTGGCCAATTTGTTTTGTGATGTCCGACTTAGTTGGTATGCGCCTTTCAGGGACTACGCTTTCTAGGTTGACTTTTCTATGAACAATACAGATGCGTGGCTGATCCCCTGATCAGGCTACAGAACGAGGCATAACTCAGAAGTCTGCATATAAATTGTGCGAAGGTCCGCATTTTTGAAAGCCGAAATTGATTTATAAGGATATTCCTTGGTGTTCTATGGCAGTTTAGGTACGTACTCGAAAGGCAGCCAGTTCAAATGTCGCCTCTTTTTAGGGCAAACGAGGCGGGGAACCATGTTGATTCACTCCTTTTTCATTGTATCTGTAATATTTTATGTCAAAAGCTGAATTTTTGGATGGCGAGTTATTCCGCCAGGTTATTGAATAAAAAAGCTAAAGTTGATATTAAAGCGCCAGTAAATTTTGTACTAACCGGAGGGCCGACCTGTTTACTGATCCTTTTCGCAATTCACCATCCAGGCCACGCCAAACCGATCGACCAGCATCCCGAAGCGTGCCGCCCAGAACGTCGCCTCCAATGGCATCTGAATACTGCCGCCCTCCGCTAAAGCAGCAAACACCCGCTCTGCCTCAGCCACATTGTCGACATTCAATGAAATCGAACAGCCGCTCATGCCTGCTGTGGGGCGATCAGGTGTGGTATCCGACCCCATGATTGCCTGATCCGCCACCAGCAGACGCGTGTGAATGATCAGGTTGTGGCATTTCACCGGAACATGATCGCGAGCCGGGGATTCGCCGAAGGTCATCATGACTTCGATCTTGCCTGGCAGGCTATTGGCGTAGAAGGTGAAAGCGGCTTGGCAGTCACCATTGAAGATCAGGTAGGGATTGATTTTCATGTTCTGCTCCTGCTTATGGAGAGCGCCCTCGAATCCCGATGGGCATTGACTCTTCATAGCAAAGCGCTAAAACGGGGCGAGCGGTGCTGTTTTTTTAGATGTTTTTTCTATGGGCGAACCGAGGTTTATCGCCTCGTGTGGCTCATTCCACGTACCGTAGAACCTGCCGTGCTTCTCTGACATCCGCCACCGAGTCCATCGTCCTATGCCCGTCCTGACCCGTTTTGCCTCTTTGCTCGACCAGGCCAGACGTGCCTTGTTGCTGGTCTGGGGAACGTCCCGTGGGCTGTTTTTGGGGTTGGTGCTGGCGACGCTGATCGCCGGTGTGCTGCCGGCGCTGGCGGCCTGGTTGGGGCAGCGGATTGTCGATGCGGTAGTGACCGCCATGCAGTTGCACGCCCGGCAGGGTAGTGCGCCGTTATGGCCAGTTCTGCGCTATGTGCTGTTTGAAGCCGGTGTGCTTGCATTGTTGTCCGGGACACAGCGCGCACTGTCGGTTCAGCAATCACTGTTGCGGGTGCAGCTGGGGCAGAAGGTTAACACGATGATTCTGGAGAAGGCCCAGACGTTGTCGCTGGTACAGTTCGAGAATTCCGAGTTCTACGACAAGCTGGTTCGGGTGCGGCGTGAAGCGTCGACCCGGCCGTTGGCGCTGGTGATGAAGTCGCTGGGGCTGATCCAGAACCTGATCGTATTGATCAGCTTCGGCGTGCTACTGGTGCATTTCTCGCCGTGGGCGCTGGTGCTGCTGGTGGTCGGGGCGTTGCCGGTGTTCTTTGCCGAAGCGCATTTTTCCGGGGATGCCTTTCGGCTCTTCACTCGTCGGGCACCGGAGAGTCGGCAGCAGAATTACATCGAGACGCTGCTCTCCCATGAGGGCTACATCAAAGAGGTGAAACTGTTCGGCTTCGCGCCGCTGCTGTTGCAGCGTTATCGGGACACGTTTGCTCGTCTTTACGCTGAAGACCGGCGCCTGACACTGCGTCGCGATGGCTGGGGTTTTGTGCTGGGGTTGCTGGGCACCACTGCGTTTTATCTGGCCTATGCCTGGGTCGTGGTCGATACCGTTCACGGCAGCATCAGCCTTGGGCAAATGACCATGTACCTGGTGCTATTCAAGCAGGGGCAGGCCGCCGTGAGCAGCAGCTTGAGCGCGATCAGCGGTCTCTACGAGGATGGCCTTTACCTGTCGAGCCTCTATGAGTATTTGGCCGAGCCGGTTATTGCCGATAGCGGCAGCCTGACCGTGGGCGCCGTGCCCGGCGATGGCTTGCGTTTCGAGAACGTCGGTTTCCGTTATCCGGAGGCGAGCCGCGCCGCTTTGCAGGGCATTGACCTGCACCTGCTCCCCGGACACAGCGTCGCGCTGGTAGGAGAAAACGGTTCAGGCAAAACCACGCTGATCAAGTTGCTGACTCGGCTGTATCGCCCCGATCAGGGTCGTATTTTGCTGGATGGCAGCGATTTGCAGTCCTGGGACGAAGAAGCGCTGAGACGGCGCATCGGCGTGATCTTTCAGGATTACATTCGCTACCAGTTCTCCGTGGGCGAGAACATTGGCGTGGGCGATACCCTGGCGTTCAACGATGAAACGCGTTGGCAGCAAGCGGCCGCCGACGGCATGGCCGCGCCTTTCATCGAGCGTCTGGATCGCGGCTACGCCACGCAATTAGGGCGATGGTTCGCCGGCGGGCAGGAGTTGTCTGGTGGACAATGGCAAAAAATCGCCTTGTCCCGCGCTTACATGCGCCGCGACGCCGATATCCTGATTCTGGATGAGCCGACCTCGGCCCTGGACCCGGCGGCGGAAGCGGCGGTGTTTGAGCACTTCAGTCAACACACCGAAGGCCGCATGACGTTGCTGATTTCTCACCGGTTCTCCAGCGTGCGCAATGCCGACCACATCATCGTGCTCGACCAGGGTTCGATCCTTGAGCGAGGCGATCACGACAGCCTGGTGGCGGCGGGCGGGCGCTATGCGCAGTTGTTCAATGTGCAGGCTCGTGGTTATCGGTAGCTCTGGTCTGTGTCCTGGCATCAAAGATCAAAAGATCGCAGCCTTCGGCAGCTCCTACAGGGGGCACACATTGTGGGCGCTGTCGAAGGCTGCGATCTCTTGATTTTCATGAACAGACTTATCTGAATCATTCACCTATGGCAGGGGAGCAAGCTCCCTCGCCACAGCGGTTCCTTTGGGCTCACCAGACTTCACGGCATTTGCGGCAATTCCTGTGGCCGCAAGTCAAACACCAGCACCTCGGCATCCATTCCATTGCTCAAGGTCAGCACCTGTTCTTCCCGAACCCGTACGCCATCGCCTTCCTGCAACGGCATGCCGTTCAATTCGACACTGCCGCGCGCCACATGCACATAGGCGTAGCGATTGGCCGCCAGTTCCAGCGTGGCGTTTTCCTTGCCGTCGATCAGGCCGGCATACACCCGCGCATCCTGCCGGACTTTCAGCGAACCACTGGCCCCGTCAGGGGAGATGATCAGCTGCAAACGCCCGCGTTTTTTCTGCGTGCTGAAATGCTCTTGCTGGTAACGCGGTTTGGCGCCACTAAACTCTGGCACGATCCAGATTTGCAGGAAGTGCACCGGGCGTGTCGATGAGTGATTGTATTCACTGTGCGCGACGCCGCTGCCGGCGCTCATCAACTGCACGTCACCGGGGCGGATCACCGAACCTGTGCCCAGGGTGTCCTTGTGTTCAAGGGCACCTTCGAGCACATAGGAGAAAATCTCCATGTCGCGGTGCGGGTGCTGGCCAAAGCCCTTGCCGGCTGCTACACGGTCGTCGTTGATCACCAGCAGGTCGGAAAAACCCTGCTCACGCGGGTTGCGGTAATTGGCGAAGGAAAAGGTATGGAACGACTTCAACCAACCGTGATTGGCGGCGCCGCGATCCGAAGCTTTACGAAGGGTCAGCATGATGAAATCTCCTGTCAGGACGTGAATTCGTCCGAGTGAGGAGAAGGTTAATGTTTACTGTTGAGTGCAATAAGTGGATGAAAATTGAAATACTGTCTCGTGCAGGTTGACAGTTATGTGCACGGATTCACGTATCCTTGTTGTTACAATTGGCCATAATGCTCAACGCTGACGCGACGTTCCGATGACTTTGATAACAGTGATGTCCAATCCATGAAAACAGTGGCAATGGTGCTGTTCCCCGACTTTCTTCTGCTCGACATGGCCGGTCCCATGGAGGTGTTTTCCATCGCCAATCGCTATCTGGAACCGGCGGACCGTTATGAGCTGTCGACCATCGGCACCGAGCATGGCGCGTTGCGGGCCTCCAACGGCGTCAACGTTCTGGCCGATTTGCACATCGATCAGGCGAACGAGCGTTATGACTTGTTGCTGGTACCCGGCGGGCCGGGGGCTTACAACGAAAAACATCCACCGTTGCTAGGCTGGCTTCAGGGTGCTGTCACCCGGGCGAACCGTTATGGGGCGATCTGCACCGGCGCGTTCGTGCTCGGGCATGCCGGGCTACTGGACGGCTATCGCGTGACCACTCACTGGCATTACACCGAACGGCTGATCAAAGGCTTCCCCCAGGCCATCGTCGAGACCGATCAGATTTACGTGCAGGACCGCAATCTCATCACCTCCGGCGGCGTCACCGCAGGCATCGACCTGGCGCTGGCGGTGGTTGCCCAGGACCATGGCAAGAAAGTTGCCCAGGACGTTGCCAAAGTATTGCTGGTGGTGATGAAGCGTCAGGGCGGGCAGGCGCAATTCAGTCCGCTGATGATGGCGGTTGCGCCCCATGAAACGCCGATCACCCGGGTGCAGCACCATGTGCTCGAACACCTCGATGAAGCGTTCAGCATCGAACGCATGGCCGGTCTGGTGAACATGAGTGCGCGGCACTTCGCCAGGGTTTTCACCCGGGAAGTGGACATGACGCCGATGGAGTTTCTGCAAAGCGCGCGCATCGACCGCGCCAGGAACCTGCTGGAAACCGGCGACCTGCCGCTCAAGACCGTGGCCTATAAAAGTGGCTTTGGCAGCGTGCGGCATATGCGTTTTCTGTTCAGTGAAAAGCTCGGCCTGACCCCCACTCAATACCGCGAACAGTTCAGCTAGCGCGATTGTCCGTTCCGCGCACCGTGATGACCGTGACGCTCCTCCCGTGGCCGTTGTACCGTCACCCATGCCTGCCAAGATACCCGTGAACTCTTTGATATGGAGGTGCGGGAACCTGGATGGACGGGTGCGATAGGTTCTGCGGTACCTTGAGCCTGCCAGGTTTTCAGCGCGCGAACGTGCATGAATAGCCTCAGAGCAATAAACAGCGACACGGTGCTGCGGTTCGGGCCGTACGCCTTTCACCTGCATCAACGGCTGATCCTGGACGGTGTTCGGCCGCTGCGCATGGGTGGACGGGCCCTGGATATTTTGCAGGTGCTGGTCGAGCGCGCCGGTTCGGTGGTCAGCAAGGAGGCGCTGATTGCCCACGTCTGGCCGACTTCCGTGGTGGAAGAAATCAACTTGCGGGTACACATTGCCGCCTTGCGTCGGGCCCTCGGCGACGGGGAGAACGGCCAGCGCTACATCGTCAACATTCCCCAACGCGGTTATAGCTTCATCGCCCCGGTGCAACGCGACCACGCAGGCACGCCGGTGCTGATCGAGAGGGTGCACAAGCTTCAGCACAACCTGCCTGCGCGGCTCACACCGGTGATCGGTCGTGACTCGATCATTGGCAGTGTGGTCCGGCAGTTGCCGGTTCGGCGTCTCATGACCCTGGTCGGTCCGGCCGGCATAGGCAAGACCACCGTGGCGCTGCGTGTGGCCGAGTTACTGTTGCAGCACTATCAAGACGGCGTCTGGGTGATCGATCTCACGGTCATCGATGACCCGTCGCAGCTCGTCGATCATGTGTCGCGAACTCTGGAACTGGACGTCGGCGCACAGGTGCTGGCACAACGGCATGCCTTGTTGGTGCTCGACAATTGTGAGCACCTGCTCGAACGTTGTCGGGCAGTGGTGGACGATCTGCTGGCCTCGGCGCCACGGCTGTCGATCCTGGCCACCAGCCGCGAACCACTGCAAGCGGCGGGGGAAACGTTGCTGTGTTTACCGGCTCTGACGGTGCCGCCCGCTTCGGTGATGTACAGCGTGGCCGAGGCCATGGGCTATTCGGCGGTGCAGTTGTTCGTGAGCAGCGCCCGAGCCCGTCAGCAAGGGTTTGCCCTGCGCCAACAGGACCTCAAAGCGGTGCGCGAAATCTGTCGACGGCTTGATGGACTGCCCTTGGCCATTGAACTGGCGGCGACGCAGATCGATGCGCTGGCACTGGTGGGGTTGCAAGCGCAACTCGACAACTGTTTTCAGTTGTTGACCCAAGGCCGACGCACCGCCGTGCCTCGGCATCAGACCCTCAAAGCGGCGCTGGACTGGAGCTATGAGCGGCTGAGCCCATTGGAGCAAGCAGTGTTGCAGCGGCTGGCGGTGTTCAAAATGGCGTTCACGCTGGACGCGGCGATTGGCGTGATCAGTTGCGCAGTGCTGTTGCCTGCCAGCCTGGTTAAAGGGGGGGAAAGCCTGGCGCGCAAATCGCTGCTGTCGGTGGAGCAGGGCAGCGGCGTGACCCGTTACCGCTTCCTCAACACCACCCGCACTTACGCCCTGGAGAAACTCGACCACAGTGGCTACTTGCGAGCCTATGAACTGCGTTATGAGCGCTACATCAGCCGGGCACGCTGGATATCAGAAGGTCAGGTGTCGCTGCAGCTCGTCGAGTAACCGACGGACTTTCGTCAGGTCCGGTGTGGCAAAACCCTCGGTGAACCGATGGTAAATCGGTGCCAGCAACTCATGGGCTTTCTGGAAGTGACCCTGACGCTGCCACAGTTGGGCCAGCGACGTGGCGCTGCGCAGCTCCCAGGCCAGCGCTCCCTGGGTTTTTGCCACGGCTAACGCCTTGAGCAGCACCGCCTCGGCCGCGTCGGCTCGGGTGGGGCAATCCTCGGCCAGCAACGCGTCGGCCCGGGCGCGCAGAATTTCCGCGGTGCTCCAGCCTGCCATGCCGTTTTCGGCCCGCTCCAGCAGCGCGTCATCGATGAAACCCGCATCCAGGGTGACCATGATTTCCTTGATCAACCCGGTGTTCGGCAGCGGGGACGACGGCGCATCGGCAGCGTCGATCACCTGCGCGTAATGTTTGGCCCAAGTGTAAAACAGCAGCACCGAGTGTTTCTGAGCTTGCTCAAGCAGCAGGCCCACGAGTTCGCGGGCGACCGGAGTGTCGCCGTTGTAGTGGGCGATCAGGCAACCGGACAGCGCCAGGGTGTAGCAGATGGACGTGCCGTGATCGATCTGGATCGCAATGTCGAGCGCCTGCCGCGCGGTGTGCCAGGCTTTTTCCGGGTGCCCTTGCAGCCAGAGGATGCGTGACAGAATCGTCAAGGCCGCAACGCTCTGGTCGTACTGCACGCCAAAGCCGTGGGTGAAGCGGTTGAGGTGACCGCTCTGGGCCAGGCGCTGAATGACCTGCTCGGCATTCTCCCGCGCCAGTGCCTGATCCCCGGCAAAGTGCTGAGCCAGGACCCGCAAGCGCTGATTGCTGAGGGACAACACCGCATTGCCGTGCAGGCCCAGTCGGTCGAATTGCCGGCTCTGCTCCAGAGCCATTTGGTAGTTGCCGCAACTGAGGTTGACCGCCATGTGCCCCGAGACAGCTCTGAGCTGACCCACCGCATCGTTGCACTGTTCGGCCAGTCGTTTGGCGCTGACGAACGCTTCGATGGTCTCAGCCGTGCCGCCCTGAGTGTGGTAGCAGGAACTGCCGAGGGCGAGCTTCAAGGTCATTTGCAAACGCGGGCAGGGCTGATACGCCGTTTCAAGCAACGCCAATGCTTTGCGCACATACACGCCGTGCTCCTTGAGCAGCGACAGTTCCTGCCAGAGTGGCGTCGAGGTCGCGGCGAGCTGGATCGCCAAGGCTTGTGGCCCTTGAGCATTCAAACCCCAATCGAGTGCGCAACGAATATCTTCCAGGCTGCGGGCGTAACGCTCGGTCCAGCGCTCGCTCGGGATGTGCTCCCAGTCGTTCTGGGCCTGCTGCATCAAGGCCAGGCAGCGTTCGACGTGGCGCTTGCGGGTGTCTGGCAGCTCTTGGGCCTGGGCGAGTTTTTCCAGTGCATAGCCGCGCGTGGTGTCGAGCAAGCGGTAGAACACCTCTTCATCACCCACTTCCACGTTCAACAACGACTTGGCGACTAATTGAGTGATCGAGGCAAACACGACGTCGGGCTCGACGTGCTCGCCGACAATCACGGCGGCCGCTGACTCCAGGGTAAAACCGCCCCGGAATACCCCCAATCGGCGCAGGCAGGTTTGCTCGCAGGCATTGAGCAGTTCGAAGCTCCAGTCCAGGGTCGCGCGCAGAGTCTGATGGCGGCCCAGGGTCGTTTGGCTGCCTTGGGCAAGCAGACGAAAACTGTCTTGCAGTTGTGACAGCAAGCCACTTAAACCCAGGTTGCCTACTTGCGCCGCCGCCAATTCGATGGCCAGCGGAATGCCGTCCAGACGCCGGCAGATTTCAATCGCCAGCGGCAATTCGTCGTCGCTCAGTTCAAAACTGTCGTGGCTGGCCATCGCCCGCTCGACAAACAATTGCAGCGCCGAAAACATCAGGGCTTGAGCGCGGTCGAGCACGGCGATGGTCGGCGGACAGTCCAACGACTCCAGGCGCTGCACGCATTCGCCTTCGGCCCGCAGACTCTCTCGACTGGTGGCCAGAATGTGCACTTGGGGCGCCGCGCGAAGGAGGCTTTCGCTGAGCAACGCAACGGCGTCGATCAGGTGTTCGCAGTTGTCGATGACCAGCAGCATCTGCCGTTCGCGCAGGAAGGTCGCGAGACTGCTCATGGGTTCGGTGTCGTGCAAGGATAAATCCAGCAGCGTCGCCAAATGCGTGGTGATTGTTAAAGGGTCATTGATCGGTGCCAGGTCCAGCAGGCGAATGCCGTCCCGGTAGTGGCCGATCAGTTGCTCGGCGACGCGCAGTGCCACGGTCGTCTTGCCGATCCCGCCGGGGCCCACGAGGGTGATGAAGCGCTGCCGCGCCAGTTGCGTCACCAGGCTGTCGACCAGCGCCTGGCGACCGATCATGCGGGTCCGGCGAATCGGCAAGTTATGGCTGCCCGGCGCATGGGCGTCGTTTTCCGGGTGTTGCTGGATCGGCTCAAGGGAAAACGGCGCGACAAAACTGTAGCCACGTTGGGCGACGGTGATGATGTAACGCTGGCCGGCCTGACCGTCACCGAGGGCTTTGCGCAGCGCGGCCATGTGCACCCGCAGGTTGATGTCCTCCACCACGCTTTTGGGCCAGACCCGGGCGATCAGTTGCTGCTTGCTGACCACATTGCCGGCGTGTTCCAGCAGGATCAACAGAATGTCCATGGCTCGCCGACCCAGGCGCAGGGGTTGGTCGGCCTCCATAACCAGGCGTTGTCCGGGGTAGATCCGGTAGGGGCCGAAATGGATGGCCTGTTCGGGGGAAAGGGTCAACGGGTCACTCCTGCTTGCATCCGTCTATCACGCGGTATCCGGGCATGTTCCTCAGGTTTTTTCGGCAGCGCAACGCAGCGTCGGGCAACTATTGGCGGCGCACAGCGGCGGCTGACTTAGCATCAACGCTCATCGCCCCCGTATTTATTGGGCGCGGCGCCGGCGCAGGGGCAGCCACGTTCGTGGGCGCTCTGCTGAAAATTAACAACGTTTAACTCGTCCTGTGTCCGGTCTACGCTCAAAAATCCATTTCTTCAAGTTCACCCGAAGGCATCGGCCTTCTTGCAACAAAAAGCGTGCCAAAAAGGATGAACACTTCTGGAGGAGCCGGAATGAGCAACGTGGTGGTGGTCTATCACAGTGGCTACGGGCACACCCGGGTCATGGCCGAAGCCGTGGGCCAGGGTGTGGAACGGCACCTGGGCAGCACCTGTCGGCTGATTCCGGTCGAAGAAGTGGATGATCACTGGGAGCGCTTGCACCGCGCCGATGCAATCATCTTCGGCGCACCGACTTACATGGGCAGTGCCTCGGCGGCCTTCAAGGGCTTTATGGAAGCCACCGCGTCGTTCTACCTGGCCCAGCCCTGGCGCGACAAACTGGCTGCCGGGTTCACCAATTCCGGCTGCCTGTGCGGCGACAAGCTCAACACCTTGCTGCAGCTGACGGTGTTCGCCGCGCAGCACTCGATGATCTGGGTCGGCCTCGACCTGCTGCCGGCACGTTCGAGCACCGGTTTGTTCGATGGGCAGTTGAATCGCCTCGGCAGTTCGCTGGGGGCCATGGCGCAGTCGAACGTTGAACAACCCCCCAGCCTTGCACCGCCGCCCGAAGACCGCCACACCGCCGCGCATTTGGGCGAGCGGGTGGCGCGCCTGGCTGAACGAATGGCCCACACCGCTGATTAACCGCCGCAAAACCCATGCATGAGGAGACATCACCATGAGCACCTTTACCACCCGAGACGGCACCGAGATTTACTACAAGGACTGGGGCACCGGTCAGCCGATCGTCTTCAGCCACGGTTGGCCGTTGAATGCCGACAGTTGGGAATCGCAGATGATCTTCCTGGCGTCCAAAGGTTACCGGGTCATTGCCCATGACCGCCGTGGTCACGGTCGTTCGAGCCAGCCATGGTTCGGCAACGAAATGGACACCTACGCCGATGACCTGGCGCAGCTGATCGACCATCTGGATTTGCAGAACGCCGTGCTGTTTGGCTTCTCCACCGGCGGTGGCGAAGTGGCGCGCTACATCGGTCGCCACGGCACCGGTCGCGTAGCCAAGGCCGGGCTGATTTCCTCGGTGCCGCCGCTGATGCTCAAGACCGAGGCCAATCCTGGCGGCCTGCCGCTGGCAGTGTTCGACGGTATTCGTCAGGCGTCCCTGGTCGACCGTTCGCAACTGTACAAGGATCTGGCCAGCGGTCCGTTCTTTGGTTTCAATCGGTCGGGTGCCAAGCCGTCCCAGGGCATGATCGACTGGTTCTGGCTGCAAGGCATGATGTCCGGCCACAAGAACGCCTATGACTGCATCAAGGCGTTCTCCGAAACCGACTTTACCGAAGACCTGAAGAAGTTCGACGTGCCGACGCTTGTGGTACATGGTGACGACGACCAGGTCGTGCCGATCGAAGCCGCCGGCATCGCCTCGGCGAAACTGGTCAAGGGTTCCACATTGAAGGTCTACCCCGGTGCGCCCCATGGTCTGACCGACACCCACAAGGATCAGCTCAACGAAGATCTGCTGGCGTTCCTCAAGGGCTGATCAAGATCAAAAGATCGCAGGCTGCGCCAGCTCCTACACGGCTATGGCTGCGATCTTTGTTTCGCATTCAAGATCAAGAGATCGCAGGCTGCGTCAGCCCTACACGTGAATCCCTGTAGGAGCTGCCGAAGGCTGCGATCTTTTGCTGTTGAGAGAGGGCAGGGCACGCACGGCCCGGCAACGCCAGGCAAACGGTGTGATGCCTTCGCTGCGGGTGAAGATATGGGAAAAATGTGCCTGATCGCAGAAGCCGCATTCCAGGCTGATTTGCGTCAGGGTCAGGTCGGTGTTCTGGATCAACTGCTTGGCCAGGCTGATGCGTTGTTGACGAATCCAGTCTTGTGGCGAGAGGCCGGTGCTGCACTTGAACGCACGGGAAAAATGACTGCGTGACAACGCGCAGGCCCGTGCCAGTTCTGTCACTTCCAGGGTTTCACCCAGATGGTCGAGGATCAGCCGCTTGGCCAGACTTTCACGCCAGGGGCTGAGCCCGCCAATGTTTTTTTTTCCCGTTAAGGGGGCGGACGCACTGATCGCGCTTTGCTGAAAATGAGCCATGGCCAATGTCCGTGTCGGTGGGGCGCGCGCGGGTTCACTGCAAGGTGAATCAGCACGTGCCCTCTGAAAAAAAGCTCTATGCAGGGAGCTTGATTCTTGGTCGCGGAGGCTTTGGCTTGCGAGTTAAACGTTGTTAATTTCGCCGTCAGGCCAAGGGTGAAACAGCGTCAACTGAGCACATCGCTGCAATTCGTGCCGACACAGGGCCGTGCAAGATTGACGACGTGTAGCGGCCTGCGCTGGGCCGCTTTTTTCTGGCTCGATCAACGGTGATCTCATGAAGCATTCCCGCGTTTGCAGGCTTGGCGGACTCGGCCTGGCATTGGCGCTGATGTCCGGCACCAGCCTGGCCCAGGCACCGGCTCAGGTGAACACTCAGGTACCCGGCTATTACCGGCTCGCGATGGGCGACTACGAGGTGACGGCGTTGTTCGATGGCTACAACGACCTGTCGCCCAAACTGCTCGACGGTCTGACTCAAAACCAGATCCGTGCGTTGCTGGCTCGTCGCTCGATTGAAACACCGGGGGTGCAAACCGCGTTCAATGCGTTTCTGGTGAACACCGGCAAACGATTGATTCTGGTGGATACCGGAGCGGGGCAGTGCATCGGTGCCACGGCGGGTCAGCTGTCGGCGAACATGAAAGCCGCCGGTTATCAGCCAGAACAGGTCGATACCATCCTGCTCACCCACTTGCATCTGGATCATGTGTGCGGGTTGGTGGACGGGCAGCAAAAACCGGTGTTCGCCAATGCAACGGTCTACGCGGCCAAGGCAGAAGCCGATTACTGGCTTGACCCTCAGGCCATGGTCAAGGCACCGGCCGGCGCCAGGGAGTTTTTCAAGATCGCCCAGGACTCCACCGCGCCGTACATCGCGGCGGGCCGCTTCAAGACCTTTACTGCCGGGCAGTCGCCAGTGCCGGGGGTTGTCGATGCCGAACTGGAGGCCGGGCACACACCGGGCAGTACCACGTATCGGTTCAGCTCCCAGGGCCAGAGTATTCTGTTCATGGGCGATCTGGTGCATAACCTGGCGGTGCAGTTCGAGCATCCTGAGGTATCGATTCGTTTCGACGTCGACAGTCAGCAAGCGATCAAGAGTCGCGCCAAGGTTTTCAGCGATGCGGCGGCCAGCAAGATCTGGGTCACGGCGGCGCATTTGCCGTTTCCGGGTGTCGGCCACATCACCGCAGTGGACAAGCATTTCCAGTGGGTACCTATCGAATACGGGCCTTACAAACGAGCGGCGAAAGTGCCGATGATCGAGTAAAGTCCGACAGACTCGCGCCTGGCTGAACACACAAGGGAACCGTGCCCATGAACCGTAACGATCTGCGCCGTGTCGACATGAACCTGCTGGTGATTTTCGAAGCCCTGATGTTCGAAAAGAACCTGACCCGGGTCGCCGAAAAACTGTTCATGGGCCAACCGGCGGTGAGCGCCGCGTTAGCGCGGTTGCGTGATTTGTTCGACGATCCGTTGTTGTTGCGCAACGGTCGCGGCATGGAACCGACCGCCCGGGCGCTGGCGATTCTCAAGGAGTTGCAACCGGCGATGGACACCATCTCGGGGGCAGTCAGCCGCGCCAAGGAATTCGACCCGACGACCAGCTGCGATGTGTTTCGCATCGGGCTGTCGGACGATGCCGAGTTCGGTCTCTTTCCTCCGTTGCTCCGGCAACTGCAAGAAGAAGCGCCGGGGATCGTGGTGGTCGTGCGCCGCGCCAATTACCTGCTGATGCCGGCGTTACTGGCGTCCGGCGAAATCTCGGTGGGCGTCAGCTACACCACCGACCTGCCGGCCAACGCCAAACGCAAGAAACTGCGCGACATCCCCTGCAAAGTACTGCGCGGCGACAACCGCCCGGAACCGCTGACCCTGGATGATTACTGTGCGCGGCCCCATGCGATGGTGTCGTTTTCCGGTGACCTGAGCGGCAACATCGATCTGGATCTGGCCAAGGTCGGGCGCACGCGACGCGTTGTGCTTGGGGTGCCGCAATTCAGTGGCTTGCGCGCGTTGCTCGCTGGCACCGAGATGATTGCCACTGTCCCCGATTACGCAGCCTGCGCGTTGGTGGAAGGCTGCGCCTTACGCGCCGAAGATCCACCGTTCCCCATCGACGCCGCGCAACTGTCCATGGCCTGGAGCGGGGTGCACGACAACGATCCGGCGGAGCGCTGGTTACGTTCGCGGATCAGTCATTTCATGTCTGAACCCCTGAAAATACCGGCCCCGTAGGAGCTGCCGAAGCCTGCGATCTTTTGATCCTGACAGCCGACCCGATTTTGCGGATATACCCGATCCCCTGTGGGAGCGAGCCTGCTCGCGATGACGGCGTGTCAGACAACATCATTGTTGACTGGAAGGCCGCCATCGCGAGCAGGCTCGCTCCCACAGGGGAATGTGTGTTGATTCGAGGGCTGTGTTTAATGGTGTTTAGCGTTACTTCCTGAAAGCTACAGATCCTTGCGCCGTTGCCTACGACTGCGCCAGAATCCGCCGGCTTGTGCGCTTTGGGCCTGGTCTTTATCGTTTCCGCATCGCTGCCAATCAGCGATCGGGTTTAGCGACCTGAACAGGTATAAGCGCAACAACGCTCCGTCATATTGCAGGCATTCCATGTCTGCAGTTTCGATATGGTGGCTGTGCGCGGGAGGCC
The DNA here is from genome assembly GCF_019956555.1 of Pseudomonas sp. A-RE-19. GTDB lineage: Bacteria > Pseudomonadota > Gammaproteobacteria > Pseudomonadales > Pseudomonadaceae > Aquipseudomonas. Next base: position 48,068 of record NZ_JAHBDQ010000028.1, on the reverse strand, counting down.
CTCGGGTCTGCCGGGTCTTATACCTCTCGGTTCGCTAACCTGCGTACAGCCGCCACCCTTACTTGTTTAGCGACAGGTACTGGTGGTTCCATCAGGTATAACGGAGATTCACCATGTTCAAAGACACACCTAACCCGCCACAAACCGACGACGTTTCCCCCTACGATCCCCTCGATCCCAAAAGACTCAACGAAGCCGCCGAGCGTGCTCTCGATCACTACCTCAAACCGTCCGACCCCGACGGTGCCAATCAGCCCCCGCGCAAACCGAGCACGATTTATACCGTCGCCCCCAACATCGACATCGAAGAGCTACTGGCCAATGCCTGTGAATCCTTTGCCTCGGCCAAGGTGATCGCCAGTGACTGTGCCGGGTTTCTGGAGGGGCCGCAGCGCAATACGATACTGGGCGTCGCGCAGCTCATCATGATAGGTGAACTGGCTGTGAGTCGGGCGCTGGATAGTCTGGAGCTGAAGGCAGCCCCGGCCGTCTGACCGGATTCAATACGAAACGGCCTTCGGGCCGTTTTTTGTGCCTGAGCAGTAGCGGGCACACACACACAAAACCCTGTGGGAGCGAGCCTGCTCGCGATGACGGCGTGTCAGACAACATCATTGTTGACTGGAAGGCCGCCATCGCGAGCAGGCTCGCTCCCACAGGGGATGTGTCGTTTTGGCGTCCAGTGTGTTGGGGCAAAGAGAGCACGTACATTCAATTTTTCCCGACCCCTTGGCGGCACTATTCAGGCCAGTGATTGAACAAGGGTGAGCCATGAACGCTTCGCAACGGGATGAACAGGCGCGGGATGTCGGGCTGCTGTTTTTGCGGGTCAGTGGCGGTCTGTTTCTGCTGTGGGTTCACGGCTTGCCCAAGCTGCTGGACTTCAGTGCGCAGTTGCAACTGATCGAAGACCCTTTCCACCTCGGTGCCCACCTCACCCTGAGCCTGGCGATTTTCGCCGAAGTGCTGTGCCCGCTGCTGATCGTCGCCGGTGTTCTGGCGCGATTGGCGTGCTTGCCTATTCTGTTTGTGCTGCTGGTGGCGCTGCTGGTCGTGCACCCGCAATGGAGTGTGGCCGAAGGGCAGTTCGGCTGGTTGTTGTTGATTATCTTCACCTCTGTGTTTATCGCCGGGCCGGGACGGCTGGCGCTCAATGTTCGCTTGCCCGGAGTGCTCCGTTATGTCTGAAGCCCACACTCAAAAAGCGCCGGGGTCCGATGAGATCGTGACGCTGATCGTCAAGCACCGGGTCAAGGCCGGTTTCGAAGCGGCCTATGAAGCCTGGCTGCGCAACATCGTCAGCGTAGCGGGGCGCACGGAAGGACATCTGGGCGTGGACGTGATCCGCGGCAAGAACGCTGGCCTGGACATGTTCACTTGCGTGCTGCGCTTTTGCTCCACCGAGGCCATGCAGCACTGGCTCGACTCGCCGCAACGTCAGGCGCTTATCGATGAAGCCGCGCCGATGCTGGCCGACGGCGACCAGACCGAGGTCAACCCGGTCAACGAATTCTGGTTCGCGCCATTGGCCGATGCCGCCTCGCCGCCACCGCGCTGGAAGCAATCGGTGGTGACGCTGCTGGTGATTCTGCCGCACACCTTGCTGGTGCCACTGATCTGGGGGCCGCTGCTCAAACTCAACGCTTTTCTCTCCAACTACGTGGTCGCCACGTTCCTGATCACCCTGACCATCGTGCTGTCGGTGGTGTACGTGTGCATGCCGGCCGCGACGCGCTTGTTTGCGCCGTGGCTGACGGCCAGTCAGCCACGGGAGCACCTCGAATCCAACGCAAATTCGCCGCGCTGAGCTGGCGCTTTTTTGCTTCATTTCACTGATGACGAAGGAACTGCGATGAACGCCGATCTGATTCTGTTCAATGGCCAATTTCATACCGTAGACCGCGAAAAACCCCTCGCCAGCGCCGTGGCGATCAAGGGCGGCCGCTTCGTCGCGGTCGGCACCGACGCCGAAGCCATGGCCCTGCGCGGCTCGGGCACTCAGATGATCGACCTCAAGGGCCGTTGTGTCATCCCGGGCCTCAACGACTCGCACCTGCACCTGATCCGTGGCGGTTTGAACTACAACCTCGAACTGCGCTGGGAAGGCGTGCCGTCCCTGGCTGACGCGTTGCGCATGCTCAAGGAGCAAGCCGCCCGCACACCGACGCCGCAATGGGTACGGGTGGTCGGTGGCTGGAATGAATTCCAGTTTGCCGAGAAGCGCATGCCGACCCTGGAAGAGCTCAACCAGGCGGCGCCAGACACCCCGGTGTTCGTGCTGCATTTGTACGACCGCGCCTTGCTCAACCGCGCAGCATTGCGGGTTGCCGGTTACACCCGCGACACGCCGAACCCGCCGGGTGGCGAAATTGTGCGTGATGCTAACGGCAACCCGACTGGCATGTTGGTCGCAAGGCCGAACGCAATGATCCTGTACTCGACCCTGGCCAAGGGGCCGAAGTTGCCGCTGGAATATCAGGTCAACTCGACCCGCCAGTTCATGCGCGAACTCAACCGCCTCGGCCTGACCAGTGCGATCGATGCCGGCGGTGGTTTCCAGAATTACCCGGACGATTATCAGGTGATCGAGCAGTTGGCCAAGGACGAGCAACTGACCATCCGCATCGCTTACAACCTGTTCACGCAGAAGCCGAAGGAAGAGCTGACCGATTTCCAGAACTGGACCGGCAGCGTCAAGTTGCATCAGGGCGACGACTTCCTGCGGCACAACGGCGCCGGGGAAATGCTGGTGTTCTCGGCGGCGGATTTCGAAGACTTCCTCGAACCGCGTCCGGACCTGCCGCAAACCATGGAAGACGAGCTGGAACCGGTGGTCCGCCACCTCGTTGAGCAGCGCTGGCCGTTCCGTTTGCACGCCACCTACAACGAATCCATCAGCCGCATGCTCGACGTGTTCGAGAAGGTCAACCGCGACATTCCCTTCAATGGTTTGCCGTGGTTCTTCGACCATGCCGAAACCATCACCCCGCAGAACATCGAGCGGGTGAGGGCGCTGGGCGGGGGCATCGCGATTCAGGACCGCATGGCGTTCCAGGGCGAGTATTTCGTCGAGCGTTACGGCGCCAAGGCCGCTGAAAGCACACCGCCGATCAAGCGCATGCTGGCCGAAGGTGTGCCGGTCGGCGCCGGCACCGATGCGACTCGAGTGTCCAGCTACAATCCATGGACCTCGTTGTACTGGATGGTCAGCGGCCGCACTGTCGGAGGCTTGGCGCTGCACGAAGAAGGCTTGTCGCGGCAGACCGCGCTGGAATTGTTCACCCACGGCAGTGCCTGGTTTTCGTCGGAACAGGGCAAGAAAGGCCAGATCAAGGTCGGTCAGCTGGCTGACGTGGCGGCATTGAGCGCGGACTTTTTCAGTGTCGAGGAAGAAGCCATCAAGTGGATCGAGTCGGTGCTGACCGTGGTCGGTGGCAAGGTGGTGTACGCCGCCGGCGACTTCGAAAAGCTGGGGCCGGCCAGCGTGCCGGTGCTGCCGGACTGGTCGCCGGTGGCGAAGGTTCCGGGACACTGGCGGCCGAACGCGCCGATGCAGGCGCAGGTGCACCAGTGCAGCGGCCCGTGCGCCGTGCATACCCACAGCCATGAGAAGGCCCGTATGTCGAACGTGCCGGTGAGTGACTTCGCCGGTTTCTGGGGCGCCTTCGGCTGTTCCTGCTTCGCGTTCTGAGTCTTGCAACAAAGCGTCGGCCATCGTGGTCGACGCTTCACCTCATCACCATCCGAGGAGTTTCACATGAGCAACGTTCCTTACAAACGCTTGAACAAAGACGACGCCGTTGTGCTGCTGGTCGATCACCAGACCGGTCTGATCTCGCTGGTGCAGGATTTCTCGCCCAACGAATTCAAGAACAACGTGCTGGCCCTGGGCGACATCGCCAAGTTCTTCAACTTGCCGACCATCCTCACTACCAGTTTCGACAGCGGCCCGAACGGTCCGATCGTGCCGGAGCTTAAAGAGCAGTTTCCGGACGCTCCGTTCATTGCTCGTCCAGGCCAGATCAATGCCTGGGACAACGAGGATTTCGTCAAGGCGATCAAGGCTACCGGCCGCAAGCAACTGATCATCGCCGGCGTGGTGACCGACGTCTGTGTGGCGTTCCCGACCTTGTCGGCGCTGGCCGAAGGTTTTGAAGTGTTCGTGGTGACCGATGCTTCCGGCACCTTCAACACCACCGTGCAACAGGCGGCGTGGGCACGCATGTCGGCGGCGGGTGCACACCTGCTGAACTGGTTCTCCGTGGCCTGCGAGCTGCAAGGCGACTGGCGCAACGACATGGAAGGCCTGGCCAACCTGCTGTCCCAGCGTCTGCCGAACTACCGCAACCTGATCAACAGCTACACGAAATTTACCGCCAAATAAGTGCAAAACCTGTGGGAGCGAGCCTGCTCGCGAAAGCGGCGTGTCAGATGACATCAATGTCACTGATATTCCCTCTTCGCGAGCAGGCTCGCTCCCACAAGGTCGGTACCTGACAGTTGTTTAACGACTCTGCAACCACCCCAAAAAACCACCTTTCCTGATCGGTGCCGGTCTGGCCATCAACGCCAGCCGACTGTTCTGCTGCCGCACCGCCTGCAACTTGTTCAACGCCCGACCCACTTCGCTGCGCTGTTCCATGCACTGTCGGGTCAGGTTCTTGTCGAGACGGTAGATGATCGAAGACGTCAGCGCGGTAAAAGTCGCCTGTGACGGCGTATCGGCCAGGATGCTCTGTTCGCCCATGACTTCGCTCGGCCCCATGCGACCGGCCTCGGTGAAACCGTTGCCGTCCGGTACGCTGGCGCTGACGACGCCGGTGGCGATCACGAACAGGCTGTCTGGCACTTCATCCAGATCCAGCACCACCTGGCCTGCGGCGTATTGTTGCGCGACCATCGATTCGGCGAGACGGTCACGTTCTTCATGGCTCAGCGAGCGGAAAATCTTCACTTCATCGAGCAGCGCGCGGGCGCGGGTCGAGGGTTCGATCACGCCGTCGGGGTGTCGCGAGATGCCGGCCGCTTCCAGATGGCGATGGGCGAGGTCGAACAGTTGATTGCGCACGTCACTTTTCTTGCCCAGCTCAGCGATGAAACCGCTGGCCACGTACTCGGACATCTCTTCGCCGGCCTCTTTCAACACCGCTTTGGGGGCCGGGTTCAGCAACAGGTTGCTACTGCCTTGCAGCGTGCGGTCGAGGGCGTCGAGCACCCGGCGTGGGCGGATGTGGTTCGCCACCTTGATGCTGATCGACACTCCGTGCAGATTGTTCGGGCGGCTGAGGTTGACGATTTTGGCCTTGGCCGCCACCGAGTTCGGCACCACGGCCATCGTGCCGGCGCTGCTCAACAGGTGCGTGGCGCGCCAGTTGATGTCCAGCACTTTACCCTCGACGCCATCGATAACGACAAAGTCGTCCACCTGATAGGGTTTGGTGGTATTCAGCACAATGCCGGAGAACACGTCGGCCAACGTACTCTGCAACGCCAGACCGACCACGATGGCGAACACGCCGGAAGTCGCGAGCAGCCCTTTGACCGGCAGATCCAGCACATAACCGGCGGCCGCGACGATGGAGGCCAGAAATACCAGCGCACCGATAACGTCCTGCAACAAACGGCCGCTGTGGCCTATTCGGCGCATCAGCACCAGACCGAACACTTCCGTGAGTACCCGTGCGGCATACAGCCACCAGAGAATCCCCAGCGCCGTTGCACCGAGTTGCGCCACCTGGTCATCGGCAAATAACGGTGCCTGCAACGGGCTGACGCCGGCATTGATGACCAGCGCACTGAACGCCAGAAACAGCACCAGCCGCACACCGACCTTTGGTGCGCGATGCTTGAACGGGGCGAGGTGCCAGAGCAGAGCGTCGAGCACCAGCAGCAGGGCGCTCCAAGGCAACAGGTGGGCAGAGAAAAGGCTCATGGATTGCACTCCAACGGGCACAAAAAAACTCGCCACACCCTGGGGTGTGGCGAGAGGTTGGACTTAGTTCAGATGCGTCTTGAGCTCGGCCGCGGCCTGACGTACCGCCGCTTTGACTTCCGGAATCTGATTCAGCGGATTGAGCAGGCCAAAGTCATGAATCATCCCGTTGTAGCGCACCGAGGTCACCGGCACACCGGCCGCATCGAGGTGGCGGGCGTAGCCTTCGCCTTCGTCACGCAGCACGTCGAATTCGGCGGTCTGCACCAGTGCGGCAGGCAGGCCCTTGAGTTGTTCGGCGCTGGCGTTGAGCGGCGAGGCATGAATCTGCGCACGCTCGGCCGGGTTGGTGGTGTAGTTGTCCCAGAACCACTGCATCATCCCTTTGGTGAGGAAGTGCCCCTCGGCGAATTGCTGGTACGAGCCGTCGTCGAATTGTGCGTTAGTCACCGGCCACATCAACAGCTGGAAGCGCAGGGCAGGGGTTTTCTGCTCCTTGGCCATCAGTGCCACGACCGCCGCCATGTTGCCGCCGACGCTGTTGCCGGCCACCGCCAGTCGCTTGCCATCGACACCGATCTCTTTGCCATGCTCGGCCACCCATTTCGTCGCGGTGTAGGCCTGGTTGATAGCGGTCGGGTATTGCGCTTCCGGCGACGGCGTGTAGTCGACGTATACCGCGACTGCACCGGAGCCCACTACCAGGTCACGGATCAGGCGCTGGTGAGTCGGGAAGTCACCCAATACCCAGCCGCCACCGTGGAAGAACATGAACACTGGCAACTCACCCTTGACCTTGGCCGGACGCACCACTTTCAGGTTGATGGTCTGGCCGTCGACTTTGATGGCCTTGTCGCTGATTTCAACGCCCGACAGATCGACCTTCACCGAAGCCTGGGCGCCGGTCAGCACCGCGCGGGCGTCTTTCGGGCTCAGTTGTTCCAGCGGTTTGCCACCGCCGGCGGCGAGGGCATCGAGGAAGGCCTGGGTGTTGTGTTCGACACCGGGGCTGCCGGCGGCGAATGCGTTGCCGATGGACAGGGCGAGGACGGAAGCGGCGAGGGCTTTCTTGATGTTCATGTGTCATTCCTTTTTAAATCGTTTGAGTTTTTGTATGCCTTGGGATCGGGCTGCTGTAGTGCTGGGGTTCGGGCCTCAGCAACACCGTGAGCACAGATTAATGAGGTGCCGGAAAGTGAAAAAGCGGCTATAAAGTGAATGACTGTCAACCAGGGCGCGACAATGAACCCGTTCGAAGATATGCGTATTTTTTGCCAGGTCATGGACTCCGGCAGCTTCACCGCAGCGGCTGATCAGTTGGGGCTGTCCAAGCAGTTCGTCAGCCGCCGCCTGATGCAACTGGAAGAGCGCCTCGGCGTGCGCCTGCTCAACCGTTCGACCCGGCGGCTGGATGTCACGCCGTTGGGGCAGAGTTATTACGAATCGGCCCTGCGCCTGCTTGGCGAAGTCGAGCAAGTGGAGCAGGGCATCGCCGGCCAGACTACCGAGCCTCGCGGCACCATTCGCTTGAGCGCGCCGCTGTCATTTGCAGTCGCACATTTGGGCAGTCTGTTGCCGGTATTCTTGCAGCGTTATCGCCAGGTCACGGTGGAGGTCGACCTGAGCGATCGGCCAGTGGACTTGCTCGGCGAGGGCTACGATCTGGCATTGCGCATTGGCGTGCTGGAAGATTCGACGCTGATCGCCCGACGCCTCGCCGCCATCGAGCGGGTGTACTGCGCCAGCCCGGCGTATCTCGCCGAGCGCGGTACGCCGCTCAAACCCGAGGATCTGCACAGCCACGATTGCCTGCCCTATGGCCACGGTCGTCAGGTGCAATGGCGGTTCGACGGGCAGGGCAAGCCGTTGGCGGTCACCGTTACCGGCCGGATGCGGGTCAACAACGGTGAGTTGCTCAAGGACGCGGCCATTGCCGGCATGGGGATCACATACCTGCCGACCTTCATCGTCGGTTCGGCCCTGAAGGACGGTCGGCTGGTGTCGGTACTGGATGATTTTCGCCCCGAGCCGCTGACCTTGTCGGCGGTCTACCCGCAGCATCGTCAGGGCTCGCGACCGGTGCAGGCGCTGATCGAGTTCTTGCGTGAGCGGTTGAATCAACGCGAAGAGGGTCCGCACTATCGGTGATTACAAGATCGCAACAAAGCTCGAATGGCGATTTTCCTGACGCTGATCCAGACTCGTGCCGGCCTATCAAAGGCCCGAATTCTGGAGCGTGCAATGGAAATGCCGACAAAAGAAAAAGCCATCGCCAGCAATCGCGATGCGTGGAATGACTCCGCCCAACACCACAAGAACACCCCTGAGTGGCGGGCCTGTTTGAGTGCCGTGAGCCATGGCGATTTTTCCTGTCTGGATGACACCCTCACCGGGTTGCTTCAACAGGTCGGCGTCGACGGCAAGGATGTGGTGCAACTGGGCTGCAACAACGGACGCGAAAGTCTTTCGCTGTTTGCCTTGGGGGCCCGTCGTGTCGTGGGCATTGACCAGTCGGAGGCCTTTCTCGATCAGGCCCGGGAGCTGGCATCCCGTTCGCCCCATGAGCCCGAATTCATCGAGGCTGACATCCATCGCCTGCCGACAGATCTTCACCAGCGCTTCGATGTAGCGCTGATTACCATCGGTGTATTGAACTGGATGCCGGACATCGCCGAATTCTTGCGCCATGTCGCGCAAACCCTCAAGCCCGGCGGTGCGCTTGTGGTGTACGAAACCCACCCGTTCCTCGAAATGTTCGACCCCGAATCAGCCGATCCCTATCGCCCGGACAGCTCGTATTTTCGCAGCGAACCTTTCGTCCAGAACCAGCCGATCGTCTACGAGGGTAAAGTCGAACAGCAGGCGTCAGCGTCTTACTGGTTCGTTCACACCCTGGGCGCCATCTTCACCGGTGCCGTCGAGGCGGGGTTGCAGATCAGCCATTTCAAGGAATACCCGCATTCCAACCGCGAAGAACTCTACGATCGGTATCAGCAGCAAAAGGCGCAGTTGCCGTTGTGTTACACGTTGGTGGCGGTGAAGCGCTGAGTTTCGGTTTCGCGGGCAAGCGCCAATGCCAGTCACAGGGAGCCGAACTTGTGGGAGCGGGCTTGCTCGCGAAGAGTGCGTGTCAGTCGATATTAATGTTGCCTGGCACACCGCCTTCGCGAGCAAGCCCGCTCCCACATTGGTCTTAGTCAGCCGCAAAACTAGTGGCTGACAGAGATCGATGTGGAAGCAGGCAAGCCCGCGATAGCGACGACATAGTCCTCAGTCAGACAACGACAATCGCTCCCACCCGCCAAAATCACGCCTGAGCCGCCGTCACTGCCGGCTGCACAGGTTTGCGCAGCTCAGTCAGTCGCGAGCCGCTGTAGTGGGTTTCGCGGAAGAAGCGCCAGCGGCCAAACAAGTCGTAGACGTGGGTGATACGCCCTTGCTCCTGGTAGTCCATGCGCAGGTGCATTTTCATGGCCTGGATGTTGCGGGTATCGCAGACGTCCACGACCTTGTTGCAACCCTGGACCCGCATCGCATCCCAGATCTTGAACTGGGCGTCCACCGACAGGCTGGAACCGAAGTAGAGCGGGATCATTTCACCGCCGAACTGGAAAAACTCACCGGGATTGACCCGGAACCAGCAGCCGTAATAGTGCTGGTCAAAGTAGTCCCTGGCGCTGCCCCAGATAAAGCCGATGGCGTCACCTTCCTCATCCACGTACATGTGCCCGGTGTGACCCTCGGCGGCGATTTGGGCCATGGCCTTGACGCGGTTACCGTAATACTTGCTGAAAGCCGTGGCGTTCTCCTGGGTAATGGTCACCAGATGCAAACCCGTATAAGGCCGTAGTTTGTGCGGTGCCACCGGGGTGACCAGATCACGCCCCAGCCACAACAGTTCTCGGTGGAAGTACACATAGCGCTTCCAGAGCGTCTGCAAGGTATGAAACAGGCCTTTTTGTTTGATGCGTTCGCGAAGCTTGGCGATGGCGCTCATGAAGTCCTCCGAGGCTGAAGCCAGGGTGTGGTGGGTAAAGTTTGCGATGGCAATAGATCCAGGGTTGTAATCTCAGTCCGGTCGAGGTGCAGCGGCTGCTCTTTGAAAATTCCGGGCACTACGGCATAGGAGACTCTCGGAATACCGGGTAGACAGCGTTCCAGTACATGGCTCAGAGACTCCCCCGGGTTCAAATACGCATCGCCAAAATCGGCGCCGATATGCACAGGGTGAACGACGATTTCCAGCAGGCCATCGTTGGGCATCGCCACGTTGCGCAGGTCGACCGGCGTGCAGACGTACTCGGCGGACGCCCCGGCCAAGTGGTTCAATCGATAATTGAGCAATGTCTTGAATACCCGCTTGGGCACACTCAGGTTATTGCCCAGATGGCGGGCCAGTCGCACGGGCACCCCTTGGTAAGCGGCAAAGCGCGCGACGATTTCGCCGATGGGCCAGATGTTGTGCACGTGCTGATGGGAATCGATGTGGCTGGGGCGCAGGCCGTTATCCAGGCAGCGTTGCCATTGGGCTTCGAGCTCCTCCAGCACTGCATTGCGATCATGGCGGTTGAGCCAGAGGCAATGGCGAGCCAGGTTGAGGTCGAACAGGCCCTGGCTGTCACAGAACGTCGAACGCGCGAGAATCGACGGGCTCAACGGCCGACCGTAGGTGAGGTTGAAGTGCAAGCCGATACGCCCCATGAGCAACGGTTGCCGGGCCAGGACGCAGGCCGCCTCGAAGGCCGGCATATTCGCCATGGCGGTGGCTGAGCTGATGACTCCGGCCTGGAAGGCGCCCAGGATCACCGCGTTCTCACTCACGCTGAGACCGAAATCGTCAGCGTTGACTATGACTTGGTGAGGCATGTTCACCCTCCATGGTTTTTTCAATGGGCGCAGGGCCTTTGTCGGCAGGCTCGGGTGTAGGAGTGGGGGCAGGAACAACCAGCGCGGCAGCCCGCCATGCCCGCCATTTTTTTAGCCAGGGTTTGAGCCGGTGCCACAATCGCATGGCTAATCCAAGGGCGAGGCCGCTGGGGCGCCAGGAGTAGAAACTCCAGCGCCAATGCTCAAGTTGCCCGGTCATGCGCTCCTGGAGTTGATGGCTGGAGTTCATCAGGCTGACCCGCGAAGCGTCGATCCAGCGCCAGTTATCGTCCAGACCCCAGCGAATCCACTCTTCGAGCAGCACACGGCCGCTGCCCAGATCGGCGTATTGCGGCATGAAGGCCAGGTTGTAATCGTACAACCGGCCCTGTTCCAGCAACCCGAGGCGGTAGCTGATGCAGCGCCCATCCAGTTCCAGCACCACCACCCGCACCAATCCCTGTTCGGCGAGAGCGGTGAAGGCCTGGTTGATCCATTGTCGGCTGCGGCTGTTGGTGAAAATTCCGATGCCTTCAATACCTTTCCAGCTTTGTTTTTCGACTTCTGCGAGGGTCTGCAACAGCGGCCCCACGGTGGAGGCGTCAGGGACGATCCGCCGGATCTCGGCACCACAGGCCGCGATGCGTTTACGCGCACGGCGCAGTTTGTAGCGCGGGTCGCCGGAAACTTCCTGGCGGTCAGCTTCGCTGATCAGGTGCACCGGCACCCGGCAACTGAGGCGGCGTTCGCCGGTCGAGCTGTGGGCCATCCATGCGGTCAGCGCGCTTTCTTCGCCGATGGGTTCCGACAACTCGTTAAGTTGCAGCATCGCATGGGGCAGGTGACGGCGGATGATCACCAGCGCCTTGTGCATGCTGCGCACATCAAGGCAAGTGAGCAGCGCCAGGCGATCGGTCAGGGGATAACCCAGATGACGCAGGACACTGAACGGTAGTCCGCCAAAGCGCTCCATGGACGCCACCAGCGGCAGGCACAAGACCAATTCCTCGCCTTGCCAGCCGAGCATCACATGCAATCGTTCGCTGGCTGTTAATGCCCGTTCCGACGCGCACAGCCAGGCCAGGGTGTTGAACGGCGTGTGATCCGTCACGCGCAGGCGCAACCCCTCATAGGCCGCTGCCGGAAAGTCCGGGGCGCACAATGATGTGCACCATTCGAATCGTGCCACCATAGGATCAGGCTACCGACACAGGAACGGGTGAACGGGACGGTTTGCGTAGCGCATCCAGGCGTGAGTCGTTGTAACGAGTCTCACGAAAGAAGCGCCAGCGGCCGAATAGTCTGTAGACGTGCATGATGCGTCCCTGTTCTTGATAGCCCATGCGAATGTGCAGCTTCAGTGCCGGTACGTTGCGGGCATCGCAGACATCCACGACCGTGTTGCAGCCTTGGGCCTGCATCGCTTTCCAGAGGCGCAGTTGCAGGTCCACCGAGAGCGTGGTGCCCCAATAGGCCCGGGCCAGTTCGCCGCCGAATTCGAAGAATTCGCCTTTCTTTATCGGGAACGTGCAGCCGTAGAAATGCCGGTCGTGATACGCCCGGGTGCTGCCCCAGATGAACGCCACCGCGTTGCCTTCGCCGTCCAGATACATGTGCCCGGTGTAACCCTCGGCGGCCAGTTCCTCCATGGTGTTGACGCGATCGCCAAAGTGACGGGCGAAGGCTGCGGTGTTGTGCACGGTGATGGTCTTCAACTGCAGCGGTTTGTAAGGCTTGAGCTGATGGGGCGGCACCGGGCTGACCAGGTCTCGCTTCATCCATAGCAATTCCCAGTGAACAAATACGTAGCGTCTCCAGATGAGCCTGAACGTTGCGCGCAGGCCTTTTCGTTTGATGTGCTGGCGAAGTTTGCCTAAGACATTCATGGCAATGCCTCCTGACAGGGACCGGCCGCGGAGGGCGTACTGCAACGCGCAGTCGATAGCGGCGCGGTCGTGGTAATGCAAATTGACGGCGTTCATGAAGCGCTCCAGCTCAGGGCGAACAGGGTTTGCCCAGGCAGGTCGAAGCTGACGCGACCGTCATGACAGTTGAACTGAGCGCTACGAGTGCGGCTGTCGGCACCGAAATACACCAGCGCTCCCTTGGCCAGCGGGCATGTCGTCCCGGCCAGGTCGACACGCTGCAAGCGCGTCCCTTTGTTGACCCCCAGCAGACTGCGCTGGCGTTCGGTGGCCATGGCCAGCACGTCGACTTCGAAGGCATCGTTATCCAGGCGCATGACGTTTTTCAGCCAGTGTTGGTGGATGAATTGCTGGGCCAGACCCACCGGTTTGAGCTCGAAACGATCATCGCCGAGCATCCGCACCATGCCTTTTGGGTAGTTCGGTTCGTCGGCGGCCTGGAACCAATTGAGCATGTCCAGCAAACCGTCCTGCGCCGAGTTGATGACCACCGAGGTCCACCACAGCGAGGCGAAATGGGTCTCCTGATCGTAGGGGCTCAGGCTTGAGCCGCTGGACAAATTGGTCTGGTCCAGCAACAGGGCCTTGCGCGGCCGACCCTTGGCATCAAGGCCCACCAGTTCGGCGGCGCGGCGCACGCTGTCGCGATACACACGGGTTGCCAGCAGGTCGCGAATCATCCATTCGTGCCAGGCAAGGGCGTCGATCTGATCGCCGGATTCGGTCAGCAGGCGCCGGGCCCAGTCGATACCGCGCTTGTCGGCGGCGTTGTCAGTGAACGGGCCGTTGACGAAGCGCGAGCTTGCAGGCATGGCAATGCGCACACCCGCCTTGGCATTGGCCGGGTCGCTGCGCACCTGCCGGGCCATGCTGCTAAAGATGGCCTGATAGTCGGCGTAACTCGAATAGTTGAGGTTCGGTTCGTCGGCGAAAGCGATGTAGTGGGTGCCTGTGCCGCCGAGCGCACGGGTGGCGGTGAGCCAGGCGTCGAGGCCGGCGTTGCTCAGAGGGTCGGCCCGCAGATCGGCCTGACGCTGGCTGCCGGCCAACAGCGTGATGTCCTGCGTGATGCCGAAGCGGTTCTGATAGAGCTGGCGGAACGGATCTTCGTGGTGCGGGTTTTGCGCGGTGACGTCGACAAAACTGTAATAGGTGCCCGCCTGGGGACTGAGGGCATCGAGCACGGCGAAACTGGATTGAGGTGGCAGCACGTAGGGCAAGTAAATGCCCAGGTTCGGGGTCGGGCCGAGCATCTCTTTGTGCAGGGTCAACCGGGTCTGGCCATCGTCCTCGCGCAGCGGTTTGAGTTGCTGCGGGTTCTGGGCGAACAGGTTCGCCGTGCCATCGAGCCAGAACGCGACTTTGCCGTTGCCTTGCAGGCGCAGGCGCCAGACCTGTTCGTCCTGGGTTACGGGCAATGCCACCTGATCGAACTGCCAATAGGCGCGATAGGGTTTCAGCGCCAGAGACACTTGTTTGTTATCGCCCACGCGCTGGGCCAGCAGGGTGTTGACGCCGCCGTGAAATTTACCCGCCAGCACTGCGTGTTCACCCGGCGCGATCTTGAAGTACAGCTCATCGGCGCCACGGGTTTCGGCGCTGAAATGCACCTTGGCCGGGGCGAACAACGCCACGGTGTGTTCGTCGTGTTCGATCGTGTAGCGGCGGAAGCTGTAGCCCGGAATTTCCAGTCGGTAACTGGCGGCGCCCGGGGCCAACGGCCAGCTCTGCGTGCCTCGGGTTTCACTGGCGGCGATCAGGCGTTCGCCCTTCAGGTTGCCGGTGCCGTCGAGCAGGTACAGGTGTTCTTCATTGGCATCCGCCTGCCACGCCGGAAACCAGCGGATGGTCAGGGTGTCGGGGCGATCCGTTTGCAAATACAGGCTGCCGTCGCGAATGTCGGCCCAGCGCATGGGCGCAGCCTGCACGCTGAGCGAGAGGCCCAGGCTCAACAGCAGCGCGAGGCGTTTCATGCCGATTTCCGTTGCAGCATCTGAAGCATCGGTGCCACATCGCTGGGCAAGATGATCAGGGTTTGCCAGGCCGGCACGCCGCTCAACCGGCAGTACAGCACCAGCAGCGCGAGGGTCACTGCCAAATAGGCGATGGACGAAGCCGCCGCGGCGCCGACGATGCCATAAACCGGGATCAGCAACAGGTTCAGGGCCAGGTTCAGCAACGCGCCGAGGCCCATCAACAATGAGATCGTGCCGGGGCGATTTTTGCCCAGCAAGTCCAGGCGCAGGATGCTCGCATAGCACAAGCCGAGCAGACCCGGCAGCAGCGCCAGCAACGCCGGGTAAGCCGGCTGATAGGCAATGCCGAACAACGTGACGATCAGCCATTCACCGATCACCGCCATGGTCAGGCAGGCACCGAGCATCACCGTGGCGGTCAGGCGCAGGGCCAATGGGGTCAGGCGATCCATGCCTTCGTCCTGTTGCAACAGGCGTTTCATCAGCGGCGTGGTCACTGCTTCCGGGACGATCAGCAGCAATTCGGCGGCAGCGCTGGCCATGGCGTAATGACCCAACGCCGTGCTGCCGAGCAAGGCACCGATGAACAAATAGTCGGAGCGCAGAATCACTTGCTGGAACAGCAGGTCTGGATGGCTGCGCGCGCTGTAGCGCAGCAGTTCATTCTGGCTGGCGCGGTCCCATTGCAATTTCAAGGGCTGAGCGCGTTTGAGCCAGAACCAGCCGACCAGCACCACCAGGCTGATACCGGCCAGCCAACTGATCAGCGCCGCTTCCAGCGCGGCGTCTTTCCACATCCAGAACAAGGCCAGAAACAGCAGCAGTGGTGCCAGGGACTCCACCAGCCGCAAGGCATTGAACGCCACCACACCGCCCGACGCATTGTGCAAGGTCAGCAGGCCACTCTTGAGCACAGTCAGCGGCACCGCCAGCAGCAACAGCCAGGCGAGCAATCCCAATTGCAGGGTGATGTCGAGTTCGCCGCCGAACGCCCGGACCAGCGCCACCACCAGCAACGTCAGCAACCCCGCCAACAGACAACCGAAAACCAGCACCTGGCTCAGCAGCAAGCCCACGGGTCGTTGCTTGGCCGCCTGATAACCCACCGCCGAATTCAACCCGCCACTGGTGGCGGCGCTGATCAAATCGGGCAGGGTACTGAGCAGCGCAAACAGACCGCGTTCGCTGGGGCCCAGAATCCGCGCCAGCAACACATTGCGCAGCAACCGCAGGCCGATCATCGCCAGTTTGGTGCCCATGCTCAGGGCCAGGTGCTTGAGGTAGCGACTGCGGCTCATGGCCGGGCTCCTCGGTAGATGCGCCAGGACAGCAATTGCGGGTTGCACGCCGTGCGATGGCTGATGCCGATCCGCGGCAACGCCAACGGATCGCCCATACCACGATAAATTCCGGCGACGGTGCCCAACGCAAACGGGAAGTCGTGGTTGGCCACGTGTTCGCGTACCCGGGCATCATGGTTGCCATTGGGGTAGCAGTAGACCGGCAGCGGCCGGTTGCAACCGTTCAGCAGGGCATTGCGGCTGCGGCTCAGCTCCTCATCCAGACGTTGATCGTCAAGGCTGGTGAGGATCGCGTGGCTGGCACCATGGGGGCCGAAGCGGACCAGCCCGCTGGCTTCCAGCGCGCGTACTTGATGCCAGTCCAGCGCCTGAGGCAACGACTCATCCGGGCATTGATCGGTGAGCCAGTTCAGCACGTCAACCGGCAGGGTTTTCAGGCTTTGCAGAAAACGCGAAAGCGCCAGGCTCCGGCGCTGTACATCCAGATCATCGAGCAGCACCGGTAGCGGTCGACCGACCTCTTGCAGGCATTCAATCAAATGCGTCCGCGCTTTTTCACCGTGGCTGTGCCACAGGGTTTCGCCCAGGCTTTCCCACCAGAAACGTTGTCGGTTGCCAATGAAATCGGTGGAGAGAAAAATGCTCGCCGGCACCTGATGTTTTTTTAGCAACGGGAAAGCATTCAGCGCGTTGTCGCGCCAGCCATCGTCGAAGGTCAATGCAACTTTTGGCCGCTCGGATTGGAAGTCGCCGGGTTGCAGGATCTCCATCAAGGGCACGCAGTCGAAGTGTTTTTTCAACCAGAGCAGCAGATGTGCAAAGGCCTTCGGCCCGACGCACAGTTCATTGCGATGGGGCAGGTCGGCGGCACGGTCATTGGCCAGCACCCGGTGCAGCATCAGGATCACCCCGGCGCCGTGCAATTGGTGACGGCCTACCGGCGAGTTGAGATAAAGCCAGCCACTGGTGCGTTTTAATAATTGTTTGATCGCCATGGCGCGGACCTTTCAACGATTTTGCTCAGGGTTCCATTGCGCGTACCGCTGGCCGCGCAAGAACTGCCACAGACCGACACTCATCCCGGCGAGGGTCACCAGAACAAATGCGGCGAGGCGAAAAGGTTTGGGTAAACGGTGCTGCACATCCAACAGGCCGGCGATGGCCATCGCGTAACCGAGCAGTTGCGCGATCAGGCTCAGGCGATAGAAGCCATGTACATTCCACAGCCAGAAATTGCTCAGCAACAACGGCAGCAACAGGACCGGCGCCAGGCGACGAATCAGTTTGTGGCTGATCAGCGCAATCGCATACAGGCCATGACGCAGCGGATTGAGCAGCTCCCGGCGCTGAGCCAGGCTTTGCAGACCGCCAACGGTGACCCGTTGACGACGGCGCCATTGTTTGTCGATCTCATCGACGCCCTGATCGGTCACCCGGGCTTCGGGCACATAGACGATGCGTTTGAATGCCACTGGCGCGCAGGTACTGATAAAGAAGTCATCGTTGACTTCCGCCGGCACGTTCTGAAATAACGCGCGGCGCAGGGCGAGCAGGGCACCGTCGGCGGAGACCATGCAGCCGGTGCGATTTTCCAGTTTGCGCAGCCAGCCTTCGTAATGCCGATAAAGGCTGTCTCCCAGGCTCAGACCGTTGCCCATCACCGGGATCAGCATATGCCCCGCGCAAGCCCCGACCTGTGGATCGGCCAAGGGTGCGAGCAAATGACCGAGGGTGTCGGCAGACCATTGGTTGTCGGCATCGGTGAACACCAGAATTTCGTTTGTGCTCAGGGCGACGCCGGCATTCAGGGTGGCCGCCTTGCCCTGACGGGGCAGGTCGAGCACGCTGATGCGCGGGTCGATGACCTTGCGGGCACAGGCCACGGTGTCGTCCGTGGAGCCATCGCTGGCCAGAATGATCTGTAACGAGCGCGGCTGATAATTCTGCGCGAGCAGGATGTGCAGCTTCTCTTCAATGTGCCGGGCCTCGTTGTGGGCGGCGATGACGATGCTCACATCCATCGGTGCCGGTGGCACGTGACGCCGCACGGGAAACAATGGCGCGAACAGCGTCAGCAGCAGCGGGTAGCCGAGGTAGGCATAAAACGGCAGTAACAGGCACAGCCAGAAAATGAGTTCAGCCACGGGCAGGCCTCCTGGCAGTCCAGTGACAAAGGCTCAGGATGAGCGCAGCACCGGCCAGGTGCAGACGCACCCAGTGCAGACCCCAGAGTTGCAGCGTCAGGCGCAGGTCACGGTGTTTCAGACTCTGGCGCAGGCTCAGGCCGAGCGCTGGCAGGCTGGTGACGAACAGCATGAATAACGCCACTTGGAGGAAACCGTTGAACAGGGCGGATATCGCCATGAAGTCCAGCAGCCAGGCGACCATTGAAAGGGCCGGGAACCTCAGCAAGCGCAAACTCATTCCGTGGGTGCGCAACAGTTGCAGGTGGCTGCCCTGGCGCCACAACTCCTTGCCCATCCATTCGCGCCAGCTGCCTTCGTAACCCCAATGCAGCGCGACGCTTTGGTTGACGCAGAGTAAACGTGCGCCGGCTTTACCCAGGCGCAGGGTGAACGCCTTGTCTTCGCCGGTGCGCAGGGTTTCGTCGAAGCCACCGACCTTGTCGAACCAATGGCGGCGCATCAGCAGGTTGGCGCTGGGCAGCCATTGCACCGGGTGCACGGCGTCAGTGCCCGGGCGGGCCATGCGCCGTTGCCAGGCGGTGGCAAACCACGGTGCCTGGAGGGGGGTGTGTAAGTCCAGGGCGAAGACATCGGCCTGGCCTGCGGACTCAAGTTCAAGCAGTCGAGTGAGCCAGTCCTCGGGCACTTCGATATCGGCATCGATGAAACCCAGCCAGTCTCCTCTGGCGATCGCCGCGCCGCGATTGCGCAAGGCGCCGATCAGCAGGCCGGGCAGCATCAGCACCTGCGCACCGAACTGACGGGCGATATGCGGGCCGTGATCGTCAGAGCCGTTATCGACCACGATCAGCTCGCATTTCAGCCCGGCGGCCTCGGCGGCTTTTTTCGCGGCGAGCAAGGTGCGACCGATGTGTCGGGCTTCGTTGTACATCGGGATGACGAGGCTGATGCGGCTCATGCCTTGGCCTCCGTCAGCGGACGTTCTTCAGCCTTGAGACGCAACACCCAGGTCAGGGCGAGCATGATCCACAGGTACTTGTGATTCGGTGCGCTGAGGAACATCAAAAACAGGGTCAACGACAGATAGCTGATGCCCAGGTGCGTGATCAGGTCGGCCTGCTCCCAATCCCGTCGCAGCATCCAGGCGTGACGGGCGCGGACCAGGTTGTACATCCCGAGGCCGAGCATGCCGACGAACAACAGCCCGGCGGGAATCCCCAGTTCACTGAAGATTTCCATGTACGTGTTGTGTGCACGACGGTACAAGTCGCCGGGTTTGCGGTTGGCGGAAAACACCTTGGCGTAACCGGAGGTGGCGTAGTGCAGCGGGAAGGTGCCAGGGCCGGAACCGAGCAACGGGTGCTCACGAATGATCTGGCTGCCGACCACCAGGTATGACGTGCGGCGGCCGAGGGATTCGTCCTGGCTTTTGGCGCCTTCTTTCAAGACGCTCAAGGACTGGATGCGCTTGAGGTAACCGGCCGGCATCGAATAAATCCCCAGCGGGATCACGATCGCCAGGCCGAGCATGGCAAAACCCAAGTGGCGCGGACGGATGCGTGGCAACTGCGCGCGGTAGTGCCAGGCGCCGATCATCAAGCTCAGGAACAGCACCACCAGCCCGGAACGGGAATCGGTCTTGGTCATGCCGCCCAGCAGCAAAATGCAGCAGCCGCCCCAGAACAATCGGTGCAACAGGTTCGGGCTGCGGATCACCAGCAGCAGAGCCAATGGCACGGCGAAGGCGATCAGCAGGGCAAACGAGTTCGCGTCGTCCAGCAACCCGGAGGCGCGGCCCTGGTCCTGATACTTGGTGGAGAAGATGGCCAGCACGCAGGTCGCGGTGACGCTGAGGGTCACCAGCCGGGCGAACAGATCGAGGTTCAGATCACGGCCGATCAGCAAGGTGATCACAAACAGAACCAGGCCGACGCTCAGATCCCGCAGATGCGCCTGGGACATGTCCATGCTGTCGGTATTGAACATGCTCAACAGGTACAACACCATGAACCAGATCAGGTAGCGCCAGATGTTGCTGCGCAGGCGCTCGGACGGAATATGGTGGATGGCCAGTTGCAACATCAGGATCAGCGCCAGCGAAGCACCGATGAATTTGGTGCCCGACAGGGCACTGCCCTTGAAGAAACCTTCGAATGGCACCAGCGCCGCGATGCCCAACAAACCCCAGGCGGGTTTTCGGTACAGCACCGCGACAGCCACCAGGCCGAGCACCGCGCCTGGCGCCAGATACGGGTAAGGGCTGGCCAGCAGACCGAGGCAGACCAGGGCGAGCAGACTGACGATCGAGAGTGGAAAAATCACGCGCGTGCCTCCCGTGCAGTACGGATATAAAGCTGCGACCAGCGTTCGGCCAAAGCCTTCAGGTCGTAACGGTCCAGTTGCGTACGTTTTGCGTTGTCGATCAGTTCGCGCGCCAGTGCCGGCTCATTGAGCAGTGTGTCGATCTGCCGGGCGAGGGCGGCGCTGTCGGTGGGGGCTGCCAGCAGGCCGTTGTGCCGGTCTTCCAGTACATCGGGAACCCCGCCGACACCGAACGCCACCACCGGCACTCCGGCCTGCATCGCTTCCAGCAAAATCATCGGCGTGCCCTCGGTGCGCGAGCTGATCACCAGCGCATCGAGTTGCTGCCACCACCGGTTCATGTCGGTCTGGTAACCCGGCAGGGTGATGCGATTGTGCAAGCCGGCAGCGGCAATCCGCGCCAGCAGCGTTTCCTGTTCCGGGCCATCGCCGAGCATCACGGCGTCCAGTTGCGGGTGTCGCTGACAGAGCGGAATCAGTGCATCGAGAAACAGGTCCGGGCCTTTCTCACTGCTCAACCGACCGACGTAACCGGCCAGCCAGCGCGGGTGTTTGATGTTGTGAGGCCGCGGGCCGCTGACCTTCGGCAGACCATTGGGAATCACTTGCAGCTTCTCCGCCCGAATACAGGCCTTGCGATGCAGCGCCGCGATGCTTTCAGCGACACACACCACCCGACTCACCGACGCAGTGCGACACAGTTGCAGGCTCAGCCAGGTGTAGAAGCGTTGCTTGCGACTGCGCGGCGTGAACCCGTGCTGGGTAATCACCAGCGGCAAATGCAGCAACGTCGCGCCGACCCAGCCAAACAACAGACCTTTGAAATTGTGGGTGTTGAGCAGCGGCTGTTCAGCTCGCCGCTGACGTAAATGTCTCAACAATTGGCCCAGTCCCGTGCAGCCATGGCAGTCGATCCCTGCTTCGCGAAACCGTTCGATCAGGGCTGGCGGCGCATCGAGAAACAGCACTTGGTGCTGCCCCGGCGTCGCCAGGCAATGGTCCAGCAGCATCCGCTCGGCCCCATAGAAGCCGCCGCTGCTGATCAAATGCATGATCGGCAGGGCGCTGGCGCCGAGCGGCCCGTTCAATGCCGCACCCAATGCACGAAGCTAGGCACGGTCCAGTTCTTGTGCGGGTTGTTCGGCAGGGCATCCTGATCATTGATCACCAACAGCACCGGCATCCCCAGTTCATGGGTGATTTGCGCTGGGTGTTTGAAGCGGTGATCGAAGAACTCACGCACGTAGACGAAGGCAATCGCCAGCAGCAACCCGGTCAGCATCCCGAACGGAATGATCAGCAGCGGTTTGGGAAACGCCGCTTCAGTCGGTTCAAACGGTGGGCTGAGCACCCGCGCGTTGGACATGTCGTTGTCCAGCGAACGGGTGGTGCTGCTTTCGGCAAAGCGCTGGGCATAGGTGGAGAACGCCGCGTGCAAGGCATTGATCTCGGTGTCCATCTGCTGCAGTTTGCTCTGGGCCACTTGCAACTGGTGGATGCGGTTTTTGAACTCGGCGATGCGCGCGGTTTTCTGGTTGATTACCGAGGTGACAATCGCCAGGTCGCTGGTACGCTCCTGAATCCGGTTGCTGACGATTTTCAGAAACTGCTGGCGGGTGCGGGTAATTTGCTCGCGGGTCAACAGCATCGGTTCACTGCCCGGCTGGAAGACCGCCAGGTCGTTCATGTAGCGGCTGACCTGAGTCGTCAGTTGCTCACCGAGCTGCCTGATCTCCCGGTCTTCGAAGGCAATGTTGTCCACCGTGGTGGTGAAGGTGAAGGGAAAGGTGTAGTCGTTGAGCCGAGAGGTATTGGTGGCTGCCGCCAGCGCGGTTTTCAGGTAGTCGAGCCAGCGCTGGCTTTGCAGCAAGCGATCCTGATACTGGTTCAGCGCCTCTTCCTCGGTATTGATGGCGTTGAGGCGGAAGGTGATCTCTTCCTTCGGATCGGATGAACCGACCCCTTCAAGCAACGTCAGTCGGGTGCCTTCCAGGCCATCGAGACGCACCTGATATTGCTTCTTCTTGGTTTCGTAGAAGCTCTGTGGCAGCTCGATCGATTGCATTTCCTGACGGCTGGCCAGGTAGTTTTGCAGCAATGCCGCGACAAACCGGGTGCCTTGGGCCGGATCGCCAAAGCTGTAGACGATGGAGATCACGTTGGAGCCCGGCAGGGTTTCGATTTTCAGGTTATCGACGGCCTCTTGGGTGTAGGTATCCAGGGTGGTGTCCCGCACGGGATCGGTCTCAAGCCCGAACGCATCGCGCACCGGATTGATCACGTATTCACGCAAGGGGGTGGTCACGAAACGTTTGAACGGTACGGTCACCAGTTTGTTGAAGACCCCGGGGTTGGGCACGTACTCGCCTTTGTCCCGCAGATCGCTGATGGTCTGACGGATCAGGGCCGGCGAACGCAGGATATTGCTCTCGGTTTCCATGTCCGCCAGTGACGGTGGAATGAACGAGGCATCGCCCTGGGTCAGGGATGTGGTGGCATCCCCCTGGGAGAGTTTTTTGGACTGCACGATCACCTGGGCGGTGATATCGAAGCTCTGTTTGAGCATCAGCGGCAAGACCAGGGCGATCACTGCAAAGATCAGGAAGACGCGCTTCACCAACTGTTTGTTGGCGAAGAAAATCCTGAAGAACTCATGCAGGTAGTTTTCCTTTGGGTTCATGGTCGGTCACCTGAGAGTTAGTTGTTGCTGCCTTTGTTGTCGACACGGTAGGCGAAGCTGAAGCCCACGCCCTGGAACAACACCACGTCCGCCAGTTGCCGCGCGAGCTCACCGGCGCTGGCCAGTTTGGTCTTGGGCACGTAGAGCATGTCGTCCGGTTGCAGGTAAGCAATCTGCGACGCGTCACCGGACAAGGCTTTTTCTACGTCGTAGTGCACCGCCTGCACCTGATTGCCGGTGCGGCGCATGATCACCACCGAATCGAGCCGCGCCTTGACGTTAGTGCCACGGGCCAGGGTCAGCGCTTCAAGCACCGAGACGGGCCGGCGAATCGGGTAGGAGCCCGGTTGCCCGACTTCACCCAGCACATAGATTTCGTTGCCCGACGTGGATTTGAGCATGACGTCGACCGTCATCCGCCCTGGCAATTGCGCGTAGCGTTGATTGAGGAACGTTTCCAGTTGGCTGACCGTCATGCCTTGCAGCGGCACGGAGCCGACTTCCGGGAAACTGGCATAGCCGTCGTTGCCCACGGTGATCTCCCGGCTCATGCCGGTAGCGGGGTGGTTCAGCGCGCTCTTGAGGTTCTGTTCGTTGCTCAGCGGGCTGGTCACCAGCACAGTCACCTGATTGCGATTGGGCTGGAACAGGGCTTTGCGCTCATAGGCGCGCTGGATCTCCTGCCGCGCTTCGACAGACGTCAGCCCGGCGATTTTCACCGAGGTGTTGGCCCCGGGCAGTTCGATGGTGCCATCGGGCAGCACCAACTGAGTGCCGTTGAGCTGGCTGGCCGCGGTGAAGTTCAGGGCGACCTGGTCACCGGACTGAATGCGGTAAGCGTCCGAGCCACTGGTGCTGACGTGGAAGATCACGTCCAGCACATCCTTGGGCCGCAAGGTCTGTTCGACCTTGGGCATGTCGGTGGCCTGGGCGTTGGCCGGCTCGGCCGTGAGGATCTGCACCGGCATGTTCTGGGTTTCACTGGTGCTGGAGCAACCTGCAAGCGGCAGCAACAGCAGGACAAGCATTTTGGCGTTCATGACGTCATCCTTTGTGTAGTCGCTTACAGGTTTTTGTAGAGCCATTTGGGCATGTAGTACTTGCGCCGGTTGAACACGCTGCCCACCAGTTTGGCGCCGGCCTGGGTCAGGCGCTGAACCGCGGCCTGGGCCACTTCCCAACGTGTGTCTTCAGCGGGTACCACCATGATCACGCCGTCCACCAAGGTGCTGATAACCAGGGTGTCGGCGGCCGAATACACCGCGTCGCCGTCGATGACCACGAAGCGATAACGACTGCTCAGTTGCTTGAGCAACGGGCTCAGCTGTTCGGCCGTCAGGTGTTCGGCGCCGCGGATGTGTCGCCCGTTCGGCAGGATGTGGAACGGCAGACTCGAGACATTCACCAGACAATCCTGCAGCAATGGCGGGTTGTCGGCGTTGAACAACAGGTCTCGAAAGCCACGCTCTTTAGTCAGCCCCAGCTGTTGCGTGAGGTTGTTCGCTGACTGGCTGGCGTCCACCAGCAGCACTTGGCCGCTGCTCATTGACGCCAGTTGGCTGGCCAGCGCCAGGGCGCTGGTCGTGGTGCCGGCGCCTGCGTTGGCGGCGGTCAGAAAGAGGATCCGCAGATCCAGGTCGAGCACGGTCGAAGTCAGGTTGGACTCGCTCGGGCTGGCGATGGTCAGGCTTTTCGTGGATGAACCGTCCATTTAACTCGCTCCGTGGCCGCTGAACACTTTGAAGGGGGTTTTCAACAGGATCTTCAGATCAAGCAAGAGGCTCTGCTCGGCGATGTAGCTGAGGTCCAACTCAACGCGCTGGTCGAAGTCGATATCGCTGCGCCCGGAGATCTGCCACAGGCCGGTCATGCCGGGGTAGATGCTCAGGCGTGCAAGGTGGCTGTCTTTGTAGCGGTATGCGTTGAACGAGGTCGGTCGCGGACCTACCAAACGCATGTCGCCGCTTATTACATTGATCAGGTTCGGTAACTCATCGAGGCTGCTGCGCCGCAGGAAACCGCCGATGGGGGTAATCCGCGGGTCGTCGTCGATCTTGAAATCGATGGCGTCGGCACCGTGTTTGTTCAGGTGCCGCAGCGACTCCTTGAGCTCCTCGGCGTTGGCCACCATGGTGCGAAACTTGTACATGCCGAACATGCGGCCGCGGTAACCGGTGCGTTTCTGCACGAACATCACCGGCCCCGGGCTGCTGAATTTGATCACCAGCGCCAGACCCAGCAGCACAGGAGAAATCAGCAGCAGAATCAGCAGCGCACCGACGCAGGCGACCACCCGATTGGTTCGCGAAAGCGTCCAGGGCCGACCGCCATTGCGGCCGGTCACCCAGCCGCGACCCTGCCTGTGGATCGCCTTGTCCAGGCGCATTCGGTGATCGGGGTCCAGGCGTTTGTCACGCTGCATGTGATTGAGCAACATGCCTTTTTCTTGTCCAGTCATAGTGTCCTCCGCTGAAGCCCGGACGCGAGTGACGAGTGGGCAATGCGCAGTGGGTAGTAGTCACGGAACCAGGCGATGAATCGTCCGAGTCCTTCATCCAGCGCGATCCCTGGCTGGAAACCGGTGGCCTGCGCCAGATCGCTGGCATCGGCGCAGGTGTTGAGCACGGCGCCCGGTTGCAGGGGCAGCAACTCGACTAGGGTTGTCATGGTCGTGGGGGCTCGGGCGCGATGTGCCGAATCCCGATGCCGCTGTAATACAACCCGGCCGCCGCCGCATGCTCCGGGTTGTAGAGGTTGCGCCCGTCGACGATGACGCGCGCGCGCAGTTTGCTGGCCAGCAGGTCGAAGTCGACCACACGGAAGTTTTTCCACTCGGTGCAGATCACCAGCGCGTCGGCATCTTCCAGGGTGTCGTCGCGGGTGGCGCACAGGTGCAAGTCATCGCGGTAGCCGTAAATGCGCCGGCATTCGGACATGGCTTCCGGATCGTAAGCCTGCACGCGGGCGCCTTCGGCCCACAGCGCCTCCATCAGATAACGGCTGGGGGCTTCGCGCATGTCATCGGTATTGGGTTTGAAGGCCAGGCCCCAGATCGCGATGGATTTGCCGGCCAGGCCTTGGGGGAATTGCGCCTGCAGTTTGCTGAACAGGATGTGCCGTTGCGTGTCGTTGACGTCGGTGACGCTACGCAGCAGACGCAATGGCATGCCGTTGTGTTCGGCGGTGTGCAACAGGGCGCGCAGGTCCTTGGGGAAGCACGAGCCGCCGAAGCCGCAGCCGGGGTAGATGAAGTGGTAACCGATGCGCGGGTCCGAGCCGATGCCTTTGCGTACCGCTTCGATATCGGCCCCCAGCAGTTCGGTGAGGTTGGCCAGTTCGTTCATGAAACTGATGCGGGTGGCGAGCATTGCGTTAGCGGCGTACTTGGTCAGCTCGGCGCTGCGGTTGTCCATGAACATGATCTTTTCGCGGTTGCGGCAGAACGGTGCATAGAGTTCGCTCAACTGGTTGCGCGCTTCTTCGTCATTGGTGCCGACGATGATCCGGTCCGGGCGCATGCAATCGGCCAGGGCGCTGCCTTCCTTGAGAAATTCGGGGTTGGACACCACCCGCACATTCAACGCACCTTTGCCGCGGCTTTGCAGTTCTTTGTTGGCGGCGCTCGCCACCTGGTCCGCGGTGCCCACCGTCACGGTGGACTTGATGATCAGGGTGCGATCGGCCTCCATGAAACTGGCGATCTGCCGGGCTACATCGAGCACGTGACTGAGGTCGGCGGATCCGTCTTCATCGGCGGGAGTACCCACCGCGATGAAAATCAGCTCGGCGTGCTCGACCGCGTCACTGGCCTGAGTGGAGAAGAGCAGGCGACCGGCCTTGATGTTGTCTTCCAGTGTGCTGGACAGTCCCGGTTCGCTGATCGTAGGCACGCCTTGCTGCAGCTGCCTGATCTTGTTGGGGTCGATATCGATGCACAGCACACGATGTCCGACATCGGCCAATGCTGCAGCTTGAATCAGACCGACATAGCCCGTACCAAATACGCTCACGTCCACATTGGCGTGCCTCGTAAAACGGTGGATGTAACTGAAATGAGACTGTCAAAAGGGGTATAGCCCAGCCGTGGGAAAGCGTGTCAGCAAAATGACGGGTAACTGGCCCCAAAAACCCTGATTTCACGGGCTATTTGCCATCAAGTGCTTGCCGCTGCTGGATTTGCCGCGGTTTTGAGGGGTTGGTGAGGATTTCAAGTAATCGATAAACGGTCGTAAGGCTTGAAACACAAGGGTTACAGCCGGTTCAGCGTGTCAGATTTGAGGCAACTTTTTTTTGACGCTTTAGGGAAAAAACCGGCATTTCTTGCGCTTCGGTGGCTCGATGCTAGTGTCAGAAAGTGGCTGGCAATCGATGGGTCAGCCGCGTTCACGGAGTGACTGCAACCACCATGATCCGATACCTCAAGGAACTGTTGCTGGTTCTGTATTTACTCAAAAATTACGACGCTTACCTCGATCGACTCAACGCACTGGGCGTCGGGTTGCCGATGCTGCTGTATGGCGGGATGTTTGTGGTGCTGACGCTGGCACTGTTCATGACCGCCTACATTCGTCAGACGCTGATCCGTCATCTGTTTGCGTTGGTGATGTTTGGCTCGGCGGTTTTCTTTGACGTCTATACGCATGTGACTGCCGGTTACCTGACTTATAGCAATTTTGTGTCACTGGTGTATTCCGGTGGGTTCATTCAGGAAGCGGCGTACCAGTACCGCGATGCGATCATCAGCGCGATGGTCAGTGGTGCGTTGCTGTTGTTCGGTATCGGGCTCAAGCCGCGTCGCCGGGCGCCATTACCGGGTGCGCTGTTGGTGGCGGCGCCGGTGTTCGGGGTGTTGCTGCTCAGCATGGTGTTGTTCGTGCGGGCCGGTGAGGGGGCCCGTGGCTTGCCGATCATGTACACGCCGTTGACTTACTTGAATCTGTTCACCTACGAAGCGCTGCACAACACCGTCGGCCCGCGCGAACCGGTGAGCCTGACGCGCATCGATCAACCGGTGGGGCACGACATTGTGCTGATCATCGACGAGAGCATTTCCGGCAATTATCTGGACATCAACACGCCATTCGGTGTGCACAGCAACCTCAAGGAACCGCACCCGGGCGTGGATATTTTCAATTACGGCTACGCGGCGTCGATCGCCAATTGCAGCGCCGACACCAATGTCACCCTGCGCTATGGCGGCACCCGTGGCGACTACATGCGGATCAACAGCACGCTGCCGTCGATCTGGCAGTACGCAAAAAAAGCGGGGTTGCGCACGGTTTACATCGATGCCCAGCGCACCGGCGGTAACTTGCAGAACCTGATGAACGCAGCCGAGAAAAAGGACATCGACGAGTTCGTGCAATTCGACCAGACCAGCGTGCGCGACCGCGACATGGCAGCGGCCGCCAAGCTGATCGATCTGCTTAATGACGGCAAGCCAGAGCTGGTCGTGATCAACAAGGTCGGCGCGCATTTTCCGGTGCACGACAAATACCCGGATGCATTTATGGCCTATCGTCCGACATTGCCCCGAGGGCAATTTGTCGAGGTGGCGGACACGGGCAAACGCGATGGGTTCAACGGTCAGCCGGATGATTGGTTGCTGTACCGCAATGCCTACAAAAATACCGTGTTGTGGAATGTCGGCGAGTTCTTCGCACGGGTTTTCGCCCAGGCGGATTTGCGCAATGCGCTGCTGATCTACACCTCGGATCATGGCCAGGATCTGCATGAGCGCGGTAACCCGGGGCTCAATACTCACTGCGGCGGTAATCCGGTGGAGGAGGAGGGGGTGGTGCCCCTGGTGGTGATTTCGGGCAGCGATTTGAAGGCCCTGGATTGGCAGGCGCAGTTGCCGGCCAACAAGGATCGCTCCAGTCACTACAACATCTTCCCGACATTGCTGCAGGTGATGGGTTATGACCTGGCGGGGATCGAGGCGGTGTATGGCAAACCCTTGAGCGTGCCGACGGTGGACGATTTCACGTTCAACTATCGCTTCAACGCACGGCTCGGTGCGGAGCCAGCGTGGAAGTACATTGATCTGAACAGCATTGTGACGCCGGGGCGGGCGGTGCCGAGTATGGTGGTGGGGCAGTGAGATTTTGATGGACTGACCCGGCCTCATCGCGAGCAGGCTCGCTCCCACATTTGATAGGTGTGAACGCAGATTTTGTGTACACCAAAAATTCAATGTGGGAGCGAGCCTGCTCGCGATAAACGATAACGCGGTGTCGCTGCCGTCCGCTATCCTAGGCCCACTGTCTTCAACGAGCCTCCCCTCATGCTTTCGGTTCAGGGCGTCTTCAAAAGCTACGCCACCCCCCAAGGTCCACTGCCGGTATTGCAAGGTGTCGACCTCTCGTTGAAACCCGGCAGCAGCCTGGCGCTGATGGGCGAATCGGGCAGTGGCAAGAGCACCTTGCTGCACCTGATTGCCGGGCTGGACAAAGTCGATCGCGGCAGCATCCGCAGCGGCGAGCATCGGCTGGAGCAGATGAACGAAAGCCAATTGGCGAACTGGCGCCGCACCGAGATCGGTCTGGTGTTCCAGCAGTTCAACCTGATCGGCAGTTTGCGGGTCGAGGACAATCTGGCGTTTCAGGCGCGTCTGGCCGGGCGCCACGATCCACGTTGGCAGGCGCATCTGGTGCAACGTCTGGGGTTGGGAGATTTACTGCGGCGCTATCCGGAACAGTTGTCCGGCGGGCAACAGCAACGGGTTGCCCTGGGGCGGGCCCTGGCATCGCAACCCAAACTGCTGCTGGCCGACGAGCCCACCGGCAGCCTCGATGAAGCCACCAGCGATGAGGTGTTGAAGTTGTTGCTGGAACTGCTCGACGACACTCCGACGACGTTGTTGATGGTCACCCACAGCCTACGGGTTGCCGCGCGCCTGGCGGACAAAGTGGTGCTGCACAGTGGCCGCCTGGCTGGCGCGGACGAGCGCTGAGGTGCGGGTTTTTCGCGAGACGCTGCGGGCGCTGCTCAGCCATTGGCGACAGCACCCAGTGCAATTTTTCAGTGTGCTGACCGGGCTCTGGCTCGCCACCAGCCTGCTGACCGGCGTGCAAGCGCTGAACAGCCAGGCGCGAGAAAGCTACGCCCGCGCCAGTCAGATGATCGGCGGCGAACCGCAAGCCAGCCTCAGCGCGCCCGGGGGTGGGGTGTTTTCTCAGCAAGTGTTTGTCGATCTGCGTCGCGCAGGCTGGCCGGTATCGCCGGTGTTGCAAGGCCGGGTGACGCTCAAGGGCCATGAAGACCAGCGCTTGCAGTTGATGGGCATTGAACCGGTGTCGTTGCCGGCCGGTTCCGCAGTGGCCGGGCGGTCGTTGCCGATCGAGCAGATTGTCGAGTTTTTCACCCCGCCGGGCAGCACCTGGATTTCTCCATCGACCTTGCAGACCCTGGGCCTGCACGAAGGTGAAACACCGCTGGCCCAGAGCGGCCGCACCTTGCCGCCACTGCGCGCGCAGCCCGACATGGCGCCTGGCGTGTTGCTGGTGGACATCGGCTTCGCCCAGCAGATTCTGCAATTGCCCGATCAACTGTCACGCCTGCTGTTGCCCAAGGATTTCAGCGCGCCCCTGCCGGATGCGTTCAAGGGCCAACTCCAGCTCAAGACCAGTGGCGAAGAAAACAATCTCGCGCGCCTGACCGAGAGCTTCCATCTGAACCTCGATGCCTTGGGTTTTCTGTCGTTCGTGGTCGGTCTGTTCATCGTTCACGCGGCGATCGGCCTGGCGCTGGAGCAACGTCGAGGCTTGCTCAGAACCCTGCGCGCCTGTGGGGTCAGTGCGCGTATGTTGATTGCTTGCCTCGCCGTCGAGCTGGGTGGTCTGGCGCTGATCGGTGGTGTTGCCGGTGTCGTCAGCGGCTATCTGCTGGCCGGCATACTGTTGCCGGATGTGGCCGCCAGTTTGCGCGGGTTGTATGGCGCCGAAGTGCCGGGGCAGTTGAGCCTCAGTCCGTGGTGGTGGCTTAGCGGTATCGGTCTGAGCCTGTTCGGCGCCTTGCTGGCCGGCGCCAACAGTTTGCTGCGAGCGGCGCAATTGCCGTTGCTGGCGCTGGCCAATCCGCAAGCCTGGCATCAGGCCCACACCCGCTGGCTACGGCGCCAGGCTTGGGTCGCCGCGATGGCGGCAGTGATCGCCTTGTTGGCGTTGATCCTGGGCGACAGCCTGACCAGTGGCTTCGTGCTGATGGCCGCGTTGTTGATCGGCGCCGCGCTGGCCTTGCCAGTGGTGTTGAATAGCGTGCTCGACTGGGTGCTTGGGCGCAGTCGTTCGGTGCTCGGCCAATGGTTTCTCGCTGACTGCCGCCAGCAACTGCCGGCCCTGAGCCTGGCCTTGATGGCGCTGTTGTTGGCGCTGGCGGCGAACATCGGCGCCGGCAGCATGACCGCCGGTTTCCGCCAGACTTTCAGCAACTGGCTCGAACAACGTTTGACCGCCGAGCTGTACCTCAATCCGCAAAATCCCGCCCAGGCTCGAGAGCTGCACACCTGGCTCAAACAACAACCTCAAGTCACGGCGGTGCTACCGAACTGGCAAGTGTCGATCCAGTTGCAGGGCTGGCCGGTGGATGTCTTTGGCGTCATCGATCACCCCACCTATCGTCAGCACTGGCCGTTGCTGGAAACCTTGGGCGAGGACCCTTGGGAGCGATTGGCCAAGGACGACGCATTGATGCTCAGCGAACAACTGGCCCGGCGGTTGAAGGTACACCTTGGTGATCACTTGACGATCCCGACGCCGAATGGCCCATGGTCGCCACGGATCGTCGGGATCTACGCTGACTACGGCAATCCCAAGGGCCACTTGCTGGTCAATATCAATCACCTGTTGCGCGGCTGGCCACAGTTGACGCCCAGCCGTTTCAACCTGCGCATCGACCCGGCATCGATTCCCGGGTTCCTGACCGCGTTGCAAGCCCGCTTCACCCTGGACGACAGCCGCATCGTCGATCAGGCCCGGCTCAAGGGCTGGTCCACGCAAGTGTTCGAACGCACCTTCGCCGCCACCGCCGCGCTCAACAGCCTGACGCTTTGCGTCGCGGGCGTGGCGCTGTTCATCAGCCTGCTGACCCAGAGCCAGAGCCGCCTCGGACAACTCGCGCCGCTGTGGGCTTTGGGCGTGACCCGTCGCCAGTTGATGCTACTGAACCTGGGGCAAACCTGGTTGCTGGCAGTGCTGACGCTGGTGCTGGCATTGCCCTTGGGCATCGCGTTGGCGTGGTGCCTGGACACGGTGATCAACGTTCAGGCGTTTGGCTGGCGCTTGCCACTACAGGTGTTTCCACTGCAACTGTTGCAGCTGATGGGCCTGGCGTTGCTCGCCACATTGCTCGCATCGGCGTGGCCGTTGTACTCGCTGTATCGCACGCAACCGGCCGATTTGCTGAGGACGTTTGCTCATGAAGATTAAGCTCGGCGTGTTGCTACTGGCCGCGCTGCTGAACGGATGTGACAACACGCCTGCGCCGGAAAAAGGCTTCGCCGGCCTCGGTCATCAGGCGGCGGCATTTACTCCGGTGGTACCCGGACGAGTCTTCAATTTTCCGGCAGACCACGGCCCCCACGATGGCTTTCGCATCGAATGGTGGTACGTCACCGCCAACCTCAAGGACGATCAGGGCCAGGAATTCGGCGCGCAATGGACGCTGTTTCGCAGCGCCTTGAAAGCGACGCCCGAGCAACCCGGTTGGGGCAATCAGACCATCTGGCTGGGCCATGCAGCGGTGACGTCTGCAACGGCGCATCACGCTGCCGAACGCTATGCCCGGGGCGGCGTCGGCCAGGCCGGGGTGAGCCTGGCACCGTTCAACGCATGGATCGATGATTGGCGCTTCAGCAGTCAGGCCACCCATGAAGACCCTCTGGCGGACCTGCAACTCAGCGCTCGCGACAAGGCCTTTAGCTACCAATTGCGACTGACTTCCACACGGCCGCTGGTACTTCAGGGAGACAAAGGCTTCAGCCAGAAATCCGAACAGGGGCAGGCGTCGTACTACTACAGCCAACCGTTTTTCCAGGCCAGCGGCACCCTGGAAATCGACGGCAAAACCTACACCGTCAATGGCCCGGCCTGGCTCGACCGCGAGTGGAGCAGCCAACCCCTGACCGCCAACCAGACCGGCTGGGACTGGTTCTCCCTGCACCTGGACAGCGGCGAACAGGTCATGCTCTACCGCATGCGGCAGAAGGACGACGCGCCATACCTCACCGGCACCTGGATCGATGCCCAAGGGCAGACGCAGTTATTGCATGGCGACGACATCAGCCTCACACCGCAAGACACCGCCAACGTGGCCGGGCGTTCGATGCCCGTGCGCTGGTCAATCAAAATCCCTGCCAAGCACCTCGATATCACCATCGGCGCTCTCAACCCCAAGGCCTGGATGGACTTGCGCATTCCCTATTGGGAAGGGCCGGTGCGGCTCAGCGGCAGTCATGGCGGGCAGGGGTATCTGGAGATGACCGGCTATTAAGATCAAATTCGGCAGCTCCTACGGTTATGCGTACGCCGCAATGGCGTGGGTGTACTCGGTCAATGTAGGAGCTGCCGAAGGCTGCGATCTTTTGATCCTGCTCTTAATGCGTCCAACCCACAGGAACTAAGCCACAGGAACTCTGAGAGACCTCCATCTCTCTACCGTAATAACCCCGGCAGGAGCCCGCCATGAGCGACGACCTCAAACCGCCCGACCTTGCCACCTGGCAACGGCTGTTCGACGACAAGGCCTACTGGCAGCAATCCCCCGATGCGCATTACAGCGAACTGCTGCGCATCGCCGACGATCTGCTGGGGCAGGGCGCCATCGACCTCGAGCAATGGCAACTCCTCAAAGCCAAGGCCGATCAATCCCACAAAGACTCACCCGCCGTGAACGTCGCCCACGAAGTCGACGATCCCGAAGCGTGAGGAAAACCAGGTGAAAATGAAAGATCTGAACGTAGAGCAGAGCGTTGTGGCGACCTATACCGATATATGAAAGTCACCCGCCAGCACTCAAATTGATCATTACTTGTACGTATTGATTGTTCTTGTGCAAATAGTTGTATCAGAACAGTCAGTTTTAATGATCGAATC
Organism: Pseudomonas sp. A-RE-19; assembly: GCF_019956555.1. Taxonomy (GTDB): domain Bacteria; phylum Pseudomonadota; class Gammaproteobacteria; order Pseudomonadales; family Pseudomonadaceae; genus Aquipseudomonas. Next base: position 13,826 of record NZ_JAHBDQ010000028.1, on the reverse strand, counting down.
GGTGGTTTTAAGAGATTTGTATCCGATGTATTAGCAAAACCTTACGAAATATTACGTGCATAAATTTCATGTTTGTACACGAGGACATATCGGACAATTTCTATTAAAATCCTACCCGTTCGCCCGGTGTCAGGGCTCTTTACCGGTGCATGGATTGCCAGGCCATTACACTGGGCGAACACCTTCTTTGGGAGGTGGTTTTTAAAAGTTTCGGATATAAAAATGGGCGACCTTGGGTCGCCCATTTTTATTGGCTGACTTAAAGCTGCACCTGCAAGCGTTGCCCGACCCCATCCAGCAAGTCGCAACCGTCCCGCAATGGGTTGGTCAACCCTCGTAAAGTGCTGCGAATATGCCCTGCGAATCTCATAAGGAGATGAAGTCGATGCAAAATGGTGCGCTTGGACGGTTACGGAGATGCATTGAAACGATCAATATTGATACTCTCTAAACAGAAACCTCTTCAGGATCAACGAACAGGGGATAGAGAATGGCTGGAGCCACAACTGGACTCGAGGATGGGAGTCCTTTAATGATCGAAGGGGGAGTCAATCGTTATGGCGATATCAAAGAAAAACAAGTGTTGTTTTAAACGGGCATCGATTGGCATGCTGGCCGCTTTGCTGTCGATCGGCGTCGCTAAAGGTTTCGCAGAGGATAAGGAAGTCAAAGGAATGCAGAGTATTCAGTTTCGAAAGGTCATTGACCTCAGCCATGTCATTAGCACGACGATTCCACTGTGGCCCAACGACCCTCCAGTGACATTCGACGTGGTGGCTTCACAGGAAAAAGACGGCTATTACCTGCGGCGTTTCAGTATTGGCGAGCACAGTGCAACCCATATGAACGCGCCTAATAGTTTTCACCCCAATGCCATTGGGATTGATGCCTATAAGCCAGAGTCCCTGGTGCGACCGGCCGTCGTGATTGATATACGAAGCCAGGCTCAGGAAAACCCGGACTATGTGATTGGCGTCCAGGACATCGAAAAATGGGAACAGGCTAATGGGCGCATCGACCAAGGCTCTGTTGTGCTGTTTTATACGGGATGGCAAGCCCTGTGGAACGATCCCAAGCGCTTTATCAATGAAGACGCGAAAGGCCCACACTTTCCCGGTGTGGGTGCTGCTACGACCAGGTTTCTGCTTGAAGAGCGCCAGATAGCCGGTGTCGGTATCGATACACATGGCGCTGATCCAGGTCAGGATACGGTTTATGCCACCAACAGCCAGATTCTGGCGAAAGATGGCATTGTCCTGGAATGCCTGACTAATCTCGATCAGCTACCCGCGAAAGGCACGACACTGGTCATCGGCGTGCTTCGACTCAAAGAGGGGTCGGGTTCTCCTGTCTCCGTGATGGCGTTTGTACCCTGAGTTCATTTCAACTTGAAATCGCATCCACTACCGGATTGCTGGCCTTGAGCTGACGCCGGTAGTTGGCTGCACGCTGAAGCACTCGGGTCAAGGCCTGAAAGTTTGCCGGTTTGGTTAAAATGTCGTCGGCGCCGGCGGCCCTGAAACGCTCTATCTCGCTCGAAAACGCGCTCGCGGTGAAAGCAACGATGTAGCAAGTATCGCCCAGTGCCAGTTCGCGGATTTTACGGATAGCCTCTAGCCCATCCATGACAGGCATGTTGATATCCATAAAAATGATATCTGGAGTCGACGTCATATACTCATCGACCGCCTCCCGGCCATCCGACGCAAAGTTGGGTGTATAACCCAACACCTGCAACATCGCCATGGCAACTTTCTGACTCACGGGATGGTTCTCCACCAGCAGGATATCGAGTGGATAATCTGCGGCAAACGATGCGTCGAAACCAACCGCGGCGTGATCGTCCCCGAGGGGGATTTCCGAGACTGAAAAAAGCTCCATGGGAAGTGAGAAGGAGAACGTCGATCCCACGCCAGGTTGACTGGTAAAGGACAACGTCCCTTGTTGCGCCTCGACCAGATTCTTGCAGATTGAAAGACCCAGCCCGCTCCCGGTAAAGCGTTGACTGGCCGGCTCTTTAAACTGGGCAAAGGGCTTGAACAGACTGTCTTGCCGTTCCATGGGGATACCTATGCCGGTATCGCGTATGGAGAATTCGAGTCGGGCTCGAGGGCCGTAACCGCTAGTCCTGACCACAAGCGATACTGTTCCGGTTTCGGTGAATTTGACCGCATTGCCCAGCAAGTTGATCAATATCTGGCGAAGGCAATCGATATCGGTTTTGACCAAGGGCGGTACATCCGGTGAGACTTGGGCCTCAAGTACTATCGGCTTGTTCTGAATGTTTTGCCGGATCATTTCAATACTGGCTGAAACCAGGGTTCTCACGTCGAATACACAAGGCTTCAACTCAAGTTTGCCCGCTTCGATCTTTGCCAGGTCGAGAATATTGTCGATAAGAGACAACAGGGTTCGTCCACTGGTATGAATCGTTTTTACCAGACCGCTTTGCGAGAGAGTCAGGGCAGACTCCGCCAACAACTCGGTCGCGCCGATGACACCGTACATGGGGGTGCGGATTTCATGGCTCATGGTGGCTAAAAATCTCGTCTTGGAACGATCCGCATCTTCGGCGGCATTTTTTGCGTGATTTAATACCTGTTCGTTTATTTGCAGTTGCTGAAGATGAGCACGCATGCGTAACAAGTCGATCACAAACAAAAGACTGAAGGCGAGAAATACCAGAATGGCAAGGATGATGTGGTTCAGGGAGTCCTGATTAAGTTGTTGGTAGTAGTCCGCCAACTTCATCTCCGCACCCGCAACATAAACCGTACCGTCCTGCGACTTCATTGGGACGAAGACGGCGCGAAAGTCTCCCCAATGATCCGAGTAATCGATCCAGGTGGGTTCGGTGCGCTCAAAGCTGTCGAGTAAAGCCTGACTGGCATCTGGATAAGGATCGAAAAAACGTACGTAATTCTGTTCTTGAATTTCTTTTTTCGATGCGCTGGAGCTGATCAGATAGGCTTCCCCAGCGCGTTTGACCACGCTGTAGACAAACGCGGTGCCCATGGACTCGTTGAACCTGGAGAGCCGCTGAATGGCATCCCAGTCTTGCGCTTCCGTTTTCGACTGTTTGTCGATCAGATTGTCATGGTAACGGTCGCCGAGGATGGCCGACGCGCCCAGCGCGGCATACAGCAGTTTGTTATTAATGTTGTCAGTGAGGATTCCTTGAGTCTCGACGTAGAGGTAGTAGATATAACCACTGACACCTACGATGTAGACCAAAAGTAAAGCCCATGTTTTCCGTCTGAGTTTGAACATATATCACAGCCTCCATACTGTTAGCGCAAGCATAGATTGAAGACTGGCTGAAAACCAATATTTCTCAGCGAGGAAATTACTTGACCAAATAGCCAGTTTTTCTGCTCTTTCTGGGTGGTCGCGATTTTGTGGAAGAGTCCAACTTAGTGGAAGTTGGAAGACTTTTGCTCCTATATCAAGAAATTTACAGACGAAGTTTTAGCAACCTCTTGCGAAATGCTGTGTGTATAAATTTGAAGGATGATATTAAACGTCGGATATAAAAATGGGCGACCCTGGAGTCGCCCATTTTTATTGGCTGAATTAAAGCTGCGCCCGTAGCCGTCCGACCACATCCAGCAAATCGCAGCCGTCCCGCAGCGGGATGCCCAACACCCGCGCAAACTCTTGCAACAGCACAGCTGCCGGTAATCGGCATGTATCGAGTCATGGCTGCACCTCCTGAGCGTCGGATACCCCACCGGGTGGATCGAGGTTGTCCAGTGCCCGGTTCACCAACAATTCACCTAACACGGCCAATTACTGAATCAATAGCGCCAGGCTGCGGTGCGAGCCTTGGAGTTCACAAGCAAAGTCGGTCGTTACGTTGAGCGAGGCGAGGGTTTCGCAGGCGTGGCTTAGCAGGGTTTCGGTGTCGATGTTGGGGAGGAGGGTGAAAACGTGGCTGATGAGGGCGGGATTTTTTGGGTCGCGGAGACGGGCACTGATGGTGCGTTGGGTTGCTTGGCTGAGTTGGAGGGGGTCGAGGGAATCGGGTGGAAATTCTTTCATTGTGAAGCTCCGGAATTAATGGAGCCGCAAAGCGGTATTTGCATGCCTTGATCGTGTTCGGTCTGTCAAAACCGGTCGCTGAGATTGCAGCGGCTGGGGAGGTTATCTGGGGCGGGATGGGTATACAAGATCATGGGGGGCGACAGAAGTTGCGGGAAATGTCCGATGCTTTTGTCAGGAGACGAACTTCAACTCAACAGGCGGTTCCACGGTTACTACCGGGTTTGATCATGAGTAAGTGGTCCATTTGTTGATTTCGACATTGCTCGACGAACTCCAGTGCGCTATCTGGTTTTTCCAGATATCGGTCGAAGAAGGCTTTTGGGATTTCGTAGTACTCCTCGTAGTCGACGAGGCGGTTGCTGACCGGGATTGACAGGTAGAACTTGCCGGACGTTTCTTCGTGTCCGATGCTGAAGTAATCAGTTTTGTTTGTAAAAATATCTTTGAATTTCATCTGGATGCCAGTACGTATTAATTTTGTCAAAATTAAGATTTGTAACGGTGCTGGATATTTCGGTCATGATTGTTCTAGGTTAATGGGGCTGATTTCTAATAAGAGCTGGTCAAGGATTATGACAGCCCTCCCGATGTTTTGTGCTACGTATTTCACGCGAAGCATTATAAAAACTCGCCGACTGTTTTTTATATGGGGGCTGAGGCTTGCTTGCTATTAGATGAAAATCTTCTTGTGGCATAAATCAGTTTCTGAAGTAAATCTCATCCAGTTGACGTCTACGTATCAGCAGATATTCCTCCCACACCTTGGGAAAGTCCTCATCTTTGGTAAATGGGAAGGTCAGATAGATATGTTTACCTGTCACGCTTATGTACTCACGTGCGCGTTTGAAGGCGGGTTGTTCGTACATCGAGATGCTTTCATCGTATCCGTCATGACGGTGAGAGATACTTACCCGATGTGGAGCGATCATGCCTCGTGCAAAATCAATCACCCAACCATGATTCAGTCCAGTGCTCAAATAACCGTAAACACCGTCGTTTGAGAGACGGATACACGATTTGGCCTGAGCACCGTTGTCGTCATTTACTATTACTATCTTGTCGTTGAAGTATTGGATACTTTTCTGATCCGGTCCGTTCAAAATCAGATTCCAGCCTTCGGCGGACATTCGAAACTCACCTTGGTTTTCGAATTCGGCGATCCAGCTGTTTGAAAGAGTGATTCGATGTTTGTTCATGTTTTATCCTGAAAGTTTGGCGCAAATGGAGAAGGCAGGATGGGACAGATTTATTTTTATGAGTGCGTAGAAAATAACCTGTCCCCTTTTTTGTAGTTTTTCTTCGCCTTTTTTCCTTGATGCCAGCTACAGTTTTTCTAGATCAAAATTGCAACCATTTGTCTTTATTTTAGACAGAAATTGGTCAAGGCTAATCACAGGCTTGCCAGCATTTTGGTTGGCGTACTCTCTGCGTAGAAGTTTGAACAGTTCGCCGATTGTTTTTTTGTTTCTTTCGCTGAGGTTCGCTATTAAGTCAAAGCTGTCTTCGGACATGAACGATGTATCATTTCGCATTAGATAGTAACAGCTTATATTTAACAGCAAGGAATCCGCATCTTGGTAGCAACTCTGCAGCGATGTTAAATACTTGCTGAATACGTCTAATAGTATTTTATTTGGGCTTTCTTTAGATTTTAGATATCCGCAGAGACCTTGCCAGTTGTTGATATAGAGGTGATCTCCCCAATCAGGGGCTCGAGAAAAATATTGTCCTTGACCTTTAAAAAACTCCGAGGGCTCATTGTTTTCTAGTGCGATCTGAAATTTGGTTTTCATTGGAGTTTTTCCCAGTCCTCAAATTGGCTTAATAATTCATCGACACTTTTATTATGTTGTATTTTCTCAGAGCCTATTAGGGCCGCCTCTTTGGTGCCGCTTTTCGTTGCTCCGCCGGGAACCCACTCTTTTGGAGGTAGGAAGGCCCGCAATTCTCTGGTTTATTTTCACGAGCGCTTAGAAAAAAAATCTATCCCCTTTGTCTTTTATGCTTATAAACTTTCTAGATTTGTTGGTCCTCCGTCATTGAGAAGCTTTGTCATTCGCCGGTTGTAAAGCTCAATATTTTGTGCGTTGTTGGCTTTGTTCAGTTCTTGACGCAGGAAACCCATGGAATTGGATATTATCTGCTTTTCGTTTTTAGACATGTCGCGAACAAGATCGAACCCATTTGCAGCTAGGGTTGGAACTCTTTTTCGCATGTAGTAATAGCAGCCAATGTTTTCGAGAAGGTCATTTGCATCTTCTACAGTTTTATTAATAGTTGTTACGTATTTTTTGAACGCGTTTTCTAATATTGACTCTGGATTTTTTTGTGTTTTTAGAAAGTTGCAAAGTCCTTGCCAGTTAATGATGTGTAGCGGGGTGTCCCAGTCAGGATCTTTCGTGAAGTAAATACCAGTCCCTCTGAAGTAGTCTGGGAATTCGTCTTTGTTGCGCGCTTTTTCAAAGTTGCTGATCATTGAACACCAAAAAGGGAGGGCCGTCAGAAAGCCAGATTAGGCATTGGCTCGCTTTATCTGTGTCGTCCATCCAGGCCGATTCTTTCTTGTCCAGCTCAGCAAGTATTCCAGACACATCCCGGCGATAGAAAATTAGCCAACCGTCTCGTCCTTCGTGGACGATCGAATAGGTGTGTTCATGGCCTTCGACGGTCAGCGACCAACAGCCGAAGTATGCTTGTTGATCTGAGAATTCTGTGAGGGTGAACCCAGCATGCTGAATAGCGTTTTCCAGATAGGAATAAAGCACGCGACAGACTCCTGTCCTTTATGAAGAAAACGTCATTTGATAATTGCTACGGGTAGGGTAGCTGGTGCTTTCGGTACCTAAATAATTACTGGGGGATTTATCTGCATAAAATTTAAAGATTTATAGGTGCCTTTTCTAAATATTTTTAGTTTGAGGACCTACATAGAAGTCTGGTTTAGACTGCGCAAGTTATTCCAGCCCAGTTGATGGCGGCTGCCATCGGGATGGCGAATTTCCAGCAGCCGGCCTTGGCGGTTGTAGCTGTAGAGGGTGGAGTTACCGTCCGGGTCAATCTGTTGAGTGATGTCGCCCTGACTGTTTCGTTGATACCTCTAGGCGGCTTTGCCACGGCGCACGTCACTGACGAACCCGTTGATGTATTCATACGACTGCACAAGAAAGCAGTAGGAGCGCCAGCGCGATAAGCAAGAAATAACGCATGACTGTGTACATTTTCATGCCCAAAATAGGATGGGTTTATTTTTATGAGCGCTTAGAAAATAAACCTGTCCCTTTTGCATTTTTTAGTCTGATTTTTTGCTCGTTATTGGCTTTGAATGGTGCTCTCATATTTTTTTAGGCATTCTAGAAGTACTGTCATAAAGTGTCGATGATTTTCTATGTCGTCGTCAAAATATGTACTTAGCTTGTCGAAAACCGAGTCGAAATTCTCATCTTTGTCCAAATAGAATTCTAAGGTTTTTATAAAGCGGTCGCGTGCGCTTTTGGGGTAGGCGATGAATTCTGGTTGTAGTACTTGGTCAAATAGTTCTGACAATTCATCCCTGTCGTTAACATTTTTTGAAGCTATTATTTCCTCGCGCTCATCATTATCTGTGTAGTCAATATCAAAGATGAACAGTAAGTTGTGCAAGCTTGATAGTTCAGGGGTAGGCTTCATTGTTTAGTAGTCCGGGTACGATGTAATCAACTTTCCGTTAGCGTCTAAATGTGTCACTGCTTTGGTTTGTGTTCCATATTTAAGGGTTCCTTTTTTGTACCCTTCACCAATTTTTCGACCCATGTCGATTGGTTTGCTCGCCAAGTCGGCATCGCCAGTTTTGTTGAAGATTTGTAGTGCTCGATTTATCGCGTTCAGCTGATCACGATGACTGGTGTAGCGTGTTGCAGCGCTAGGTAATTTTGCTTGCCCTGCTTTTTTACCTTTATTGTAGGTTTCAATAACTCCGGTCGTTGGGTTTCTGCCGGTGCTTGCTCTTTCGTATTGAGATTGTAGAGTCGTCTGCGCACCATGCTTTTCAAGGAAGTGAGCTCCAGGTGTAGCAGCTTCCATTTTTTGCAGTTCTTTGTGTGCATTCGCCTCCGCTAGCTCATTGATTCGAGCTTGCCTCTCTGCTCGCGTCATCTGTGGTAAAGGAGGCTCTCCCTCATCCACCGCTGCTTTGGCAGCCGGATTATCAACTCCCGTCGAGGGAGTCCTGCCTCCGCTGCCAGGACACCCATTCAACCCCAACGGATCCACCCACCCCGTAGGGTTAGGTACGTACTGGTAGTTATTCAACCCACCCGCCAGCTTGATCGGATCCGGCGTCAAAAACCGTCCAGTCCCCGGATTGTAGTAGCGATGCCGGTTGTAATGTAACCCTGTCTCGGCATCGAAGTACTGGCCCTGAAAGCGCAATGGGTTGTCGATTTCGGCGATGTCCAGCGCGGCGAGGTTGCCGTAGGCGCGGTATTTTGCCGACCACATGATCTCGCCGCTGTAGTCGGTGAGTTCCTGCGGGGTGCCGAGGTGGTCGAGTTGGTAGTAAAACGGCGTGGCTTTCAGTGGGCCTTCGCCATCGAGCATCGCCAGCGGTCGGAAGCTGCCGGGTTCGTAGATGTAGCTGCGATAGCGGTTGTCGGAGCTTTCGGCGATGAGGCGTTCGCCTTGCCACAGGAACTCAGTGGTGTGGCCATCGACGGTTTTGGCGATGCGTCGGCCGAAGGCGTCGTATTTGTAGCTCGCGATGCTGCCACCGGGCAGGCGGACGCCGATCAAACGGTGCTGGCAGTCGTAGCGGTACTCAGTGACAAGTTTCTGACCGGTACCACGACGTTCGCGGATCAGGTTGCCGTGGGCGTCGTAGTCGTAATGGCGATCGCCCTGCATCAGTAGGCGATTGCCTTTGACGTTAACCAGGTTCGCGCTTGATTGATCGCCTTGGCCCAGCAAGTTACCTGCCGGGTCGTGGGCGAAGCTTTCAGGCGTAGCGCCACGGACGTTGATCAGGCGATCGAGCGGGTCGTAGTGGTAGCTGCGGTTGCCTTTGCGGCTGTCGTCGATGCCGGCGAGGTTGCCGTTGGCGTCGTAGGTGTAGCGGCGCTGGAACAGATTCTTTTCGCGCTGGCTGACGCTGTGGGCTTGTAACCGACCTTGTTCGTCATACTGATATTGGCTGAGCAACAGCCCTTGTTGGCGCTGCTGTTCTCGGCCGGCATTGAATTGGTGAGTGGTCAGGCGCGAGCCGTTGAGGTCGATGCTGCTCAACTGGCCACCGGGCTGGTGGCGGTAGTCGAGCTTGCTGCCGTCGGGCAGGCGGCAGTGCTTCAGTTGGCCGGCGCTGTCGTACTCGTAGCGCAGAGTGCCCCAGCCCTGATGTTCGGTTATCAGACGATCTTGCAGGTCGTATTCATAGGCGAGTGGCCAGTGGTTGTCGTCGACTTTGACCAGGCGACCGAGGGCGTCATAGCTGTAGTGAATTTCTTCACCGTCGGCCAAGGTTTTCACTAGCAGGCGGCCAGCGGCGTCGCGCTGGTACTCGGTCACCAGCTCGCTGCCGTCGTCGCCGAACTCGGTTTTCTTCAGCAACCGACCGTTGAGGTCGTATTCGTAGGCGGTGCGGCGACCGTCGAACCCGGTTTCCTGCTGGATCAGACCGTTCGGGTAGTAGTCGAGATGGTAGTGCTCGCCACGTTCGTTTTCGATTTCGGTGAGCAATAGGCGCGAATTGTCGTAGCGGTAGCGCAATTGGCTGCCATCCGGATTGATCCGGCGGCTGACCAAGTGCAGTCCATCAGCGTATTCGTAGCGGGTCACGCGGCCGAGTTCATCACGTTCGGCGGTGACGCGACCGTATGGGTTGTAGGTGAAGGCGCGGGTGGCACCGCCTGGCAGGGTGACTTGCGTCAGGCGATCGACGGCATCCCATTGATAGTGGGTGATGGCGCCGCTTTCTTCCTGGCGAGTGATCTGTCGACCTAGTGCGTCATAGCGATATTTTCGCTGACCACCGTCGGGCAGACGCTCTTCGAGTAACTGGCCGAGGTTGTTCCAGCCCAGTTGATGACGACTGCCATCGGGGTGACGAATCTCCAGCAGGCGACCCTGACGGTCGTAGTTGTAGTGAGTTTCGTTACCGTGGGGATCGGTTTGTTGGGTGATATCGCCCTGGCGGTTTCGCTCGTACTGCCAGCGAGCTCTGCCACGTTTAACCTCAATGAGTTGACCATCGAAGTAGTTGTAATGTGTAGCCTCATCTTCGGCAGGCACAACGGACATCAAGCGCCCGGCGTCGTTGTAGTGGTACTCGGTGACGGCGCCGAGTGCGTCTTTTTCAGCGATCAGGCGACCTTCGTCGTCATAGGCTTTTTGCGTTTCCGCGCCATCAGGGGCGGTTTCGCTGATCAGTCGTGCATTTTCATCATGCACGTACACTTGTTCGCTACCGTCGGCGTTAAAGACAGTAACCGTACCTTTGTCGTCCCATACGTAACGTGCTTCCAGTTGCGAGTAGCTTGCCCAGTGACGGACGCAACGGGAAAGCTTGCCTTCACGTTCCCACTCCCAGAAGAAGCTGGCGCCTCCGGCCAGTTGCCGTTCCAGAATGACATGCTGATCGTTGTAGCGGTAATACTCGGTTTCACCTGCCGCATTGGTCGAGGATACGAGCTGATTACGTGTGTTGTAGCGGTAGGAGACCAAGGTCTGAATGGTTAGCCATGGATCCTGGCGCTCACCGCGATCGTTGTACTCGGAACGTTGTTGCTGATGATCCACCGCCGCAATATGGCGGTCGTCGTAGCGCAAGAGCAAGGCTCGACCTGCGCCGTTATCGATACGCTGAATACGGCCGACCAGGTCATAGCTGATGTGTACTCGGTTGTCATAGGCATCGCTGATGGTGATCAGACGCCCGGCGCGGAAGTGGTAAAAACGGTCGCCTTGCCCAGCCTGGTTCAGGATCAGCTCACCGGGTGCGTCGCCCAGGTAGATTGCCGACTGCGCCAGACTATTGATGATGGCCGGACGCTGTTCGCTCGGCATCGGGAAGCGGGTCTGACGGTTTTCATTGTCGGTCCACAGCACGCCTTCATCGTCCAGTTGCAGATGATGGGACAGTGAATGGCTCCAGCCATGGCCGAGACGACTGTCTATCTCGACCGCACTGCTGCGGTACAGACGTGTCCACTCCAGCCGTAGCAATCCGCCCAACTCGCCGTCGGTAAGGGTCAGCAACTCCTCGCCAGTCACCATCGAAACGGGTTCGCCGTTGGTACAGGTGCTGTTAGCGCACTGTGCGGGTTGATCGGCTGGGTTCTTGGATTGGGCAGGTGCGTTATCGACTTTTTCCTGCTGTTCGATACGCGTGGTGTTGTCTTTCTTCCCGCGCGCATGGATCTGTGCGTCGGTTTCCACCTTTGCGCCTGTAACCGGTGGCTTTTTTTTCGGAGCTGTTGCCGTTACCGCAGGCTTGGGTGCGGCTATTTCAACGCTGGCCTTGCGTGCCTGATTGACCGCCGAATTGCCGTTGAGCAGCAACGGCTGGGCCGCTTCGGTGTGGACCTTGGCGTTCTTCTTGCTGATTTTCATCAGCATGCCGGTGAAGTCTTCGATCAGCTTCAGCACCTTGCCACCGTTTTGCGTGGCGTTGAGTGCCTTGGTGCCAACACGCACTGCCAGGCCGAGGCCACCGGTCAAAACCACACCGACCAGGATGTTCAGCAGGACTTCTGTGGTCAGTTCGGAAAGCACTTCCGTGCAGGTCTGCGGTGGCAGCATCTTGACCCAGGCCATGATCGCGGCCACGTAGATCCACATCAACGGCTCGTCGCTGGCGATCAGCAGGGCGGTGTGAATGGCCTCAGCGGAAGCGTCGTAAATTTTCTTTATTTGCTCTTCGGTGAAGAAGTTTTTCAGCTTCTCGTAGTTCTCCCGAGGATGCGCGACCAGGTTGTATAGGCTTTTGATATCGCCCCACAAGCCCATGATGGCCTTTAGGAAACCTTTCCAGGCAGCTTCCAGCTCTTGCAAGGCACGGCCGGGCATGGACGCGCTGTTATGCGCCTGCCAGAGGGGTAAGAAGTCAGTACTCCACTGAGTCTGCAGCCAGCCGCTCAGATCACCGATCACGCCCTGATAGGAATTGAACAGGGTGTCGATTTGCGCGGGTGTGGGGTTCGGGAAAAAAGTGATTTTGTATTGCTGGTTCGGCGTAAGACCTTCGACTTCCAGAATCCCGCTGGGGCCTATGGTCTTGGTAATGGCTTGGCCTGCTTCATTTTTGCCATACAGCTTGCCGTCAGTCACGGGCACCAAGCGAACCGGCGTATTACCAATCGGGACAAAACGCGCAGACTCGAAGCTGTGAATCAGTTTGAGCTTGCCATTGGCTGGACAGTTTGCGTAAAGGTCGACTTTTTCTTTGCTGTCTTTGTCCTGAGTACCGACTTCGTCACCGACCTGAAATTGTTGTTCGGCATCCAGCGCACCGCCATACCAGGCTTCGGCATGGGCACGGTAGTCGACAATACACTTCTTGAAATCACTGATGATGACCTGAGCATCTGGTTGTTTTGCTGTCAGGTTCCCAACGATCGAACCCATCAAAATGCTCATACAGCCACCTCATTTTCCAAGTGGGCTTTCAGCAGCCCTGTGTAGTTTTCTTCCGTGAGTGGGGTGCGTTTTACGAAGCGCGCCACTTTTTCTCGCAGGTTGGATTCGGGGAACGAGAAGTACAGGTCGGCATGATCTTCCTTCAACCACTGCATCATGTTGCCGATGACGGTCGACGGATTTTGCTTGGTCAGGCCATCCAGCAACGTCTTAGGCACTTCCCACCAAGGCCAGTCCTTCGCCGGTGGCACCGCGCGCGGCCCCACCTCCAGGCTCTTCCCATTGATCAGGTACCGATCAAACACCGGCAGTACTTCACCGGCGGCATCGCCGAGTCCTTCCAGAATCGGGTAGATATGCCGCCCATCCCAGAACCGGAAAAACACTTCAGTCCCATCCGGCATGCGAACCTGAGTGAGGCTACGCAGGTGTTCGAACACCACGTTCGGTTCGCTGCTGGAAACGGCCAGCCACCCCCAATCGAGGGCGTCGGTTTCGGTAATCCACGGCAGGAAGCTTGAGTTGGGTTTCAACTCAATGAGGTAGGGCATCACCGGCTGCCAGCCCGCGTAAGGTGTACCACCCCAAATCGGAGTCGCCTGGGTTGTGGGTTCGTTTTGGTAAAGCGTCTTGAGCGCTTCGGCATCGCTGGCCGCGCTAACGATCAAGTACAACCGCTCACCCGTCTGCAACGGCCGTTCAGCCAGCCACGCCTGTGGAGTCATCAGATCAGATTGCACAAGCACCTGCCTTGCACTTCTCGCATTCTTCACAGAACGGCGCGTTGCGCTTCAGCGTATTAATCTGCGCCGGGGTCAACACCGCACCCGCCTTGTCCGCATCCGCCTGTTTCAGCGCACCGGGCATCAGCGGTGCCGCGCCGGTGCCGCTGCCCGGGCTGCCGCCGGAGTTCATGTTGATCGCCGGGCCGCTGAGGGTGACGCCGCTGGCGTCGATCTTGATGAAGCTGCCGCCGCCCTTGAGGGTGAGTTCGCTGCCGGCTTCGAGCACGACTTTCATGCCGCTGCTCAGGTGGATTTCCTGGCCGGCTTCGATGAACTGGCCGGTGCCGACCTTGATGTGCTGGTTCACGCCCACGGTCAGGTGGTCGTTGGCGCGGGTTTCGACTTTGCGGTCGGCGTAGACGGTGTGGTGTTCTTCGGCCTTGAATTCGCTGT
>NZ_JAHBDQ010000027.1 GCF_019956555.1 Pseudomonas sp. A-RE-19 | reverse complement strand
CGCGAAGGCGGTGTGTCAGTCGATATTTATGGTGACTGACACACTGCCTTCGCGAGCAAGCCCGCTCCCACATTTGATCTTCGCCGTTCTTGGGTTCAGCCGAAGAAAGAGCGAATCCCACGGTCCCGGAAATACCGTTCGATCACTTTCGGGTCGGCGCTGTAGTCGGCGATCGCCACATAGGTATCGGGCCGCAGCAAGTAAAACCCGTTGCGTGTGAGCCCCGCCGTTTCAAACGCCTTTCGCCAGTCGAACACTTGCAGCGGGAGGTGATGCTCCCTGCACCAGGCGATCATTTCGTCGCTGGTCTCGCCATACACATGCACCTGCCACGTCAGGTTTTTCAGCGACTCGAAATTGTCCCCTTCACTGTCGTGGGCCCAGGGCAGGCGATCGCCGCCATGAATATGGCCCGTAACGCCCTCGCTCAACGGCATGCCGCGATAGTTGAGGGTGGTCTGCGACACCGTGCGAAACAGGAACTCCCGGGCCGCCTCAAACGAGATCATTTTCGGGATCAAAAAGGGTGCGACGCGCATACGCACCACGTCGGCAATTGGCCCGTCGGCCGTGACGAAACTGAAGACCCGATCAGTGGTGGCCACCAGGCGCCGGGCAAATGCGATGCGTTCGGTTTCATAACTGTCGAGCAGTTTGGGCGTGGCGCCGCCGCTCAGCACCGTGGCGAGTTTCCAGGCCAGATTGATCGCATCGCCGATCCCGGTGTTCATGCCCTGGCCACCCGCCGGGCTGTGGACATGGGCGGCGTCACCCAACAGAAACGCGCGCCCCGTGCGAAAGTGATCCGCTATCCGGTGATGCACGCGGTAGGTCGAGAACCAGTTCACCTGATCGATCTGCAGCTTTAAATTCTTGATGGCCCGGCTGCTGACGTCTTCAAACTGGAGGGTTTCGGCGTGTTCGGCACGCTCGTCGCGCACCGTGCCGATCAGTCGGGCGCGACCTTCGTCGGACAAGGGGAAAATGGCGAGGAAGTCGGCTTCGTCAAGGTCCACATGCAGTTCACCGTTGAACGTGGGGCCACGGGCCTGCACATCCGCCACATAGAAAATCTGCTGGTAGGTACCGCCCGGAAAATCGGTGTCCAGATGTTTGCGCACAATCGAGCGGGCACCGTCGCAGCCAGCGAGGTAACAGGTCTGGCAGGTTTCCTGCTGGCCATCGGGCAAGCGCAGCGTGGCGCTGATGCCGTCGCCGGTTTCCTCGAAACTTTCCAGTTCGGTGTTGCGCTCCACCTTGATACCGAAGGCCTCCAGGCGTTCGATCAGCAGGCGTTCGTGCTCGTCTTGCGGGTAGATTTCCAGAAACGCGTAGGGTGTCAGGCCTTCGCCGATGGTGCTCAGCGGCAGGTGCGCGACAGGTTCGCCCTTGACCCAGAAATTCGCTGCGGCCACACGATGGCCGTTCTGTACAACGGCGTCGCTGAGGTCGAGCTGGCGATACAGTTCAAGGGTTCGCGCCTGAACGGCGAGCGCGCGGGACGTGGTACCGGGGGCGGAGGTCTTGTCGAGGATGCGCACCCGAATGCCCAGTTTGCTTAGCCACAGCGCCAGCACCAGCCCGGTCGGGCCGGCGCCGACGATCAGCACGTCGCTACGGTTCATGAGCGTGTTCTCCTCGGTGTCTGGAGCAAGTATGGTCCAGCCGGGGTGCACCGGCAGGCCGACTGCCCAACGGAAAAATGCCGGCAGTTGCTACGGGCTTGTGCGGGAACAGTCCGCGACCGCCACAGTCATAGCCTGCGCCATGCCATTGATCGTATGGTTAGCCCGGCTCAACGGATTTTATGGAGCACCATGCAAGCCAATCGATTGATCATGAGTGTGGCCGCGCTGTTGGTGCTGGCCGGTTGCGGCACCCAGCGCACTCAGGCGCCGCCGCCCCGCAAGCCTGCCGAGGTCAAGGCCGAGATTGTGCGCCTGCTGCCGGCCGAAACTGTCGACCGACAGGGTTGGGCCACGGACATTTACGCGGCATTTGCCGCACAAAATATTGCGCCGACCACGCAAAACCTGTGCTCGGTACTCGCGGTCACTGAGCAGGAATCAACGTTTCAGATTGATCCATCGGTGCCAGGGCTGGGCAAGATCGCCCGGGACGAGATTGACCGCCGCGCCGCCAAAGCCCACATCCCCGGCTTGCTGGTGAGCGGTGCCTTGCAGGTGAGTTCACCCAATGGCAAAAGTTACAGCGAGCGGCTGAATGCCGCGCGCAGCGAAAAAGAGCTCAGCGCGATTTTCGATGACTTCATCAGCATGGTGCCCATGGGCCGGACCTTGTTCGCAGGCTTCAACCCGGTGCACACGGCGGGGCCGATGCAGGTCAGCATCGACTTCGCCGAGCAGCAGGCGCGCAATTATCCCTACCCGGTGGGTGGCTCGATTCGCCACGAAGTGTTCACTCGTCGCGGCGGTATGTACTTCGGTATTGCCCACTTGCTCGGTTATCCGGTGAGCTACGAGCAGCCGCTGTATCGTTTCGCCGATTTCAACGCCGGTTGGTACGCCAGCCGCAATGCCGCGTTTCAGAATGCTGTCAGTCGTGCGACCGGCATTGCGCTGGCCCTGGATGGCGACCTGGTGCGCTACGACTCGATCATGCCCGGCACCACGGAACTGGCCGTGCGCACCCTCGGCAAGCAATTGGACATGCGCAACCCGACCATTCGGGATCAATTGGAGGAGGGGAAAGGTCTCGAGTTCGAGGACACCAGGCTCTATCGGCGCGTGTTCGCCTTGGCCGAACAGGCCGAAGGCCGCCCATTACCCCGTGCAGTGTTGCCGGGGATCGTGCTGCAAAGCCCGAAAATCACCCGCAAACTCACCACGGCGTGGTTCGCCAAGCGGGTCGATGAGCGTTATCAGCGCTGCATGAAGCGCGCGGGGATGTGAACGCAGAAACACGGCTGGGCAGGCTAATGCCGCTAAGTTGAGGCGCAGAACCTGTGGGAGCGAGCCTGCTCGCGATGACGGCGGTATATTCAGCATCAATGTTGGCTGATCCGCGGCTATCGCGAGCAGGCTCGCTCCCACAGGGGCGACGGTGTTCAAGTCCTTGACTGACTGGCGCTGATGAGGCAACCGAGCGCAATCTTCGGCAGCTGCTACAAAGAGAGAGTCGCAGAGGAGATTTAGTCATGTACCAGCTCTATGGGCATCAGAATTCGGGTGCGGCCGCCATCGAAGCCGCGCTGGAACTGTGCGAGGTTCCTTATCGCTTCATCGATGTTTCATCGTCCCCGGAGGCGTTTCAGGCGCTGGAGAAACTCAACCCGCTCAAGCAGATTCCCACCCTCTACCTGCCCGATGGCGGCGTTCTCACCGAGAGTGCGGCCATCCTGATTCATCTGGGCCTTACGTTTCCGGAGTCGAATCTGCTGCCGGAAAACCCGCTCAAGCGTGATCAGGTTATTCGGGGCCTGGTGTACATCGTCAGCAATTGCTATGCCGCCATTGGCATCATCGATTACCCCGAGCGCTGGCTGGCCGAGGCGGACGAGTCGTCTCGGGAAAACCTCATGGCCGGTGCCCGCCAGCGTCTGCATTGGAGTTGGGAGGTGTTTGCCGATCAGTTCGCCGGCCATTTGTACCTGGACGATGGAGAGCCGGGCGCGCTGGATATTCTGGCGGCGGTGGTGACGCGGTGGTCGGGCACCCGGGAGCACTTGCGCGTTGCGCGGCCCGGGTTTTTCGCCTGGCTCGAACGCTTCGACCAGCACCGTGCATTGGCACCGGTGTTCAAAAGGCACTGGCCATCCTGAAGAACACCGCCAAACAAATGTGGGAGCGAGCCTGCTCGCGATGGCGACCTGACATTCAACATTGATGTTGGATGCCATGGCCTCATCGCGAGCAGGCTCGCTCCCACAGGGAGATTGGGGTGGGACAGAATCATTCGCCGCGAATGTACTGCTCCAACTGCCCAATCAGCTCAGCCTGTTCGGCAATGGCTTCCTTGACCAGGTCGCCGATTGACAGCAAGCCCAGCAACTCGCCGTTTTCCACCACCGGCAAGTGCCGCAGGCGTTTGTCGGACATGATGCCCATGCAGGTTTCGACGGTTTGATGGGTGTCCACGGTAATCACTGGCGACACCATGATGTCGCTGACCGGTGTGCCAACCGAGGAACGCCCCTTGAGCACCAGTTTGCGCGCATAGTCCCGTTCGCTGATGATGCCGACGACCTTTCCCTCTTTCAGCACCGGTAACGCGCCGACGTTTTTCGCGGCCATCACCATCAGTGCTTCCAGCACCATTTGATGGGGCGCAATGGTGTGGACTTCCTGATTCTGTTGGGCCTTTAACTTGAGCAGTTGGGCGACGGTTTTCATGGCGGTTTCTCAGGTGTTGTCGTTGTTCTTGAAGAATCGTAGAGACGCGCTCACAGAGCAAGGCAGAAAGCGGCAGATACCGCGCGAAAAGCGTCATTCAGCGATTTTTCTTTGTAAAAGTCCGCCCCTGATGCCGGTAAGTTAAGACATTTGAGCGACGAAAAACCTGTGGGAGCGTGGCTTGCCCGCGAAGAATACACCGCGGTTTTTCAGGTATTACGCGTCATCGTTCTTCGCGGGCAAGCCACGCTCCCACAGGATCTGCGTCTCGACTTACCGGCATTAGGGCAAGCCCCCTCACCACACCGTCGATCACGCGTAGAATTACCCCTTGAATCAATTCGTTGAGGTTGCAGTGGTGGATTTACAGCAGGGCTTCGTCCTGACCCGGCATTGGCGCGATACCCCGGCCGGCACGGAAGTCGAGTTCTGGCTGGCGACCGATGCCGGCCCCCGGCGCATCCGCCTGCCGCATCAACCGTCGGTAGCGTTCCTTCCGGCAGCCCAGCGCGAGCAAGCCGAAACGGTTTTGCGCGGCGAGAAAAACGTCGAGCTGAAGCCCTTGGCACTTCTGGACTTCGAGCACCGCCCGGTGCTCGGCCTGTATTGCCAGCAGCACGGTCAGTTGATGCGTCTGGAAACCGCGCTGCGCAAGTCAGGCGTCGATGTATTCGAAGCCGACATCCGCCCGCCGGAACGCTACATGATGGAGCGCTTCATCATTGCCCCCGTTTTGTTCGGCGGCACGCCCAGCGCCGATGGCCTGCTGCTCGACGCGCAAATGAAACCCGACCCCGGCTACCGGCCGAACCTCAGGCTGGTCTCGCTGGACATCGAAACCACCGCCCAGGGCGAGTTGTATTCCATCGCTCTGGAAGGCTGCGGCGAGCGTCAGGTGTACATGCTCGGGCCACCCAATGGCGATGACAGCGAGGTGGATTTCCAGCTCGACTACTGCGAGTCCCGGACCCTGCTGCTGAAAAAACTCAATGACTGGTTCGCCCGGCACGACCCTGACGCCATCATCGGCTGGAATGTCGTGCAGTTCGATCTGCGCGTACTGCACGAACATGCTCGCCGCTTGGCGGTGCCGCTGAAACTGGGGCGTGGCGGCGAAGAGATGCAGTGGCGCGAGCACGGCAGCCGAAATCATTACTTCGCTTCGGCCGCCGGCCGGCTGATCATCGACGGCATCGAGTCGCTGCGTTCGGCGACCTGGAGCTTCCCGTCGTTCAGCCTGGAAAACGTCGCGCAAACCCTGCTGGGCGAGGGCAAGTCGATCGACAACCCGTACCAGCGCATGGACGAAATCAACCGCATGTTCGCCGAGGACAAGCCAGCCCTGGCCAAGTACAACCTCAAGGACTGCGAACTGGTGACGCGGATCTTCGCCAAGACCCAATTGCTGACCTTCCTGCTCGAGCGCGCCAGCGTCACCGGTTTGCCGGCGGACCGCAGCGGCGGTTCGGTGGCGGCGTTCACTCACCTGTATATGCCGTTGATGCACCGTCAGGGCTTCGTTGCACCGAACCTCGGCGGCAAACCACCGGAGGCCAGCCCTGGCGGTTTTGTCATGGACTCGCAACCCGGGCTGTACGAATCGGTGCTGGTGCTCGACTACAAAAGCCTCTATCCGTCGATCATCCGCACCTTCCTGATCGACCCGGTGGGCTTGATCGAAGGCCTCAAACATCCTGACGACAGCGAGTCGGTGCCGGGTTTTCGCGGTGCGCGTTTCTCAAGAACCCGGCATTGCCTGCCAGCCATCGTCGCCCGGGTCGCCGAAGGCCGCGAAACCGCCAAGCGCGAACACAACGCGCCGCTGTCCCAGGCGCTGAAGATCATCATGAATGCTTTCTACGGCGTCCTCGGCTCCAGCGGTTGTCGCTTCTTCGATACACGGCTGGCCTCGTCCATCACCTTGCGCGGACACGAGATCATGTTGCGTACCCGCCAGTTGATCGAAGCGCAGGGCCATGCGGTGATCTATGGCGACACCGATTCGACCTTCGTCTGGCTGCGTCGCCCTCATGGTCAGGCAGAAGCCGCGCAAATCGGCAGTGCGCTGGTGGATCACGTCAATCAGTGGTGGCGTGAGCATGTGAAACAGGAATACGGACTGGAAAGCGCCCTGGAGTTGCAGTTCGAGACCCACTACAAGCGTTTTCTGATGCCGACCATTCGCGGCGCCGAGGAGGGCAGCAAGAAGCGCTATGCCGGGTTGGTCACCCGCGCCGACGGCACCGAAGAAATGGTCTACAAGGGCCTGGAAACCGTGCGCACCGACTGGTCGCCGCTGGCCCGGCAATTCCAGCAGGAGTTGTACCTGCGCATCTTCAATCGCAAGCCCTATCAGGATTACGTACGTGACTATGTGCGCAAGACGTTGGCCGGTGAGTTCGACGAGCGCCTGATCTACCGCAAGCGCCTGCGCCGTACCCTCGATGACTATCAACGTAACGTGCCCCCGCATGTGCGGGCCGCGCGCATCGCCGATGACTACAACGACCAGCAGGGGCGCCCACGGCAATATCAGAACGGCGGCTGGATCAGTTATGTCATTACGGTCGCCGGCCCTGAGCCGCTGGAAATCCGCAGCGCGCCCATCGACTATGACCATTACGTCACCCGGCAGCTGCAACCGGTGGCGGATGCGATCCTGCCGTTCGTGGATGACGATTTCTCAACGCTGATTGGGGGGCAACTGGGCCTGTTTTGAGTCCAGCAGCGACAGCGTCCAGTCATCCGGTATGCCGTGAAAATACTGATCCAGCGCCTGATGGAACAGACTGCCCTTTGGCGAAACCTGGGCGAACAACGTCATCGATGAGTGAAACTTGAGGTTGTCGGGGTGACCGAAAATCTTGGCGATCGAGCGTTGAGGGATGTCCAGGACCAATTGCGTGCAAGTGCGCAAGCGTGGACCCAGTAACGGATGCTCCAGGTACGCTGTGGCTTCTTCACTGGAGCGAATGGCAAAGTAACGGGACATCTCACTGTCGCCCAACCCGGAAAACTGCGGAAAGATAAACCACATCCAGTGCCGGCGCTTCTGGCCGGCGCGCAGTTCCTCCTGCACCCACTCGAACACAGGATCCTGCGCCTGGACGAAGCGTGGCAAATTGAAAGCGTCGAGCTGATCGGTACTTCTCATGCCGATGCCCTCTGACAGAACCGCGATGGCTCAGACCATGGCCAACCGCTGCTTGCGTTGTGGCGCGCGAAAAGCTTGGTCCAGCGCCTCCAGATCCCCGACTTCCAGGCGCAATTGCGCCGCTTGCGCGTTGAGCTGCACGTGCTCGGGACGGACCGCCTTGGGGATGGCGATCACGCCGTTCTGACGCAGAATCCATGCCAGTGCTACCTGCGCAGGTGTCGCCTCATGACGGGCGGCAATCTGCTTGAGCGTCGAATTGGCCAGCATGTGCCCGCCCTGGCCGATCGGACAATAGGCCATCACGGGCATCCTTTGATGTTGGCTCCAGGGGAGCAAATCGAATTCGATGCCGCGTTCTTCCAGGTTGTACAGCACCTGATTGGTGGCGCAGGCCGGTGAAGCCAGTTCCTCCAGGTCATCCAGGTCGAAATTGGACACGCCCCAACGGCCGATCTTGCCGTCTTCGCGCAGGCGTTCAAAGGCTTCGACGGTTTCCTCAAGCGGATAATCGCCGCGCCAGTGCAACAGGTATAGATCAATGTAATCGGTATTCAACCGCCGCAGACTGCGCTCGCAGGCCTTGGGAACGCCTTTGCGGCTGGCGTTATAGGGGTAAACCTTGCTGACCAGAAAGACCTGATCACGCAGGCCGGCGATGGCTTCACCCACCACCTCTTCGGCGCCCCCTTCAGCATACATTTCAGCGGTGTCGATCAGGGTCATGCCCAACTCGATGCCCAAACGCAGCGCTGCAACTTCCTTTGTGTGTCGGGAGCGTTCCTCTCCCATGCGCCAGGTTCCTTGGCCGATGACCGGCACATGGCTGCCGGCCAGCTCAAGAGTACGCATGAATCCTCCTCAGTGAAGTCCGATCGATACTTCAGTTGGCAGCAAAATAGTCCGGTGGTTCCGTGGCCATCTCGAAAGATCGCAGCCTTCGGCAGCGCCTGCGCCAAGTTCGGTTCACAGGTGTACTCCGCCCGTGCAGGCGCTGCCGCAGGCTGCGATCTTTTGATCTTCCGACCTACAGGGTGGAAAACCTGAACACCGTCGTCTGGGCATAGCTTTTGCCCGGATCCAGCCGTGTGGACGGGAAGTTCGGCTGGTTCGGCGAATCCGGATAATGCTGAGTCTCCAAAGTAAACGCCCCCCAATGCGGATAAATCTTGCCAGCCTTGCCCTTGACTGTGCCATCGAGGAAGTTGCTGGTATAGAACTGCACGCCAGGTTCAGTCGTGTAGAGCTGCAACCGACGCCCGGATTGCGGATCGCTGACATCGGCGGCGAGTTTGCCCAGATCACCCTTGGCGTCCAATACCCAATTGAAATCGAAACCACCTTGTTTCGGTTCGGCGAATTTCAATTGTGGGTGATCGGCCTTGATGTGTTGACCGATGGCGGTCGGTTGAGTGAAATCCATCGGTGTGTCAGCGACCGGGGCCAGTTCACCAGTGGGGATCAGTTTGCCGGTGACCGGCGTGTAACGGGCGGCGTGCAAGGTTGCGAGTTGCTTCAACACATCCCCGTTGCCCGCGCCGGCCAGGTTGAAATAACTGTGATTGGTCAGGTTCAGCACCGTGGGTTTGTCGGTACTGGCCTTGTACTCGATGCGTAGCTCGTTGTTTTCCGTAAGGCTGTAGGTCACCTCGGTTTTCATATTTCCGGGGAAACCCATTTCACCGTCCTTCGACAGATACGTCAGGGTCACGCCTACAGAATCCTTATCCTTACTCGGTTCGGCTTTCCACACACGCTTGTCGAAACCTTGAGCCCCGCCATGCAGCGAATTGCTGCCGTCGTTGAGTGGCACCTGATAGCGCTTGCCATCCAGTTCGAAGGCACCGTTGGCCAGGCGATTGCCGAAGCGGCCGATGGTCGCGCCGAAGTACGCGGTGCCGCTTTGATAGCCCTGCACATCATCGAAACCCAGCACCACATCGTCGAGCTTGCCGTTTTTGTCCGGCACTTTCAGCGACTGCAGAATCCCGCCGTAGGTAATGACCGTGGCTTGCAGCCCATGGCTGTTGCGCAGAATGTATTGCTCGACGGGCGTGCCGTCATTGGTTTTGCCGAAGGCTTTATGTTCGCTGGACAGACCAGCGGCCTGAGCGGAGAGGGTGACGATCATCAGGGACAGTCCGAGGCCGGAAAGCAGGTGTCGGGATTGAAGCATGGTTGACCTTCCTTTTTGTTGTTCTGTGAGAAGTAGTCATACTAATGATCGAGTTTTAATGCGATCAAGGAAGGATATATAGCTTATCTATCGGTTGTTGCAATTATAAAGTATGACTAATAAAAGGTCGCTTCCACGATGGCCAGCGCTTACGGACCACCGGTACTGCACTTTTCCAGCTTTCGCGGTTCTATCCTTGGCCAGCCTGCGGCGATCCCCACCGCCGGCCCATGCCCAAGTTCAAGAACCCATGGCTCGAGTTTTACCCCGCTTTACCCCGCACATTCGCCTTTATTGTTTGCTGCTGATTAGCTTGTCGCTGCTCTTCACCAGTGGCTGTAGCCATCAACCGGGCAACGACGTTGTCAGTCAGTTTCGCAACGGCAAACCCCAGGAATTCCTCCAGACCAGCGTCGACCGTATGGCGACCCTGACGATGCGCGACAACCTCGAAAGCCTCTACTTGCTGATGAACAAGCTCTACCTGCGTAATCCGGAGGAGCTGAAAAAGTCCGGCTTCCTCGAAGTCGGCATCGCGGAAAAACAAGTGCGCATGGCCATTGAACAGCAACAGCCACTGCCCACCCTCGGCGGCAAAAAAGACCTGGCGGCGCTGAGTTATGCCATGAGTCCGGAATTCCTCGGCGACCGCGTCGGGGCCTTCATTTATGCCATCGGCAGCATGCTGGTGACGGCCCACGGCAATCAGCTGGAGTTCTACATGACGGATGCGATCAACCCGACTTTCGTCAGCAATGCCGCGCGCAACATCGAGAAAGCCACCTGGATTTTGAGCCAGCGACAAAACAAGCAGGGCGAACCGTTGCTGTTTTCCAACGAAATCTCGGAGGAGGGCAGCAACCTGAGCTTTGCCGTGGAGTTCGGCAAAATCGTCGCTCGACTGGACCTGCTGACCCAGATGCTCGACGAACGCTACCGGCGGATCGGCCTCAACTACGCCCAGAGTTTGTTGTTTCTGAATTTCTTGCCGGTGCAGTAAACGAGTGCTGAACCAAACACCTGTGGGAGCGAGCCTGCTCGCGAAGACGGACTCACAGCTCATATCACTGTTGGATGTTGGACCGCTTTCGCGAGCAGGCTCGCTCCCACAGGGGGATGTGGTTGAGAGGGAAAACCGTGTTCCGGCTCAATGAATTGGCATAACGATAGACCGCATCGATATATGTGGTTATAAGAAAAATCGCTATGCTGCGAGCCGGTTTGTTTCCTGCGATTTTCTGGGCGTATTCATGGAATTCGGTAATTTCGGGTTGGTCGTTGCAGGTCTGGTGGTCGGCTTTATTGTCGGCATGACCGGCGTCGGGGGCGGTTCGTTGATGACCCCCATTCTGTTGTGGTTCGGCGTCAACCCGGCCACGGCGGTGGGCACGGACTTGCTGTACGCGGCCATTACCAAATCCAGTGGTGTGCTGGTTCATCGAAAGAACCAGAACATCGACTGGGCGATCACCGGTTGGCTGACGCTCGGCAGTGTGCCGGCAGTGGCGCTGACCCTGTGGTTCCTGAGCCGTTTGCAAACCTCGCCCGAAGCGATGAACGCTGTCATCAAACAAGCGCTGGGCTTCGTGCTGTTCGCCACGGCGCTGGCGATTTTCTTCAAGAAACGCTTGCTCGATTTCGCCCACAAACGGGCGGGCGGCCACTACAACCCCAGCGGCTCGCGGTTGAATGTGCTGACCGTCATCACCGGTCTGGTCCTCGGCACCATGGTGGCCCTGACTTCCATCGGCGCCGGCGCCTTGGGCACCGTCGCGCTGTTCATTCTGTATCCACTGCTGCCTACCCGCCGCCTGGTCGGCACCGAAATCGCTCACGCGGTGCCGCTGACCCTGGTCGCCGGCCTGGGCCACGCGAGCATGGGCAACATGGATTGGCATGTGTTGGGCTTCTTGCTGGTCGGTTCGCTGCCGGGGATTTACCTGGGCAGCCATTTGACCGGGCGTATCTCCGACGAGCTGCTGCGTCCGTGCCTGGCCACGATGCTGGTGCTGATCGGCTACAAACTGGCGTTCTGATCCGGCATCGTCCGGATCACTGAATTTATACCGAATGGAAAGGTGTCTTCCTCGTGCTCGGTGAATTCAGGCGCGGGCAACGGCGAGGCCACATGGTTTTTTTCGATCCAGATAGAAGCGCGGCCCACACTATTCCCGGGTAAACATCTCCAGCAGATGCCCGTCCGGGTCATCGAAATACACCCGCCGGCCACCGCCGTAATCATTGATCTCGTTCGGCCTCTGCTTGCCCGGATCGGCCCACCAGGGCTGTTTGCGCGCTTGCAGGCGAGCGAAGGCCGCATCGAAGTCTTCATCGTCGATCAGAAAGGCATAGTGTTGGGACGCAATGGGTGGGTCGTTGTTGTAGAAGTCCAGCGATACCCCGTTATCGAACTTGACGACCAGCATCGGTCCGAACGGCTCCGGGGCGGACAGGCCGAGGAGGTCGGTCAGGTAATGGGCCGAGACCTGTTTGTCACGGCACCAGACGATGGTGTGGTTCAACTGAGCGCTCATGCGAAGATCCTCACGGCGAATCAGGTCGTTTGTGTCGTGCTATGAGATTAGCTCAGGCTGTTGCGCAATGACCGCCCTGACCTAAGCTTGGGGCAAGGCGAATCACAATTGCGGTGCGTCACCCGGAACGTTCACCGCGATGCGCAATCATTAGAGCGTGGATATCAAAAGGAGATGCGCATGCTCATCAGGTCTTTGACCCTGGCTACTTTGCTGGCTTTCGTCGGTCCCCTGTTCGCCGCCGATGACGATTCACCCTTGGTTAAAGACGTGGGCAGGGCCCGTCCCCTGATTGTCATCGCCCCCAGCAGCGTTGACCCTGTCTGGGTGAACCTGAAAAAGTCGCTGGAGGATCCCGCCAACAAGCAGGGAGTCGCCCAGCGCAACATCAAGGTGTACAGCGTGCTGAACATGTTCGGTCAGCTCGATGGCAAAGATCTCGGCCAGCAGGACACCATGGCGCTGATCCGCTCGCTGAACCTCGGCGCCGGGGCTTTGCCCAAAGTCATTCTGTTGGGCAAGGACGGCGAGAAGAAAATCGAGAGTTCAGGGGCTGAGTCGAAATCGGTCGATTTGAAGAAAATCTTTGACACCATCGACCAACTGCCGGCCGCTGAGAAAGAAGCAACGGTACCGACGCCTGCGCCGGTGGCTGAAGTTGCACCGGTCAAAGGCGTAAAAGGCGCAAAAGGCAAACCGGCGAAGCCCGCCAAACCCCCTGAGCAGCCGGATGAATGAATTGCCACTGAACTCTGTGGTGATCTTTTCAGGTAGGAGGGATGACTGTGTGGGGATTAGTCCTTCTTCCAGAGGGTGTGTCGAAAATGACTGAGGTGGTCGTTTTCAACCGCCTCAGTCCTCTGGTAGACGGTCCTGACTGTTTTAAGGTCGTGCCAGCAAATGACGGATTACATTAACCAATACAGGTGAGAAGGGCTGCAGGCGCCCGGCATCAGGCGTTTGCAAGTCCTCCAGAAGTAAGCCCAAGAAATCTTCGTCCTCATACTGCAACTCGTCGGGTGGCAGGTTCTGGGTATAAATCAACGCATCAACCAGAGTTTTACGTGCACCGACAAGACCACGATTGCTTTCCTCGGTATGACCCAGATTCAACGCCTCAATGGAAGTATTGGCTCGGTCGGTATGCCCCTTTACCAGACCAGACAGATAGAACTTCAACTCGGTTTCGCATTCATCCATCAAAGGCGTCAGTGGCAGTGCTCGCGTGCCTCGACCGTGGCCGCATTGATGGGAGCGTTGGCAACTTGCGACTATGTTGGATAAGTCTAAAGTGCGATTTTGCGCGCGATCCTGGGCCTCAATATGCTCGTTATGAGCGTCGTCAATCGTGATTGCCTGGCAGCAATACGCACATAAGCCGTACTGTTCCGAGATACACGCTGAGCGAATGGACCGACTCTCTTCAACGGGCAAATCCCGGTAACGTAATGTGCTGTTCAAGCGCTTCCATCGAGTCAGCGCCTCCGGCTCAATACCCTTGTTGATCTTACGCACGACGCAACTCCAGTTTGCGGATCAACAGTGCGGCTTTCGCCAGCTCCAGATGACCGTCTGAAAGCTCCAGTGATAGCTCGGAAAACAATTTCCTGGCTTCGTCCAGGTCACCATCCTGCAGGCGCTCAAGCAATCGATTCAGTCTTCGCTGTACCTCGCTGTTACGAACATCGGTGTCCATGACGCTCAACAGAACCTGATTGGCATCAAGGCCATAAAGGCCATCGCGCTCTTGTAACTCCCCATCATCCAGTACGTAGCACAGCACATCTTTTGCGTCGCTGATGACGAGTGGAGAGTGAGTTGTCAGTACGAACTGGCAATTTGGAAAGGTTTCACTCAACTGCCGGATCAGACTGCGCTGCCATTTGGGGTGCAGGTGTAAGTCGACTTCATCAATCAGTACGATTCCGTCACCGTGTAAAGGGTTGTCCAGCGATTGATTCATCATGGCCAGTCGGCGGGCGATGTCTCCGACCAATGCCATCATGGACTTTTCACCCTGTGACAGCTGAGACACATTTAGTGTGGCTCCGCTTTTATCGATGGCCATGTGCAACCGTGGCTTACGCTTTACTCTCAAATTGCTGAAGCCAGGCATGAAGGCTGCGATTGCAGTGCGAACCGCCGTCAACTGACGATCACGAGAGGATGCCTTCAACTGGGAAAGCGTTTTCCAAATGTCACTGTCCTTTCCGAACTTTTCGGAGATTTCGGACAAGGCGGTGCTGGACACGCCGGTTTCATTTTCACTGTCCTCGCGCTCGCGAAACCATTCAAAGAAACGCCGAAAATCGACACCCCTATTCAACGAATTGTCATAGCCGTCAAGTTGATCAAAGGTATGCTTGGTTCGGATCTTTAAAGGAATTTCCAGTACCGAACGCTCAACCGGATAGTACGCAATCAGTGGAAGAGATGCCTTTTCAATAACGGTTAATTCATCCCGGTAAACATCCGCGAGACGGCTGGCGTCAACCAGAGAGCTGTGAGCATCTGTTTTTCGACCCTGTCTGGATCGGGTAACGGTCCATTGGAATAGAGCATCCTCAGGATCAGCATCGGGATTATTAGGGTTTGCCAGAGAGTCGTCTTTTACAGCAATCGAAATAGAGGCGGATGAGGCGCCGTTTCGAACATCCTCTTCTGCGATGTGACTGCCATTACCCTTCTCGGTACGAATTCTGGCCACCAACCAGCTCAGTGAGATGGCTAGCGACTTTAGAAGCGTAGTTTTCCCGGCACCGTTGTTTCCCACCAGAACTGTCACGTTCGAGGGGTGTTTGGCGGTGGGGGCCAACTGAATGTCCAAATCGGTGAATCGACCGACATCCGTGAGCTTGAATTTTTTGATTTCCATTACAACGCCCTTTGGCGGTCAGTCGGTGTACAGGCTTGAGCGCGCATTATGTCATTCCCGGCTACGGATTGATCCGCTGCCTTTCGCCGGCTTTGGAAACCCATTAGATACAATGGTTTCGGTTGCATCACAACGGTCATCAATAAAAAGTTAGTTGCAGTGTATGCCCATGAAAATGAGCTGGGGCAAAGGCCTTCAATTGCGTCAGAAATTTCCTGCAAAACGCAGAGCACTTCATGAACTGGTGCGGCGGCGAGCATGCCGATAACCTTCTCCAGCCGCTGCAAAATCAGCGGTCGGATGTGGAAGTCCGGTGGTCAGAGACACCTACCAACGCTCGTAAGGCGCATGGCGACATTTTTTATGTCAACATTGCCGCGTTATGGCGGCTGTGCGCGGGGCACTTTCGAGTGCGCCGGGTTTTGGTAGGTTCCCCCTGGTCTTCCACACCTGCGTACAGCTGTCACCCTCATGTGGAAGTGAGATTGGCAGTTTTCTTAAATTGTTAATGGAGCTTTACATATGAAGAAAGTTACTCCCAACCCTCCCGAAACCCCAACCGATTCCGACCCCCTTGATCTCGTTCCACTGTCCGAAATCACCGAACCCGCCGTCAGCGCTCGCTTGCGTAACCCCAACCACGCCGACCCGATCAGCCATATCTTCACCATTGTCCCCGGCGTCGACACAGAAACCCTGCTAAGCCACGCCTGCGAAACCCTCGCGTCTCTGAATGTCTTGATCACGGATCTGGCCTGCAAGCTGGAAAGTTCCAACCGCAACGTGGCGCTGTCGATTCAGCAGTTGGCGGTAGTCGCCCAATTGCTGGTGAACCGCGCACTGGACACTATCGATCCGCCCGAAGGCGCGCCTGCTGTTCAGCCAGGCACTCAACAATGATCAGGGAGGTTCAGTCATGGCTCGATACATGCCGATTACGGGCATCGACTGCAGCATAGCGTCGTTGCTGATTGACACAGAGGCGCCAGTGGATGTGCTGCATGATACGGCGGCGTACCGCATCCGCAGCGTAACTCAACTGCTGGAAACACTTTCCGTAGGCGAGGGAATCAGCCGCGATGCATTACTGTTGCAGGACTTTGCGCGAGTGCTGGCGATTCCGATGCGCGACGGTTGTGACTTAATGGATGTGATCGGACGACGATTGCGGGCGCAGGTTTAAGTGCAGTAAAGAAAAATGGGCGACCTTAAGAGGTCGCCCATTTTGTTTGCCAACGCTGAACCCTGTGGTGAGGGGGCTTGCCCCCGTTCGGCTGCGCAGCAGTCGTAAACCCGGTATCTGAGGACTATCTGATGCAACGCGATGGCAGAGTTTGGGACCGCTGCGCGCCCCAGCGGGAGCAAGCTCCCTCGCCACGGGTGAGTGGTTGCCTAGTCTTAATGGGTTGTCGGGATCATTCAGTCAGCGCACTCAATATATTGTGAGCAATTTTGACTCGCTCGGGGTTTGGGTAGTTTTTGTTGGCCAGGATCACGATGCCGATGTCTTTGGCCGGGATAAAGGCGACATAGGCGCCGAAGCCGCCGGTTGAGCCGGTTTTGTTGATCAGTACTGTGTCGCGTTGAGGTTGCGGCGGGTTCAGCCACCGGACTTCATGAGCTTCCATCGCCATCTGCGATGAATTGCCCCCCAGCAATGTATCGAGCGTTACCGGGTAGTTGTAGAACTCCCACCCCAACCCCTGAGTCGTGTCACCCACCGTGTAGTAACCGGTGTGAGTGATGGCGATGGCTTGCTGCAATGGCTTTTCCAGCGAAGTCGGATTCATGTTCGCTTCAACATAGCGAAGCAGATCCGAGGCACTGGTTTTCACGCCATACGCTTCGCTATCCAGTGCGCCCGGCCCGACCCGTACAGGTTTGTCGTCCTTGTTGTAACCCTGGGCGTAAAGCCCCATCTGATCCTGCGGCACCTTGAGGTAGCTGTGTTTCAGGCCCAGTTTCGGCAGCAAGGTTTTTTCCATCAGCTTATCGAACGGTGCCCCCATGCTGTGGGCCGCCAGATAGCCGAACAACCCAAGGCTGGGGTTTGAATACTGGCGATGAGTGCCGGCGGCGTAGATCGGTTTCCACTGTTTGAAGTAGCCGAGCATCTTGTCCTGATGGTCTGCATCACTGGGGAATTGCAGCGGCAGGCCACCGGCGGTGTAGGTGCCGAGTTGCAGCACGCTGATGCTGTCGAACGCGCTGCCACGCAACGCTGGCAGAACAGTGCTGGCAGCGTCGCTCAGGGACAGTTTGCCAGTGGCCTGAGCGTAGGCTGCCAGTGTTGCGGTGAAAGTTTTGCTCACCGAACCGATCTCGAACAGGGTGTCGTTTGCCACCGGGCGCCCGGTTTCTTTCGAGGCCACTCCGTAATTGAAGTAATGCTGCTTTCCGTTGACCGTTATGGCCACGGCCATGCCGGGAATGCCCTCGGCCTTCAAGACAGGCCGCACAGCATCGTTAACAATCTTCTCGATGGGCTGATCTGTCTGGGTCGCGGCAACACAATGGCTTGCGCCCAGTACCGCCACGCAGGCTGCAAGAATCTTCAATCTGGCAATACTTTTTTTGTGTGTCATTGTTTCGGTTCCATGATTTTACGAGGTGTTAACCGCTACACTCCGAGCGGTTTTTCAGCCGGTCCGCAGCTGGGCGAGCCAAATCTATGCAGTTTGGCGACCGCCGACAAACGACGATATCTTGGATGAGCCATTAGAAATTTTTTGGAGTAGGCATGATTCGACCTCATTTGCCGCTGAATGCCTTGCGTGCTTTCGAGGCTTCGGCACGTCATTTGAGTTTCACGCGGGCGGCGGTGGAGTTGTGCGTCACGCAGGCGGCGGTGAGTCATCAGGTCAAAAGCCTTGAAGCCCAGCTTAACGTGACCCTGTTCAAACGCCTGCCCCGAGGCCTGATGCTGACCAGCGAAGGTGAAACCCTGCTGCCGGTGCTGCGCGACTCCTTCGACCTGATCGCCCAAACCCTGGAGCGTTTTGAGGGCGGGCATTTTCGTGAGGTGTTGACGGTAGGGGCTGTGGGCACATTTGCGGTCGGCTGGCTGTTACCGCGGCTGGCGGATTTTCAGATGAAATATCCGTTTATAGATTTGCGCCTTTCGACCAACAACAACCGGGTGGACGTGGCAGCGGAAGGGCTGGATTACGCCATTCGTTTTGGCGCGGGGGCATGGCACGGCATCGAAGCGGTGCGGTTGATCGAGGCGCCGCTGTCGGTGCTCTGCGTTCCCGAGATTGCGCGGCAATTGCACGCCCCAGCCGATCTGTTGCAGCAAACGCTATTGCGTTCCTATCGCACGGACGAGTGGCCGGAGTGGTTTCAGGCTTCCGGGTTGCCGGCCCATGTCGCTGCGCCCCGGAGCATCGTCTTCGACTCGTCGCTGGCGATGATGGAGGCTGCGCTGCAAGGGGCGGGAGTGGCGTTGGCGCCGCCGCTGATGTTTGCCCGGCAACTGGCGGCGGGCGCAATCGAGCAACCGTTCGCCATCGGGATCACCACGGGCAGCTACTGGCTGACCCGCTTGCAGTCGCGGCCTGAAACGTCGGCGATGGTCGCGTTCAAGCAATGGCTACTGCAAGTGGCACAGCGGAATTAGTGTGAATGTCTCCCCTGTGGGAGCGAGCCTGCTCGCGATGGCGGTGTGACAGTCAATGATGATGTTGGCTGTCACGGCCTTATCGCGAGCAGGCTCGCTCCCACAGGATTGCGGTGTTTCAGGACTACCGCACCAGGCACGGCCGCTTGTTATCGAATTTCCACCCCGGAATCAGAAACTGCATCGCCACGCTGTCATCCCGCGCGCCCAGTCCCATGCCTTTGTACAGCTCATGAGCCTTGGCCAGTTGATCGATGTCCAGCTCAACCCCCAGGCCAGGTTTTTTCGGCACCTGCACGCAACCGTCGACGATTTGCAGCGGCGCCTTGGTCAGGCGTTGGCCGTCCTGCCAGATCCAGTGGGTGTCGATGGCGGTGATCTCACCCGGCGCGGCGGCCGCGACGTGGGTGAACATGGCCAGGGAAATATCGAAGTGGTTGTTGGAATGCGAACCCCAGGTCAGGCCCCACTCGTGGCACATCTGCGCGACCCGAACCGAACCCTGCATGGTCCAGAAGTGCGGGTCGGCGAGGGGAATGTCCACGGACTGCAACTGAATCGCGTGGCCCATTTCCCGCCAGTCGGTGGCGATCATGTTGGTCGCGGTTTTCAGGCCTGTGGCGCGACGGAACTCGGCCATGACTTCCCGGCCCGAATAGCCATTCTCCGCACCGCACGGGTCTTCGGCGTACGCGAGAACGTGATGCTGATCCCGGCACAGGCGGATCGCTTCCTTGAGCGACCAGGCGCCATTCGGATCAAGGGTGATGCGTGCGTGGGGAAAGCGTTCGGCGAGGGCGGTGACGGCTTCGATTTCTTCATCGCCACTCAACACGCCGCCCTTGAGTTTGAAGTCCTTGAAGCCATAACGAGTGTGGGCGGCTTCGGCCAGGCGCACCACGGCGTCGGCGTTCATGGCTTTTTCATGACGCACACGGAACCAGTCGTTGTCGGCGTCCGGTTCGCTGCGGTAGGCCAGATCGGTTTCGTTGCGATCACCGACATAAAACAGATAACCGAGCATCTTCACTTCATCGCGCTGCTGACCTTCGCCGAGCAGGGCGGCGACTGGCACATCCAGGTGCTGACCGAGCAAATCGAGCAGGGCGGCTTCCAGGCCGGTGACCGCGTGAATGGTAATGCGCAGGTCGAAGGTCTGCAGGCCGCGACCGCCGGCATCGCGATCGGCAAAGGTCTGGCGCACCTGATTGAGAATCTTCTGGTACGTACCGATCGGGCTGCCGACCACCAGTGCGCGCGCGTCTTCCAGCGTCTGGCGAATGCGCTCGCCACCTGGCACTTCACCGACGCCGGTGTGGCCGGCGTTGTCCTTGAGGATCACGATGTTGCGGGTGAAAAACGGGCCGTGGGCGCCGCTCAGGTTGAGCAGCATGCCATCGTGGCCGGCCACCGGCACAACCTGCATGCTGGTGATGATCGGGGCTTTTGCGGCTTCTTGTGCGTTCATTTTTATGTCCTTGAAAAGCAGGTGTTCAGGCGTGACGGGGAGCAGGTTTGCCCAGGGCAACGGCCGGGGCAGGTTTCGGTTTATTGCGCGCCGCGAAGACGATGATCGCGGCGATGATCGAAGTGGCGGCCAGGCCGTAGAGCCCGCCCTGAATCGACCCGGTGTGTTCTTCCAGCAGGCCGAAGGTGGTCGGTGCAACGAAGCCGCCGAGGTTGCCCACCGAGTTGATCAGTGCGATCACGCCTGCAGCGATCCGTGCATCCAGGTAGGCCTGGGGAATCGGCCAGAACAGCGACGATGCCGACTTGAAGCCCAGCGCCGCGAAGCAGATGGCCACAAAGGCGAAGATCGGCCCGCCCGTGGTGGACATGAACATTCCGGCAGCCGCGATCAACAGCGCAGCGGCGACCCAAGCCTGCTGGTGTTTCCATTTGGCCGACAGCGAGGCGAAGGCGTACATGCCGACGATCGACAGCAACCACGGAATCGAGTTGAACAAACCGACCTGAATGTCGCTCAGGTCGCCCATTTTCTTGATGATGCTCGGCAACCAGAAGGTCGCGGCATAGATGGTCAACTGGATGAAGAAATAGATCAGGCAGAACAGGATGATCTGGCGATCCTTGAGCAGTGTGCCCAGCGACGGTTTGATCGGCGTCGCGGCTTCGCGGGCCAGTTGTTCGTCATCGATGGCGTTGACCAGCGCGTCCTGCTCAGGAAGGGTCAGCCATTTGGCGTCGTGAGGCTTGGAGTCCAGCCAGAACCAGACGAACACGCACAGCCCGACCGAGAACAGGCCTTCAATGAAATACATCCACTGCCAGCCATGCATGCCAAAACCGCTGATTTGCAGCAGCAACCCGGACAGCGGACCGGAGATCAGCGAAGCAATCGCCGAACCGCTGAGGAAGATCGCAATCGCCTTGCCGCGTTCGACGCCGGGCAACCAGCGGGTGAAGTAATAAATCACTCCGGGGAAGAAACCGGCTTCGGCCACGCCCAGCAGAAAACGCAGGATGTAGAAGTGGGTTTCGTTCTGGATGAAGGCCATGCAGGCGGCTACCACCCCCCAGGTCAGCATGATGCGGGTCAGCCAGATTCGCGCGCCGACTTTTTGCAGGAGGATGTTGGAGGGGACTTCGAACAGCGCGTAACCGATGAAGAACAGACCGGCACCGAGGCCGTAGGCGGCAGCACCAATCCCTAAGTCATGTTCCATGTGGGCGCGGACGAAGCCGATGTTCACGCGGTCGATGTAGTTGACGATGAACATGATCACGAACAGCGGCAGGACGTGGCGTTTCACTTTTGAGATGGCGGATTGCAGGACCGAATCGGTGCCATCGTTCATCCCGGGTATGGATGTATTCACTTCTTTTTCTCCCACTCGTTATTTTTATGCGGGGTTTAGCTGGGTGCTGCGTTGTTGATAGACATCATACAACTAGGTTTTTTTGTCCTACAAGTGCTGTCTCTCAACAAAATGGTGCTAGGTGGGAGGGTTTTTATTCGTTTTCCGGGTTTTTGTGGCGTATTTGTTGGGTTGTGTCGGGGTTTGTTCAGTCGATGATTTTTTCTTTATTGCGACAGGACGCTTGGGTTCGATAGTTTAAATCCTCTGTTTCGGTGTGTTGATTGAGTGTTGTCATACAAGTTGAGCGCCGTTTGATCGAAAATCCGGTCACCGGGAAGCGAGCGCAGTGCTACGATCCGAATAGCCCTGCTTTACGGATAATCACCATGCAAGAAGACCTCGATGCACCTGCCCGCAAACGTTCCCACAACCTGGCCCATGACCTGGTGGCCGAGCTGACGCAGAGCATCCTGCTGGGGCAGATGCTGCCGGGGGACAAGCTGCCTTCGGAGAACACCATTGTTCAGAAACATGGCGTCAGCCGCACGGTGGTGCGCGAGGCGATTTCGAAATTACAGGCTTCGGGGCTGGTGGAAACCCGTCATGGCATCGGCACCTTTGTCCTCGAGCGTGCACCCGATCAAGGGCTAAGGCTCAATGTCGATACCGCACTGGGCGTGCGCAGTATTCTGGAGTTGCGCATGGGCCTGGAAACCCAGGCCGCCGCACTGGCAGCGGTTCGTCGCACAGACCAGCAGTTGGCGCAGATGCGCGAAGCGCTGGACGACTACCAACGTTTGCTGACCAACAACGACAGCTGCGTCGAGGCGGACAAACGCTTCCACCTGCTGATCGCCGAAGCCACCGGCAACGTGTGCTTCACCGAGATCATGCAGCACCTGGGCAGCGCCATGATCCCCCGGACCCGCGTCAATGCCGCCGAGCGCGGGTCGGCGGACTTGAGCAAGCTGGGGCAACTCGCCAACCTTGAACACGAGGCGATTCTCAACGCTATCAAGCGCCAGGACCCGGATGCGGCGCGGGCGGCGATGTGGTTGCACCTGACTAACAGTCGTGACCGCTTTTCGGCTGATCGGTAGTCGCCGTTGATCTGCTCGATAGCACCCCGTTTGCGGGCTCGTTTCCAACCTGGACGGCCCAGATTCGCGATTGGCCTACCGCAACGAGCGATAGGCAATGGGGTCGATGTAAGCCGACTGCAGGTCCCGTTCCGGGATTTCCCAGATGATTTGCTTTGGCGGCGTTTCCTTGTAGGCCGGGTTGTTGAGGTAGCTGTTTGCCGCGCCAGAGAACGCTCCGCCGTCCTTGGCGAAGTTACCCACGGGGGCGCCCAGTGCCTGCTGCACAAACCCTGCGAAGTTGGAGTTGCGTGAGAATGAGGTGCCGATGAGCGCGGTGTTGGGGAGGTCGGCATCGCCAAAGAGGTCGGCCTCAGTGTCAGGGCTGTCGGCTGATGCAACGGGAAGTTCGTGGGTGCTGGTTTGGGCGACCATTTCGGGTGCGGGTTGCCATTTGAGCGGTAGCCAGTCGATGCCCGCCAGATGGACCAGATCGCCAGGTCGCACTGCGAGCGGAGCATGACTTTCGTTGAACGACCTGCGTGGCGTTGCGCTGATGCCCAGGGTGTTCAGGCGCTGCGCGATGGCATCGGCCGCCGCCTTCGCGCCGGATTCGCTCCAGTGCGTATCGGTGCGCAGATAGGCACTGGCCCCCAGTGGCGTCAGCGCACCGGTGAGGTCCAGATTCGCCACGCCCCCCGCATCCAGCTTCGAGGTCCAGGCCTGGATGCGCCCTTCGAGAGCGACGGGGCGGTGCAGTGTGCAACGCTGCTCGGAAGCGATGCGGCTCTTGTCTGGAACGATGACCACCAGCAGGCTGATGTCACGCAGGGAGAGCTGCTGCTTCAGATCAATCACTGCCTGGGCTTTGGCATCGGCATTGCGCTGCGCTTGATGATTGACCTTGAGCTCATCGGCCAAAAATAACCAGTCAGGACAACCCGAGCGAACCCTCGGCCCGGTGTCTCTGAGCAGCAGCCAACTGACACCGCGCTCCAGCTTGGCGAAGGTCGTGGGGAGCTGAGCGTTCGACAGTTCCTTGGCGATCCGATGCGTGATATCGCCGTCAAAAATCTGCGGGGTCGGCACGTTATCGGGTAACAGTGAGATCTGCCCTGAAACGATCAGGCGGCCAGAGGACAGCAGTCCGACGAACAGGAATATCAGCAGCGCCACGCCAGCCAACCGACTGCTGCGTGTCGCCAGATCATCTGTCTGAGTGGGGGGCAGGGTGTGCTTTAGGCTCGTCATCAGAATTGGAAGTACAGGAAGGGTACGGTTTCGCGACTGGCAATCAGTGCGAACGACAGCATGAAACCGGCGATGGGCCAAAGAGCGGCGGTGTAGAACGCAAGGCCGCCCAGTCGTTTCTCACAGTAAGGGCGCAGCAGCGGTGCGATGACACCGAACACACCCAGCAGACCCGCAAAGCCGTGTACCGGGCGCAGGGTTGCGGACAGTTCGTCACCGAGGGCGATGCCCTGCAGGCCGAACTGTCCGGCATACAGGCTCAGCGCGCCATGAAAGTCGGGGGCGCGGAACAGTGTCCAGGCCAGGCAGACGAACAGCAGTGTCAGCCCATGGGAAAGCACCGGCGGTACCGGGGGCAGGGTAGAGCTGTTCCAGACACGGTTCACACACAACGCAATGCCATGGGCACTGCCCCACAGCAGATAATTCCAGCTGTCGCCACCGTGCCAGAGGCCGGCGATGGCCATGATCAGGAACAGGTTGCGATACGTTTTCCAGATGCCGTTGCGATTGCCACCCAGCGAAATATACAGATAGTCACGTAACCAGCTGGACAGCGACAGGTGCCAACGACGCCAGAAGTCCTGGATGCTGTTGGCCAGATACGGACGGTCGAAGTTCTCGGGAAAGTGAAAACCCAGCATCAGTCCCAGCCCAATGGCCATGGCACTGTAGCCGGCGAAGTCGAAGAACAGTTGCAGGGAGTAGGCAAGGCAGCCGATCCAGGCGTCAAAGAAGCTGGGGTTCGGCAAACTGAACGCCACATCGACCAAGGGCGACAGGGTGTCGGCCACCAGGACCTTCATGCACATCCCGACCATGAACCGGCGTGCGCCCAGCGAGAAATTCTGCAGGTTGAAGTAACGTTGATTCAGCTCACGCCGCACCCAGTCATAGCGAATGATGGGGCCGGCGACCGAATGGCCGAACATCGAAATGTAGGTGGCGTAATGGATGAAGCTGCGCTCGACGGGCACGGTGCGGCGGTGCACATCCACCAGATAGGAAATCGCCTGCAAGACGATAAACGACAGCCCGGCCGGCATGATGACCCGCTGCCAGTCCAGCGGCATGGCGCCATACCCGGCGACGGCATCGATCAACGTGCCGGCGACGATATTGGCGTACTTGTACCAGCACAGCACCGCCGTGTTGAGCACGATCAGCATCGTGAGTAGCCGCACGCGGCCCTTGTCTTCTTTCCGCAAGGCGTCAATCAGCAAGCCGCCGGCCCATGCTGTGATCGTCAGCAGCACATGCACTGCGAGAAACCGCGGGCTCAACCAGCCATAGAACAGCCAGCTGCCGATCAGTAACGTGACGTTGCGCCAGGCGGCTGGGCACACTGCATAGGCACACAGAAATAGCGGCAGGAACAACGTCAGAAACTCGAGAGAGGCAAAAACCATGGTGGTGGCGCGATCCGATCAGTGGGCCAGGACGTCAGTCGCGAGCAGCAGGTAAGGGCCCTTTGCGCCAGGTAGCAGCACAACGCTGTAGCGTTCGCCGGCCTTGAGCTGGCCCAGGTCAAGCGGGGCACCGACGTTGGTGTGGGCGCAAACCAGTTGAACCGACAGGCTGACTGGGTTGATCGTTCGGCGTTGCACGCTGCCGTCGGCCACCTCCTTGAACAGGTCGGCGTTTTTCCCCGCAGCGCGCAAACCGGCCTGGGTGCACGCTGGATCGGCGCTGATAAACGCCAGCGAAGCCTTCAAGCTATTGAAGTCGTCGGGTTGCTCACGGATGACGACCTGGCGGATCCCTTGAGCGCTGTCTGGCAAGGCGATCACGCTGGCAAATTCGCCTGCTGCCACCTGGATGTCCAGCGGCTGGCTTTTGCCATTGCGTTCCAGGGTGCCCTTGATCGGCTGATCGGCGGGCACGGGCAGGTAGTCGGACACGGCATTCGAGCCTTCCAGTTTGAGGCTTGCCCGAGAGCCTTCGGCCAGCAGTTGCAACGGTCGGTCGGCGGCGTTGATAAAACGCAGGAAGGCCGAGTCTTGATCCGGGCCCGTCGGGTACAGGGCAATGTCGGCGGCCTGGGCGTGCAGGCTCAGCATCAAGGGCGCGAACAGCGCCCAGCCACGTGCTGGTCGGGTCATTTGCCGGCTCCTGTGCTGCTGACGCGGTCGGCGGGCAGCTTGGCCAACGCACCGCCAATCGCAGTGCCCCATGCCTGATAACCGGCGACGGTGAAGTGCTGCCCGTCGGTGGTGACCCACTGCCCGGGTTTGGAGAACGTCAGCGAATCGATGTAGGTGCAAGGCGCCACGTTCGCGGCCAGAAACTGTGACATCAACTGGGTGCGGGCATCATTCTTCTGGTACATGCCACCGGCTTTGCCCCAGGCCGGGCCTACCCAGGCGCAACGGGTCCCGGTGGCCGCGATGGCCTTGGCCAGGCCGGTGACGCTTTGCCATGCCCAGGCCTTCGGAAACACCGGCTTGTCATAGGACGCCATGGTGTCGCCGATGACCAGTACCACCAGGTCGGGCTTGTCGGCGGCGATCAGGTCCTGAATCGGTGTGGTGGTTGCTTCGCGCCCTTTGATCACGATCTTGTCGTTGCCTTTGCGCTCGGCGCCGCAGTCGACCTTTTTGCTGATCAGCCAGTCGCCGGCGCTGGCACCGCAGGCACCGATGGAATGAACCTGGGCGCCTTGGCGAGTCAGGTTGTCGTGCAGCGGCTCCAGCAAATGGTCCGCGAGGCTCATATGGCTCTCCCCAAGAACAAGGAGAGTCAGGCCGGCAAGGGCAGAAGTGGGCATCGAAAGCTCCAGAATGATCAGTTGGAATAAGGCGAGGTGTACGGGCTGACCGGCAGGCTCATGGGGCCGCTGATCTCCTCGAACTGGTAGCGCAAAGACAAGGCACCGCTGAGTTGTTGGTAGTCGCGGGCGTTGTCCAGGCCCAGATTGGCGCCCAGCAGGAAATTCGACGCGACCTTGTATTCAGCCGCCGCGGCGACGCTGTAGCCGATCCCGGTTTTGTTTTGCCCTTCGTAGCGCAGTCCCGAGGCCGCCTGCAGGGCTTTGTCGTTCGGGAAATAGTCGGCGCTGTCCTGCTCGAAATGCTGCACGCCGACCGAGCCCTTGACTTGATACGTCAAGCGCCCGGTGCGTTGCGCCCAGGTCACCGGCACGCCCAGGGCGAAGAACGTCTGCGGGCTGAAATAGCCGCCGTGGCCATAGGTGAAATAGTCCTGATTGTTGGCGTAGCTCATGCCGGTCATGCTCAGGCCGACGGTCAGCTTGCTGTCCGTCGCATTTTGCAGGTACCAGTACACACCGCTGCCCAGTTCACTGCGGTTGTTGGACTCGACATGGTTGCCCAATAGCTTGTGCCAGGAGGCGTAGCCATAGACGCCGACTTCGTTGTCGTCATAGCTCAACTGGCCACGCCCGCCGTTGGCGCTTACACCGCCCCAGGACTGCCCGCTGCGTTTGTCCGTGGTGCCGGCAAACGAGGTGACGCTGTCAGTCACCGGGCGCCGGGAAACACTCACGCCGTAACGGACGTTAGAGGTGTCGCTCACCGGGCGATCAATGCTGATGCCGCCGGTGGCGGTGGTGTATTTGAAGCCGAGCGGGGTGGTGCCGAGATCGGCTTTGAGCCCATCGGCGGGCCGTTGAATGGCGACGGAAAGGCCGACACCCTCGGCTTTTTGCGAACCGACGCTGCCACTCTGCGCACCGTTACCGAAACGCTGCAGTGCCTCGCCGCTGGCACTGCCGGCGTTCAGCGAGACCGGCGTCACGCGCAGGGCGACGCGGCTTTCATCCAGCGGGATATTGATTTCCAGGGGTGTTTCAATATCGGTCAGTTTGCTCAATCCCGACTCACTGTTGTTACTGCGAATGCTCACGCCCTGGGTGACGTAGGCACTGCGCTCCTGAAGGATTTTATTCAGCGCCAGTTGCGCGGGGCTGATGTCCTCGCTCACCA
Organism: Pseudomonas sp. A-RE-19; assembly: GCF_019956555.1. Lineage (GTDB taxonomy): Bacteria > Pseudomonadota > Gammaproteobacteria > Pseudomonadales > Pseudomonadaceae > Aquipseudomonas. The sequence goes on along the minus strand of NZ_JAHBDQ010000027.1, from coordinate 48,239 downwards.
GTGCTGCGCGCGGCAGCTGCGACTCGAATGCATTGCTCGCCTGCTGCGGCCTTGGCGGGGCGTCGATGCCAAAAGGGGTGTGAGACCTCACGCTGCCCGGCATCCCTTGAGCCGGTGGCGGGATTGCTGCCAGCAAGGTGTCGCGACTGACTTCGTTACGTGAACCCGATACCCCGGCAAAAGGGTTGGGCGCCACCGTCGAACCGGCCAGTTGGCCGCCCTGGCTTCTGCGTTTTTCGCTCTGTTCAATGGCCACCGCTTTGCGCAGCAGATCAGTCGCCGTGCCGGTCTTGCCCATGTTCTGGTAGAGGCGGGCGGCCTCTGTCAGCGTTTGAGGGTTACCGGATTCGGTCTTGAGCAGCTGTTGCAGTGCCTGTTCGGCAAAGGCCGTGTCATGTGCCAACACCGCCGCGTTGGCGGCACCCAACAGCAGTTGCGAGTCGTTTGGCTGACGTTGTAACAGCGGTTTGTAGAGTTCGAGGGCTTTTGCCGTGTCGCTGTTGGCCGAGTACATCCGCGCCAGCGCCGCGACGGCAGCGCTGTCACCGGGACGTTGCGCCAGTGCGGGCGCCAGCGTGTCATAGGCACTGGCCAGATCGCCTCGCTCACGCAGTTGGTCAGCCTGGCGGATGCGATAGAGATAGAGCAGGTCGTCGAAACGCTTGCGAGCCGGCGCGTTCAAGGGCCTGTTCTGAAGGTCGCGCAGAATCTCGTTGACCTGTGCGTCTTCTCCGGTTTTAAGCAGGACAGCGGCGTATTGCAGGATGAAGTCCGCCGAGGGCGCTGTGGTGTTTTGCAACTGGCCGCGCATGAGGGTCAGCGCGCGGGTCGGCTCGCCGATGTCGACATAGGCCGAAGCCAGGCTCGCCGTGCGATCCGGACTGTTGTTGGCCATCGGCTGAATACGATCGAGCAAGGTCAGGGCTTCCTGGCGCTGTCCGCGCTTGCCCAACTCGATCGCCTGGCTGAGTTGCAGGTTGAGGCTGACATCAGCGGCCAGCGCTTCCATGTCCGGGGTGCGCTGGTCGGGGCGCAAGCGTCCCAATGTTGTCTGGGCGGCTTTCCACTCACGCATCTGAACCGACAGCAAGGCGCTGACGTAAAGCGCATCGGCATTGTCGGGGTGGTCCTGGAGCATGGCGTTGATCAGGTCCCGAGCCTTTTGCGGTTCGCCCATCGCCAGGTTCAGACGGGCCAGGGCGAAACGCGTCCAGACGTTGTCCGGCTCAACGCGCAGCGCGTCTTGCAAGGCGTTGCGCGCAGCGGGCAGGTCGTTGCGTTGTTCGGCGAGGGCGGCCAGTTGCGTCGCGCGCAAGGCTTGCAGGCGTGCGGACTGGCCGATCTTTGCCTGTCCGGTGGCGGGCAGGCTGTTGATCAGTTGCAGGGCTTCATCGTTCTTGCCGCTCTTGAGCAGCACATTGACCAGCCCTTCCAGTGCTTGAGGGTCGTCGCGGCGCAGGTTCAATATCTGGCGATAGGTGCGCTGAGCGTCATCGAACTGCCCCGCGCCGGCCTGAATGTCCGCCTGGGCGAGGCGAGCGTCCATCCCGTTTGGATTGAGCCGCAGCGCCTGGTTGACCAAGACCTGTGCCTGGGCTGTCTGGCCTTTGGCCTGGGCGTCGCGGGCCTGCTGCAACGCAGACCAGTAGCGCACTTCGTTCAGCGCAACTTGCCAGTGGCTGCCGTCGTGTTGTCGTGTGGCCTGGCTCAAGAGCTTTTCCGCTTCGGCCAGTCGGTGTTGCTGCTGGCGAACAACCCCAAGGCCGCCCAGCGCGTCAGCATCATCGGGCTGGCTTTTCAAGCGTGCTTGAAAAGCCTGTTCGGCGGTGGCCTGATCGCCTTCTTTGAGCGCCTTCAGCCCGCGCGCGACTTCGGCGGGCGGTTGCCATTCCTTGCTGGCCGTCGTTGCCAGCTGTTGCTTGCCCTTGTTCATCTGCGCCCGGATTTCCATGTCATCCGGATGCGTCTTGAGGTACGCCTCGAACAACGGCACTTGTGCCGGGTTGGGCGGACCGATCCAGGTCAGCGCCAGGCGCCAGCTTTCGTCGGCATCACCGGCAATGTCGGTACGCCGGGTCAGCGCCGCCAGGGCGCGGATGCCCTCGGCACGACTGTCTTCATGGCGGACCAGATGCTTGGCGTAAAACAGCGCGACGATCGAGTCGTTGGGCATTTCCCGTTGCAGGCGCTGAAATCCACCGCGTGCTTCAGCCCAGTCAGCCTGATTGAAGGCAAGGTTGTTGTAGAACTCGCGGCCGATCGTGCCTTGGGGTGGACGGCCATCGAACAGCGAGCGAAACACGGCGGTCGCCTTGTCGCGCTCACCGGCATCGACGAGACGCCGAGCCTCTTCCAGACGCTGCTGGTTCTGCGGTTGGGCCACGCTGATGTCCTGCGCCAATTGCAGTGCCTGCCTGGGCGGTGGCTGGATGGCCTGCAAGCGGGCGAGGTATTGCTGCGCCTGTTGTGGCTTGCCCTGTTGCACACCGATCAAGCCCAGGCCATACAGTGCGTCAACCTGGGCCGGGTCCAGCAGCAGGACTTTCAGCCAGACTTCCGACGCGCGTTGAGGGTTATTGTGCAACTGCCAGTACTGCCCTTGTTCGACGAGTAATGCCTGTGGTGTCGGACTTTGAGCGTGGGCAGCAGCGGCCGTCCATGCGCTCATGACGGCGATGGCTAGCGTGCGGTGGTGCGCGTGCATGCGGTCTCCCAGGAGAGTTTCAGCGTTCCGTCTTCCCGGAATCGGTAATGTTTATCTGCCCAGCCGAGCGCGAACAGGCTAAGCATGAAGTTGTAGTAACGCGGCGCGCCGGCGTCGGCATCAGGCCTGGCCAGCGCCTCGTGCAAGGCGAGTTCCACGCGGCGTCGTTGTTGTTCGGCCAACCCGGGTAGCCCCTTGGTCTCAAGGTAGGGAATCAGTGCCGCCCAGAACCCGAACGGGCTCTGACCCTGAACACTGCCGTGGAGAACCTGGACTGTTTCCGGAGGAGAACCCGTCGCGACCGTGCTGCGGGCCATGCCGCCCAGCCGTTTGAGCAGGAGCGCCACCAGCGGTTCGGAGGTATCACTCATGCCCAGCCAGAGGTACACGCGAATGGCATCGTAGCTGCCCGTGTCGCCGTTGATCGGGTCGTTTACGAAGGCACCCGATTGCGCTGAAGTGCCTTGATAAGCGACCCAGTCAGCGACGAAACCGTGGTGGCTCGATTGGGCAATCATCGTCGCGGCGTTGTTGGCAATCGCTTGCCAGGGCCCGGCGGGTGCTTCCTTGGCCAGCCGCCGTAACAGTGGCAGGGGCAGGTAGCTGGGGTTCAGGCGCCAGAGCGCGTTCGGCTGGACGAAGCCCTGTGGTCCGGGCAATACCATCGGGCCCAGCCCGGGCAGCTTGACGACCAGTTGCGCTTCAATCGTCGCCATCAGGTGCAGGGCGTCCTGGTGATAGTCCGGCCGATGCCACAGGCGCGCGGCTTCGAGCAGGGCGTAGGCGATCCACAGGTCGGCGTCGGCGGCCGAATTGGCGTCTTGCAGGCGCCACTGACCGTCCGTGCCTTGCCCCCATAACCAGCCCGGCAGGCGTGTGGCGGCGGCCGAGCCTGCGAGGTTGGCCGAGGTCCAGCGCCAGAGTTTGTCAAAGCGTGGCTGATCGTTGCCGATCAGCGCGAAGAGCATGCCGTAAGCCTGCCCTTCAGAGGTGCTGTGATTGTTCTCCAGGCTCGATTCCAGAACACGACCGTCGTCTTGAACGAAGCGCGTTGCGTAGGTTTGCCACAGTGGCCAGGCTGGCGACTCACAGGATTTCCCGGCCGCTATCGCAGGCGCCAGCAGGGCAAGCGCAAGCACAGCGCTCAACCTGCGCGCGTTACCGCGCAGGCACTGGCAAAGTGAAACACCTCGGCCGCTCATGGATGACACAGGCATGCGCGGCTCACTGACCAAGACGACGTTTGGCCCGTAAGCGCAGGGCCAGGTAGGCTAGCGAAGCAAGCAGCAGGACCCCGAGGAGGGTGAACAGCATGAGCGCCATTACGTTTTGCGAGAGGTACCACTGCAGATAGCGCAATGGGCCCAAGCTCCCGACGTAGTAATCCTGCTCGGCGACCAGGGATTCGACATGCTTGCCCCTGACCACCACCAGACTGCCTTGCAACTCGTGGGCATTTTCTTCGCTGCTGAGCAGGGCGTTGGTCACGTCGGCCAAGCCGTTGGGCCTTGCGCTGGCGATAAACACCACACTGCGCCCGCTCTTGAGCGGCGACTCGAATCCAGTCAGATACGCACTGCCGTCCTCAGCGGTAAACCTGAGGCTGCTGCGCGCTTCACGCAGATTGGTTTTCGTGTCCGGGCTGACCCAGTTGCGCAGACGCAAGGGCAGGTCAGACAGTTCAAAGTACTGCGCAGCTTCTTCATCCTTGGCCGGCAGAAGGCTTTGCCATTGCTCCAGCAGCGGTTGATTGTTGCCCGAGGCGAGCACCAGCAAATCCCGGTCGCGTTGCTCGGCCACCTGGTCGGCGTGGACCACCTTCACGCCGGTGGCCGGATAACCGGTGGAGTCGCCGAAGCGACCCAGCAGGGTCAGATAGGCGCTCAGCTCGGCCGGGCCGGGCTCGTTGGGCAGGATCACCGATGTTTCAGAAAGGTCGGCCATGCGGGTGAACGGGAAGCCACTGTCCTTGAACACCCCGAGGTTGGGCATGGCCATGAAATGTTCGTATTGGCTGAGGTCCAGGGTCGAGTCCGGGTCGATCACGCCGCGCATGTTGTCGATGATGATGTCGCGGCAGTCGCCCTGTTTGATGTAGTCATACATAAAGCGAAATTGCAGGCGCGATTGCAGCGCTACGGAATTGAGCGGCAACAGCATGCGCGACGTGCGGGCCAGGCTGTCGTCGGTTTTGAGCATTGCCAGCAGGCTGTTGCTGTTGCCGAGTTTCTCGATCGAAGGCAGGTCGATCGACTTGATGAAGGTGTCGTTGAAGTTGACCAGCAACGAAGAGTTGGTGGAGACCGGTTGCGGCGTATAGCGGTATTTCAGGTCAAGTTGCGCGCCGGGTTCACGCCAGTTGAACAGGTCGGGTGGCAGGCGTAGCGCAACCGTCATTTGTCCCGGGTTATAACCCGACACATTGAGTTCTTCGGGCTTCGCCAGTTCACCCAGGCGAACCGGGCGATCGGAGGGCAGCCAGTTAGGTGCGTCGTACGGTCGGCGTGGCTTGAGCGAGTCGATCCGGTCGATCACCACGCTCTGCCCGGAAAAGGCCGAGCCACCGAGGGCCAGCGCTGTCGCGGCGACCTTGAGATCGGCGCCATCGCGCCCGGAGACGATCAACAGTTTGCCCTGAGCATCATTCGGGTTGCTCACGAGTGTCAACGTCGGCCCCGTGGCCTCTTTGATCGGCAAACCACTCAAGGTCGTTGATTCGCTGCCGCTGACAAACACCACGGCGTTGCCTTTGGCCGGCAGGCTGGTGAGGCTGGCGGGGAAGGTTGCGCCGCGGTAGCTGGCCAGGGCGCCAAACCAGGACGACAGGATACCGGCGGCCTCAAGCTCGGGGCCGCCCGGGCGTCCGGCGAACACGAAGGGCAGCTTCAGGAGCGAGGCGTCTCGACGATCGAACAAGGGCAGCGGCAGAGCGGACAGGTCGTTGGGCTGTTTAATCGAGGACACCTGGAGGCTCAGCTGGCTGTCGTTGCCGATCCTGGCCCACAGGCTGGAGTGCAAAGGGTCTTCACATTGCATCGTGTAGTGACCGATGAACTGCAGGCTGAGCCGATTGAATTCGGTGATGGTCTGCGGCGGAATCTGCACGGTCCGGGTCTGCAATTTACCGGCCTCTTCCTTCGGGAGGGGCAGGCTGGCGGCCACTTGATCGTTGATCAGCACGTTGATTTGCGAAAGATCGGCCAGCAGCGCCGGAGAGTAGCTGTACTGCAGTGTGACCTGCGCAGCCGTGACGACTTCATCGGCGCGCACATCGAAATTCACACTGTCGGTAGCTTCCACGCCTTTAAGGGTCATCGAATAGCTTTTGCCCAGCTCCTTGAGGGTGCGGGTATAGCTGTTGCTCGGGGCATCGGTCCCGGGCAACGATGCGACCGGCGTCACCGCCGGCTCTGTGGCGCTGATTTGGGCGACAGCACTCAACGCCCAGCCGCTCCAGCCCATTAACGAGCAGGCGATCAGCATGAGTGAGTGACGAGGAAGAAAGGTCCGGCGAGTGGAAGGATTCAAGATCGTTGCGTGTCCGCGGTGGAGTCGATGGGTGATGGAGCGTCCGGGCGTTTGCGCAGCAGCGCCTGGCTGTCCTTTAGAGTTGCAACGAACAAGCGCAGGATGGCGCGCAAGCCAATGCCGCTGACTTCGCGCAACGCTGACATGGGCGCGTCGAGGCGGCCGTTACCCCACGTGTTGGCCCAGGTGTCGGCCCGTGAAAAGGTCAGTCGCACCAGCTCGCTTTGCTGGCGCAGGGTCAGAGCCTCGAATTGCACGCCCGCCACGTTGTCGTTGCTGAAAACCGTTTTTGCGGGGAAGAGGCTTGAGGGAGGTGTGCGCAGAATGCACAGCCGCAGCTTCTCATTGACGCTGAGCTGAACCTGCGGTGGCAGTGCCAGACCCACGCCGTTTTGTGAGAAGTCCCGGGTTGTGCAATCGAACCAGGTGCCGTCTTCGCGATAGGCGCGCACGGGCAGATCCGCGGGCACCCTGGGTTCGTTGCGCACCTGAGAGGACTCAGTGGCCACCGCCACGGCAGTGCTGACGATGACGATGTTGTACACGGTCCAGGCCAGGTTGATCAGCAGGGTAGTGGCCTGGGCCGAATCACTCCCGATCAGTTTCACCATACCGATTGCCAGACCGATCATGTTCAAGGTCAGCAGGACGATGTAAGGCCGCGCAAGCTTCCAGTTGAAATAGTCCTTTTCAATGGTGCCGCCCTTGTCGGTTACGTTGAACTTGCCCAGCGAAGGGCTGATCAGGGCCAGCAGCACCGGTCGCATGATGTACCAGGCCAATACCGACTCGTACACTTCGTTCCAGAAGGAATGGCGAAAGCGCCCCTGGATGCTGGAGGTGGTCAGGCTGGAATGGAAGATATGCGGCAGTACATAGACCGTGACCATCAACGCCGAGGCATGGAAAATCTGCGCGTCGAAAAACAGGTAGGCCAAGGGGGCGGTCAAGAACACCAGGCGGGGCAGGCTGTAGAAAAAGTGCATCATGGCGTTGAGGTAGCAGATGCGCTGCCCCAGGTTCAGTCCTTTGCCAAACAACGGATTGTCGGTCCGAAAAATCTGCGCCATGCCCCGCGCCCAGCGTATGCGCTGGCTGATGTGTCGGGAAAGGCTTTCAGTGGCCAGGCCCGCCGCTTGTGGTATGGCAAGGTAAGCGGTATTGAAACCACGGCGATTGAGCTTGAGTGCCGTGTGCGCATCCTCCGTCACGGTTTCGGTGGCGATGCCGCCGACTTCCAGCAAATGAGTCCGCCGGATGACCGCGCAGGAACCACAGAAGAAGGCCGCGTTCCACAGGTCGTTGCCGTCCTGCACCAGGCCGTAGAACAGCTCACCTTCATTGGGCACCGAGCGAAAGGTATCGAGGTTTTTTTCAAACGGATCGGGTGAATAGAAAAAGTGCGGCGTTTGCAGCAACGCCAGGTTCGGGTCCTTTAAAAACCAGCCCATGGCGATCTGCAGGAAAGAGCGGGTGGGCACGTGGTCGGCGTCGAATATGGCAATGAACTCGCCATCGGTGACTTTGAGTGCCTCGTTGAGGTTGCCGGCCTTGGCATGTTGATTGTTGTCGCGGGTGATGTAGTTGACACCAATCTGCTCACAGAAAACCTTGAATTCTTCCCGGCGCCCGTCATCGAGCATGTGCACCCGCAGTTTGCCCTCGGGCCAGTCAATGGCCTGAGCCGCGAGCACCACCAGTTTGACGATGCCCAATGCTTCGTTATAGGTGGGAATGAAGACGTCTACCGTCGGCCATTCAGCGGGCGGCTGTTGCAGAAACTGCGGTTTGCGGTGCAGTGGCCAGGCGGTCTGTACATAGCCGAAGACCAGGACGAGCAAGGCATACAGTTCGGCCAGCACCAGCCCGTAGCCAAATACGGCATCCTGCCAGTTGTCGAAATCCAGGGTGTCGGACAGACGCCAGTACATGTAACGCAGCGAAGCGATCAGCGAGAGGGTGATCAGGGTCAGGATCGCCAGACGCCCGGCTTGCTTGCGGATGATCAGGCTGGCGGCAAAACAGACGGCGGCGAACGCAGCCTGGGAATACAGATTCAGCGGCGCAGTGAGGATACCCAGCACCAACAATGCCGCGATCAGCCCGGCTGAGATCTTCAGGACTTGGCGCCAACGCAGGGGCCATCGGCTGACGCGAGCCTGGACAGTATCCAGTAGCCCCTGCAACCACCACGTCTTTGCAGGTAGCTGATTCAGTTGGGCGGTCATGGCGTGCCCTGCTGGCTGCAAGCATCCGCGAAAAGCAGGGCTTGGACCGCGCCTGACAGCGAAAGAATGTCCTGACAGCCAGTGCTCTCGGGTGCGTACTGCAGCAGGTCCCGACCATAGGCCAGCGACTCGTTGAACTGGTGATCGAGGCGAATCGTCCCGATCAGGTTAGCGCCGAGCCGCCGCACAAACAGCACGCCCATGTCCCGGCAGAACGAACGCGAGTCATCCCGCTGGTTGAGCACATAGCGGTGCTGCTGCGCGCGTCGTCGGCTGCTCTCCAGCCACTGGGTTATGGTGTCCAGTGCCAGGTAGGAGGCCGCGTCGGCCACCGTCATCACCAGCACCAGATCGGCGGCGTCGAGGGCCTGTTGCGAATAGACGGTGGCACCCGAAGGCGTGTCCAGGATCACGGTATCGTTTTCGCTGAGGTTCATTGACGCAAGGTGCTGATTCAGCCAGTCAGAATCTTCAAGCATCAACTGCTTGAGCAATCGGCGATCGTTCACCTCGCCAGTGCCGAAGGGCAGGCATTCACTGTCGCTAAAGCCCGGCAGGCGATGGGCGCCCCAGTCTGCGTCCTGCTCTCTGAGCTGGATCAGCCCGGGAACCTGCCTGGTGATACCTAAGTGGCTGGACAGCGCGTTCTGAGGGTCCAGATCAATCGCGATGGTTCGCCCGCCCGGGCGCCGAAGTGTTTTCGCCAGGCCTGCGGCGACGGTGCTTTTACCCACCCCACCGTTCGCCGAAACGATAGCAATGACCTTCGCCCGGGTCCGCTTGCGAGTCGTTTCTGGCAGACCGTCTCTACGAACCTGATTGAGCTCATGCAACAAGTCGCTCAATCGCTGACGATCACCCGTAGCAGAACTCGCAGGTGGCTCGGTCAGGGGAGGGGCTTTGGGCGAAGGTAGCGGGAGGACAACATTCCTCACAGGCTCGACCGGCGCGCCACTCAATAAAGAAGGCGGTGGCTCATCGAGTAGAAACACAGGGGGCGCTGCTGGTGGGGGAGACAATGCCACCACCGGCTCTGGCTCAGCCACCGTAACCGGGTCGTCTTTGAAATCTTTATAGTTTGGTTGTATTTCCTGATAACTCTCCGCATTGGCGCCAAAACGTGTAAAGAGTTTCGTAATGTCGTCTACATATTTCATGCGTTTTACCAGGAATGAAATAACTTAGAAACTCAGCATTCCATTAACTTAACAAAGTTTATGCGTTGTCTTGTCTGGGTGTTGGCAGAGTGCCATTAATCTAGGGTGTCTGCGTTTGAGAGTCAATGATTGTTATAAAACGTCAGTAAGGTTTGTTAAGTGTTATTAAAACGTTATGTATTGGTGTGAAGTGTGGATGTTAGAATGCGTCCACTAATGATTGGGCAATAAGGTGTAGTGTGATGGCAAGTAGTTAGGGTATTTATCCGGAGAAATAATGTCCGGCGCAATGGAGTGTGAGTATTGATCGCCTTTGATGATTTGATGTTGGGTTATATATTAAAGAAGTTGACTGATGTATTTGAGGAGATCGTGGCGGTTTCAAAAAATACTTTTCCAGATAAGGCGACGGGTGTCGCGGATGTCAGGCAACGTAAAATCGAAAAGGAACTTCCCGTCTGGCTGCAGCGCCTGAAAATCAGCCCCCCTTATCAAGTGACCCATGTGTTGCTGGATCAAATGCACGCCGCGCGAAAGCTTAAGCGCGGGCTGCGCTTCGAGGCGCAAGCGGCCTTGCTGGAGGCGCTGGTGGAGGCCGATCTGGCGATGGACGTGGCGAATTATTCGGCGGCCGTTTCAGAGGACCGTTTGAAATGCTTATTGGATCGCTGAAGGCTATCTTTATTTTGCTGCGCAGCGAGGCGTATTCGAGGAGGTGAATTGGATTCAATACGGTACATCACTCAATGGCATTCGATTTATAACGTATTCCGGGCGCTCCATCTATGGTTTGGCCTGGGGGGTGACGCCGGGCCTGTCGCCACCCCTATGCATTCGGTCCCCGGTTTGTTCACTGTTTGCTCTTGAATCGTGAACAGTTGGATCTCGCCGGATACTCTCTCGACATAAAGCCAGCCTGGTTGCGCGTCGTCTTTCCATACTTAGTGCAAACAGTTGTCATTGCCCTCTCGGGCAAAGAACGCGAGTCGGGATGCCGCGTTGATGTACAAGCCATGATTTACTTCGGTCCTGGCAAATCCATTCGTGCTATTACCTCACTTATTTGTCGCGCACCCTGGCGACAGTGTTGTGGCAGTGTTTGATACGCAGCTGCCACAGGATTGGCGCCATGTCTTTGACGGCTTTAACTCGCACCCACATCCCGCATCAACAACCCGAAACGCAAATCCACCGCATCCGGTATCGGCACATACACTGTGTGCCCATCCCCCGGCGCCACTTCAACCGCCTCGCCTTTGACGTTCTGCAGCTGATGCAAATCGAAGTGGAAGTTGCCCTTGGGCGTCATCAGTTCCAGGTGATCGCCCAAACCAAAGCGATTCTTCACCCGCACCTCGGCCAGCCGATCTCGGCGTTCGCCGGTCAATTCGCCCACGAACTGTTGGCGCTCTGACACCGAACTGCCGTTCTGGTAGTTCTGGTATTCGTCATGCACATGTCGACGCAGAAACCCTTCGGTGTAGCCGCGCTGGGCCAGGGATTCCAGGTCGGTCATCAGGCTGCGATCGAACGCTCGGCCAGCCACCGCATCATCGATCGCGCGGCGATACACCTGGGTGGTGCGCGCGCAATAGAAGTGCGATTTGGTCCGACCTTCGATCTTCAGGGAATGCACGCCCATCTGCGTCAGGCGCTCGACATGCTGGACCGCGCGCAGGTCCTTGGCGTTCATGATGTACGTGCCGTGTTCATCTTCGAACGCGGGCATCAGTTCGTCAGGGCGATTGGCTTCTTGCAGCAGGAACACCTGATCGGTCGGCGCGCCGATGCCCAGGGTAGGCTCTGGCTGGAATTGCTGAACGATCTCGCCGAGCTGATTTTCGCGGGCCGGTGTCGCCGAGTATTTCCAGCGACAGGCGTTGGTGCAGCTGCCCTGATTGGCATCGCGCTTGTTCATGTAGCCCGACAACAGGCAGCGCCCGGAATAGGCCATGCACAGCGCGCCGTGAACGAACACCTCCAGCTCCATCGCCGGGACGTGCTGGCGGATTTCGGCGATTTCTTCCAGCGACAGTTCACGGGACAGGATGATCCGGCTCAAGCCCTGTTGCTGCCAGAACTCGACGCTGGCCCAGTTCACCGTGTTGGCCTGTACCGAGAGGTGGATCGGCATCTGCGGGAAGTGCCGGCGCACCAGCATGATCAGGCCGGGGTCGGACATGATCAGCGCATCCGGCGCCATGGCGATCACCGGTTCCAGGTCCTTGAGGAACGTTTTGAGTTTGGCGTTGTGCGGGGCGATGTTCACCACCACATAGAAGCGCTTGCCCTGAGCCTGGGCCTCGGCGATGCCGAGCGCGAGGTTGGCGTGATCAAATTCGTTGTTGCGCACCCGCAAGCTGTAGCGCGGCTGGCCGGCGTACACCGCGTCGGCGCCGTAGGCGAAGGCATAACGCATGTTTTTCAGGGTGCCGGCGGGGGCGAGCAGTTCCGGGGGCGTGAGCGTCATGGTAGGGGTCATGGGCGTGTCGATCGCAAAAGCGTGCGAGGGTAATCCGCTTGCCCGTGGGGTTTATTGATCTGGATCTATGCTTGATGAAAACGGATGGCACTCGCGCGAACCGTGGCGGCCTAAGTATCAGGACGCACATGCTCCTGCGCACTGAATGGACCAGACATGAATGAAACGAAACTACAAAACACATCGCTGATGGTTTTGCTGACGCTGGTCAGCCTTGCCTTCATCTGGATTCTGCTGCCGTTCTATGGCGCGGTGTTTTGGGCGGTCATCCTCGCCATTCTCTTCGCGCCGATGCAGCGTCAACTGCACCTGAAGTACGGCTGGCCACGCAACTTGACGGCCCTGTTTACCTTGAGTGTCTGTGTGCTGATCGCGATCCTGCCGGTGATTACGATCAGTACCTTGCTGGTTCAGGAAGGCGCGGCGCTGTACAACAGAATCGAAAGCGGCGAACTGGACATCGCCCGCCATGTGTCGCAGTTCAAACATAGCCTGCCCCCGTACGTTCAATACTTGCTCGACCGTTTCGGCATGGGCGAGCTGAGCGGGCTTCGGGAGAAAATCATCAAGAGCACGATGCAAGGTAGCCAGTTTGTCGCGACCCAGGCATTCAGCTTTGGTCAGGGGACGTTCGAATTCGTGGTGAGCTTTTTCGTCATGCTGTACCTGCTGTTTTTCTTTCTGCGGGATGGGGCTGAACTGGCGCGTAAAGTACGTGCGGCGATACCGCTGGAAGATAACCAGAAACGTCGCTTGCAACTGAAATTTAATCGCGTGGTGCGGGCCACCGTGAAGGGCAACCTTCTGGTAGCGATCACGCAAGGGGCATTGGGCGGTTTTATTTTCTGGTTTCTGGACATCCCGAGCGTGCTGCTCTGGGCGGTGTTGATGGCGTTTCTGTCGCTGTTGCCGGCGGTGGGCGCGGGTATCGTCTGGATCCCGGTAGCGGCGTATTTCCTGTTCAGCGGCGCGATCTGGCAGGCCACAGTGCTCACCTTGTTCGGGGTGTTCGTGATCGGCCTGGTGGACAACGTCCTGCGACCCATCCTCGTGGGCAAGGACACCAAGATGCCGGATTACCTGATCCTCATCTCGACGTTGGGTGGCCTGGCGCTTTTTGGCCTGAACGGTTTTGTTATCGGGCCGCTGATTGCCGCTTTATTCGTGTCGAGCTGGGCGATTTTCATCGATTCCAAGCCAAAGGTTCAGCTGCCTTAAGCGCTGAGCTGGCTTGAGTCGATACGTTGCGACAGGGCCTGAGCGGCGGGAAGCGACGTGAGCGGACCGCTGATTGGCTCGCCGTCTTGCACCAGATACCAGCAGGCGAGCAACCCTAGCGCTCTGAGCGGTGCGGGAACGGCGCTGCCGATAACGGACATGATCTGAACCTGAGCCATAAGTACCTCCATTAATCTATGGGGCTACCTTACGGATCGGACGCTTGAACGGACAATCAACGCTTTCGATAGTCGTCATTGACGCCAATGAGTCCTGGGGTCAAGACACCACTTGATCGAGCATGTGCACCACTTCCTGCTCGTTGAGCAGGCCTTTGCGCACCAGGCTTTCTGCCAGCAGCGAGAGAAACTTTGCGCTGCGATGACCTTCCAGGTGCTTGAGTTCGGTCAGTGCGTTGTACACCTTGCCGGAAGTGCATAAGCCGACAATGCGATGCGGGTTTTGTGTGGGCATCAAGGTCGTCCTTGTTTTTATCAACCTGTTGTTTACGGACAGATCCAAGCTTGCGGCCCTGTCATGACATAAATATGACCGTTTCACCCAAGTCGGGGGAAGGGCGGTTGAGTCCATCATGCCAACTTTATCTGTCGGCACTTTCCCGACAGCGACCTTGGCGAGATTTATTCAGACTTCGCTCGCCCTGTGGCCACAAAAAAGGCCCCGCTTGAGGCGGGGCCTGATGGGGCTGTTACCAGCGGTCGCCGCGGTAATAACCATGGGGAGGGCCGTAGTAGCCGCGCGGTGGACCATACCCGCGTGGCGGACCGTAATAAATCGGTGCCGGGCGGTAGTACATCGGCTGTTGTACGTAGACCGGCGCCGGTTGGTAATAAACAGGAGGTGGTTGCACGTATACCGGTTGTGGCTGAACGTAGACCGGTTGCTCCACATACACTGGACGGTCGCGGCCGATAATTGCCGAGCCGATGATTGCCGAGCCGACGATCGCACCAAACACAGCCGGACCTTCCCAGCCGCCGCCATGACCACCTGCTTCTGCCTGCCCTGCGATAGCGAGAGCACCGATCAGCAAGGCTACTGTGGGGATTTTACGGATCATGATAGTTCCTCGGTTCTTCGACCCGGCGCTTGCATCTGCAATAGACGCAAGTTGTCGCGGGGATACTTCTAAGACAGCGTTTTTTGAAAATCAGCACAGCCGTTGGGTAAATTTTGTGTAAGGTCTGTACCGGCTTCTTTACGGTGCTGTGCGCCGGGTGCAGGCCTTTATGATCGATCAGAACCCGGTGGAATGGCTTCCCGTCCATCTGAAAGTGCTATTGAAGGAGATTCGGATGCAGATGAACCCTAACAGAGACACCCAACTGTGCATGTCGCTCTCAGGGCGTCCCGGTAATTTCGGCCTGCGGTTTCATAACCATTTGTATGAACAACTGGGCCTGAATTTTTACTACAAGGCCTTCAGCAGCCAGGATTTGCCGGGCGCCGTGGGCGGTATCCGCGCCTTGGGCATTCGCGGTTGCGGGGTGTCGATGCCATTCAAGGAAGCTTGTATCGCATTAGTCGATGAGCTGGATGCATCAGCGGCGGCCATACAATCGATTAACACTATCGTAAACACCAACGGTCACCTCAAGGCCTATAACACCGATTACATCGCCATCGCCCAGTTACTCGAAACCCATCAGGTTCCCAAGGATTCGACCTTCGCTCTGCGCGGCAGTGGCGGCATGGCCAAGGCCGTGGCCAGCGCCTTGCGTGATGGCGGTTACAAAAACGGCCTGATCGTGGCCCGTAACGAGCGCGCCGGGCGTTCCCTGGCTGAATCGTTGGGTTACTCATGGCAGGCGGAATTGGGTGCCCAGCGCCCGCTGATGTTGATCAATGTCACGCCCATCGGCATGAATGGCGGGCCGGAAGCGGATCAACTGGCGTTCGAGCCTGAAGCGATCGCTGCAGCGGAAACTGTTTTCGATGTGGTGGCGATCCCCTCGGAAACCCCATTGATCGTACGTGGTCGTGCCGAAGGCAAACGAGTCATTACCGGGCTGGAAGTGATCGCGATCCAGGCCCTGGAGCAATTCGTGCTGTACACCGGCGTGCGGCCGACGGATGAGCAGTTCCAGAAAGCCGTGGCGTTTGCCCGGAGCTGATATCCCAATAGTTTGGTTGGCTGTGCCGGCCTCTTCGCGAGCAGGCTCGCTCCCACAGGTTCAGCGCTGACCTTGTGGGAGCGAGCCTGCTCGCGATTGCCGCGATTCGGTCTCCGGCCAAGCCGTCACTTGCCAATCCCCTGCCTATACTGCTCGCCAGCAAGCGAAGACTTGCTCTCCAGCCACCCGTGACCGAGGTTTTCATGCATCCCGCCATTCTCAACCTGGATCAGGTCGAACTTGTACCGCTGCCCGAAGGTTTTGCTCCCACCGGTGACACTGCCGGCCGCTATCAGCAGCGCCTGGCCCGTATCGGCCAGCAACTGGGCGCGCAAAAACTGGGTTATCGGTTGTATGCCCTGGAGCCGGGCATGCGCGGCAGTCCGTTTCATAGCCATCGGGTCAATGAAGAGATGTTCTACATCGTGGCCGGGGAAGGGGAAGTTCGCCTTGGCGCCGAACGCTTTCCTATCCGCGCCGGTGACGTGATCGCCTGCCCGGCGGGCGGTCCTGAAACCGCGCACCAGATCATCAACAACAGCCACGGCGAATTGCGGTATCTGGCGGTCAGTAGCCAGCAATCACCGGATATTTGCCAATACCCGGATTCCGGCAAATACGTGGTGATGGACGACTTCAAGGTCGATGCCCAGGGCAATGCTTCGGGCTTCGTCGCCGTCGCAAGGCAGGCCGATGGCGTGGATTATTGGGATGGCGAGTAGCCGTTCAGAATTGAACGCGAACCGGTGGCGAGGGAGCTTGTCGGATCGCCGCACCGTCCCGTTCGGCTGCGAAGCAGTCGCAAGGCAGGCAAACCCGGTGTGCCAGGCGTAATGCGTTGACAGGTTTGGGGCCGCTTCGCGACCCAGCGGGAGCAAGGGATTATTCCAGGCGTGCCAAGCGTTCTTCCAGCGCCGCAATCCGCGCTTCAAGCTCTTCGATTCGCTCAACCGACACACCGCCACTGGCGCCACGTTCCACCGGATTCTGCCGGGCAGCCAGGATCGCTTCGATATCCGCCGGATCACCCAGCGCGTGCATGTAACGGTCTTCGCGTTGGCCGGCCTGGCGCGGGATCAACAGCGCCAGACCTCTGGCGATCAAGCGCTCCAGCTGGTGCACTACCTGCTCGGCATCTTCGAAATCATGCATGCGGCCGCTGCGGGTCAGCAGTTCGTTGACTGTCTGCGGGCCGCGCAGGAACAGCAGCCCGGTCAGAATCACCTGCGCCGGAACCAGTTCCAGCGCCTTGTCGACCCGATGTTCCCAGCGGTCGGCACGGCTGCCCATCACCAGTCGGGTGAAGCCACGCCCTTCAAGGGCACGCAGGCTCTGGCCGACCTGGCCCTGGCTCAGGTTCATCACCGGTTCGCGGCTGGTTTTCTGGTTGCAGGCAATCACCAGCGCATTGAGCGTCAGCGGATAGGTTTCCGGGCTGGTGGCCTGTTTCTCGATCAACGAGCCCAGAATGCGGATTTCCGTGCTGTTGAGCCGCGGTTCGTCGAAGGTTGTTTCTTGCTCAGTGCTCATCGCGCTTTTCCCTAGGCAGTCGAAGCATGCAGTCGAAGCCGCCTAGCCTAATCCTTGCTGGATAAAAGACAAGTCGCAGCGCGCGCCGTCATGGCTATAATCGCCTCACGTTTTTTTACTCCTGTCACCACACGAGACTGCCATGACCATTTCCCTGTACGCCGCTTCTGTTCCGGTTTTCCAGCAAATGCTCAATGCCCTGAGCAACAACCTGAGCAAGGCCGAAGCCCACGCCACCGCGAAAAACATTGACCCGAACGCGTTTCTGCAAGCCCGTCTGTACCCGGACATGTTCCCGTTGGTGCGTCAGGTGCAGATCGCCGTTGATTTCGCCAAAGGCGTTTCGGCGCGTCTGGCTGAAGTCGAACTGCCGAAATACGACGACACCGAAACCACCTTCGCCGAACTGCAAGCGTTGATCGCCAAGGTCCTGGCCTTCATCGGCGAGATCAAGCCCGAGCAGATCGACGGCAAAGAAGGCATCGAGATCGTTACCCGTCCAGGCACCCCTAAAGAGAAGCGCTTCACTGGCCAGGCTTACCTGCTGAGCTACGGTCTGCCGCAGTTCTTCTTCCACGTCACCACCGCTTACGCGCTGTTGCGTCACAACGGTGTGGAAGTGGGCAAGCGCGACTACATGGGCGCGTTCTAAACCGCCCAGGTACAAAAAAGCCCGCCCAGGTGTATGCCTTGGCGGGCTTTTTCGTTTTGCCTTCTGTAGGCGCCAGGCTTGCCGGCGAAGGCGTATGTGAGATCGCTTTCGCCGGCAAGCCTGGCTCCTACAGGTGCGTTGTTATGCCAAACGCTGGGCTTCCCGGGCTTCCCGGGCTTTCTGAGTCTTCTGTTCCTCACCCAGGCACGCAGCCGCGGTGAATAGCACGTCGGTGGAGGAGTTCAGCGCGGTTTCAGCCGAGTCCTGCAACACGCCGATGATGAAGCCGACCGCCACCACCTGCATGGCGATTTCGCTCGGGATGCCGAACAGGCTGCACGCCAGCGGAATCAGCAATAACGAACCGCCGGCCACGCCCGAGGCGCCACAGGCACAGATCGCCGCGACGACGCTGAGCAGAATGGCCGTCGGAATATCCACGGCGATGCCCAGGGTGTGCACGGCAGCCAGGGTCAGCACAGTGATGGTGATCGCAGCGCCGGCCATGTTGATGGTGGCGCCGAGCGGGATCGACACCGAATAGGTGTCTTCGTGCAGGCCCAGACGCTTGCTCAATTCCAGGTTGACCGGAATGTTCGCCGCCGAGCTGCGCGTGAAGAAAGCGGTGATGCCGCTTTCCCGCAGGCAGGTGAGTACCAACGGATACGGGTTACGACGCAGCTTCCAGAACACGATGGCCGGGTTCATCACCAGCGCCACGAACAGCATGCAGCCCAGCAACACGGCCAGCAGATGCATGTAACCGATCAAGGCACCGAAACCGGAGGTGGCGAGGGTCGAAGCCACCAGGCCGAAGATCCCCAGCGGCGCAAAGCGAATCACCATCCGTACGATCACTGTCACGCCATTGGACAAATCGCCAAGCACCTCACGGGTGGTTGCACCGGCATGGCGAATCGCGATGCCCATGCCGATGGCCCACGCCAGGATGCCGATGAAGTTGGCGTTCATCAGCGCGCTGACCGGGTTATCGACCACGCTCAGTGCCAGGCTTTGCAACACTTCGCTGATGCCGCCCGGTGCGGTCACCGCAACATCCTGAGTCGCCAGTACCAGACTCGACGGAAACAGCGTACTGGCAACCACCGCCACCACGGCCGCCGCGAAGGTGCCCAGCAAATACAGAAACAGAATCGGCCGGATATGGGTTTCCTGGCCGTGCTTATGGTTGGCAATCGACGCCATGACCAGCACAAACACCAGAATCGGCGCGACAGCCTTGAGCGCCGAGACGAACACTTTGCCAATGAAGGCGGTGGACTTGGCCAGCTCAGGCGCCAACAGCGCCAAGGTAATCCCGGCGATCAGGCCGATGATGATTTGCGTGACCAGGCTGCTGCGTTTCAGGCGTTGCAAGAGAGAAGGGGATGGAGCGGTCATAACGGCATCTCTGATTTTATTAGGGTGCAGGGTTCCGTGGCTCATGTAGCAAAAAGCCGGGCAGGCCACATGGAGGGAACCGAAGGGTCACTGCATCAATGCCAATCAATGGCCGATGAGCAAAGTGTAAGTACCGCAGGCCGCGGACTTTATCACAGCGTAGCCGTGATCCTTCAGACCTGTGACGATCTGCCACCCGATTGTTCAACGCGATTTGCAGGTTCGTGCAAGCTGGTTTGGAAACACTCTGTTAAGCTTCGCCATCCTCATTTTCAAGTTCTGCCAGTGGGCCTTCGGGCTGTCGCTGGTGTCGTCGTTTTTCTGGAGTTCTGCATGCTGTTGCCCATTCTTCTGTTGTCCGCCGCTGGTTTCACGGTGCTGACTACGGAATTCATCATCGTCGGCCTGTTGCCGGCCATCGCCCGTGATCTGGACGTCAGCATCCCTCAAGCGGGTTTGCTGGTGACCCTGTTTGCGTTCACCGTGGCCGCGTTCGGGCCGTTCCTGACGGCGTACTTCGCAAGGTTTGAGCGCCGCAAACTGTTCATCAGCGTGCTGATCATGTTCGGCCTGGCCAACACGCTGGCGGCATTGGCGCCGAACATCGGGGTGATGGCCATTGCCCGGTTGATTCCGGCACTGGGGTTGCCGGTGTTCTGGGCGTTGGCCAGTGAAACCGCGGTAGACATCGTCGGGCCGGACTACGCCGGGCGGGCCATTGCCAAGATCGGTTTTGGCATTGTCTGCGCCACGGTGTTCGGCATTCCTGTAGGCACGCTGATCTCCGATGCGTTCGGCTGGCGCAGTGCTTTCGGCATTCTGGCGGTGATCGCGTTTGCCAAGGCGCTGCTGCTGTTTATCTACCTGCCGAAAACCAGTCTGCATCAGCATCAGGTGAGCTTTCGTTCGCAGTTCAAGATCCTGCGCAGCCCACTGATGGTAGGGCACGTGCTGCTGTCGATTCTGGTGTTCAGCGGCATGTTCACCGCTTACACCTACCTGGCAGACATTCTTGAGCGCCTCGCCGGATTCAACGGGACGGTGGTCGGTTGGTGCCTGATGGGGTTCGGCGCGGTCGGCCTGATCGGCAACTCACTGGGTGGCCGCGCGGTGGATCGGCATCCGCTGGTCGCTTCCATGATGTTCTGCGCGTTCATGATCGCCGGCATGGTGGCCCTGGTGCCGAACATTCATTCACCCCTCGGTCTGGCGGCAGCGATGGGGATTTGGGGCGTGACTCAGGCGGCGCTGTTCCTGGTCAGCCACGTGCGTCTGATGAAGGCGGCGCCTGAGGCGCCGGCGTTCGCCGCATCGCTGAACATTGCCGGGGCCAACCTCGGGATCGGTTTGGGCGCGATGGTCGGTGGGCGGGTGATCGACAGTGTTGGTCTGGGCGGCCTGGGTTTCGCGGCAGCCGGTTTTATCCTGGTCTCAATCTTGTTGGCGATGGCGCTGATGACCTTCAAACCCCGCCAAATCTGCGCCTGACGCTTCACAGCTCGGTGAACAGCTGGCGTCGGGCACCTTCGGTAATGGCGACAATGCCGGGGTGCTTGACCTTGCGTTCCACCGAAATGGCATAGAACGATTCGCTCACCGCGTCGGTCTGGCCAATCAATTCCACGCCGCATTGGCGTTTCACTTCGTCGGCAATCACGCTCGGGCCGATGAATATCCCGCTGCCGGATTGACCAAACGCCTGCATCAACGCGCTGTCATCGAACTCGCCGACGATTCGCGGCTGGATCTGCTGTTCTGCAAACCAGCGTTGCAAACGGCTGCGGACCACGGTTTCCGGCCCGGGAATCAGCAGCGGGGCGCCGTGCAGGCTGCGAGGGAAATCCTGGCCATATCGCGCGGCCAGTTCGGTGGTGGCGAAGAAGCTGATGCCGCATTCGCCGAGTTTCTGGCTGTAGCCCTTGATGTCCAGATGCGAAGGCATCGGGCTGTCGGAGATCACCAGATCAAGGCGTTGAATCGCCAGGTCGGCGAGTAAGCGTTCCAGTTTGTCTTCGCGACAGGTGATGCGCAGCGGTTCGCTCAACGCCATAGTGGGCGCGATCAGGCGATAGACGATGGACTTGGGCACCACATCGGCAACGCCCACGCGAAACAGAATCTGTTGCTCATTGGGCTGCGCCCGCAGCATCAACTCCAGTTCGCCACCGAGTTGAAACATCTGCTCGGCATAGGGCAGGGTCTGACGCCCGGCTTCGGTGAGTTCCAGCTGCCGACCGACCCGGCGAAACAACTCGATGCCATAAGTTTGTTCCAACAGGGAAATCTGCCCGCTGATGGTCTGTGGCGTCAGGTTCAGTTGCTCGCAGGCGCGCACGATGCTGCCGGTCTTGGCTACCACCCAGAAATAGTGCAGCTGTCGATAATTCAACATGTTGGTGAAATCCCCCTGTTCACATCATCTGTAGGAGCTGTCGAGTGAAACGAGGCTGCGATCTTTTGTTTTTGACGAGCAAGATCAAAAGATCGCAGCCTCGTTTCACTCGACAGCTCCTACGAGCGCACACACGACATCCGCGTTTTCATCTGGATTCGTAAAAACCGAAGTATAACCGCTGAAAATACGAATTTTCCTGAAGTGTTTGCTTCCTTAGAATGCCTCGCTATCGACGGAAGGCCTTTTCGGCTCTGTCTGTTCTATCGAGGAAAGCATCATGAAGCTTAAAGCCACGGCGCTGCTGATTACGTCTTTACTGCTGTTGGCCGGTTGCGACCAGGCCGAGAAAAGCGCTCAGCAACTGATGAGCAAGGCGGCCGAAACCGCCAAACAGACGATTGACGATACCCACAAAGCCGCCGAACAAGCGTTGAGCGATGCCACTGGCGGCCTGATCAGCAAGAAAGAACAACCGGCCAAAGAGGCGGATAAAACCGAATCTTCGTCCCGGGAAATCTAAACCGTCTACAACGAGTCAGGACTGACCCATGGAATACCTTTTAGAACTTGCTGCAAGCCCCACCGCCTGGGTCGCACTGGCCACGCTGGTGGTGATGGAAATCGTCCTCGGCATCGATAACCTGATCTTCATATCGATCCTCACCAACAAGCTGCCCGTACAGCATCGCCAGAAGGCGCGGCGCATCGGTATCGGCATGGCCTTGATCCTGCGCCTGGGACTGTTGAGCACCATCGCGTTCATCGTCCAGTTGACTGAGCCTGTGATCGAGCTTCTCGGCCACGCGCTCTCCTGGAAGGACATGATCCTGATTGCCGGCGGCCTGTTCCTGTTGTGGAAGGCGACTACCGAGATCCATCACAGCATGGACCCGGCGCCGGATGATCCGACATCGGCCACCTCGACCGTGACCCTGGGCTTTGCTGCTGCGATCGGTCAGATCCTGCTGCTGGACATGGTGTTCTCCATCGACAGCATCATTACCGCTGTCGGCATGACCGAGCATTTGCCGATCATGATCATCGCGGTGGTGGTGTCGGTACTGGTGATGTTGCTGGCGGCTGACCCGCTGGCCAAATTCATCAACGACAACCCGACGGTGGTGATGCTGGCGCTGGGCTTCCTGATCATGATCGGCATGACGCTGATCGCCGAAGGTTTCGGCGCCCACGTACCGAAAGGCTACGTCTACGCGGCCATGGCGTTCTCGGCCATGATCGAAGGCTTGAACATGCTGTCGCGACGGGCCAGGCAGAAGCGCATCGCCGCCGAAGCTTGACCTTCGTTAAATGAAACGGCCGCCTGAACTCCAGGCGGCCGTTTTTTTTGCGCGACTGAAAAAGCGCCAATCAGTGCGCAGTGACGGGGTGTGCAGCCGGCTGATCGGTTTTCGCCACTGGCGCCGATTGAACCGGATGGTGATGGTGCCGGCGGGTAATACGCAAAACTCCCCACAACATGGCGGCGGCCACGGCCAGCCAGCCGGAAATCAACATCACAATGGTCATGGTCAGGCTCATCAGTGCCTCCTCTTTGCCCTGCATCGGGCACTCGCACACGCTTTGCAATTGACAGTCTAGTCGCTGGCATATTTCAGACTATTGACCAAAGGTCACCGGTCATCAACCCATTCGCTCTATCGAATGCATTCAACTGCCGGTTAAGGCTATACCGCTGTCGCACGGCATCCTATGATCGACGGCCAAGCCGGGAGCGCGATTGCCTGGCGTCTGAACAAGAGAGTGATGATGGTGCAGGTATTTTCTCGAATTCGATCGGTGATGCTGGTGATTGGCTGCGTTGCAGGTCTGGCTGGCTGCGCGGGGAGCGTGGCGCCAGAGATCAAGCGTCTGCCCGAGCGTGTCGAACTCAGCGGTACGTTCTACCGAGGGCAAAGTTATCAAAGCGGGCCCCAGGTGCTCGCCAGTCTGTTGTCCCAGCAGGGCATCGTGATCACCCCGGGATTGCTCGACAAACCTCTGAAATTGCCGGGTGCCGAAGCGCAGTTGCAGCAGAACATGCAAAACCTCGCCCGTGAATACGGGATGGTGGTTTATCCCCTGGATAGTCATTTGCCGGCGCTGCTGGCCCAGGTGGCGGCGGGTTACCCGGTGATGGTGCGCTTCACTGAAGGCTCGGCGTTCTGGGCAGAACCCCGATACGCCATTCTCGCCGGTTACAACCGCCAGAAGCAGACAGTGCTGCTTCGCGCCGGGATGGATCGCCGGGTGCTGATGGGGTTCAGCGCCTTTGAATCGGCGTTCGAAAGTGCTGGCGGCTGGGCTGTATTGATCCAGAAGCCGAACCAGATTCCGGCCAACGTCGATCAGCAGCGCTGGCTGAAAGCGGCGAACGATCTGGCCCAGTCAGGTCAGGAGCAGGCAGCCGCCAGGGCGAAGAAAGCCTTGACCACGCAGTAGGCCTCCGTTTGTCATCTGTACGGCACTACTCGGCGTGGTTGGCCTCTTAAATAAAGGGCCCGGATTTCGCCGGGCTTTGACCAGGAGGCGCCCATGGCTCATTCCAACACCCCTGTCGGCCCGCACTCGTCTGAGCATTCGTCCGATAATGAGTTGGGGTTCGACCCCGATTCTCCGGACCTCGCCGATCCTCAGGTCGATCCCATCGGGCCTGCCAAGGCGCCCAGGGATGTAAAGCCGGGTGAGGAGGGCAAGAAGGCACCGGCTAAGCCTTACGATCCACTTGGCGATCTGAAACCCAAGTCCTAGTGAGAGGTGCATATGTCTACCGATTCGAGCTTCGATGACAAACGTCCAGACCCGCCAGACAGTGTTCCAACAACACCCGAACCGAGCCTGGACCCCGTGATGGATCCAGACAGCCCGTTAAGGGATCCTCTAGCCAGGCCTACCGTGGTGCCAACCGAGCATCCGCAAGGCTGGAGAGATCCGAGTGCCGGGGATGGCATTCCGGATGACGATCAAATGCCGTTGCCCAATGATTGATGCAGACGAAAAAAAGCCCCGAATAATCGGGGCTTTCGTTTACAGGCATTGCGGCCTTATTTCGAGGCTTCAATCACGCCGCTTTGGCGATGCTTGAGGTTCTTCTCGGATTTGTATTGCAGCGCTACGGACGGCACGTCGGCGCTCTTGCCGGTTTCGACCCAGCTGCGAATACGGGTGGCATCGGCAAAGTGCGTGTACTTGCCGAAAGCATCGAGAATCACCAGTGCAACCGGACGATTGCCCATGCTGGTGACCAGCACCAGGCAGTGACCGGCCTCGTTGGTGAAACCGGTCTTGGTCAGCTTGATGTCCCAGTTCGACTTATTGATCAAATGGTCGGTGTTGTGGAAACCCAGGCTGTAGTTGGGTTTACGGAACGAGACGGTTTTTTCCTTGGTAGTGCTGAGCTCAGTCAATAACGGGTACTTGTGCGCCGCGATCAGCAGTTTGCTCAGGTCGCGGGCAGTGGACACATTGCGCGGGGAAAGCCCTGTCGGTTCGACAAAGTGGGTGCTGGTCATGCCCAGCGCCTTGGCTTTGGCGTTCATGGCGGCAATGAATGCGACATAACCGCCCGGATAGTGATGGGCCAGGGTCGCGGCGGCACGGTTTTCCGATGACATCAGGGCAATCAGCAGCATCTCTCGGCGCGGCAATTCGCTTTTGAGCTTGACCCGCGAGAACACACCTTTCATTTCCGGGGTATCGCTGATGTTGACGGAAAGGAATTCGTCCATGTTTTGCCGGGCTTCTACTACCACCAGGCCCGTCATCAGTTTGCTGACGGAAGCGATCGGCACCACAACATCCGGATTGTTGGCGTAGATGACTTTGTTGGTTTGCAGATCCATCAGCAATGCGCTGCCGGAAGCGATCTTCAGTTGTGAAGTGTTTCGGGGCGCCTCGGTAGTTTCGGCAGCATTAATCGTTGGCGTGATGAAAGTCCCTGTAAATGCAAAAAACAAGCTCAGGATTGAAAGGCGGATTTTCACGCTGGCGGACTCATGAAGGGTGGATATACCGTTTTTGTAACGGGCTTTTTCTCTAAAAAGCGACGCATTTTAGGAGTATGGCTGAAGAACTGTCGATGGTTGTTCGATGTTCAGGTGAAAGTGATTGGAAACAGGCTTTTCCGGCGGATGGTCGAGCTTTTTCCTTAAGCAAAAAGAACCCCGCGTTTGGCGGGGTTCTTTTATACGGCACCGCGGTGCGGGCGCGGACTCAGCCGTGCAGCGTTTCCGCGGCATACAGCGTGTTTTCCAGCAAGCAAGCGCGGGTCATCGGGCCGACGCCGCCCGGTACCGGGGTAATCCAGCCGGCGCGGGGCAGGGCGGTTTCGTAGATCACGTCACCGACCAGCTTGCCATCTTCCTGTCGGTTGATGCCGACGTCGATCACGATCGCGCCTTCCTTGATCCATTCACCCTTGACCAGGCCCGGCTTGCCAGCGGCAACCACAACCAGATCAGCGCGCCCGACGTGGCCTGCCAGATCCTTGGTGAAACGGTGTGTGACAGTCACGGTGCAACCGGCCAGCAGCAACTCCATCGCCATCGGACGGCCAACAATATTGGAGGCTCCTACAATGACGGCGTCCATTCCGTAAAGATCGGCGCCGGTGCTTTCCAGCAGCGCCATGATGCCTTTGGGCGTGCACGGACGCAGCAGCGGAATGCGCTGGGCCAGACGGCCGACGTTATAAGGGTGGAAGCCGTCGACGTCCTTGTCGGGACGAATGCGTTCCAGCAATTTGGAGGCGTCCAGGTGTTCAGGTAAAGGCAGTTGAAGCAGAACGCCGTCAATCGCCGGGTCGTCGTTCAGTCGATCGATCAGATCGGTCAGTGCTTCTTGAGTGGTTTGGGCAGGCAGGTCATAGGCTTGGGAAAGGAAGCCGACCTCTTCACAGTCTTTACGCTTGTGCGAGACATAAACCTGAGAGGCAGGATCGCTGCCGACCAGGATCACCGCGAGGCCGGGCGTGCGCAGGCCTTGCTGGCGACGCTCGGCGACTCGTTTGGCGATCTGCTGGCGCAGGCTGGCGGCGATCGATTTGCCGTCGATTAGTTGTGCAGTCATTGCGCGTGATTAACCATCGAGAGGGGGAAAAAAGAGGACGCATTCTCGCATGTCGTGAGGTGAGGGCAAAGGCGCTTGGTCTGCAAATTCCCCTAACCCCTTTAATTAAATGAATTTTTTTTAAAAAGGATTTGACGACCTTCGGGTCGCTCTATACTATTCGTCGCACTTGTCGGGCACAGCCTAGCACTGGTTGAGAAGGTTGAGCAGAATCGAAGTTCTGCAAGACTGAAAAGCACTTAGTTTGTAGTCCTTCAAGGTTACAGCTAACAAGGCGCCCGTAGCTCAGCTGGATAGAGCATCCGCCTTCTAAGCGGATGGTCGCAGGTTCGAGTCCTGCCGGGTGCGCCATTAGGCAGCTTTGGCACAAGTAGCGCGATATGGTGGGCGTAGCTCAGTTGGTAGAGCACGGGATTGTGACTCCCGTTGTCGTGGGTTCGATCCCCATCGTCCACCCCATATTTTGAAAGGCGCCAGATTTTACAGTCTGGCGCCTTTGCTTTAACAGCTTCAATCCGCGGATGTGGTGGAATTGGTAGACACACTGGATTTAGGTTCCAGCGCCGCGAGGCGTAAGAGTTCGAGTCTCTTCATCCGCACCAAATAAAGCTTCACTCATGCCGGTTGGCTTGGTTGGGCTCAACAAAGAAGTTGTTTGGCTTCTTTGTCACGCAATATGGTGGGCGTAGCTCAGTTGGTAGAGCACGGGATTGTGACTCCCGTTGTCGTGGGTTCGATCCCCATCGTCCACCCCATATTTCGAAAGGCGCCAGATTTAACAGTCTGGCGCCTTTTTTGTTTCAAAGGTTTGAGTGTTCAGCGGCTGCAGGTTGTGGGTCGCAGGGTAGGTCGCTTCGTCGTATTTATGTTTCTCGATGATGCTCGATTCGCCCGCCGATCCCTTCGCGGGGTTGGCTGTCAGGGATGGATTGCCGATTCCTTCTATATAGGAGGGTTGGTGCAGGGCCCTGGCTGTATTTGCTAACAGGGCGAGGCGCAACCGTTTGTCCCCGCCTATAAATTGCCTGCTGCTTTTTTACCCGTTTTCAGTAGGGTGACTTCTTGAGTTTGACCCACTAGAATGCATGCCCTTGATTCTGGGGTCGGAAACGGCCGGCTAACGTCTGTGCAACGAGGAATATCCATGCAAGTTTCTGTTGAAAATACTTCTGCTCTTGAGCGCCGCATGAGCATCACCGTGCCAGCTGAGCGCATCGAGACTCAGGTCAACAAGCGTCTGCAGCAGACTGCCCAAAAGGCCAAGATCGCTGGCTTCCGTCCAGGCAAAGTGCCAATGAGTGAAATCAAGCGCCGTTTCGGTGCTGATGCACGTCAAGAAGCCGTGGGCGATGTGATCCAGTCTTCTTTCTACGAAGCTGTTGTCGAGCAGAAGCTGAACCCGGCTGGCGCTCCTTCGATCGAACCTAAATCGATGGAAGCTGGCAAAGATCTGGAATACGTCGCAATTTTCGAAGTGTTCCCGGAGTTCACCGTTGCCGGTTTCGAAGGTATCACTGTCGAGCGCCTGAGCGCTGACGTGGCTGATGCCGATCTGGACAAGATGCTGGAAGTCCTGCGCAAGCAGAACACCCGTTTCGAAGTGGCTGATCGCGCCGCCCAGAACGACGACCAGCTGAACATCGATTTCGTTGGCAAGGTCGACGGTGAAGTGTTCGCAGGCGGTTCTGCCAAAGGTACCCAGCTGGTGCTGGGTTCCGGCCGCATGATCCCTGGTTTCGAAGACGGTCTGGTCGGCGCTAAAGCCGGCGAAGAGCGCGTTCTGAACCTGACCTTCCCAGAGGACTATCAGAACCTCGACCTGGCGGGCAAAACCGCTGAGTTCACCGTAACCGTGAACACCGTTTCCGAGCCTAAGCTGCCAGAGCTGACCGAAGAATTCTTCGCTCAATTCGGCATCAAGGAAACCGGTCTGGAAGGTTTCCGCGCCGAAGTTCGCAAGAACATGGAGCGTGAACTGCGTCAGGCGATCAAATCCAAGGTCAAGAATCAGGTTATGGACGGTCTGCTGGCCACCAACCCGATCGAAGTGCCAAAGGCCCTGCTGTCCAACGAAGTCGACCGTCTGCGCGTGCAGGCTGTTCAGCAGTTCGGCGGCAACATCAAGCCTGACCAACTGCCGGCCGAGCTGTTCGAAGAGCAAGCCAAGCGTCGCGTTGTACTGGGTCTGATCGTGGCTGAAGTGGTCAAGCAATTCGACCTCAAGCCTGACGAAGCCCGCGTTCGCGAGATGATTCAGGAAATGGCTTCGGCTTATCAGGAGCCTGAGCAGGTTGTGTCCTGGTACTACAAGAACGACCAGCAACTGAACGAAGTTCGTTCGGTTGTGCTGGAAGAACAAGTTGTGGATACTGTTCTGCAGAAAGCTAGCGTGACCGACAAATCGGTCTCTTACGAAGAAGCAGTCAAGCCGGTAGAAGCTCCACAAGCCGACTGATTGTTTTTGCGGTAAGAAGCACACACCATAAGCCAGCCTTCGTGCTGGCTTATGCGTATTCAAGACATAACTATTTGGGAGTGACTGCAGAGCATGTTCCGTAATTCGTATATTCAGCAGAACTCTGATATCCAGGCCGCAGGCGGCCTGGTCCCGATGGTTGTCGAGCAGTCTGCTCGTGGCGAACGCGCCTATGACATCTACTCGCGCCTTCTCAAGGAGCGAGTGATCTTTCTGGTTGGTCCGGTAGAGGACTACATGGCCAACCTGATCTGTGCGCAACTGCTGTTCCTTGAAGCGGAAAACCCGGACAAGGACATCCATCTCTATATCAACTCGCCGGGTGGTTCGGTGACTGCGGGCATGTCGATCTACGACACCATGCAGTTCATCAAGCCAAACGTGTCGACCACCTGTATCGGTCAAGCGTGCAGCATGGGTGCGTTTCTACTGACCGCCGGTGCCCAAGGCAAGCGTTACTGCCTGCCGAACTCGCGTGTGATGATTCACCAGCCACTGGGCGGTTTCCAGGGCCAGGCCTCGGATATCGAAATCCATGCCAAGGAAATCCTCTTCATTCGTGAGCGTCTCAACACGCTGATGGCCAAGCATAGCGGGCGCACTCTTGAAGAAATCGAGCGCGATACCAACCGCGATAACTTCATGAGTGCAGAAGCAGCGCGTGAATACGGGTTGATCGATGAAGTGATCAACCAGCGCCCCGCTTAAAATAAGCAGCTCAAAATAAGGTGGGTCGGCGGGTCCGATCACCAGCGGGCTTGAAAAAGCCCGCAATAGCCTTCATCTTGTGTTGCAAGCCTATCGGATTTGGATCGAACGAATGACTGACACCCGCAACGGCGAGGACAACGGCAAGCTGCTCTATTGCTCCTTCTGTGGCAAAAGCCAGCATGAAGTACGCAAATTGATTGCCGGCCCCTCGGTCTTTATCTGCGACGAGTGCGTCGACCTGTGCAATGACATCATCCGTGAGGAGGTGCAGGAAGCCCAGGCCGAAAGCAGCGCGCATAAATTGCCTTCGCCTAAAGAAATCAGCGGCATCCTTGATCAGTACGTGATTGGTCAGGAGCGTGCGAAAAAGGTTTTGGCCGTAGCGGTGTACAACCACTACAAGCGCCTGAACCAGCGTGACAAAAAGAATGACGACGTCGAGCTCGGCAAGAGCAACATCTTGCTGATCGGCCCGACAGGCTCGGGTAAAACCCTGCTTGCCGAAACGCTGGCCCGTTTGCTGAACGTTCCGTTCACCATTGCCGACGCAACCACCCTCACCGAGGCGGGTTATGTCGGTGAAGATGTCGAGAACATCATTCAGAAGCTGCTGCAGAAGTGCGATTACGACGTAGAAAAGGCCCAGATGGGCATTGTCTACATCGATGAGATCGACAAAATCTCGCGCAAGTCTGACAACCCGTCGATCACCCGGGACGTTTCCGGTGAAGGCGTGCAGCAGGCCCTGCTCAAGTTGATCGAAGGCACGGTCGCTTCCGTTCCACCTCAAGGTGGTCGCAAGCATCCGCAGCAGGAATTCCTTCAGGTCGACACCCGTAACATCCTGTTCATCTGCGGTGGTGCGTTCTCCGGTCTGGAAAAGGTTATTCAAAACCGTTCCACCAAGGGCGGCATCGGTTTCAACGCGGAAGTTCGCAGCAAGGAAGAAGGCAAGAAAGTCGGTGAGTCCCTGCGTGAAGTCGAACCTGACGATTTGGTCAAGTTCGGTCTGATCCCCGAGTTCGTCGGTCGTCTGCCAGTACTTGCCACGCTGGACGAGCTCGATGAGGCTGCGTTGATGCAGATTCTCACCGAGCCGAAAAATGCCCTGACCAAGCAGTATGCCAAGCTGTTCGAGATGGAAGGCGTAGACCTGGAATTCCGTTCCGACGCGCTGAAATCGGTTGCCAAACGTGCCCTGGAACGCAAAACCGGTGCCCGTGGACTGCGTTCGATTCTCGAAGGTGTATTGCTCGACACTATGTATGAAATCCCCTCGCAGTCCGAGGTGAGTAAAGTAGTGATCGATGAAAGCGTAATAGAAGGCAAGTCCAAGCCATTGTATATCTATGAAAACAATGAGCCGACCGCCAAGGCAGCGCCAGACGCCTGAGGCGTCACACTGCTGGAATAAAGAAGGGGCCTTCGGGCCCCTTTGCTATTGTGGGAGCTGGCTTGTCGGATCGCCGCCCGCTGCGAAGGCGGCATGACAGTCGCCCTGATTTTTTGGATGTATCTGGACCCACGCAGGCGCTACCGTAAGCGGCGATCTTTAAAGTGGTTCTTTTATCCGCTTGTTTTTTTTGAAAGCAGCCCCCATCTTGGTTTCAAGCTTACATCCATCTGTTTACGGCCTTATGGCCGCCGTAGAGGCGAAATCATGAAGACAACCATCGAATTGCCTCTCTTGCCATTGCGTGATGTCGTGGTTTATCCGCACATGGTTATCCCGCTGTTCGTGGGGCGCGAGAAATCCATCGAAGCCCTCGAGGCTGCGATGACGGGTGACAAGCAGATCCTTCTGCTGGCTCAGCGGAATCCTGCTGACGATGATCCCGGTGAAGATGCACTTTATCGCGTAGGCACCATCGCTACCGTTCTGCAGCTGCTCAAGCTGCCTGACGGCACGGTCAAGGTTCTTGTCGAAGGCGAGCAGCGGGGCGCCGTGGAGCGCTTCAGCGAAGTCGACGGCCACTGCCGCGCCGAAGTCTCGCTGATCGAAGAAGCCGACGCGCCTGAGCGCGAATCGGAAGTATTTGTCCGCAGCCTGCTGGCTCAGTTCGAACAATATGTGCAGCTGGGCAAGAAAGTGCCCGCTGAAGTCCTGTCGTCGCTCAACAGCATCGACGAGCCAGGCCGCTTGGTTGACACCATGGCCGCGCACATGGCCCTGAAGATCGAGCAGAAGCAGGAAATCCTCGAAATCATCGATTTGTCGGCCCGGGTCGAGCACGTTCTGGCGTTGCTGGATGCGGAGATCGACCTGCTGCAAGTCGAAAAACGCATTCGCGGTCGCGTCAAAAAGCAAATGGAGCGCAGCCAGCGCGAGTACTACCTGAATGAGCAGATGAAGGCCATTCAGAAAGAGCTGGGCGACAGCGATGAAGGCCACAATGAAATCGAAGAGCTGAAAAAGCGCATCGATGCCGCCGGCCTGCCGAAAGACGCGTTGGCCAAGGCTCAGGCCGAACTGAACAAACTCAAGCAAATGTCGCCAATGTCCGCGGAAGCGACAGTGGTGCGTTCGTACATCGACTGGTTGGTTCAAGTGCCGTGGAAGGCTCAAAGCAAGGTGCGTCTGGACCTTGCCCGTGCCGAAGACATTCTCGACGCCGACCACTATGGTCTGGAAGAAGTCAAAGAGCGGATCCTCGAATACCTTGCCGTGCAGAAGCGCGTGAAGAAGATTCGCGGTCCGGTGCTGTGCCTGGTCGGTCCTCCGGGGGTGGGTAAAACCTCGCTGGCGGAGTCGATTGCCCACGCCACCAACCGCAAATTCGTCCGTATGGCCCTCGGTGGCGTGCGCGATGAGGCGGAAATTCGTGGTCACCGCCGGACTTATATCGGTTCGATGCCAGGAAGATTGATTCAAAAGATGACAAAGGTGGGCGTCCGCAACCCGCTGTTCCTGCTCGATGAAATCGACAAAATGGGCAGCGACATGCGTGGCGATCCGGCGTCGGCGTTGCTGGAAGTGCTCGATCCCGAGCAGAACCACAACTTCAACGATCACTATCTGGAAGTCGACTACGACCTGTCCGATGTGATGTTCCTGTGCACCTCCAACTCCATGAACATTCCGCCGGCGCTGCTGGACCGGATGGAAGTGATTCGTCTGCCGGGTTACACCGAAGACGAGAAGATCAACATCGCCGTCAAATACCTTTCGCCCAAGCAGATTCAGGCCAACGGCTTGAAGAAAGGCGAGCTGGAATTCGACGCCGAAGCGATCCGCGACATCATCCGCTACTACACCCGCGAAGCCGGTGTACGTGGGCTGGAGCGCCAGATTGCCAAGGTTTGCCGCAAGGCGGTCAAAGAGCATGCGATGGAAAAACGCTTCTCGGTGAAGGTCACTGCCGACATGCTTGAGCACTTCCTGGGCGTGCGTAAATTCCGCTACGGTCTGGCTGAGTCGCAGGATCAGATCGGTCAGGTAACGGGCTTGGCGTGGACTCAAGTGGGCGGCGAATTGCTGACCATCGAGGCTGCGGTGGTACCGGGCAAAGGCCAGTTGATCAAGACCGGTTCTCTGGGTGACGTAATGGTCGAATCGATCACTGCGGCCCTGACCGTTGTCCGCAGTCGGGCGAAGAGCCTGGGGATCCCTCTGGACTTCCACGAGAAGCGCGACACGCATATCCACATGCCTGAAGGGGCAACGCCGAAGGACGGCCCTAGTGCCGGTGTAGGCATGTGCACGGCCCTGGTTTCGGCATTGACCGGGATTCCTGTGCGCGCGGACGTCGCCATGACCGGCGAAATCACCCTGCGTGGTCAGGTGCTGGCGATCGGCGGTTTGAAAGAAAAACTGCTGGCGGCTCACCGTGGTGGAATCAAGACGGTGATCATTCCTGAAGAGAACGTACGCGATCTGAAGGAAATTCCTGACAATATCAAGCAAGATCTACAGATTAAACCAGTTAAATGGATTGACGAGGTCCTGCAAATTGCGCTGCAATACGCGCCGGAGCCCTTGCCGGATGTGGCTCCGGAGATAGTTGCAAAGGATGAAAAACGCGAGTCTGACTCTAAGGAAAGAATTAGCACGCATTAGTACGCATTTGACTGGGGGGCTTCCTTGACAGTTTTTTAGAGCCCTTGTTATAAAGCGGCTCTTAAGTGTCTGTAGGCCATTCAGCACTCGTTTTTTTGCTTTCACCAAAAAACTTAGAATCAAACTCAAATAGATATAAGGGGACTTAGAGTGAACAAGTCGGAACTGATTGATGCTATCGCTGCATCCGCTGATATCCCGAAAGCTGCTGCTGGCCGTGCGCTGGACGCTGTAATCGAATCCGTCACTGGCGCTCTCAAGGCTGGCGACTCTGTTGTTCTGGTTGGTTTCGGTACCTTCTCCGTGACCGATCGTCCAGCTCGCATCGGTCGTAACCCACAGACCGGTAAGACGCTGGAAATCGCCGCAGCCAAAAAACCAGGTTTCAAAGCCGGTAAAGCACTGAAAGAAGCTGTCAACTAAGTTCGATTCAGGTTTTTGCCTATCCGGGTCGGGGTCATGCCTGACTTGGCAGCGGAGCGGTAGTTCAGTCGGTTAGAATACCGGCCTGTCACGCCGGGGGTCGCGGGTTCGAGTCCCGTCCGCTCCGCCAGTTACGAGAAGGCGCATCCTCGGATGCGCCTTTCTTCTATCCGGATTCTACCCACGCTCCACGGTTGCCTAATTTTGAAGTTCAACCGTTTCTGGGGGACGCATGCTGCAGAATATCAGGGACAATTCACAAGGCTGGATTGCCAAGACCATCATCGGGGTCATCGTTGCACTGATGGCTTTGACCGGTTTCGACGCCATTTTTCGGGCCACGAAGCACACCAATGAGGCGGCCAAGGTCAATGGCGAAGAAATCAGCCAGAACGAGCTGAGCCAGGCGGTCGATATGCAACGCCGTCAACTCATGCAACAACTGGGCAAGGATTTCGATGCTTCCTTGCTCGACGAAAAAATGCTGCGCGAATCGGCCCTCAAAGGCCTGATCGATCGCAAACTGCTGCTGCAAGGCGCAGAAAAGTCGAAATTCGCTTTCTCCGAAGCTGCTTTGGATCAGGTGATCCTGCAAACCCCTGAATTCCAGGTGGATGGCAAGTTCAGCTCCGAGCGTTTCGACCAGGTGATTCGTCAACTCGGCTACAGCCGTCTGCAATTCCGCCAGATGCTGGCTCAGGAAATGCTGATCGGTCAGCTGCGCGCTGGCTTGGCCGGTAGCGGTTTCGTCACCGATGCTCAGGTTCTGGCCTTCGCCCGTCTGGAAAAACAGACCCGCGATGTCGCTACCCTGAACGTCAAGGCAGATCCTGCGGCGGTGAAGCTGACTGACGATGAGGTCAAGGCCTACTATGACGAACACGCCAAGGAGTTCATGACGCCGGATCAGGTGGTCATCGACTACCTCGAATTGAAGAAGGCCTCCTTCTTTGATCAGGTCAGCGTCAAGGATGAAGACCTGCAAGCGGCGTATCAGAAAGAAACCGCGAACCTGTCCGAGCAACGCCGGGCGGCGCACATTCTGATTGAAGTGAACGATAAGGTGACCGAGGCGCAAGCCAAGGCCAAGATCGAAGACGTGCAGGCGCGTCTGGCCAAGGGCGAGAAATTCGAGGCGCTGGCCAAGGAATTCTCCCAGGACCCAGGTTCGGCGAACAACGGCGGTGACCTCGGTTATGCAGGCCCGGGCGTCTACGATCCAGCGTTTGAAAAAGCTTTGTATTCGTTGGCCAAGGATCAGGTCTCGGAGCCGGTTCGCACTGACTTCGGTTTCCACCTGATCAAGCTGTTGGGCGTTGAAGCCCCCGAAGTTCCGACGTTTGCCAGTCTGAAAGACAAGTTGACCCGCGAGCTGAAAACCCAGCAGGTCGAGCAGCGTTTCGTCGAGGCGACCAAGCAACTGGAAGACTCGTCGTTCGAAGCCTCCGATCTGGCCCAGCCGGCGCAAGACCTGAAGCTGACTGTTCACACGTCCGCGCCGTTTGGCCGTGAAGGTGGCGAAGGTGTCGCGGCCAACCGTGCCGTAGTCACTGCTGCGTTCAGTCCTGAAGTGCTGGATGAGGGTGCCAACAGCACCGCGATCGAGCTGGACCCGGAAACCGTGATCGTGCTGCGCGCCAAGGAGCACCGCAAGCCTGAGCAACTGCCGCTGGAAAGTGTGTCTGCCAGCATCCGTGGGCAATTGACCAAGGAGCACGCCAGTGCTGCGGCCAAGACCAAGGCTGATCAACTGATCGCCAGCCTGCGCGATGGCAAGACGCCATTGGACAAGGCGATTGACGGCCAGAACTGGAAGGTTACCGGAGCCGCAACTCGCGCTCAGGAAGGGATCGACCCTACCGTGCTGCAAGCGCTGTTCCGTATGCCCAAGCCAGTATCCAAAGACAAGCCGACCTTCAGCAACGTGACCCTGGCCGATGGTAGCCTGGTGATCGTGCGTCTGAACGGCGTGAACGAAGCCGCTGCGCCGACCGAAGAAGAGAAGGCTCAATACCGTCGCTTCCTCGCCTCGCGCATTGGTCAGCAAGACTTTGCGGCCTACCGCAAACAGTTGGAAAGCGAGGCTGAGATCAAGCGTTTCTGATGCCTGACTGAGTTTTCCTGCAATATAAAAACCCCGACCAGACGGCCGGGGTTTTTTTATGGGCGGCAATCTTTTGACCGTTCCGCCCGAACGGGACTTTTTCCTGTGAAAGACAGTCGGTAGACTTGTATCTGTTTTAAGACACTAAACGGTACGCCGCTAGGCAGCGATCTGTTGCACAATACGCCCCGAACCGTTTTTCTCAGGATGTTCAATGTTTAAATCAATTCCCATGCGTGTTGTCGGGCTGGCCTTGGTGCTGGCCGCCGCTGCCGGTTGTTCGTCGAAGAAGGCCGCCATCTATGAGCATGAGAACTTCGACGATTCCGGGACGTTTTCACGCAGCTACCCGGTGACCGATGCGCAGACCTGCGAAGCCGCCCGTCGGGCGTTGCTCAGCCAGGGTTACATCATCACCAGCAGCGATCCGAAACTGGTCAGTGGACATAAAAGCTTCCAGCAGACCGGTGACACTCACATGGAGATCAGCTTCAGTGTGGTTTGTGCCGAAGATGGTAGCGCCGGGCATCACGCGACCATGTTCGCCAACGCCCTGCAGGACCGTTATGCGCTGAAGAAGACCAACAACTCTGCCAGCCTTGGCGTGGGTGTGTTGGGCTCGGTGTCGATGCCAATCGGCTCGTCCGACGACTCGATGGTCAAGGTCGCCAGCGAAACGGTGTCTTCGTCAAAGTTCTACGATCGCTTCTTTACCCTGGTCGAGTTGTTCCTGCCACCGGAAGCGAAGAAGGCTGCGCACATCACCGAGAAGCCGAAAACGGAGCTGGGCGTACCTGAAGCCAAGGCTGCGCCAGCTCAGTTGGCGCCAACTCCAACACCAGCGGCAGAACCTGCGCCTGCGCCGGCAACCCAACCTGCACCTGCCGAAAGCGCACCTGCCGCGTCGGAACCTGTCGTGCCACCCGCTGAAGCGGCGCCAATTACCCCGGCGGAGAAGACCGAGCCGACGTCGTCCACGGAAACGGTCACGCCATCGGCGGACGCAAGCAGCATGCCGGCGCCGACCGAGCCGATTTCGGCCATGCCTGTCTCTAGCCAGTAATTGACGCCTGATGTTACGGGATCGTGTCAGACGACACCGATCCCGTAATGGCTTTCAAGATTGATCCACGTCAAGCCGAGCCGAATTCCTACGGCTCAAATCGAAAAAATCCTGTGATAAATTCCTGACCGCCTGCTACGTTTTATTCAGTAGCGACATCGTGTCGTGCCAGCGTCATTTTTCTTTCACGCGGGCACTTTATGCTCAGGGCGTTGGTCATTTATTCAGATGTTT
This sequence comes from Pseudomonas sp. A-RE-19, assembly GCF_019956555.1. Taxonomy (GTDB): domain Bacteria; phylum Pseudomonadota; class Gammaproteobacteria; order Pseudomonadales; family Pseudomonadaceae; genus Aquipseudomonas. The sequence goes on along the minus strand of NZ_JAHBDQ010000027.1, from coordinate 10,677 downwards.
TTTCAACAAACGATGGGGGTTAATAATGGACGATTATCAGGAAGAGTTGCTCGAGTACCAAGCGTTTGAACTGGACCCGCTGGAGCCGGCCGAAGATGCTACCGAGCTGTGAGCCGATGCCTTCAGGTTGAAGGCTTGAGCGGATAGTTTTCAGCTTCAGGCGGTTTTTCTATGACTTCGGCGAAATTCGCCGGGAGTCTGGCCATTCCAGCGTTTGAAGGCCCGTTGAAAGGCTTCGGCCGAGGCAAAGCCCAGCAGGTAAGCGATTTCGCCGAACGCCAGTTCGGTGTCGCGGATATACGTCATGGCCAGGTCGCGGCGAGTGTCGTTGAGAATTGCACGAAATTGCGTGCCTTCCTCGGTGAGTTTGCGACGCAAGGTCCAGGTCGGCAGCTTCAGGCGCGCCGCCACTTCTTCCAGGTCGGGTTCCCGGCCACCATTGAGCAACGGCCCCAGTAACTGAGTGATGCGTTCACGCAGGCTGCGGGTGCGTGTCAGTTGCTCCAGCTCCCGTTCACACAGTTGCAACAGGTGCCGCCAGGTGCTTGGGCAGTGTTCCGGGTTGCGCTGGGCGAGGCTGTCAAGGCTCAGGCGCAGTTGATTCTGTTCAGCTCCAAACTGAATCGGACAATCCCCCAGCACGCTATAGGCTTCGCGGTAATCCGGCGCTTGGAATTCGATCTCGATTCGTTCGGCGCGCAGTGGGGCAGGGCTTACGCTGGACAATTGCTGCAACCAGCCGGCGATGATCGAATCCACCACGAAGCGGTTGTAGGCATTGTAGGGGCTGATGGAATAGAACCGCAGCCAGGCACCTTGGGCGTCTTCGTGAAAGCTCGACTGACCGCGATAGTTGGAACCGTACAGCGCTTCGAAGCGAATCAGGCAGCGCGCCGCTTCCCGCACGGTCGGTGCCTGGGCGGCGGTGACCCCGGCCAGCCCCGCCTGGCTCAGGCGACTGAGCTGGCCCATGCGCAAACCCAGTGCCGGGTCGTTGGTCAGTTGAATGGCACCGTGGCCCAGGCGCATGTAGCGCGGGATTGAGAGCCGAGCGCCAGCTTCGGCCAGCCGCGCGGCATCGAGGCCGTACTGTTCGAGCAGCGGTCGGGGGTCCAGGCCATGGCTGCGCACGGCGTCGGCCAGGCTATGAACAAAGCCCACCGACAGATCCCCGAGGCGCATCGGCTGCGGTTTCATCGCTTACAACCAGAGGTTCAGCAAACGCGCGCCACGGGCATCGCCGTCGGCGAAATGCTGCCCGTTGCTGCTGAGGAAGCTTTGACCGGCGCTGCCTTTGTCCCAGAACTGACCGCGCAGGAACACGCTCATTCCGGCGATGGCCTGGCTGCCGGGTGGTTGGGCGATCAGTGTCAGGCGATGCCAGGCCTGACCTTCACTGACCTCGCCGGCCTTGAGGCTGATCGCGCTCGGCGTAGGCAGGCCTTTATAGCCGCGCCACGGTTGATCCCAGGTCCCGCGCCCGGCCACGAACGCCGGGACCGCCACCAGTTGTGCGCCCCGATCGTCGAGTTTGCGATAGTTGTCGGGGTACCAGCTGTCGCTGCCGATCAATACGCCCAAGCGCCCGGCCGGGGTGTCGACGACGTTGATCGTGTACTCGGTATCAGCTTCGAGAGTGTCGTGCTCAGCGAAAATCGGATGCATTTGCCGCTGTGGCTGGCCAATTGGCAAGCCATCGCGACCGAACACCACGCTGCTGTTATACAGCGCGCCATGGCCTATGTTCAGGGTGCCGTCGTTGACGCTCGGCTCGGGCAGCACAATGGACCCCGCCACCAGGGTGATGTGGAATTCTTTCGCCAAACCACCGAACAGCGCCTGGTAGTCCCTGGCCATGCTTTTGGCTTTCATCCGCAAGTGCGCGTCGTCGATACGGCTGGTGCCCCCGGCGCTGATCAGCGCGCGGAGAAACTGCAACGGGTTGCTCACCGCCAGCCAGTTCATGGCTTCCTTGATAGTGGTCGCCTGGTACAGCTCGTCTTTCTCGCCGCTGACCATCAGCCAGGTGCCGATATGTTCAGGCAGTACCACGATGGTTTTGTCATTCAGCAGGCCCTGGTCCCGGGCTTTCTGCAAATAGGCCGCGAGCTTGCGGTGCAAGTGTTCGGGGCTTTGATAGTCGGTGGGGAACAACTCGGGCTGGATGCCCAGCAGGTTGCCTCGATCAGCGGGGGTGCCCTGATCGACGGCGAGATTGATGCGCAAGTCCGAGAGGTAATGACCCACCGGACGATCCGCGGCCCACATGGCATAGGTCGTAAGGGCAGCGATCAACGCCATGGAGAGGGTCAGGTACAAAAGTTTGCGCATGGGAAAGCAGTCGACGACCGTGTGCAGGGTTCACGACTAGGGTAGGGCCCATGCCCGCGCTTGCCAAGGGGCGCTGCGCATTTGGATCAATAAGTTGTCAGTTACGGTCATTGAGTGACAGCAGTGCGACTCTTAGTCTGTCGAACATGACTGACGGGGCCGTAGAGCTCCTGCATTTTTCCGTGATCGCTCGTTGTGGAGTTACCGATGGCCGCCGCTCATTATCCGCACCTGTTGGCCCCGCTGGACTTGGGTTTTACTACCTTGCGCAACCGCACCCTGATGGGCTCGATGCACACTGGCCTTGAGGAAAAGCCCGGTGGTTTTGAGCGCATGGCCGCCTACTTTGCCGAACGTGCCCGTGGCGGTGTGGGCCTGATGGTTACCGGTGGGATTGGTCCGAACGACGAGGGCGGGGTTTACTCCGGCGCGGCCAAACTGACCACCGAGGAAGAAGCGCTCAAACACCGAATCGTCACCCGTGCAGTGCACGAGGCGGGCGGCAAAATCTGCATGCAGATTCTCCATGCCGGGCGTTATGCCTACAGCCCGAAACAGGTGGCCCCGAGTGCGATTCAGGCGCCGATCAATCCGTTCAAGCCTAAAGAGCTGGACGAGGAAGGCATCGAGAAGCAGATCAGCGATTTCGTCACTTGCTCGACCCTGGCGCAAAAAGCCGAATACGACGGCGTCGAGATCATGGGCTCCGAAGGTTATTTCATTAACCAGTTCCTCGCGGCCCACACCAACCACCGCACGGATCGCTGGGGCGGTGCTTACGAAAACCGCATGCGCCTGCCGGTGGAAATCGTCCACCGGGTGCGCGAAGCGGTCGGCCCGAACTTCATCATTATCTTCCGCCTGTCGATGCTCGACCTGGTGGAAGGCGGCAGCAGTTGGGAAGAGATCGTGCAATTGGCCAAGGCCATCGAGCAGGCGGGTGCGACGATTATCAACACCGGCATCGGCTGGCACGAAGCGCGGATTCCGACCATTGCCACCAAAGTGCCGCGTGGGGCGTTCAGCAAGGTCACGGCCAAGTTGCGGGGCTCGGTGAATATACCGTTGATCACCACCAACCGCATCAACACCCCGGAAGTCGCCGAGCAGATCCTGGCTGAAGGCGACGCCGACATGGTGTCCATGGCGCGGCCGTTTCTCGCCGACCCGGACTTCGTCAACAAGGCGGCCGCTGGCCGTGGCGATGAAATCAACACCTGTATCGGTTGCAATCAGGCGTGCCTGGACCACACGTTCGGCGGGAAGTTGACCAGTTGCCTGGTGAACCCGCGGGCCTGCCATGAAACCGAGCTCAATTACCTGCCGGTGCAGCAAATCAAGAAAATCGCCGTGGTCGGCGCCGGTCCTGCCGGGTTGTCCGCCGCGACTGTGGCGGCTGAACGGGGCCATCAGGTGACGTTGTTCGATTCGGCCAGCGAAATCGGCGGCCAGTTCAACATCGCCAAACGCGTGCCGGGCAAGGAAGAGTTCTTCGAAACCCTGCGCTACTTCAATCGCAAGTTGCAGACCACCCACGTCGAGCTGTGCCTGAACACTCGTGTTGACGTGGCACAACTGGTCGAGGGCGGTTACGACGAAATCATTCTGGCCACCGGCATTGCGCCACGGGTGCCGGCGATTCCGGGCGTCGAGCACGCCAAAGTGCTGAGCTACCTGGACGTGATTCTCGAACGTAAACCGGTGGGCAAGTGCATCGCGGTGATCGGCGCCGGCGGTATCGGTTTCGACGTGTCGGAGTTCCTCGTTCACCAGGGCGTGGCCACCAGTCAGGACCGCGAAGCGTTCTGGAAGGAGTGGGGCATTGATACACACCTTGAAGCGCGCGGCGGTGTTGCGGGGATCAAGGCTGAGCCGCATGCGCCGGCCCGTGAAGTGTTCCTGCTGCAACGCAAGACATCCAAGGTCGGCGACGGCCTGGGCAAGACCACTGGCTGGATTCATCGCACAGGTCTTAAGAACAAGCAGGTGCAGATGCTCAACAGCGTCGAGTACCTGAAGATCGACGACGAAGGCCTGCACATCCGTATCGGCGAAACCGGCGAACCGCAGGTGCTGCCGGTGGATAACATCGTGATCTGCGCCGGGCAGGATCCGTTGCGCGAATTGCACGACGGTCTGGTTGCTGCCGGGCAGAACGTGCATTTGATCGGCGGCGCGGACGTAGCGGCGGAGCTGGATGCCAAACGGGCGATCAATCAGGGGTCGCGGTTGGCGGCTGAGTTGTAATACGCAGGTTTAACGTGCCAATGGCCATCGCGAGCAGGCTCGCTCCCACAGGTTTTGTGGTGTTCACGTATTTTGTGACCGACGCAAATCCAATGTGGGAGCGAGCCTGCTCGCGATGGGGTCCTTTGAGCGACTAGAATGCGGGCTCTTTCTGAGCACAATCAGGCGCCAATGCTTTCTCCTCCTGCCAACTGGCTACCCCAAGCCCCCCTCGAACCCCTTCACCTCGACTGGCTCGCCACCGCTGGCATCGACGTCGCGATCCTGCGTCTGGACCAGATCGATCCGCTGATCAGCGGCAACAAGTGGTTCAAGCTCATCGAACACCTGAAAGCCGCCGACCAGACCGGCGCCCGAGGCATCATCAGCCTGGGCGGTGCCCATTCCAACCATCTCCATGCATTGGCCGCAGCGGGCAAACGCCTGGGCTTCATCACCGTGGGCCTGCTGCGCGGGCATCCGCAAGACACCCCGACGGTGAAGGACTTGCAGGCGTTCGGCATGCAGTTGCATTGGTTGGGTTATGGCGGTTATCGAGCGCGGCACGAACCCGGTTTCTGGGCGCCCTGGCGGGAGCAGTATCCCGACCTGCAGCCAGTGCCGGAAGGTGGCGGCGGCTTGAGTGGTGCAAAGGGCTGCATGCAGCTGATGGGGCAGGTCCGCGAGCAACTGAGCGGTCTGGGCTGGAGCAATTACGACGGCTGGTGGCTGGCTTGCGGAACAGGCACGACCCTGGCCGGTCTGGTACTGGCCGAGGAGGGCGAACACCCGGTGTATGGCGCGCTGGCGGTGCCTGACGATCATGGTGTGGCGCAACAGGTCGAATCGATTGTTCGCGAGGCAGGTCTGCAGGACCCGGTTTATGAGCTGTTCGACGCCAGTCGTGGCGGTTTTGCCAAAGTCGATCCGCTGTTACTCGAGTTCATCGAGCAGACCGAACAGGCCAGTGGCATTCTTTTCGAACCGCTGTACACCGGCAAAGCGCTATTGACGCTCAAGCAACGCGTCGAAGCCGGGAAATTTGCCCCAGGCACGCGCCTGATCTTCATCCACACCGGCGGCTTGCAGGGCCGCCGGGGTTTCAATTCACGGCGAGGGGGCCAAGAAACTTGAGCGACGAAAAACCTGTGGGAGCGGGGGGTTGTGCAGGCAGGCCTCGGTCGAGATCAACCGCGCTTGGGCATCATCCGCAGCAGGGTGTTATCGCGCACCACATAGTGGTGATAAAGCCCGGCCACGGCGTGCAACCCGATCAGCCAATAGCCGATGGTCGCGCCGAGCTCATGCCAGCCCTGGAACTGCTTGGCCAGCGTTTTGTTTTCTTCGATCAGCAACGGCAGGTCAACGCCATAGAACATCACCTTATGCCCCTCGGCGCTGGTAGTCAGCCAGCCCAGAATTGGTGTGGTGATCATGAAAATATACAGCGCCCAGTGCATCAACTTGGCAACCGTGGTTTGCCAGTGAGGCGAGGCGGGGAAGATCTGCGGCGCCGGCCCCAGGCTGCGGGCGAACAACCGTAGCCAGACCAGCACAAAAACCGTCAGCCCGAGCATGAAGTGCGCTTCCTTGATCAGCGTTCGGCCGCCGCTGCCTTTGGGAAAGATCCCGCGCAATTCGATACAGGCGTAAACCGCTATTAACAGAACCAGCATTAACCAGTGCAGCGCGATCGATACGGTGCTGTAACGTGATTCGGAATTCTTCCAGGGCATACGGTGTTCCTCACAAGTCTGGTCTGAAGTCACCGTTCTTGTTCGACGGTGTGTCGTCACTGTAATCCTATTTGGCTTATTTTGCCTGAGTTGAATCAAGCTTTTGGTGGTTATTTTTAGTGGTACTGGACTTGAGATGTTGCAGAGAATACATCCCTGGGGTACGTAACAAAAGCATCTGGAAGATTTTGGTGTTGTGTTGTTTTTAATCTCTGTTGTGGCTGTGTATTGGTCATGTTTGGTATAAGGTTGGGTTTTGCGGAATTTTAAAACTTCGTTATTGTTGGGTTGTCGAGTTCATCAGGGTGATGAACTAATAATACTTTGTATCAGTTATATGATGCAGGGGAAGTAAAAAGGGATGACCTATGAGTTCTAATGTTTTCACCTATAATAAAGACCGTTATGGTGCTGTTAAAAAAATGATGGCCAAGCCGCCGATCACTAAACCGAAGCCGGCAGTAAAACCACCGGTAACCAAACCCAAGCCACCGACAACAACACCTGTCAAACCCCCGACTCCCGCGAAACCACCCGTGCCTGTAAAACCTCCGGTCAAGCCTGTAGGGACTAAACCTCCAGTCAAACCGGCCTTGCCCGCAGGCAAGCCGCCAATCAAACCCACCCAGCCTGTTGCCGGTGTGAGGCCGCCGATGCCGTGGCCGACCCTTAACCTGAATGTTGATCCAGTCGCCCTATTTAATCTGTTGAACTCCATTGGGCGTGTCGAGAATGGTGATGGATCGATTTCATTGCCGGATGGAACGCTGATCAGCGCAGACCAGACTATCGTCAAGCGCCCGGACGGAATTCTCCAGCACGTTGACGGCAGGGTAGAGCATCCCGACGGTCGCATTGTTTGGCCGGATGGCACAGTAGAGTTTCCGGATGGCCGTCTCGTTTGGAGCGATGGCACCGAACAGTACCCCGATGGCAGCGTCAAGTATGCAGATGGTTCGGTTTTTGATGCGCAAGGCAATCAGATTAATAAATAGTCGAGTGCTGTAAGGTGAGCGTTTGCAGGAGTCGATAGTTATTGGGTTGAACGCTGTAGTGCTCTAATGGGTGTTTGTAAATGGCTAGCGCCGTAATCTTGTTGTCAAGACTACGGCGCTTTGTCAATAAGTTCGGGCTTACAACGTTTGTGGCATCTCGCCGTTGGCCAGACGTTTGTTGATGTCGGCGATCACTTCGGGCAAGTCGGTGATGGTATCGATCATGTAGTGCGGCCGCGAGCTTTCGAACATGGCGTGAATGCGTTTGCGTTCGCAGGCCAGGTTATCGCTGCTCAGCGCACGATAACCTTCGTAGTCCAGCCCCAGCGCGTTGCCGGAGCAGATCAACGCCACGGTCCACATGCCGGCGCGGCGACCTTCGAGAATCCCCGGCACTGTATCGTCGATTTTTACGCAGGCCGCGACGTCGTCGATGCCCAGGGCGATCACATTGGCCAGCGCCTGTGCCGGCCATGGGCGGCCATTGGGGACTTCATCGGTGGCGACCACGTGATCGGCGATGTAGCCATTGGTGGCAGCCAGCTCCACCACCTTGTCCATGACCTGTTTCGGGTAGCCGGAGCAGGAGCCGATCTTGATCCCTTGTTGGCGCAGGTTGGCGATGGTGTCCAGAGCACCCGGGATCAGTGCCGAGTGTTCGGCGATTTTTTCGATCTGCAGCGGCATGAAGCGTTCGTAGATCGCCGTGACGTCATCGTCGGTCGGCGTACGACCGAATACCTGGCGATAACGCTCGGCGATTTGCGGCTGATCGCACAGGGTGCGGATGTGGTCCCACTTGCCCATGCCCATTGGCCCGCGGGCTTCTTGGATGGAAACCTGGACGTCGAACCCGGCGAAGGCTTCGACAAAAATCTGCGTTGGGGCGAAGGAGCCGAAATCGACCACGGTGCCGGCCCAGTCGAGGATGGCGGCTTGCAGCTTGGTTGGGTTGCTGTAGTTCATGTGAGGTGTCCCTTGTAGGAGCGAGGCTTGCCCGCGAAGAACGATGATTCGGTTTAACTGATGGACCGCGTCGTCTGCATTCGCGGGCAAGCCTCGCTCCTACAGGGGACGGTGACGTCGTTTCAGATGTCCAGGACTTCCATCTCGCGCAGCACCTCGGCCACTGCCGCCACCGCGGCATGCATCTCGGCCTGGTTGACGTGGCCGATGCAGCCGACGCGGAAGGTTTCGGCCTGGGTCAGTTTGCCGGGGTAGAGGATGTAACCCTTGGCCTTGACCCGTTCGTAGAATTCCTTGAACTGATAGCGCGGGTCTTTCGGCGCGTGGAAGGTGACGATGATCGGCGCCTGGATCGCGGTGGGCAGGAAGCTGCGCAGCCCCAGTTTGGCCATGTCATCGAGCAGCACCTGGCAGTTATTGGCGTAGCGCTGGTACCGTGCGGGCAAGCCGCCTTCTTCGTCGTATTGCAGCAACGCTTCGTGCAATGCCGCGACCACATGGGTCGGCGGGGTGAAGCGCCATTGGCCGGTCTTGGCCATATAGGCGTGCTGATCGAACAAGTCCATCGCCAGTGAATGCGAGTTACCGGCGGCATTGGCCAGCGTTTCTTTGCGCGCAAAAACGAAGCCCATCCCCGGCACACCTTCCAGGCATTTGCCCGAGGCGGCGATCAGTGCGTCGAACGGCACCTGTTGAGCGTCGATCGGCAGGGCGCCAAACGAGCTCATGGCGTCGATGATCAGGTGTTTGCCGTGTTGCGCGATCACGTGGGCGATGTCCGCCAGTGGGTTGAGGATGCCGGTGCTGGTTTCGCAGTGAATCAGCGCAACGTGGGTGATGCTGGCGTCGGCCCGCAGCAGGCGGTCGACGTCGGCGGCACTGGAGGGTTCGTCTTCGGCGGTTTCGAAGGTGCTGAACGAACGGCCGAGCACTTCGCAAATGTTCGCCAGGCGTTTGCCGTAGGCGCCGTTGATCAGTACCAGAACTTTACCGTCGCGAGGCACCAGCGTGCCGATGGCCGCCTCGACCGCGAATGTGCCGCTGCCTTGCAGAGGCACGCAGTGATGGCTGTCGGCACCGTTGACGATCGCCAGTAATTGTTCGCAGAGGCTGGCGGTCAATTGGTTGAAGCGGTCATCCCATGAGCCCCAGTCGACCATCATTGCCTGACGGGTGCGGCGCGATGTGGTCAATGGGCCGGGGGTGAGCAGGGTGGGCTCGGCAGTACTCATTCTTGTGTCCTTGCAAAAGCTCAGTGGGATGAAGCTACGGGACATAAATTGCAATTCGGTGAGCTATCAATCAAATTGTTTGTTGTTATGCCAGTCATCAGTGAGGGTTATTCATGAATCTGTTCCAGCTGCGCGCCTTCGACGCCGTGGCCCGGGAAGGCAGCTTTACCCGCGCCGCCGCGCGGCTGTTCATCAGCCAACCGGCCGTCACCGGGCACATCAAGGCGCTGGAGGAGCACTACCAGATCACCTTGTTGCGACGCACCGCGCGGCGCGTCGAGCTGACGGAAGAGGGCACCAAGCTGGCGGCAATCACCCGGGCGATGTTCGGTCTGGCCGAAGAGGCGCAGGTGATGCTGGAGGCCAACCGGCAGCTGCTGACCGGGCGCCTGGAGGTGGCGGCGGACGGGCCGCACATGGTCATGCCGATGCTCGCCAGCCTGCGCGCGCGTTATCCGGGGATCACCGTCAACCTGCGGTTGGGCAATGCTCAGGAAACATTGGCGGCGTTGTTGTCGGAGCATGCCGACGTAGCGGTACTGACCGAGGTCGAGCCGCGCAAGGGGCTGCATTTGCAAGCGTTGAGCGAGTCGAGGATTTGCGCGCTGGTGCCCGCTGGTCATCCGTGGGCGCTGAAGTCGAAAGGGGTGCAGCTCAAGGATCTGGACCAGGTGATCATGGTGTTGCGCGAGCCGGGTTCGATTACCCGACGCACGTTCGACAAGGCGTGCGTTCAGGCCAAGGTCAATCCACGGGTGCTGCTGGAGCTGGACAGTCGAGAGGCCGTGACTGAGGCCGTGGCCGCAGAGTTGGGCGTGGGGGTGGTGGCGTCGGTGGAAGTCAGCCACGACCCGCGAGTGGCGGCGGTGCCGATTATTGGCGAGGGGCTGGTCAATCGGCACATGATTGGGTGCATGGAGCGGCGGCGGGATTTGCGCTTGATACAGGCGTTTTTTGAGTTGACGCCAAATCTGAATTGATCGTGGACCCCCTGTAGGAGCTGCCGAAGGCTGCGATCTTTTGATCTTCGCATTTGAAAGCAAAATCAAAAGATCGCAGCCTTCCAGACTGTGTGAAAACCTAGCCATTTGCGCAACGATTCAAGAAAATGCCCCGTATTGAAAGATACGGGGCATTTTTGCTGTGGCGTATATCCAAGGTGAACCACGAAACCAGACCAGCCTATTCCCG
>NZ_JAHBDQ010000026.1 GCF_019956555.1 Pseudomonas sp. A-RE-19 | reverse complement strand
CGCCGGTGTGGACACCCTGATCGGTGGCAAGGGCAACGATGATTATTTCCTTGATCAGGCCGGCGAGCTGGCCCTGGTCCAGGAAAACGTCAGTGAAGGCACCGACACCCTGTACGTCGTCTACAACGCCACGGCACAGACCAACACCGTCGACCTGAACCTGAGCAACCTGCACAACGTCGAGAACGTCCTGCTGCTCGGAAGCGGCGCCTTTACCGCGCTGGGCAACGACCTGAACAACAGCCTGACGGGCAATAACGCCAACAACATTCTGGACGGCGGCATCGGTGCAGACATCCTCACCGGCGGCGCAGGTGCCGACAGGTTCGTTTTCAGTGCACTGAACGAAATGGGCACAGGCGCCAATCGCGATGTCATCACCGACTTCAGCAATCTGCAGGGAGATAAGATCGATCTGACCAACTTCGATGCCAATCTGGTAAGCGCGGGCTTCAACGGCTTCAGCTTTATCGGCGCGAATGACTTCACCGGCGCAGGACAGCTGCGCTTCGTCGACCATGTGCTCTATGGCAACGTCAATGGCGACCTGGGCTCGGACTTCGAAATCCAGCTGGTGGGTGTCAATACCTTCAGTGCCAATGATCTGGTGGCCTGACGGCTTATCACGAAAATAAACTCCGGCCTGTCAGGCAGGCCGGAACGTACAAACGAAAACGCCCCGACTTGTTCGGGGCGTTTTCGTTTGTATGGGGGACAGCTCTTGCGATGCTAGACCAACACCCCCAACTCCTGCGCCCTTGCCACCGCCTGCGTACGCCGCTCAACCCCAAGCTTACTGTTGATATGACTGGCATGTGTCTTCACCGTGTGCAGCGAAATAAATAACTGCTCACTGATTTCCTGATTCGAACACCCTTGGGCGATGAGCCGCAGAACCGCCAGTTCGCGTGTACTGAGTTGTTCCGCAGCAGCAGACGACTCCACCACCGGACGGGAAGCCACGGCCGGAATTTTTTCCGAAAGACTCTGCGAAAGGGTCGTTGGCGCACAGAGTTGAAGTTGTCCACGCAGCCAGTCCGGGTGTTCCGTCAGCAATGAGTCGAACGGTTGCAGGACACCACCGGCAGCCGCTTCCAAAGCCTGGGCCAGGGCCTTGCGGGCCTCGGGTTCGCGCCCGTCCGCCAGCAACAGCATGACTTTCTGGCTTAGCGCCATCACGCTGAGCATCTGCCGGCCGCTGTGCTGACCGTGTTCATGCAACGCGTTCAAGCGTCCTTCGGCAAGCATGGACTGGCCTTTCAGCATGTCCAGCACCGCCTGTTGCAGTTCAATGTGCAGCGGCAGTTGCGGATGGAATTCCGGGGGGGCCGCCGGGTGTTCGCCGTTGTAGGTCTGGCCCAATCGCGCGAGCCAGGCTTCGGCCAGGTCGGTGCGGCCCTGGGCCAGCCAGAGTTCGCATTTGACCAGGGTGATCATCGCCAGGTAGTAAATCGGCGGGACGTCCCAGATGTGCATCAGGCGCTCGGCCTCGGCGAGTTCGGCGAAGGCTTTCGCGAATTCGCCGCTGCCACCCTCCAGACGGGCAATCACGCAGTGGCCGATCAACACGCTGATGTCACGACAGGCCCGGGCTTCGCTCAAACCCGCGAGCAAACGTGCCCGCGCGGCCTGGGGTTGCAAGCGCAGCGCCAGCAAAAACCCCTCGTATAAGGTCAGCCGTGCGCGCACCGCATAAAGCCGTTGCGGGGATAGGCCTTGCAGGCGCTGCAACCCATGGCGGACTTCGTCCAGCGAACGAAGAATCTCCCCGCGCGCTTGCAGCACGCGGGCGCGGTCGTAATGGGCCAGCGCCTCGAACAGCGGATTGCCGACCCGTTGTGCCAGCTCAAGGGACTCACGGTTCAACCCCCGTGCACGCCAGAGGTCGCTGTCGGCAATGGCCAGATTGGACAACGTGGAGAGGCACATCAGACGCTGCCCGTACCGTTTGACAGGCAGGCTTTCCAGCGCTTCGGTGCAATAGAGCAACGTCAGCTCGCGATTGCCCCGGCCCCGGGCAATGATCCCGCTCAGGGCCAGCCATTGCGCCAGCATGGATTTTTGCGCGGTGGCCGACGGGGCCGGCAGGAAGCGGCTCAAGTGGCTGGCCAGTTCCTCGGCGGCGTCCAGCTGACAGGCCAACCCCAACGCCCAGCTGTAGAGCACGATCAGCCGTGGCGTGCTGATCAGCAGGCTGTCGGGCAAGTCCATTTTCCAGCGCAGCAGCATGCCGACGTTCTGCTCTGCCAGCAGCTGCTCTTCAGAGAGGTTTTGTACCAGGTTCGCTGCAACATCCAGGTGCCCGGCGCGCAACGCTTGCTCTACCGCATCATCGAGTAATCCCTGGGCGTTGAACCAGCGGCAGGCACGCAGATGCAGGCTGGCCGTCGGCACCATCGCCTGGACACTGGGCCGGCTGCGCAGCAGGTCGGAAAACAGGTGGTGATAGCGATACCAGTGACCGTGTTCGTCCAGTGGCACCAGAAATACCTGATGCGCCAGCAGGAAGCGCAGGATCTCGGCGCTGTCATGGGCTTCGCGCACGGCGTCGCACAGTTCGCTGCAAAAGCGCTCTTGTGGCGCGGTGTCGTACAGGAATGACTGCACCTCGGCGGGCAGGCAATCGATCACCTCTTCGAGCAGGTAATCACGAATCAGCCCTTCCCCACCGTACAACGACTGGGGCAATACGCCCTCGCTGCCCGCTTCGGAGGCCGCCAGCAGCCAGAAGCGCAGCCCGGCCACCCAGCCCTCACTGCGCTGGATCAGATTCTCCAGCGCCTCGCCACGCAATGAAATGCTGTGTCGATCAAGCAGCGTCAGGGCTTCATCGTGGGTCAGTCGAAGGTCTTGCTCATGCAACTCGAGCAGTTGTCGCGACAGCCGCAGGCGTGCCAGATGCCAGTCCGGACGCTGCCGGCTAGTGACCATGACCAGCAGGCCATCGGGTAAATGATTGAGAAAAAATTGCAGGCAACGATCAAGCACCGGGCCTTGGGCCAGATGGTAGTCATCGAGCACCAGCAGCAACGGCTTAGCGGGTGAAAGGTGCACCGCCAGCTCATCGAGCAAACCGTCCAGCCATTCTTCGAAAGCGAACGGCTGATGACGCTGGCGCATTTTCAGCAGCCCCAGCGCCTGGCTGCCCAGCTGCGGGAAATACTCCTGAAGACCTTCGAGCAGCCGTTCAAGAAAGCGGCCGGGATCGCTGTCCCGTGGACTTAACCCCAGCCACAGGCTTTGCCAGTGCTCCGGTAAACCCTGGCAAAACTCAACCGCCAATGAACTTTTGCCGAACCCCGCCGGCGCGCTGACCAGCAACAACCTGCCCCCCAGGCCTGCACTCAGGCGCTCGCACAGACGCGGCCGCAGCACATGGCCGTCGGGCAGCGGAGGCCGGAAAAAACGCCCGTCCAATGCTCCGACGGCAACGTTTGCAGGGCCCATAAGCGGGGACAGATCAGTCATGGCCGGCTCTTGTTTGAAATACTGATGGCGGCGTTACAGATGTCCGCAGCCTAGCGGTAAACGAAGAGCTATTGAAGGTTATTGCTACAAATGGCTACAAAAAGACTACAACCAGAGATGTCCGGCTCATAACGCCTGCATGTCGGCAAAAAGATCGCCGCCGCTCCTGCACCGACCGAGTGCACCCGCGACATCGCGGCGTACGCATAACCTGTAGGATCTGCCGCAGGCAGCGATCTTTTGAAGGCAAAAAAATGCCCCGAACCAGTCGGGGCGTTTTTTTCGAGGATGCGCCTCGGTTTACAACGTATTAGCGAACGCCTTCCTGACGCAAAGCTGCCGGCGTGAAGTCTGCGGTGCTGGCAGTGAAGCCGAAGTTATACGCCGACTTCTCTTCGTTCTTCATGCCCAGTGCCAGGTAGCGTCCCGACTGCAGGTCGTACAAGGTTTCGAGGGCGTACCACGGCACTTGCTTGTCGTAGTAGTTCTCGGAGTGAGCCTCGGCGACACGCCACAGTTGCCCGCGACCGTCGTAGTGGTCGACCACTGCTGCCTGCCAGGTGTCTTCGTCGATGTAGAAGTCACGTTTGGCGTAGATGTGGCGCTGACCTTCCTTCAGGGTCGCGACCACATGCCAGACCCGACGCAGTTCATAGCGAGCCAGGTCCTGGTTGATGTGACCGGCCTTGATGATGTCGGCGTACTTCAGTTGTGGCGAATCGAGCTTGTAGCTGTCGGAGGCGATATACATCTCTTTCTTGCCTTCGAGCTTCCAGTCATAGCGATCCGGCGCACCGTTGTACATGTCCAGGTTGTCGGAGGTACGCAGGCCATCGGCCGCGGTACCCGGTCCGTCATAGGACACTTGCGGCGCACGACGCACACGGCGCTGCCCGGCGTTGTAGACCCACGCCGAACGCGGCTCTTTAACCTGGTCGAGGGTTTCGTGAACCAGTAGCACGCCACCGGCCAGACGCGCCGGCGCGGTCACTTTCTGCTTGAAGTAGAACAGGATGTTGCCCGGATTTTTCGGGTCGTAATCCTTCATCTTGTCGCGGAACACGAACTGGTCCTCGAAGTACACCAGGCTGAACGAGCCGTTCGGCTGCGGCGTGGCCTGGGTTATCAGACGGGTCACGCTGCCACCGCGATACCGGGTGATGTGGTTCCAGATGACTTCAACGCCGCTTTTCGGAATCGGGAACGGGATCGCGGTTTCGAAGTTTTCCAGACCGTTGCCGCCGGACACCAGGTTAGTGTTGGTGGCGTTCTTCTTGATGGAGGCGAACACGTCATCCGGCACGGTGGCGCCGCGATGGGACGGGTAGACCGGCATCTTGAAGGTTTCCGGGTAGCGCTTGAACATCGCGTACTGGCCCGGTGCGAGCTTGTCCTTGTACTGGTCGACGTTCTTCGCGGTGATGGTGAACAGCGGTTTTTCACTCGCGAACGGATCAGACAGAAAACCCTTGCTGTCCACGCTACCGGCGTTTTTCGGCATGGGTTTCCAGGCCGGGATCGAGCCGTCGGCGTTGCCTGCCATCTCGGCGCCCATCGGGGTCAGGCTCTTGCCCAGCTTGTCCGCTTCGGCGGCCGGGACCGCCGCCATGACACCGGTCGCCAGCAGCGACAGCCCCAGAACGCCAACGTGGAACAGACTCTTTGTTATTTTCATAAATGTGTTCGTCCTGAAAATAGTGCTTAGAAGTTCACGCCGAAGCTGAGCGCAACGAAGTCGCGATCATCCACGGTGGTGTACTTGCCGTCGAAGAAGTTGGTGTACGCCAGGCTCGCGGTGTAGGTGTTCTGGTATTCGGCATCCAGACCCAGGCTCACCGCTTTACGACCTTCCTCGAAGTTGCCGCCAGGGCCAGGCGAGTAACCACTCACGTCGTGGGACCAGGCCACGTTCGGTTTGAGGTTCACACCGGCGAATACGTCGTTGTAATCCCAGATGGCGCGAGCGCGATAACCCCACGAAGTCGCCGTAGTGAAGCCGTCGTCGTTGCAATTGCGGCTGCGGTTGTTGGTGGCAGCACCTGCACCGGCACCGTTGATGGTGCTGGTGTTGAGAATCGCCGAACAGGTGTTGAGGCCACCGGTAGAGGGCAGTTCACCAGGCCCGTAGACCGGGTCACGGCCGTAACGGACGTCGGAGCTGCTTTCCAGGCCGCCGACGTGGGTCACGCCCACTTCGCCCACCAGGGTCAGACGGCTGGCGCCCATGACCTGATCGAAGAAGTGCGTCAGGGTGGTCTGGAACTGGGTGACTTCCTTGCGGCGATACCCGTGCAAGTCCTGACCCGGCACACCCTCGAGCAGCGAAGCATTGGTCAGGGCGCCACCCAATGGGCGTACGCCGGCAAACAGGATGTCGGTGGAGTTGAGCTGCACCGGCGCGTTCGGACGGTAGCTGATCTCGCCGCTCCACGCAGTGCCGGTAGGCAGGGTCGTGGAGAAGCTCAAGCCGTAGAGGCGGATGTCTTCCGGATACTCGACGAAGTAGTTCGAGTTACCCGCGACCACCAAGGGTGCCAAAGCCCGAAGCGCCCCTGGCAATGCCGCTGCCCGGGCGTAGGCCGCCGCTGGAGCACCGGTGGCGCTGAAGATCGGCGCACGACTGTGGTAGTTCATGAAGTACGCGCCGAACTCGGTATCGAGCGGATCGAACATGTACTTCAAGGACGCGCCCCACTGGCCGCTGTCCCGCGCATCGCGGTCAGCACCACGACGCACCAGTACACCTTCATCGTTTACGTCGACGCCCAGCCTGGTCAATGTTGGCAGGGCCGCGGCCGGAATGGTCGAGCGCTTGTTCAGCACGCGCAGGTTGTTGTCGCAACCGTCAGCAATGATGTCTGGCTGGGAGAAAAAGGTGCCGCAGTTATCAACAACCGTCTGGTCCCATTCGAGCTGATAGAACGCTTCGGCCGACAGAGTGTCGGTCAGACTCTGGGACACGTAGAACATGTTGACCGGGATCAGACCTTCCTTGACCTCGGCGCCAGGACGACGGAACGCGGACACGTCGATCGGGTTGATCGAGTTGATGCCGCCACCGATGAAAGTACTTTCACCCCAGCTCACGACCTGCTTGCCCAGACGAACCGAGCCCGGCTGATCGGCAATGGCGTAGTTGTGGTAGACGAACGCATCGAGGATCTGGCCACCGGAGGACTTGGCGCCTTCCTTGCGATTGTTGTCGCTGATGTCCTTGAACTCGCGGCTTTCATCCTTGAGTTCGAAGTCGTACCAGTATTTGCCCCGGACGAAGACACCGGTGTCGCCGTATTTCAATTCAAGGTCATGGATGCCTTTGAAGATCTTCGAAAAGGTCTCGCCGCTCTTGAAGTTGGCGTGACCGTCATCGGACGTCTGGGACAGGCCATGCCCCCCGTTATTGACACCGATGAGGTTCTTGTTGGGACTCTGAGTAGACCAACTGGCACCGATCGACAGGGATGAGTCGAATTGACCTTCGATCTCACCGACGTTGAAACTGACGCCGAATGCAGGCCCGGCGAGCGAAGAGGCGAGACTGACTGCCAGGGGCAGTTTCGCCCGGCGCCAGAACTGGTTTACTGATGTCATCGACGCTACTCCATGTGCATTATTGTTATGGCTGAGTACTTTTAAAAACGTTGTGGGTGACCGGAAGCCAAGTGGTCCGAAGTCACTCCAAAGTTGCAGCGCCCCATTTTGTGCGTGAACTCCGTTCTTAAAAATCCTTGAGCGGACTATAGCCAGCAGGTAGTAGTGCTTGATCCCTCTAAAGTGTGATTTGCAGCTGCCGGCCACTCTGGAACAGTCCTTTCGCCAGTCCGACACATGTCGGCCCGGCAAGGATGGCTGAAAATTCGGATTTAACAAGCCAAGCGCTTGCTTGGTAGGTCTGGCGCGCCGTTTTCGGCGCGCCAGCGGACGCTCAAAGCGTCGAGAGGAAGGTGCTGTTATTGGCCTGCCATTCGGTGATGTCGACGCGGATACGCTTCTTGTCGAGCTTGCCGACGCTGGTCTTGGGAATTTCAGTAACAATGGCAATCTGGCTCGGAATGGCCCACTTGCTCAGGTGCCCCTGTTCAACGAACGGCTTGAGATGCTCCTTGAGTTCCCTGGCCCCGACCTCATGCCCTTCCCTGACTATCAGCAGCGCAAACGGCCGCTCGCCCCATTGCGGATCGGCGATGCCCACCACTGCTACTTCGCGTACCGCAGGGTGGCGGCTGATCAGGTCTTCCAGGTCCAGGGAGGAGATCCACTCGCCACCGGTCTTGATCACGTCCTTGATCCGGTCGCGAATGTCGATCACGCCCATGCTGTCCAGCGTTGCCACATCACCAGTGTGCAGCCAGCCCCCGGCCCAGAGCTCGGCGCCCTTCTGCGGCTCGCTGAAATAACCCTCGGTGAGCCACGGCGCACGCAGCACCAGTTCGCCCTGGGTCTCGCCATCGGCAGGCAGGAAGTTGCCGTCGGTGTCGACGATCGCCGCCTCGACCAACGGCCCCGGCACACCGGCCTTGATCCGATAGGTGATGCGTTCGTCTTCCGTGCCGGCCATCAACTCATCGTTGAGGTGCGCGCACGAGACCAATGGCCCGGTTTCCGACATGCCATAAGCGGCGGTCAACTGAATGCCCTTGGCCTTGGCCGCTTCGTACAGCGCACGGTTGAGCGCACTGCCGCCAATGACGATTTTCCAGCCGCCGAAATCGGTGTTTTGTGCCGCCTTGGCATTGAGGACCATTTGCAGGATGGTTGGCACGCAGTGGGAGAAAGTCACCTTCTCCTTGCGCCACAACTCCACCAGATACTCAGGATCGTAACGGCCGGGATAGACCTGCTTGAGGCCGAGCATGGTCGCCACATACGGCAAGCCCCAGGCGTGCACATGGAACATCGGGGTGATCGGCATGTACACGTCGTTGGTGCCCAGCAGGCGCACGCTGTCGATGGCGCCCATGATGGTCGACACGCCCATGGTGTGCAGCACCAGTTGCCGGTGGGTGAAATACACGCCCTTGGGGTTACCGGTGGTGCCGGTGGTGTAGAACGTGGTGGCGACCGAGTTTTCGTCGAAATCCTCGAAGTCGTACTGCGTGCTCGCGGCCGCCAGCAATTGCTCGTACTCGCCGATGAGGTTCGGCAGGTCGGCGGTTTTTTCCGGCAAGTCGGTGAGTAGCAGGGTTTTCTCCACCGTGGTCAGGTGGCCGGCAATCGCCTTGTACAGCCCGACGAACTCGCTGTTGACCAGCACGAAGCGGTCCTCGGCGTGGTTCATGGTGTAGAGAATCTGTTCCGGCGACAGGCGCACGTTGATGGTGTGGATCACCGCACCGATCATCGGGATGGCAAACATGCATTCCAGGTAGCGATGGCTGTCCCAGTCCATCACCGCCACGGTATCCCCGGCCTTCACGCCGGCGGCCGTCAGCACATTGGCCAACCGCGCGACCCGTTCGATCAGGGTCGGATAGCTGTAGCGCAATTGATCGCGGTAGATAATTTCGCGGGTTTTTTCATAACGGGCGCCGGACATCAGCAGCCGTTTAATCAACAGCGGATACCGGTAAGCGCCCTCGGCTGGAGGAATAACGCGAGTCTGCAACATAAGAGTCCCTTTTCTGACTGCACAGTCTTGGCTTTGCAAGCTAAGCACTCTAGAGCCCTTGAACGCCAGTCAAATCAGCCAAAGGGATGATTTGCACAGCCGTTCAAATGCTAGCTTTGCGCCGGCATTTGCAGGAATTCGTTAGCCGTTACGCCGTTTTTTCTACAGCAGCCTCGGATGGTGTCCGGGGGAAAACCACTGCAGCCACGAAGGTCAACGCCGCAAAACTTGCCAATATCAGGTAAAGGCCTACAAAACCTTGGCGCGGTTCGACGAACGAAATCAGCGGAATCGCGGTAGCACTGGCACCGAACGATAAACAGTAACGCAGCGCAAAGACTCGGGATTGCCATTGCGGCGCGACAAAGTTGGCGACCATCGCATCATTCACCGTGACCTGGCCAAACACCACGAACATGAACGCTGCGCCCAGCGCTATCACAGCCCATCCGTCGACATAGGCCAACCCGAACAACAGCGGCGCCTGGCACAGCGTCAACACGATGAACGGCCATTTCAGACTGAAACGATGCAAGACCCGGCCGATGCTCAACTGCGCCACGGCGCCGAAGGCATACGCCAGGCTGACCACGACGCCAAGAGTTTGCGGTGAAGCAAACAAATCGTGCAGGCGCTCCTGAAACAGTTTCGGATAGGTCATGGTCGTGGCGTTGAACACCACACCGCCAGTCGCGGTGGCCAAGGCCAGTACGCCGAACACCATGAACATGGAAATCCGCTGGCCAGCCGCACCTTTGAGCGGCATGTGCGGACGCTTCGGGATCGGTTCTTCGCGCACCTGAAACGCGAAACCGATGCCCAGCACAATCGCCACCACGCCGGGCAAAATGAATGCCGAACGCCAGCCGAACTGCGCCACCAGCAACCCGGTGATCAGCGCCGAAAAAGCCACGCCGAGGTTGCCCCACATACCGTTGATACCGATTTCCCGGCCGCGATGCTGCGCGTAAGCCACCAGCATCGCGGTGCCCACCGGGTGATAGATCGCGGCGAAAACCCCGATCAGCGTCAGGCCGAGTACCAGCATCGGTGCGCTATTGCTCACGCCGGTAAAGATCGCCGAGGCGCCAATACCGAAAAAAAACACCAGCATCATTTTCCGTCGGCTCCAGTGATCCCCCAGCCAACCGGCCGGCAACGAACAGGCGCCAAAGGCAATGAAACCGCCGAGGGACAGGCCGATCAGCGCGGCGTAGTCCAGCGCGAAGGCCTGGGTCATGCCGAGAATGGCGGCGGGAAAAATCAACATGAACATATGATCGATCACATGGGCTGCGTTGATGTAGCGGAGGACGTTTCTGGACTGGTTCATCGCGGCACGCTTTACGTTATAGAGAGCGGCTTATGCTAAGTTGGCGAAAAAGCGTATTTCTGACAATAAAGTCATTGGATCTGACATGTTAATCAGCCATTTCCTGCACGGACCGGTCAGCGCCTACCCGCGAGATTATATGGACGGTGCTCACCAGGAATTGCATCAACACCGAGAAGCGCAGTTGCTGTACGCCGTTTGCGGCACTATGCGAGTGGTCACGGCGCAAGGGGCCTGGGTCATTCCACCGACCCGAGCCGTGTGGATTCCGCCCTTGGTGGCGCATGAGATTTTCATGTCGGGCGAGGTGCGTATGCGTTCGCTGTTCATTGCCGCCGAACTGTCGCCGCCAACTCTGCAACAGTGCTGCGTGCTGGCCGTCACGCCATTGCTGCGCGAGCTGATCCTGCGCGCGGTGAAAGGTCCGCAACACGCGGAAAACTCATTGATTCAGAGGCTGATGCTCGAAGAGATCGCCAGCCTGGAAAACCTTCCGCTACACATTCCGATGCCCGAGGACCGACGCCTGTTGGGCATCTGCCTGGCGCTACTGCGCACACCAGACCATTCCAATACCCTGGAAGACTGGGCACAGCAGGTCGGCGCCAGTTCTCGAACCTTGGCGCGGCTGTTCCAGCAACAACTGAAGATGAATTTCAATGCCTGGCGTCAACAACTGCGCCTGATGGAAGCCCTGCCGCGCCTGCTCGCCGGGGAAAGCGTGCAGAGCGTGGCGTGTGATCTGGGTTACGGCAGTGCTCGGGCGTTCAGCGCGATGTTTCGCCGTTTACTCGGAGAAAACCCTCGGGAATACCTGAACGCGTTGAACAAATTGAGCGAGCTCAATCCCCCGTAGGGGCTCAGCGCGATCAATGCATCTCGGTGAACGCGAGCTTCACGCCGATGGCGATCAGTACCGCGCCCATGGTCCGGTCGAACCAGTGGCCCATGCGGGCGAAACCGGCGCGTACGCGCTGTTGGCTGAACAGCATCGCCACCAGGCAGAACCAGACCGCTGTCGCCGCCGCCAGATAAACCCCATAGCCGGCCTGTACCGCCAGTGGCGTGTGCGGGTTGATCACCACGGTGAACAGCGACAGAAAAAACAGCGTGGCTTTCGGGTTCAAGCCATTGGTCACGAAACCCGAAGTGAAAGCGCCCCGTGCGGTACGTTCGCCGGCTTCCTGGTGCAGATCGTCAGCCACCGGTTTGGCCGGTTGCGCGCGCAAGGCCTTGAAGCCTATGTACAGCAGGTACGCGGCGGCCGCCCATTTCAGGGCGTTGAACAGCACGATCGATTGAGACACGATCAGCCCGATACCCAGCAGCGAATAACCGACGTGCAGGAAAATCGCCGAACCGACGCCCAGTGCCGTCCAGGTCCCGGCACGGCGACCGTGGGTCACGCTCTCACGCACCACCACGGCGAAATCCGGTCCGGGGCTGGCGACGGCCAGCAGGTGAATCAGGGCAACGGTCAAGAACTCTGTCCAGTACATGGGGGCTCCTTTTGGGCCAGCGTAACTGTTTGTTTCATCTGGTAGGCTCGGCAGATTACGCCTTCAGTTCAATGCACAAAAGGTACAGTTGATGACGAACCCTCGCCGCGCCGTTTTCCTTGACCATCCATCCCTGGACCTCGGCGATCTCGATCTCAGCCCGCTACGTGAGTGCTTCAGCGACTTGCAGCTGTTCGCACAAACCACGCCAGAACAGGTGATCGAACGCCTCAAGGGCGCCACCGTCGCCATCAGCAACAAAATCCTGATCGATGCGGCGGCCATGGCGGCCAGCCCCGAGTTGAAGCTGATCCTGATCACCGCTACCGGCACCAACAACGTCGACCTCGCCGCCGCTCGCGCTCGCGGGATTACCGTTTGCAACTGCCAGGGTTACGGCACGCCGTCGGTGGCTCAGCACACGATCATGTTGTTACTGAATTTGGCGACGCGCCTGGCCGATTATCAGAAAGCTGTCGCCGAAGGTCGCTGGCAACAGGCGAAACAGTTCTGCCTGCTGGATTACCCGATTGTCGAACTGCAAGGCAAAACCCTCGGCCTGCTTGGCCATGGTGAACTGGGCAGTGCCGTGGCGCGGTTGGCCGAGGCGTTCGGCATGCGCGTATTGCTGGGGCAGATTCCAGGGCGCCCTGCCCGGCCGGATCGCTTGCCGCTGAATGAACTGCTGCCGCAAATCGACGCGCTGACCCTGCACTGCCCGCTCAACGAACACACCCGAAACTTCATCGGTGCCCGTGAACTGGCCTCGATGAAACCCGGTGCCTTCGTGGTCAACACCGCGCGCGGTGGTTTGATTGACGAGCAGGCATTGGCCGATGCCCTGCGCAACGGTCATCTGGGTGGTGCGGCCACCGACGTGTTGAGCGTCGAACCACCCACCGCGGGTAATCCGCTATTGGCCCACGATATCCCACGGTTGATCGTCACCCCCCACAACGCCTGGGGCAGTCGCGAGGCGCGGCAAAGAATCGTTGGCCAGTTGACCGAAAACGCCCAAGGCTACTTCAGCGGTAAAGCGCTGCGGGTCGTCAGTTGATAAACTGCGGCACTTTTTTTCAAGGAGCAGAGTATGGATCCGCGCAGTGAAGTACTGCTTCGTCAGGCCGAGTTATTCCAGGGTTCGGTGCTGCTGGCCGGTTTGCCCGCCGATGATTTGCTGGGCCGCTTGCCCAATGCCCACGGCTGGTGCTGGCATGCCGGTGATCAGGCGGCGCTGGACGCCCGTTTCGCCGAGCGCAGCCATTTCGGCGTGAATGCGCCGCAGCGCGAGTTCGACAGCGCCGTGGTATTTCTGCCCAAGTCCAAGGACCTGACCGATTACATCCTCAACGCCCTCGCCTCTCGTTTGGCCGGTCGTGAGTTGTACCTGGTGGGCGAAAAACGCAGCGGCATCGAAGGCGCGGCCAAACAGCTCAATCCCTTCGGCAAACCCCGCAAGCTCGACAGCGCACGGCATTGCCAGCTCTGGCAGGTCACCGTGGCCAATGCACCAGAAGCCAAATCACTGGAAAGCCTGGCCCAGACCTATGAACTGCCGTTGGCCGAAGGTCCGTTGAAAGTCATCAGCCTGCCAGGCGTGTTCAGCCATGGTCGACTGGATCGCGGCAGCGCCCTGCTGCTGGAACATCTGGACAAACTGCCCAGCGGCCACTTGCTGGACTTCGGTTGCGGCGCGGGCGTGTTGGGGGCGGCGGTCAAGCGGCGTTATCCGCACAACCAGGTCACCCTGCTCGATGTGGACGCGTTTGCCGCGGCCAGCAGTCGCCTGACCCTGGCCGCCAACGGCCTGGAAGCGGAGGTGATGACCGGTGACGGCATCGATGCCGCGCCCATGGGTTTGAGCGCGATTCTGAGCAACCCACCGTTCCATGTCGGCGTACACACCGATTACTTCGCCACCGAGAACTTGCTGCGAAAAGCGGCCAAACATCTGAAAAACGGCGGCGAACTTCGACTGGTAGCGAACAGCTTCCTGAAATATCAGCCGCTGATCGAAGAGCACCTGGGCGTGTGTGCGATCAAGGCTGAAGGGCAGGGTTTCCGAATCTACCGGGCCAAGCGCGGCTGAAAACCATTTTGCAAAACAGGGCTTGCTCCAAGCGCAAATCGGACATGTAGGAGCCAGGCTTGCCGGCGAAGGCGCCCTCAAGAGAGCCTTCGCCGGCAAGCCTGGCTCCTACGAAAAGCGCCATTGGGGCTTGCCCAATCGGATTTGCCTAGGCAGAATCCGCTCCGTCCTAGGGGAGTAGTCTCCCACGAGCGCCATGCTCGTCCGGCATACGTCAACATACTTGGTCCTCAGACCATGGCGTATGCGACCCAAGCGTCCGCACCAGACGGATCGCAGGGTTTGACAAGACCTATGACACGAACACCTTACCCGGGGCGGGAAGGCTGTACGTGTCATAGCCGTGTCGACCCGCCCCTTAGGAAAACCCCGATGATGCTGGACTCTTTACTCGTTCCCACCGCAATCGTTGCCTTGGCCGAAATCGGCGACAAGACGCAACTGCTCGCGCTCATTCTCGCTGCCCGCTTTCGCAAACCCTGGCCGATCATCGCCGGCATCGTCGCCGCGACCCTGGCCAACCACGCGGCAGCCGGTGCGGTAGGCGCCTGGTTCGGCAGTTTCTTCTCGAATGCGACGTTGCACTGGATCCTCGCCGCAAGCTTCACCGCCACCGCGCTGTGGACGCTGGTGCCGGACAAGATGGACGAAGACGAAGCCAGCACCGCCCGCAAGTTCGGGCCGTTCCTGACCACGCTGATTGCCTTCTTCCTTGCGGAGATGGGTGACAAGACCCAAGTCGCTACCGTGATGCTCGCTGCGCAATACCCCGATCTATGGCTGGTGATCATCGGCACCACCGCCGGGATGTTGATTGCCAACGTGCCGGTGGTACTGGCGGGTAACTTTGCGGCGGACAAACTGCCCTTGACCCTGATCCGTCGCCTGGCGGCGTCGGCATTCTTTATCCTGGCCATTGTCGCGGTGTACAAGGCGATGCAGAGCAGTGGGTGGGTTTGACGCGGTAGGTCGGTAGACCGCGTCATCGTTCATCGCGAGCAGGCTCGCTCCCACAGTTGATCGCATTTCAATGTGGGAGCGAGCCTGCTCGCGATGGCGTCAGCAGCCTAAATACATGGCTCAGGATTTCGGTGCTTTCTCGTACAACGGCATCACTTTCGGAATCGCCGCCTTCAACGAAGCAATCCGACTGGCCGACGCCGGGTGAGTGCTCAAGAACTCTGGTGGCGCGCCTTCCGAGGCTTTGCTCATTTTGTTCCACAGCGTGATCGCCGCGTTCGGGTTGTACCCGGCGCGGGCGGCCAATTCGAGGCCGATCAAGTCCGCCTCGTTTTCATTCTCGCGACTGTTGGGCAATGTCATGCCGTATTTCGCCACGGTGTCCGCCAGAGCCAGGCTGTCCTCACCCAGGCCGAGCAGCGCGCCGACGCCCTGCTTGGCCATTTCAAGACCGTAGGCCTTGGACATCGCTTCGCGACCGTGCTCACGCAAAGCGTGAGCGATTTCATGGCCGATGATAGCGGCGATTTCGTCGTCGGAGAGTTGCAGGGTGTCGATCAGCCCGGTGTAGAAAATGATCTTGCCGCCAGGCCCGCAGGAGGCATTCAGCTCGTCGCTCTTGATCAGGTTCACTTCCCATTGCCACTGGGCCGAATCCGGACGGAACACCGGCGCCTGGGCAATCAGCCGCCTGGAGATTGCCTGCACGCGCTTCGCATCGTTACTGGTTTTGTCCAGCACGCCTTTACCGCTCGCCTCCCCGACAGTCTTTTGATAAGACTGGGCGTACATCTGGTTGACCTCGGAGGTCGACAACATGCTGAACATGTATTGCGTGCGTTCAACACCCACAGCGCCACCGTTGGTGGTGTTGACCGACTGACAACCGGCGAGCAGCAGACTTGCGCTCAGTGCACACAATACCAATGTCTTATTCATCAAGAAGCTCCCTGGAAACATGCCGCGTATCCTAGGGGGGGATTTGTATCGGCGCCAGATACAACGGACGTGTAGCACGCACATTTCAGATAAAGCCCTTATCTCTGTAGGAAAAAATTCACACCACGGCACCCGCCACCGCCCACCACAGCCAGCAATGATTCAGATGCGACCTCCAACACTCCAAAACAGCCAATGCGTGGCACTTCGCTCATGACCCTTCGCTTCCCTGCCGATACAGCTCCGTAGACGTTCTCTTGCGTGCGGAGCACCCATGAAATTCAAGTCGATCCAGTTTTCCGTTGCCGCCCTGGCCGGCGCCATCGTTCTCAGTGTCGTCGCAGCCCTGGTGCTGTACGCGCTGTTTTCCGGCGCCCGCACCCAAGACATGGTTCAGGAACGGACCCAGGCGCAGTTCGAGCAAGTCATCGAGCAGCGCCTGACCTCACTGGCACAAACCCAGGTCAGCCAGATCCAGCGCGAGCTCGAAGCCCCGCTGCTGATTGCCGGCGGCCTGGTGCGGGTCAACGCGCTGATCGGCACCCCGGGCACCGATGGCCAGCCGCAACTGAGCCTGAGCCGTGAGCAACTGATCAGCCTGATCAAGGAAAACGTCGCCCGGAACCCGAAAATTCTCGGCACCTACATCGGCTGGGAAAAAAACGCACTCGACCACAATGATGCGGCCTACGTCGGCACTCCGGTGGTCGGCATCGACGCCAGCAACGGGCGTTTCTTGCCGTGGTGGTTCCGCAACGAAGATGGCAGCCTGGGCCTGGACAAACTGGTAGACGTCGACGACCAGAAAACCCTGTCCACTGGCGTGCGCGCCAGCGAGTACTACCTGTGCTCCAAGGAAACCAAAAAATCCTGCGTGATCGATCCGGCGCCCTACAAAGTCGGCGACAAGATCGTCATGCTCGCCTCCTTCATTGAACCGATCATGCTCAACGGCGCGTTCCA
Source organism: Pseudomonas sp. A-RE-19 (assembly GCF_019956555.1). Classification (GTDB taxonomy): domain Bacteria; phylum Pseudomonadota; class Gammaproteobacteria; order Pseudomonadales; family Pseudomonadaceae; genus Aquipseudomonas. The sequence goes on along the minus strand of NZ_JAHBDQ010000026.1, from coordinate 60,696 downwards.
GGGCATTGTCGGCGCCGACCTGTCGGTGAACTTCATCCAGGAAATGCTCCTGGGGGCGAATCAGAAACTGTACAGCGGCGCCGGGGAAATGGCCTTGATCGGCGGTAACGGCCGGATCGTCGCCTACACCAAAGACCCGAGCAAATTTGGCGAAAAGGTCAGCGACATCCTCGACAGCAAGCAGATTGCCAACATGGCCAATCTCAAGCGCGGCGAAGTGACCTACACCGTCGACAAGGCCCAGGGCCGAATCGAGTTGTACCTACCCTTCGGCATTGGCCAGACCGACGCCCGCTGGACCTTGATGCTGCAATTGCCGCTGAACGCGGTGATGGCCGATCTGCAAAAACTTCAGGGTGATCTGAACGCACAGCGCAAGTCCGACACCGTTGCCATGGCCATGGTTGGTCTGCTGATTGCTGGTATCGGTTTGCTGGTGATCTGGCTGGTAGGCCACGGCATTGCCCGGCCACTCAAGCAAATGGTCGCGATGCTCGACGACATTGCTCAGGGCGAAGGCGACCTGACCCGCCGCCTGACCAGCGACCGCGCCGACGAATTGGGATCGATCGCCAAAGGTTTCAACACCTTCCTCGCCAAGTTGCAGGCGATGATCACTCAAGTGGTGACGTCGGTGCAGAGCGTCAGCGACTCCTCGGAACACACCGCCGACATCGCCATTCGCACCAACATTGGCGTGCACAAACAAATGGCCGAGATTGATCAGGTCGCGACCGCCGTGCATGAAATGACCGCCACCGCCCAGGACGTGGCGCGCAACGCCACCCAGGCCGCGCAAGCCGCCAGTCATGCGGATCAGGCAGCGGCGCAAGGCATGCAAATCGTGCGGGACACGTCGAATTCGATTGGCGTTTTAGCCATCGAAATCGGCAAAGCCGTCGGCGTGGTGCAGACCCTGGCCAAGGACAGCGAAAACATCAATGCGATTCTGACGGCCATTCGCGGCATTGCCGAGCAGACCAACCTGCTGGCCTTGAACGCGGCCATCGAAGCGGCGCGGGCCGGTGAACAGGGCCGGGGTTTTGCGGTGGTGGCCGATGAAGTGCGCAACCTGGCGCAGAAAACCCAGAAGGCCACTGAAGAAATCCAGACCATGATCCAGCAACTGCAACAAGGCACCCGCGATGTGGTGCGGGTCATGGAAGACAGCCAGAACCGCACCGACGAAAGCGTACAGCACGCGGCGAAAGCGGCCGAGGCGCTGGAAACCATTACGCAAGCGGTGTCGGTGATCAACGACATGAACACCCAGATCGCCAGCGCCGCCGAGGAACAGAGCGCGGTGGCCGACGACATCAACCGTAACGTGATCAACATCGGGCAAGTGGCCAATGAAGTGGCCGGCGGAGCGGATGAATCGAGCGCGGCCAGTGCGGATTTGACCAAGTTGGCGGAACAGCAGCGGCGGTTGATCAATCAGTTCAAGGTTTAACAATTGCGAGAAGGTCCTGTGGACCTTATCGCGAGCAGGCTCGCTCCCACAGGTGATATTTGGGAACACATTATTTGTGAACACCGTAGATCAAATGTGGGAGCGAGCCTGCTCGCGAAGGCGTCAGCACAGACACCAAATCACTCAGCCGGGGGTCAAACACTCCGGCCCATTAAGCTTCGGATCATTCACCATGTTCGCCAGCACCCGCTCACGCAATGCCGCGGGTTCGCTGGCCAGCAGCGCCTGCAAGGCATGCAACGGCGTTTCGGGGTTGAGCCAGGCTTCCTGCCCCGCCGCATCAAGAATCAATGGCCGACGCTGACTCGAAGCCGGCTGGGTGATCACCGCCGTACTCAGCCACACCTGCTCCTGCACCGGATACGCCTCCCAGATTGCCGCGAAGAACAGCGCCGAGCCCTCCCCCGGGGTCAGCCAGTACGGACGCTTGCGCGTGGTGCCGCGCCATTCGTAGAAACCATTGGCTGGCAGCAGGCAACGACGCAGGCGCAAGGCTTCGCGAAACATCGGTTGTTCGGCAACGGTTTCGGCGCGGGCATGGGCCGGGGTGCGGGACAGGTCGGTCAGCCACGGCGGCGTCAGGCCCCAGCGGGCGCGGGCCAACTCACGTTGCCCGTCTGCGCCGGCACGCAGCATCAACACCGAATCGTTGGGGGAAATATTCCACTGGGCCTGCTGATCGGCGGGGAATCCGGGCAGGGCCGCGAAGGCGGGGTTCCAGCGAAACAGGGCATAACGTCCACACATGGGGCAACACGACTCTTGATCAAACGAACGTCAGCCTAACAGACCAGCGTGCCGGGAAAGCTTTCCGGTTCATCGCCAGGCAGCGGCAGCGCGGCATTGTACGCGGTGATCAGCTCCCGGGCGTATTCGGCCTGATCGTTTTCGACCGATAACCCCAACAGACCGAAGATCGGCAGTTCCCCGCTGCCACCGAGCAAATCACGCCCGACCAGATGCGCCTCGATGCCCTCGCTGGCCAGCATGCCCTGCAGCAACTCGCCTTCCATCAGGTTTTCCGGTTCGTAGATGCGCTGCATAGACCCTCACTCGTTTTCGCTGTGAACTTCGAGCAACCATTCATGACCGTCAGTCTGCAAGACAAAAGTAATAGGACGGCAACACACAGGACAATCTTCAATATAGGTCTGATCGCCGCCGGACAAGTCCAGAACAGCCTCACACTCTTCACCGCAATACGGGCATTCATAGCGCTCGGTTTCCAGCATCGCGGTCTCCCAGGTGACTTGTGCGTATAATCGCCGGTCTATTTGCAGGGCTATTTTCGTCTGACTACCTTTCAGACCGTGCCCCGTTGGTTTTCGATCAAAACCTTTACTTACCCTAGCCGTTTCTAACAAGAGAGCATGATGGGCGAATTCGATGCCATCCGACCTTACGACGACAGCGAAGTCCCGGCAGTGCTGAACCGGCTGCTCGGCGACAAGGCGTTTCTAGATATCCTCATCCACTTCCGTTTCCCGCGCTATGCCGGTGCCTTCGGCTGGATGCTCAAACCTCTTATAGCGCATCGGCTGCGCCGTGAGTTTGCCGGCATCACGTCGGTGGCCACCTTGCAGGACAAAGTCGAGTTTTACGTCGACCACACCATCGAGCGCGCCACGGACGGTGTGACCTACACCGGCGTGGAGCAATTCAAGTCCGGCAGTGCCTACCTGTTCATCGCCAACCACCGCGACATCGTGATGGACCCGGCCTTCGTCAACTATGCCGTGTACCACGCCGGCCTGCCGACCCCGCGCATCGCCATCGGCGACAACCTGCTGCAAAAGCCTTTTGTCAGCGACCTGATGCGCCTGAACAAGAGCTTCATCGTGCACCGTTCGATCACCGGTCGCCGTGAGAAAATGGCGGCTTATCAGCTGCTGTCGGCTTACATCAACCACTCGATCCGCAACGATTGCGCCTCGATCTGGATCGCCCAGGCTGAAGGCCGGGCCAAGGACGGCGACGACCGCACCGAGTCGGCGATCCTCAAGATGTTCCACATGAGCCGCAAGGACGAGCCGTTCGGCGAAGTCATCCGCTCGCTGAACCTCACTCCGGTGTCGATCAGCTATGAATACGACCCGTGCGACCAGGCCAAGGCCCGCGAGCTGTACATCCGCGCCACCACCGGCAGCTACACCAAGGCACCGGGCGAAGATGACGTAAGCATCGCCAAGGGCATCACCGGTTACAAGGGCCGGGTCCACGTGAACTTCGCCGCGCCGATCACCGAGCTGTTCGAAGACACCAAGCAATTGGCGATCGAAATGGACAAGCAGATCCTCAGCGGTTACCGGTTGTTCCCGGCGCACTACCTGGCGTATGCGCAGTGGAAAGACGCCGATCCGCAACTGCAGGTGCCGAAAGCGGCCGAGGTGTTTGCGGCTGATGAACTGGCCAAGGCCCAGGAAGAATGGCAGCGTCGGCTGGATGCTTGCCCTGAAGAGCACCGTCCGTTTCTGGTGCTGCAATACGCGACACCGGTGCGCAATCAGTATCGGGTCAAGGCCGGGTTGCCGCTGTAAGGCAATGGCTGGATACGACAACGGCGCCTTCGGGCGCCGTTTCTTTATGCAAGATCAAAAGATCGCAGCCTTCGCCAGCTCCTACATTGACCGAGTACACCCGATATCCCACATGTATGCGCAATCCCCCGTAGGAGCTGCCGCAGGCTGCGATCTTTTGATTTTCAGACGCGAGTGCTGATCCACGACACCAGCAACGCCAACCCCAGGCAGGCGAAACCGAAGCGGTAGAAAAACCGGTTCATGCGCAGGGTCGCCCAATCCAGCGTTGGCTCTTCATTGGGGCGACTTTGGCGCTGCGCCTCGATACTGGCCATGGCGCGCTGTTCGCGACGACGGGTGGCGTGCAGCAACCAGCCGCCCGGGAAGGCGAACAGCAAGGCCAGCAGGTTGATCAATTTGGCGGGATGAGCGGTAAAGAGCGAAATCAAATGCAGCGACATCACAAACCTCAGGCAAACCGGTGTAGCAGACGCCGGACCGACGACCACGGCGCGGATTCTACCGAAAGCATCCCGACCTGCCCCGGCTTTCCGACAAATAACGAAACCATTTAGCCAATTGCTGTCCTGTGTCACGGCGTCGTCATCTGAATCCGCCAATCTGTCGCCCCTCGAAACCGACACGGACTCCGTCATGCTCCACGCCGAAAACCAGGATCGCCTCTACCTCATTGCCCAAAGCGACGAACAACAAACCTTAGTCGGCAGCCTCGCCTTCAACGTACAGGACCGGCATTGGCTGGTGTATTGCGCGTTGGGCGGGCATCAACATGCGGACTTGCCGGAAACGGATTTGCTGACGGGGGTGAGTGTTCTGGATTTTTATTCGCAGGCGGCTTGAGCGTCGTAGGAGCGAGGCTTGCCCGCGAATGCTTTCTCACATTCAACATGGATGTCGCCTGACACACCGCCATCGCGAGCAGGCTCGCTCCCACAATTGAATCGTGTACATCTGCGGGGGATTGGTTGGCTGTCAGGCCGTCTTCGCGGGCAAGCCTCGCTCCTACAATGAATCTGCGGGCATAAAAAAAACCGGTGCCATTACTGACACCGGTTTTTTTAAACAAGCCGCACCGTTACTCGGCAAGCACCTGACCAATCGTCGGGTCCTTGAACAAGCGGGTCAACGCATCACTCAACACATCACTGACCAGCTTGGTATTGGTTTCCTGATTCGGCGCCATGCCAAAACGCTGATCCAGCGATGCACCGTAGCGACCGCTGTAACGACGGTTGGCATTCTGCACATCCGAACGGAACGTCGCGCCAATGGTTGCCTCAGTCACATACAGGCCTTCTTTGGGCGACTGATACTTCAGCTCGGCCAGAGTCACCGTCAATTGCGGCGCATTCAGCGCATTGGCCGTCGGCGTAAAGCCCAGCAAGCGCACGGCCGCTTCAGCCTGAGCCTGCAATTTCGGCAGAATCTGCGCGCCCTGAACGGTGATCGCACTGGTCTCCGGATACAGACCACCACGGGTTCCCAAGGTTGGCGACGGACGACCGTCCACCACACGCACCACCACCGGCTGACCATGACCGACCGGCGCCAGCTGAGCCGTCAGCTTGGGTTCCGGGTTCAGTTGTTGCGGGCTGTGGGCGCAGCCGACGAGGGTCAAACTGGTCACAGTGATCAAACCGAACAACAGGCGTTGCAACATGCTCTTCTCTCCAGAATCAGGCACTAACAGTGCCCGCAGTATAGCGGTGCGCCACTGCGGCGAACTAGCTTCGAACAACGATTACTGAAATCTCTGACAAACCCGGCAGAGCGCGGTTCCTGTCACACATCTGTCATCGCCCGGACACAGGCACGTCATCGCCCACTGGCAAGCTTCACGGCAGTCACCCACAAGGTACGTTGCCATGCGTTTTCTCATCTCCCTGTTCGCGCCACGCCCACTGCATCGCTGCTTTGCCCTGCTCGACCGCGATGGCCACTGCCAGGCATTCAAACAGTGCAGCCTGCAGCCCATGGGCGATGGCTGGGTCGAAATCGAAGAAATCCGCCTCAACTGGCTGCACCATCCCCTGCCCGCCAGCGCCCGTGTCAGCCAGCACCAGCCGCGTGCGCGTGCGCAGCAACTGTTGACCACCTGACCGGACGCCTAATAAAAGTCATTAAACACGACCATTTCCCTGCGTTTCTTAGATACAATCTCCCCCCGATTATAAGGACGTCTCCTGATCGGGCCTCGCAGCACCGTTAATGCCTCGGTATTGACACCCCCGCACCGCCCACAGAGAGCCGCCCACACAGATCGAGTGAAGCTGGCGCGCTTGCTGTTTCTTAAGCAAATCACCACTTTTCGCGAATCTGCAGAGCTGTCATTACGCTCGGTTACTGAGCTGTTTGCCCGTTTTGCCTGTCATGTATCCCATGACGGCAATCCATCCGGGCACGGTGCCAGGCTGGGACAGCCCTTTTTTGAGGTTCACGTCTTCAAAAGAGCGTGAAAAAAACGGGTTTTCACAACTTCACAAGAGTGTGGCGAGCAAATGAATAGTTTTGCGTCTGAACATGCACCATTAGCGTCTACAACAGCCCAACGACACAGGACCGAGTATTCCTCGAACACCGGAGCCTGAAGCCTGTCCGCTACGGATTTGGTTGCACAAACGGATGTCTCGACCATAAGTCGAATTGCCAGCCGCGCGCCGAAATGAGTTCATGTGACTCTTGAAGCCAGGCCGCATGCATCCGTCGAAGTTGCGAAAAATTGCGAAGATTCGGACATGGCGATCCTGGCCATGGGTACCTGGGGCATCACTGACACGCCCCGTCACTCCTGGCAGCTATGCCGACAATTTGGTGCTGCAGATTTTGGAGACGCGTTAAATGGCGCATAACGAAGCAGTCGACGTAGTACTGGTTGGGGCCGGCATCATGAGTGCCACCCTCGCTGTACTGCTCAAAGAGCTCGACCCCGCGATCAAGCTGGAAGTCGTCGAGCTGATGGATTCCGGTGCCGCGGAGAGTTCCAATCCGTGGAACAACGCCGGTACCGGTCACGCCGGGCTGTGTGAGCTGAACTACACGCCACAGGCCGCCGACGGCACCGTCGACATCAAGAAAGCCGTGCACATCAACACCCAGTTCGAGGTGTCGAAGCAGTTCTGGTCCTACCTGACCAAGAAAGGCACGTTCGGCTCGTGCAAATCGTTCATCAGCCCGGTGCCGCACCTGAGCTTCGTGCAGGGCGAAGACGGCGTCTCCTTCCTCAAGGAACGTTTCAAGACGCTGAGCAAGCACCACGCCTTCTCGGACATGGAATACACCGAAGACAAGGCCACCATGGCCGAGTGGATGCCGTTGATGATGCCGGGTCGCCCGGCTGACGAAGTCATCGCCGCCACCCGCGTGATGAACGGCACCGACGTCAACTTCGGCGCCCTGACCAACCAATTGCTCAAGCACCTGACCAGCGCACCCGATGCCCAGGTCAAGTACTGCAAGCGTGTGACGGGCCTCAAGCGTAACAACGGCGGCTGGACTGTCAGCATCAAGGACGTCAACAGCGGCAATACCCGTGACGTCGATGCGAAATTCGTGTTCCTCGGCGCCGGCGGTGCGGCACTGCCACTGTTGCAAGCGTCGGGCATCGAAGAAAGCAAAGGCTTCGGCGGTTTCCCGATCAGCGGCCAATGGCTACGTTGTGACAACCCGGAAGTGGTCAAGCACCACCAGGCCAAGGTCTATAGCCAGGCTGCAGTAGGTTCGCCACCGATGTCGGTGCCACACCTGGACACTCGCGTGGTCGATGGCAAGAAATCCCTGCTGTTCGGGCCTTACGCCGGCTTCACCACCAAGTTCCTCAAGCACGGTTCGTTCATGGACCTGCCAATGTCGGTCCGCGCCGGCAACATCGGCCCAATGCTGGCCGTGGCGAAAAACAACATGGACCTGACCAAGTACCTGGTCAGCGAAGTGATGCAGTCGATGGAGCAGCGCCTGGAATCCCTGCGTCGCTTTTATCCACAGGCGAAAGCCGAAGACTGGCGCCTGGAAGTGGCTGGTCAACGGGTGCAGATCATCAAGAAAGACCCGAAGAAAGGCGGCGTTCTGCAGTTCGGTACCGAACTGGTCGCGGCCAAGGACGGTTCCCTTGCTGCCCTGCTCGGCGCGTCCCCAGGCGCTTCGGTGACGGTTTCGATCATGCTTGAGCTGATCGAAAAATGCTTCCCGAACAAAGCGTCCGGTGAGTGGGCTGCCAAACTGGCGGAAATCTTCCCGGCTCGGGAAAAGGTTCTGGAAACCGACGCGGCGCTGTATCGCAAGATCAATGCGCACAACAACGTTGCGCTGGAACTGGTTGAAGCCAGTAACGAGACCGAAAGCTACGCTTGATTCGGCGGCATAAAAAACGCCCCGTCCTCATTGAGGGCGGGGCGTTTTTTTATGCCTTCTGTAGGAGCCAGGCTTGCCGGCGAAAGCGATCTCACGGACGCCTTCGCCGGCAAGCCTGGCTCCTACAGGTAAGGGTTAACCGCGAGCCTTGTTGATCAGCTCGATGTACTCGGCGGCGTTGCGCTGATCCTGAATCAGGGCAACAAAGTCATTACCGTGCTCATCCTTGCCATTCAGATCGTAGCCGGCTTCGGCAAAGAACGTCAGAAAACGCTCGAAGTCATCGATGCGCAGGCCGCGGTACGCCTTGATCAGTTTGTGCAGCGAGGGTGAAGTAGCGTCGACTGGCTCGAAATCGAGGAACAGTTTGATCTGCGCATCGCCGATCTCGTCACCAATCACTTGCTTCTTATCTTTACGCATTGCCGACTCCAGCTCGCAGACATTTCACGGGGCGGGCAGTTTACCCCTGCGCGGGCACAGGGCTCAACGCGCACGAACGCTGCCTGTGTGCAGATCGGCCCAGATATGACCGTTGGCGTAACTCAGAAACTGGCAATACACCGTGTCGTTGCGCAGCAAGTCGATCACCACCCGGTATTGGGACAGCGGGTAGTAGAGCGTCAGGGTCTTGCTTTTCTCATCGTAGATCGGCTTTTTCAGGCTTTTGCTTTCGCCATCGAAGTTGACCAACACCTGGCTGATGGTCGCGCCTTTGTTCAAGGGTTTGCCCTTGAGGCGGATCAACAAGGGCGACGTGACCGGTATCGGCTGTTGGTTGGACTGGCGCTGGCTGCCGATCACCACCGAATAATCGGTGATCTGCAACAGTTGTTGTTGCTCGGGTTCGACGTCACGCAGAGTCAAGTCATCCGGGGGCAAAAACTGCGCGTGCATGGGTGCCGGAGCGGCGGCCAGGGGCAGGCTGAGGGTCAGCAACAGGGCGGCGCAGCTGCGGATCAAAAGACTCATGACGGGCTCCAGGGGCGAGGCCGAGCACTCTAGCATGAGGATCATCCGGGCGAATAACCGATCCAGGTCAATACTCTGGAAGACAAGGCTGGGCATACTGAAAGAGCTTTCAGCCCTATTTCGACAGTGCACCGTCTATTGTGGAGTCCCCATGTCATTCTCCATGCCTCCGTTGTTCGCCGCCTGGCGTCAGACCTGGCGCGCAGGTTATAGCCTCAGAAGCTTGCGCGGCGATATCAGTGCCGGGGTGACGGTCGGGATTATCGCCATCCCTCTGGCCATGGCCCTGGCGATTGCGGTGGGGGTAGCGCCCCAGCAAGGTCTGTATACGGTGCTGATCGCCGCCCCGCTGATCGCCCTGACGGGAGGCTCGCGTTTCAATGTCAGCGGGCCGACAGCCGCATTCGTGGTGATACTGCTGCCGATCACCCAACAATATGGTCTGGGTGGCCTGCTGCTGTGCACCATGCTTGCCGGGGCAATCCTGATTGCCTTGGGGCTGATTCGGGCCGGACGGCTGATTCAGTACATCCCTTATCCAGTGACCCTGGGCTTTACCGCCGGGATCGGCATTGTCATCGCCACCCTTCAATTAAAGGATTTGCTGGGCCTGAGTACCACCGGGCATGCCGAACATTACATCGAGCAATTAGGTGGGTTGCTCCAGGCGTTACCCAGCGCTCGCCTGGGGGACGGGATCGTCGGTGTCATGTGCCTGGTGGTTCTGATCGTCTGGCCGCGCTTTGTGCCGAGGATTCCGGGGCATCTGGTGGCGCTGGCCATCGGCGCAGTGCTGGGGCTGGCCCTGGAAAGCGGCGGGTTACCGGTGGCGACGCTGGGGGAGCGCTTCAGCTATATCGTCGATGGCGTCAGCCACCCCGGCATTCCGCCGTTTCTGCCGAGCTTCGACTGGCCGTGGAATCTGCCAGGGCCCTACGGCCAGCCGCTGCACCTGTCTTACGACCTGATCCGCCAGTTAATGGCGCCAGCCTTCGCCATCGCCATGCTCGGCGCCATCGAATCGCTGTTGTGCGCGGTGGTGGCCGATGGCATGACGGGCAGCAAACACGACCCCAACGCCGAGCTCCTGGGTCAAGGTCTGGGTAACCTGGTCGCACCGCTGTTCGGCGGCATTACCGCCACCGCGGCGATCGCCCGCAGCGCCACCAACGTGCGCAGCGGGGCGTTTTCGCCATTGGCGGCGATTATCCACAGTGCGGTGGTGCTGCTGGCGATACTCGTCCTCGCGCCACTGTTCAGCTACTTGCCGATGGCCGCGCTGGCGGCGTTGCTCGTGATGGTGGCGTGGAACATGAGCGAGGCCCGGCACGTCGTGCACACCTTGCGCATCGCCCCGCGCAGCGATGTGCTGGTCTTGCTGACCTGCCTGAGCCTGACGGTGCTGTTCGACATGGTGCTGGCTGTCGCCGTCGGCCTGCTGCTGGCCGCCGGGTTGTTCATCAAACGCATGAGCGACCTCACGGACACCGCCGAACTGCCTCGCGAGTTCCATCAAGCCTTACAGGATATGCCGGAGCATGTTCGTTGCTATGCGATACGCGGGCCGCTGTTTTTCGGCGCGGCGGAAAAAGCCCTGGGCGTGCTGCGCAAATTCAGCCCGGAGGTCAAAGTGGTGATCGTCGAGATGAGTGCCGTGCCCATGCTGGACATGACGGCGCTGGCGGCCTTCGACAATATCCTCAGGGATTACCGCACCGACGGCATCGGCCTGATTCTGGTCGGAACCGCTCCACGGGTACGCCTGAAATTCAGGCGCGCGGGCATCCATCGGGAACAGCGCCAGTTGGCCTACGTGAACAACCTGGAACAGGCTCGACGCAAAAGCGAACGCTGGCTCGCCGGGCTGGACTGAGCGCGCAGTTCAAACAAACTGCGCACGCGTCCCGATGTGAGGCCTTGCCTTCACGCTTCAACGTGCCTGGCGGCAAATCGCCCCCAGACCGTCACCCTGCTTACATGCCTTTAACGGCAAAAATCCCGTTGGCGTTGCGCCAGTAGCCTTTGTAGTCCATGCCGTAACCGAAGATGTAACGGTCGATGCACGGCAGGCCGACGAAGTCGGCTTTCAGGTCCGGGCGAGCCTTGCGGTCGTGGTCCTTGTCGATCAGCACGGCGGTGTGCACGGCGCGGGCACCGGCGTGTTTACAGAAGTCGATGATCGCGCCCAGGGTGTGACCTTCATCGAGGATGTCGTCGATGATCAACACGTCACGATCGATGAACGAGACTTCCGGTTTGGCTTTCCAGAACAGGTCGCCGCCGCTGGTTTCGTTGCGATAACGGGTGGCGTGCAGGTAGGACGCTTCCAGCGGGAAGTTCAGATGCGTCAGCAGCTTGCCGGAGAAAATCAGCCCGCCATTCATCACGCAGAACACTACCGGATTGCTCTCAGCCAGCTGGTCGTTGATTTGTGCACCGACGCGGGCGATGGCCGCCTCGACTTCAGCTTCGGTGTACAGGCAGTCAGCCTCTCGCATGATTTGACGGATATGCTCGAGATCAGCAGACATGGCGCTCTCCAGGGGGTTTGAGGGGGAGGGACGGATTCGGAAAAGCGGGCAAAGGTACGCATCAAGCGAGGCCAGATCAAGCGTTTGTGGACTAACGTACTGTATGTCTATAGGACAACACCCTCGGATAGATTAACCTAGGCCGGTTTTTTTGCCCGCCGCCGGAGCCTTTCCCATGCCCATCCTCGAGATCCGCCATCCGCTGATCCGTCATAAACTTGGCCTTATGCGCCGCGCCGACATTAGCACCAAGAATTTCCGTGAGCTCGCTCAGGAAGTCGGCGCCCTGCTGACCTATGAAGCCACCAAAGACCTGCCACTGGAAAGCTACGACATCGAAGGCTGGTGCGGCACGGTGTCGGTCGAAAAAATCGCCGGCAAGAAGATTACCGTAGTGCCGATCCTGCGTGCCGGTATCGGCATGCTCGAAGGCGTGCTGAGCCTGATCCCCGGCGCCAAGGTCAGCGCCGTGGGCGTGGCCCGTAACGAGGAAACCCTCGAAGCCCACACCTATCTGGAAAAACTGGTGCCGGAAATCGACGAGCGCCTGGCGATGATCATCGACCCGATGCTCGCCACCGGCGGCTCGATGGTCGCCACCATCGACCTGCTGAAAAAGGCCGGCTGCAAGGACATCCGCGCGATGGTCCTGGTCGCCGCCCCCGAAGGCATCGCCGCTGTGGAGAAGGCTCACCCGGACGTGACCATCTACACCGCTTCCATTGACCAGAAACTGAATGAACACGGTTACATCATCCCAGGCTTGGGCGATGCCGGTGACAAGATCTTCGGCACCAAGCAGAAGGACGCTTGAGCATGCAGCAAGAGTTCAACGATCCGCTCTGGCGCACAGTGCTGTCGGGTGCGCAGATGCTGTTCGTGGCCTTTGGCGCGCTGGTGTTGATGCCATTGATTACCGGCCTCGACCCGAACGTGGCGCTGTTCACCGCAGGCCTTGGGACGATTCTGTTCCAGATCGTCACCGGGCGTCAGGTGCCGGTGTTCCTGGCCTCAAGCTTTGCCTTCATCACGCCGATCATTCTCGCCAAAGGCCAGTTTGGCCTGGCGGCGACCATGGGCGGTGTGATGGCGGCCGGTTTCGTCTACACCTTCCTCGGCCTTGCCGTGAAGATCAAAGGCACCGGGTTCATCGACCGCCTGCTACCACCGGTAGTGATCGGCCCGGTGATCATCTCCATCGGCCTGGCCATGGCGCCGATCGCCGCCAACATGGCGATGGGCAAGGCCGGCGACGGCACTGAACTGATTCCTTACCAGACGGCGATGTTGATCTCGATGCCGGCGCTGCTGACCACCCTGATCGTTGCGGTATTCGGTAAAGGCATTTTCCGCCTGGTGCCGATCATCTCCGGCGTGCTGGTGGGTTTTGCGATGGCGTTCTATTTCGGGGTGGTCGATACCGCGAAAATTGCTGCCGCACCATGGTTCGCGATTCCACACTTCACGGCGCCGGAATTCAACTGGCAGGCCATTCTGTTCATCGTTCCGGTGGCCCTCGCGCCAGCGATCGAACACATCGGCGGCGTGATTGCAGTCGGTAGCGTGACCGGTCGTGATTACCTGAAGAAGCCCGGCCTGCACCGCACGCTGCTCGGCGATGGCATTGCCACCACCGCGGCCGGTCTGTTCGGCGGCCCGCCCAACACCACCTACGCCGAAGTGACCGGCGCGGTGATGCTGACCAAAAACTACAACCCGAAAATCATGACCTGGGCGGCAATCTTCGCGATCAGCCTGGCGTTCATCGGCAAGTTCGGTGCACTGCTGCAAAGCATCCCGGTGCCGGTGATGGGCGGCATTCTTTGCCTGTTGTTCGGTTCAATTGCTGCGGTGGGGATGAACACAATGATTCGCCACAAGATCGACCTGGGCGAAGCACGCAATCTGGTGATTGTCTCGGTGACGCTGGTGTTCGGGATTGGCGGCGTACTGGTCGGCACCGGCACCGGCCCCGACGACTTCGGCCTCAAAGGCATCGCACTGTGCGCGGTGGTGGCGATTGCGCTGAACCTGTTGCTGCCGGGTAATGACAGCTGGAAGCACAAGAAGGCGGAAGAGTCGTTGTTGTAAGCCAGCCTCAAGAATGCCATCGCGGGCAAGCCTCGCTCCTACAAGGTCAGCGCAAAACCTGTAGGAGCGAGGCTTGCCCGCGAAGCTTTTAAAGCGCCAATGGCGCCCTTTCGCACAAGGTGCTCAACGCCTTGACCCACTGCGGATCATCGTTGAGGCAAGGCACCAATACCAACTCCTCCCCTCCCGCTTCGCGGAATTGCTCCCGCCCACGATCACCGATTTCTTCAAGGGTCTCGATGCAATCGGCTACAAACGCCGGGCACATCACCAGAACTTTCTTCACGCCGCTTTTGGCCAACTCATCGAGGCGCGCTTCGGTGTAGGGTTCGATCCACTTGGCTCGCCCCAGACGCGACTGGAACGACACCGACCACTTGCCGTCCGGCAAGCCCAGGCGCCGGGCAAACTCGGAAGCGGTGCGCAGGCATTGGGCGCGGTAGCAGGTGGTTAATACTTCCGGTGAAGCGTTCTGACAGCAATTATCGCTTTTAAAGCAATGATGACCGGTGGGGTCGATCTTGGTCAGGTGCCGTTCCGGCAAGCCATGGAAGCTCAGCAGCAGGTGATCGTAATCCTGCAGCAGATAAGGCTTGGCACTGGCGACCAAGGCCTCGAGGTATTCCGGCTGATCGTAGAACGGCTGAAGAATCGAGAATTGCACATCGAGATTATTATTTCGCACCACGCGCCTGGCTTCTTCGACCACCGTGGTCACGGTGCTGTCGGCGAACTGCGGATAGAGCGGCGCCAGGGTAATTTTCTTGTGCCCCTGGGCAGCCAGCCGCACCAGTGTCGATTCAATCGACGGCTCGCCGTAACGCATCGCCAGTTCCACCGGCCCTTGGGTCCATTGGGCGGTCATGGCCTGTTGCAAGCGACGGCTGAGCACCACCAGTGGCGAGCCCTCCTCCCACCAGATCGAAGCATAGGCGTGGGCTGACTGCTCAGGGCGTTTGATCAGGATCAGCGACACCAGCAAACGCCGCACCGGCCATGGCAGGTCGATCACATACGGGTCCATCAGAAATTGATTGAGGTAGCTGCGCACATCTGCCACCGAAGTGGAAGCAGGTGAACCCAGGTTGACCAGAAGCAACGCGTGATCGGTCATGCAACGTCCTATTTCTTAAGGCGGTTGGACAGATCGTCCAATGCCGCGCGCAAATCAGTGAACCGGAAAGTGAAACCCGCTTCCAGCAAGCGAGCCGGCATGGCCTTCTGGCCACCCAGCAGCAACAATGACAACTCGCCCAGGCCCACCTTCAACACGAGGGTCGGCATCGGCATGAACGCCGGACGATGCAACACGCTACCCAATATTTGGGCGAATTCGCGATTGCGCACCGGTTTGGGCGCGCAGGCATTATATGGACCGCGGGCCTCATTGCGGTGCAGAAGAAAATCAATCAGGGCGATTTGATCCGCGATATGAATCCACGGCATCCACTGCCGGCCGCTGCCGATCGGCCCGCCGAGCCCCAGTTTGAACGGCAACAATAGCCGCGACAAAAAGCCGCCCTCGGCGGACAACACCAACCCGGTACGGATCAGAATCACCCGAATGCCCAAGGCCTCGGCGCGCTGTGCGGTTTCTTCCCAGGCGACGCACAACTGGCTGGCGAAATCATCGATGACGGGGGGAGATTCTTCAGTCAGCTCCCGTTCGCCACCGTCGCCGTACCAACCGATTGCCGAGCCGGAGATCAGCACCTTCGGTTTCTGCTCGCGGCTTTCGAGCCAGGCCAGCAGCGTTTCGGTCAACGTGATCCGGCTGCTCCACAACAACGCTTTGCGTTTATGAGTCCAGAGCCGATCGGCAATCGGTGCCCCCGCAAGGTTGATAATGGCATCCACCGGTGCTTGACCGAGGTCCTCAAGCCGCGCGATTCCACGTACTTGAGTGCCACAGACTTGGGCGACTTTTGCAGGCGTGCGACTCCACACTGTCAGACGATGTCCCTGACTCAACCAGTGTTGGCAGAGTTGACGTCCTATCAAACCAGTACCGCCGGTCAGCAATATGTGCATGACATCTTCCTCGCGTGGCGTTTTACCCTGATCACTAGTCTATTTTTATAAGCAGGGATCTTTGGTATCGGGCAGGCTCTGTGTTTAACAATAGGCCAAGCTGTCAGAACGAGGACGCTAAAAGTTATACCAAAAAACAATATTGTACAGGTTTCAACCACGGCGTAGTCTGTACAGAAAGGTAAACGAGGCCCCTATGACTGTACCTATCGCAATCATCGGCACCGGCATCGCCGGACTCTCAGCCGCCCAGGCCCTGACGGAGGCCGGGCATGTCGTTCAACTTTTCGATAAAAGCCGCGGCAGTGGCGGACGCATGTCGAGCAAGCGCAGCGATGCGGGCGCCCTGGACATGGGCGCGCAGTATTTCACTGCTCGTGATCGCCGCTTCGTCACCGAAGTCCAGCGCTGGCAAGCCAACGGTTGGGTCGCGGTGTGGACGCCGCAGCTCTACACCTTCCACGGCGGCCAGCTCAGACCCTCGCCGGACGAACAGACCCGCTGGGTCGGTACGCCACGCATGAGCGCGATCACGCGCGGCCTGCTCGGCGATCTGGAAGTGCATTTCGCCTGCCGCATCACCGAGGTCTATCGCGGTGAAGAACATTGGCATCTGCAAGACGCCGACGGTTTCACTCACGGGCCGTTCAGTCATGTCGTCATCGCCACGCCCGCCCCTCAGGCGACCGCGTTGCTGGCGACCGCGCCGAAACTCGCCGGTGCCGCTGCCGGAGTGAAAATGGAACCCACCTGGGCCGTCGCGCTGGCGTTCGACACACCGCTGGAAACCGCCATCGAAGGCTGCTTCGTGCAGGACAGCCCCCTCGACTGGCTGGCGCGCAACCGCAGCAAGCCGGGACGTGACACCACCCTCGACACCTGGGTGCTGCACGCCACCAGTGCCTGGAGCCGCCAGCATATCGACCTGCCCAAGGAAGCGGTGATCGAACAATTGCACGGTGCCTTTGCCGAACTGCTGCACGATGCCATGCCGGCTCCGACCTTCAGCCTTGCTCACCGCTGGCTGTATGCCCGGCCGGCCAGCAGCCATGAATGGGGTGCCCTGGCCGATGCTGATCTTGGCTTGTATGTGTGCGGTGACTGGTGCCTGTCCGGCCGTGTCGAGGGCGCTTGGCTCAGTGGGCAGGAAGCGGCTCGCCGGCTGCATGAACACCTGCAGTGAATTGACTCAAGTCCATCCCGCTGCTGTCGCCCCAGGCAGCAGCCCCGCAAAAACCTATACAAAAAATTTGACTTGTACACCTTTGAATCTATGATGAAATAATGTTGTACAGACCTAATAGTCTGTACAGGTCTGGATTCGAGGTGCTCCGATGCCCCACACAGCCATGAAACCCAAAATCGCCATCAGCGCCTGCCTGATGGGAGCCGAAGTGCGTTACAACGGCGGGCACAAGGCGTCACGGCTGTGCAGCCTCACCCTCACTGATTATTTCGATTTCGTTCCGGTGTGCCCGGAAGTCGCCATCGGCTTGGGCATTCCTCGCGAACCGATCCGCCTGATCGGCGACCCGGAACGTCCGGAGGCCGTCGGCACGCTCAATCATGAGCTCAACGTCACCCTGCCGCTGGCCCGCTTTGCTCAGAAAATGGCGATGGAGTTGGGCGACATCAGCGGCTATATCTTCATGCAGAAATCCCCTTCATGTGGCCTGGAACGGGTCAAGGTCTACCACGCCAACGGCGCGCCAGTGGACAGTGGTAGCCGTGGAATTTACGCCCGGACCTTCTGCGCGCTGCATCCCGATTTACCGGTAGAAGAAGAGGGTCGGCTCAACGATCCAGTGCTGCGGGAAAACTTCCTCACCCGCGTGTTCGCCTACAGCGCCTGGCAACAGTTGCAGCAAACAGGTCTGACCCGGCGCGGCCTTACTGACTTTCACTCGCGCTACAAATACCTGCTGATGGCCCATAACCCGGTGCAATACAAAACCTTGGGCAACTTGCTGGGCAGCATGGGCCGGACCGATCCCAAAGCGCTCGGCCCGCGCTATTTCAGCGAACTGATGGCCGCCTTGAAAAAATGCGCCACGCGTCGCACCCACACCAACGTTCTGCAACACCTCAGCGGCTACCTCAAACAGGCTATCAGCCCTGAAGACAAGCAGGAGGTGCAGCACGTCATCAGCCAGTATCGCCACGGCATCGTGCCGCTGGTGGTGCCGCTGACATTGCTCAAACACTACTTTCGCCAACACCCGGATCCATACATCGCGCAGCAGGTTTATCTGCAACCGCACCCGGAAAACCTCAGCCTGCGAAACGCGATCTAATGAAAAACCCACCGGACACCAGCGCCAGCGAAGACCTCGGCACCGACTTCAAGAAGGCGCTGGACGCAGGCTGGCTGCCCATCCGTGAAGTGACCCGGCAGACCGGGGTCAACGCTGTCACCTTGCGCGCCTGGGAACGACGTTATGGATTGATCGTGCCTCAACGCACACCCAAGGGGCATCGGCTGTTCTGCGCCGAACACGTTCAGCGGATCCTGACGATCCTCACCTGGCTCAATCGCGGCGTGGCTGTCAGCCAGGTCAAGCAACTGCTCGATACGCCTCAGGTGCTGACCGTACCGGTAGGGAACGATTGGCAAGTGTTGCGCCAGACATTGCTGCAAGCGGTTACCCAACTGGCCGAACGCACCCTCGATGACACCGTGAACCAGGCGATGGCGTTGTACCCGCCACGCACTTTGTGCGAACACCTGTTGATGCCGTTGCTTGAGGAACTGGAACAACGCTGGCAAGGCCAGTTCGGCGCGCAGATGGAGCGGGTGTTTGTCTATTCATGGTTACGCAGCAAATTCGGCGCAAGGATCTACCATAACAACCGTCAGTTACGCACCGCGCCGCTACTGCTGATCAATCACTCAGACCTGCCAATGGAGCCTCATCTATGGCTCACGGCCTGGCTGATCAGCAGCACCGATTGCCCGGTGGAGGTTTTCGACTGGCCACTCCCGCCCGGCGAGTTGACGCTGGCGGTTGATCACCTGCAAGCCCGGGGCGTACTGCTGTATTCCAGCAAAGCCATGAATCTTTCGCAGCTGTCGAAACTTTTGAACGGCGTCAGCTGCCCAAAAATAATTGCCGGACCAACGGTACGCATTCACCACACCGAGTTGTCCGCAAAAACCACTGCCATAGCTGATTTATCCCTGGCCGAAGATCCCCTGTCGGCCTATCAGGGCCTTATTCAGCGCGGGCTTATTTAATGAAACGTGCGGACACCACCATGCAATTGATCTGGCTGCGCAGCGACTTGCGTTTACACGACAACACCGCCCTCTCGGCTGCCGCGGCCCGTGGTCCGAGTGTGGCGGTGTATTTGTTGAGTCCGCAGCAATGGCTGGAGCATGACGACGCCCCCTGCAAAGTGGATTTCTGGCTGCGCAACCTCAGCCCATTGCGCCACGCGCTGGACGCCTTGAACATCCCGCTGCTGATTCGCAAGGCTTCTCGCTGGGATGAGGCACCGAAGGTGCTGCTCGATCTTTGCCGGCAGCTGAAAATCGACGCGGTGCACGTCAACGAAGAATATGGCATTCACGAAACACGTCGGGATGCGGCGGTGGCCCGAGCGCTGAAAGCCGAGGGTATCGACTTTCACAGCCACCTCGATCAATTGTTGTTCAAGCCGGGCACCGTGCTGACCAGGACCGGTACGTATTTCCAGGTCTTCAGCCAGTTCCGCAAGGTCTGCTACCAACGCCTGCATGCGTCATTGCCGAAACTGGTTAGCGCCCCCACCACCCAGGCATCACTGGGTATCAAAAGCGATGAAGTCCCGTCGAGTGTCGAGGGCTTCGAAACGCCCAGCGACAGCTTGCGTGCCCTCTGGCCGGCCGGTGAAGCCGAAGCCCGGCGTCGTCTCGATACCTTTGCCGAAGCGCAAATCGACGACTACCACCGTGAGCGCGACTTCCCGGCAAAACCCGGCACCAGCCAGCTCTCGGCCTATCTCACCGCCGGGGTGATCTCCCCTCGTCAGTGCCTGCACGCCGCGTTGCGCAGCAATCAGGGCGAGTTCGAGAGCGGCAAGGCCGGCGCCGTCACCTGGATCAACGAATTGCTGTGGCGCGAATTCTACAAGCACATTCTGGTGGGCTACCCACGGGTCTCCCGGCACCGCGCCTTCCGCCCGGAAACCGAAGCTCTGGCCTGGCGCGACGCCCCGGAAGAACTCAAGGCCTGGCAGCAAGCCCGTACCGGCCTGCCGATCATTGATGCCGCCATGCGCCAATTGCTGGAAACCGGTTGGATGCACAACCGCTTGCGCATGGTCGTGGCAATGTTCCTGACCAAAAACCTGCTGATCGACTGGCGTGAAGGCGAGCGTTTCTTCATGCAGCATCTGATTGACGGCGATCTGGCGGCAAACAACGGTGGCTGGCAGTGGAGTTCGTCCACCGGCACCGATTCGGCGCCCTACTTCCGGATTTTCAACCCACTGAGCCAGTCGGAAAAATTCGATGCCGAAGGGGTTTTTATCAAGCATTGGTTGCCGCAGATCAACAAAATGAACAAAAAATACCTGCACAATCCCGCGAGCCTCGATGGATTATTCGGTGAGGCGGATTATCCATCGCCTATCGTCAACCTGAGCACTTCGCGCGAACGAGCCTTGGCTGCATTCAAGAACCTGCCATCATGACAAGCTTTATCGCAATGAACACGGTACTGGGTCGGGAAATTGTCAGGTTAAAAAGGGAATTGGGATGAGTCTTACACCTCCAAGGCGATACTGGTTGACCGGCGCCAGCAACGGTATCGGTGCCGCGCTGGCCGAAGAAATATTGAAAACCGGTGCCCACCTGGCTGTCAGCTCCCGCTCGCTGGCACCATTGAAAGCCCTGTCTCAGCGTTATCCCGAACAGGTGCTGGTGGTTGCGGGGGATTTGACCAACAGTCAACAGGTGCGCGAAATCGGCGAGCAGATTGCAAAGCAATGGGGTTCTCTGGACACCATGATCCTCAACGCGGGCACCTGCGAATATGTCGATGCCAATCAGTTGGACTCGTCAATCATCGAGCACATCGTGCGCACCAACCTGCTTGCCAGCAGCTATTGCATTGAAGCCGCCCGGCCCCTGCTGCGGGCGGGCACTGCGCCGCATCTGGTGGGCATGGCCAGCTCGGTGACTTACCTGCCCTTGCCACGAGCCGAATCCTATGGCGATTCAAAGGCCGGGTTGCGTCATCTATTCGAGTCCTTACGCATCGACCTGGCCCAGAAAAACATCAAAATGACCGTGGTCAGCCCAGGGTTTACGGATACACCCCTGGACATCAACGTTCCGATGCACCTCGACTGGTCGGCGGACAAAGCTGCGCGATACCTCTTCGACATGCTCAAGCATCGGCCACTGGAACTCCCCTTGCCGGAGCTGCTCATGCCTGTCCTTTGGCCTCTGCCGCAAAAGCCCGACCAGACGGGACTGGAAATCGACAAGAGCATGGAGCGAAACAATCCGCCGATCGAAGATTAGCCGTGAAGCCTGAGCGTCCGTCAGGCCTTTCACACAGCGCGGGCCCACTGCCTTACACTGCGCGCCATGAAAACCATTCCCCACACGCAAATTGCCGAGCCTGCGGTCACCTGCTCAACCTGCGCGGCCTGCTGCTGCCAGCTTGAAGTGATGCTGATCACCGACACCGGTGTGCCCGAGCGCTTTATCGATACCGACGATTGGGGTGGGGAAGTCATGCTGCGGCTGGATGACGGTTGGTGCGCCGCGCTGGATCGCAACAGCATGATGTGCACCATCTACGAGAAACGTCCGCTGATCTGCCGGGAGTTCGAAATGGGCGCACCGGAATGCATCACCGAACGCCAGGGAATTGCGACGGCGTATCGGTGAGCGAATACATCAGGCCACCGAAGATCCAATGTGGGAGTGGGCTTGCTCGCGAAAGCGGATTGTCAGTCAACCTCAGTGTTGAATGTTAAATCGCATTCGCGAGCAAGCCCGCTCCCACATTAAAGGTGCAGTGTTGCTTACAACGGCATCGTGTAATGCAGCGCGTAACTCTCTACACCGTCGTTCGGACTGCTGATCCCCCCGTTTGAATAGTGGGTGGCGCGAACCCCGACTTCATGTCCGCCGGCAAAGCGCAAACCAAACCCGAAACGGTCTTCGAACTGAAAGGCACTGCCCAGCTTGTTGCCTTCGACCTCGGTGTTGGCAAACACCGCGATGCCGATACCTGCTTCAACGTAAGGTTTGATGGTCTGACCGGCAAACTCATACACCAGCACTGGCGAGAACGACAAACTGTGATTGCTCGCCGTGGTGTCACCCTCCCAGTAGGTGTAAGCGCCGCTCCAGTAACCGGTCAAACGACCGATATCGCTCTGCAGCCAACTCTTGTCCCAGTCGAATTGCATGCCCAATCGGTAGGTCATGGTCGAATCGCTGGTCTGACCAACCCCGAACTCCACCCCCGCCGCCTGTGCAGTAAAACTGTGCCCCATCAACGCGGTCGCAATCGCGGCCAAGCAGAATAGTCGCTTCATTAGAAACATCCTTTTCCGAACAATTTCGTATGGTTTTTTTTGTTGCTCAACCGACGACTCCATAGAAGCCGGCGTTTAATCAGAAGCTCCCCCCAATTATCCGTTTACGATGCGCGTTCCCCATCGAAGCTTCGCACAACGCCAGACATATTCCACAGTATCGGCAAGATATTTCTGAAATGCTCCGGATCGGCACTCGTCCAGAACCGGGCAGCGCGAGCAGGTCCCTCGGCCAGCAACTCACGCTCAGCCAGCAATCGTTGAAGCTGGCGCGCTACAGCCGCACCGGTATCGATCAGGCTGATGCTCTGGGGAATCATCTGCTTAAGCAGCGGCTTTAGAAAGGGATAATGCGTGCAGCCAAGAATGATCGTATCTGCACCTGCAGCCAGCAGCGGATCGACATACCCTTGCAGCAACTGACGCAATGCCTCGCTGTGCAAATCACCATTTTCAATCATCTCCACCAGCCCGGGGCATGGCTGAGTGATGACCCGCACATCGGTGGCAAAGCGGTCGAGCAACGCGGCGAACTTGGCGCTCTGCAAAGTGCCGGTGGTGGCGAGCACGCCGACCACACCGCTGCGCGTCGCCGCCGCGGCCGGTTTGACCGCGGGTTCCATGCCGACGATGGGCCACTCGGGGAAATCGCGCCGCAAGTCGGCAACGCCAGCCACCGTCGCCGTGTTGCAAGCCAGCACCAGTGCCTTGGCGCCCTGTTGCTGAAAGAACTGCGCCATGACACTGCAACGCTGACTAATGAATACCGGGGATTTCTCACCGTAGGGAATATTCCCGCAATCGCCGAAGTACAAAAGAGACTCGTTGGGCAACAGACGCTGGATCTCGGCCAGCACCGACAGCCCACCGACACCCGAATCGAACACTCCAATCGGCGCTTCACGCATGGCTTGACCCGCAGACGCTGCAGCCCGGATCACGCTTGACCCGCAATTCACGGAAGCGCGTACCCAAGGCATCGATTAATAACAGACGCCCCACCAGTGGTTCACCGAACCCCACCAGCAATTTCAGCGCTTCGAGGGCTTGCAGGCTACCGACCAGGCCCACCAGCGGACCGAGCACACCGGCCTCGCTGCAGGTCAGCTCGGCTTCGCTGCCGTGCCCGTATAAACAGTGGTAGCACGGGCTTTGTGGACGACGAGGGTCGAAGACCGACAATTGCCCTTCCAGCCGAATCGCCGCACCGCTGACCAATGGTTTGCGCGCAGCCACACATGCGGCATTGACCGCTTCACGGGTGGAAAAATTATCGGAACAGTCCAGCACCAGATCCACCGCCGCCACCGCCGCTGCCAGGGAATCTTCATCCAGGGCGGTGCGATGGGCGATCAGCTGAATCTCGGGGTTGATCGCGGTCAGACGACGGATCGCCGAATCGACCTTGCTCAGGCCGACGCTGTCGGTGTCATGAACGATCTGGCGTTGCAGATTGGTCAGGTCGACCGTGTCGAAATCCGCCAGATGCAGCTCACCGACACCGGCCGCCGCCAGGTACAGCGCAACAGGTGAGCCGAGGCCTCCGAGGCCGACGATCAGTACGCGGCTTTCCTTGAGTCGCAACTGGCCGTCGATATCGACGTGTTGCAGCAGAATCTGTCGGCTGTAGCGCAGCAATTCCTGATCGTTCAGCACGGCAAGCGCCCCAGACTGATGCGTTGGTGACCGCCCAGATCGGTGCGGCTGTGGACGTCTTCAAAACCACGGGTCAGCAATAAGTCGCGCACGGCCTCGGCTTGATCGTAGCCGTGTTCGAGCATCAACCAGCCACCCGCTTCAAGGTGATCCGGTGCCTGGGCGACGATCAGACGCAGATCGTCGAGCCCATCGACGCCGGCGACCAAAGCGCTGGCCGGTTCGAAGCGCACGTCGCCTTCTACCAGATGCGGATCGGTCGAAGCAATGTAGGGCGGGTTGCTGATGATCAGCTGAAAACGCTGGCCTTCCAAAGCGCTGAACCAATGACTGCTCAGCACCGTGGCGTTGCTCAGGTGCAGGCGCTGGCGATTGCGCTCGGCCAGGGCCACGGCTTCCAGCACGCGATCCACGGCGGTGACGTTCCAGGCCGGACGCTCGCTGGCCAGCGCCAGGGCGATGGCGCCACTGCCAGTGCCCAAATCGAGCACCCTGGCCGGTTTGGCCGGCAACAGCTCCAGCGCGGCTTCTACCAGCAATTCGGTGTCGGGACGCGGAATCAGCGTGTGGGGCGCGACTTCCAGGTCGAGTTTCCAGAAGCCTTGCTGCCCCAGAATATAGGCCACCGGCTCACCGCTACGACGGCGTTGCAGGTACTCGGCAAACTTCAGTGCCGCTTCGCTCGGAACGATACGTTCAGGCCAGGTGTGCAGAAAGCTGCGGGACTTGCCCAAGGCCGCCGCCAGCAGCAATTCGGCATCCAGACGCGCGGTGGGCGAGTCGGGTAAATCGGCGGCGCGCAGCAAACTGGCAATGATCGTCATTTACTCACCTATCGCCGCCAATTGGTCGGCCTGGTACTCGGCCAGCAACGGTTCGATCACCGCATCCACGCCACCGGCGAGAATCTCGTCGAGCGAATACAGCGTCAGGTTGACCCGGTGATCGGTGACCCGGCCCTGGGCAAAGTTATAGGTGCGGATCCGCTCGGAGCGATCCCCCGAACCTACCAGCAATTTACGCTCGCTGGCGATGGCATTGGCCGCTGCGCTGGTCTGTTGGTCGTTGAGCTTGGCTGACAGCCAGGACATCGCCCGGGCGCGGTTCTTGTGCTGGGAACGTTCTTCCTGGCACTCAACGACAATACCGGACGGCAAGTGTGTGATACGAATCGCCGAGTCGGTCTTGTTGACGTGCTGACCACCGGCACCGGAGGAGCGATAGGTGTCGACCCGCAGATCCGCCGGGTTGATCTCGATCGCTTCCTGCTCATCCGGCTCGGGCAATACCGCAACAGTGCAGGCCGAGGTATGGATGCGACCCTGGGATTCAGTGGCCGGAACCCGTTGTACACGGTGCGCGCCCGATTCGAATTTCAGCTTGCCATACACGTTATCGCCTTCGACCCGGGCAATGACTTCTTTATAGCCGCCGTGTTCGCCCTCGTTCTCCGAGAGAATCTCTACCCGCCAGCCACGCCGCTCGGCATAACGCGAATACATGCGGAACAGGTCGCCGGAGAAAATCGCCGCCTCGTCACCGCCGGTGCCGGCGCGGATTTCGAGAAACACGTTGCGCCCGTCGTTGGGGTCCTTGGGCAGCAGCATGCGTTGCAGGCTGGCTTCGATTTCGATCAATTGTTCCTTGGCTTCGCGGACTTCTTCCACGGCCATTTCGCGCATGTCCGGGTCGCTGTCCTTGAGCAGTGCCTGAGCCCCTTCGAGATCGCCCTGCACTTTAAGCAGCTGTTTATAGGTGCCAACGATCGGCTCGACTTCCGCATATTCCTTGGAATAGGTACGGAATTTGTTCTGATCGGAAATGACCTCGCCATCGCCAAGCAGGGCGGTCAATTCCTCGAAACGGTCCTGGAGGATGTCCAGCTTATTGAGCAGTGACGCTTTCATTGCGGTTTTTTATCCGAAAAGCTATCCGATGAGCCCTCACCGAGGGCAAAGAGTTCCTGGGCCATGGCCAGCGCATCGAGGCGACCTTCGGCTGAGAGCTTTTTCAACTGCACGCTCGGTGCGTGCAAGAGTTTGTTGGTCAGGCCGCGAGCCAGTTGCACCAGAACATCCTCGGCGCTGCTGCCGTTGGCGAGCATGCGTTGGGCTTTGAGCAACTCTTCGTCGCGCATGCGCTCGCTTTGTTGACGATAGGCCTTGAGCACATCCACCGCCGCCAGTTCGCGCAGGCGAACCATGAAGTCTTCGGCACCGACCGACACCATCTCTTCGGCGGCCTGGGCAGCGCCCTGACGGCTCTTGAGGTTTTCGGCGACCACTTCGTGAAGATCGTCGACGCTATACAGGTAAACGTCGTCCAACTCGCCAACTTCCGGCTCGATATCCCGAGGGACGGCGATATCCACCATGAAGATCGGCTTGTGCTTGCGCAACTTCAAGGCACTTTCCACCGCACCTTTACCGAGAATCGGCAACTGGCTGGCGGTGGAACTGATGACGATGTCGCTGCGCACCAGTTCTGCCGGGATGTCCGAGAGCAGCACCGCGTGGGCGCCGAACTGTTCGGCCAGGATGCTCGCGCGCTCCAGCGTGCGGTTGGCGACCACGATTCGCTTCACCCCCAGCTCATGCAGATGGCGGGCGACCAGGGTGATGGTCTCGCCGGCGCCGATCAGCAAAGCCTGGCTGCGTTGCAAATCACTGAAAATCTGTTTCGCCAGGCTGACCGCGGCAAACGCCACGGACACCGGGTTTTCGCCGATGGCGGTGTCGGTTCGCACCTGTTTGGCCGCATTGAACGTGGCCTGGAACAGCCGCCCGAGCAGTGGGCCGATGGTGCCGGCTTCTCGCGCTACGGCGTAGGCCGATTTCATCTGACCGAGAATCTGCGGTTCGCCCAACACCAGCGAATCGAGCCCGGAGGCGACCCGCATCATGTGACGAACTGCCGCATCATCTTCGTGCACATAAGCGCTCGCGCGCAGCTCATCGAGGCTCAAATGATGATAATCGGCCAGCCAGCGCAATATGATGTCAGCCGAAAGGTGATCCTGTTCTATGTACAGTTCACTGCGATTGCAGGTGGAGAGGATCGCAGCTTCGCGGCTGTCGGTGAGTCGGCAGAGCTGCTGCAAGGCCTCAACCAGCTGCTCAGGGGTAAAGGCCACGCGCTCGCGGACGTCTACTGACGCAGTCTTGTGGTTAATACCGAGTGCAAGGAAGGCCATTCAAAGTCGCTGATGGTGACGTGAAGCCGGCAATTGTCCTACTTCGACAGAGCCAGAACAACTACCGCTGACTATTGCGCCAATTACCTGCCCCTATAAAGGCATCCATCGACACTCGGTTATGTTTGGTCGAAGGCTTGTGTCATGATGATCCGACCGCAGGTTAGTCGTCCTCTTCCTATATGAATAGATCCTCCGCGTTGCTCCTTGCTTTTGTCTTCCTAAGCGGCTGTCAGGCCTTGGCTCCCGTTTCATCGGACGGTACGCCGCCGGTCGAAGACAGCACTCCGGCCCCTGAAAAGCCCAAGGTTTACAGCTCGTTCAGTGAAGAAACCATCTTCAGCCTGTTGAGCGCCGAACTGGCTGGCCAGCGCAATCGCTACGACATTGCCCTGGACAACTACGTGACCCAGGCCATCAATACCCAGGACCCAGGCATCTCCGAGCGGGCATTTCGCATTGCCGAGTACCTGGGCGCCGATCAGGCCGCCCTCGACACCGCGCTGATCTGGGCAAAAAACTCCCCGAACGATCTGGAGGCGCAACGGGCGGCTGCCGTGCAACTCGCCCGCGCCGGGCGTTACGACGAATCCATGGTCTATATGGAGAAAGTCCTGCAAGGCAAAGGCGATACGCATTTCGACTTCCTCGCCTTGTCCGCGGCCGATACCGATCAGGAAACCCGCAACGGTCTGATGAAAGGTTTTGACCGCCTGCTGCAGCGCCATCCGCACAACAATCAACTGATTTTCGGCAAAGCCTTGCTGCTGCAACAGGACGGCGATGCCAAGGGCGCGCTGACCCTCCTTGAAGACAATCCGCCGGAAGAAGGCGAAATAGCGCCGATCCTGCTGCGCGCGCGCCTGCTGCAAGGGCTCCACCGTGGTGATGAGGCCTTGCCCCTGCTGCAAAAAAGCATCAAGAAATACCCGGATGACAAACGCCTGCGCCTGACCTACGCGCGCCTGCTGGTTGAACAGGACCGCATGGACGACGCCAAAGCCGAGTTCTCGAGCCTGGTGCAGCAATACCCGGAAGATGACGAACTGCGTTATTCCCTGGCGCTGGTCTGCCTGGAAGCCAAGGCCTGGGACGAGGCCAAAGGTTACCTGGAAGAATTGATCGCTCGGGAAAGCCATGTCGATTCGGCACACCTGAACCTGGGACGTATCGCTGAAGAGCGTAACGACCCTCAAGGCGCGCTGATCGAGTACGCCCAGGTCGGGCCGGGCAACGATTTCCTGCCGGCGCAATTGCGTCAGGCCGATATCCTGATGAACAACGGCAAGACCGCCGAAGCCCAAAGCCGCCTGGCGGCCGAGCGCGACGAGCAACCCGATTACGCGATCCAGTTGTACCTGATCGAAGCCGAAACCCTGTCCGCCAACAAGCAGGGCGACAAGGCCTGGAAAGTCTTGCAGCAAGCCCTGCAGCAATACCCGGACGATCTGAATCTGCTGTATACCCGGGCCATGCTGGCGGAAAAACGCAATGATCTGGCGCAGATGGAAAAAGACCTGCGACTGATCATCAAGCGCGACCCGGACAATGCCATGGCGTTGAACGCCCTCGGCTACACCCTGTCCGACCGCACCACGCGCTACGCCGAAGCCAAAGCCTTGATCGAACAGGCGCACCAGCTCAACCCGGAAGACCCGGCGGTACTCGACAGCCTCGGCTGGGTGAATTTCCGCCTGGGCAACCTCGATGAAGCCGAGCGTTATTTGCGCCAGGCACTGGAACGCTTCCCCGATCAGGAAGTCGCCGCTCACCTGGGTGAAGTCCTGTGGGCCAATGGCAAACAGCGCGAAGCCAAGAAAATCTGGAGCAAGTTCCTCAAGGAACAGCCCGACAGCCCCACCCTGCGCGGCACTATCAAGCGCCTGACCGGATCAGAGACTCTCTAAGATTATGTTTTTGCGCCACATCATCGTTTTCAGCTTCATCGCCCTGCTCGCCGGTTGCGCGGGTTTCGGTGCCCGTGAATCGGTCCAGGGTCAAGGCAACCCGGCCCAATGGCGCGAGCACAAACAGCAACTGACCAGTCTCGACGGCTGGCAGATCAACGGCAAGATCGGCATTCGCGCGCCAAAAGATTCGGGCAGTGGCACGTTGTTCTGGCTGCAACGCCAGGATTACTACGACATCCGCCTATCCGGCCCGCTGGGTCGTGGCGCGGCCCGCTTGACCGGTCGCCCGGGCAAAGTCTCGCTGGAAGTGGCCAATCAGGGCCGCTATGACGCGCAGACTCCGGAAGCACTGGTCGAAGAGCAACTGGGCTGGAAATTGCCGGTATCCCACCTGGCGTGGTGGGTTCGTGGGCTCCCGGCCCCGGACAGCAAGAGTCGCCTGACCCTGGATGTCGACAGCCGCCTGGCCAGCCTCGAACAGGATGGCTGGCAGGTCGAGTACCTCAGCTATGCCGAGCAAAACGGCTACTGGCTGCCCGAGCGGATCAAACTGCACGGCACCGACCTTGATGTCACGCTGGTGATCAAGGAATGGCAACCACGCAAATTGGGGCAGTGACCATGACTGCACCACGCCTGACTCTGCCTTCGCCTGCCAAGCTCAACCTGATGCTGCATATCCTCGGTCGCCGTGAAGACGGTTACCACGAATTGCAGACGATTTTTCAGTTCCTCGATTACGGCGATGAAATCACCTTTGCCGTTCGCGACGATGGCGTGATTCGGCTGCACACCGAATTCGCCGACGTCCCACACGACAGCAATCTAATTGTTCGAGCTGCAAAAAAACTTCAGGAGCAATCCGGTTGCTCACTGGGCATCGACATCTGGATCGAAAAAATCCTGCCCATGGGCGGTGGAATCGGTGGTGGCAGTTCGAATGCGGCAACCACATTGCTGGGCCTTAATCATCTCTGGCAACTGGATTGGGATGAGGATCGGCTGGCCGCGCTGGGCCTGACGCTTGGCGCCGACGTCCCGGTTTTCGTGCGTGGACACGCGGCTTTTGCCGAGGGCGTGGGGGAGAAACTCACCCCCGTAGACCCCGAAGAACCGTGGTATCTCGTGCTGGTGCCGCAAGTATCTGTAAGTACAGCAGAAATTTTTTCAGATCCACTGTTGACACGTAACACTCCTCCCATTAAAGTGCGCCCCGTTCCCAAGGGAAACAGTCGAAATGACTGCTTGCCGGTGGTAGCAATGCGTTATCCAGAGGTACGTAACGCATTGAATTTGTT
The DNA here is from genome assembly GCF_019956555.1 of Pseudomonas sp. A-RE-19. Classification (GTDB taxonomy): domain Bacteria; phylum Pseudomonadota; class Gammaproteobacteria; order Pseudomonadales; family Pseudomonadaceae; genus Aquipseudomonas. Next base: position 30,116 of record NZ_JAHBDQ010000026.1, on the reverse strand, counting down.
AGGTAAATTTACCGAAGCAAAACTCACCGGAACTGGAAGTTGTGTGTTTGGGGGCTTCCCAAGCAAAGCTGAAGCTGATAAAGTCTCGGCCCTTCTGACAGAGACCCTTACAGGGTTTGTAGCAAAAGGAAGCAACGTTTCGATGTTGCATCGCAAGCTGCAAAGTCTGCTCTAAAAGGAATCGAGTACTGGGTACTCGTTGCAACAGATACAGGGGCGTCGCCAAGCGGTAAGGCAGCAGGTTTTGATCCTGCCATGCGTTGGTTCGAATCCAGCCGCCCCTGCCATTTTCCTATACTCATCCAGGTTACCCTCAGCCTTCAGGTACTGCGCGTGTCCAAGATGATGGTCTTTACGGGGAACGCTAACCCCGATCTGGCTCGGCGTGTTGTACGTCAGCTGCATATCCCTCTCGGTGACATCTCTGTCGGTAAGTTTTCCGACGGCGAAATTACTGCCGAGATCAATGAAAACGTCCGCGGTAAAGACGTCTTCATTATTCAGCCGACCTGCGCTCCGACTAACGATAACCTGATGGAACTGGTAGTGATGGCTGATGCCTTCCGCCGCTCCTCGGCTACTCGTATCACTGCTGTTATTCCTTACTTTGGTTATGCCCGTCAGGATCGCCGTCCGCGTTCCGCACGTGTGGCTATCAGCGCGAAAGTCGTTGCTGACATGCTTACCGTAGTCGGCATCGACCGTGTTCTCACGGTTGATCTGCATGCTGACCAGATTCAGGGTTTCTTCGATATTCCGGTAGATAACATCTACGGCTCCCCGGTACTGGTGGATGACATTGAAGATCAGCGCTTCGAAAACCTGATGATCGTGTCCCCGGACATTGGTGGCGTCGTGCGTGCACGGGCTGTTGCCAAATCCCTGGGCGTGGACCTCGGGATCATCGACAAACGCCGTGAGAAAGCCAATCACTCTGAAGTGATGCATATCATCGGTGATGTCGAAGGGCGTACCTGTATTCTGGTCGATGACATGGTCGATACCGCCGGCACTCTGTGCCACGCGGCCAAGGCCCTGAAAGAGCATGGCGCTGCCAAGGTTTTCGCCTACTGCACGCACCCTGTGCTGTCGGGTCGGGCGATCGAAAACATTGAAAATTCCGTGCTGGACGAGCTGGTGGTGACCAACACCATCCCGCTGTCCGCTGCAGCACAAGCCTGTGCGCGTATCCGCCAACTGGATATCGCACCGGTAGTTGCCGAGGCGGTCCGCCGCATCAGCAATGAAGAATCGATCAGCGCGATGTTCCGTTAAGGGCCCTGCCCTTTTCATTACATCTTGTTGACGAAAAGCGCCCCGCCCCGGCATTCCTGTCGGGGCGGGGCTTTTTTGCCCATATCGCCTTTAGCGCTGGTCGCAAACGCTGGGGCGAATGTGGTTATTTTGGAGATACAACATGAACGAATTTACTCTGAATGCTGAAGTGCGTTCCGACCTGGGGAAAGGTGCGAGCCGCCGCCTGCGTCGTCTCGCAAGCCTGGTTCCAGCTGTAGTTTACGGTGGCGAAAAAGCCCCTGAATCCATCAGCATGCTGGCCAAAGAAGTTGCCAAACTGCTCGAAAACGAAGCGGCTTACAGCCACATCATCGAGCTGAACGTTGGCGGCACCAAGCAAAACGTAATCATCAAGGCTCTGCAGCGTCACCCGGCCAAAGGCCACGTGATGCACGCTGACTTCGTACGCGTAGTTGCCGGCCAAAAGCTGACCGCTATCGTTCCTGTGCACTTCATCAACGAAGCTGCTCCAGTGAAGAAAGGCGGCGAGATTTCGCACGTTGTTGCTGAAATCGAAGTGTCCTGCCTGCCAAAAGATCTGCCTGAATTCATCGAAGTTGACTTGGCTGATGCCGAAGTCGGCTCGATCATTCACCTGTCCGACCTCAAAGCCCCTAAAGGCGTTGAGTTTGTTGCTCTGGCTCACGGTAACGACCTGGCTGTTGCCAACGTTCACGCTCCACGTGTTGCTCCAGAAGCTGCAGAAGGCGCTGCAGAGTAATTTCACTCTGTACGCCGGAGTGACCGGAAACATCGCGGACTAGAGCGTAGCGAGAAAGCGGGCGAGAACGCGGAGTTTACATAATGGTAAATGAGCACTTGTCGTCCGCTTTCGCCGCACTCCCTGAAGGCGGCGATGTTATCCACCACTTCAAGGAAGGGCCCCTATCGTGACTGCCATCAAACTGATCGTTGGCCTGGGAAATCCAGGCGCTGAATACGAACAGACCCGGCATAACGCAGGGGCCCTTTTTGTTGAGCGCATCGCGAACGCACAAGGCGTAAACCTTGTGGCCGATCGCAAATATTTCGGCCTGACCGGGCGCTATTCGCATCAGGGTCAGGATGTTCGTCTACTGATTCCCACCACCTACATGAACCGCAGCGGCCAGGCCGTCGCGGCACTTGCCGGCTTCTTTCGCATAAAGCCGGAAGAAATTCTGGTGGCGCATGACGAACTCGACCTGCCTCCGGGCGTTGCCAAACTTAAACAGGGCGGCGGCCATGGCGGTCACAACGGGTTGCGCGACATCATTGCGCAACTGGGTAATCAGAATACCTTTCACCGCTTGCGGCTTGGCATTGGCCACCCGGGCGTTGCCAGTATGGTTTCAAACTTCGTCCTGGGTCGTGCGCCACGCGCCGAACAGGAAAAACTCGATGCCAGCATCGACTTTGCCCTCGGCGTGCTGCCGGATATCCTCGCGGGTGAATGGAACCGCGCGATGAAAAACCTGCACAGCCAGAAGGCCTGACTCTAACTCCTCGGGGAAATACCATGGGATTCAATTGCGGCATCGTCGGCCTGCCTAACGTCGGGAAGTCCACCCTGTTCAACGCCCTGACCAAATCCGGGATCGCGGCCGAGAACTTTCCCTTCTGCACCATCGAGCCGAACACCGGTATCGTGCCGATGCCGGATCCGCGTCTGGAAGCCCTGGCGGTCATCGTCAATCCCAAGCGCATCCTGCCGACTACCATGGAGTTCGTCGACATCGCTGGCCTGGTTGCCGGCGCCTCGAAAGGTGAAGGCCTGGGCAACAAATTCCTCGCCAACATCCGCGAGACCGATGCCATCGCCCACGTGGTCCGCTGCTTCGAAGACGAGAACGTGATTCACGTCTCCAACAGCGTCGACCCGAAACGCGACATCGAAATCATCGACCTGGAACTGATCTTCGCCGACCTCGACAGCTGCGAGAAGCAACTGCAGAAAGTCGCCCGTAACGCCAAGGGTGGTGACAAGGACGCCGTGGTCCAGAAAGGCCTGCTGGAACAACTGATCGCTCACTTCACCCTCGGCAAGCCAGCACGCACGCTGATGAAGAACATGGGCGCCGACGACAAAGCGGTGATTCGTGGCTTCCATCTGCTGACCACCAAGCCGGTCATGTACATCGCCAACGTCGCTGAAGACGGTTTCGAGAACAACCCGCTGCTGGACATCGTCAAAGCCATCGCCGAAGAAGAAGGCGCCATGGTGGTTCCGGTCTGCAACAAGATCGAAGCCGAAATCGCCGAGCTGGAAGACGGCGAAGAGAAAGACATGTTCCTCGAAGCCTTGGGCCTTGAAGAGCCTGGCCTGAACCGCGTAATCCGCGCCGGCTACGAAATGCTGCACCTGCAGACCTACTTCACTGCCGGTGTCGAAGAAGTCCGCGCCTGGACCGTCCGCGTCGGCGCTACCGCACCACAAGCCGCTGGCGTGATCCACACCGACTTCGAAAAAGGCTTCATCCGCGCCGAAGTCATCGCCTATGACGACTTCATCCAGTACAAGGGCGAAGCCGGCGCCAAGGAAGCCGGTAAATGGCGCCTGGAAGGCAAGGATTACATCGTGAAAGACGGCGATGTGATGCACTTCCGTTTCAACGTGTAAAAACACCCGCGCAAGAAAAAGCCGCGTTCATACGCGGCTTTTTTGTGCCTGTTGTCTCCCCTCCCCTACGGGTCGGTCGTGTTCAGGCTTTTTTGGTTCTTGGCAGGAAGATCGCCAATACCCCAAGGAGCGGCAAGAACGAACACAGGAAGTAGACGTACTCAATGCCGCGAATATCCGCCAGATGCCCGAGCAATGCCGCGCCAATCCCGCCGAAGCCAAACATCAGGCCGAAGAACACCCCGGCAATCATCCCGACATTGCCCGGCACCAGCTCTTGTGCATACACCACGATGGCGGAGAACGCCGAGGCCAGAATGAAACCGATCACCACGCTCAACACACTGGTCCAGAACAGGTCCACATGGGGCAACAGCAGCGTGAACGGCGCTACACCGAGGATCGAGAACCAGATCACCGCCTTGCGCCCGATCTTGTCGCCGATCGGCCCACCGAAGAAGGTCCCCGCCGCTACCGCACCGAGAAACAGGAACAGATGCAGCTGCGAGCTGGCCACCGACAGGTCGAACTTTTCGATCAGGTAGAACGTGAAGTAACTGGTGAAACTGGCCATGTAGAAATACTTGGAGAACACTAATAACCCGAGTACCACCAACGCGCTGATCACCCGGCCTTTCGACAAGCCGTGAGTCGCGGCCTGACCTTGTTTGAGTTTGAACAGGTTCAAGTGATTGGCGTACCAACGGCTGATCCGGTACAGCACGAACAACGCAAACACCGCAAACAATCCGAACCAGGCCACATGACCCTGACCGTAGGGAATGATGATCGCCGCCGCCAGCAACGGCCCGAAGGCCGAGCCCGCATTACCGCCGACCTGAAACGTCGATTGCGCCAAGCCGAAGCGCCCCCCCGAAGCCAGTCGCGCCACGCGAGAAGCTTCCGGGTGAAAGGTCGAAGAGCCAATACCGATCAACCCCGCCGCCAACAGAATCATCGGGAAGCTACCGACTACCGACATCATTAGAATGCCGATCAGTGTGCAAACGCTACCGGCGGGCAATAGCCAGGGTTTGGGATGACGATCCGTGTGGTAACCGACCCACGGCTGCAACAGCGAGGCTGTCAGTTGAAAGGTCAGAGTGATCAGACCGACCTGGGTGAAGGTCAGGCCGTAATTGGCCTTGAGCATCGGATAGATCGATGGCAGCACCGACTGAATCAGGTCGTTGATCAGATGCGCCAGCGCGACCGCGCCGATGATGCGCATGACCAGCGGACTGCTTTGTGAAGTGGCGGGCGCCGACGTGGCGGACTGGACATTGCTGATGGCCATGAGAGTTTCCGTACTGCGGATGGGTGCGCACTGGCAGGTCGGTCAATGTGCCATTTTTCGGTGCAACAGCGCCATCCCCTTAGCCTGCTAACGACCTGAAAAAATAAGGTGATAGCGCAACGCCATGGTCTGAATCTTGCCTTGCTTATCCGCTTCAACGCGGCCCCTTACAAAGGGGACCGAGAATGGGAAGTTTCGCTACAGAGTCGGCCTACAGAGCGGACCAAGGTGAACTTTCGAGGCCTTTTAGAAGGGCACAAGTCGCGGTCGCACCGGCCTCGACGCACGCCAATGGTGCGTGGTGTCCAGAGGAGTCATGAGGCATGCAGGCTTTTTTATCACCGGGGATCGGGCTGCTGGGGCGTTTCGGCTTCGCACGCAAATTTCAGCTGCTGTTTCTGCTGTTTATCCTGCCACTCGCGGGCAGCCTGTGGATGATCGGCCAGGACTATCGTGACAAGTTGAGCCTGATCTCGGGCGAACGCGCCGGGGTTCGTCAATTGCTCGCCCTGGATGCGCTCGACAACCTGCTCGCCGCCCAGCGTGACCGCGCCGCACGCTGGCGCGCCACTGAAACCAATCGCCAACCGACGCCGGCCACGCTCGCCGCGATGGCCGCGTTCGACGCGGTTCAGCCAGCCGTCGTCCAAGCCACCACGGACCTCGGTAACACCCTGAAAACCGAAGACGCCGAGGGCGCGACACTCACCCGCTATCAGGCCCTGCAAACCGCCCTCACCGGCCTGGACTCGAAAAGCCTGAGCAGCGTCGGCTGGTGGCCGGACGGTTACGATCGTTTCACCAACGCCTTGAGCGCCCTGCAGGCCTTGCGTGAACAAATCGCCATGGACAATCGCCTGACCCTCGCACCGTGGCTGGAAACCTGGTTGCTGACGCAGATTTCCACCCAGCATGCACCGGACCTGATCGAACGGGTCGGTCGCCTCGCCGCGGTCGGCCAGGCATCGGTGGTGTCCGGGCAGTTCACCCTGCAAAGCCGTCTGCAACTGCGAGACTTGCGCAGCCGCATCGGCGATGCCCGGGAGCAGTTGGTGAAAACCGCCAGCCTGCTGGAAGCACGCCTGCCCAGCGCCCTGCAAGCCTGGGCCGGGCAATACCACGACAGCCTCAAACACCTGGATGCCGGTTTGAAAGTACTGGACGATGGCGTCTTCGGCGGCAGCATCAACCTTAAACCGGAAGACTTCGAACACAGCCTCGATGCCCTTCTCGGCGACCTCGCCTCGCTACGTCAGCAATCGTTGATTTCGCTGGATCAACGGCTGGATTATTACCATGGCTCGGCCATCCGTCAGTTCATCCTGGTGGCGACAATCTTTGGCTGCCTGCTGCTGGCAGCGCTGTACCTGTTCATCTGTTTGCAGGCCTCGATCCGTCGCAGCGCCAGCGGCATCACGCTGTTGGCCGAAGCATTGCGTGACGGCAACCTGAGCCTGCAAGTGCCGGTGCAAGGCCGCGACGAACTGGCGGCGATCAGCACCGCGCTCAATGTCGCGGTGGTGCAACTGCGCAACAGTCTGCTGGGGGTCGACCACGAAACGTTGCAACTGAGCAATGCGGTACGCACCCTCAACGATCACTCCAGTGGTGCTCTCGGTGAAGTCGAGGCTCAGCAGCTGCAGATCAGCCAGATCGCCGCTGCGGCCACGCAACTGGCGGCCACCTCTCAAGGTGTCGCTCAGAGCTGCGAACAGGCTTCCGGCAGCGCTCAGCACACCCAACGCATTGCCGCCGACAGCAGCCGCGACAGTCAACGCACGACGGCGAGCATTCAGCAGCTCAATCAGCGTTTGAACGAGACTGCGGCGGCATTGGGTCGGGTCAGCGAGCAAGGGCAACAGATTCAACTGGTGGTCGATACCATTCGCGGCGTGGCCGAGCAGACCAACCTGCTGGCCCTCAACGCCGCTATCGAAGCCGCACGGGCCGGTGAGCAAGGTCGTGGCTTTGCCGTAGTGGCCGATGAAGTGCGCAGCCTGTCGCAACGCACCCAGTCCTCCACCGCGCAAATCGCCGGCACCGTCGACAGCTTGCGCAACACCGTGAATGAGGCGGTCAGCCTGATGGAAGCCGCCTGCGGCCAGGCACAATCGGATGCGCTAGCGGTCACCGGTCTCGGCGAGCGACTGGGGGAAATCGCCAGCGCGGTGCAAAGCGTCACCGATACCCTGGCGCAGATCGCCACCGCCGTTGAAGAGCAAGCGAGCACCGCCGATGAAGTCAGCGGCAACATCCAGCAAGTCGATCAGGCGGCGGTACGCTTGCTTGAAGGCGCACGGGCGGTGAACCTCGCGGCAGATACCTTGAGCCAGGGCAGCAAGGCCTTGAGTGCGAATACCGGGAGATTTCAGCTCGTTTGACACCCTCCGCTGGCCCGATTTTTCGGGTCAGCGGGATAAGCGGTTGAAAGTGTGGAGAAATATTTTAGATTTACGCTTGACGCATCTTCGTTCCAGGTGAATAATGCGCGCCACTTGGCTACATAGCTCAGTTGGTTAGAGCATAGCATTCATAATGCTGGGGTCCGGGGTTCAAGTCCCTGTGTAGCCACCAAGTACTAAAAACGGCTTACCGAAAGGTAGGCCGTTTTTTTATGCCTCGAGAAAAGTGGCATTCGTTTCAGGACGTTGATCTCCCTGACGACAGCCCACAGCACACGTGAGCCGTATCAGTAGCGAATCGTCGGCAACGCTGACAATGCCCGTTCCCATATCTGCCAGGTACGAAGCCAGACCATGGCCTGCCAGTCGCTGTCCGCGGGATAGAACTGCTCGAGCAAATTCAGTTTGATCCCACGCCCCACCGCATCAGTCGGGTCGCCATGCAGATGCAACCAATGATCATCGCGCAGATGACGATGCACGTCCGCCCCCGGATAAGTCCCGCACTCGATAACGAACGGCATCAGCCTTACTGACGGCAGAGCATCAATTAACGCCTGTGAGGTGTAGCCAGTTGCCGTTGCAGCCACACCGGTTTCGCTCAAGGTGTCAGCCCCCGTCAATAGCGTATAGAGCCACGGCCCGTAAATGGCCTGCGCATCGGCGAGCGCCGGATAAGCGGACTCGGTGATGGTCAGCAGCATGGGATGACCGTACTCCCCCGCACCGGTGTGCAAGTCGAAACACATCGCGACATCGGCGTGAGCAACATGCTGTTGAAGGATCTGGTGCAATGTGCGGTTCGACCAGCCTGGCGCCAGCCCGCCATAGAACAAACCATCGGGGTGGCTGTGCTGGCCGCCTTCGACGATCGACATCACTGCCGGCCAGCCGTGTTCGCGGATCTGCTCATCGAGCAAGGCATCGGCGCGATCACGCTCTGGTCCCTTTAACTGAGAGCAGGCATAAATCTCATGCAACGCTGTGTAGGCCTGATTGTCCGGCAACGGACGCTCGAAGTTCAGGTGATTGCGGTTCAGGTCGATGTTGTCTTCGTTGACTCGTCGCAGCCAGGCGGTGCCCCAGGGATTGATCAGGTGAACCATCACCACCGCCACATCGGCCGGCAGGGAACGCTTGCCCAGCTCCTGTAACCACTTGATCTGACACTCCGAACCATAGAAGCCTTCGACGCCATGGGTGCCGCTCAGCACAATCAGCAGGCGTTTGGCGCCAGGATCGCCCAGTACCGCCACATCAGTGCTCAGAGACTCTGCGAAAGGCCCCTTGAGCGGATGCGGGTACTCGGTCAGCGTCGCGCCAGCCGCGGTCGCTACCGTCAGGAATTGTTCACGTAGCTCACGGTAACTTGGCTGGGTTGGAAACTCCGTCTGCATGTCTGCCTCTTGTTGATCTTCTGGCCAGTCTGTTGCCCTCGACCCTACAGAAAACATCTCGGTTGATGAAGGGCAAAAGTATCTTTGCTGTGGACTGTGGTTTGCGTCCCTCCCTTGCGGCCGATAAAGTCCCCTGACCTTTTATCCCACGGACGGAGTGCCCCGCGTGTTCTCAGCCTTCCATTTGAGCCGCTATCGCCTGTCAGCCCTGTCGCTGATCGCCACCGCTTTAACCCTCGTCGCCTGCAACGCCCCGCCCACTTCACCATCAGTCTCTAGCCTGCCGGTCGCGCCGGAAATCGCCTCCGGTTATCGCGCCGACCTGCAAACCCGGCACGCCTCGAAACACATGGCTGCAGCCGCCAACCCTTTAGCGGCCGAAGCCGGGCGGGAAATGCTGCGTGAGGGCGGCTCGGCGATTGATGCGGCCATTGCCATGCAAGCGGTGTTGACGCTGGTCGAGCCGCAATCGTCGGGTATCGGCGGCGGTGCATTGATTGTGCTGTGGGATGGCAAAGCTGTGCGCACCTACGACGGTCGCGAAACCGCTCCGGCCGGCGCCACCGAAAAACTGTTCCTGCAAGCCGACGGCAAACCGATGCCGTTCACCCAGGCGCAGATCGGCGGGCGATCAGTGGGTACGCCGGGTGTGTTGCGGGCGCTGGAGCTGGCGCATCGCAAGCATGGTCGCCTGCCGTGGGCGAAGCTGTTCGAACCCGCCATCAAACTCGCGGAACAAGGCTTTGCCATTTCGCCACGCCTGCATCAATTGATCGCGGCGGACGCGTTCATCCAGCGCTCGCCGGACATGGCCGCCTACTTCCTGAATACCGATGGCAGCCCGAAAGCTATTGGTACGCCACTGAAAAACCCGGCACTCGCCGCCGTGTTCAAGCGTATCGCCAAGGAAGGTCCCGACGCGTTGTACAAAGGCCCGATCGCAAAAGAGATCGTCGCCAAGGTTCAGGGCCACGCCAACCCCGGCAGCCTGGCGCTGAACGATCTCCAAGGCTATAAGGCCAAGGAACGCGCGCCGTTGTGCACCGACTACAAACGCTGGCAGGTCTGTGGCATGCCGCCACCGTCGTCGGGTGGAATCGCCGTGGCGCAAATCCTCGGCACCTTGCAAGCGCTGGAAAGCCGCGACCCGCACTTTGCCCTGGCGCCACTCAAACCGGTCAAGACCCGCAAACCGGCGGGCATCGAACCCGCCCCTGAAGCCGTGCATTTGATCGCCGAAGCCGAGCGCCTGGCTTACGCCGACCGTGCGCAATACGTCGCCGATACCGATTTTGTACCCGTACCGGTCAAAGGCCTGGTCGACCCGACTTACCTGGCCAGCCGCGCAGCCTTGATAGGTGATCGCAGCATGGGCATGGCCAAGCCCGGCACCCCTCCCGGCATTCAGGTCGCCTATGCACCCGACCGCTCGCCGCTGCGCATTTCCACGTCACAAGTGGTGGCGGTCGATGACGAAGGCGGCGCTGTGTCCATGACCACCACCGTGGAAGCGGCATTCGGCTCGCACCTGATGGTTCAGGGTTTTGTGCTCAACAACCAGATGACCGACTTCTCGTTCATCCCCGAAGAGAACGGACAAAAAGTCGCCAACCGCGTCGAACCGGGTAAACGCCCCCGCTCGTCCATGGCGCCCACGCTGATCTTCGACCGTCGGAGCGGCGAATTCCTGGCCACCGTCGGCTCTCCCGGTGGCTCGCAGATCATCGAATACGTGGCCAAATCCACCATCGGCCTGCTCGACTGGAACCTCGACCCGCAGGCAGCCATCAGCCTGCCCAACTTCGGCAGCCGTAACGGCCCGACGGAACTGGAACAAGGGCAGTTCAGCGCTGAGCTGATTCAGGCGCTGAAGGACAAAGGACACAACGTGAACGAGATCGACATGACCAGCGGGACTCAAGCGATTGTTCGGGTCAAGGATGCGCAGGGGAAAGCTGCGTTGGCCGGCGGGGCCGATCCACGGCGTGAGGGGGAAGCGTTGGGGGATTGAGTCGTACGCGCGAATAAGAAAAGGCTTACCGGGAGGTAAGCCTTTTTTATTGGTAAAGAATCCTGATCAAGTATCTCGCATAGCCTTTTCCTACCCTCAAATTGCTACCCATTAGATAGAGTATGAAACCTATTTTTTAGCTCGAAGGCCCTGTTAACCCATCTCATCAAATCAGCTGTCGGCAGTGCCTGATTGCAGGAGTCGATTTTACTCTCCACATGTCGACTACTCCGCCACAACTTGCACAAGTCCCACCGCGGGACTAGGATTATGTCATGAGAATCATCGCCATCAGTCAGCTGAAAAGTTTTTGGGAGCGATACCCGGACTCAGAACAATCTTTTCTGGCCTGGATTGACGAATCAAGGAAAGCGGACTGGAAGACGCCTGCTGACATCAAGGCACACTTTGCCACCGCCAGCATTCTCAAAAGTCGCAGAGTCGTGTTCAACATCAAGGGCAATGACTTTCGGTTAGTAGTCGCGGTGGCCTATCGCTTCGGCGCTGTGTACATAAAATTTGTCGGCACCCACAAGCAGTACGATGGGATCGACGCTGATACCGTCGAAATGGAGTAACCCATGAACATTCATCCAATTCACACCGACGAGGACTACCGTACAGCCCTCAAGAACGTATCTGCACTTTTCAACAATGAGCCTGAACCGGGAACCCCCGAAGGCGATTACTTCGACATCATGATTACTCTCATCGAAGCCTATGAAGCGAAGCAATTTCCGGTCGACCTGCCCACTCCGATCGACGCGATCAAATTTCGCATGGAGCAGTCCGGCCTGTCCGCAGCTGATCTGGCTCCAGCCATTGGCCGGACAAACCGGGTTTATGAAGTGCTCAACGGCAAGCGCGCATTAACGCTTCCAATGATCTGGAAGCTTCATGATCTATTCGGGATACCGGCAGAAAGCCTGATCAAGCCGCAGAAGCAGGCCTGATCTTTTTAGGGCTACTCACGCCGGACAGATAACATCAAGTCGATAACTGATTGGCAAACTGCCCAACCGCGTTCACCACTTTCTGCGCCCCGTCCTGGATCTCGACGATCACCGTGCCCGCCTCCGCCGCCAATGCCAGCCCCTGCTCGGCCTGGAGTTTGCCATCGGTCATCAGGGCCACGGCGTTGCGCGCCATGTCCTGGTTCTGGCGTACAACGCCGACGATTTCGTCGGTCGCCTGGCTGGTGCGCGAGGCCAGTTGCCGGACTTCATCTGCCACCACGGCAAAACCTCGACCCTGTTCACCGGCACGCGCCGCTTCGATGGCCGCGTTGAGCGCCAGCAGGTTGGTCTGTTCGGCGATGCCACTGATGGTTTTGACGATGGTGCCGATCACCAATGATTGTTCGTTCAGCGCTTCAATGCCTTCGCCAGCGGTTTGCATGTGCCTGGCCAGATCACGCATCACGTCCACCGCTTGAGTCACCACGGTCGTACCGCGCTGGGCGCTGTTGTCGGTTTGCAGGGAAGTGCTGTAGGCAATGTTGGCCGCTTCGGCGACGGCCTGCTCTTGATTGACCTGATCGGTTATCACCGTGGCGAATTTCACCACTTTGTAGAGCTTGTTGTTGGCGTCGACCACCGGGTTGTAGGAAGCCTCCAGCCAGACCTCGCGACCATGGCTGTCGATACGCTTGAAACGACCGGCCACGAACTCGCCAGCGTTCAGGCGGCGCCAGAAGTTCTGATACTCGGCGCTGTTGTATTCCTCTGGCGCGCAGAAGGTGCGGTGATGTTTGCCCTGGATCTGCGCCAGGCTGTAACCCATGCCATTGAGGAACCGTTCGTTGGCTGTCAGCACGTTGCCATTGAGATCGAACTCGATGACCGCCGTCGAGCGCACCAGCGCGCCGATCAGGTTCTCGTGTTCGCGGGAGGCCTCGATGGTACGGGTCAGGTCGCTGGAATAAATCGAGAAGTGTTTGATCCGGCCGTCCGAGGAGCGCACCGGTTGCATGATCGAACGCAACCAGGCTTCGACACCATTACCGCGCAGCAAACGGACCGCGCCGGCAAAGTGCTCGCCACGGGTTATCGCGGCCTTGAAGCGGTGGTGGAATTCATCTGATTTCACATGGACCGGGACGATATCTTCGATGTGCCTGCCGACCAGATCGTTGCCCTTGTAGAGCATCTCACCCATGAAGTTCTGGTTGGCCGATTGAATCCGCCCATCGGGATCGAGGGTCAGGACCAGCATCTCGCTGTCCAGGCTCTCCTTGATTTGCTGAAGGCTGGAGAGTTCTTCGCGAAGAGCCGACAGCTCCTGCTTCAAGCGTTTGTTGAACATGGGAAGTACCGATGGCTGGAATAGAAAGCGGCTTACAGCCTAGCCATCGGCCTTGGAGATATTTTCTGAAGAGTGCTTCAGGGTTGTCCTACAAAAATAGTGGCAATATGAACACCCTCATGTCGCACCGGCCACCGAGCAACGTCCAATTCGCGGCATTCGTGCGCCGAAATACACCGCGCTGCTGATACCCACCGCCCCCATTACCGCGCAGAAGATCACACAAATCCACGGGCTCCACGGCATCAGACCGATCAACAATAGCGGTGTGATGCTCGCCCAGGCCGCGTAGGCAATGTTGTAGGTGAAAGAAATCCCCGAGACGCGAATCCGCGCCGGAAACAGGCTGACCATTACCGACGGCACCGCGCCGACCACCCCACAACCGAGGCCGGCCACCGCATAGGCCAAACCGATCCACTGGCCTTCAATGATCAGGCAGGTGTAGAGCACGCCGATGCCCAAGGGCAGCAGCAGGCTATACAGCATCACCGTGCGCCAGGCGCCGATGCGGTCGACCAGCAGCCCGGCGAGTACACAGCCGATGTTCAGAAACACGATGCCCAAGGCACTCAGGGCGAAAGTACGGCCGGCGGTCATTCCGAAGGTTTTCTGCATCATGGTCGGAGTAATGACCACGAACACCACCACGGCCGAGGTCAGCACGCAGGTGAGGATCATCGCCGGCAGCATCGCCAGGCGATGCTCACGCAGGACCGTGCGCAGCGGCAGTTCGACAGCAGCCTCGCGCTGGGCCTGCATCGCCATGAATACCGGGGTTTCGCTGAGCCAGCGACGCAGCCAGACACCGATGACACCAAACACACCGCCCAGCAGAAACGGGTAGCGCCAGGCGTAATCGAGGATTTCCACCGGGGTGAATACTTGCGCCAGAAAAGTCGCGGTCAAGGCGCCGATCAGATAGCCGAAAGTCAGCCCGGCCTGCAGGAAGCCAAGGGCATAACCGCGATGCCCGACCGGCGCGTGCTCGGCGACGAACACCCAGGCGCTCGGCACTTCACCGCCCACTGCCGCGCCTTGCAAGACTCTGAGGGCTAATAGCAATAACGGTGCGAAATAGCCGATTTGAGCGTAGGTCGGCATGATCCCGATCAGCAGACACGGCAATGCCATCATCAGGATGCTCAGGCTGAAAACCTTCTTGCGTCCCAGTCGGTCGGCGAAATGCGCCATTAGAATCCCGCCTAACGGGCGCGCCAGGTAGCCGGTGACAAAGATCCCGAAGCTTTGCAGCAGACGCAGCCACTCGGGCATTTCTGGCGGGAAGAACAGTTGGCTGAGGGTCAGCGCGAAAAATACAAAAATGATGAAGTCGTAGATTTCCAGCGCACCGCCCAAGGCTGCAAGCCCCAGGGTCTTGTAGTCCGAGCGGGTGAAGGGCGCCGGGCGCGCATCGGTGTTGGCAGTCATGAAAAAGAACTCTGGCAGGAACCAAGGCGCCCATGGTCTACGCAAATGCGCTTGTGGACAACCCGTTAGACCATAGTCCCAAATGCACAAAACAGCGTCACCGCAACAAATCGATTGATTTACTGTTGGCAACGACCGCAAGGGCCTTTGCAGCCCTGAACACCACAATAAACATAAAAACGAGGTACTCCCGTGGCCGCTGATATCGAAGATAGCCGCTATGCACGCTTTGCCCTGCTCTGTTCAAACTTTGCCGAACGCTGGTTCCCCGACTCCTGGGTATTCGCCGCCCTGGCGGTGATTATCGTCGCTGTGGCGACCATGATCATGGGCGCCAAACCCACCGACGCCGCCATGGCCTTTGGTGACGGGTTCTGGAGCCTGATTCCGTTCACCATGCAGATGGCGTTCGTGGTGATCGGCGGTTACGTGGTCGCCAGTTCGCCACCGGCGGTGAAACTGATTGATCGCCTGGCACGAATCCCGAAAAACGGCCGCTCCGCCGTGGCCTGGGTGGCGCTGATTTCCATGGTCGCGTCGTTACTGAACTGGGGTTTGTCACTGGTGTTTGGCGGGTTGCTGGTGCGCGCCCTCGCCCGCCGTACCGATCTGAAAATGGATTACCGCGCTGCCGGTGCCGCCGCCTATCTCGGTCTAGGGGCGGTCTGGGCCCTGGGTCTGTCATCGTCCGCGGCACAATTACAGGCCAACCCGGCCAGCCTGCCACCGTCGATTCTGTCGATCACAGGCGTCATTCCTTTCACTCAAACGATCTTTCTCTGGCAGTCGGGTGTGTTGCTGCTGGCACTGATCGTGGTCTCGCTGATCGTGGCCTACGCCACCGCTCCCGGCCCGGCGACAGCCCGCGACGCCAAGGCCTGCGGCATCGATCCGAGTTTCAGCCTGCCGGCGCCGCCACCGCGCACCCGTCCCGGCGAATGGCTGGAATACAGCCCGCTGCTGACGATTGTGCTGGCATTGCTGGCGGCCGGATGGCTGTTTCATGAGTTTGCGACCAAACCGGCGATCAGCGCGATTTCCGGACTGAACACCTACAACTTCCTGTTCCTGATGCTGGGCGCGCTGCTGCACTGGCGCCCGCGCAGCTTCCTCGATGCAGTGGCCCGCGCAGTGCCGACCACCACCGGCGTGCTGATCCAGTTCCCGTTGTATGGCTCGATCGCCGCACTGATGACCGTGGTCAAGGGCACCGACGGACAGACCTTGGCCCACCACATCTCGACCTTTTTCGTACAAATCGCGTCCCACGACACCTACGCCCTGTTGATGGGCGTGTACTCGGCCATCCTCGGCTTCTTCATCCCGTCCGGTGGCGGCAAATGGATCATTGAAGCGCCATACGTCATGCAAGTGGCCAACGACCTGAACTACCACCTGGGTTGGGCCGTACAGATCTACAACGCCGCCGAGGCCCTGCCGAACCTGATCAACCCGTTCTACATGCTGCCGCTGCTGGGCGTGCTCGGGTTGAAGGCGAGGGATTTGATCGGGTTTTCGTTCGTGCAATTGCTGGTACACACGCCACTCGTGCTATTTCTGCTGTGGGCACTGGGGACGACGCTTACGTATATGGCGCCGGTGATGCCTTAAACGGACCTTCAGATCATCATGGCTACAGTGTGGGTGCAGGTTCGCTCCCACATCGAGCACTCATCGTCCCGGGCTGCCGGTGAAACGAGCGATCTTTTCACCTGGGCACTGGACCGTTCGACACAAGTAGTTTCAGTATGTACCCGCCCCGCCTCCGAGGGCTCACGCTGAAAAGGATCTGAGCATGTTCAAACTCGCAGGACTCACCCTCGCCGCACTCACCCTGAGTGCCGCCGCCCACGCCGACGTCGATCTGAAGCTGGGCAGTACCGAACGCGTCACGCGGCTGTTTTCCTACCCCAACAACTGCAATGTCATCTGCTATCGCAACTGGACACTGGAGCAGACCGTTGAGCATTACCTGACCCAAAGCGTCCAGCGCGATGGCTACAAAACCGCAAAAGTGGTGGTCAAAACCGACAACAAGCACCTCTACGCCAATATCAGCGGTGTGCCCAAAGGCTATGAAAAACCACTGGCCGCGCTGCTCGATGCCGGCGATCTGGCCTACAACGGCGCCAGCAAGCTGAATGCCGATGGTAAATGGACTTTTAGCTGGTACCTGTTCCTGCCGCTGGGCATGGCGCTGGAAAACCGCAAAAGCGTTGAACTGCTGCACTTCCCGCCGGATTATTCGCTGATCCAGGCCCAGGACTACCTGGAGTCCAAGACCACCGACCGTTGGGCCACGCTACTGACCGCCAACGGCATCCCCGCCGACCAGACACCGGGCTATCAGACCATCATCGACATCGCGCCGATTGCCGCGCCAGCCAGCGCCGGCAAGGACCTGGAAGGCGTCTACAACTACTTCACGGACTACCAGACCACCATGGTCAAGGAAGTCAGCCAGAACACCAGCGGCGCGACGTTGCCAATGGTTGCCTTCGGCGCACCGGTGCGTAACTGGATCAAGCAACAATACGGGCAGACCGTGGACATATTGGGCCTGGCAACCATCAGCCCGAGCGCGGGTGTAAAAGTGCCAGTACTGGGTTCCAACCACCCGAGCTACATCTGGTACGCCGCCGATCCGACGGCCTACAGTGGCAGCGATGCCCAGGCCAAGGCCGACGCCGCGGGGCTGAAAGTCATGGGGCAGGATTTGAGCGCCGCGTGCTGGCAGGCGGGGATGGGCAGCAAACCGGGCACCGACCCTACCGTTCAGCTGAAAAGCTGCACCCAGACCTGGCAGGTGACCCAGAAAGAAAAAACCTGCGAACTGTTCTACACCTCGATTCGCAATCTGACGCCTGAAAAGGCAGTGGCCCAGTGCGCAACTCCCACGGTCAAATCTGAGCTGAAACAGCTGAAGACCCCATCCCTGGCGACCTCCGCCCCTGCCCCACACTTGTAAACCCGCTGAAGTCTTTCCCGTGTGAGCCATGGCTGACACGGGAAAGAGCCTTTTTCGCCTGTCATATCTGACAGTAGAACAATTGTTTCATTTACGAGAGGCTTGGGGCGTACCCACGTGCTGCAGAGCTGACCGGATGTCAGCTGAAAGAGGTTGTAGCACCCATCTGACAAGGATTGTTATGAGAGACCACGTCCAACAAGGAATACCTCCACCGCCACCCAATGGCATTTATCCATTTGTAGAGTTGCCCCTTCGCCTTGGATTCCCCTCCAAGGACGACTTCGAAATCCTCTACAACACTGAGGGCTCGGCAACAGCGGTCACGGCACTGCGCGAGTTCCCCCGCATCAGCCGAATCTGCCGGGTTTCCGGGCATTTGTTGCCCTATCGCTGCCGACACACCCGGCAGCTGGCGCCGGGAATCCACGTCTACGATCCGCGCTTCTGCGGTCTGCTAAGCCACTCCTGCGACCCCAACGTCTTTCTCGACATGAGCGAGCTGTGGTTATGGGCGCTCAAAGACATCAAAAAGGGTGACCGGCTGACGATGGATTTCGCCGCGACAGAAGACAAGCTGCTGCGACAGTTCGCCTGCCGCTGCGGTTGTCCCTGCTGCCGTGGCTGGATCATCGGCTATGACGAGTCGCCGAACGCCAATGGAGAACAGTTTTTCCAACACTGGCGTCGACGAAGTCTCGGTTGAAAGGCTTTTACAACGCCTCGACCGGACGCAAACGGTATTGCGGCGGTAGCTGTTCGAAACCACTGATGGTGGCGTTCAGGCTTTTCCAGCGACCGTCCTTGATGCCATAGATGCAACCGTGAATCGACAGGCTCTGCCCGCGATGCCAGGCATTTTGCACAATGCTGGTGTGACCGACGTTGGCCACCTGTTGGATCACGTTGAGCTCGCAGAGGCGGTCCACCCGTTCTTCTTCGGTGGGCAACTTGGCCAGTTCATCGCGTTTTTCATAATAAAGATCGCGAATCGAGCGCAGCCAGCCGTCGATCAGGCCCAACTGACGGTCCTGCATCGAGGCGCGCACACCGCCGCAGCCATAGTGACCGGTGACGAGGATGTGTTTGACCTTGAGCACATCGACCGCGTACTGAATCACCGACAAGCAGTTGAGGTCGGTGTGCAGCACCACGTTGGCTACGTTGCGGTGCACAAACAAGTCGCCTGGCAACATGCCCACGATCTCGTTCGCCGGCACGCGGGCATCGGAGCAACCGATCCACAAGTATTCCGGGGTTTGTTGACGGGCCAGCTTGGCGAAGAAATCAGGATCTTCCTGGGTGATCGCGTCGGCCCAGCGCTCATTGTTATCAATCAGATCTTGTAATTCGTTCATGCAATGAAGCCTCGATAATGATGCACAACTTTGACAGACGACCACCCGTCGGGGTCACGCGCGCGATGCAGATCCCCTCTGATGCCATGATGCATATAACCGCTAGCCGGCCTCCATGCTGGCGGAATTCTGAGGCGTCCAGTGGGTCAACCGTAGTAAGGCCTACAGTATGAGGAATTGCCATGACTGATTCACGACGTCCGTTCGATGCGGCGCAACCCGAGCCCGTCGACGACAACGAAGACCGCATGGGCTCAGTGCATGAGCTGGATTTCGACGAGGAAGAACCCAGCGCGAAAATCGGTGATGAGCTGCCAGAGAAAGAACGCGAGCATCTGATGCCCCGGGAACGCGTGCGCGAGGCTGGCATGACCGGCGCCTCGGCCGATGACCACAACCCCACCGATGACGACCTGAGCCCGGAAACCCTGATCCGTGAAGACGGTGCCCGGGATGCCAAGGAAGCGGGCGAAGGCGAGCAGGCCGATTGGGATCTGAGCATTGTCGATGAAGACGACATCGGCGGAGGCAACGGGCTGGATGAGGCGGAATTGGCGCGGCGCGATCCGATGGATGGCAAGCGTTGATCCACAGGTCTGACCGGACGCCAATAATGTAGGAGCTGTCGAAGGCTGCGATCTTTTGATCTTTTATTGTCGCGACACACAAAAATCAAAAGATCGCAGCCTTCGGCAGCTCCTACGCGGGGTCAGTCCACCAAAGTGCACGCCATGACCACGGCATCTTCGCGCCCACCCACCGCCGGGTAATAATCCCGCCGACGTCCGATTTCATTGAACCCATACCGCTCATACAACCGAAATGCCGCCCGGTTGCTATCACGCACTTCCAGAAAACATTCCCGCGCCTCTGCCTTGTAGGCAATCGACATCAAATGCTCCAGCAGCGTCAAACCCAGGCCTCGGCCCTGATTTTCCGGTTTGACGGTGATGTTCAGCAGATGCGCCTCGTCGAGAATGATCTGCACCACGCCATGACCGACCTGCTGCTGACCTTCGAACATCAGCCAGATCTGGTACTTGCCCAGGCCATCGAGAAAAATCCCGCGGGTCCAGGGATGGCTGTAAGCCGCATATTCGATTTTCAGTACAGCGTCCAGGTCCGCCTCGATCATCGGGCGGAACGATACAGCGTCACTCATTCGATTCTTTCCAGCGCGCCATCAGCCGACGCATGGCTTGCCAGACATCAGCCTTACGCTGTGGCTCTTCCATTAATAATTCCAGACCCGGCAGGGCCCAGACCGAACCCAGACCTTCGACCTGAAGTTCGCGGTTGAAGGATTCGGCGTTCGCCTCACCGGCAAAACGCACCGCCGGCAGGCCGATCAGCCACAGGCAGACGCACGGAGCGTCTTCCAGACGGGCCGACAGAAAGCCTTGTACAAAATCCCGAGCCGCTTCCGGCCCTTGGTCCATGGTGCCGCGCGCCAGCAGCGGCCAACGCACCGGCTCGCCGACAATCTGCGGGCTGTCCGGCAGACCGGCGGCGCGCAACATGTCCTTGAGCAACAGATAGGCCGGATCGCGGGTCTGGAAGCTTTCGCCTGTGGGTAACTCCACCAGCAACAGGCAGCGACCGGCGCGCAACAATTGCAGGGCGAAACGCGGTGGCGGAACGTGTGGGGCCTTGGCGACGACCGGCGCCTCCTCTTCTTCGACCTTGGCGTTCGTGCGGGTGCTGGCCAACGATGGCCGTGGCACCTCGATCTTCACCCGTTCGGCCGGTTTGGCCGCATGTTCTACGGGCGCCTCAGCCACAGGAGCCTGTACAACCGGGGCGATGACCAACGGCTCGGGCATCTCCAGCAGTTCGGGCCGCGATGGTGCGGCAAAGGGCAATTCGGTGCGCGGCAGCCAGTTGACCACCTGCATGGCGGTCAAATAAGCGCGGCGACGGGACTCGATAAGCAAAGGTCAGCCACTTGTGGATAACTAAAGTGCGGTGATTCTACCGCCCTTCGCTCAAGATCGCCCACGCTTGATCGATAGAAAGCCGACAGTCCATCCCGAGAGTGAATCGACACGGCTGCGATGCAGTACAATCGTCGCTTTTAATTGCCAACCAGCCGGCCATTCCGATGATCGAACCCAAGCGCGTCTTGCGCGCCCTCGCTGAACACTGGGCACTTCTGGAGCCACTGTGCGAGCACTTCGACCAAGGCACCCTGAGCCTCAACGAACTGCGCACGCAACTGGCCGCCCAGCAACTGGACAGCACACCGCAGGACATCACCAGCCTGCTGGACGTGTGGATCCGCCTCGACATTCTGGTTCCCGTGGCGAAAAGCCCGAACCGTTTCGAGCTCAACGCGCAGATCCACGACTTCCTCGCTTACCTGCGCCGTGAACACCGTCTGGGCCTGTGCCTGGAAATCGAAGCCTATTTGCGCCATCTCGAGCGCCTGGCCGGTTACATCCAGGACGCCTTCGACATTCGCGACGGCAACGATCTGGCGCGCCAGTTGCGCTTGCTCGACATGCGCGTGCGGGATGTACTGAAAAAACTCGCCAACGACGAACAGGCTTTGGTGGCCGTCGCGGAACGGGCCAAGACCAGCGACCGGCAAATTCCATTGCGTCAGCGCTACGCTGAAGTGCTGGCGACCTGGGACGAATACGTCGAACCGATGATTCAGTTGGTCAATGCCGACGGCGCCTTCGAACAAGGCGTGCGCAAGGTCGAAAACGTCCTGCTGAAGATGCTCACTGAACAGCAGCGCCTCGGCCACTTGGTCGACGACGATATGCTGCTGCGCACCCACGCGCGCATCCTCGAAATGCAGACCAGCGCCCAGCTGACCTTGCGTCATGCCCGCGAATTGCTGCTGCCACTGCGTGAAGAAGCGCGTCGTCATAATGCCGTAACCCGTGGCGCGGCGCTGGCCCTGGCGGCCATCCGTCGTAAAGGTATCGATGCGGTGCCGCAAGCCGCGATGCCGATGTTCACTCGCCCGCAAAGCACCTTCCTTGGCAGCGCCAGTCAGGTCGAAGCCTACGTGTACGCCTTGGCCCGTTTCGAGCCAAAACCGGCGCGCTTCCCCAAAGCTCACAAGACCCAGAAAGGCGAAGCCCCCCGCGCGCCACGCACGGTTCGGGAAATGCTCGAACGCTGCGAAGACGCCCTGCCGATGCCAGACCTGATGACCTGGCTGCTGGAGCAGGAGCCGGACGGCGCCACCGACGAATTGCTTTATTGGTTCTCGCGCCTGTCGCGGGAGAAACGTTTCAAACGCGAGCGTCTGGAACGCCGCGATTACCACACTCACGAGCATCAGGTCAGCCTGCGCTCCTTCGCCCTGCTCTCGGCCCGCGATGACGCGCCCGAGAATTCTGCGAGCATTCCACATGCATCTTGATCTTTCCGAACTGTCCCAGCTGGCGCCAATTTTTCGCGAGCTGTTCAAGGGCTATCACGTCAGCCGCCGCGATCCGGAGCTGTACGCCCAATTGTCGAATTTCCAGGACCAGTACCGCACCCTGTTCAAGGCATTGGGCTTTGAGCTGGTCTGCGACACCCGGGGTTTCTACTACTTCGTCCCGGACCTCGCTGCTGCGGCGGTGAACAAGACTGCCCAGCGACTGGCGCTGTTCACCTTCATCCTCGTCGAGCATCTGGCGGATCAGGGCCGTGACCCGATTGCCGTGCTCGACGGTGGCAGCCTCGGTCGCGATGAATTGCCCTCGTTGCTGGAAAAGTACCGCGACCTGTTCATTCAGGCCGAGGTCCAGACTCAAGACGAACTGGAAGAAAAGATCATGCGCCGCATGACCCAGCTCGGTTTCGCCAGCGAAGAGCCCGGTATCTACCGTTTCCTGCCGCCGATGCACCGCTTCCTCGACGTGTGCCTGTCGGTTCAGCAGGACCGTGATCTGGCCGCCAGCCTGCACAGCGTGCTGCCATTGCCAGTTCCGGTGTTGATCGACGACGACAGCGACGAGAAGCTGCTGCAAACCGACGACCCGCTGGATTTGAGCGACTTCGCTGAAGAAAGCGAAGAAGACGCCCTGGCCCGCGCCATTGCCGAAGAACAGGAGACCGACGCATGAGCAAGGAACGCTACGGCATTCGCCGCTTTGCCCTTTTGAACACCGCCGGTTACAGCCTTGGCCTGTTCCCGCTGGAAGAGCCGTTGTCGGTTTACGGCGCGAACAACCTCGGTAAATCCGCCTCGATCAACGCCTTGCAGTTCCCGATTCTGGCGCGCATGTCGGACATGAGTTTCGGCAAGTACAGCCTGGAGCAATCCCGGCGTTTCTACTTCGCCTCCGACACCAGCTACATCCTGGTGGAAGTGTCCCTGCCCCACGGCCCGCACGTGATTGGCGTGGTCGGCCGCGGCCCGGGCGGCGGTTTCGGTCACCAGTTCTTTGCCTACGCCGGCAAGCTCGACCTGGCTCATTATCAGAAAGACGACACCTGCCTGCGGCAAAAAGAGCTGTTCACCAACCTCGAGCGCGAAGGCCTGAAAGCCTACGAACTCAAGCCGGATGAACTGCGTCGTTTGCTGGTGGGCGGTCACACCTCGATTCCGCTGGACCTGACCCTGATCCCGCTGCGCTCCACCAGCGAGCAGAGCCTGAAAACCTTCCGCGCACTGTTCATCAACCTGCTGCACATGCGCGAAATCACCGCGGCCAAGCTCAAGCAACTGTTCCTCGATGCTTTCGAACACAGCCTGCGTTCCGGCAGCGTCGATTACATCGCCGCGTGCGAAGAAGCCTTCCGCGATGTCCGTCGCATGGAACAGGACTACAACTCCCTGGTCGCTGCCGGCCCATTGGTCGAAGCCTTGGCCAACGGTGTGAAGCAGCGGGACATCCTGCGCGGCAAACTGCATCGCCTGTCGCCGCTGCTCGACTCCCTGCTCGGGACCTGGTCGGACTACGCCAGCGCGCGCAAGGAAGAACTGACGATTCAGGCCGAGCACTACCGCAACGAGCAGGACGCCCTGCAAAACGACCAACGCGGTGGCACTCAGGAACTGATGCGCCTGGAGCGGGAAATCACCGGCATCCAGCGCTGGCTCGGCGAGTTGTCGGTGCTCAAGCATCGCTTCGCCCTGGTCGATGACGTCAAAGTCCTTGAGCAACAACTGCTCGCGGCCAAGGATGCGCACGACGAACTGGCCGGTGCGCTGGCCCAGTCGCGGCAGTTCTCGGCCGAGGATCTGGAAGAACGCCTGCGGGATCTGGAAAAACGCCTGAAGTCGGTGAAACAGCAACTCGATCACGCCGACAACAACAGCTATGCCCGTTTGCGTGAAGAGTTCTCGCAACAGGACGTCGAGCGCCTGATGCGGCTCTTCAACAGCGCGTTGTTCAGCCTGCCACTGGGCGAACACGGCATTACGCTGGACGAGGAGGGTCAGTGGGTCAAATCCATGGAACTGATCCTTGATGGCTTCAAAGGCGAGCGTTTCGAAGTGCCGGGCCTGTCCATCGACATCTCGCACATCGAGCCCCCTGCCCTGCAGGCCCTGGCCGACCGCGCAGCGCTGCGCGATCAGAAAGACCGCCTGGAAAAAGAACTC
Organism: Pseudomonas sp. A-RE-19; assembly: GCF_019956555.1. Classification (GTDB taxonomy): domain Bacteria; phylum Pseudomonadota; class Gammaproteobacteria; order Pseudomonadales; family Pseudomonadaceae; genus Aquipseudomonas. The sequence continues at coordinate 5,499 of NZ_JAHBDQ010000026.1, read as the reverse complement.
AAGCAGCTGAAAACTCAAGCGGCCGTGGCAGCCGACCGCGCGGCCAGCAAGACCCAGACCGAAGCGCTGTACCAGCAAGTGCTGGATGCGCAGAAAGCCCTGGAAGATTTCCGCCGCGCGCAAACCTTGAGCGCCGAAGAAGGCGACAAGCTTGAGCAATTGGCGCAGATGGAAGCCGCTCAGGACGAATTGAAGCGTTCCAGCGATGCCTTCACCGAACGCGTCCAGCAACTGTCGGCCAAGCTGCAACTGGTCGGACGGCAGATCGGCGACATGGAAGCCAAGCAACGCACCCTCGACGACGCCCTGCGCCGCCGTCAGCTGTTGCCGGCCGACCTGCCCTTCGGCACGCCGTTCATGGACCCGGTCGACGACTCCATGGACAACCTGCTGCCGCTGCTCAATGACTATCAGGACAGCTGGCAAGGTTTGCTGCGCAGTGACGGGCAGATCGACGCGCTCTACGCTCAGGTTCGCCTCAAGGGCGTGGCCAAGTTCGACAGCGAAGACGATATGGAGCGTCGCCTGCAACTGCTGATCAACGCCTACGCACACCGCACCGACGAAGCCCTGACCCTCGGCAAGGCGCGCCGTGCGGCGGTCACCGACATCGCCCGGACCCTGCGTAACATCCGCAGCGACTATGACAGCCTCGAACATCAATTGGCGCTGTTCAACCGCGAGATCAACAAGCGTCAGGTCTCCAACCTGCAAAGCTTCCGCATCGTGCTCGCGCCGAACAAGGAAGCGCTCAAGCACATTGACCAGATCATCCACAGTGCCGGTCAGTACGAAGAAGGCGAAACCCTCTCCGTCTTCGACCTGAGCCAAAGCGCCGATCAGGACAACAAGAACGAAGAAGCCAAGGAATACCTGGCGCGGCTGGTGGCCGCGAACCACAACCAGCTTGGCCTCAAGGATTTGTTCGAGCTGGCGTTCGAGATCACCAAGGTCAACGGCCAGCCGGTGATCCACACCGATATCGACGGCGCCGCCTCCAACGGCACCACCATGACCATCAAGGCGCTGACCAACATGTACTTGTTGCTGCACTTGATGGATCGCGACCAGGCCGGTCGCGTGCGCCTGCCGTACTACCTCGACGAGGCAGCGGACATCGACGAGAAGAACCAGGCAGCGCTGCTGGAAACCAGCCTGCAACTGGGCTTCGTGCCGATCCTGGCGAGTGTGAAGCCGCAAGTCTGCGCCAGTGTCGCCATCGACCTGGAAGGCGGCAGCGGCCCGAACGGCATTTACATCGACGAGGCGGACTGGAAGTACATCCGTCGTCACGATGAAGTGAAGGCAACCGTTGTTGCACAAGCTGATGAGCCAGAGCTGGATGCGGTCTGATTTGACTTAATCCAAAGCCATAAAAAAGGCCGCGATCCAATGGATCGCGGCCTTTTTTTATCTTTTCATTGTAGGAGCGAGGCTTGCCCGCGAAGGCGTATAGCCAGGCACTCTTACTTTCCGAGCGAAATCTTCGGCGCCCAGGTCAGCCATTCATCTTCAAACTTGTCGAACAACGGGAACGTTTGCTCGGGCCGCGCCGGGACACCCATGCGGTCGCCATCCGGCGTGGCGAAGGCGATGCCGCCCTGAATCAGCGTTTCCAGCGATTCGGTGCGTATGGTCGCGCCTTTGAACAAGCCGTAGTCAAAACCAAAACCACTGGTGTTCCAGAACCGCGTGCCACTGCGAACCAGTGGTGCGTACTTCGGTTCGATCAGGATGTGCACCAACACCCGATCAGCCGTCTGGCCCAGTTCATAGCCGGTCACCTTGCCTACCGTGATTTCGCGATAGGTAACAGGCACACCGGTCTTCAGCGAGCCGCGACGAGCAGCGCTCAACACCAGGCTTAAACCAGCCTCTTCCTTGGCGGTTTCCGGGGGATTGGTCAGGGCCACGAAGTTCTTCTGCGGGCCAAGGTTCTTCGGCGCCGGTTGTACCTCGATGTATTGCCCGGTGACCAACGTCTCAAGGTTCGAGGTTTTAATCAGACCGAGCTCAGGTTTGACCACCCAGAATTGACTGCCCACCCGAGCGATACGCTCCGGCACTTCGGTGATCCGCGCGCTCAGCAGCACCGATTGCAGGTCATCACTGAGGTCGACGTCTTCAATCTTGCCAACGTCCAGACCTTTGTATCGAATCGGCGTGCCGCTGCGCAGACCATCGGCGCGATCGACCTTGATCGTCACCACGGTGCCTTTCTGCGTTGCCTCGTCATGGTTGGCATGCAGGCGAAAACGTGGAATTCGCTTCTGCAACGGCGCTTTCGCTTCCGGGGTTTCGAAGGCGATACCGCCGGCCAGCAGGCTTTGCAACGACTCACTTTTGACCTGGATGCCGCCGGTCAACCCACCGGTGAGCGTTATGCCGCTGGCATTCCAGAAGCGTGTCGAGGCATTGACCAGCCCTTCGTATTCCTTCTCGATGTGCACCCCGATCACCAGCTGCTTTTTGGTGCGGGAAAATTGATAGCTCTGTACCGAACCGACTTTAACCTGCTTGTAGAGAATCGGACTGCCGACTTCCAGTGAACCGAGGTTCTCGGTGAACAGCACCAGGTGCAGGCCCGGTGAACGCAGATCCAGTGGCGGCGCCTTGGCTCGAGCTTCGAACTCGCGCTGCGGTGCGCCACCCTTGTCGCCAGGACGCACGGCGATGTAGTTACCTTTGACCAGTGCTTCCAGGCCGGTGATACCGGCGAGGGAAATCGACGGTTTGACCACCCAGAACTGTGTGCCGGTGACCAGGTATTCCTCGGCCAGTGGATCAAGCGTCAACTCGGCGGTCGCACTGGACAGGTCCGGATCAATCTTGAGCATTTTCAAATTACCGACCTGAATACCTTTGTACATCACCGGCGTACGGCCGGCCTGCAGGCCTTCGAAATCGCTGAGTTTGACCTTGACCCGAATACCGGCGGCGGCTGCATCGAAGTCTTCATAGAGACGGAACGGCAGGCTTGGATCGGTAGGTGGACTGTCCTTGCGGTTTTCCGGCGTGGCAAACGCAATACCACCGGCGACGATACTGGCGAGGGACTCACTACGCACTTTCACACCGGAGAGGTTGGCGTCGATACTGATGCCGCTAGCATTCCAGAAACGCGTGTGTTTGCGCACCAGGTTGGCGTAGGTCGGCTCGATGAAGACTTTGAGTTCGACAGTGCTCTGGTCTGCGGACAGCTCGTAGCTTTTGATCTGACCGACCTGGATCTGTTTGTAGAACACCGGGCTGCCGCGATTCAGCGAGCCAAGGCGATCAGCCTTGATGGTCAGGTGCAGGCCGGGCTTGGCGTCTGACAGCGGAGGCTCATGGGCCAAGGCCTTGAACTTGCGGGTCGGCTCGCCTTCGCCTGGGCTGACGGCTACATAGTTACCCGAGACCAGTGTCTCCAGGCCCGTGATACCGGCCAGCGTCACGCTCGGTTTAACCAGCCAGAAGCGTGTGCTGGTCCTGAGGTATTGCTCCACGTCCTTGTTCATCTCGATGGTGGCAATCACCCCTTTGGAGCTGCCTTCGTCATCGAGTTTCAAGGCTTTCACTTTACCGACCGACATACCTTTGTAGACGACTTCGGTCTTGTTGGCCTGAATGCCTTCACCGCTTTCAAAGCGCACCTGTATCTCGATGCCGGTTTCGCTGTAGGCACGCCAGCCGAGCCAGGCGCCGATGATCAAGGCGATCAGGGGCAACACCCAGATGGCAGACCAGTTCGAGGCCGGTCGGGTTTTCGCTTTAGGCAAATCAGTCATGGTCGTCGTCCGACTCCGTGTTATCCCAAATCAGTCGGGGATCGAAAGTTACTGCGGCAAGCATCGTCAGAATCACCACACTGGCGAAGGCGATGGCGCCAAGATTGGCTTCGACGCTGGCAAGCCGTCCGAAATTCACAACCGCCACCAGGATGGCGATCACAAAGATATCCAGCATCGACCAGCGGCCGATGAACTCGATAAAGCGGTACATCCAAATGCGCTGGCGCGCCGAGAGTGGCTGGTGGCGCTGCACCGAAAATAGCAGCAAACCTATCCCCACCAGCTTGAACGTGGGCACCAGAATACTGGCGATAAAAACCACGGCTGCGATTGGAATCATGCCGTGCTGAACCAGTTGGATCACACCGGACATGATGGTGCTCGGATCGCCTTGGCCCAGGGAATTGACGGTCATGATCGGCAGCACGTTGGCCGGGATGTAGAGAATCGCGCTTGTAATCAACAACGCCCAGGTACGCATCAGGCTGTTCGGGCGGCGAGCGTGAACCAGCGCACCGCAGCGGGTGCAGACCTGCTCGTCGGAATCGGCTTCCTGCTTATTCAACTCGTGGCATTCGGCACAAATCAAAATGCCCGCATCAATCGCCCGCATGGGCATCTTCTCCTGATAAAGCCTGCCAGATCTGGTGCGGTGACATCACCACTTCCAGCCAAACCTGAACCAACAACAAACTGATAAAGCACGCCAGACCAAGACCTACGGTGATCGCCGCCATATCGGCTAATTTGACAATCGCAACCAGTACGCCCATGAGGTAAACCTCGAGCATCCCCCAGTCCCGTAGATGGTGATAAATGCGATAGAGCAGCAAACCGTAACTGCGTCCGATATCGAAGCGAATACTCAGTAATACGACCAGTTGGCAAAGCAGCTTGAGCAGCGGAATCCCCATGCTGCAGAGAAACACCACGACCGCGACACCTCGCATACCGGTATCGAACAGACCGACAACGCCACTCCAGACAGTGTCGTGCGACGATTGTCCGAGTACATTGAGCTGCATGATCGGTAAAAAGTTCGCAGGGATGAACAACAATAGTGCGGCAATGACCAAGGCAAGACTGCGCTGCACGACATTGTGTCGATGGGCATACAGTTCATAACCGCAACGTGGACAGATGGCCTTCTCGCCATGAGCAAGCTCAGGCTTGCGCATCAGCAAGTCGCACTCATGACACGCTACCAAGTCGTCCAGTGGTACATCTGACAGCCCGGGGGCGTCAACCGGATCTGGCATAAGGGCTCTGGCTCCAAAAAAGTTGGACCTATTCTAGTGTCCTGACTCGAAAATAACTGTGCAATTTTGTATTGTCGCCAGCGTGCTTTTTCCAGCGGACAAACAAAACCCCTACCTGCATACGCAGATAGGGGTTTCGGAATTTAATCTTGACGATGACCTACTCTCACATGGGGAAACCCCACACTACCATCGGCGATGCATCGTTTCACTGCTGAGTTCGGGATGGGATCAGGTGGTTCCAATGCTCTATGGTCGTCAAGAAATTCGGTAGCCGGCGCGTTCTCCTTGCGGATCACGTTCCAGCGAATGGGTATGCGATAGTTTGTGTGTTTTTACTCGAACTTTCGGTTCGTTTCGTCTTCACACACCGCAATCTGGTGCCTCTTCAGGTCAGCAAATTGCTTGGGTGTTATATGGTCAAGCCTCACGGGCAATTAGTATTGGTTAGCTCAACGCCTCACAGC
>NZ_JAHBDQ010000025.1 GCF_019956555.1 Pseudomonas sp. A-RE-19 | reverse complement strand
TCCCGAACTCAGCAGTGAAACGATGCATCGCCGATGGTAGTGTGGGGTTTCCCCATGTGAGAGTAGGTCATCGTCAAGATTAAATTCCGAAACCCCTATCTGCGTATGCAGGTAGGGGTTTTGTTTTTTCCGCAGGAAAGTGCCCAGGCAAATAAAGGGATAGCCCTTGCCGCTATTCCTGCTGATAGCTGCATCGTTTATGAAACTTTGGCAGACGCGCTAAAGTGACCGCACGGTTTTTGGTATGGTGCAGCTCGTTTTTAACGGACTGATTTCAAGCCTACGGATCGGCACCTCCTCTACAGTCAAAGAGCAGCTGCAGAAATGCCCGAACCCATACCCATCAAGGATCACGAAAAAGAGACACGCCTGGTCAATAAAAGGCTGATGGCCTGCGCCTTGTTCGTTGCCGCAATTACCTGCGCACTGGTCGTGCGCCTGTATGTCCTGCAGGTGGTCGAGTACGACTATCACTCGACGATCTCCGAAAATAACCGTGTGCACGTATTGCCAATTACCCCCACCCGCGGGTTGATCTATGACCGCAATGGTGTGGTTCTGGCGGACAACCGGCCAAGCTTCAACCTGACCATTACCCGTGAGCGTGCCGCGGACGTCAAAGAAGAGCTGGATGACGTGGTCAACCTCCTGCATTTGCCGGCTGAAGACCGCACGCTGTTCGACAAGGCGATGAAGCAGGCCCGGCATCCCTTCGTGCCCGTCACCTTGTTCTATGAACTCAGCGAAGAACAGATTGCGGTGTTGGCAGTCAACGAGTTCCGTTTGCCAGGGATCGACGTAGAGCCACAGTTCGTTCGCCACTACCCGATGGGCGAGCACTTTGCGCATTCGATCGGTTACGTCGGCCGTATCAACGAGAAAGAATCCAAAGCCCTGGATACGGTGGAATACCGTGGCACCCAATCCATTGGCAAGACCGGCATCGAGAAATTCTATGAGTCCGAGTTGCACGGCCACGTGGGTTATGAAGAAGTCGAAACCAACGCCCAGGGCCGCGTGCTGCGAGTGCTCAAGCACACTGATCCGGTCCCCGGCAAAAACATCGTGCTTAGCCTTGACGTCAAACTTCAGGAAGCAGCCGAGGAGGCATTGGGCGATCGCCGTGGCTCGGTAGTTGCCCTCGATCCTTCGACCGGCGAGGTGCTGGCCATGGTCAGCAAGCCAAGCTTTGATCCAAATCTGTTTGTGACCGGCATCAGCTTCAAAGAGTATGCGGCGCTACACGATTCCATCGATCGGCCGCTGTTCAATCGTGTGCTGCGTGGCCTCTATGCGCCGGGCTCGACTATCAAGCCGGAAGTAGCGATTGCCGGCCTCGACGCCGGGGTGGTTACCCCGCAGACCCGCGTCTTCGATCCGGGTTATTACCAGCTGCCGGACTTCGATCATAAATACCGTAACTGGAACCACAGTGGTGATGGCTGGGTAGATATGGACGCGGCGATCATGCGCTCCAACGACACCTACTTCTACGATCTGGCCCACAAGCTGGGCATCGACCGTCTGCACGACTACATGGCGATGTTCGGCCTCGGCGAGAAGGTCTCGCTGGACATGTTCGAAGAGTCTCCGGGGTTGATGCCATCCCAGGCCTGGAAACGCGCTACGCGCCGTCAGCCGTGGTTCCCTGGCGAGACAGTGATCCTCGGCATCGGTCAGGGCTACATGCAGGTCACGCCCCTGCAGCTGGCCCAAGCCACCGCGCTGATCGCCAACAAAGGGGTATGGAACCGACCGCACCTGGCCAAAACGGTGGATGGCGTAGCGCCGGTGGACGAGCACCCGATGCCGAACATCCTGCTCAAGGACCCGCGTGACTGGGAACAGGTCAACCACGGCATGCAGATGGTGATGCACGACGCTCGCGGGATTGCCCGAGCGGCAGCGCAGGGCGCTCAATACCGTATCGCCGGAAAGAGTGGTACGGCGCAAGTGGTGGCGATCAAGCAGGGTGAGCGCTACAACCGGGCGAAAACCCTGGAGCGCAACCGCGACAACGCCTTGTTCGTCGGTTTCGCCCCGGCCGAACATCCGAAGATTGTCATCTCGGTGATGATCGAAAACGGCGAGGCCGGTGGTCGTGTCGCCGGTCCTGTGGTGCGGCAAATCATGGACGCCTGGCTGCTCGATCAGGACGGTCACCTGAAACCGCAATACGCAGCGCCGAGCAAAGCGCCGGGCGACCCTCACGTCTAACGATGTTATGTCGGGGCATGGTCTGGCCGTCGGCAGCTTTGATGCAAGGGGGAGGGCCGCAGTCCAGGTTTTGTCGCAAATCGCGACAGCCGATGAGACGACGAGCGACCTGTTACGGTCTTGAGACACCGTCTATTCAGGAATAGAATTTTCAGGCTAAAGGGTGAATGACGGAGCATTTGCCCGGCCACACATCTGGCGTGAGGGAGGTCGCGATGTTCCTTTCAACCCTGGAAATTCAAAACATCATTGAGCACAGTTTTCTGCCCGCCGTGTGCACGTGCAGCATGGAGGCTGATCAGTCCCTGACGATTCGGGTCTGTGATTGCATGACTGGCAAAGTGGATCTGGTGGCCACCCATGTTCCGGTATGGACACTGGACAGCCCCCACGCGATTGCTTCGCTGGTGGCTGATATGCGGCAAGAAATCGAAGCTCACAAAGGCGTTCACCCGACGTTTTTCAGCTGAACCGAGTGTCACGCCACACCACGTCGGTGGTGTGGCGTGCGCTCGCCCGTCATGACGGAATTTTTCGGGAAATCTCCTCGAATGTGTCGCTCTCTACAGCCGCCAGCAATTTTCTGCCATCTTTGAGTGTCGCCAGAAAGGTCACTTCGGTTTCCTTGCCCGCCAACATGAAACCGGCAATCGCGCCGATCGGCCCCAGCAACATGGCACCGGCCACGCCGAAGCCGATGGCATCCTTGATGTTGTTGATCGAATCCTCGTTGGCCACTTCTACGCGCTTGAACGATGAGAGCGGGAGGGTGATGCCGGGCCACGGGTGAAGCGACGTTCTGAGCGTGAAAACGCCGTCTCTGTATTCTCCATCACCCTGCAGAAAGTCCCCCGCCAGGACAGTTATGCTTGCCATTTTTTTACCCTCTGACTGGCAATCGGTGAACAATCATTTCGCGCTTGCACCGCAATGTCGTCAATCGCCGGGCGATGAAGTGTTCCGGGCAGGGCATCCATGCTTGTCTCAGACTGCAACAGCTGTCGCGATATTAGACGCAGGCGATCTCGTTCTGACGCGCTAAAAAGCCGGAATATTCACGTAGCTGATTGATTCATAAGGTGATCGTTAAGCTGTCACGCTCCGTGTATTGCTCATCGCAGACGTTTCTCTTGCCTCCGTCAGCGGATCTCCGCCGACGGCAGATATGGCGATTACGACCGCGCAGATATTTGTTCGGTAACTATGGTGCCTGAGCGGACATCTTCGCGGGCAAGCCTCGCTCCTACACGGGTCGTTGGCGGTACACAAATTGTGTGCCACCAAAAATCCACTGGAGGAGCAAGCTTGCCCGCGAAGAGGCCCTCAAGAACACCGCAGCATCAAACCCCGGGCACCGGACAACTCAAATCCCCTTCCTGACACTTCAAGTAGTTCTTGAACGCCTCGACCCGCGCCTTGGTCAGCTCAGTGGTGCAGTTGCTATGGATCAGCGGATACACACTGCCGCCCTCCACCCCGGACGCCGAGAACTTGCACTCGGCATCGCGAAACGCAATCCATGAGCGCTGCGCGCCGACCAACAGTTTTTTGGCATCGGGGCTGTCCTTCAGCCGTGTGGTGATCTGCTGATAAAGGGCATTCAGCTCCTTGTCGGCCGCCTTGTTCTGCTGCGCCGCGCACTGATTCATCGTCGACTGGTCGGTGGCGTTGTCGCAGTCGATGGCATGCGCAAGGGGGATGAACAGCAGCGGCGTCAGGGCAAGGAGAAAACGTGGGGGCATGGTGGGTTCGCTGTGGGGATGGAAAGTTGGGGTGCAGTGTAGCGGGACGTCGCCAGCCAACAAGTCAGCGGCCTGACGCAGCCCTTGTGGCGTATCTCGGGCAACTATGTCTGCCATTCAGGACATTTCTCAATCGATTCATATTCAAGCCAGGACACGTCGTGGGACGTCCAGATATGAGCTTGAGGTGTCATTTTCGGATCATCGTCGAGCGTCGCCACGCGAACGATGACATGGGGTTGGGCCAGGCGTTCAGCCATCAGATGCGATCCGCAGATCGAACAGAAATGCCGAAGCTTGCCCGGCGACGACTCATGGGTGCTTAGCCGGTCCTGTCCTTTTATCCAGCGAAAATGCTCACGCATGACCCCGGCCGTCGAGGCGAACGCCGCTGCGTGTGCCTTGCGGCAGGTGTGGCAGTGGCAATGACTGATGGGCATGTCGAGGCTATCAAGTTCGTATTCGATGGCTTTGCACAAGCAGCTGCCATGCATGTTATTCATGGGGTTTCCCTGGTTGCGTGTCTGAGATGTCTTCGCGCTGGTGCAATTTCGCAAGCCAGCACGGGGCATGGCCTGAACGCCATAATGGGCTCCGGGTTCCACGTCGCGGCAAACGTTAGCAGTTTCAGCCCGCTGACTCCCCCTTCAAACCAGAACTTATGGCCAAAACCGGGGCCGAATATTTCAGGTACGGGTGATTGGCGCACCCGTTTGATACAACTTTTAGGTTGGTCTTATGGTTGTTAGAGGCCTACTGTTCAGTACAGGAGGTGACTTATGAACCCAGCATCAGATCGCATCGAAAGGAAAATCCTGCTCAAGGTGCCGCGCTCGCAGGTCTGGCGCGTGCTGGCCAATGCCGAAGCTTTCGGGCAATGGTTCGGCGTGGCGCTCGAAGGTAAGCGCTTTGTCGCCGGCGAGTGGACCCAGGGGCAGATTACCTATCCTGGTTATGAGCACTTGTTATGGAATGTACTGGTGGAGCGGGTCGAGCCGGAGCGAGTGTTTTCGTTTCGCTGGCACCCATATGCAGTCGAACCCGATACCGATTACTCCCAGGAACCCACCACGCTGGTGAAATTCGAACTCGAGGATATGGACGAAGGCACGTTGTTGACGGTCGTCGAGTCCGGTTTCGATCACATCCCTCAGTCGCGCCGGCTCAAGGCGTTCCGCATGGACAGCCGGGGCTGGGATGAACAGATGAGCAATATCGAAAAATTTCTGGTAGACACCAAGGACCACGAGCGTCAGGGCAGCTGATGGCAGCAGACCACGAAACTCGTGGCTTCAGCGCATGATAGCTGACTCGTCTAAGGGTTTTCGGAAGGGCGGCTATAGCGAATGTCTTACACGCGGTAGTAGCTATGTCGTCTATTGCAGATTGGATCCCAAGCGTAATCTAGCCTCATCAACTGAAGCACAGGAAGTGCTTCAGGATCACGGATGATCGACCATGGCAAGGACCGCTGCCGACAGGGAGTCGATATGGTCTTGGGAAAAACCCGCTTCGGCGGGTTTTTTTTCGTCTGCAGAAAACTGCAACCTGGTTTCTTGTAGCAGCTGCATGACGGCTGCTGCTAAACGTGCTGGTTTCAGGCGTTGAATGGTCAATGGCTTACACGTAGTCGATGGTATGTCGTCTTTTGATGCTTCACCGATGTGTTTAATCTGGATCCATCAACTGAAGCACAGGAAGTGCTCAGGATCACGGATGATCGACCATAGGCCAGGATGGCTGCCGACAGGATGTCGCAATGGTCTTGAGAAACCCGCTTCGGCGGGTTTTTTTTCGTCTTCAAAAAACTGCAACCCGATGTCCTGCAGCAGCTGCCGAAGTCTGCGTTCGGCAGCTGCTGCAGGGCGCAGGCTGGGGCGCAGCCATTTCTTTTATTGGCGGTCGAGCTTGGCTGCTGCACGTTCGGTGATTTCCGAGCGCAATTTCAACGACGCGGCAGCGCGTTTGCGGGCTTCCTCCAGCACGCTTGCCGGTGCTGTCTCCGGGCTTCCCGAAGCAAACGGCGGTGCCGGAGCGTATTCCAACTGCAATTGCACCAGTTGCGCGGTGTCCTTATCGAACAATTCAGCGGCCAGGGTCAGGGCAAAATCGATCCCCGCGGTGATCCCGCCACCGGTCAGCAGATTGCCGTCGCGCACCACCCGATCCTTCACCGGAATCGCTCCCAAAACCCCGAGCAATTCGTGATACGCCCAATGCGTGGTGGCGCGTTTGCCCTTGAGCAACCCCGCCGCGCCAAGCACCAGCGCGCCGGTGCAGACCGAGGTGACATACCGCGCGTTGGCGGCCTGCGCCTTGATGAAGGCCAGGGTTGCGTCATCCTCCATCAACGGCCCGACGCCGCTGCCGCCGGGAATGCAGATCACATCCAGCGGCGGGCAATCGTCGAAGGTGATGGTCGGTTTCAACACTAGCCCGGTGCTTGCGGTGATCGGGACCAGGTCCTTCCAGATCAGATGCACTTTCACGTCCGGCAGCGAGGCCAGTACGTCATAAGGGCCGGTCAGGTCCAGTTGTTGAAGTTGTGGAAACAACAGAAAACCGATCTGCAACGTCATGGCGTTTTTTCTCCTGGTTTGGGGTGGACGGCTTCACTGTAGGCTCGTAGGATCTGGCGTATACGCCAATAACCCCACGAATTACGCCAAACATGCCGAACAACCCGAAAACCATTCATGTGCTGGCGTTTGCCAACGTGCAACTGCTCGACGTCACCGGGCCGTTGCAGGTATTCGCTTCCGCCAATGACATTGCTCGCCAGCAAGGTTTGCCGCCGCCCTATGCGCCATCGGTGATTGCCAGCGGTGGCGGGGCGGTGATGTCGTCGGCGGGGTTGGCGCTGTTGGCGGAGCCGCTGCCGGATCAGAGCAGTGATACCTTGATTATTGCCGGTGGCTGGGGCGTTTATGCTGCGGCGAAAGACGAGCCACTGGTGGCCTGGGTACGTGAGCATGCGACGGGGTGTCGGCGGGTGGCGTCGGTGTGCACCGGGGCATTTTTGCTGGCGGCCAGCGGTTGGCTCGACGGGCGGCGGGTGGTGACGCACTGGACCCGTTGCGAGCAGTTGGCGCATCAACATCCCAAACTCCAGGTCGAACCCAACCCGATTTTCATCAACGACGGCCCGGTCTGGACCTCGGCCGGCGTCACCGCGGGCATCGACCTGGCCCTGGCGATGGTCGAAGAAGACCTCGGCCGAACCATGGCCCTGGACGTCGCCCGGCAGCTGGTGGTGTTTCTCAAGCGTCCGGGTGGCCAGTCGCAGTTCAGCGTAACCCTGTCCCTGCAAAAGGAAGGCAACCGATTCGACGATCTTCATGCCTGGATCAGCGAAAACCTCACCAAGGACCTCGGCATCCCGACTTTGGCGTTGCAGGCCGGCATGAGCGAGCGCAGCTTCGTCCGTCACTACCGCGCCGACACCGGCCAGACCCCGGCGCGGGCCATTGAACTGATTCGGGTCGAGACCGCGCGACGGCTACTCAGCGACACTGGCGTACCGATCAAACGAGTCGCGGTGCAATGCGGGTTTGGCAGCGAAGAAACCTTGCGCCGCAGTTTTCTGCGGGCCATGGGCGTGACGCCGCAAGCTTATCGCGAGCGGTTTTCCGTCAGTGCTGCAGCAGATTCAGTAATGCCTTGAGGGTCACCTCGGGGCCTTATCCTCAGACTTCCACGTCCGCCACCTGATTGAAATACTTCGACCGGTCCGGCGTAAACGTCACGACCATTTTTGTCCTGGAACAGGTCAGCGCCCGTTCTGCGCTCAAATCAATATCCAGATCTTCCCCGCGCAACCCCTGCCATTGGGCGAGGTATTTGAGGGATCCGTATTTTTCGAGTTTTTTCAGGCTGCGGCTGACGCCACCTTTCCAGCCTAGCACCGGAAGTTCGCCGATGAGGCATTGTCGGGCGAGGTCGGGGAAGCGGGCGGCGCGTTGGCGGCCGATTTCCCAGCATTTGATCAGGCCTTTGTCGTGGCCCTCCCACAATTCAGCCCGGTTCAGGCCTGATCGGAGTGGGGTGTCGATGCTGCGATGGATGCGCTGGGTCATTCTGGTTCCTTGAATTCGGGTTTTGTTGGACAGCTCCGCTGTGCCCGTTGACGTGGATGGTAGGGATGGATGTAAGCGCTGGCAACAAGGTATTTCTGGATGTAGGAATGAGTGAGTGCGTGCTGATCAGGCGCCCTTGTTTAGTCGTTGTAGGTGTTTGGCCTACACGATTCTGTGGTGAGGGGGCTTGCCCCCGATCGGTTGCGCAGCAGCCGTAAAGCCAGAAAATGCGGTGTTTCTGGAGGAATGTGGTTGTAGATTTCAGGGCCGCTGCGCGCCCCAACGGGAGGTCAGTAGTGTCAGATGGAGCGTGTTTAACTTCATCGCGGGTAAGCCTCGGTCCTACAAAAAACGCTGTAAAAGGGGATATTTCCGACAAGTTTTGGCGGTTGTAAGTGAGGAAAGGGAGCCGATAGTCTTTCCGGGTCGCTGCCAATTCAGCGACCGGGTTTGGTCACCCGTGCAATGTCAGGCGTGCGAGCGCCAACGTGAGCATGTCGGCGCTTTTTCTTGTGCTTGTCGGTATGCTTCGCGGTGGGCTGTGCGCGGGGCACTTTCGAGTGCGCCGGGTGCCTGACTTCCCGGTTGACCAACCTGCGTACCGCCCACCACCCATCGTTTGGTCACGACGGTGGTGAGCTTCATGAATGTCAGGAGTTACACGATGATAAAAGACAGTCCCAATCCTCCAGAAACCGACAACGTTTCCCCCTACGAATCCCTCGATTCCAAAAAGCTCCACGACGCTGCCGAACGGGCGCTCGACCACTACCTCAAACCCGCCCCCAAAAAAACCGAAAGCCGTAAGCCAAGCAAGATGTTTATGGTTGCGCCGGATATGGATAACGAAAGTCTGCTGGCCCATGTTTGTGAGTCACTGGCCTCAGCCAGCGTCATGACCAGCGACATTGCCGCATATGTCGACGCCCCGCAGCGGCATACGATCCTGGCGATTCAGCAGGTCATCATGCTGGCCGAGCTGGCGGTGAATCGGGTGCTCGATAACGTCGACGTACCGAAGCCTGCGCCACACAGCTGATCCCCTGTAGGAGCGAGGCTTGCCCGCGAAGACGGTCCGACATTCAACATGTATGTCGACTGACACGCCGCCATCGCGAGCAGGCTCGCTCCCACAGTTGAACCGTGTGCATCCACCACAATTGGTGGTGTGCATCTGTAGGAGCGAGCGGTGCGGCGATCCGACTTGCCCGCGAAGAACGCGACACGGTCTCAAGGCTGCCAGAGGTTTTTCTCCCCGCTCAATTTCCGATCCAGGAAACTCGCCGCGCTGATCAGCGCCAGATGCGTCAGTGCTTGCGGTGTGTTGCCCAGATGTCGGGCATGGCTGTCGAACTCTTCGGCATACAGCCCCAGCGGGTTGGCGTATTTCAGCAATTGCTCGAACTCCAGGTGCGCCTTCTGCACCTGGCCGGCCCGGGCTAAACATTCGACGTACCAGAACGAGCAGGCGGCGAAGGCGCCTTCGGTGCCGGGCAGGCCATCGATCTGGCTGTCGTCATTGCGGTAGCGGTAGACCATGCCCGCGCGCACCAGGGTTTTCTCGATGGCTTCAAGGGTCGCGAGCCAGCGCGGATCCTTGGCGCTGACGAAGCGCACCAGTGGCATCAGCAACATCGAACCGTCGAGGCCAGTGCCGCCGATGTGCTGGACGAAATGCCCGCGCTCTTCATTCCAGAAGTTGCTCCAGATGTCGGTGTAGATCGCTTGACGGGTCTGGTCCCAGCGGGCGAACGGGGCGGGCAGCGAACGTTTGGAGGCCAACCGGATGGCCCGGTCCACGGCCACCCAGCACATCAGTCGCGAGTGCAGGAAATGAAACTGCTCACCGCGCATTTCCCAGATGCCAACATCTTCTTGCTGCCAGGTTTCGCAGACCTGATCGACCACTTCCACGGTGTGTTTCCAGCCTTCATGGGAAATCGCTTCACCATGCTTGTTGACCAGATACACCGCGTCCAACAGCTCGCCGAAGATGTCGAGCTGGATTTGCTCGTAGGCCTGATTGCCGATGCGCACCGGCGTCGCGCCACCATGGCCGGACAAGTGTGAAAGTTCGACTTCCGGCAGTTCCTGACGGCCATCGATGGCGTAGAGAATGTTGAGTTTCATGGTCTTGCCGTGACAATCGCTGACCCGGCCGCGCAACCAGCGCGTGTAGGCGTTGGCTTCCTCGACGAAGCCCAGACGCATGAAGGCATAGACGGTGAACGAGGCGTCGCGGATCCAGGTGTAGCGGTAGTCCCAGTTGCGTTCGCCACCGGGCACTTCCGGCAGACCGAAGGTGGCGGCGGCGAGGATGGCGCCGTGTTTGCGCGAGGTCAGCAGCTTCAAGGCCAGGGCCGAGCGATTGACCATTTCCCGCCAGCGACCGCGATAATTGGACTGGCCGATCCAGTCGCGCCAGAACTTCAAGGTGCGCTCCAGAGACAACGCGGCGGCGCCTTCCTTGAAGCGCGGATCGTCAACGCCGCCGAGCAGGAACTCGGCGCTCTGGTCCTGTTCGAGGGTGAATTCGGCAACCGCTGCATGGCCCTCGACACGCAGGGACTGATCAGAACACAGCTGCATGGGCGGCTGACCGGGCGCCTCGAAGTAAACACTTCGCTCGCGTACCCGGGCCTTGGTTTGCGCTCGGGCGTAGTCATGACGAACAGCGCAGTGCATGCGGATCGTCGCTTTTCCGCTGACCACCCGCACCCGGCGCATCAACATCGGCACATCATCTTCGCTGTCGCCGATGGGCAGCAGGTCGGTGACTTCGACCACCGCGTGATCGCTGAGCCAGCGGGTTTGCAGGACGTTGGTGTCGGGCAGGTAAATCTGCTCGCGGCGGGCGTCGGGCAGGTCCGGGGCCAGTTGGAAGATTCCGGCTTCGGGGCTGTCCAGCAGCGAGCAGAAGATCGACGGACTGTCGAATTCCGGCCAGCAGAAAAAGTCCACGCTGCCCTTGTCGTTGATCAGTGCTGCGCTACGCATGTCGCCAATGATGCCGTGGGCGTCGATGGCGCTTTGTCGTTCGGGATGATCAGCCATTGTTGCAGAGCTCCGGGAACCGAGGGTCTAACCAGCTGACCGGTTTGAGCCGCAGAGAGTTCATTTACCGACGAACCTGAGCGTCGGCAAGGGCGCCGTGGTGTTGGGTTCGGCGATGCAGAGCTATCGCCACCTTAAGTAATAGCTGACTGACGTTTACCTGTGGGAGCGAGCCTGCTCGCGATGGCCACTTAAGACTCAGCAAATGTGTTGGCGGTAGGGACGTCATCGCGAGCAGGCTCGCTCCCACAGGTAGCTCTCATCCATCCAAAGACTAATTATCACCACACCTCATCCGTTCTCCTGAACAGATAACCCATTGAGGTAAGTGCGGTGACAAAGCTGACACTGCTGTGCCTGCCCTATTCGGGCGCCAGCGCCATGGTCTATAGCCGCTGGCGGCGCCAGTTGCCGCCGTGGCTGCAGTTGCAACCGGTGGAGTTGCCGGGGCGGGGCGCCCGTTACGACGAACCCTTGCAGACCGACATGCGCGCCCTGGCCCTGCAATTGGCCAGGGAACACAAGCCGTCCTTGCACGGTCCTTACGCCCTGTTCGGTCATAGCCTGGGGGCCTTGCTGGCCTGCGAGATGGCCCACGCCTTTCGTGCCCTCGGTGCTGCGGAGCCGGTGGCGCTGTTTGCTTCAGGCACGGCCGCCCCGACTCTGCGCAGCGACTATGACCGTGGCTTCGCCGAGCCCCAGAGTGACGAACAGTTGATCGAGCAGCTGCGCAACTTCCAGGGCACCCGCGAGGACGTGTTGGCCAATCAGGAGTTGATGAGCCTGACGCTGCCGATCCTGCGCGCCGATTTCATGCTCTGCGGGCGCTTCCGCCCGATGCAGCGCCCGCTGCTCAAGTGCCCCGTGCACGTGCTCGGCGGCAAGGAAGACAAGGCCACCACCGAGCAATTGATCGGCTGGAGCCAGGAAACCCTGGGCAGTTTCTCGGTGGACATGATGACCGGCGGGCATTTTTTCATTCATGAGCATGAAGCCAAGGTGATCCGGATTATCAAGACTCATCTGGAAGTCCATCACCGCCGTCATGTACAGCTGGCCACGCCGGTTTTTTAGCGCGCGCGGTTCACTTTATCGGTGTTAACAGGAGGCCCGTCATGGGTGTTGCTGTGGGTTTTGCCGTTCGGCCGTTGTTGCCGGCGCGGGGTCGCTTGCCGCTGTTGGTGGAGGCGACCGAGCCGAATACCTGCCTGTTGGCGGTGTTCGATGAGTTGAATGAACTGGTGGATGAGCATTTGCTGCGTGACGGCGGCATTCTGTTTCGCGGGTTCCAGCTGGACGGCGCCGAGCAATTCCGCCAATTCGCCGCTGGCTTCGGCCATCCGCTGCTCAATTACGAGTTCGGCTCGACGCCGCGCACCAATGTCACTCAGGGGGTCTACACCTCCACCGAATACCCGGCGCATCAGAGCATTCCGTTGCACAACGAACAGGCCTACTCCCGGGACTGGCCGATGAAAATCTGGTTCTACAGCATGATTGCCGCCACCTCGGGCGGCGAAACGCCGATTGCCGACAGCCGGGAAGTCTATCGCCGCATGCCTGTCGCGATCCGCGAGCGCTTCATCAGCAAGGGCCTGATGTACGTGCGCAATTTCGGGAACGGGCTGGACGTGGCCTGGGAGCAAGTGTTCAACACCGAAGACCGCGAGGTGGCCGAGGCCTACTGCAAGGCTCACGGCATCATTTGTGAGTGGAAGGAGGATGGAGAGTTACGCACCCGCCAGACCTGTCAGGCGGTGGCGCGTCATCCGGTGACGGGCGACATGGTCTGGTTCAATCAGGCTCACCTGTTCCACATTTCCAACCTTCAGCCGGAGGTGCGCGAAACCCTGCTGGACATCGTCGACGAGGAAGACCTGCCGCGTAACGTCTACTACGGCGACGGCTCGCCCATCGAGGATGAAGTGCTCAATGAAATTCGTGCCGTGCTCGATGACTGCGCCATCAGCTTTCCCTGGCAGGAGGGCGATGTGCTGATGCTCGACAACATGCTCTCGGCCCACGCCCGCGCGCCCTTTGAAGGCAAGCGCAAGGTAATCGTCGCGATGGCCGAAGGGCATTCACAGGATGCGCGTTGATCTGATTTGTCCCTGACGCGGCTGTCACCCGAAGCCGGTCCTGCACCGGCTTCGGCGTTTCAAGCGTAATCCATGTGGGAGCGAGCCTGCTCGCGATCGCGACGGATCAGTCAACATTGATGCTGAATGTACCACCGTCATCGCGAGCAGGCTCGCTCCCACATTAGTTGCGCACCTTAACTGACTGGCATTAACCGTTGGGCCCACGTTTGTCGCTGCCGCTAAATCATCGCATCAGCCATTCGTTCTTGTTGATACGACCGGGCCTCCTGGTCACGCCGCCGATCAGCAAGGACCCCATGCATGAATGCCGCAGACGCACAGAAACTCGCCCGCCGCTTTATCGAACTGCCGCAGGACAAGCGCCGCTTGTTTCTGGCTGGCATGGCCCGCGAAGGCATCGATTTTGCTCAGCTTCCCATGACCTCCTGCGTCGGGGTCGACGAGCGTGACGGCCTGTCCTGCGCCCAGCAGCGGATGTGGTTTCTCTGGCAGCTGGATCCGCAGAGCGCGGCCTACAACCTGCCGATGGCGGTGCGCCTGAACGGTGCGCTGCAAGCCGAAGCGCTTGAGCGCGCGTTCAGCCTGTTGGTGGCGCGCCATGAGTGCTTGCGCACCACCTTCGGCCAAGAAGGCGAGCGTGCGTTCCAGCGGGTGGCCGAACCCCGTGACCTGACCCTGGCGATCATCGACCTGAGTGCCTTGCCTGAAGACCGGCGCTGGCCGCAGGCGCAACAGCACATGATGGCTGAAGCCACTCAGGCGTTCGACTTGCAACAGGGCCCGCTGCTGAGCCTTCGCCTGTTGCGCCTGGCCGAACAGGAACACGTGCTGTTGCTGACGCTGCACCACATCATTGCCGATGGCTGGTCGATGAACATTCTGATCGACGAGTTCATGCGCACCTACGACGGGTTGGTGGCGGGGCGGCAACCGACCTTGCCGGAATTGACCGTGCAGTACCGCGACTACGCCCTGTGGCAGCGCAGCTGGCTGGAAGCCGGGGAGCGCGAGCGCCAGCTCGATTACTGGCGCACGCAGTTGGGCGAAACGCAGTTGGGTGAAGAGCCTCCGATCCTCGAATTGCCCACCGACCGTGCCTATCCGGCCCAGTCCAGCCACCAGGGCGCGCGCCTGGAAAAAGTCATCGACGGGGCCCTGCGCCAAGCGCTGAAAACCCTCGCCCAGCGCCAGGGTGTGACGCTGTTCGTGGTGCTGCTGGCCGCCTTCAAGACCTTGCTGCATCGCTACAGCGGCCAGACCGACATCCGCGTCGGCGGCTTGATCGCCAACCGCACCCGCAGTGAAACCGAAGGCCTGATCGGCTTCTTCGTCAACACCCAGGTCCTGCGCAGCGAGGTCACCCCGCAGACCCGTTTCAGCGACCTGCTGCAGAGCCTGCGTCAGGCGGCGCTTGGCGCCCAGGCCCATCAGGAGCTGCCGTTCGACGCGTTGATCGAAGCCCTGCAACCGGCCCGCAGCCAAAGTCACAACCCACTGTTTCAGGTGATGTTCAACCACCAGCCACTGGTGACCGATCTGCAGGACGTGCGCCTCGATTGCGGTTTGCAGGTCGGCTATCTGAGTGAGCAGCAACTGGCCGGCAGCGGGCGTCAGCATGCGGCCACCAGCGACCTGATGCTCGACACCCGGGAGGAGGGCGAGCAACTGTTCGCGGCGTTCACCTACGCCACCGACCTGTTCGACGCACCGACCATCGCCGTGTTGGCCGAGCATTGGCACAACGTGCTGGTGTCGGTCTGCCGTGATCCGCAACAACCGCTGGGCGAGGTGGCGATGCTCGGTACGGATGAGCGCGAGCGCTTGATTCAACCCGTCGCCATCCCGGTGTCGCTGCCCGGCATGCCGCAGTTGTTTGAGGCCCAAGCGGCGCGTACTCCCGACACCATTGCAGTGATTCTGGCGGGCGATCAGTCACCCTCACTCAGCTATGCCGAACTGAATGTTCGCAGCAATCGTCTGGCCCATCAGTTACGCGCCAAAGGTGTCGGCCCCGATGTGCTGGTCGGTGTGGCGTTGGGGCGCTCGCTGGAACTGGCCGTGGCATTGCTGGCCGTGCTCAAGGCCGGCGGCGCCTATGTGCCGCTGGACCCGCACACACCGGCCGAACGCCTGCGCCATGTGCTGGATGACAGCGGGCTGAAACTGTTGCTGACCGAAAGCTTCCTGCTGAACAGCCTGCCGGCGCTCGATGGCATCGACTGTCTGTGTCTGGATCGACTGCCGGACAGCGACGCTGCGAATCAAGACAACCTGCAAGTGACGGTAGATCCGCAGAACCTCGCCTACGTGATTTACACCTCCGGTTCCACCGGCCGGCCGAAGGGCGTGGCCGTCAGCCACGGCGCGTTGAGTGAATTCATCGCGCGGGCGATCGACTACAGCGATTTGCGTGAAGGCGATCGCGTACTGCAATTCGCCACCAGCAGTTTTGACGGTTTCGTCGAGCAATTCTTCCCGCCGCTGTGCCATGGCGCCTGTGTCGTTCTGCGCGATGCGGGCCTGTGGGACAGTGCGACCCTGCATCAGGTGATCGTCGAGCAGGGCATTACCCTGGCGGATTTGCCGGCCGCTTACTGGTACTCGGTGGTGCAGGATTACGCGGCCAACCCGCCTGCGCACTTCGGCGCCTTGCGCCAGATTCATGTGGGCGGCGAGGCGATGGCGGTGGACGGGCTGCGCCTGTGGCAACGCGCCGGGCTGGGCCATGTGCGTTTGCTCAACACCTACGGCCCGACCGAGGCGACGGTGGTTTCGACCATTCATGATTGCAGCGCGTTGATCGCCGAGGCGGTGTCGTGGCGCGGCATACCGATCGGTCATGGCCTGGAGCAACGCCGGCTGTACGTGCTCGACGATGATTTGAACCTGCTGCCCCAAGGGGCTGTGGGCGAGTTGTACATCGGCGGCCCGGGCCTGGCCCGTGGTTATCACCAGCAACCGACGCTCAGCGCCCAGCGGTTTGTTGCCGATCCGTTCGCGGTCGGCGAGCGCCTGTACCGCACCGGCGACCGTGCCCGACTGCGGGACGACGGCGCGCTGGAGTACATCGGTCGCGTCGATCACCAAGTGAAAATTCGCGGGTTCCGCATTGAGTTGGGGGAAATCGAATCACGGTTGCAGCAATGCCCGGGGATTCGTGAGGCAGTGGTGCTGGCCTTGCCTCTAGTCGGCGGACCACAACTGGTGGCGTATCTGGTGGTCGATCAGAGCGTGCTCGGCAGCGCGGCGGAGCAGGTGATTTTGCGTCAGCAAATCAGAAGCGATCTGCAAAAGAACCTGCCGGACTACATGGTGCCCGGCCACTTGCTGCTGTTGCCGCGCCTGCCCCTGACCCCCAGCGGCAAACTCGACCGCAAGGCCCTGCCGATCCCCGATCCGAGCCAATTGCAGAGCAGTTATCGCGCTCCGCAAACCGACACCGAACAGGCGCTGGCGCAGATATGGATAGAAGTGCTGCAAGTGCCACGGGTCGGTGTCGATGACCATTTCTTCGAGTTGGGCGGGCATTCGTTGCTGGCCGCGCAAGTGATCGCGCGGATCAAAAGCCAATTGGGCGTGGTGCTGCCGCTGCGCAGTCTGTTCGAGACCCCGCTGCTGGGGGATCTGGCGCTGGAGCTGGCCGCGCTGGCAGACGGTGCAAGTGATAACGACTGGTCCGATATGGATCAGTTCATGAGTTCTTTGGAGGGAGTAGAAGTATGAGCGGCAATATGGCGGAGCGTATCGCTAAAAGGTTCGTCGGTTTGCCGCTGGAGCAACGTCGACGGTTTCTCGCCAAACTGCGCGAGGAGGGCAAGGACTTCAGCCTGCTGCCGCTGCCGGTCAGTCGTCACGACTGCGCGGTGATCCCGCTCTCGTTTGCCCAGCAGCGCTTGCTGTTTCTCTGGCAGCTCGACCCGCAGAGCGCGGCGTACAACATGGCCGCCGGCCTGCGCTTGTACGGGCAGTTGAATGAGGCGGCGCTGTTGCGTTCCTTCGATCATCTGGTGGCGCGCCATGAAGTGCTGCGCACGGTGTTCCAGACCGACAACGACCCGCCGAGCCAGGTCATCCTCGACCAGCAGCGCGTGCCACTGCAACGCGTCGATCTGTCGAATGTTGCCGTGCAAGAGCGTGAAGTCGAGCTGGCGCGGCGGGTTCAGGAGGCGGCCGCGCAACCGTTCGATTTGCTCCACGGGCCATTGCTGCGGGCCAGCTTGTTCTGTCTGGCGGACGATGAATATGTGCTGATCGTGAGCATGCACCACATCGTCTCCGATGGCTGGTCGATGGACGTCATGGTCAAGGAATTCGTGCAGTGCTATCAGGCCTTCAGCCTGGCGCGCGAACCGCAGTTGCCGGCGTTGCCGTTGCAGTACGCCGACTACGCGATCTGGCAGCGCCGCTGGCTGGAGGCCGGCGAGGGCGAGCGGCAACTCGATTACTGGCGCCAGCAGTTGGGTGAAGAGCATCCGCTGTTGGACGTGGCGGCGGACTTCCCCCGGCCGCTGACCCAGAGTTTCGAGGGCCAGACCCTGAGCTTTGATTTCGGTGCGGGCCTGTCCCGGCAGTTGAACGGGTTTGCCCGGGCTCAGGGCATCAGCTTGTTCATGCTGGTGCTGGCCGGGTTTTCGCTGTTCCTCTCGCGTCTTGGCGGCCAGCGCGATATTCGCGTCGGCGTGCCCAACGCCAACCGTGGGCGCTCCGAGGTCGAAGGGCTGATCGGTTTCTTCGTCAACACTCAAGTGTTGCGTTGCCAGGTCGATGAGCGCGGCAGCTTCGACGATTTGCTGGCCCGGGTCCGGGACGCCTCGTTTGGAGCCCAGGCCCATCAGGAGCTGCCCTTCGAGCAATTGGTGGATGAACTGGTGCCCGAGCGAACCCTGGGGCATAACCCGTTGTTCCAGGCCAAGTTCAACCAAAACGTCGGCATGCAGACCCAGCGTTCGATGAGCCTGCCGGGTCTGAGCGTTACCGAATATCCGCTGGACAAACAGGGCACGCATTTTGATCTGGCGCTGGACATCACCGATGACGGCACGCTGATCCACGGGCAAATGACCTACGCCAGCGACCTGTACCAGCGCTCGACCATCGAGGGGTTCATTCCGACGCTGCTCGGCCTGTTCCGCGAATTGCTCAGCGCCCCGCAGGCGCCGCTGCACAGTCTTGCCACCACGCCGGTACCATCGGCGCTGACGCCACGGCAGCCGGCGGAGTCGGTATTGCAGCAATGGGATCGTCAGGTGGCCGCACAGCCTGAAGCGCTGGCCGCACGCTGCCTTGAGCGGACGTTGAGTTTTCAGACGCTGGATCAGGACGCCAATCGCCTGGCCCACTACCTGCGAGCGCAAGGCGTGCAGAGCGGGCAGCCAGTGGCGGTGCTGATGGAGCGCTCACTGGAATGGCTGACCTGTGTGTTAGGGGTGATCAAGGCCGGGGCGGTGTACATGCCGCTGGACGTCAAGGCGCCGGCCGCGCGCTTGCGGCAGATGCTCGCAGGCGCGCAGGCGACGGTCCTGATGTGTGCCGCAGGCGACTCGCGGGAAAGCACTCTGGTGGTCGCCGGTTGCCAAGGGCTGGCCTTCGCGCCCGAACGCTGGCAGGACCAGCCGACGACGCAGCCTTCGCTGACCGTGTCGGCGGATGCACCGGCCTATGTGATTCACACCTCCGGTTCCACCGGCCAACCCAAAGGCGTGCTGGTGAGCCACGGCGCCCTGGCCAGTTATGTGCGCGGTGCGCTGGAACGTCTGGCGCTGGAGCCGGCGGCAAGCATGGCGCTGGTCTCGACCATTGCCGCGGACCTGGGGTTTACCGTGCTGTTCGGCGCCTTGTGCTCCGGCCGCTTGCTGCATGTATTGCCGGAGGAATTGGGCTTCGACCCGGACCGGTTTGCCGATTACATGGCCGGGCACCAAGTGGGCGTGTTGAAGATCGTGCCGGGGCATTTGTCGGCGCTGATGCAGGCATCCCGGGCCGCCGATGTGTTGCCGCAACATGCACTGATCGTGGGTGGCGAGGCCTGCTCGCCGGCATTGCTCGAACAGGTGCGGCGACTCAAGCCGGGCTGCCGGTTTATCAACCACTATGGCCCGAGCGAAACCACGGTCGGCGTGTTGACCCATGAGCTCAAGGATCTCGACGGTGCTCGCGGCGTGCCGGTCGGTCGTCCGCTGCCGGGCGCGCATGTCTACGTGCTGGACGATGTGCTCAACGGGGTCGCCGATCAGGTGGCGGGCGAGCTGTACATCGGCGGTGACAGTGTGGCGCTGGGTTACCTCGGGCAGCCGGGGCTGACCGCCGAACGTTTCCTGCCGGATCCGTTTGGCGCCGTCGGCGCGCGGGTGTACCGCAGCGGTGACCGGGTGCGCCGCAACCGTCAGGGAGCGCTGGAATTCATCGGGCGTGCCGACGACCAGGTCAAGGTGCGCGGCTATCGAGTGGAACCGGCGGAAGTCGCCCGGGTACTGCTGGGCCTGAACGGCGTGAGCGAGGCCGCTGTGTTGGCCTTGCCGCTGGACGGCGATGAAACGCGCCTGCAACTGGTGGCGTACTGCGTGGCCGCACCTGACCTGCCATTGAATGTCGACGCCTTGCGTCAGCAGTTGCAGGCCTGCCTGCCGGAGTACATGGTACCGGCGCAGATCGTGGTTCTGGAGCGCTTGCCGCTGACTGCCAACGGCAAACTGGACATGCGTGCCTTGCCGGTGCCGGGGCTGGTGACGCAGCAATTTGTCGCCCCGGTGGGCGAGCTCGAACAGAAGCTTGCCGCCATCTGGGCCGATGTCCTGAAGCTTGAACAAGTGGGCAGCACCGACAACTTCTTCGAGCTGGGCGGCGATTCGATCCTCAGCTTGCAAATCATCGCCCGGGCCAAACGCCAGGGCATCAAGCTGAGCCCCAAGCAACTGTTCGAGAAGCAGACCATCGGCCAGTTGGCGGCGGTGGCCAAATTGATCGAGAGCAAACCGGCGGCCAGCGTCGCGCAAAAAATCGGCGGCGAGCTGCCGTTGTTGCCGATCCAGGCGCGCTTCTTCCAGACGGACATCCCCCAGCGTCATCACTGGAATCAGTCGGTGATGCTGCAGCCGCAATCCCCTCTGGACGCGGCCCATCTAAGCAACACATTGGCCGCCCTGATCGAGCAGCACGATGCGCTGAACCTGAGTTTCCAGGCATCGGGCGAACACTGGCAGGCGACATTCCAGACGCAGCGCCACACAGACCTGTTGTGGGTGCGGGCATTGGACGACCTTGCCGATTTACCCGCGCTGGTCACCGAGGCCCAGCGCAGTCTCGATCTGCAACAGGGCCGGCTGGTGCGGGCGGTGCTGGTGAACCTGCCTGACGCTACACAACGTTTGCTGCTGGTGATCCATCACTTGGTGGTGGATGGCGTGTCCTGGCGGGTGCTGCTGGAAGATTTGCAGCAAGCCTATACCGCGTTGGCGGCAGGCAAGGCGATTGTCCTGCCGGGCAAAAGCAGTTCGCTCCAGGCCTGGGCGCAACACCTGCACCGTTACGGGCAAAGCGATATTTTGAAGGCCGAACGCGATTATTGGCAGCGCACGCTGGAGGTCGGTAACAACGACTTGCCGAGGGATTTTCCCGAGACCGTCCAGACCCGCCGTCAGGCCGCTCGGGCCACTTCACGCCTGAACAAATCGCTGACCCACGCGCTGCTCAAAGTGGCACCGGCCGCCTATCGCACCCAGATCAACGACTTGCTGCTGACCGCCCTGGCGCGGGTGCTGTGTGACTGGAGCGAGCAGGAGTCGGTGCTGATCCAGCTCGAAGGTCATGGTCGCGAAGACCTGTTCGACGACCTGGATTTGAGTCGCACCGTGGGTTGGTTCAGCAGCCTGTTTCCGGTGCGTCTGACCCCACAGGCAGAGTCGGGCATGTCGCTGTGCGCGATCAAGGAACAACTGCGAGCCGTGCCGGGCAAAGGCATCGGCTACGGCGTGCTGCGCTACCTCGCCGGCTTCGAACCGCTGCGTGAATTGCCGCCGCCGCGCATCACGTTCAACTACCTCGGGCAGTTCGACGGTGCGTTCAGTGCAACTGACGGCGCGCTGTTCGTGCCGACCGCCGACAGCACCGGTGAGCAGCAGAATGAAGAGGCGCCCTTGGGCAACTGGCTGAGCGTCGACGGCCAGGTCTATGGCGGTGAGCTGGAATTGAGCTGGACGTTCGGCCAGGGCATGTACCGCCCGCAAACCATTCAGGCACTGGCCGATGCTTATTGCCATGAACTGGAACGACTGATCGAACATTGCACTGTCGGTGAGCATGCCGGGGTCACGCCGTCGGACTTCAATCTGGTGCGCCTGACGCAAGCGCAACTGTCGGCGCTGCCGGTGCCGGCACGGGAGATCAGCGACCTCTATCCGTTGTCGCCGATGCAGCAGGGCATCCTGTTCCATAGCCTCAACGAGCCGGACGGCCCGGCCTACACCAACCAGTTGCGCGTCGATGTGCGGCAGCTGGACGCCGAGCGTTTCCGTCAGGCCTGGCAGCAGACGCTGGAGGCCCATGAGATTCTGCGCACAGTATTCGTCTGGCCCGAGGACGCCGACGCGGCGGTGCAGATTGTCAGGCAGATGGTGCAGATGCCCATGACCGTGCAGGACTGGCGCGGTCGTGATGACCTTTACGCAGCGCTCGATCAGTTGGCCCGGGAGGATCTGGCCGCCGGTTTCGAACTCGACCAGGCCCCGCTGTTGCGAGTCTTGCTGGTGCAAACCGGTGAGGCGCAGCATCACTTGATCTACACCAGTCATCACATCTTGATGGATGGCTGGAGCACCTCGCAGTTGTTCGGCGAGGTGTTGCAACGCTATGCCGGCATGACACCGGCGGCGACCCCGGGGCGCTATCGCGATTACATCGAGTGGCTGGGCCAGCGCGATGTTCAGGCCAGTCGCGGGTTCTGGACGTCGGCGCTGGTTGACCTTCAGGAGCCGACCCGCCTGGCCAGCGCGCTGCCGGTCAGCCAGACGCCGGCCAGCGGTTATGCCGATTACCAACATGTGTTCAGCGAACAACAAACTGGTGATTTGAACCGCTTCGCCCGCGAACAGAAGGTCACCCTCAATACCCTGATGCAAGCCGCGTGGCTGGTGCTGTTGCAGCGCTATGCCGGCCAGGACACCGTAGCTTTCGGCGCGACTGTGGCCGGTCGGCCGACGGACTTGCCCGGCGTCGAGCAGCAGATCGGCCTGTTCATCAATACCTTGCCGGTGGTGGCTTCGCCGTCCGCCGAGATCCCGGTCGGCCAGTGGATTCAGCAGGTGCAGAGCCTCAACCTGGCCCTGCGCGAACACGAGCACACGCCGCTCTACGATATCCAGCGCTGGGCGGGGCAGGGCGCGGGCGCGCTGTTCGACAGTATTCTGGTGTTCGAGAACTACCCGATGGCCGAAGCGCTGGCCCAAGGCACTGCCACCGGGCTGGAGTTTTCCACCATCCAGCGTCAGGAGCAGACCCATTATCCGCTGACACTGGTGGCGGTCACCGGTCGTGAGTTGACCCTGGGCTTGAGCTTCGATCAGGCCTGCTTCGATCACGCCACCATCGCCGACCTGAGCACCCAGCTCGAAGGCCTGATGATGCAATTCATGACGGATGCTTCGCAGCCTCTGGGCGCGTTGCAACTGCTGGACGGCGCACTGGGTCAAGCGGCTGTCGACTGGGGCAAGGCTGCGATCACGACGCTGGATGCGCGCAGCGTGGTCGAGCGCATCGACGCGCAGGTACAACGCCAACCGCAGGCTGCGGCGGTGTTGTTTGCCGAACAGACCCTCGATTACCGCACCCTCGACGCTCGGGCCAATCGACTGGCGCACAAGCTGCAAACGCTGGGCGTCGGGCCGGAAGTGCGGGTCGGCGTGTGCATGCGCCGCACGCCGGACATGCTGGTCGGGCTGCTGGCGATCCTCAAGGCCGGTGGTGCCTACGTGCCGCTGGACCCGGAGTATCCGCAAGCGCGCTTGCTGCACATGCTCGAGGACAGTTGCGCAGCGGTGCTGCTGACCGAAGCCGCGTTGCAGACAATGTTGCCCGAGGCGTTGCCGTCTCAAGTGTTGTTGGTCGAAGAGGGCGCCGAATGGCTCGCCGGGTATCCGTCCACGGCGCCTGTCAGCCGGATCGTTGCGCAGAATCTGGCCTACGTGATTTACACCTCCGGCTCCACCGGCAAGCCCAAAGGCGTGGCGATTACCCATGCCAACCTCGCGGCGCTGACCCAGTGGTCGCAGGGTGTTTACCGCGATGAGCAGATGCGTGGCGTGCTGGCCTCGACCTCGATCTGCTTCGACCTGTCGGTGTGGGAGATTTTCGTCACGCTGGCCAGTGGCGGTTGCCTGGTGCTGGCGGACAACGCCCTGGCGCTGTCCGAGTTGCCGGCCCGTGAGCGAGTGACGCTGATCAATACCGTGCCGTCGGCGATTGCCGCGCTGCAACGGGCCGGGCAGATTCCGGCGTCGGTCACCACCCTCAATCTGGCCGGCGAGCCGCTCAAGCAGACGCTGGTCGATACGCTGTACGCCAGCACGTCGGTCAAGCAGGTTTATGACCTGTACGGGCCGTCGGAAGACACCACCTATTCGACCTTCACCCTGCGCACCGCCAACGGCCGGGCGAACATCGGGCGGCCACTGGACAACACCGTGGCCTACCTGCTCGACAGCCAGTTGCAGGTGTTGCCGGCAGGGCTGGCGGCCGAGTTGTACCTGGCCGGTGCCGGGGTGACCCGTGGCTACCTGCTGCGTCCCGGCCTGACCGCCGAACGCTTCGTGCCGGACCCGTTCGCGGCCCATGGTGAGCGGCTGTATCGCACCGGCGATCTGGTGCGCCAAGGGCCTGGCGACACGATTGAGTACATCGGTCGTGCCGACCATCAGGTGAAGATTCGCGGCTTTCGCATCGAGCTGAGCGAGATCGAAGCCCGATTGCTGGAGCAGCCCGACGTGCACGAAGCCGTGGTGCTGGCGCAGGAGGGCGCGGCGGGCAAGCATCTGCATGCCTATGTGGTGGCGAGCGACCGTCAACTGCTGGCGGAAAACCTGCGGGCGGCCCTGGCCAGTCGTTTGCCGGCGCACATGGTGCCGGGCCATCTGCATGTGATCGACGCACTGCCGCAGACCCCCAATGGCAAGCTCGACCGCAAGGCCCTGATGGCGCTGGGCGGCAATCCGACGCTGCAGCGTTACGACGCGCCGCGCACCGATCTGCAATGGGCAGTGGCGACCGTCTGGCAGGAGGTGCTGGAAGTCGAGCGCGTGGGCCTGACGGACAACTTCTTCCAGTTGGGCGGGCATTCGCTGCTGGCGACGCTAGTGGTGACCCGAATCAAGGAACGCCTGGGTGACAAGGTGCCGCTCAAGGCGCTGTTCGAAGCCGACACCCTGCAAGCGTTCTGCACCCGTATCGAAGCATTGCGCGTTGATTTATCGCCGGTTCAGGACGAATTGGCTAAATCCCTGGAGGCCCTCAAACGTCTATCCCTCGATGATCTGGAAAAACTGATTTCTTGAGGGGAACAACGCGTGCAAGAGTTAATCGAGTCGGTAGGACAACTTTCGGCTAAGCAAAGAAAGGCTCTGGCGGTGCTGCTCAAGCAGAAAGGCGTCAACCTTTTTGACATTGCCCCGGTTTTCAAGCGCACGGCTGAAGAACCGTTGTTGTTGTCCTACGCTCAGCAGCGCCAGTGGTTTCTCTGGCAATGGGCGCCGCACAGCGCGGCCTACAACATTCCCACGGCCCTGCGCTTGCAGGGCCCGCTGGATGTGGCCGCGTTGCAGCGCAGCGTCCAGGCGCTGATCGAACGTCACGAAACCTTGCGCACGGTGTTCACTCAAGACGCCGGGCAACCCTTGCAAACGATCCTGCCCGCAGGATCGTTTGCCCTGGATTTTCACGAGCTGAGCCCTGAGCTGGCGACAAACCCGCAGGCGTCGATCCAGGCCTTCGTCCAGACCCAGAGCCAGAAAGCTTTCGATTTGCAGACCGGCCCGCTGTTGCGCGCGGCCCTGCTGCAAGTCACCCCGCACGATCACGTGCTGGTGCTGACCCTGCATCACATCGTCTCGGACGGTTGGTCGTTGCAGGTGATGATCGAGGAGCTGGTGCAGTTGTATGCCGGTTTCAACCTCGGGCATGACGCCGGGCTGCCGGCCCTGCCGATTCAATACGCCGATTACGCCCTGTGGCAGCGGCAATGGATGGAGGCCGGCGAACAGGAGCGTCAACTGGCCTATTGGCAACACAAGCTCGGCGGCGAGCAACCGGTGCTGGAGCTGCCCACCGACCGTGCGCGTCCGGTGGAGCAGAGCTTTGTCGGAGCCAGCCACAACCTGATTCTGGACCCGGCGCTGAGCGACAGCCTCAAGGCCTTCGCCCGACGAGAAAACGTCACGCTATTCGTGCTGTTGCTGGCCTCGTTCCAGGCCTTGTTGCACCGCTACAGCGGCCAGGCCGACATCCGCGTCGGTGTGCCGGTGGCCAACCGCGGACGCGTGGAGATCGAGCGTCTGATCGGTTTCTTCGTCAACACCCAGGTGCTCAAGGCGGACGTCGACGGGCAAGCCAGCTTCGTCGATCTGCTGCGCCAGGTTCGGCAAACCGCCCAGGAAGCCCAGGCCCATCAGGACCTGCCGTTCGAACAATTGGTGGAAGCCCTGGAACCGGGACGCAGCCTGAGTCACAGCCCGTTGTTCCAGGTGATGTTCAATCACCAGGCCGAAAGCCGGATCAGTGTCCAGACGCGGTTGAACGGCTTGAGCATCGAGCCGCTGGAATGGCAAAGCGCAACCGCGCAGTTCGATCTGGTACTGAACACCACCGAACAGGCCCATGGCATTGAAGCGGTGCTCAAATACGCCACGGACCTGTTCGAAGCTTCGACCATCGAGCGTCTGGCGCAGCACTGGCGCAACCTGCTGCGGGCGATCGTTCAGGACCCGACCCAGCGCATTGCCCAGCTGCCGGTGCTCGATGACGCGCAGCAACAACAACTACTCGCGCACTGGAACCCGAGCCCGGTGGTGCACCCGGTCAGCCAGTGCATTCATCAGTTGATCGAGGCTCAGGCCGAGCATCGTCCGGACGCGCCGGCAGTGGTGTTCGCCGGGCAACGGCTGACGTATGCCGAACTCAATCGCCGGGCCAACCAATGGGCGCATCGGCTGATCGCCCGTGGCGTCGGCCCCGATGTGCGGGTGGGCGTGGCGGTGGAACGTTCGCTGGACATGATCGTCGCCATTGTCGCTGTGCTGAAGGCCGGTGGCGCTTATGTGCCGCTGGACCCGAGCTACCCCGACGACCGTTTGCGCTACATGATCGAGGACAGCGGGATCGAGCTGTTGCTGACCCAGGGCCACCTGTTGGCGCAGTTGCCGATTCCACCGGGATTGGCCTGCCTGGATCTGAATCAACCACCGCAGGAAATCAGCGCCGCCAATCCTCCTTGTCTGACCACTGCAGACAACCTCGCGTATGTGATTTACACCTCCGGGTCCACCGGCAAGCCCAAAGGCGCGTTGCTGCCCCATGGCAATGTCATTCGCCTGTTCAGCGCCACCGATCACTGGTTCGGTTTCGGCCCCGAGGACAGCTGGACGCTGTTCCATTCGTACGCGTTCGATTTCTCGGTCTGGGAAATCTTCGGCGCGCTGCTCCACGGCGGCAAACTGGTGGTGGTGCCCCACGACGTCACCCGTTCACCGGAAGAGTTCTACACCTTGCTTTGCGATGAACAGGTCACCGTTCTGAACCAGACGCCGTCGGCGTTCAAACCGCTGATGCAAGTGGCCAGTGCCTCGTCGCGCAACCCTGCGCTGCGTTACGTGGTGTTTGGCGGCGAGGCGCTGGAAGTGCAGAGCCTGCGCCCCTGGTTCGAGCGTTTCGGCGATCGCGCGCCGACCCTGATCAACATGTATGGCATCACCGAAACCACCGTGCATGTGACCTGTCGCCCGCTGTCCATGGCGGACTTGCAACAGGCCCACAGCAGCCCGATCGGCGAGCCGATTGTCGACCTGTCGTGGTACTTGCTCGATGACGCGCTGAATCTGGTGCCCCAAGGGTGCATCGGCGAGTTGTACATCTCCGGGGCTGGGCTGGCGCGGGGTTATCTGAACCAGCCAGGCATGAGCGCCACCCGTTTTGTTCCCGATCCGTTCAACCCTGTGGCCGGCGAACGCCTGTATCGCACCGGCGACCAGGCGCGGCGACGCGGCGACGGGGTGATCGAGTACACCGGCCGTATCGACCATCAGGTAAAGATTCGCGGTTTCCGTATCGAGCTGGGGGAAATCGAAACCCAATTGCTCAACCATGACGCGGTGCGTGAAGCCGTGGTGCTGGCGGTCGAAGGGCTCAGTGGGCAGCAACTAGCTGCGTGGATCGTGCCGAGCGAGCCACTGGACGCGGATGCCCATGCCAGCTTGCGCGATTCGATCAAGGCGCAATTGCGTGAAAACCTGCCGGACTACATGGTGCCGGTCAGCTGGGTGTTCCTCGAACGCCTGCCGCTGACGGCCAACGGCAAGCTCGATCGCAAGCAATTGCCCAACCCTGATGTGAGCCTGGTGCAAGAGGCTTACGCGGCACCGCGCAGCGAGCTCGAACAGCGCCTGGCCGAGATCTGGCAGGACGTGTTGAAAGTCGAGCGGGTCGGGCTCAACGACAACTTCTTCGAATTGGGCGGCGATTCGATCATCTCGATTCAGGTGGTCAGCCGGGCGCGTCTGGCGGGCATCCGCTTCTCGCCCAAAGACATCTTCCAGCACCAGACCGTGCAACGCCTGGCCACCGTCGCACAGCAGAGCGATGCGGTGCAGGCGATGCAAGGTGATGTGCTCGGCACTGCCGTGCTGACCCCGATTCAACAGTATTTTTTCGCCACCGAGATTCCCGAGCGTCAGCACTGGAACCAGTCGATCCTGCTGACCCCGGCCGAACCTCTGCATGCGGCTGCGTTGGAGCAGGCCCTGGAACACCTGCAACGGCATCACGATGCCTTGCGTTTGCGCTATCGCCAAACCGCAGGTGATTGGGTGCAGGAGCATGCCGCCGTCGATCAGCCGAATGCACTGCTGCGCACTGTGGCGTTGCCAGACAGCGAAGCGTTGCCGGCGCTGTGCCTGGAGCTGCAGCGCAGCCTGAACCTGAGCGACGGCCCGTTGATCCGTGCGGTTCTGGTGGACTTGCCCGATGCCAGCCAGCGACTGCTGTTGGTGATCCATCACTTGGTGGTCGATGGTGTGTCGTGGCGGATTCTGCTGGAAGACCTGCAAACCGCCTATCAACAACTGAGCGCCGGCACGCCGTTGCGCCTGCCGGCCAAGACCACCGCGTTCAAGGATTGGGGCGAGCGCCTGCAAGCTTATGCGCGCAGCGCCGGGCTGGAAGCCGAGCTGGATTACTGGCGCGGGCAACTGGCCGAAGCCCCGGCGGATTTGCCGCTGGACAACCCGGATGGACAACTGCAGAACCGTTTCGAGCGCAGCGTCGATACGCGTCTGGATGCCGAGCGCACCCGGCAACTGCTGCAACAGGCGCCAGCGGTGTATCGCACTCAGGTCAACGATTTGCTGCTGACCGCACTGGCCCGGGTTTTGTGTGAGTGGAGCGCCTCCGACAGTGCCCTGGTGCAGCTCGAAGGGCATGGCCGCGAAGACCTGTTCGACGACCTCGACCTGAGCCGTACGGTGGGCTGGTTCACCAGCATGTTCCCGGTGCGCCTGACTCCGCAGGCCAGCCTCGAAGCGTCCATCAAGGGCATCAAGGAACAACTGCGCGCGATCCCGAACAAAGGCATCGGCTTTGGCTTGCTGCGGTATCTGGGCAATGACGCTGCGAAAACGGCCCTGAGCGGCTTGTCCCAACCCAAGGTGACGTTCAACTACCTGGGGCAGTTCGATAACAACTTCGACGAGGGCGCCCTGTGGGTGCCGGCCACCGAAGACAAGGGCGCCGGGCAGGACGAACAGGCGCCGATGAGCAACTGGCTGACCATCGACGGCCGCGTCTACCAAGGGCAATTGAGCCTGACCTGGACCTACAGCGGTGACGTGTTCGAAGAGGCGACCATCAACGCCCTGGCTCGCGCTTATGAAGTGGCGCTGGGTGAGTTGATCGACCATTGCCTGAGCCATCCGAGCGGCGGCTTGACCCCTTGCGATGTGCCATTGGCCGGGTTGTCCCAGGCGCATCTGGACAGCCTGCCGATCGCGGCGCAGCGGATCGAGGACATTTACCCGCTGGCGCCGATGCAGCAGGGCATTCTGTTCCACAGCCTGTACGACGCCGACGCCAGTGCGTACGTCTATCAGATGCTGCTGGATATCGACGGTCTGGATGTGGCGCGCTTCCAGCAAGCCTGGCAGCGGGTGGTGGACCGCCATGAAGTGCTGCGCGCCGGTTTCATCTGGGGCCGCAACGGCCTCGATACACCGCTGCAAGTGATCTATCGCCAGCTGACCCTGGAAATGCCGGAAGTGGATGTGCGCGCCGAACCGGACGTGCAAGCCGTGCTTGAGGCCCGTGCCTTGGCCGATCGCGAACGCGGTTTCGACTTGCAGAATCCGCCGCTGCTGCGCCTGTGCCTGCTGCGCACCGCCGATGACCGTCATCGCCTGATCTTCACCTGCCACCACATTCTCATGGACGGCTGGAGCAACTCGCGGATGTTTGGCGAAGTGCTGCAGGATTACGCCGGGCATCCGGTGCCGAGTGCGCAGGGCCGTTATCGCGACTTCCTGGCCTGGCTGCAACGCCAGGACAAGGACGCGGCGCAAGCCTTCTGGCGCGGGCAGTTGGCCGAACTGGACGAACCGACGCGGTTGGCCTCGGCCTGCCACGGGCAAACCGTGCCCGGCCCCGGCAAAGGCGTGCATAAGCTGACCTTTGACGCAGCCTTCACCCAGCGCCTCAACGGTTTCTCGCGCCAGCAGCAAGTGACGCTCAACAGCCTGGTGCAAGCCGCGTGGCTGCTGGTGTTGCAGCGCTACACCGGGCAGAGCAGTGTTGCGTTCGGCGCGACAGTGTCCGGTCGCCCGGTGGATCTGCCGGGCATCGAGCAACAGTTGGGCCTGTTCATCAATACCCTGCCGGTGATCGCCAGCCCGCCAGCGACGTGCAGTGTCAGCGACTGGGTGCGCAGCGTGCAGGACAAGAACCTGCTGCTGCGCGATTACGAACAGACGCCATTGCAGGATATTCAACGCCTGGCCGCGCTCAACGGCGAAGCGTTGTTCGACACCTTGCTGGTGTTCGAAAACTACCCGGTGTCCGACACCCTGGAGGCCAATCCGGGCGGCTTGCGTTTCAGCGGTCTCGAACACCGTGAACAAACCAACTACGGCCTGACGCTGATCGCCGGTGCCGGCGAAGTATTGAGCCTGGACTTCAACTACCTCACCGAACATTTCGCCGAGCGCAGCATTGTCGGCCTGGCCGCTCATCTGCAAGCAGTGCTGCGCCAGTTCCTCGACGCACCGCAACGCTTGCTGGGCGAGATCGGCCTGTTGCCGGCGAGCGAGCTGCGTACTCTGGCCGAATGGAATGACCATCATGCCGCATACCCGGCCCAAGCCCTGATTCATCAAGGCTTTGAAGCCCAGGTCGAAGCACGGCCGCAGGCGATTGCCTTACGGCATGCCGGTGCTGGGTTGACCTATGCCGAGCTCAATCGCCGCGCCAACCAGTTGGCCCGTCATCTGCAAACGCTGGGTGTCGGCGCGGAAATCCGCGTGGGCGTGGCAATGCCTCGTTCCGCCGAGCTGGTGATTGCCTTGATGGCGGTGCTCAAGGCCGGTGGCACCTACGTGCCGCTGGACCCGGACTACCCGGCGGATCGGGTGGCCTACATGCTCGACGACAGTCAGGCGCGGGTGTTGCTGACCCAGCCGCATTTGCTGTCGCAATTGCCCGAGACCCAAGCCCAAGTGGTGTGGGTGGAGGCGGGCGGTCAGGCCTTCGCCGACCTGGCGCCGCACAACCTTGAGGGCCGGATCGACTCCGCCAACCTGGCTTATGTGATTTATACCTCCGGTTCCACCGGTAAACCCAAAGGCGTGGCGATTGCTCATCGCAACGTGCAGGCGCTGATTCACTGGTCGCACGAGGTGTACAGCGAGCAAGAGCTGCAAGGCGTGCTGGCCTCGACCTCGGTGTGTTTCGACCTGTCGGTGTGGGAGATTTTCGTCACCCTGGCTCGCGGTGGTTCGATCATCATGGCGCGCAACGCCCTGGAGTTGCCGGACCTGCCTGAGCGCGATCAGGTGCGCCTGATCAACACCGTGCCGTCGGCCATCGCGGCCTTGCAGCGCGCCGGGCAGATCCCTTCAGGTGTGCGCATCATCAATCTGGCGGGTGAATCGCTCAAACAAGGTCTGGTGGACGCGCTGTACCGCGAGACCTCGGTCGAGCACGTTTACGATTTGTACGGGCCGTCGGAAGACACCACCTATTCGACCTGCACCCGCCGCGAAGCCGGCGGTCAGGCGAACATCGGTCGGCCGCTGGTGAACACTACTGCACACTTGCTCGATGCCCAGTTGCAAGCCGCGCCGGTTGGCGTTGCTGCCGAGTTATACCTGGCCGGCGACGGCATTACCCGTGGCTATCTGTTCCGTCCGGGCCTGACCGCCGAGCGCTTTGTGCCCAACCCGCTGGCCAGCAATGGCGAGCGGATGTACCGCACTGGCGACTTGACCCGTTTGCGTGAAGACGGTGTGATCGAATACATCGGCCGCATCGACCATCAGGTCAAGGTGCGCGGGTTCCGTATCGAACTGGGTGAAATCGAAGCGCGCCTGCTGGCCCACGACAGCGTGCACGAAGGTGTGGTGCTGGCGGTGGAAGGCCATAGCGGTCAGCAACTGGTGGCTTATGTGGTGCCGGCGCAGGCCGACCTGAGCCCGCAACAGCAGGACGATTTGAGCGAAGTACTCAAGGCCGGGCTCAAGGCGCATCTGCCGGATTACATGGTGCCGGCGCAATGGTTGTTCATCGAACAATTGCCGCTGACCCCCAACGGCAAACTCGACCGCAAGGCCTTGCCGACCCCGGATGCCAACCAGTTGCAACGCGATTACGTGGCGCCGCGCACCGCGCTGGAACAGCAGATTGCCGGGATCTGGCAAGACATTCTGAAACTCGAACGGGTCGGCGTGACCGACAACTTCTTCACCCTGGGCGGCGATTCGATCATCTCCATTCAGGTGGTGAGCCGGGCGCGTCAGGCGGGGATTCGGTTCACTCCTAGAGACCTGTTCCAGCAGCAGACGGTGGAACGGTTGGCGCGTGTGGTGCAGGTGAATGTTCCTCTTGAGAACGATGAAAGCCCGGTCAGCGGCAGTACGGCGTTCAAACGCTCGAGCCCGCCGGGCAGCCATGGGCTGACCCCGTCGGACTTCCCGCTGGCCCGCCTCGACCAGACGCAGCTTGATGCCTTGCCGGTGCCGGCTGCCGCAATTGAAGACATCTATCCGTTGTCGCCAATGCAGGAGGGCATGCTGTTCCATACGCTGTCGGACAACGGCAGCAGCCTGTACGTCAACCAGGTCAGCTTGCCGGTCAAGGGCCTGGACGTGGAGCGCTTCCGCGCTGCCTGGGAATACATCATTGAGCGCCAGGCGATTCTGCGCACCAGCTTCCATTGGCAGGACGGGCTGACCAAGCCCCTGCAGATCGTCCAGTACCACGCGGCGTTGCAGATGCAGGTGCTCGACTGGCGCGGGCAGGACATCAGCGACACGCGGATCGCCGCGTTCGCCACCGAGGATCGAGCACTGGGCTTCGACCTGGCCGAGGCGAAGTTGCAACGGCTGACCCTGCTGCGCTTGAGCGACGATCAGTACCAGATGGTCTGGACCAGTCACCACATATTGATGGATGGCTGGAGCAGTTCACGGCTGTTCGGTGAAGTGTTGCAGTACTACGCCAAGGGCCAGGTCAGCGGCGAAAACGGCCGTTACCGCGACTTCATCGCCTGGCTGCAAGCGCAGGATCAGGACACCCAGGAACTGTTCTGGAAGGCACGTCTGGCAGCGGTCAACGAACCCACCGCGTTGAGTCAGGCGATTCATCCGCGCCACTCGGCGGACGTGTCGGGTCATGACGCGATTTATTCGAACTGGGACAGTGCGCAGACCACCCGGCTGCTGCAGTTCTGCCGCGACCTGCGCATCACCCCCAACACCCTGATCCAGGGCGCCTGGCTGTTGCTGTTGCAACGCTATACCGGCCAGCGCACGGTGACGTTCGGTGCCACGGTGTCCGGGCGTCCTGAGAGCCTGCCGAATGTCGGCAACATGCTGGGCCTGTTCATCAACACCTTGCCGATCATCCAGACCCCGGAACCGGACCTGCGTCTGGCCGACTGGCTGAATCAGGTTCAGGTCTACAACTTGGATATCCGCGACTATTCCCAGGCACCGCTGGCGGATGTGCAGCGCTGGTCGAACCTCGGTGGCCAGGCGCTGTTCGACAGCATCGTGGTGTTCGAGAACTTCCCGATCGATGATCGCTTGCAGGAAGAAAACGACACCGACCTGACCTTCGGCAAATCCATCGGCCATGGCGTGACCAACGTGCCGATGGACCTGGCGGTGATGCTCGGTGATGAGTTGTCGATCGAATACCTGTACCTGCGCAGCCACTTCAGTGCCGAGGCGGTGGAGGGGATTCGCCTGACGCTGGAAAACACCCTTGAAGCGATGATGCGCGCGCCTTACGAACGCCTGGGTAACCTGCAGCGTTTGTCCTCTGAACAATGGCAAGCGATGCAAACCTGGAGCGCCGAGCCGCTATCCGATCATCAACCGCAGCTGTTGCCGGAGCTGATCAGCCGGCACGCACTGAGTCAGCCCGAGGCCATTGCGGTGCAATGCGCCGGGATGAGCCTGAGCTACGGCGAACTGGAACGACGGGCCAATCGTCTGGCCCACTGCCTGATCGAGCACGGCGCCGGGCTGGAAGTGGTGATCGGCGTGGCACTGCCGCGTTCGCTGGAAATGGTGGTCAGCTTCCTCGCCGTGCTCAAAAGCGGCGCGGCGTATGTGCCGCTGGACATCGATTATCCGCCGGAGCGTCTGGCGTACATGATCGAAGATTCCGGCATGGCGTTGCTGCTGACCCAAAGCAGTCTGCGGGAAACATTACCCGCGCCCGAGGGCCTGTTGCACCTTGAGCTGGATCACCTCGACGAGTCCCGCTATGGCGATGAAGCGCCGGTGTGCCGCGTGCTGGAGCACGGGCTGGCTTATCTGGTTTACACCTCGGGTTCCACCGGGCGGCCAAAAGGCGTTGCGGTGACCCAGGGGCCCCTGAGCATGCACTGTCAGGCCATCGCCAAACTGTATGAGATGGACACCCGCAGCTGCGAGCTGCACTTCATGTCGTTCGCCTTCGACGGTGCTCATGAGCGCTGGTTGAGTACGCTGTACAGCGGCGGCCGGCTGGTGGTGCGGGACGGTTGCCTGTGGACGCCGGAGCAGACTTACCAAGCGCTGCACGACTATGGCGTGACCATCGCCTGCTTCCCGCCGGCCTACCTCAAGCAACTGGCCGAATACGCCGCGGCCAGCGGTATTGCACCGCCGCCGGTGCGTATCTATTGCTTCGGTGGCGACGCGGTGCCGGAGCAGACTTTCGAACAGGTCAAGGCAGCGTTGCGTCCCGAGTACTTCACCAACGGCTACGGCCCGACGGAAACCGTGGTCACGCCGATGCTGTGGAAAGTGCCGGTGAGCCAGCAGTGTGAAGCGGCTTATGCGCCGATCGGCCGCGCGGTGGGGGCACGTTCGCTGTATGTGCTGGATGAGGATTTGAATCCGCTGCCGCCGGGGTTTGCCGGTGAGTTGTACATCGGTGGCTACGGGGTTGCCCGTGGTTATCATGGCCGGCCCGACCTGACCTGCGAGCGCTTTGTGCCCAACCCGTTTGCCAGCGGCGAGCGGCTGTACCGCACCGGCGACCTGGTGCGCTTGCGCCAGGACGGCGTGGTCGATTACGTCGGCCGCATCGACCATCAGGTCAAAGTGCGCGGGTTCCGCATCGAGCTCGGTGAAGTCGAGGCCAGCCTGCGGCAACTGGCGCAGGTCAGCGACGCCCTGGTGATCGCCCGGGACAATGCTTCCGGCAAGCAGCTGATCGGTTACGTCGTCACCGACGCCGGGCAGGAGTTGGGCGATGAACTCAAGGCCGGTCTGCGCACCACCTTGCCTGAGTACATGGTGCCGGCGCAGATCGTCTGCCTCAGCGCCTTTCCAGTCACCCCCAACGGCAAGCTTGACCGCAGGGCATTGCCCGAGCCGGAATTCAAAAGCGAGGCATACGTCGCCCCGCGCAATCAGCAAGAACAGTTGCTGGCGGACATCTGGGCGCAGGTGTTGCAGGTGGAGCAGGTCGGTATCAGCGACAACTTCTTTGAACTGGGCGGCGACTCGATCCTGAGCCTGCAAGTGATTTCCCGCGTCAGGAACCACCCGACCCTGCAGATGGACCTCAAGCTGCGCGATCTGATGCGCTACCAGACCATCGCCGGTATCGTCGAACAGGACGTGGTGAAGGCGGGCACCGCGCAACCGTCGGTGGACCTCACCCAGGTGG
This sequence comes from Pseudomonas sp. A-RE-19, assembly GCF_019956555.1. Taxonomy (GTDB): domain Bacteria; phylum Pseudomonadota; class Gammaproteobacteria; order Pseudomonadales; family Pseudomonadaceae; genus Aquipseudomonas. The sequence continues at coordinate 44,380 of NZ_JAHBDQ010000025.1, read as the reverse complement.
CCAGTGAAGGGTTGTTCAATCTGCTGCCGATCCAGGAATGGTTTTTTGCCGAGGGCATGGCCGAGCCTCATCACTACAACCAGTCGTTGTTGCTGAGTGCGCGTCAGACGCTGGATCTGGACGCCCTGGAGCAGGCGCTGGGCTGGATCGAAAACCATCACGACGCCTTGCGCCTGCGTTTCTGTCAGGAAGGCGGGCGCTGGTTGCAACGCTACGCCGCACTAACGGATCGTCGCGAACCGGTGCTCTGGCGCCGCGAGGCTGAGAACAGCGAACAGGTCGAAGCCTTGGCCAACCTGACACAGCGCAGCCTCAAGCTCGACGATGGACCGGCCTGGCGCGCGGTGCACATCGCCCTGCCGGACGGGCAGGCGCGGCTGTTGATGGTCATCCACCATCTGGTGGTCGACACCGTGTCATGGCGGATTTTGCTCGATGACTTGAAAGCAGCCTACGAGGCCTGCGTGATGGGCATCGAACCGCAATTGCCGATCCGTACCAGCAGCTATCGCGCGTTTGCCGAAGCGTTGCAGGCGCAGGCGCCGATGATTGCCGAGCAGGAACTGGGCTACTGGCTGGAACAACTGGATCAGCCGGGCGTCGACCTGCCATGCGACAACCGTCGCGGCAAGAATCAGGTGCGTCACCAGGCCCAGGCGCGGCTCAAGTTGTCTCGCGAGCACACCGAGCAGTTGCTCAAACAGGCGCCGGCGGTCTATCGCACGCAGATCAACGATTTGCTGCTGTCGACCCTGAGCCGGGCGCTGTGTCGCTGGAGCGAACAGCCGTCGGCGCTGATTTTGCTGGAAGGGCACGGCCGCGAGGACCTGTTCGAGAGCATCGACCTGAGCCGCAGCCTGGGCTGGTTCACCAGCATGTTCCCGGTCCGGCTCACCCCCGACAGCGCGGACATCGGCGCGTCGATCGTCAACGTGCAAGCGCAGTTGGCGGCCATCCCGCAGAAGGGCATCGGCTACGGCGTATTGCGTCATCTGGCCGGCCCGCAACTGGGCCGCCAATTGGCCGACCTGCCGCAGGCACGGGTGACGTTCAACTATCTAGGCCAGTTCGACCAGAGCTTCGACGAGCAGGCGTTGCTGGTGCCGGCGCTGGAAGAAACCGGCGACAACTACTGCCTGCAGGCCAATCTGGGCAACTGGCTGGAGATTGTCGGCCAGGTTTACGACGGTCAGTTGGCGCTGCGTTGCATCTACAGCACCCAGCGTTATCGGGCCAGCACGATGGAGCGGTTCATGCAGGATTATCAGCGCGAGCTTGAGGCGTTGATCGAGCATTGCATGGCGCGGGTGGGCTGAGTGCCGGGTTTTTAATCATTGCCGGGGGGTGTTGCTCAGGCGCGCCCCTTTTTCGCTGATAGAAGGATTCTTTCGATGTCGTTACACCCTGATCTGGAAGCCTTCCTCGACCTGGCGCAAGACCGCCAGGACGCAGGCCTGCCGGCGCTGCATCAAATGACGCCGGCCGAGGCCCGGGCGATCTTCGAACACACCACCACGCAATTGCGTTGGAATGCCCCTCAGGATCTTGACGTGCTGGAGGTCAATACCACGGCCCGGGACGGTGCGCCGCTGGCGTTGCGTTTGTATCGCCCGAGCGGGGCGACGGCACCGATGCCGGTGCTGGTGTATTTCCATGGCGGTGGTTTTGTCGTGGGCAGCCTGGATTCCCATGACGGTGTCTGCCGCGAATTCTGCCGGCGCACGCCATGCGCGGTGTTGTCGGTGGGCTATCGGCTGGCGCCGGAGCACCGCTTCCCGACAGCGCTGGAGGACGGTGAAGACGCCTTGTCCTGGCTGGCGGAACAGGCGCTGTCCCTGGGGCTGGATGCCGGTCGCGTTGCGTTTGGCGGCGACAGTGCCGGTGCCACATTGGCGACGGTGCTGGCCTTGCAGGCGGTGATTCAACCACACACCGTGGCCATCGTCCCCAAGGTGCAGCTGCTGTGTTATCCGGTCACCGATGCCTCGCGCACCCACGATTCGCGTTTGTTGTTCAGTGAAGGGTATCTGCTGGAGAACGACACGCTGGACTGGTTTTACCAGCACTACGCCCGCAGCCCCGAAGACCTGCTGGACTGGCGCTTCTCACCGTTGCGGGCTGAGGACCTGCGCGGTGCGGCGCCGGCGATTGTGCTGCTGGCCGGCTTCGATCCGTTGCTCGATGAAGGCCAGGCCTACGTCGATAAACTGCGCGCGCAAGGGGTGAGTGTCGAACTCGAACATTGCCCGGGCCTGACCCATGATTTGCTCAGGCTGGCGTCGGTCATGCCGGATGTGCTGAGTGTGCATGAACGCTTGAGTCGGGCGTTGAGTCGGCATTTGGGTTGAGTGTGAGCCAATCCATGCCGCGTACATCCGCCATTTAACGGGTGTACCCGCTTCCTGTAGGAGCTGCCGAAGGCTGCGATCTTTTGACCTTGCCCTTCGACACTCTTTGATACCGCCAAAAGATCGCAGGCTTCGCCAGCGCCTACACCGACCGCGTACATTCCCATTTAACGGGCATCCCCGCTTCCTGTAGGAGCTGTCGAGTGAAACGAGGCTGCGATCTTTTGCTTTTGCTGGCTAGCCTCGCGGATCGAAGTTATCCAGCACCCGATTGACCGCCAACTCACCAAGCATGACCACCTGCTGAATCCCCAACATCATGTTGCGATGTGGCATGTCCATCAACCCGGCGAACTCACTGAGCATCATGCTCGCTGATGCCAGGGATTCGCAGGCGTTGACCAGCAGGGTCTCGTTATCGACCTCGGCGCCGACGTGGTAAATGGTGCTGGGTTTGCGCGGGGTGTCTTTGGGTATCGCCGGTTTGAGGTAGTAATCGAGGGCGCGGTCGGCGGCTTCGTTGAGTTTTTTGGAATCGAGGGATTCGTAGGGGGAAACGTCGTCGGTTTCCGGAGGATTTGGCGTTGGTTTGAACATGGTAAAACTCCTTGATCAATGGAGTCGCCACATGTCGCTGCTAAACGAGAAAGGTGGCGACTGTACGCGGGTTAGCAGACCAGGGATCAAGGAACCCGGCGCACCGAAGTGCCCCACGCACAGTCACCATAACGCAGACCAGCGTAGGCAAAAGTAGCCGGCTGATCGAGAGATGACACTGCGTGCCTTGATATTTACCGAGCTGCTAAACCCGATCGCTGATTGGTCAGCGACCCGGAAACGATAGAGCCCGGCCTCAAGGCGCACAAGCCGGCGGATTCTGGCGCAGTCGTAGGCAATGGCGCAAGAATGTGTAGCCTGAGTGAGTATCTGGAAGTGTCGATTAAACAGCGCTTGTTTAGCGATATCACTTCGGGTCTTGTGGTGGATGAGGCCCAAAAAAGCACCCCCGAACTTTCAGTTAAAACCACCGCCATTTTCTCGCCTTGCTCACACAAAAAAACGCCCCGCAATTGCAGGGCGTTTCCATTGAGGCTGCAATCAGAAGTCAGCCTTGACCGACATCACGAAGTTGCGCGGTTCACCGTAGAAGTTACCGAAACCTTCGGTACCGACCGTGGCGTAGTAGCGTTTGTCGGACAGGTTGTTGCCGTTCAGCGCCACGGACCAGGTGTCATCGATGCGGTAGCCGATGCGACCGTTCCAGACCGCATAGCCACCCTGGGTGATGTTGTTGCCGCTGGTAGGTGAGGTGCGGTAGTTGCTGCTTTGCGCGTTGACGCCAGCACCGACGGTAACGCGTTCCAGCGGACCGCTGAGGGCGTAGTCACCCCACACGCGCAGCAGGTGACGCGGCACGTAGGTGTTGTATGACACGCCATCCTGACTGACGTCGGCGTCTTCCAGCACTTTGGTCTGTGTGTAGGTGTAGCCGGCCAGCAATTGCAGACGGTCGATGACTTCACCGCTGACTTCGGCTTCGAAACCCTGGGCGCGCACCTTGCCGGAGTTCTGCGAGCAGCTGCTGTCCGGGCAGGCCGGGTCATCCTGGGCGGCGTCTTTCTGGACGGTGCGGAACAGGTTGAAGGCGCTGTTCAGGCGACCGTCGAACCATTCACCCTTGATCCCCAGTTCATAGCTCTGACCGATCAATGGCTTGAGGGTCGCACCGGTGATGGTCTTGTAGCCGCCCTGCGGGGTGAAGATATCCGCGTAGCTGGTGTAGACGGTCAGGTTGTCGTTGATGTCGAACAGCAGCGCCGCAAACGGGGTGACCTGCCCGGTTTCCTTGGACTCGGAACTGATCGGCGTGCCTTCGCCACGGAAGTACGAGACGGAGTCGGTTTCGGATTTGTACCAGCTGACGCGGCTGCCCAGGACGAAGGTCAGCGGGTCTGCCAGTTTCAGGCGTGCCGTGGAGTAGGCGCCGTATTGCAGGATCCGCATGTCCACGGGACCACCACGGGAGGCGTTGGCCAGGTAGTAACTTTCATCCGGCTGGGGCAGGTGGTGGTCGGGGTTCAGCACATTCTGACGCTGGGGCAGAACGGCCACGGCGTAGAAGTCATCCTTGTGGGAGCGACTGGCGTTCGCACCGAAGGTCAGCTCGTGCTCTTGGCCGAACGCGTCGAATTTTCCATCCACGTAAGCGTCGAGGCCGTAGTCGACCTGGTCGTAGTCATAGATGCTGCCGAGCATCAGGGTACTGGAGCTGGTGGCGCCGACCGGTACCGAACCGCTCGGGAAGGCGTATTCCATGTCCTGGGTGTTCTTCGAGTAAACCCCCGCGACCTTCAGCGCCCAGTTGTCATTGAGCTGGTGTTTCAAATCGCCAAAGTAAGTGGCCCGCTTGCTGCGCTGGTTGTTCCAGGCGGTATTCAGGCAGGTGGAGCGCGAGAGTTTCAGGTCGCTGCCGTCGGCGTAGCGCGGCAGGCCGCCCCAGCAAGGGGTGGCATCGACGTCTTCATAGGCCATGCCCAGACCCAGCGTGGTGTCGGGGCTCAGGTCGAAGTCCAGGGCGCCGTAGTAGATCTGGTCCTTGCGCGCGCCCACATCATAGAAATACTGACGGGTCTGCTGGGTGACCACGGCCCGGCCACGGATGGTGCCGGCGTCGTTCAGCGGGCCGCCGGTGTCGACCTGGCCACGGTAGTTGTCCCAGCTGCCGGCGGACAGCGACAGTTGGGTGTGCGGGGTGTCCTGGCCGCGCTTGCGCACGAAGTTCACGCCGCCCGCGGTACCCCCGGCGCCTTTCATCATCCCGGCTGCGCCGCGCAACACTTCGACCCGGTCATAGATCGCCATGTCGCTGTTGAAGCTGTCGGCCTGCACGTAGCTGCTGCCGATGTCCAGCGGCACGCCGTCGTACTGGTACTGGCCGGTCATGCGAAAGCCCCGGGAGTAGAAATACTTGCCGCCCATGGGCGAGTCGTAAACGGTGATGCCCGGGGTCTTTTCCATGACCTGTTCGATGGTGTTCAGGTTCTGGTCATCGAGCATCTTGCGCGTGATGACGGTGATCGACTGTGGGGTTTCCCTGAGTGAATGCTCGCCCTTGCCAATGGTCACCGTCCCGGTGGTGTAAGAGTTGCTGCCTTCGGTGGTCGCGCCCAATTGCTGACCGGTGACGCTGGTCGGTGCCAGTTCCATCGCGCTGCCAGTGGCCGGCGCCAGCAGGGTGACCGTGTTGCCGTCGCGCTGATGGCGGATTCCGGTGCCCTTGAGCAGCGCGCTGAGCGAATCATCTTCCTGATAGCGGCCGTTGAGGGCACTGGAGCGCAGGTTCTGAATGCTTTCGGGGCTGTAGATGATTTGCAGGTTGGTCTGATGACCGAGGGTCTGCAGCGCCTGAGCCAGTGGCTGGGCCGGGATGTTCAGGGTCCATTCCTGGGCCTGGACATAAGGCGTCATGGCCAGGGTCATCGCCAGGCCGAGGCCGGTGGAGGTCATGCGGGAGCGGGTCGTGCTGCTCATTAACAGGGCGCGGGTCAGAGGTCGAAGCATGAAACGGGATGCGGACATGAGGTTAAGACCTTGGCAGGTATAGTTGGTAATGGTTCTTATTCATCTCATTAAGACGAGGAGGCCGCGGCAAACCGGAAAATTATTTTTCCGGTCGGCCACGGCCTCGTCGATTACGCGGGTTGCAGTTCGCTTTTGACCTTGCCGGCCTCCATGCGCACCAGTTGATCGGCCACGTCGAAGTAGCGGTCATCGTGGGAGATGACGATGATGGTTTTGCCCAGGCGCTTCAGGTCGGGCAGCAGTTCGGTGTAGAAAATGCGGCGGAAGGTCGGGTCCTGATCGGCCGCCCATTCGTCGAACACCAGCACCGGTCGTTCTTCGAGCCAGGCATTGACCAGCGCCAGGCGTTTGCGCTGGCCGGTGGAAAGGTCGGTGGTGCTGAACGCGCCGTCGCGCACGCTGACCTTGTGCGCGATCTCCAGGCGTTCGAGGTAGCGCGTGGCATCCTGCGGCACTTGCCGGTCGCCCTGAATCAGGTCATCGAACAGGTAATAGTCAGCAAATATCGTGGTGAAATGCTGCCGGTAGTCATCGCGGTTGAGGGCGGTGATCGGCTGATCGTTCACGCGGATTTCGCCCTCGGTGGGCGCGTAAAGCCCCAGCAGCAACTTGATCAGCGTGGTTTTACCACAGCCGTTTTCACCGACGATGAATACGATGTCGCCTTGCTCGATGCGCAGGTTGACCGGGCCGAGGCGGAAGGGCTCGCTGCCTTCCACCGGCGGGAAGGCATAACGCACGTTGCTCAGTTCCAGGCTGTGGACCGGGCCGGGTGTGTGGCCCTGATCTTCCAGCAGCAGGTGCGGTTCCGGGGAGGAAAACTGTTCGCTGAGTTCGGCGATCCGGCGAAACGCGATCTGCGCCCGGCTGATGATTGGCAGCGTGCCGACCAAATGTTCCAGCGGGCCTTTCATGTACAGCAGCACCAACACAAAACCGCTCATCACGGCTTTGTCGGCACTGGGCCAGAACGATTGCAGGGCCAGCGCCAGGCCGATGACCACGAAAAACAGCATCGAGCCGAACGACTTGGCGATGACGAAGGTATTGATCGAGCGGATCTGGGTGTCACAGATTTTCTCGGCGGTCTTCTGGATGCCGGACACGAACATGCGCTGACGTCGCGGGCGGTGGATGCGCAGTTCCTTGGCCCCTTCGGCGATGGCGTTGTAGTGCTTTTGCAGCTCGTCCTCGGAGTCTCGCGCCGCGTAAAAGCCGCGCATGCCCTTCGCCCGGGCGATGGCCTGGATTGCGGTGCCAATGACGATGGCCACCAGCATCATCAGAAACATCGGCCACGACAGCATGGCCAGATAGCCGAGGCAACCCAGGGTCACGGTCAGGGAAATCGCCAGCGGCGCGAAGGCGAAGGCGAAATCGCTGATGGTGTCCACGTCATGGGTCAGCACCGGGATCAACCGGTGGCTGCGGTAGCGCTCGATCTGGTCGATCGGCGCCGACAGCACTTTCTCCCCCAGCTCTTTGCGCAGCCTGGCGATGATGTGCTGCCCGACGTAGTTGGTGCCGATGTCGGACAAAATCGAAGTCAGCAGCGCCAGCACGCACAGCCCGGCGAAAATCATCACCACGGTGCGGGTCAGGCCATCGGCGGAGTGCAGGGCATTGTTGATAGTCGCCAGCAACACGGTGACGCTCAGACCACCGATCATGCCGAGCACGATGGACACAGAGACGATCAGGCGGAAGGGCTTGAGCAGGGCGAACAATTCGTTGATCGCCCCACGCGTTGGCTTGGTCATGGAGGATTCCTGCTTCGATGCGGAGTGCGGAGGGAGTGCCGGTACTTAAGGAAAACGAATGGTTGCGGGGTTTATTTAATCGGCTGCAGAGGGTAATTGCCGGTTAGTCACAAGACCTGTGGTGAGGGGGCAGGCCCTAATGCTGGTAGGCAAAGCCGCGCAAACTTGTGGGAGCGAGCCTGCTCGCGATAGCGGTGGGTCAGGCAACATTGATGCTGAAGGTGCCGCCGTCATCGCGAGCAGGCTCGCTCCCACAAGGGCAAGCCCCTCGCCACAGAGGATTCAGAGCTCACGCACCACGCGAAACCCCAGCCAGTCGCCGCTGCTGGTGGGCAGGCTGCTGTTGCGATTGCCGGAGCGGGAAAACACCGGCGCTTCGCCCCAGTCGTTGCCGCGCATCACCTGGCGTTTGCAGTTTGGCTCCAGCCACGGGCTGCCGTCGCTGGGCACGCCGACATAGTCTTCGCGGTAGCAATCGGCGACCCACTCGTAAACGTTGCCGTGCATGTCGTACATGCCAAAGGCGTTGGCCGGGAAGGTGCCGGCCGGGGAGGTGAAGTTGTAGCCGTCGGCGGCGCCATAGGTGTTGGCGTTTTTCGAGATCTGGTAATCGGCGCCTTCATCGAACGCAAACGGGAAAGACCCGGTACTGCCGGCACGGGCGGCGTACTCACGGATCGATTCGCTGGGCATGCGATAGGCATGACCGGTTTTCTTCGACAGCCAGGCGATATAACCCTGGGCCTCGGCCGCGTTCATGCACACGGCCGGGTGGCGCGCGGTCTGCTTGAAGCTGGGTTTGCCGGCCGTGCAGCGCCGGCCCGGGCGATCATCGAAGTCGGCGGGGGTGTTGCCGGTGGCGCGCACGTATGCGTCCCATTCGCCGGCCAGTACCTGGAAGCGACTGATGGCGAAAGGGCGGGTGAAGGTCACTTCATGCAGCGGACCTTCATCGGGCTGGTGGCCGACTTCATCCTCTGGCGTGCCCATGGTGTAGCGGCCGGCGGGCAGCACGACCATTTCCGGACAGTCCTTGCAGTCCTTGAACACCTTGCCGGGGGCGGGCGGGGTTGCGGCCTGTGCGGTGCCGGGCAGCGGGCCGGCGAGCAGTGCGGTCAGCGCCAGGGCCGATAGGGTTCGCAGGGAAGAGGGCATTTGGAGCGTTTTCATAAGTCGTCTCGGTTAAAGGAAAACGGTGCCTCGCAGCGAGGGTTCACGCGGAGCGTTTTTTACCCAGCACGTCGATGAAGCGGTCCACCTCGGCTTCGGTATTGAGCAGGCCCGGCGCGGTACGGATCACCGGGCCGACGTCGCGGCTGACCGCATCGCTGACAATCCGGTTTTGCATCAGGTGAGCGGCCATGGCATCGCTGTCCTGACCCTTGACCCGGAAGAAGCTGAACCCTGCCGAAAACCCCGGATCGACCGGGGTGACCAGCTCGACGCCCGGCTGCTCCTGCAATCGTTGTTTCAGGTAGCTGTTGAGCTGATGGATGCGCGCCTGGACGTCGGCCTTGCCCAGTTCCAGGTGCAATTTGAACGCTTCGTCCACGGCCCAACGATGTTCGAAAGCGTGATAGCCGCCCGGGGACATGGTGGTGGAAAAGGTCGTGGCTTCGGAGAAGGTCGGCACGCTCGGGCTGACGTCTTTCAGTTCTTCGCTGCGGCTGCAAACGATGCCGGTGCCGCGGGGGCCGAACATCCATTTGTGGGTGCCGGCAATGAAGAAGTCGCAGTTCATTGCCGGGAAGCTCAAGTCTTCGACGCCAAAGCCGTGCACGCCGTCGACCACGTAAACGATCCGGTCCTGGTCGTCGCGCTGGCGATTGTGTTCATCGACGAGTCCGCCGATGTCGCTGATCGGCAGCTTCACGCCACTGCCCGAGTGCACCCAGGTCATGCCCAGTACGCGGGTCTCGGGGCGGATGTTGCGGTTGAGGGTATCCAGCACCTGATCGGCCGAGATCGACTGTGGCTGTTCGAACAACTGAATCTTGCGCACCCGGGTGCCATCGCGCTGGTTGCGAAACTGCAGGATGTTGTTCGTGGAATAGTGCTCGTGAACCGTGGTGAGGATTTCCTGATCGGGGCGCACCTGCACGCCGCCATAAATCATCGCCAGGCCTTCGGTGGTGCTGCCGGTGAGGGCGATCTGTGTCGGTTTGGCCTGCAAATACCGGCCGGCCCAGAGCCGCACGTTTTCTTCGCGCTGGTGGGTCACGCCCTGGTCCCAGTCCATGGCCAGCCCGGGATTCAGGTCCAGCGCGGTGCGGTGACGGGCGATGGCCTCGCGCACGGGTTTGGGGTGGGAGGTCACCAGAAAATTGGCGAAGTGGATGTAGTTCGGGTCCTGGTCGAACAGCTGACGCAATTGCGCCCATTTGTCCCGGGGCAGGGCTTGCATCTGCGCGGCAGCGACCGGTGAGCCGAGGCTGGCACCCAATGGCAGGCAGGCGGCGAGGATCCCGGCCTGTTTCAGAAAGGTCCGACGGTCGCTCATGGCTTGACCGGTTCCTGGCGAGAAATCAGCGTGGGCTTCGCGGCTTTCTGCACCTGTTCCCAGACCCGCAGGAAGTTACCGCCCCAGAGCTTGGCGATATCGGCTTCGGAATAACCGCGCTGGATCAGTTCGGCGGTGACATTGCGGATCTCGCCGACATTTTCCCAACCCTTGATGCCGCCGCCGTCGTTGAAGTCCGAGGCGATGCCGACGTGGTCGATGCCGACCTTGCGCACGGTGTAATCGATGGCATCGCCGAGGTCCTTGAGCGTGGCCTTGGGTTCTTCTTCGAGAATGGCATACAGACCGCTGGCGTATTGACCGAGCTTCTGTTCAGACCAAGCGGTGATGATCGGGTCGCCGGGCATCAGCGCCATCGCCAGGTTGGGCAATGGCGGCAGATCGAAGCGCGCGCGCAGGGCGTTGAGTTTGTCCTGTGTGCCTTGGGTCAGCGGTTTGAGGTATTGCGAGAAACCGACCACTTGCACCACACCGCCGCTGTTCTTGATCAGCTGCAGCTCCTTGTCGCTGAGGTTGCGCGGGATGTCCACCGAGGCCCGTGGCGCCGAGTGCGAGGCCACCATCGGCGTGCGACTCAGTTGCGCCACTTGTTCCAGGCCTTTGGTCGACATCTGCGACACATCAATGATCACGCCCAGATCGTTCAGGCGCTGCACCGCCAGTTTGCCGATGTCCGACAGTCCGTCGAGGGCATCGGGGGAGTCGTTGAAAAACGGCAGCGGTCGTGACGAATCGGCCCAGCTGTTGTTGCCGATGTAGCTGAAACCGAACATGCGCATGCCACGGGCGGCCCACAGGTCCAGTTTGTTCAGGTCATTGCCCAGCGGATAGGCGTTGAGCATGCTGATGAAAATCGCAAACTTGCCTTCGCCGTGCAGGCGTCGGAAGTCGTCGGGGGTGTAGGCGATGCCGACCTGATTGGGGAAGTCGCGCACCAGGCCGGAGATGATTTTGTAGCGTACCTCCTGCTGGTTGCGTGCTTCTTCGACGAAACCGTCGGTGGGCCTGTGCGGCGCATTCGGGCCGTTCCACATTTCCGGCCAGCCGAACACCGTCAGGGCTGCGCCGGACAGTCGGCCACGGTTGGCCTTGATCAAATCGAACTGGCCGGAACCGTCCTTGTCGGCCTCGTTGCCGTGGGCGCCGAAGCTCAGGGGAACGGTGATGTGGCTGTCGAAGGACAGAATCCGCTCCTGCAGTTCGGTGGCTTGTTTCATGACCTTGACCGGGTAGCCGGGGTTGTCCTTGAACCCGTAATCCCAGACCAGCCAGCCTGCGCCGGCACTGATGGCCAGGGCCAGTGGCAGGCCGAGGTACAGAGCTTTTTTCGAACGTGTTTTTGTCATCGCCATCTCAGTCAGGTTCGCCGCCCCGGTGCAGGCGCAGGGGCCTTTGCTATCTGGGAGGAACGAGTGGACGACACAGGAATTTAGGTGGTCCCGAAAAAGATCACAGGCTGCGCCAACGCCTACATTTGAAATGCGATCCCCCGTAGGAGCTGCCGCAGGCTGCGATCTTTTGATCTTGCTCTCCGGCGGCCCCGAAAAGATCGCAGCCTTCGGCAGCTCCTACAGGGATCGCATTTAAATTTGTAGAGGCAACAAACGTTCTAGCTTGGATAAAGCCTGCTTCAGGGCTGACACAGGTAGGGCAATGACGATTTCTCGACGCTGGTTCATGGCGGGCCTGGCGCTCACGAGCGCTGTGGTGCCGGCCGCTTTTTATGCTCATCGTGAGTTGACCCGGGATAAGGAACCGATCACGCCGGGGGAGGCCGCGGTCGACCTGGCCAGCACCGCCGGCCAGCAACTGGCCGACAGCTTGCGTGGGGTCTGGGACATTCGTTTCGTCGGCAGCGATGCCGGGCTCGATGGCTTGCCGCAGGGCGGGCTGGAGCTGTTTCTCGACATCGCTCATCGCGGGCGAGGGTTGCGCGGTTACCTGGACACCGGCACTCACCTGCGCGGGGAAGGCCAGCCGCGCTATCAGGTCATCGGCGATCTGGCACCGGCCACTGGCGCCGAGCTGTACTGGCGGCTGATGCGCACCGACGCCCCGTTGGTGGCGCCGGTTTATGAGTTCAAGGCAAAGCTCGATGAGGTTTGGGCAGCTTTCGGCAACGCCGGCAGCGGTACGTTCAGCGGCCAGGTGCTGAGCCTGAATCGCCCGTTGGGTTTGCCCGAACGCGACAGTCGTTTTATCGCCATCAAGCGCCGGTTTCCCGAAGCGCGGGAGCGAACTGCCCTCAATCCGGCGTTTCTGGCGTGGCTGGTGTCCCCCGAGCATCGATTGTTTCATCAGCTCTGGCACGCGTCCCGGGACAAATGGCACAAGCTCTCGGAGAAAAAACGCGAGGCGTTGCGCGGTATTGGCTGGCAACCCGGCCCACGGGACAAGGAGCGTGATGCTCGCGGGCCGCGCAAGGACCGCAACGGTTCGGGGATCGATTTTTTCTTCATGCACCGGCACATGCTCGGCATCGCCCGGTCCATGCAGGATCTGCCTTCATGGCCGGCGTTCCCCTTGCCGCAGCCGGAACTCGAGCGTGATCGCCAGGGCTTCGCGCGCTATTTCGACAATCACGACGGCAATGCCTTGCCGCCGACCTGGTTGACCGAGGGCGATGACGAATACACCAAGTGGGTCAGTGACATCAAAGCCGCAGAGACCTATCACAGCAACTTCCAGGTCTGGGAGTCGCAGTACCGGGATCCGCGTTACCTGTCGAAACTGACCCTCGGCCAGTTCGGCTCGGAGGTCGAGCTGGGCCTGCACGACTGGCTGCACATGCGCTGGGCGTCGGTGGCGCGGGACCCGTCCAACGACATACCGGTGCCGATGGCCCGGGATCAGGCCGACTTCGCGGCGCGCTGGTATGCCCCGGAAAACGACTTTCTCGGCGATCCGTTTTCGTCCCACGTCAACCCGGTATTCTGGCGTTTCCACGGCTGGATCGACGATCGCCTCGAAGACTGGTTCCGCGCCCATGAGCGTTTTCACCCCGGCGAGCTGAGCCGCCTGGAGGTTAACGGCGTGCCATGGTTTGCGCCGGGGCGTTGGGTGGAAGTGGGCGATCCTTGGCTCGGGCCGGACACCCATGGCTGCAGCACGACCCCGGGGTTGCAAACGGGGCGCTCGGTGGAAATGGACCCGGAAACCATGAAGCTGGCGTTGCGCATTACCTTTGGCGATGAAGACAACATGAGCAAGCTGTTGCGCAAAGTGCCGCGACGGCCGTGGTATGCGCGGCATTTGAAGGTCAAGGGATGGCCGGTTTAATCAGATGGACCGCGTTATCGTTCTTTCGCGAGCAGGCTCGCTCCCACACTGGACATCGCTGAACACAACGTTTGTGCACGACGCAAATCCAATGTGGGAGCGAGCCTGCTCGCGAAAGCGATCTCAAATTTCACACTGAGTTAGAGCACCTGCCACCCCCCACCCAACGCCTTGTACAGCGCAATACTGGCCTGCAACCGCGACAATCTCAGTTGCACATTCAAATCCTGGGCGGCATACAGCGTGCGCTGGGTTTGCAGCACCGTGAGCAGGTCTTCGGCGCCGGCCTGGTAGCGGCGCTGGGCGATGTCGAAAGCGCTCTGCGCCTGGCTCAGTTCTTCCCCTTGCCACTGACGTTGTTCGTCCAACCCATGAATGCTGTTGAGGGCTTTTTCCACATCGGCGAAGCCGTTGATGATTGCCCCGCGATAGGTTTCCAGCAGTTCCTGTTGGCGCGCCGTGGCTTTGTCGCGGGCGGTGCTGAGGCGACCATTATTGAAGATCGGCGCCACCAACCCCGAGGACAGGTTGTAAAAGGTGGTGCGCATGAGGTCCGAGGCCAGGTCGGCGCCGGTGCCCAGGCTGGCGGTGAGTGTCAGGGTGGGCAGCATCGCCGCGCGGGCGACGGTCACATCGGCCTGGGCGGCGGCGAGTTTGGCTTCGGCGCTGGCGATGTCCGGGCGACGGCTCAACAGTTCACTGGGCACGCCGCTGGCAATGTCCGGCCAATGCAATTGATCGAACGGCTGCTCCGTCAGCGTCAGTGCCTGCACCGGTTGGCCGAGCAGGGCAGCGAGGGTGATCCGCGCTTCCCGGGCCTGTTGCTGCACCAGCGGCAGTTTGCGTTGCTGTTCGGCCACCAGGCTTTTTTGCTGAGCCAGTTCCAGTGCGGTGGCGCTGCCGGCGTTGTAGCGGGTCTGCACCAATCGCAAAACGCTTTGGGCATTGGCCAGGTTCAGCTCGGCGATCCGCTGCTGTTCACGCAACGACAGGGCCTGGGTGTAGCTGTTGGCCACGCCGCTCTGCAAGGTCAGCTCGACGGTGGCCCGGTCGAACTCGCTGGCCTGCAAGCCGAGCAGGGCACTGTCCCGGGCCGCCCGTTTACCGCCCCAGAAATCGATTTCGTAACTGGCGCTCAGTTCGGCATCGTAATAATTCAGCGAGCGATTATCGGGGCTGACGTCCAGTTGGCTGTACCCCTTGCCATGCAGCAAGCGTTGGCGATTGGCATTGAGGCCGGCCTTGAGTTCGGGCAGCAACGGGGCGCCGGCAATGGTGGCGCTGGCCTGGGCCTGCTGCACCCGGGCAACGGCGGCGGCCAGGTCATGGCTGCCCACGCTGGCCTGTTCGATCAGGCGATTCAGCTGCGGGCTGCCGAACTGCATCCACCATTGTCGATTGCTGTGTGCAGCGGCCGCGGTGTTCGGCGATTGCCAGGCGGCGGGGGGTTGCAGGCCGCTGTCGGGGCGCGGCGCAGGGTTGCTGCAGGCGACCAGCAACAGGCTGGCGGCGAGAAGGGCCAGGGGCACTTTCATAGGTCGATCATTCACTGGTAAGGGCCGTGACCGGATCGAGCCGGGCAGCCTTGCGGGCAGGCATGAAGCCGAAGATGACACCGGTGACCAGGGCGCAGCCGAAGGCGCCGAGCACGGCGAACAACTGGAACGCGACCGCGACATTGCCGAGCAGCAGCACGCCACCGACCAGCAGCGCCAGACCGATCCCGGCGACACCGCCGACCACCGAGAGCATCACCGCCTCGGTGAGAAACTGGCGCAGGATGTCGCGCTGACGGGCGCCGGTGGCCATGCGAATCCCGATTTCCCGGGTGCGTTCACGCACGGTCATCAGCATGATATTCATGACGCCGATGCCGCCGACCAGCAACGAAATCGCCGCAATCGAACCGAGCATCAATGACAGCGTGCCCTGGGTGCGGGCCTCGGCCTGGATCATGGCGGCGTTGTTGGTCAGTTCGAAATCGCGCTTGCCCTTGTGCTCACGCAGCATCGCTTGTTCGATCGCCTGCTCGGCCTCTTTGACCTTGCGCGCATCCTTGGCGGCGATCACCACATACTCGGGGTTGCGACTGCCGAACAGCCGCACACTGGCGGCGGTATAGGGCACGGCGATGCGGTTGTCGCTGTCGGCGTCGCCGGAGCTGGAACCTTTTTCGGCCAGCACGCCGAGCACCTGAAACGGCACGTTTTCGATCAGGATGTACTGGCCGATCGGGTCGATCAGGTCTTTGAACAGTTTCTCCCTGACCTTGTGGCCGATCACCGCGACCGCGGCGGCACTGTCTTCATCGGCCTGGGTGAAATAGCTGCCCTGAACCACCGGCCAATTGAAGATGCTCGGGAAGTTGGTGTCGTTGCCGCCCACATAGGCAGTGTGATCGGCGTTACCGAAACGCACGCCGGCCGTCGAACCGTTGACCGGCATGATTCGCTGCACCTGGGGCAAGTTGGCAAGCGCGGCGACGTCGTCGAGGGTAATGATTCCGGGCGGGGTACGCGGATTGGGCGCGGCGCCGCTGAGGTAAATGATGTTGGAACCGAAGGCGCCCATCTGCGCCATCACCTGTCGTTTACTGCCTTCGCCCACTGCCAGCATCACCACCACCGATGCAACGCCAATGACAATCCCCAGCAGCGTCAGGGCAGTGCGGAAGCGGTTGATCCACATCACGCGCCACGCCGCCTGAACCGCGTCCAGCAGTTCGCCTTGCCAGGCGCCATTGGCCTCGCTGCCGACGCTCAGGCGCTGGCGCAGGTCCACGGCTTGCAGTGCGCCGGGGCGGGCCGTACGGGGAGCTGCCGAGGGGGGTGTGGCGGTGTCGCTGATGATCAGACCGTCGCGGATTTCGATGACCCGGTTGGCTCGCCTGGCCACTTCCCGGTCGTGGGTGATCAGGATCACCACATGCCCCTGACGGGCCAGTTCGTCGAGCAGGCGCATGACTTCGGCGCCGCTGTGGCTGTCGAGGGCGCCGGTGGGTTCGTCGGCGAGGATGATGTGACCGCCGTTCATCAACGCCCGGGCGATCGACACCCGCTGCTGCTGGCCACCGGAAAGCTGATGCGGACGGTTGCCGGTGCGCGAGCCCAGGCCGAGACGCTCGAGCAGGGCCGTCGCGCGGGCATGGCGTTCGGCCGCCGGAGTGCCGGCATAAATGGCCGGCATCTCGACGTTTTCCTGGGCCGAGCCGGACGGGATCAGGTGGTACCCCTGAAACACGAAGCCGAAGGCCTCGCGCCGTAGCCAGGCTAGCTCGTCACTGCCCAGGCTGGCGACGTTTTCCCCGGCGAACAAGTAGTCGCCGCTGGTGGGGCGGTCGAGGCAGCCGAGGATGTTCATCAGGGTCGATTTGCCGGAACCGGAGGCGCCGACAATGGCGACAAATTCGCCAGCGTGGATCGACAAGTCAATGCCGCGCAGCACCTCCACCAAAGGGCTGTCACCACCGCCGTAGGCTTTGCGGATCTGTCGCAGGTCAATCAGGGGCGTTTGCATTCAGCCTCCGCTGGCAGTGAGCGGAGCGCTCAGCACATGCTCGCCTTCCGCCAGCCCGTCGAGAATCTGTGTGCGTAACCGATCGCTGATCCCGGTGCGAACTTCGCGGCGCTGAACCTCGCCGTTGGCTGCCACCACTTGCGCCACCTGGCGATCCGTCGCGGTGCCGTTTTGCAGGGCGGCGGTGGGCACCGTCAGCACGTTCTGCGCCTGCCGGGCGACGAAAAATACCTGGGTGGTCATGTCGGTCATCAAGGCGTTGTCGGCGTTGTCGACATCCAGCAGCACGGTGTAAAGCACGACTCGTTCGCTGCCGCTGCGACCGCTGGTGGGGCTGCCACCCTGGGCCTGTTCGAGCGGGCGCGGCGGCACCGGCAAAATCTGCCGCACGGTGCTGCTCCAGCGCCGGCTGCCACCGCTGAGCGTGGTGAACCAGGCGATCATGCCGGGTTTGACCTGGCCGATATCGGCCTCGGACACCTCGGCCCATACGGTCATCGGTGACAACCGGGCGATGCGCAAGATCAGCGGCGTCTGTTGTTGGGCGTTGAGCGTCTGGCCTTCCCGGGCGCCGACGGCGACCACCGTGCCGGACATCGGCGCGTAGATCCGCGTGTAACCCAGCTGCGCTTCATCGCTGCGCAAACTGGCCTGGGCTTGACGAATCTGCGCCTGGAACATGTCGATGCGCGCTTGGGTCGCCCGCACTTCGGCGCGGGCGGTTTGTACATCTTCTTCGCGGGTCGCGCCGCCGGCCTTGAGGTGCTGCTGGCGCTGGTACTTTTGCTGCGCCAGGTCGTGCTGGGCACGCTGCTCTTGCAACTGGGCCTTGAGGTTGTCGATGGAAAAGCGCCCGGCGTCGAGTTTGGCCTTCTGGGTCGAGGGATCGATCTCCACCAGCAATTGGCCTTCCTTGACCTGATCGCCGGCCTCGACATGAATCTTCTGGATCTGCCCGGATGCTTGAGCGCCGACGTCGACGTAACGTCGCGGTTGCAGGGTGCCGAGGGCGGTCACGCTGTTTTCGATATCGGCGCGGGTCACGGCGGCGGTGGCGAGTTTCTCACGCCCCGGCGGAATCACTTGCCAGGCGGCCAGGGCCACGATGGGGATCAGGCACAGCGTGACAAACAGGGCGCGTCGGGTGGGGCGGGGACGTTTCATGCGGGGTTCCAGCCGGTGAAAATCGGCCCGTCGCTCGGCGATCGCGGCGGTGATCCGCGCCGTTGAACGCTGTCGGTGGACCGACAGACACGGGAAGCTGTCCTGTAAACGAGAACCCCGGAGCGGAATTTAAGCCGGGTGACAGGTCGGCAAATGAGGTTATTTCTCAGGCAAATGGATCCAGCGCTTTAAATCTATATGAGAATTACTATAAATTACGCCCCTTGCGCGCTGCCATCATCGTGCCGCCATCTCTTTTATGGCGCACTCTTTATGGCACAGATTGGCCCAAGAACCGGGAGTCATGTTGGAAAACTACTATCGCGAGCTGGTGTGTTTCCTCAACGCCAAGCTAGGTAACCGTCAGGTGGCCGAAGATGTGGTGCATGACGCTTATCTGCGGGTGCTGGAGCGCTCCAGCGACACGCCGATCGAACAACCCCGGGCGTTTCTTTATCGCACCGCGCTCAATTTGGTGATCGACGACCACCGACGCAATGCCTTGCGGCAGGTCGAATCCCTGGACGTACTCGACAGTGAAGAGCGCTACTTCACGCCATCCCCCCACAACAGCCTCGATCACGGTCAGCGTCTGGACATGCTCCAGCGTGCGCTGGCGGAATTGCCACGGTTGTGTCGCGAGAGTTTTCTGCTGCGCAAGATCGAAGGCTTGTCGCACCCGCAAATCGCCGAGCACCTGGGGATTTCCCGGGCGCTGGTGGAAAAGCACATCGTCAATGCCATGAAGCATTGCCGGGTGCGAATGCGTCAGTGGGACGCTCCTTAATCAGCCCTCGTTAAATTTTTTTTCATTGTCCTCGTTCCTATTCAACAGACGATCTGCTGCCGCACAAGGCCGGTCAGGTCACCCAGGCGTTATCCCCGCTGCTCCGGGGTTCATCCAGAGGACACTGGAAATGACACAGGCAATTGCATCGCCCATCGTTCACGACCTGATCGGCGTCGGTTTTGGCCCTTCGAACCTGGCCCTGGCCATCGCCCTGCAAGAGCGCGGGCCGAGTCAGGGCGAACTGGATGTGCTGTTTCTCGACAAGCAGGCGGACTACCGCTGGCACGGCAACACCTTGGTCACTCAGAGCGAACTGCAGATTTCCTTTCTCAAGGATCTGGTGACGCTGCGTAACCCGACCAGCCCGTATTCCTTCGTCAACTACCTCAAGCACCACGGTCGTCTGGTGGACTTCATCAACCTCGGCACCTTCTATCCATGCCGCATGGAGTACAACGACTACCTGCGCTGGGTCGCCGGGCAATTTACCGAGCAGAGCCGCTACGGCGAGGAAGTGCTGGCCATCGAGCCGGTGCTGCACCATCAGCAGGTCGAAGCGCTGCGGGTGATCTCCCGTGATACTCAGGGGTTGCAGCATGTGCGCACCACCCGCTCGGTGGTGGTCAGCGCCGGCGGTACACCGCGTATTCCCGAAGCGTTCAAGGCACTGAAGGATGACGGTCGGGTGTTTCACCATTCCCAGTATCTGGAGCGCATGGCCAAGCAGCGCTGCGTGAACAACCAACCGATGAACATCGCGATCATCGGCGGCGGGCAGAGTGCGGCGGAAGCCTTCATCGACCTGAACGACAGCTTCCCGTCGGTGCAGGTGGACATGATCCTGCGCGGCTCGGCCCTCAAACCGGCCGATGACAGCCCCTTCGTCAACGAAGTGTTTTCGCCGGAGTTCACCGACCTGGTGTTCCAGCAGGCCAGCAGCGAACGCGAGCGCCTGGTCAACGAGTACCACAACACCAACTATTCGGTGGTGGACATCGACCTGATCGAACGCATTTACGGCATCTTCTACCGGCAGAAAGTCTCGGGCATCGCGCGCCATGCGTTCCGTACCCTGACCACCGTTGAAAAAGCCACCGCCACCGAGCGCGGTATCGAACTGGCGGTACGCAACAATGCCACCGGCGACGTCACGGTTCGCCGCTACGACGCCGTGGTGCTGGCCACCGGTTACGAGCGTCAGATGCACCGCAAACTGCTGGCGCCGATGGAACAGTACCTGGGCGATTTCGAGGTCGATCGCCACTACAAACTGATCACCGACGAGCGCTGCAAGGCCGGCATCTACATGCAGGGCTTCTGCCAGGCCAGCCACGGCTTGAGCGACACCTTGCTGTCGATCCTGCCGATCCGTGCCGATGAAATTGCCGGTTCGTTGTATGAGCATGGCAAGTTGCGTGGGCAGGGTCGGTCGGTGATGGATGTGTTGTTGGCGACTGCCAGCTGAGATTTGTTGCGGCTGTAAGGGCCGCCATCGCGAGCAGGCTCGCTCCCACATTTGATCTTTGTCTTACACAAACTCTGTGTTCACTGAAGATCCACTGTGGGAGCGAGCCTGCTCGCGAAGGGGCCCGAAAGAGTCCCACAAATCTTGAATCCTGAACCCTTCCTGAAGAACCTCGCGATTCCCCCATCACACGCCTTTGCAGCGTTTACTCTCTAGAAATCGCGGCGTAAGCTTCGCGCGTTTTCATCAATAGCGGAGACCCACAGTGGGTACTTGTTCGAGTGACAGTTGTCGGCCGGTCTCGGTAACCGGCATTTTCCCGGCAAGATAAACGCGCAGCCTTTGGTGCCGTTATCTCGCCGAAAAGCGAGCAGCGGCATCCCGATCGTGGCCAGTTCCGGCACGACTCCCGACGTCCCTCTCATCGACGCTCAACAGCGTGTGATGTTCGACCCTCGTGTCGTCATCGCAGCGCCTCGACACGCCTGCTCGACGGTTTCCCGGCTGACCCTGGGGGCACTGCCATGAACCTTACCTTGCTCAAGGAATTCTTCGCCGGATTCCTGCGTACCCGCCACATCGCCCGGCACTTCCGCCGTCTGGTGTTGCTCGAAAGCTTTACTGACACCACGGTCAGTCGTGAAGTCCCACCGACATTGGCGCAAACCCTGGTCGCCGCCGCCAACAGCAACACTGGCCAACTGCTGGACAACCTCGGCAGTCACACCGACGGCCTGAGTGAACTTGAAGCCGATACATTGCGCGAGCAATACGGCCTCAATGAAGTCGAGCACGAGCAACCGCTACCGTGGTGGACGCACCTGTGGCACTGCTACAAAAATCCGTTCAACTTGCTGCTGACCTTGCTGGCGGTCATCTCCTGGCTGACCGAAGACCTGAAAGCCGCCATCGTGATTTTCTCCATGGTGGTGCTTTCGACCTTGCTGCGCTTCTGGCAGGAAACCAAATCCAATCAGGCCGCCGACGCGCTCAAAGCGATGGTCAGCAACACGGCCACGGTGATGCGTCGGGAGGTGGCGGACAGCGGGGCACGACGCATCGAACTGCCGATCAAGCAACTGGTGCCGGGGGACCTGATCGTGCTCTCGGCCGGCGACATGATTCCTGCCGATTGCCGGGTACTCAACGCCAAGGACCTGTTCGTCAGCCAGGCCGCGATGACCGGTGAATCGATGCCGGTGGAAAAATTTCCCCGTCAGCAGAACAACGACACCTGCAACCCGCTGGACCTCGACAACATCCTGTTCATGGGCACCAACGTGGTGTCCGGCACGGCGATGGCGGTGATTCTCACCACGGGCAACGACACCTATTTCGGTGCGCTGGCGCAACGGGTCGGTGCTACCGATCGCGCGCCGACCTCGTTCCAGACCGGGGTCAACAACGTCAGCTGGTTGCTGATCCGCTTCATGTTCGTCATGGCGCCGCTGGTGCTGTTCATCAACGGCTTCACCAAGGGTGACTGGACCGAAGCGTTGTTGTTCGCGCTGTCGATTGCCGTGGGCCTGACCCCGGAAATGCTGCCGATGATTGTCACCTCGACGCTGGCCAAGGGCGCGGTGTTTCTGTCGCGCAAAAAAGTCATCGTCAAACGTCTCGATGCGATCCAGAACTTCGGCGCCATGGACGTGCTGTGCACCGACAAGACCGGCACGCTGACCCAGGACAAAATCTTCCTCGCCCGCAACGTCGATGTCTGGGGCAACGATTCCGATGACGTGCTGGAAATGGCCTACCTCAACAGCTACTACCAGACCGGCCTGAAAAACCTGCTGGACGTGGCCGTGCTGGAACACGTTGAAGTGCACCGTGAACTGAAAGTCGGTACGGCGTTTCGCAAGGTCGACGAGATTCCGTTCGACTTCACCCGTCGGCGCATGTCGGTGGTGGTGGCCGAGCGTGATCAGCCGCCTCTGCTGATCTGCAAAGGCGCGGTGGAAGAAGTGCTGGCGGTGTGCACCCGGGTGCGTCACGGCGTTGCCGACGAAGCGCTGAGCGATGAACTGCTGGCGCGGATTCGCCAGGTCACCGCGACATTCAATGCCGAAGGCCTGCGGGTGGTGGCGGTGGCGGCGCGGCCGATGATCGAGGGGCGCGACACTTACAGTCTGGCCGATGAACAGGCACTGACGCTGATCGGCTACGTGGCCTTCCTCGATCCACCGAAGGAAAGCACCGCGCCAGCGCTCAAGGCCCTGGCCGCTCATGGTGTGGCGGTGAAAGTGCTGACTGGCGACAACGAACTGGTGACCGCGAAAATCTGCCGCGAAGTCGGTCTTGAGCAGCAAGGCCTGCTGATGGGTAACGACATCGAACGCATGAGCGACGCCGAGCTGGCGGTGGCGGTGGAGGCCACCAACGTCTTCGCCAAACTCACGCCGTCGCACAAGGAACGCATCGTGCGTCTGCTCAAGGGTAACGGCCACGTGGTCGGTTTCATGGGCGACGGCATCAACGACGCACCGGCCCTGCGTACCGCCGACATCGGCATTTCGGTGGACAGCGCCGTGGACATCGCCAAGGAAGCGGCGGACATCATCCTTCTGGAGAAAAGCCTGATGGTGCTGGAGGAGGGCGTGCTGGAGGGGCGGCGCACCTTTGCCAACATGCTCAAGTACATCAAAATGACCGCCAGCTCGAACTTCGGCAATGTGTTCTCGGTGCTGGTGGCCAGTGCGTTCATTCCGTTTCTGCCGATGTTGCCGATGCACCTGTTGGTGCAAAACCTGCTCTACGACATTTCGCAGATCGCCATCCCGTTCGATAACGTCGACGAGGACATGCTGAAAAAACCACAACGCTGGCAGCCGGCGGATGTCGGGCGCTTCATGCTGTTTTTCGGCCCGATCAGTTCGATCTTCGACATCAGCACCTTTGCCTTGATGTGGTATGTGTTCGATGCCAACACCCCGGACCATCAGACGTTGTTTCAATCTGGCTGGTTCGTGGTCGGGCTGCTGACCCAGACGCTGATCGTGCACATGATCCGCACGCCGAAAATCCCGTTCCTGCAGAGCCGCGCCGCCACGCCGCTGCTGGTAATGACCGGGGTCATCATGGCCGTGGGGATTTTTCTGCCGATGGGGCCGCTGGCGCATTACTTCAAACTGCAGGCGCTGCCATCGCTGTATTTCGTGTTCCTGCCGATGATACTGCTGGCGTACATGGCGCTGACCCAGGCGGTTAAAGGTTTCTACGTTCGACGGTTTGGCTGGCAGTAATGCTGCCAACGTAGGAGGCGCCGAAGGCTGCGATCTTTTGATCTTGCTTGCGCTGACATCAAGATCAAAAGATCGCAGCCTTCGGCAGCTCCTACATTCGAACGGTTACACCCGGCCGGTGCAGTCGAAGGCATTCGAACGGTTACACCCGGCCGGTGCAGTCGAAGGCATTCGAACGGTTTACACCCGGTAGGAGCTGCCGAAGGCTGCGATCTTTTGATCTTCAATCGCCCATCGTCGGACAGAGGCATTCATTTTTAGGAAAAGTCCTACAGAAAACACGACAGGTCTTCCGTAGCCTTGCGCCCTCACGAATCTGAAACCCTCAGTGGGGGCACGTTTTGCCGAACAAAGCCTTACGAATTCTGATCGTCGACGAACAGCATTTTCACCGGATGAAAACCGAGCGGTTGTTCAACCAGCTCGGTTACTACCGGGTGGCACCGGTGCACAGCCTTGCGCAAATGCTGACTCTGATCGAGTACGGCTACGAGCCGTTCGATCTGGTGGTCATCAATGCCTCGCTGGCGGGTGGGGCGTTTGACCTGCCGGGGTTCTTCCTCGATAACGGCCAGGTTAATCACACCTTGATCTACGATGGCCAGCAGGCACGATTGCCGCTGACGCCTGCCGCCGGTATTGAGCGAACGGTTCAGCAGAAGGTTCAGGTGAGCCATGCGGCGCTGCCGGATCTTTTGTCCATTCAACAGCTGATGGCGCTCATCGATCCGCTTGGGTGTGAAGGTGTTCAGTCCTCGGAGCATGAGCGGTATCGGCAACGGATCGGTTGATTCCGGGGCTACCGTTTGTCGCTACTATCATTTTTGTCAGGTTCATTTTTCCTGCACTCCATGCAAAAGTCTTAGCGCAGCCGTTGCGTCCGGTCCGGCGTTATCCGGAGTGCATTCGTGCGCAATCGTCAGGTCTTTGCACAGGGAGTTGCCATGAAGTCAGTGCTGATTGTGGACGATCATCCAGTGGTACGCGCCGCAGTCAAAATCGTACTGGAAATGGAGGGGTTCAAGCGGATTTACGAGGCTGCCGGCGGTAGCGAGGCATTGTCGATGCTCCGTGAGCATTCACCTGCACTTGTGGTGCTGGACCTGGTCATGCCCGACGGCGATGGGCTGGATGTGCTGGAACGGATCAAAGCCAGTGATTTTTCGTGCCGAGTGCTGGTGTTCTCATCGCTCGATCCGTGGTTCTTTCAGGATCGTTGCATGCGCGCCGGGGCCATGGCGTATGTCGCCAAGACCAATGTCCTGAGTCAATTGCAAAAAGCCGTGCATGCGGTCATGACCGGTTACACCTATTTCGCGCGCCTGCCTTCGGGATCGCAGAACCCCCTGCAACGCAGCGAAAAACAGATGATCGACAAACTCTCCAACCGCGAACTGACCATCCTGCAGCACCTGGCCCGGGGCATGACGAACAAGGCGATCGGCGAACTGATGCACCTGAGTCACAAGACGGTCAGCACCTACAAGACCCGCTTGATCGAAAAGCTGGGGGTGAACGCCGCCGTACACCTGCGGGACTTCGCCAAGCGCAATCATCTGATCTGATGAGCCTGACCGTGCGTGTTTTTCTATGGGGCTTGATGCTGTGTCTGGTATCGCTGGCACGGGTCGCGGTGGCCGACGAGCCCAAGTCATTGCGCCTGCTGGGGCGCTCCACGGTGGAAGGCTATGCCGTCCAGCTGGATAGGGATGATCGCAATTGGCTGGTCAGCAAACGGGTGTTGCGCGTCGGTGTAACGGGGCCGGACTACCCGCCCTTCGAATTGACGCGCAATCACGATGAACTGGAGGGCATTACCGCCGATTACGTCGAGCTGCTTGGGCAACTGCTGCATGTCAACATCGAGGTGCTGCGCTATGGCACACGCGAGGCGGCGATGGAGGCACTCAAACGCAAAGACCTGGATCTGCTGGGAACCTCCAACAGTTTCGAGGCCGCCGATCCCGATCTGTCTCGATCCAGCGCCTATGCCGAAGATCAGCCGATGCTGGTCACCAGGCTGGACGAGCGCATGCCCGAGGATCTGGCCGGAAAACGCATCGCCATGGTCGCCGACTATCTACCGGAGCAGACCGTCAAAGCCTTTTACCCCAAGGCTGATCTGCAACGTTACTCGTCGGCGCTCGATGCACTCGGAGCCGTGGCGTACGGGCAGGATGATGTGTACCTCGGGGACCTTATCAGTGCCAATTACCTGATCAACAACAACTACCACAATAACGTTCAGTTGATGGGGCCATCCGGCCTTGACGCCAACCCGTTCGGTTTCGCATTGGCTCGGGACAATACGCGCCTGAAAAACATCGTCGACAAGGCACTGGCGGCGATCCCGATGGAGCAACGCTCTGCCATCGAGCAACGATGGAGTGCCGGCCGCGCCAATCGGCTGGGTCTGCAACGAGTGAGTCTGAGCGCCAGTGAACAGCGCTGGTTGGATCAGCATCCGACGGTGAGGGTCGGCGTGGTCGGGGACTTTGCGCCTTTGACTTTCTATGATGCCCAAGGGCGATTCAGCGGGTTGACCGCGCAATTGTTGACGCTGATCAGCCAGCGTAGCGGTTTGAATTTCAACGTGCTGCGGGGCCAATCCCTGGACGAGCAGATCCAGCGACTCAAGGCTGGCGAGATCGACGTATTGCCGGCTCTCATCCCCACGACTGAAGGCGTAGCCGGGCTGCGTTTTACCAGCCCTTACGTCACCAACCCATACACGCTGGTCAGTGCAGTCACCCCCGGTAGCCCGAGAACGCTGGACGATCTGGCCGGCAAACGCCTGGCGATTTATCACAGTCATCCGATGCGTGCATTCATTCTCGCCCGGGCACCGCAGGTGCGGATGCTGGATGTGCAAGGCCCGGCCCAAGGCCTGGAAATGGTCATGAAGGGGGAGGCCGATGCCGCGCTCAGTTCATTGTTCATGACCCGCTACCTGATTGCCCGGTATTACAGCGGGCGTCTGCGCATCAGCAGTACCGTGGGCGATGAACCGGCGCGCATCGCTCTGGCGACCGGAAGTGATGCGCTGGCGCTGCACTCGATTCTGAACAAGGCGTTGCTGAGCATCTCGCCCCAGGAGATGGACGATCTGGTGGCCCGCTGGAGCAATGACGTGGTGGTGGATGACAGCTATTGGTTGCGTCATCGTCAAAGCATTCTGCAGGCGTTTGCCGTGGCTGGCGCCTTGCTGTTACTCGCCCTGGGCTGGATCGCCTGGCAGCGCCGGCAGATCCGTCAGCGTCAGCAATGGTTGCAGCAGTTGCAGGACGCCAAAGACGAGGCGGACGATGCCAACCGCGCCAAAACCACTTTTCTGGCCACCATGAGTCATGAAATCCGCACACCGATGAACGCCCTGATCGGCATGCTCGAACTGGCCCTCAAACGTGCGGACGAGGGCGTCACCGATCGCTTTGCCATTGAGGTGGCGTCCAGTGCCGCGCAACAACTGCTGGCGCTGATCGGTGACATTCTGGACATCGCCCGCATCGAGTCCGGGCATTTATCCCTGACACCCGAGCGCGCCAATCTGCGGGGGCTGGTGGATTCGGTGTGTCGGGTTTTCGAAGGCCTTGCACGGCAGAAAGCGCTGGCGTGGCGAATCGATTTGGACGAACACAGTGACTGCGATGTGTTGATTGATCCCACACGTTTCAAGCAGGTGCTGTCCAATCTGCTGAGCAACGCCATCAAGTTCACCCGTGAGGGCAGGGTGAGCCTGACGTTGCGGGCATCGTCCATTGCGTCCGGGCACCTGGCGGTCAGCGTGCGCATTGAAGACACGGGCATTGGCATCAGCACCGTCGATCAGCAACGGCTATTCAGCTCGTTTGTTCAGGCCGGCAATAATCCGCAATCAGCTCGCAGTGGTTCCGGGTTGGGCCTGGTCATCAGCCGCACGCTGTGCGAGATGATGGGCGGGCGGTTGCAGCTGGCGAGCGTGCCTGGGCAAGGCACGCAGGTCGACATCCATCTGGAGCTGATCGCATTGCAACCACTGCCTTCCAGTGCGGGGTTGGATAATGCGCCGCAGGTGCCGACGCGGCCGCTGACGATTCTGGTGGTCGACGATCATCCGGCCAATCGATTACTGCTTTTATGGCAGTTGGGCCATCTGGGGCATCAGGTTCTGGACGCTGAAAATGGCGCGCGGGGGCTTGAGCAGTGGCGCGAACATGAATTCGATCTGGTCATAACCGACTGCACGATGCCGATGCTCAGCGGTTATGAACTGGCCGGTGCCATACGCGATGAAGAGCGCGCCCTGGGCTTGCCGCCGACGCTGATTCTGGGCTTTACCGCCAATGCACAACCCGAGGAAAAGCTCCGCTGCCTGGAGGCAGGCATGGACGACTGCCTGTTCAAGCCTGTTCTGCTGGCGGATTTGAGCGCATGGCTGGCCTCCAGATTCGTGAGCGAAACGCAATCGCCACCCGAGATAGACCTCAGTGGCCTGGAGCAATACATCGGTGCGGACCGTTCACTGCTCGATCGTCTGGTGCGCGAACTGGTTGTGACCAATCGGACCGATCGGGAGAATCTGCTTCAGGCTCACGCCAGTGGCAATCGGCGCGGTTTGCAAGATCTGGCGCACCGCATCAAGGGCAGTGCGCGCATGGTTCGGGCGCAACGCCTGATCGAGCGTTGCGAGCAACTGGAGCATGTTATTGATGCGGGTGACCTGACGCTGGTCGACAACGCCGTCGACCAGCTGCAACACGCTATGTCCTTGCTGGACAAGCACTTGAGCCAAGGTTGAGACTCAATCCCACTGTGGCGCAATGCCCTTGGGGCTGGTTAGCCGCTGGCCGCGATCCAGACCTGCGATCAGCGCCATGTCGGCGTCGCTCAGGGTCAGGGCGCAGGCTTGCAAATTACTTTGCAGGTTGGCGCGCTTGGTGGAGGAAGGGATCACCGCGTACCCCAGCTGCATGGCCCAGGCCAGCGTGACCTGGGCCGGTGTCGCCTGAAGACGATCGGCGATGTGCTGGACGACCGGGTCCTTCAACACTTCGCCGTAGGCCAGGGTCATGTAAGAGGTGATCTGGATGCCTTGGCTTTGAGCGAACTCGACGACCTTGCGGTTTTGCAGGTACGGGTGCAGCTCGATCTGGTTGGTGGCGATGTTCTCGGCACCGACGGCGGCAATGGCCTGTTGCATCAGCTCGACGGTGAAGTTGGACACGCCGATCTGCCGGGTCAGGCCTTGTCTTTTGGCTTCGAGCAGCGCCCCCATGAATTCTTCGACCGGTACCTGATCTTCCGGCGACGGCCAGTGGATCAGCGTCAGGTCCAGGTAATCGGTTTGCAGTTTATTCAGACTTTCTTTGAGGCTGTCGATCAAACGGTCTTTGGCAAAGTTGGCGACCCAGATTTTGCTGGTGATGAACAGCTCGTCACGGGCAATGCCGCTGGCCGCGATGGCGTGGCCGACCTCGGCTTCGTTTTCGTAGATTTGCGCGGTGTCGATCACCCGGTAACCCAGCTCAAGACCGGTGCTCACCGAATCGATGACCACCTGGCCTTGCAGGCGAAAGGTACCAAGACCGAATGCGGGGATAGACATCAATGACTCCAGAGGTTGCAGTAAGAATGGGCAGGAGTATCCCCGGCTGCACCCTTGAGAAAAACCGCTGGTTGGGCAAAGCACTGTTTACTGCAAGTCATGAATGAGTGACTTGTCAGGGGTATTGAGGGGCCTGATATGACGCTATCGCGAGCAGGCTCGCTCCCACACTGGATCTGCGTACACCACAGATCTCCTGTGGGAGCGAGCCTGCTCGCGATAGCCACGACTCGGTGTCGGGTTTTAACCCGCCTAAGCAATATCGCTATGGCTGAACTCCTCGCCCAGAAAGTCAATCAACGTCCGCACCGACGGCAACAATCCGCGTCGCGAAGGAAAGATCGCGTGCACGATCCCGCACTTGGGTGTCCAGCCTGGCACCAGCTCCACCAGTCGCCCGGCGGCAATGTCATCACGCACCACCACACCAGGCAGGTGGGCGATGCCGATGCCGGCGAGCACCGCGTGACGCAAGGCCAGCAAGTCGTCGGTGACCATCCGCGGTGTATGACGAATCAGCGCGCTGGCGCCATCGGCACCGAACAATTCCCACTGATATTCACGCTGCGCGCCACCCCAATGCACGCTCGGCAGACCGCTGAGATCCGCCGGCGTGGCCGGTGACGACAAGCGCTGCAAAAACGCCGGACTCCCTACCAGGCACTGAGTGCTATTACCCAGCACTTTCATCACCATGTCGGTGTTTTCCAGCGGTGGAAAGCGCACTCGCAGAGCGATATCGAACCCTTCGTGGATCAGATCGACCCGGCGGTTGGTGCTCTCGATAAACAACTCCACCAACGGGTATTTGAGCATGTAGCGGGTCAGCATCGGCCCGACCCAGGTGTTCAGCAGCGCCGTGGGGCAACTGATACGCACCAGGCCTTGTGGTTCGGAGCGGTTGCGTTCGATCAGTTCGGCGGCGCTTTCGGCCTCCACGCGCATGGCCAGGCAACGCTGGTAATAAGCCTGGCCGATTTCGGTCAACGAGCAATGCCGGCTGGTGCGGTGCAGCAGCCGCACACCGAGGCGTTCTTCGAGCTCGGCGATGCGTCGGCTGAGCTTGGATTTGGGCATGTCGAGCGCGCGGCCAGCCGGGGCGAAACCGCGGTGTTCCACCACCTGAGTGAAGTAGTACAGGGTGTTGAGGTCTTCCACCATCGTTCTCCAAATAGAACGCTAAGGCTGATTTTTGCAGTCTAGCGCACCAAAGGCGTCGGTTTTAAGCTTTGTCCATCGCGTCACACCACAGATTTGGAGGAAAAGATGAAAAACATCATCGGTATCTACACCAGCCCACGAACCCATTGGGTCGGCGATGGTTTTCCGGTTCGCACGCTGTTTTCCTACGACAACCTGGGCAAACACATCAGCCCGTTTCTGCTGCTGGATCACGCCGGTCCAGCCGAATTCACCCCGACCACTGAACGTCGTGGCGTTGGTCAGCACCCGCACCGTGGTTTCGAAACCGTGACTATCGTTTACAAGGGCGAAGTGGAACACCGTGACTCCACCGGCAGCGGCGGCAAAATCGGCCCCGGCGACGTGCAATGGATGACCGCGGCCTCAGGGATTCTCCATGAAGAGTTCCACTCTGAAGGTTTCGCCAAAACCGGCGGCACGCTGGAAATGGTTCAGCTGTGGGTCAACCTGCCCGCCAGGGACAAGATGGCCGACCCCGGTTACCAGACGATTCTCGACGGTGACATCCCGAGCATCCCGCTCAAGAACAACACTGGCAGCTTGCGCCTGATCGCTGGTGAGTTCGACGGCCGTAAAGGCCCGGCGCACACCTTCACGCCGATCGACGTGTGGGACATTCGCTTGAATGCCGGCAAGTTGCTGACCCTGGACCTGCACGATGGGCGCAACACGGCGCTGGTAGTGCTGCGTGGCACGGTTCAGGTCAATCAAAAGGAACTGGTGCGTGAAGGGCAGTTGGCGTTGTTCGAACGCAACGGTGATCAGCTCAGCCTGGAGGCCAATAACGACGCCGTGGTGTTGCTGCTCAGCGGCGAGCCAATCGACGAACCCATCGTTGGCCACGGCCCGTTCGTGATGAACAGCGAGCAGGAAATCCATCAGGCCTTTACCGACTTCCAGTCGGGCCGCTTCGGCCGGATGAGTGATTGAAATCATTGTTGTAGCGCTGTGGCGTGCCGGGCATTGGCTAATGCGCTTGCCTGGCCGCGTTTAAACGAAAAAACAGAGTTCACTTACGCCGGCCCGTTCGGCATCGATAAAAAGCGAGGATTACCCCATGACTACTTCCTACAAACGTCTCGACAAGGATAACGCCGCCGTTCTGCTGGTCGATCACCAGGCGGGTCTGCTTTCTCTGGTGCGCGACATCGATCCGGACCGTTTCAAGAACAACGTGCTGGCCCTGGCCGACCTGGCCAAATACTTCAAGCTGCCAACGATTCTGACCACCAGTTTCGAAACCGGCCCTAACGGCCCGTTGATGCCGGAACTCAAGGCGTTGTTCCCGGATGCGCCGTACATCGCTCGCCCTGGTCAGATCAATGCCTGGGACAACGAAGACTTCGTCAAGGCGATCAAGGCCACCGGCAAGAAACAACTGATCATCGCCGGTGTAGTGACTGAGGTTTGTGTGGCGTTCCCGGCGCTGTCGGCCCTGGCCGAAGGCTTTGAGGTGTTCGTGGTGACCGACGCCTCCGGCACGTTCAACGAATTGACCCGTCAATCGGCGTGGGATCGCATGTCGTCCTCCGGTGCCCAGCTGATGACCTGGTTCGGCCTGGCCTGTGAACTGCATCGTGACTGGCGCAACGATGTGGAAGGTCTGGCGACCCTGTTCTCCAACCACATTCCGGACTACCGCAACCTGATGACCAGCTACAACACCCTGACTAACAGCAAGTAACCCGATAACACCTATCTAATGTGGGAGCGGGCTTGCTCGCGAAAGCGGTGTAACAGTCAACATTATTGTTGAATGTGAAGCAGCCTTCGCGAGCAAGCCCGCTCCCACATTTGTTTTGTGGTGTTTTGCAGATCGCAGGCTTCGCCAGCTCCTGCAATCTGTGAGATCTTTGCGCCATTGGCCCTTGCTGGAGTCGCTCGATGCTGTCACTGCTCACCGAACACCCATTGATCAGCGCATTGATTCTTATCCTGATCGATCTGGGATTGTGGCGTTTGATCGCGGCCAGCGGCAGCAACTGGAAACTGGCGGTGCGGGTGGTGATTTTCGCGCTGTTCAGCATGCTGCTGTTCAACGAAGGCATGAACCCCATGGAGACGGCGCCCTGGGTCGACAACGTCCCGCTGCACCTGGCAGCCACCGGTTTGCAGATCGGCTGGTGGCTGTTTGGTGCGCGCACTCTGACGGTGCTGATCGGTGCGGTGATGATGCAACGGGTCGGGCACACCGGGCGCTTGCTGCAGGATTTGCTTGGCGCGGTGATCTTCCTGATCGCGATTATCGCCGCCCTCGCGTACGTACTCGATCTGCCGGTCAAGGGCGTGCTGGCAACGTCCGGCGCGTTGGCGATCATCGTCGGCCTGGCCTTGCAAAGTACCCTCAGCGACGTTTTTTCCGGGATCGTCCTCAACACCACCAAACCCTATCAACTGGATGACTGGATCTCCATCGACGGCACCGAAGGCCGGGTCATCGACATCGACTGGCGCGCGACGCGCCTGCAAACGGCCCAGGGCAGCATGGCGGTAATCCCCAACTCCCTGGCAGCCAAGGCCAAGATCATCAACTTCAGCCGGCCCAGTGACATTTTCGGCGTCTCCATCAGCTTGCAACTGAGCCCGCACGCACGTCCGCAAACGGTGATCGACGCGCTGGAACGGGCGATGCAAGGATGCCGCTATCTGTTGAATAAGCCGGCGCCGTGTGTAGCGTTGAAAGGCTCCAGCGCCACGGGCGTGGAATACGAAATCAGTGGTTTCGTCGTCTCGATGGACCAGAAACGCATGGTCCGCAATCTGCTGTTCGACCTGGCGTTCCGGCACTTGCAGGCCAGCGGTGTCAGCCTGTTGTCGAACGTCGAACCGAATGCACCTGCCAACCTGTCGCGGCCACGGGCATTGCTGGACGCCTCGAACATTTTCTCGACCCTGCGTCAGGAAGAAAAAGAAACCTTCAGCCAGAACATGACACTGCAAACTTTCCGCCCCGGTGAAATGATCCTGCCGGCGGGGGAGGTCAGCGATCATTTGTTCATCATCGAATCCGGCGTCGTGTCGGTGGAGCTGAGTCGTGGCGGGGTCAAGTTCGAAACCGGGCGCATGGGGCCGGGAGAGGTGATCGGCGAGGGCGGGATTTTGTCCGATATGGCGATGCCGGCGGACTTTAGCGCCAAGACGGTCTGCAATTTGTATCGGATCGAGAGGGAATACCTCCAGCCGTGCCTGGATGCGCGGCATGACATCGGCGAAGCGATGAAGGCGTTGCTGGATTTCCGCTTGAACAAGGCTCAGACGCTGATTCAGGAAACGCCCAAGGTGGTGGAGAAGAAAGGGTTTTTGCAGTGGTTGCGCAAGCGTAGCGGCTGATGTGTTTGCCTGTTCCGGCCCTTCGCGAGCAGGCTCGCTCCCACATTTGATCTTTGGTGCTTATACAACTGATGTCTGACACAAAGCCCATGTGGGAGCGAGCCTGCTCGCGAAAGCGTCGGCACAGTCACTGAAAATCTTGTGGTCCATTGGCATCCTCAACTTCCCAATAATTGGCTATTTGTTCAACCTAAGGTCCGCATTAACGTAGCGCCAACCCCACCTGTGATTGGAGCTCACCATGCAACCTCGTATCGATTTCTACACCGCTTCCCCGGACGGTCTCAAAGCCATGATGGCCCTGGAAGCCGCCGTTTCGAAGCTGCCGCTGGAAAAGTCGTTGATTGAACTGGTCAAGCTGCGCGCGTCGCAGATCAACGGCTGCGCGTTTTGCATCGACATGCACACTGCCGATGCCATCAAGGGCGGGGAAACGCCACGTCGACTGTTCGCCGTGACGGCCTGGCGCGAGGCGCCGTTCTTCACTGATCGTGAGCGCGCCGCGCTGGCCTGGACCGAGTCCCTGACGCAACTGAGCCTGACCCACGCCCCGGACGAAGACTATGCGCTGCTCAGCGCCGAGTTCAGCCCCAAGGAAATGGTCGACCTGACCGTGGCGATTTCCACCATCAACAGCTGGAACCGCCTGGCCGTGGGTTTCCGCAAAATGCCTCAGGAGTAAGCGTCGGGCTCAATGAGCATCGGCACTCGGCGCGGCCGGTGGTTGTACCTTGCGCATCAAGGGCACCATCGCCGTGGCGAGGATGAAGCAGACCATGATCATCAGGAACGCGTCGCCGTAGGTTTGCGTCTGCGCTTCGCGGTAGGTCAGCAGCCACAGCTGATGCAGGCTGGCGGTGACGCCGATGTCGCCGCTCTGGCCGAGGGCGGCGAAGTTATGGCCGACCTGGGACAACCACTGATTCAGCGCTTCGTTGGTGCTGTTGAGGTTCTCCGCCAACCGGGTGAAGTGCAGGTTGGTGCGGTCATTGAGGATCGTGGCGCACGCAGCGATACCCATCGCGCCGCCGAGGTTACGCATCAGGTTGAACAACCCCGACGCATGTTTGAGCCGTGCCGGTGCCAACCCGCCGAGGGTCAGGGTCACCGCTGGCGGAACCGCCAGTTGTTGAGCAATCCCGCGCAAGGCTTGCGGCAACATCAATTCTTTGGCCCCCCAGTCGTGGGTGATCGGGCTGAAATCCCACATCGACAAGGCGAACAGCCCAAGGCCGGTCATCATGATCCAGCGCAGGTCGACGCGGTTGGCCAAAAAGGCGTACAGAGGAATTGCCAGAATCTGGAACACCCCGGTGGAAAAAACCGCGAGGCCAATGTCCAGCGCGCTGTAACCGCGCACGCGGCCGAGAAACAATGGCGTGAGGTAAATCGTCGCGAACAGGCCGATCCCCGTGACGAACGAAAAGAAACAGCCGAGGGCGAAGTTGCGGTCTTTCAAGGCGCGCAAATCGACGATCGGGTTGGCCACGTACAGGGTGCGACCAATGAAGGCTAATCCAGCCAGGCCACTGATCCAGGCGGTGGTCAGAATCGTGCTGTCGCTGAACCAGTTCCAGCGTGGGCCTTCTTCGAGGGTGTATTCCAGGCAACCGAGAAACACTGCCAGGAACAGCATGCTCAGGTAGTCGGCACCCTTGAGCAGCGACAATTCCGGCTGGTCGATTTTCACCAGCATCGGCACCGCCACCGCAACGAAAATGCCCGGCACCAGGTTGATGTAGAACAGCCAGTGCCAGGACGAAATGTCGGTGATCCAGCCACCGATTACCGGCCCCAGCGTCGGCGCCAGCGAGGCCACGGCACCAATGGTCGCGGCGGCGATTACCCGTTGTTTGCCGGTGAAGAAAAAGAACGCCGTGGTAAACACCAACGGAATCATCGAACCACCGAGAAACCCTTGCAGGGCGCGGAAGGCGATCATGCTCTGGATGTTCCAGGCCGCGCCGCAGAGCAGGCTGGCTAAAGTGAAGCCCACCGCCGAAGCGCAAAACAGCCAACGGGTCGAGAACACCCGGGACAGCCAGCCCGACAGCGGAATCACGATGATTTCGGCGATCAGGTAACTGGTCTGCACCCAGGCGGTTTCGTCGGTGCCGGCCGAGAGCCCGCCGCCGATGTCACGCAGCGACGCCGAGACGATCTGGATATCCAGCAGCGCAATGAACATGCCGATGCACATGGTGGCGAAGGCGAACACCTTGGTCGCCGTCGCCATGTTGGCGGCGTTGAACGGCTGTGCGGGGGCGGCGAGGGCGCGGTTCATGGCGCGCTGGCCACGGTTGGGGATTCAGGCTCGGCGCGGGTGTCCACTTCAGCCGTCACCGACAGACCGGGGCGCAGATGACCGAGCACGCCGTCGGCCGGGTCGAGCAGGATCCGCACCGGTACTCGCTGAACGATTTTGGTGAAGTTGCCGGTGGCGTTTTCCGGTGGCAGCACGCTGAACTGCGAACCGCTGGCCGGCGCGAGGCTGTCCAGATGGCCGTGGAATTCACGCCCCTTGAGCACGTCCGCATGAACGATTACACGCTGGCCCGGCGTCATCCGGGCCAGCTGATCTTCCTTGAAATTGGCGTCGACCCACAGCCCGCTGGCCGGTACCACCGACAACAGTTGCGAACCGGCCTGGGCGTAAGCACCAACCCGTGCTCGGCGATTGCCGATCACGCCATCGACGGGTGCTTTCAACTCGGTGTAACCGACGTTCAACTGCGCCAGATCACGCTCGGCCCGCGCTTGTATCAACGCCGCGCGGGCTTGCTGTTTCTGGGTATCGATCACGTTCAACTGACGTTGCGCGGCCAGCAGTTCGGCCTGGGCCCGGGCACTCTGCGCCTGGGCAGTCTTGAAGGTGGCGTTGGCTCGTTGGGCGCTCTCCACCGAGACGGCGTTGCTGCCAACCAGTTTTTTGTAGCGAGCATCATCGTCCCGGGAGCGGGCGGTTTCGGCACCGGTAGCGTCGATACCGGCGCGGGCCTGGCCGATCACCGCGTGTTGCAGTTGTTCGGTAGCGTCGAGGTTGGCGAGCAGCGCTTCTTCAGCGGCCACCGCACCTTCGGCCTTGGCCAGGTTGGCGCGGTAATCGCGGGCGTCGAGACGAATCAGCACATCGCCGGCCTTGACCCTCTGGTTGTCGGTGACCAGCACCTCTTCGATGTAACCTGCCACCTTCGGCCCGATCACCGTCACATCGCCGCCGATGTACGCGTCGTCGGTTTCTTCGATGAAGCGGCCAGCGGTCCACCAGTGAGTCGCGTACAGCCCGGCGAACACCAGGGTCGCGATGACCGTCGACAGCAAGATCAACCGCTTGAGCAGGGGAGGCTTGGGTGTGCTCACCGCGACAGCAAGGTCGGGTTCAAGGCTGGGCATGCTGGTCATGGAGATTACCTGTGAGAAACGCTGTTTTATTACGGATGTAATATGTCGCAGGTAATATTTACTGGCAATAGGTTTCTGCGGCCGATCGTCGCTTACTTAATCCATGCGCCAGGGGGGATGCCGGTCATGTCCTTGAAGAACGCCATGAATCAGTTTGCGACGTCTCAAACCTTCAACACCTTCCCGCCAATCGCCACGGCCACCAGCAATACCGCCATCAACCCAAAGGCAAAACTCAAACTGCTGCCATGGGCGATAAAGCCGATCACGGCAGGCCCGGCGAGAATTCCTGCATAGCCCAACGTGGTAATGGCCGGCACGGCGATGCTTTCCGGCATGACGGTCTGTTTGCCCACGGCGGTGTACAGCACCGGCACAATGTTCGAACAGCCAGCCCCCAGCAGCGCATAACCCACCAGCGCCGCTTCCCAGCTGGTTGCGAACGTCGCCAACGCCAAGCCCGCCGCGGCCGTCAGGCCACCAAACACGATCACTCGTGTGGCACCGAGGCGCCGGACAATGGCATCGCCGGTCAAACGCCCGACGGTCATGGTCAGCGCAAACGCCGCATAACCCAGCCCCGCGTACGCCGTGTCGATCCCGCGCTCCTGCGCCAGGAACACTGCGCTCCAGTCGAGCGCCGCGCCTTCGGCCAGGAACACGATGAAACACATGCCGCCGATAAACAGCACGATGCCATGCGGCACGGCAAACGCCGGGCCGGAGCTTTCGCTGCCATAGGGCAACAGATGTGGCGCGGCCTTGAGCAACGCCACCACCAGCAGCACGATCACCACCAGCATCGCCCCCAGCGGTGACATCCCCAAGCCGAGCAGGGCACTGACACCCGCCGCGCCGACGATGCCGCCGAGGCTGAACAACCCATGAAACCCCGACATCATGGTCTTGCCGCTGGCTCGCTCGACGATCACCGCTTGCAGGTTCACCGTCGAATCCACCGTGCCCAGCCCGGCGCCAAACATGAAGAGCGCGGCGATCAACGCCGGAATCGTAGACACCGTCGCCAACAGTGGCAGTG
Organism: Pseudomonas sp. A-RE-19; assembly: GCF_019956555.1. GTDB lineage: Bacteria > Pseudomonadota > Gammaproteobacteria > Pseudomonadales > Pseudomonadaceae > Aquipseudomonas. The sequence goes on along the minus strand of NZ_JAHBDQ010000025.1, from coordinate 6,155 downwards.
CCGCGCAGATCAACAAGGTCCCGCCGCTCAACACCCGACGGCAGCCAAAACGCGAAGCCAGAATCCCGGCCATGGGCATCGCCAGAATCGAGCCCACTCCCAGACACAGCAGCAACAGCCCGAGGGTTCCTTCATCCAGCCCGGCCCGCGCCTTGGCGTAAGGCACCAGCGGTGCCCAGGCCGCGATGCCGAACCCGGCGATGAAAAAGGCGATGCGGGTGGACATCTGTTCCAGACGTCCGGGGACGAAGGCGGCTTGGGTATTGAGGTTGGTCATCATCGATCCTTGGCAAAAAACGTCGCTTCCCCAAGGGACAGTGAACAATCGCAAAGGGTTCGATCATCACGTCCGGGCGGGCCGCAGTCAGGCAGGGTGACATCCTTGCACAGCGAGCCGCTGTTTCGCGATATCGTCGACGTATCAAATGCTCAGAAGGGGGCGCCATGACGCGGATGTACGATGCTCGAGGCAATATTTACGCAGTCGTGACGCCGGACAACGTGCGCAGTAACGGAATCGAATTGCCTGCGCAGGCCTGTCATGCCGCGCAAACCCGGGAGGCTTGGGCGTTATCGGCCATCGAGGCGTTCTGCGGCTGGGCTCCGGGTACACAACCGCCCGGTAGCAAAGCACATCGCTGCGATGGCTTGCTGGTGGGGCCATTTCAATCGTCGCCGCCCTTTGACCTGTTGATCGTCAACACCGATGGCACCCTGGCCGAGCGCAGTGGCAATGGGCTGACGATTTTTTCCAAGGCCCTCAGCGAGCAAGGGCTGATGCCGAGGGAAGAGGCCTGTCTGCTCAGGGTTCATCACGACAAGGCCGATGCGGTTTCGCCGGTGGAGACTTCGGTGAAACCCGCCGAGATCGAGGGTGTGAACGGGTTCTGGCTGGACCTGGGACAGCCATCGTTCGGGCCACAAGCGGTGGGTGCGCAGGGCGTTGAACCCTTGACGTTGACGGGGCGCGAAGTCAGTCATGTGCGCCCGTTGTCGGCGCTCAATCCTGCCTGGAACCACAGCCAGTTCGTGCGTATCGGTAATCCCCATTGCGTGACGTTGGTGACAGCCGCCGATGCGTTGCCAAGTAACGCCCGGATGCGCGAGCCGGAATTGGCCGAAGGATTGACCCGCATCGCCTATGCCATGCCGACCGGGGCAGGGCAGCCGTGTGTGGCAGGGGTGAACCTGCAATGGGCGATGCTTGAATCCGCGGGGCGAATCGTTGCGCGGGTGTTCGAGCGCGGCGAAGGGCCGACCGCATCGTCGGGCACCAGCGCCAGTGCGGTGGCGTGCGCCGCGTGGCGTGTGGGGTGGGTGGCGGCCGGGGAGGTGAAGGTGATCATGCCTGGCGGCACGGCACCGATTTTGCTGGAAGAACGGGGTGGCGAATTGAGTCGGGTGAGGTTGTTTGGTACGGCGCGGTTGATGCGGTGATTTTGAGATTGCTTTCGCGGGCAAGCCTCGCTCCTACGGGGTTAGCGCAGATCTGTAGGAGCGAGGCTTGCCCGCGAAGAGGCCCGTCTGGTCAGCGGCTTTCTAAAGCTGATCCGCCCATTCCACCACCGGCATCTGCCGCTTCATCAACACCTTGCCCCCGCGAACCGAATACAGCGGCAGACCCTGGCTGCGAATCACCTCGTAATCGCTGTCCGCCGACAGAATCAGCAGATTCGCCGGTCGCCCTTGTTCCAGCCCATAGCGGTCGCCCAGGTTCATGGCCTTGGCGCTATTGTCAGTCACCAGATCCAGCGCACTTTGCAGATTGCGATAACCGAGCATGTGGCAGATGTGCAAACCGGCCTCGAGCACCCGCAGGATGTTGCCGTTGCCCAGCGGATACCACGGATCGACGATCGAGTCCTGACCGAAACACACGTTCATCCCCGCTTCGAGCAACTCATTGACCCGGGTCACGCCCCGGCGTTTCGGGAAGTTATCGAAGCGTCCTTGCAGGTGAATGCTTTCGGTGGGGCAGGAGACAAAACTGATCCCCGAATGCCCGAGCAGCCGAAACAGTTTGGCGCAGTAGGCGTTGTCGTAGGAGCCCATGGCCGTGGTGTGGCTGGCGGTGACGCGCGAACCCATGTCGCGGCTGCGGGCCTCTTCGGCCAGCACTTCAAGGAAGCGTGAGTGCGGGTCGTCGGTTTCGTCGCAATGCACGTCCACCAGACAACCGGTGCGCTCGGCCAGGTCCATCAGGAACTTCACCGAACTGACGCCCTGATCCCGGGTGTACTCGAAATGCGGAATGCCCCCGACCACATCGGCGCCCAGGCGGATCGCTTCTTCCATCAGTTCCCGACCATTGCGGTACGACTCGATGCCTTCCTGAGGGAACGCGACGATTTGCAGGTCGATCAGGTGGCGGCTTTCCTCGCGGACTTCGAGCATTGCCTTGAGCGCGGTCAGTTCCGGGTCGGTGACGTCGACGTGAGTGCGCACATGCTGGATGCCATGGGCGGCGAGGGTCTGGATGGTCTTTTTGGCGCGGGTCTTGGTGTCTTCCTGGGTGATCGTTGCCTTGCGCTCGCCCCAGCACTCGATGCCTTCGAACAGCGTGCCGCTCATGTTCCAGCGCGGCTCACCGGCGGTCAGGGTGGCGTCAAGGTGAATGTGCGGCTCGACGAAGGGCGGCACCACCAGATTACCGCCAGCGTCCAGGTCATCAGGCCCCAGGGACGGGGCCTCGGTTTGCCGGGCGATGGTGTGAATCAGGCCGTTTTCCAGGTGCAACTCATGCAGGCCTTCTTGGTTGCGCAGGCGGGCGTTGATGATGTGCATCAGGCGAGTCCTTTTAGAGATCTTGGAGTGGTGCGTCGGCGGTACGGGCACCCAGTACCCCGGTCAATAGCACATACGTTAGCGCGGCGGCGGCAATCCCTACCAGCGGCGCGACCCACGGCGAACTGAATGCCGCCACTGTGCCGACCGCGTAAGCGCTCAGCCCCGGCCAGTTGAACGCGGGCAACTGTGTGTCGGCCAAACGAGGGTAGCGGCCCCGATAGCGAAAGAAAAAGTCCGCCATGATCACCCCGCCAATCGGCGGAATCACCGTGCCCAGCAGAATCAGGTAAGGCACCAGCATGTCGTACATGCCCAGCAGTGCCAGCAGCGTGCCGATCACCGCACCGGCCAGGGTCACGGTTTTGCGCCGGCTGGTGCGCAGCAGGTTGCAGCCGGCGACGGCGAAGTTATAGATGGTGTTGTCCTGGGTGCTCCAGATGTTGAGCAGCAACATCGCCATCGCGGCCATGGCGAAACCCTGGAGCAACAACATCTCGACCACGTCCGGTTGCTGATAGACGATGGCCCCATAGGCACCGATCAACACCATCAGACCGTTGCCGACAAAAAAACCGATCAGGCTCGCCAGCACCGCCACCCGCGCCGAACGGGAGAAGCGCGTCCAGTTCGTTGCCTGCGTCGCGCCACTGACGAACGTGCCGAACACCAGCGTAATGGCGGTCGACCAATCCAGCGTTCCCGTCGGAACCACCGCGAGCAAACCCTCGAGCCCCCCGACCTTCACCGTCGCGGCCCACATCGACAGCATCAGCAGCAACATCATGGCCGGCACGGCGATGTACGACAGAATCTCCAGCCCGCGATAGCCGATGTACGCCGTGGCGCAGAAGCCCAGGCCGAACAGCACCATCAGCCCCAGAACGGTGCTCTCGCTCAGTTCGAAATATTTGCCGAGTACGACGGCGGCGGTCGCGGTGCCCCAGGCGTACCAGCCGATCTGGGTGAAACCGAGGATCAGGTCGCTGAGCTTGCTGCCCACTTCACCGAAGCAGAAACGTCCCATCAGCACCGAGTTGAGGCCGCTTTTGAAGGCGATGTAGCCAAGCCCGGCGGCGTAGATGCCCAGCAGCAGATTGCCGAGGATAATCACCGCCATCATCTCGCCGAAACTGAATGCCACACCGAGCTTGCCGCCGGCAAACATGGTTGCGGTGAAGAAGGTAAAACCCAGCAGCACCATGGCCGTGGAGGCAAGCCCCTTGCGGGCATGCATCGGGACTTCGCTGAGGGGGTAATCGTTGCCCGGATCGTTCTGCGTCATGTGGCGTTCCTTGCTGGATGGAGGACGCGGGGGGTACTGCAGTGCTCGTGCCAATGGCGCGAGGGTGTTGTTATTTATAGACGAGCAGGCGGATTTGGCCGCAGAAGGGCTCGAAAGCGGTGCACCTGAAGGAGCACAGCCCCCATGTGGGAGCGAGCCTGCTCGCGATAGCGGTCCGCCAGTCACCCTTGATGCTGGATGTGCCATTGCTATCGCGAGCAGGCTCGCTCCCACAGTCAATGCGGTTTTTTCAGGGGGATGGGTGTTGCGGTAAAAACCGCAAAAGGGCCGCCACAATCACCTCCGGCGCATCCTCCTGAACCAGGTGCCCGGCATTGGGGATGGCATGAAACTGCGATCCCGCAATCATCTGATGCAGTGCACGTCCGCGCTCAATGGGAATCCACTGGTCGTCTTCCCCCCAAAGAATCTGCACCGGGCAACGAACCGTCGGGTACAGCCCTTCGACCTCGCGGGTATAACGTTCATCCATCTGCGCGATCTGCCGGTAGAACGCCGCCTGCCCCGGCTCCCCCAGCCAAGGCCGCACGTAGGGCTCGAGTTCATGATCGGGAATCTCGCGCTTGATCGCGCCACGAATATAGGCCGGCACAATCGCCCGCTGAATGTAATCGGGCAATCCGCTGAACGCCGCTTCATGCTCACGCACATGCTGCACGAACGGTGACCCCCAGGGCGACAGCGCCACCGGGTCGATCAGTGTCAGGCTGCGGTAATCCTTGCCGTTCAGCAGGTGTGCGCGCAACGCAGTGGCACCGCCGAAATCGTGGGCCACCACGTCCGGCTGTTCCAGGCCCCAGTGCTCCAGCAATTGCACCAACAACTGGTTTTGTACGCCCAGAGACACATCGCCGTCCGGCTGTGCGGAAAGCCCGTAACCCAGCAGGTCGAAGTAGTGGACCCGGTGCGTGGTGATGAAGTGCGGTGCAATCCGGTGCCACACACAGGAAGAGAAGGGCGTGCCATGCACGAACACCAACGGCGGGCCGTCGCCACGTACGGCGTAGCGAACGTGGTGCCCGTTGAAGCGATAGGTTTGAGCCAGCGGCCAGTCAGTCATGGGTGTGTCCTCTTGGCGTGTGCGAGCCAAAAAGCATAGGCATAAAAAAACAGCCATTGAAGGCTGTTTCTCTATTCACTGACGAAACGCAGTTCCACCTGTGGGAGCGAGCCTGCTCGCGATAGCGTCGGCACACACAACATCAATGTAACTGATAGGCAGCCATCGCGAGCAGGCTCGCTCCCACAAGGGATTTTCGTTGTCTTTAGCTCGGTTTACTCACCGCGATAGATGCAGCCGCTGGTGCAGGTCTCATGAATGCGGATCGCGCTGAGTTCCGGCAGCAGGGGCTTCAATTCATTCCAGATCCACTTGGCCAGCACTTCGCTGGTCGGGTTTTCCAGGCCGGGAATGTCGTTCAGGTAGTTGTGGTCCAGGCGCTCGTAGAGCGGCTTGAAGATCGCCTTGATTTCCGAGAAGTCGCGGATCCAGCCGGTGTGCGGATCGAGGTCGCCGCTCAGGTGAATCGCCACTTTGAACGAGTGACCGTGCAGGCGGCCGCACTTGTGGCCATCCGGCACGTGGGGCAGGCGGTGGGCGGATTCGAAGGTAAATTCTTTGAAGATTTCCACAGTGATGTTCAGCTCTGTCAGGTGGCGATCGCCGCGGCGATGAGGGCAGGCGGCGAGTTTACCAGAGCTCTGGGCAAAACACTGACTAAAGGGTCAGCAAGCGCTCGCCAAGGCGACCGTTGGCGGTCAGTTCCAGGAACTCATGGTTTGCCCGGATGCGCGCCAAGGCACGTGGGCCGGCCTTGAGGGTCAGGGCAGGGAACTTGATGTGGATGGCGGTCATACCCGTCTTGATGTCTGGCAGGCGGGGATTATAAGCGTGTCTCGGTCTACGATTGTCCTCGATCAATGTAGGAGCTGCCGAAGCAGACTGTGTGAAAACGCAATATTAGCGGATCAAGCAAACGCCCCGACTTGTTCGGGGCGTTTGCTTTTGTGCGGGAAGCAGACGAAAAAAGGCTTTTCAGCCCATTAACGCCATCATTTTGGGGAC
>NZ_JAHBDQ010000024.1 GCF_019956555.1 Pseudomonas sp. A-RE-19 | reverse complement strand
GTTTCGGGGGCGGCGGTTCGTCGGGCGGTTGGTGAAACACGGCAGGTCATAACAATAGCGAGCAGGCATTCATAACCATGGCATTACTGACGGAACACGAACAACGCAAAGTCGCCGAGGCGATTGCCCGGGTCGAGCGCGACACCGACGCCGAACTGGTGACGGTGCTGGCGGCCCGCGCCGACGATTACGCTTACATCCCGCTGCTGTGGGCCAGTCTGCTGGCGCTGGTGGTGCCGGGTATCGTGCATTACCTGACCGGCTGGATGACCATGCACAGCCTGTTGCTGGTGCAATGGCTCAGCTTCATCGTGTTGTGCCTGGTGTTGCGTATTCCGAAAGTCACCACGCGCCTGATCCCGCGCTCGGTCCGTCACTGGCGTGCCTCGAACCTGGCGCGTCGCCAGTTCCTGGAGCAAAACCTGCACCACACGGTGGGCAGCACCGGCATACTGATTTTCGTCTCCGAGGCCGAGCGTTATGTGGAGATCCTGGTGGATGAAGGGATTTCCAAACGGCTGGACAACAAGAACTGGGACGCGATTGTGGCGGTGTTTACGCAGCAGGTGAAGGAGGGGCAGACGTTGCAAGGTTTTATCACCTGCATCGAGGCATGCGGCGAGTTGCTCAAGGTGCATGTGCCGGTGACCCAGGTGAGGAATGAGTTGCCGAATCGGTTGGTGGTGTTGAGCTAGATCAAAAGATCGCAGCCTTTGTAGGAGCTGCCGAAGGCTGCGATCTTTTAACAATCCTGACGGATACACCGATTCTGCACCGTTCGGGAAAATACCCGTGCCCTCGCACCCCATCCCCCCTAAAATACTCGCCATTCCCCGATTCGCACCGCCCGAGGCCGTTTTTTCCATGTCTGTCACCGCCACTCCCGCCAGCCTCGCGCCGGATCACCACGCCCAGTTCATCGACCTGCTGCAAACCAGCCTCGACCAGAACGCCTTCATCAAACTGGTGCTGGCCAAGTACGTCGGTGACGAAGCGGATTTGCAGCGGGTGATCATCAAGCAACTGACGGTCAAGGATCAGCCGTGCCTGTCCTTCGTCTATCGCTACAAAACCCGCGACATCACCAAGAACCTGCCGCTTGCCGAAGGCGTGGCGACCATTGCTGCGCTGTTGCCGGCGTCGTTCAAAAATGCGCATTTACTGTCATTGACCGACGAAGCCCAGCTCGAATACAGCAAAAAGGGCAAATCTTCGCTGTTCAAGAGCAAACCTCAGCAATTGCGTGAAGTGCCGTCCGCCGAGCACAACCGCGAGAAGAACCGTTTCCTCGACCTGAGCCGGCCGTTCCTCAAAGACCTCGGCGTGACCAACGCGCAGCATGAGCTGATCCCGGCGATGTCGCGCAAGTGGAAGCAGATCAACAAGTTCATCGAGGTTTTCAGCCATGCGCTGACCTCCTCCCCGCTGGCGCTGGACAAACCGGTGCGGGTGGCGGATTTCGGCTCGGGCAAGGGCTACCTGACGTTCGCGATCCACGACTACCTGCGCAACACCTTGAAAGCCGAAGGCGAGGTGACCGGCGTCGAGCTGCGTGAAGACATGGTCAACCTGTGCAACAGCGCCGCTGCGAAGCTGGAGCATCCAGGGCTGGTGTTCAAATGCGGTGACGTACGCAGCGTGGCGCCGAGCGAGCTGGACGTGATGATCGCCCTGCATGCCTGCGACATCGCCACCGACTATGCGATTCACACCGGCATTCGCTCCGGCGCTTCGATCATCATGTGCTCGCCGTGCTGCCACAAGCAGATCCGCCTGCAGATCCAGAGCCCGGTGTTGCTCAAGCCGATGTTGCAATACGGTCTGCACCTGGGCCAGCAGGCGGAAATGGTCACTGACAGTTTGCGTGCACTGTTTCTGGAAGCCTGCGGTTATGAGACCAAGGTGTTCGAGTTCATTTCACTGGACCACACCAACAAGAACAAGATGATCCTGGCGGTCAAACGCGCCGAGCCGGTGGACCCGGCTCAGCTGTTGGTGAAGATTCAGGAACTGAAGGATTTCTACCACATCAGCGAGCATTGCCTGGAAACATTGCTGCGGGCTGACGGCCTTCTCTAAATCTGTGGGAGCGAGCCTGCTCGCGAAGGCGGCTTAACTGTCAGCATAAGTGTTGAATGTCATGGCCCCTTCGCGAGCAGGCTCGCTCCCACATGGGGTTTGATTGCGGTCTTGCGCCCCAACATCACCGTCACGATCACCCCGGCCGCAAACAGCCAGGTCATCGGCTCGACGTGCTCACCGAAGAACAGCGCCGAAAACGCGATGGTGAAGAAGATCTGCAGCAACTGGATCTGACTGACCCGGGCAATGCCACCCATGGCCAGCCCGGCGTACCAGGCAAAGAACCCGATGAACTGCGAAAACAGCGAGACGTAACCGAAGGCCCACCAGGTCTTGGCCGAAATTTCGCCCTGATGTTGTAGCGCCAGGTACAGCACCGGCCCGATCAGCAGCGGCGTCGACAGCACCAGCGCCCAGCAGATCACCTGCCAGCCGCCCATCTCCCTGGCCAGCCGGCCACCTTCGGCATAACCCAACCCGCCCACGGCAATTGCGCCGAGCATCAGCAAATCGCCGGCCTGAATACTGCCGGCACCGCTGATCAGCGCATAACCGAGCACCAGCGCACTGCCCAATGCGGCGCAAGCCCAGAACGCTTTCGACGGTCGCTCATGGGACAGCCACGCGGCATACAGCGCCACGCACAGTGGTTGCAGGCCGTTGACCAGTGCGCCATGGGAGGCGGGCAGCGTCTGCATGGCCCAGGCCGACAGCACCGGAAACCCAAGGATGACCCCGGCGATCACCAGCGTCAGGCCTTTGACCTGTTTCCAGGTGGGCCATTTTTCCCGGCGCCACAGCAACAGCAGCGCCGCCGGAATCGCCGCGAACAGCGCACGGCCGAGGCCGTTGAGCAGCGGATGAAGTTCCTGCACGACGATGCGGGTGAAGGGCAGGGTCAGGCTGAAGATAACGACGCCGAGCAGGCCGAGGGCCATGCCGGTGTTTTCGCGCGAGGACATGATGGCAACCAGAATCGAAGGTGGCGGGAAGAGCCTTTATCTAGCCATAAACACTGGGTATGCCGCTGTTACAGCTAGGCGCAAAGATAGGCGTACAGTTTGAGGACGCTTTCGCGGGCAAGCCCGCTCCCACAGGTCTTGTGCCGTTCTTGCGGCCGATGCAAAACCTGTGGGAGCGAGGCTTGCCCGCGAAGAACGATAACGCGGTCCATCAGGTAGTAACGGGTTATTACCCGACCCGCCGGATAAGGACTACCTTGAATACTCCTGCATGCCCACGCATTTCCCAGAGGAGTCTTCCCCATGGCGGCTAAAAAAATTCTGATGCTGGTCGGCGATTACGTCGAAGACTACGAAGTGATGGTGCCGTTCCAGGCGCTGCTGATGGTTGGTCACACGGTACACGCCGTTTGCCCGGACAAAACCGCCGGCCAGACCGTGCGCACGGCGATCCATGACTTCGAAGGCGACCAGACCTACAGCGAAAAACCCGGTCACCTGTTTGCCCTGAACTTCGATTTCGCCAAGGTAGACGCGGCGGACTACGACGCGCTGCTGGTGCCGGGCGGTCGTGCGCCGGAATACCTGCGCCTGAACGAAAAAGTCCTGGAACTGGTGCAAGCGTTCGACAAGGCCGGCAAACCGATCGCTGCCGTGTGTCACGGCGCGCAACTGTTGGCTGCGGCAGGCATTCTCGAAGGCCGCGAGTGCAGCGCCTATCCCGCGTGCGCCCCGGAAGTGCGCCTGGCTGGCGGCACGTTCATCGATATCCCGGTGACGCAAGGTCATGTTCAAGGCAATCTGGCCACTGCACCAGCCTGGCCGGCGCATCCGAGCTGGCTGGCCGGTTTCCTCGGGTTGCTGGGCACCAAAATCACGCTGTAACGAGGGACCTGTCCATGTGCGAGCTCTACGTCAAGGCCGATCCGATTCTCTACGAGTCGCGCTCCCGCTCGCTACGCATCTGCGGGGTGGTGACCACCCTGCGGCTGGAAAATCAGTTCTGGGACATCCTCAGCGAAATCGCCGAGGTCGACGGCATGACCACCAATCAGTTGATCGCCAAGTTGTATGAAGAGGTGATGGACTACCGTGGCGAAGTGGTGAATTTCGCCTCGTTCTTGCGGGTCAGCTGCATGCGTTACCTGAGCCAGCGACGGGTGCAGGCCCCGGAGTTGTCGGTGGTGCGGGCGGTGGTGAAATAGAATCGATCTTGAGGACGCCTTCGCGGGCAAGCCTCGCTCCTACAGGTTTGTGTTGGACGCAAACCAACCGAAAACCTGTAGGAGCGAGGCTTGCCCGCGAAGGGGCCGGTACAGGCGACAGAAATCCTGGCTTGGTCTTTACTCTGAAGCGCGAAACCTCTCAATCGCCAAGGAGAACGAGCATGTCTGGATGGTACGAAGTGAGCAAAACCGTTAATGGCCAATTCAAGTTTGTATTGAAAGCAGCCAACGCCGAAACCATTCTGACCAGTGAGCTGTATACCTCTCGCGGTGCGGCCGATAGCGGTATCGCCTCGGTTCAGGCTAACAGTCCGCTGGACGAACGCTACGAGAAAAAAAACACCAAGGACGGTCATCCTTACTTCAACCTGAAGGCCGGTAACCACGAGATCATCGGCAGCAGCGAATCCTACTCATCCGATGCCGCGAGGGATAAGGGCATCGCCAGCGTCAAGGCCAACGGCCCGACCTCGGTGATCAAGGACAAGACCTTGCCGGTGCTCTGACACAAGGCCCTCAATTGGTTTTCAGCAGGTGGGGATTCAAAAGATCGCAGCCTTCGGCAGCTCCTGCGCCAATCCAGGTAGGAGCTGCCGAAGGCTGCGATCTTTTGATCTTGACCTAAACCTCGACTGGAACTGTGAGCTTCGGGCTGCCCAATGCATGCGTCTTCGAATCAAAAAACCGCAACGCTACACCCGTCCCCTCAAACACCTTCGCGTAATGCCGCTTCTGATGCTGAATGAACGCCTTGCTGCGCGGGTAGATCGAGATCGCCACGGTCTTCGGCTTCGCCTGTCGCAACGCATGAATGATGTGACTGTCCTGCTCGCCAAGGGCATGCCCGAAGATGCACAGCCCATCGCCATGACCCAGTAACTGGTCGTAACAGAACGACAGGTAATCCGAGCTGCGAATAGTCTTGAGCTTGTCCTGGACCGGGCCTTCGTTGACGAACAGCGGCACGTCGTCGAGGGTCTTGATCGTATTGTTGATGGCGAAACTGCCCAGCAACGTACCCTCGGTCGACATCAGTTTGCGCGCCGTGCCGTCCTGATTGCGCACCAGATGCAGGCCACCGTGCAAGTACAGCAGCCGGGTTTTGTCTGTCGCGGTGATGCTCAGATCAAAGTGCGGCTCGGTGCCCTGGAACAGATCGGTAATGACGTCAGGCCAGTGCTGGATCGCCCAGTAATTGAGCAAGTCGTAATTGGTGGTGAACACCGTCCGATAGCTGCCCAGTTCCTGATTGATCGTCGCCAGGGTCGAGGCCTGTACCAGCCGCCAGGGAATGTGCACCGCATGCACGGTGTTGATCAGCGCTTCCTTGATCGCGTAATAGCGATTGCGCGGCGCGGCAGAGCTGACGGCCAACGCCTTGTTGACCCGGCTGGTGGTTTTCAGCGCCCCAAGCACCTGTTCGAAACTACGTGTCTGCATCGCGTCGAACACGCTCAATTCGGATTGGCTCAGAGGCTTTTCTTCGACGGTGCGAGCGTTTTCGAACAGCGAGTCGTAGCCGAAGTCGTCCCATACCACACGGCTGGCGCCATTACCCACCAGCAGGCCGCCGAACGAGGCGGCGGTGCGCAAGGTGTTCCAGTCTTCAAGTTGGGCATCGACATCCTGGAAATCGGTCATTGCGTTAGTTGTCTCAAAGCAAAAGGTCTGATGGACGGCGACTTTATCACGCCCCGGTGTTGAGCCAGATCAAGGTACGGCGTGACTGATCGGTCGACCCTGTGCGCACCCGCCAAATCGGTGCTGTCGATTCGGCTTAAGCCAGGAGACTTATGCATGAGCAGTACGTTTTTTATCCCCGCCGTGAACATCATGGGCACCGGTTGCCTGGATGAAGCCATGGACGCCATTCGCAAGTATGGTTTTCGCAAGGCGCTGATCGTCACCGACGTCGGGTTGGCCAAGGCTGGCGTCGCGGGCATGATCGCCGAGAAGTTGGCGGCTCAGGACATCGACTCAGTGATCTTCGACGGCGCCAAACCCAATCCGAGCATTGCCAACGTCGAACGTGGCCTGGGTCTGCTCAAGGAAAGTCGCTGTGATTTCGTGGTGTCTCTGGGCGGCGGCTCGCCTCATGACTGCGCCAAGGGCATTGCCTTGTGCGCCACCAATGGCGGGCAGATTCGTGACTATGAAGGCGTCGATCGATCGGCCAAACCCCAACTGCCGCTGATCGCGATCAACACCACCGCCGGCACTGCCAGCGAGATGACCCGTTTTTGCATCATCACCGACGAATCCCGTCACGTGAAAATGGCCATCGTCGACCGCAACGTTACGCCGCTGCTGTCGGTCAACGACCCGGCGCTGATGGTGGCCATGCCCAAGGGCCTGACTGCCGCCACCGGCATGGACGCACTGACCCACGCCATCGAGGCGTACGTCTCCACGGCAGCCAACCCGATTACCGATGCCTGTGCGCTGAAAGCCATTACGTTGATCAGCAGTAATCTGCGCATGGCCGTGCGCGATGGCAGTGACATGATCGCGCGGGAAAACATGGCTTACGCGCAGTTCCTCGCCGGTATGGCGTTCAACAATGCATCCTTGGGTTATGTCCATGCCATGGCTCACCAGTTGGGCGGGTTCTACGACTTGCCCCATGGCGTGTGCAATGCGGTGCTGCTGCCCCATGTGCAAAGCTTCAACGCGCTGGTCTGCGCCGATCGCCTGACCGATGTTGCCCGCGCGATGGGTGCTGACATTCGTGGGTTCAGCTCGGAAGAGGGTGCCCAGGCGGCGATCGCGGCCATTCGCAACCTGGCCAGGGACGTGGAAATTCCCGCCGGTTTACGCGAGCTCGGTGCCAGGCTCAACGACATCCCGGTGCTTGCCGTCAATGCGTTGAAAGACGCCTGCGGACTGACCAATCCACGGGCGGCGGATCAGCGGCAGATCGAGGAGATTTTCCGCAGCGCGTTTTAACCAGGGCACGGTTCGGGCGTAAAGAACGCTATGCTGCGATCTCGTCCGAGCCGACATTACCGAGTGCCTGATGCTGCAAAAAAGCCTGATCCGCCGCCTCGACCTGATCACTCTCCAACTGTTTGTGGCCGTCCACGAAGAGGGCACCTTGACCCGTGCTGCCGCCCGCGAAGCCATCGCGGTGTCGGCGGCCAGCAAGCGGCTGATGGAGTTGGAGGAGGCGTTTGGTATCAGCCTGTTCGTGCGTCAGGCCAAGGGCATGACCCTGACGCCGGCCGGTGAAACCCTGCTGCACCATGCCCGGCAGATGCTGTTCAATGTCGAAAAAATGGGCCTCGAATTGGGCGAGCACAGCCACGGTGTACGGGGTTATGTGCGGATGCTCGCCAACCTGTCGGCGATCATTCAGTTCCTGCCCGAAGACCTGCGAGACTTTTCCGAGCGCCATCCGCAGGTCAAGACCGACCTCGAAGAACGCCCCAGCAGTGGGGTGATTCAAGGCGTGCTCGATGGCGTGGCGGACCTCGGGATCTGCTCCAGCGACAGTGATGTCAAAGGCCTGCACAGTGTTCTTTATCGCCGGGACAAACTCATGGTGTTGATGCCCGCCGATCATCCGTTGGCGAGTCGTTCGACCCTGGCTTTTGCCGATACGCTGGACAGCGATTACGTCGGCTTGCACGCCGCCAGTTCCATCAACATGCGCACCCATGCCGCCGCGCGCAAGGCCGGCAAGGTACTGAGGCTGCGGATTCATGTGCCGGGGTTCGACGCCATGTGCCGGATGGTTCAGGCCAACATGGGCATCGGCATCCTGCCGCAAAAGGCTTACGAACTGTTTGGCCGGGCGTTGGGTTTGCACGCGGTGCCGCTGACGGATGACTGGTCGGATCGCGCGTTGATTCTGGTGGTGCGCGATGAAGCGGCGCTGTCGCCGGTGAGCCGGATGTTGTTTGAGCAGTTGCGCGGGGTGGTCTGACAGTTCCCTATTGGATGGGCCGGCTTCATCGCGAGCAGGCTCGCTCCCACAGTTGATCTTCGGCGTTCACAAATCCCTTGTGGGAGCGAGCCTGCTCGCGATGGCGGACTTAAGGTCGCGGCAATCCCCAGCCATGCATTCGCGTTTCGCGAACGGTCGTTGCCAACTGACGGTTGGATTCCCGGCCCCTCGGTCCTCTAGCCTTGGCTCATATTCCAAGAACAAGAGGTACCCCCGCGATGACTGCCCCCTTGAGTGCAATCAAAGTGATCGAGATCGGCACACTGATCGCCGCGCCGTTCGCCGCGCGTATGCTCGCCGAGTTCGGCGCCGAAGTGATCAAGATCGAAGCCATGGGCCAGGGCGATCCCCTGCGCAAATGGCGCAAGCTGCACGAAGGCACTTCGTTGTGGTGGTACCTGCAATCGCGAAACAAGAAGTCCCTGGCGCTGAATCTGAAATCCCCGGAAGGCATCGAGCTGGTCAAGCAACTGGCGACCGACGCCGATGTGCTGATCGAAAACCTGCGCCCCGGTGCCCTGGAGAAACTCGGCCTGGGCTGGGACGTGTTGCATGCCCTCAATCCCAACCTGACGCTGGTGCGCATTTCCGGTTACGGTCAGACCGGCCCGTACCGTGATCGTCCGGGTTTCGGTGCGATCGGCGAGGCCATGGGTGGGATTCGCTACACCACCGGCACCCCCGGTTCACCGCCGGCCCGAGTGGGTGTGAGCCTCGGCGATTCCCTGGCCTCGCTGCATGCGGTCATCGGTGCCTTGATGTCGCTGCTGCGGGTCAAGACCGGGCAGGGCAGCGGGCAGGTGGTGGATGTGTCGTTGGCCGAAAGCGTGTTCAACGTGATGGAAAGTCTGGTGCCGGAATACGACATGCTGGGCCATGTTCGTGAGCGTAGCGGCGGGGCGTTGCCGGGCATCGCGCCATCCAACACTTACCTGACCGCCGACGGCGCCTACGTGGTGATCGCCGGCAACAGTGACCCGATCTATAAGCGTCTGATGGCGGTAATTGGCCGGGTCGATCTGGCCGAAGCGCCGGAGTTCGCGCATAACGATGGCCGCGCCGCCAAAAGTAATGTGCTCGACGCCGCCATCACTCACTGGACCAGCAGCCTGCCCATCGACGACGTGCTGTCGTCCCTGGAAGCTGCCGAAGTCCCGGCCGGGCGCATCTATTCGGTAGCCGACATCGTCGCCGATCCTCACTATCAGGCGCGGGGCATGCTGCTCAGTGCCGAACTGCCCGGCGGCGCCACGGTGAAGATGCCGGGCATCGTGCCGAAAATGTCCGAGACCCCTGGTGGCGTGAACTGGTCGGGACCGAGTCTGGGGCAGCACACCGACGGCATCCTCGCGGAGCTGGGCCTGACGGACCAGGACATCGAACGGCTGAAAGCTGAAGGGGTGGTGCAATGATCACTGATTATTCCGAGTCGCTGATCGTTCAGGAAGTCTCCCCTCGTGATGGTTTGCAGATCGAGCCGACCTGGGTCGAAACCGCCGACAAGATTGCGCTGATCGATCAGTTGTCGCTGGCAGGGTTCAGCCGTATCGAAGCGGGCTCGTTCGTTTCGCCCAAGGCCATTCCAGCGCTGCGCGATGGCGAGCAGGTGTTCAAGGGCATCGCCCGACAGCCAGGCGTGATCTATGTCGCATTGATCCCTAACCTCAAAGGCGCACAACGGGCGCTGGACTCGGGGGCTGATGAGCTGAACCTGGTAATGTCCGCCAGCCAGACCCACAACCTGGCGAATATGCGGATGCGCTGCGAGGCGTCATTGGCGGCGTTTGGCGAGATCGTCGAATTCGTTCGCGGCACGCAGGTGCGGCTCAACGGCAGCATCGCCACGACCTTCGGTTGCCCGTTCGAAGGCTGGATCGATGAGGACCGAGTGCTGCAGATTGTCGACGCCTATCAGGAACTCGGGATTCAGGGCATTACCTTGGCCGACACCACCGGGATGGCCAATCCACGCCAGGTCGATCGGCTGGTGCGCAGAGTCTTGCAGCGGGTTTCGCCGGCGGATCTGACCCTGCATTTCCACAACACTCGCGGCCTTGGTTTGTGCAATGTACTGGCCGCCTACGAGGCCGGAGCCCGCCGCTTCGACGCGGCCCTCGGTGGCCTTGGCGGTTGTCCGTTTGCGCCGGGTGCTTCGGGCAATATCTGCACTGAAGATCTGGTCAACCTGTGCGATGAAATCGGTCTTCACACCGGCATAGATCTGCCGTTGTTGCTGAAGTTGTCCCGAGGGTTACCCGCGTTGCTGGGCCACGAAGTGCCCGGGCAGTTAGCCAAAGCAGGACGCAATTGCGACCTGCACCCGACACCTTCCTGACCTACCACGAACCCTGTAGGAGCGAGGCTTGCCCGCGAAAGCGGTGTGTCAGCCTCCGTCGATGCTGAATGGCAGACCGCTTTCGCGGGCAAGCCTCGCTCCTACAAAAAAGTGCGTTCACTGAACATCTCAACCAGACAACAAAAACAATCGGACTCCCACGGGAAGTCCATCTGGAGAAACACTATGAGCCTTAACGTACTGGAGGCGGGCGCAAGCTCGTCCGTTAGCCACGACGCCGAAAAAGCCCTGGTCCGCAAAGTCGCCTGGCGACTGATGCCGCTGATCATGGTCTGCTACCTGTTCGCGTTTTTTGATCGCATCAACATCAGCTTTGCCAAGTTCCAGTTGCAGACCGACCTGAGCCTGAGCGACACCGCTTACGGCCTCGGCGCCGGCCTGTTTGTGGTGGGTTACGTGATCTTCGAAGTGCCGAGCAACATGATGCTCTACAAGGTCGGCGCTCGGCGCTGGATCGCCCGGATCATGATGTCCTGGGGGATCGCCACGGCGGCCATGGTCTTCGTCAACAGCGAATGGCAGTTCTATGCCCTGCGCTTCGTGATCGGCGCAATGGAGGCGGGTTTCGCTCCCGGCGTGCTGTATTACCTGACGCTGTGGTTCCCGCAGCACTATCGCGGGCGCATCACCTCGATGCTGTTTCTCGCGTCGGCGTTTGCCGGGCTGGTCGGCGCACCGTTTTCCGGCCTGGTGCTGCAACACCTCGATGGCTTCCTTGATATGCGCGGCTGGCACTGGCTGTTTCTGCTCGGTGGCGTGCCTTGCATCGGCCTCGGTTTGTTGGTGCTGACCTTGCTCAAGGACCGCATCGAAGATGCCCATTGGCTGACGCCGTCAGAGAAAACACTACTCGCCAGCCGTATCGCTCACCACGAACCCCACAAGAGCGGCGGCTCCTTGCTGGCTGCGCTGCGGATCCCGGGTTTCCTGACGCTGGGGCTGATCTACTTTCTGATTCAGGTGGCGTCTTACGGCTTGAATTTCTGGGCACCGCAACTGATCCGCAGCGCCGGCACCGAGAGTCCGGTGATGATCGGCTTGCTGACCGCCATCCCTTACATTTGCGGCGCCATCAGCATGGTGGTGATCGGGCGGTTGTCCGATGCCACCGGCGAGCGGCGCAAGTTTGTCGCGGGTCTGGTGGCGGTAGGCGCGGTGGGGTTCTTCTGCGCAGGGATCTTCGCTAACCAAACGACTTTCCTGATTGTCGCCCTGGGTTTGCTCGGTGCCGGGATCATTGCCTCCATCCCCAGCTTTTGGACCCTGCCGCCGAAGCTGCTGGCCGGTGCCGGCGCTGGTGCCGCTGGCGGGATTGCGGTGATCAATACCCTTGGCCAGTTCGGTGGGATCGTCAGCCCGGTCATGGTCGGGCGGATCAAGGACCTGACCGGCAGCACCACCCCGGCCCTGTACGTCATCGGCGTCGCCGCGCTGATCGCCGCTGCGTTGTTGCTGTGGGGGTTGCCGCAGAAGCTGCGTACGCTCGATAAGTTCTGAACCTTGAGGACGCCATCGCGAGCAGGCTCGCTCCCACATTAACTGCGTCGGGCACAGAATTTGTGTCCGGCGCCAATCCGTGTGGGAGCGAGCCTGCTCGCGAAGACTGACTCACAGCCAACAAAACCCCAGCGGCTATACGCTCAAGGACGTTTAAGTTGTACGCTCCGGTCGGAACCAGCCTCAAGGTTACTAAACCCATGCTAACCGGCCTCAACCACCTGACCCTCGCCGTCACCGACCTGAACCGCAGCGTGGCGTTCTATCGCGATCTGCTGCAACTTCAGCTCGATGCCACGTGGGATACCGGCGCCTATCTGTCGCTACCCGGTCTGTGGTTGTGCCTTTCACTCGATCCGCTGCGCGAATCCGCGCCTGCCGCCGACTACACCCATTACGCCTTCAGCCTCGACGCTGCAGGCTTCCCGTTGTTCGTCGAACACCTGCGATCCGCCAAGGTGCAGGAATGGCGGGACAACCGCAGCGAAGGCGCATCGTTCTATTTTCTCGACCCGGACGGGCACAAGCTTGAGGTGCATGTCGGGGATCTGGCGTCACGGCTGGCGGCATGCCGGCAACGTCCGTATGCGGGAATGAAGTTCTTCGACGATCAGTGAGTCGATTCCTGGGCTCCTGAGATAGACTTGCGCCCATTCATTCGGCGTTTCCACAGGAATTCCCATGACTCCATCGCTGCTAATGGCCGTTCTCGCCTCGGGTTTTATTTATGGCATCACGCCGGGGCCGGGTGTGCTGGCGGTGTTTGGTATCGGCGCGGCGCGTGGACGGCGGGCC
Source organism: Pseudomonas sp. A-RE-19 (assembly GCF_019956555.1). GTDB lineage: Bacteria > Pseudomonadota > Gammaproteobacteria > Pseudomonadales > Pseudomonadaceae > Aquipseudomonas. The sequence continues at coordinate 77,943 of NZ_JAHBDQ010000024.1, read as the reverse complement.
GGAGCGGGGTTTCTGTGCGGGCATTTGCTGGGCGATGTGGTCTGGTGCAGCACGGCGTTGATCGCGATTGTCGGTGCGCGGGAAATCGGCAGCACCGCATTCGATGTGCTGGGCGTGCTCAGCGGGCTCTACCTGTTCTGGCTGGGCCTGCGCGCGGTTCGCGCTCGTCGTGACAGTGCCGAGGTGCCTCAAGGCCCGGCGCGGCAGCCGTTCTGGCACGGGATCATGTTCGGTCTGACCAACCCCAAGGCATACCCGGTGGCGGTGGCGACCTTTACTGCGCTGCTGTCCAGCCGTGCAGAATTGCTGCATTGGTCGATGCTGCCATGGTTGATCGTCTTGAGCTTCATAGGTGGCCTTATGGCCTACGCTATCCTCGTAGGCATTGTCGGTGCACGTCAGGTGCGCACGTTGTATCAGCGCCATGAACTGGCGATCACCCGGTTGTGCGGGGTGATGTTCATCGGTTTTGCCATTAACGCCCTGATGCATGCGCTGCCGGGGTTGATGACGAACAAGGCTTGAGACTGATCGCAGGGAAGCGTCAGCTACACAGTCATCGCTCGGGCGTATGACCGGTCAAGGAGGGGTTGTTCAACGTTGCATTGTCCGGACACGCTCTCGGCATCATGGAAACCAGAAATTCCGCACCACTGGCGAGCTATATCGACCTTTTGCTGGACGCCGTCTGTGCGGTGGACAAACAAGGTCGCTTCGTATTTGTCAGCGCGGCCTGCGAGCGCATTTTCGGCTATACCCCCGATGAATTGATTGGCCAGCCGATGATCGATCTGGTCCATCCAGCCGACCGACAGCGTACCCTCGATGCCGCGCGGGAGATCATGGGGGGCGAGCCCAAGCTCAACTTTGAAAATCGTTACCTGCGCAAGGACGGTCGGGTGGCGCACATCCTCTGGTCGGCGCGCTGGTCGGAGGTTGATCAGTTGCGCATTGCCGTGGCGCGGGACATCACCGAGCGTAAACAGGCCGAGTCCCGGCAAGCGGCGTTGTACGCAATCTCCGAAGCGGCTCACGCGGCGGAAGATCTGCTGGCGCTGTTCAAGCGCATTCATTCGATCATCGGTGAATGGCTCCCGGCGTTGAATTTCTCCGTGGCGCTGCATGACGAGCACGGCGCGCAGCTGAATTTCCCCTATCACGTCGACGACCGTGAACCGCAACCCGAGGAACCCGGGACGGTGACCGGGCGTCTTTGCAGTGAAGTGATTCGCAGCGGCCTGCCGATTCTGCTGACACCGGATCAGGACGATCCGCCGGCGGGGTTTGCGGCGCTGGTCGCGGGCCAGGATTCGCCCTGCTGGCTGGGCGTGCCGTTGAGTTCGCAGAACGGCACCATTGGCGCGTTGATCGTCAAAAGCGTACCGGGCGGCGAGCGCTATACCGAGCAAGACAAGGAGCTGCTGCAGTATGTTTGCGCTCAGGTCGCGACCGCTATCGAGCGCAAGCAATTGCATGCCCGGCTCCAGCGCATGGCCCAGTACGACCAACTGACTCAGTTGCCCAATCGCGAATTGCTGCGCGAACGCCTCAAAGTCTCGCTGGCACTGGCCCGCGCAGACTGCGGTCGAATGGCGTTGCTTTACGTCGACCTCGACCGTTTCAAGCAAGTCAACGACACCCACGGACATGCGGTCGGCGACATGCTGCTGCAAGCGGTTGCCAACCGGCTCAAGGGCTGCGTACGCGAAACTGACACGGTGGCGCGCATCGGCGGGGATGAATTTGTCGTGTTGTTGCACAGCATCCACGCTGCGGAAGACGCCGAGAATGTGGCGGGAAAAATCCGCCAGGTGCTGGTTCAGCCCCTGCGCCTGGACGGGCATAACCTGAACATCCAACCGAGTATCGGCGTTGCGTATTACCCCGAACACGGTACTGAAGAAAAACAGTTGTTCAGGCATGCCGATGAGGCGATGTACACCGCCAAGCGCCAGCATCACCTGCGTCTCGGGGCCTGAAAATGGGTCACCGTTCGTCGCGGCACTACCAGGTTTTCTAAACCTTTTTGGCGATGGAAATTCTTATTCTATGCGGGCGGCTGCTCGCTACGATCATCACCAAGAGGATGAGAACCATGCCTACTTCAAAAAATCCGAGTCCGGGTAGTGCCCACGATCGAACGAAGGCGTCTGAAGCCGGTCGCAAAGGTGGGAAAACCACCACAATGACCGTCGATAAAGACTCCGCGAAAGGCGGAATGGGCCGCAAAGGTGGTCAGAAATCCCGGTAATAGTGAACGTGGTTTTATTAAAAGACGGGGGCGCAAGCCCCCGTTGGAATTTTCAAAGAAGGAGGGCGCGACCATGAGCCGGATGGCCACCCGTTTACGCAATGCCAGTTTTGTCACGTTACTGGGTCTGTTTGCCAACAGCGCCTTTGCCCAGTCAGCCGCTGAATTCATCAACGAAGTGTCGGCCAAAGGCATGGCCGAGATCGAAGCCAGTCGCCTGGCGCACCAGAAAACCGAATCCAGGGAGGTCAAGGATTACACCGTCGTGGTGATCAACGACCTCACCACCGCCAACCAGCATCTGGCGAAAATTGCCAAACAACTCGATTTACCGGTTGCGCCCCGCGAAGAGGTGGTCGACAAGGCAAAAGCCTTGATGCCGGAGGTGAAGGACGATGCCTCGTTCGATCAGGCGTACGCCGCCAGTCAGGTGAAAACCACCCAGGAAGCCATCGAGGAACTTCAACAGCGGGCGCAGACCACGGACGTGCCGCAAATCAAAGCGTTCGCCGAAGAAACCCTGCCCAAACTGCAAAACCACCTGCAAATGGCCAGGGCGCTGCAAGCCAGTCGCTAGTCGCCTGTTGCGCGGGTGACGTCGCCGTCACCCGCGGGGCATGGATCAACATTCATTCAATCCTGTTTCTTTGTTTCCGGGACAACCGTGCCGTCCAGGGAAATCGTTTCGCCCTCGCCGAGGTTGCGATATTTCTTTCTCAATGCTTCCAACTGTTTGATATCCAGCGATTCGAGCCCCAGCATCGCGTTCTGCGCTTCTTTCGTTACGCGCAATAACTCATCGACTTTCAAGTGCAATATGTCCGTGTCGCGGTTCTGAGTGTTCTGGATCAGGAACACCATCAGGAAGGTGATGATGGTGGTCGACGTGTTGATGACCAGTTGCCAGGTATCGTTGAAATGAAAAATCGGCCCGCTCAAGCCCCAAAGGAGAATCAGAACGATCGCCCCTAGAAATGTCCGAGGCTGGCCGGCCCACAGGGAGAGTTTCTGTGCGACTTTCGCGAATTTCATTGCCGTATTCCTCATCGGGATGCGCCTGATTTTCAGACAGCACGGGCGTAATGAAAATTCTGCTGAATATTGCCTGCGGGATGAAAACTCGGTGCGCTGAACACTCTGTCAGAGCGCATCGTTCGGGGGCGAGAAAGTCGCAATCATTTCCACTGCCGAGGGAGTTGATCCCTAGCGCCTTTCATCGGAATGCGGCCTATGGCTTGTTGCATATGGAATCTTTGATTGAAATCTTTCTTTGTGCCGGTTTGTGTCTAGTATCAATGGCAGTCACTTTGCCAGCATGCAAGCACACGGATCGTAACCAAGTAAGAGGTCACTCATGGAATTCTTTGAGAAGTTAGCAAGCCTAGCCGCCAAGGTTCGTTTGCAAAGCGCTGCAATTCAGACGGAGGAGGCGACCAAGAATGCTTTTGTCATGCCCTTCATCAGTACGGTACTTGGCTACGATGTCTTTGATCCGAGTGAGGTGACTCCAGAATTCGTTTGCGATATCGGAACGAAAAAAGGAGAAAAAATTGACTACGCAATCATGAAGGAAGGAGAGGTACAGATCCTCATCGAGTGCAAAAAAATAGGCGAGTCGCTGCACATCAATCACGCCTCCCAACTATTTCGCTATTTCCATGTCACCAGTGCTCGAATCTCTATCCTCACTAACGGCCAGGTCTATAAATTCTTCACCGACCTGGATGCACCCAACAAGATGGATGAGAAACCGTTTCTTGAACTCGACCTTCTGGATATCGATGAGTACTCCGTCCCCGAATTGATCAAGCTCACCAAGTCTGCGTTCGACGTGGATTCAATCATCAATGCTGCAGGTGAGCTGAAATACGTCAGTCAGATCAAAAAGGTCATTGCTTCGCAGGTCATCAAACCTGATGACGACTTTGTAAAAGTCTTCGCCTCCCGAGTGTATGACGGGGTCATAACTCAAAAAGTCCGTGAGCAGTTCCACGAACTGACGAGAAAAGCAGTCGTGCAGTTTCTCAATGATCAGATCAATGACCGACTCAAATCAGCCATGAGTGGTGCCATTCAGCCTGCGCTGGCGTCGATACCGGGTCCTGCCGGCGGCAGTGGTCTGACAGATCAGCGTGACGAATCAGAGGATAAAGTGCTGACGACCCTGGAAGAATTGGAGGGGTATCACATTGTCCGTGCCGTGGTTCGTTCGGTTGTGGACGCTAAACGGATAGTACAGCGCGATACGCAAAGCTATTTTGGGATCTTGCTCGATGACAACAATCGCAAGCCGATTTGTCGCCTTCATTTCAATCGTTCACAAAAGTACATTGGGATTTTTGACGAAGAAAAAAATGAAACGCGTCATCCGATTGGCTCGGTTGATGAGATTTACGATTATTCGGATCACTTGAAGAAGACAGTTGGATATTACGACTAACCCTGTTGGACACGTACCATAAAAAACCGGCCTTTGAGGTCAATGCCAGTCAGTTAAGTGGGTGAACCGCTTTTCGTAGGAGCCAGGCTTGCCGGCGAAGACGCACTTAAGGACGCCTTCGCCGGCAAGCCTGGCTCCTACAACTGACTGGCATTGGCCTCAAAGGCCGGTTTTTTTGTGCATATCTGTTCACGCCGACAGCGTCACCTCAGTTTTCCAGCTGAAGTACCCCAACACTTCACAGCGCTGATTGATCAGCATGAAGCTCAATTCGCACGCAGCCACGCCCGCGCTCAGTTGCGAGCACTCCCAATAATGATCATCGGCGCTATGGCTGCCCGGCTGGGTCGGGTTGGCGGGGTCGGGCGCGGGGACGGTCTGGTCGCCGTGGACGATCAGTTTGGGCGGTGAAAGGACCCCGGCATCGTCCACCGTGATGTTGTGGAATACCACGGTGTGTTCGGCCAGCAAACTGACGGTCCTGCCGCGGATATGGAAAACTTTTCCGTTGCTGGCCGTTAGCATTATTTTGCTGTCATTTTCAGTACTTTGTGTCGTCGTGCTACTAGTCACGGGGAAGATGAAACCATCTTCAATCACAGTCGGGTTCTGCGATTCAAGACTGGGTTGCGGATAGCGTGAAAGCAACGATTCGGCATCGACAATCAGCAGCACACTACTGGCTATCACGGCACCCGCCGAAGGGGAGGTAATCGGTTCGGAAGTCATCATGGATCCTTTCATGATGTTGACGCAAAACGGTAACCGCTTCGGTTCAAGCGAGACATCCTGTTCCAGCCGAGGCGGCAACGAGCTCGGTAGGCCCCTCGTTGCCAAGGGGCCCGGCCCAGCATCAGTTACGGATGGTAATGAACGGATCCCATGTGCAGCAGCCGATGATCTGGCAGTCGCGATTCACGATCAGAAACTGGAAGTGATAGGTCACGCTGCCGCAGGCAAGGGTTTCCGAAGACCAGTAATGGTTATCGACCTTCTGGCAGCTGGGCACCGACGGATTGCTGGTGTTAGGGACTGCGAAGGAGGCGGTAGCCTTGCGTGGCGTGGGCGTAGAGATCAACTCGTTGCCTGCGTTACCGACGAACTTGTAGAAAATCACTGCTTGCTCGAAGCCCAGCGACAGGCTGGCTTCACGCCAGCGAATCAGATCGCCTACCTGGGCTTTCAAGTTGAGCTCACCGCCGGCCTGGCCGCTCACCACGTTGTTCTGGTTGGTCACCATGTACACATGACTGACGTCGATCATCGTCGGCGCAGCAGGGTTTTTGCTGATGTTCGGGTAGTTTTTCAGAATGGTTTCGGTGTCGATGGAAACAAGTACATCCGTGACTCGAGACATAGTAAAGCTCCTTTGATCATAGTGATTACCTGGCTACCTACCAGGCACGACAACGCTTGTTTGCCTTGCGGCCGTTGCGAACACACGACTTTGGAACCCACTCGATCACGGGGTACGAGCTGGCCTTGCTCCTTGCCTTGAAATGACGGGTTGGGTTCCTTCCAACAGGCCGCGACTAGGACTATAGATGTCATTTTTATACTGTCAAAACCGCTTTTACTGTTGCTCGACGAACGGTCATTTTGGTTATCGATTTCAATGAATTGGCGATAAGAAAAGGCTCATTCAGATCCCCTGTATTTTTCAATCATCAAGTGATCCGGGTTCAGGCAATAGACAGACAAGACCTGTTAAAAAAGCAATGAACCAGGCAGGAGCATGGTTAGGAAAGGGGGCTGTTTTTTGCTGATTCACTCGATTTGGCTTTCAAGCCTGAGGAGGCGGCATGTTTTTACGTTACATGGTGTTGCTGGCGGTGGTGGTTGCTGCTGCGGGTTGTGTGCAGGAACGGGTTGTTCATGATCGGCGTCCGGTGCAGCGTGAATATGTTGAGGTCATCGCGCCGCAGCCGCCACCGGAACGGGTTATCGAGGTAGAGCCTGCGGGGCGGCCGGGTTACCTCTGGTCCAGGGGTTACTGGCGCTGGGAAGGTGGGCGTTATGTCGCCGTTCATGGCCATTGGGTCCCGGAACGGCCGGGGTATCGTTATGTGCATCCGCACTGGGAGCAACATAACGATGGCTGGCATTGGCGGGTGGGGGCGTGGGTTAACTGACGCGGTCGATGTATCGTAGCGAACCGGTTGTCTGCCTCTGGCTACAACCCTGCATCGACAGGAGAGCGATATGAGTTGGTCCGCCAAACAATACGTAGCGTTTGAAGATGAGCGCACGCGCCCGGCGCGTGACTTGCTGGCCGCGATTCCCGCCATGGATGTCCGATCGGCCGTCGACATCGGTTGTGGCCCCGGTAATTCAACCGAGTTGCTGGTGCAGCGTTTTCCCAATGCCGCGGTGCTTGGGTTGGACAGTTCACCCGATATGATCGAGGCCGCCCGCAAGCGCTTGCCTCACCTGCGTTTCGACACTGCTGATATTGATTCCTGGAACGACACCGGCCCGTTCGACGTGATTTTCGCCAACGCGGTATTGCAGTGGCTGCCCGACCACGCCCGGTTACTGCCGTCATTGGTGACCAGGCTCGTGCCCGGAGGCAGCCTGGCGATTCAGATGCCCGACAACCTCAACGAGCCGTCGCACCGGCTGATGCGCGAGGTCGCGGCGAATGGCCCCTGGGCTGACAAACTGGCAAGGGCCGCTGGCCAGCGAACGGAAATGGAGGATGCTGGCGGCTACTACTCGATGCTGCGTGCCCACTGCACTCGGGTCGATGTATGGCGCACCACTTACTATCACCCGCTCGCGGACGGCGCATCGGGCGTGGTCGAGTGGTTCAAGGGCTCCGGTTTGCGGCCTTTTCTCGAACCGCTGGATGACGCGCAGCGGGCGCAATATCTCAAGCAGTATCAGACGGTGATCGAGCAGGCTTATCCAGCGCTGAGCGATGGTTCGGTGCTGCTGCCGTTTCCGCGGTTGTTCATGGTGGCGACGCGCTGACGAATAAAGGGACACGCTTGGTCGTTTGTCCCTTTGGTTTGTCCCTGGAGCCCTTTGGTGAGCTCCGTGAAGAGTTCAAATGCGAATACGTATCAAAAGCTATCGGTACGGTATACCATGCGCCGCAAATTATTTGGCACGTATGCCATCCATTTGGCTTCTTCACCAAGGTTCATCATCAATGCGTCGTACTCTGCTTTCTATCTGTGTGCTTCAGGCGTTTTCTCCTTCTACATGGGCAGAGCAAGCCGCTACGGAAAAGACCAGTCTGGAGTTGCAAGCGACCGACATCATCGGTACGACGGACTATGAAACGGCACAAGGGCCGGTGAGGGGGTATCACGCAACGCGGTCGGCCAGTGCGACGCGAACCGACACTGCGATTCACGAGACGCCGCAGTCCATCAGCGTGGTGTCCAAGGATGTTGTAGAGGACATCGGTGCAACTCGTCTTCAGGACGCACTCGATTATGCCGGCGGAGTGGGACGGGCCAACAACTTCGGTGGTCAGGGGCTGACCACTTTTACGGTGCGTGGATTTACCACCGGAGAGTTTTATCGCAACGGTTTTCCGATCAACCGTGGTTATCCGAACATGCCTGATGCCAACACCATCGAGCGGCTGGAGGTTCTGCGCGGCCCAGCGACCATGCTCTATGGCCGGGGCGATCCTGGTGGCACGTTCAACGTGGTCTCCAAACAGCCGCTTGCAGAACGCACGGTAACGCTGGGCAGCCAACTGGACGACCAGGGTATGCAGCGCGGCACGCTGGATGCCTCTGGCCCGCTCGACGAAGAGGGTCGTCTGGCGTATCGCCTAAATGTGGTGGGCGAGGGAGGAGATACCTTCCGTGACCATGTCGAAACCGAACGTTATGGTGTGACGCCGGTTCTATCCTGGCAGGCCAACGACGACACCAAGGTGATTTTCGAGGGCGACTTCATGCGCAACAATCACCCGCTGGATCGCGGTGTGACGCGCTATCCGAATCAGATTGGCACAGCATCCCGTGACACCTTCTTCGGTGAAAAAGACGCGGGCAAATTACACAACGACAACAACATGGCGCAGCTGCGGTTCGAGCACCTGCTAAGTGATAACTGGACATTGGGTGGTGGTTTTCAATGGTTCGATGGCACCTTGCAGGGCAACGCAATTGAAGCCAATGGTGTCGCCGCTGATGGGCGCACGCTGGGTCGTAACTTCAGCTACCGCAAGCTGGAATGGACGGACAAAGACACTCAACTGAACCTCACCGGGCATTTCTCCACGGGCGGCTTCGATCACACGCTGTTGACCGGCGTCGAGTACGAGGACTATGACTACAAGTCCATCATCCAGCGCTCCAGCGGAGCGGTCGGCGCCTATTCGATCGACCTCTTCAATCCGGTGTACGGCCAGCCTCGCCCAGCCCTGACCCGTACCCCGACCAACGACAAGGAAAACCTCAAGACATACGCGGCCTTCGTTCAGGATCAGGTGGCGTTGACCGAGCGTTTAAAAGTCTTGGCGGGTGCCCGTTTCGAGCGCTTTGAGCATGAATACGAAACCTTTGTACCGGGTGGCAGAAGCTGGGCTGCGAGCGACAAAGCGGTGACGCCGCGTCTTGGGGTGATTTACGACCTGACCGATACTGTGGCGGTGTATGCCGATGCAGCACGCTCTTTCAAGCCCAATACGGGGGCCAGCCGTCAGGGCGGTGGCTTTGAGCCGGAAAAGGGCAAGTCTTATGAGATGGGTATCAAATGGGAAGCCCTGGATCGCCAGTTGAGCGTTGACGCGGCGATATACCAGATTGAAAAACGCAACGTCCTCACCACCGACCCCGTGGACTCTACATTCAGCGTGGCGGCTGGCGAGGTACGTAGCCGTGGCTTCGATCTGAACGTGGCAGGCAATCTGACTCCAGAGTGGCGGGTGATTGGCGGCTATGCCTATGTCGATGCCGAGGTCACCAAGGACAATGTGATCCAGTCGGGAACCCGGCTGATGAACATTCCGCAGAACAGCTTCAGCCTGCTCAACGTCTACGAGTTTCAGGATGGCACTTTCAAAGGGCTAGGCTTGGGGGTGGGGGGTAAATACGTCGATGAACGTGCGGGCCAGACCGCTAACACGGCGTTTTCGATGGGCTGCTACACAGTCGTCGATCTGCTCGGTTTCTACAAGGTCAATGACCAGGTCAGGCTTAATCTCGATGTGAAGAACCTGTTCGACCGTGACTATGAAGAAGGAGCCTTTGGTAATGTCTATGCTTACCCTGGTGAGCCGAGAACCGTTCAGGTCGGTATTTCTTACACGCTCTAGGCGATCTAGCCGCCATCGCAAGCGATTCAAGTCTTGGCTGACCAAGTGATTTTGGTTGAGTACAAAAGGGTCCTTCAAGGGGAATGCCAGTCAGTTAGTCTGACTGGCATTTTTATTTCTAAACGGATACTTCGGGGATTTAAACCTGACGGCCGGGGATAAATACGCTGCTCTCGTCGATGAGACAGGACATCGTGCTTCTAAAGCAGCTGATCAATCAAAACCGCATTGGTATAGATCAAGCTTCCATCGCTCGCTCGATGCCCGACCAAATGGAACTGACCGCGCTCGTGCTGCAAGTAGACGCGCATTTGGCAGTCGGACAAGGGGCCGTATCCCTCTGGCAAGATCAAATCCATTGAGCTCATGTCGACATCGACCATGGCTTCAGGCTCATGGGTCGTCTGTAGGCGTTCTTCAGCTTCCTCTAGACGTAGATGGAGGGGGCCATCGACATCAAAGCTGACCTCACCCATCGGGGTGGACTTTTGGGCGCCGCTGGTTTTGCACCAGCCTTCGATCGTCAGGTTACTCATGACGAAACCTCCGTCGTGGACTGCTGGACTCTGTAGTTCTTGGCTCTTCTCGATGCCATCCGCTTCTGGCCAGTACTGCCATCCGTCATCAGAATTGAGTATAGCTGGCAAGCGGGCCCTGCTTGCTGCAGCCGCTTCAATTCGCTACGCCCATTTAGTCCCGAGAGACGTGATGTTGAATATTTATAGTGATATGTAGCGAATAGCTTTAAACGATTAACTTAATGTTCGAATTGGAATATCCGGGCGTCAGGTTTTTCAGAAAAAGCGCTTGTTTTCGCCCATGCACTATACTTCTTGCTGACTTTACCGCCGGAATGGATGGTACTTGTCTGCCCTGCTTGGACGTCAGTGGCGATGCTTTTGCATAACCAGTGAACAACAGGAATAGGATGAAGAGAAAATGGCAATAGCAATTATCTTGATACTAATCGTTATTGCATCAGTGCTGTTCAATATCCTGGCGCCCTGGCATGCGACACCGGCAGCTTCCAACTGGGGATCAATCGACACCACCCTGTTCATCACCCTGATCATTAGCGGAATATTTTTCATCGCCGTCACGGTATTCATGGCGATAGCCGTGATGCGTTATCGTCACAAGGAGGGTTCCAGGGCGCACTACCAGCCAGAAAGTAAAAAGTTGGAAACATGGTTGATTATCGTGACTTCGGTAGGTATTGCCGCCATGTTGGCGCCAGGTCTGGTTGTTTACAATGATTTCATCCGGGTGCCGAAAAATGCTTATGAACTTGAAGTAGTCGCCCAGCAGTGGCAGTGGGCCTTTCGCTTTCCCGGCCAGGACGGGAAGTTGGGTAAGTCGGATATCAAGTTTGTTGATTCCACCAATCCCTTCGGCCTTGACCCCAAGGATCCTGTTGGGCAAGACGATGTACTTGTATTAAACAATGAAGTTCGCCTTCCGCTCGATAAGCCGGTAAAAGTTTTACTGCGCTCTAAAGATGTACTTCACGATTTCTATGTGCCACAAATGCGCAGCAAGATGGACATGGTGCCAGGGATGGTGTCGTACTTTTGGTTTACGCCGACTAAAACCGGGAAGTATGAAGTCCTTTGTGCTGAATATTGTGGCGTAGGTCATTACAACATGCGCGGCCATATGATCGTTGAGGAGCAGGACGCCTTCGATCAATGGCTGAACAGCCAACCGACTTTTGCGCAGACATTAACGACAGCGACCAAGCCCAGTCGGGACAGCGTGCTGGAAAAAGGCCGCCAGTTGGTCGAAAAGCTTGGCTGCAATGCCTGCCATAGCCAGGATGGCAGTGCCAGTCTCGGCCCGGGATGGAAGGGGCTGTACGGCCGGACAGAACAGCTTGCCGATGGCACCAGTGTGCTGGTCGATGAGGCCTACCTGAAAGAGTCGATCCTCGATCCGAAGGCCCGACTGGTACAGGGCTACCCGCCGGTCATGGTGACCTATACTCTCAATGACGATGAACTGGGTGCACTCGTCGCCCTGATCAAATCGCTGGGTGCTGCGCGGCAAGACAATGAACCTTCTGCCAGCGAAGCGCCGGGCCCGGGTGACGACTTGGCGGCGCAGGGACAGCGTCTGGCCCAGTCGCTCGGCTGTCTGGCCTGCCACAGTGTCGATGGCAGCAAGGGCGTCGGCCCCAGCTGGCAGGGTCTGTATGGCAAGACAGAAACCCTTGCCGATGGTACGAGTATCAAGGTCGATGAGGGCTATATAAAGGATTCGGTTCTTAATCCCGGCGCCAAAATCGTCAAAGGCTATGCAGCCGTCATGCCGGCCTTTTCTCCGAATGATAAGGAGTTGAACGCACTGATCGCTTTTATCAAATCCAAAGCGAATGCCGACGCTGATGCGAGCAAGGCGGAGCCAGGGAAGTAGCCGTAAAGCAGCCAGGAATGCACCGAAACTTCGACAGGAGGATGACGTGATGGCCTATGCGGAGCAAGCCGAAACAGAAGCACTGCACGAACCCAAAAGTTTCCTGACCAAATATATCTGGAGTCAGGACCACAAGGTCATCGCCATTCAATATTCCTTGACGGCTTTATTCGTGGGCGTTATCGCCGTGGTGTTGTCCGGCTTGATGCGCATACAGATTGGCTTCCCCGGCACTTTGGCGTTCATGGACGCCAGTACTTACTATCAGGCGATGACCATGCACGGCATGATCATGGTCATTTACTTGCTGACGGCTTTGTTTCTGGGTGGCTTCGGCAACTATCTGATCCCACTGATGGTGGGCGCCCGCGACATGGTCTTCCCCTATGTCAACATGCTGAGTTACTGGTTCTACCTGCTAGCGGTAGTGGTGTTGCTCTCCAGTTTCTTTGTCCCTGGCGGCCCCACCGGTGCGGGCTGGACGCTCTATCCGCCACAGTCCATTTCTCAGGGGACACCGGGGGTCCAATGGGGCATCGTCCTGATGCTCGTCTCACTGGCGATTTTTATTGTCGCCGCCACCATGGGCGGTTTGAACTACGTCACCACAGTTTTGCAGGCGCGCACGCACGGCATGACATTGTTTCGCATGCCGCTCTCCGTATGGGGAATCTTCATGGCCTCGATCATGGCCTTGCTGGCCTTCCCGGCGTTGTTTGTCAGTGCGGTCATGATGCTGTTTGACAAGCTGTTGGGCACCAGCTTCTTTATGCCGGCGATGGTCTCGTTGGGGCAGTCGCTCGATCACCAGGGTGGCAGCCCAATATTATTCCAGCACCTGTTCTGGTTCTTCGGCCACCCGGAGGTCTACATCGTTGCTCTCCCTGCGTTTGGTCTGGTCTCCGACTTGATCAGCACGCATGCGCGTAAAAATATCTTCGGCTACCGAATGATGGTGTGGGCCATTATTGCGATTGGCGTACTCAGCTTTGTGGTCTGGGCGCACCATATGTATGTCAGCGGAATGAACCCGTACTTTGGCTTTTTCTTCGCGACCACCACCTTGATCATCGCGGTGCCGACCGCACTGAAAGTCTACAACTGGGTGCTGACCCTGTGGCGCGGCGACATCCATCTGACCGTGCCGATGCTGTTTGCGCTGGCCTTTATCGTCACCTTCCTGGTCGGCGGTCTGACCGGGTTGTTTCTCGGCAATGTGATCGTGGATATTCCGCTCTCGGACACCTATTTCGTCGTCGCCCATTTTCATATGGTCATGGGGGTCGCACCGGTACTGGTGGTGTTCGGCGGAATTTATCATTGGTTCCCGAAAGTCACCGGGCGCATGTTGAACGACACCCTGGGCAAGCTGCATTTCTGGATTACCTTTCTGGGCACCTACGCCATCTTCTTCCCCATGCATTACCTGGGATTCCAGGGCATGCCACGCCGCTATTACGCCTATGAAAACTACGCGTTCATCCCGCAGTCGGCGCAGGATTTGAATGCCTTCATTACGGTGGTCGCATTGACCGTTGGCGTTTCCCAGCTGCTGTTCCTGTTCAACCTGGCCTGGAGTGCATTCAAGGGCAAGCCCGCAGGCAGTAATCCCTGGGGCGCGGCCAGCCTGGAATGGCAAACGCCGAACACCCCGCCGATTCACGGTAACTGGGGAGCGAAGCTACCGGTCGTGCATCGCTGGGCCTATGACTACAGTGTGCCGGGGATAGAACAGGATTTCGTTCCGCAAACCGTCTCCGCCGAGGAGCTGGAGCAGATGCGGCAACTGAGCGCCGGAACCAAGATAGCGGACGTTAAAACATGAAAAGGCTGCTATTGAGAAACGCCGACGGCGCTGATCCCGGCGGCAGTTGGAGTCGCGACCCTGGGGGTATTCAGGCCAGCGAGGGTGCCGATAGACGCCTAATCGCAAGAGTGGGCCTGCGTCTGTTTCTGGGCGTGGTGAGCTCGTTATTCTTTCTTTTCCTGATCGCCTTTATCGCCCGTTCACAAATGACCGACTGGCTACCCCTGACAGAGCCCTTGGCGCCGTTAGCCAATCTCTGGCAGCTATGGCTGAATTCGGCTTTTCTGGTATTGAGTTGCGTCGCACTGCAGGGGGCGCGTATGGCCGCCCGGCGTGCTCGACTGGGTGCAACGGTCATTGGTTTTGCATTGGGGGGCGTATTTGCCATTGCCTTTCTGGTGGGGCAACTCTGGGTCTGGCAGCAGTTTGTCGCCTGGGGCTACTTTGTCGCCAGCAATCCGGCCAACAGTTTCTTCTACCTGTTGACCGGCATGCATGGGCTCCACCTGCTGGGCGGGCTGATAGCCTGGGGCATCATCGTCGCTAAATTCCTGCATCGCGTGCCGTTGCCGCAACTCAGCGTCAACATAGAGCTCTGTACCACCTATTGGCATTACTTACTGGGTCTTTGGTTCGTGCTATTCGCTTTGCTGGCCAGCACGCCGCAAACCTATGAAGCCATCGCCAGACTCTGCGGCCTGAGGTGAAAAGCCATGGCATCGCACCCACTTGCCCCAAGCGAGTCCAGTTCATCCAATCCACCAGACTTGCCGCCTGCACCGGGATGGCAGGGCATCGCCAGCGACTGGTCCTCGGATAGAGAGGCCTTCAAGCAGGTCCCCTGGGGCAAGGCGATGATGTGGATATTCCTGCTCAGCGATACGTTTATATTCACCTGTTTTTTAACCGGCTACATGTCGGTACGCATGACCATCACCACCGCCTGGCCGAACCCCAGTGAAGTGTTCGCATTGACGATCGGCGGTAGAGAAATCCCACTTATTCTGATCGCCATCATGACCTTTGTGCTGATCAGCAGCAGTGGCACCATGGCCATGGCCGTTAATTTCGCCTATCGCCGTGATCGCGCGAAAACCACAGCCCTGATGCTGGTGACCGCTGCCTTGGGTGTGACCTTCGTCAGCATGCAGGCATTTGAATGGAGCAAGCTCATTGCAGAAGGGGTGCGTCCCTGGGGGAATCCCATGGGGGCGGCGCAATTTGGTGCCAGCTTTTTCATGATTACCGGTTTCCACGGATTGCATGTGTCAATCGGCGCCATCTACCTCAGCATTGTGGCGTTGAAAGTAATGCGGGGCGATTATGAGCGCTCCGGAAACTATCAGAACGTCGAGATAGCCGGGCTTTACTGGCACTTCGTGGATTTGGTGTGGGTGTTTATTTTTGCTTTCTTCTATTTATGGTAGAGGAGCACAGGTGATGGCACATGCTCAGGGTCAGCAACATCCAATCAGTTTGTACCTTAAAATTTGGGGGCTGTTATTCGTCCTCAGCACGATGTCGTACCTTGTCGACTATTTCCATTTCCATGGCTACCTTCGGTGGTCCCTGATTATCACTTTCATGTTGTTGAAGGCAGGTTTGATTGTCTCCATCTTCATGCATATGGCCTGGGAACGGTTGGCCATGGTCTACGCCATATTGGTGCCACCTTTGTGTTTGCTGGTGCTCGTCGGACTCATGGCCACCGAGGCGGACTATGTTTTCCTCAGCCGGGTCATTTTCTTCGGCCAAGGCCAATAAGCAGCTTCCGGTGACCTGAGTCGACAGGGGCTAACCCGATATCACTCGCTTGAACTGATGCCATTTGTGCTGCCAGGCTACTGTCCAGTGGGGGGCTGCCGTTCCCGTACCGGCGATCGTCAGCTTTGGATGATGTTCGATTACCCGGTCCAATACCGGTTCCTGATCCGGTTCAACATCCACGAAGAAGATGTGTTTTCCATCTTCTACCATCTGTTTAAAACTGCGGAAGTGAGCGTTCGGTACCTGGATACCAAAAAAGCCGCCTTCCCAGATGCAGAAGCCGAATATAACAATGGCCAGAAAGATAAAAGGCATCCAGCCAGCGGCGGATTCGGTCCAGCCCAGCCAATAGGCGCCGCCAAGGACCAGCGCCGCGAGTGGCACGCCGACCACCGCACCAATCTCGCCAGAATGAACAACATCCTGTTTCATTAACGAGTTGACCTCGTGGAGGTGATGTTCTTCAACATCAGCAACTTTTTCACTGAGCACATGAATTTGTTCGGTATTGATGCCGTTGGCTTCCAGTTCATTTTCAACGGCTTCGAGATCGTCGAGATTGTCACTGATGTAATAGTGTCGATTCATGCCACACCTCCCATCTCGCGTTGGCTGTAGACCTCCTCTGTCGTGCAGCCGTTAACTGAGATTTGCAGTCGGTATCTGTGTCCGTGGGGAACGTTGCACGCTTCATGCAATTCGTAGGAAGTATAGCATTCGCTAGCATGCCGGTCGGTCGACGTCAAGGTCTGAGAGGTGGCATCAGGGTTTGGCGCAGTCCGACGAATTCTGTGTCGAAGTGCCATTAGTCAATTCGCTCAACGAGGGCGGAAACAGGAGTCAGACATTCAAAGCGGGCACTGCAAGCCCCCAAAACCCCAGACACAAAAAAACCGGCCATCGAGGCCGGTTTTTTTATTCCTGCATCCCCCGTCAAAAACTGACGTGAGACAAAAATTCGATTGGAGCGGGTGAAGGGATGAACAGGTGGCATCCAACCAATTGGTTTTCAACGGATAAGGCCACCACTGATAGGGCGGCGACACCGCATTGTGTACCAAGACGGCTAGGTCCATCAAGTATGTGACCTTGCCACCCTGCGAACCGAAGGGAGTATTTCCGTACTGATTAGGCGTGGTGCTTCAATTGCTGAGCAGATTTTCGATGCTGACCTAATCAAGGCGGAGTCGGTGGTATTTGGTATCTCTGTACATAAGTCGTATAGCACGCCATAAGAGCCACTGTAATCATGATCGGCAGAGAGCGGCCCTTCGTGACTGACTGTAATCGGCCGATTCTGTTGAAAAAGTCGGTTTCCCCAAAATGTTCGAATACTGGTGGGTGAAAACACCTCTTTTGCACGCTGCTACGTAAAATCCGATTCCGGAAGCCTCTGCTGAAAGCAAGGATTTCAATCTCAGGCGCGTACTTTTCTGCCGTGGAAACCAAGCCGGACTTTTTCAACAGAATCGGCTGAGAGCGGTCAGTCGACTGATCAGGTGGAGACGGCCCACAGGCGGACATAACATCAGGAGGATAAATAACGCCCGACTCTCGCTTCCAGCAGCTTGATCAAAGCAGGTGCCATGTATTCGTAATCATCCGAAATATTCAGACAGATGATACGTTTATTCGCCAACTCCGAGGTGAAGCGAGCAGTCAGTTTCTTTCGATGGATTTGCTCCATAACAAAAATGAGATCGGCCCACCCTAGAAGCTCCTGGCTTACAGGAACATCCGCATCGTTATTGACACCAGCCGATGCTGTCTCAACTCCCGACCAATCAGCAAAAAATTGCTCGGCGGTCGGACTACCTAGGCGGTTTTTGCCGCAGATGAACAACACATTCAAAGTGGGTTAGCTCCAAACTGTTCCGGAGATCCGAAGCTCAGGTTCGGATACGTTGACGTGCTCACAGCGTAGCTTCTGGGAATAAAAGGAATGTGTCCGTTCTGGCCGATTATTGCCTGACAACAAGGGCTGCTATCGACGTTCTCTCCCAGTCGCGCGAGACAGAAAGCGACCCAATATAGATAGTCCATGTCGAGCGCAACAAATTGTCGGGATGAATTACTCCCCGGATTGCAAGCGCTCGATAGCTTCGAGAAGCTGGCCGTCGAAGTACTCGGTTTCATCTCGTTCCTGGTCTTTCATGCGGCGCTTCGCCTCAATCAGCAAGTGTTCCGTCGCGATATTCTGATTCAAAAAAGTAGCGACCATAAGATCATTCAAACTCTCTAGAGGTGTGTCCCATGCCTCCCTGCAACGCTGAATGAGTCCTGTGGGGGTATCGCCACTCCATGGACCTAAAATATCCGACACTGCCAGGGTGGAGGTCATGAGGCTGCCTTTGAGAGAAATTGAAGAGCTGGTAATTTCGCACGCTCGGGAGATTGATGAATAGCGAAATCGACCGACAGCTACTGGCCCAGAGTGTGTAAAAACTCCAAAGCCAGCTCGGATGATTAAAAATCGCCCCCAAACGCGCATTGCCGCATCTGTCCGGCGTCAGTAGGATTCGGTCATCGCTGACATAAATGGATGTGTATATGGAAAGCATGCCGAGACTGGAAATTGAGCGCGTTGCGTATCAAGAGTTTTTAACTCTTTGGGAACGCGGAACATTCGATAATCAGCGCTTAGGCCAAGCGTTCTATAACCATTTTCGGCTTCATCGTCTGAGTGACCAAACGCGCCTGTTCGGTCTCTATGAAACTGACGGAGACAAGGCCATAACCGCGATCTCCCGCCTGTTCCAAATCAGATAACTCCGACCCCGCGTTTCGCGAGAGCAGGGTCAGCCTTGGGGCGAAAACGGCCCTGCCTCCAGCGGCTATCCGTCTGAACCTCCGTAAGCTACTCTATCCATCGGCCGCTTGGCGCCATTCAAGTTTCGGGATAGTGCATGGAAGCTGTCGACGCAAACCGCCTGAAGATCTGGCAAGCACTTTCAGAGTTTTTCCTCGATACCGAGATCACTGACGCAACCTTTGACTATGTCGCTCGCGTAGTCCTCGAAACAGGCTATTCACCCCAAGAAATTCACAGCATCCTGTGGGGCGAAGTTTTCCCGGTGCTTGAAGGAAACCTTAGATCCATTGCTGGTGAATGGGCGGGATGGACGGATGATTGGCTGTTAGAGCATCTCTCGGTATGCGATACCTTTGCGACCAAGATGGGTGACAGCGGCATTATCAAGGAAATCAGTAGATGCTGGGGGCAAGTGGCAAACCGACTCCCTCCGGTGTATGCCTGAAAACCCACTTACGATCAATGCTCCCGGTGGCGACATGCTCCTATCGGCCAAAGGCGGACACGTCGGCCTGGTTTGCGTCAGAAAATAACTCGAGATTATTAGAATGCCGGTTGAGTGCAAAAGGTGCGGTCAAGGTTCAGTCCAAGCTATGCGTATCCGTTCTACGAATATCTTGCTGTGGGTCTGCGAGGAGTGTGAAGCGACATGGAAAAGCCAAGAGGAAGTCAACGTCGGTAAGTTTGAAGACTACGGAACGCTAATGAGGGGAATCGGGCGCAGCATTTTGTGGTCGGAGCTAGTGCCCCAGTAAAAAGCGCGCAACATTCGCTTTACACTTTCTGCGAACCGTCCGCTTGGGGTCGATAGCGACCATCACTCGTTGTGACTGATTCACCCTTGTCCTCCCTCAACGTGGAGGACGAGCCATGAACACTATTGCTAGATACAGCCATCAGCCTTGGAACAAGGGAAAGCTTGTGGGGCAGAAAGCCCCGCTCCGAGTCAGAGATATCTGGGCTATTCGGGTCAGACTCCAGCTCGCGGAGAAGACACGTGATTTGGCGCTCTTCAACTTGGCCATCGACAGCAAACTGCGTGCCAGTGATTTAACCAAGCTGAGAGTTCGAGACATCGCCCATGGGGAGCATGTATCGTCGCGTGCCATCGTGATGCAGCAGAAAACTCAGCACCCAGTGCAATTTGAAATCACTGAGCAAACTCGAACGGTTTTGGAGGCGTGGATGCATCAGGCGCATCTCCGCAGCGAGGACTTCTTGTTTCCAACCCGATTGCACGCTTCAGACCATCTTTCCACCAGGCAATACGCTCGAATAGTCAAAGCGTGGGTGACAGCCATTGGCCTGGACCCAACCATGTACGGTACTCACACACTACGGCGAACCAAAGCATCGTTGATCTATCGCAGGACGAAGAACCTGAGAGCTATCCAGCTTCTGCTTGGGCACACGAAGCTTGAAAGCACCGTTAGATACTTGGGAATCGAGGTCGATGATGCCCTGGAAATGGCGGAACAAACGGAAGTCTGACCATCCATAGTGGCGGTCGATGCTTGACCGTCGCTATCCGACCCATAGCAGCGGTCTGAGCTGGCATCGGTTAAGATCCGCAACGTCTTTTCGACAATGGCGACTTTAAACGAGGGAGTTCCATGACAAGGATGGCCGCTGTTTTCACTTTACTGAGTTGTATGGCTTCGGTCTCGGCATTGGGGGCGTCTAGTTGTCCGTTCCCAGAGGGGATGCAGGCGTCCATCGGGGCATCGAAGCAGGTCATCGAGGCTAGACACGCGGGTGTCGCTAAGAACGATCTGCTCACCAGGATGTCGCCAGGGCTCAACGGGCAGATGTCCCAGCTGCTAAACAATATCGTCGACGAGGTTTACGATCATCCGGCTCTGCTGCCCGAGGTGTATGCGGCCTATCGGTTCGAACACTGCTTTGTTTCGCAGCAGCACGCTGAGCAGGTGGCGGCCATGAAGTTTGCCGATGCCTATCCGCTGCTGAAGAAATGCGAACAGTTGGACCCGGAAGGGGCCCGACCTCCTTGTGCAATGCGGGTAGTGCATACGGTGACCGGAATTCCCGAGTAAACCATCCGGCGCAATCGATTCATTGACGTGTTAGCTCCTTAGCCAATCTGTTGCATCGACCGGTTGAATCCACAACCCAAACCGGTCATTCGCGATAGGCAGAGAACGGCAGAGACCAATGCGGACGGTGGGTGGAGCTCAAAACGCAGGCCAGCTTATCCTCTCACTTGGCACCCGTTACTCACCCCATCCCAGCTCTGCGTAGGATATTTGGTCTTGTTCGGGGAAGTCTGTCTGGTATTCACCCCATGCCATGAAGGAATAGTATTTGGTCATCGCTTCGAAGTGACTGTCAGCTTCGACCGTCCAGATCAGCTTGGAGTTTGCTGAAAGAAGATTGCGCGCGTCATCACCGTGAACACCTGCCAGGCAGAAAGTCTGGCAACCATCGGGTTCCAGCCAAAGTTCATGCTTCATATTCATAGCTCGTTTTTGCCCGGCTTTACGGTGCCCGAAAAGTAGATCGAGTGGTCACTCTTGGCCGGTAGTTGCGCGTCGGATTGAAAGGCCGCTCTTGGCCGATTCTGTTGAAAAAGTCGGCCATGGTTTCCACGGTAGAAAAGTACGCGCTTGAGATAGAAATCTTTACATTGAGCAGGGGATTCCGGGCTCAGATTTCGCGTAGCGGCGCGCAAAAAACGCATTTTCAGCGGTCAGTATGTGGACGGTCTGGAAGAACCGACTTTTTCAACAGAATCGGCCGATTGCTGCCTGTCGCGAAAAGCAGCTAACGACTGTGGATTCAACCGGGTATTGCCACGAAGCGTTTGTGGGATTGCAAGAAATTCGTCTCTCTCACAGCCTGAACTATCTGCCAAGATACGTTGCAGTGATTTGTGTCCTCTCGTGCCCAAGCTCGCGGCTGATAGTCTGTCGAGCATGGGCGTCTTCAATTCGCTGCGCTGCACTCAATTCCCTGGCTGATAAACCACCTGCTGCTGGTGCCTTCCAACCGGTCAAAGCCTCATACCGGTTTTGCGCATACCGGCGACGTAGCCCGTGCATATGGCTAAAACCCGCCGCCTTGCATTGGCCATCGTAGACGTTGCGTTGCTGGATGTAGTTTTTGTGTGCTGGGATCAACGATCCGACTCCCGCCAGGCGATGCGCTGCTTGTAGCACCTCGCGTTGTTCCGATGTAGTAATCGGCACAGACCTTTCTCGCCCGCCTTTCGTCCACGAGCCCTTGAGAAGAATGTAATCCCCTCGATCCGCATACCCAGGTTGGAATTTTATCGCTTCCTCCCGACGTAACCCGAATGCAGACTGCAGCTGAAGACTCATGCGCACGTAGGAGTCGGTAATCTGGTCAAGGCCTGATCCCAGTTCCCGGGCTTTGTTGATGTTCGTAATGTAGCGCCGGTCAGCCACGCCAAGTTGCGTATTGTCCGCTGGGAGAATGCCGGCCTTGCCGATCTTCTCGGCCCACCACCGAAGATGAGAAAGCCGATTTTTGATGGTGCCAGTTGACAGGCCTTCGCTTTGCCAACAGTCCAGCAATGCAAGGGCGTGCTTGCCCTTAAGCGAGGAGGCCCTCATCTGCCGGAAGCCGGCCTCGCGCAGTTGTCGCGCGGACAATGCCAGTGAGCGCATACGGTCGGCCTGTGTGGTATGGCTGCCATCGCGATTTCGCCGGCAAAGCTGCTGCAGGGTGTAGGTCAAGTCGTCCATATTCCACCATCGGGGCATTAGCCGATGCTTGTTGCGTTGTCCTGAGTTTCATTGGTTAGTGTTGATGCCAACTCGCTAGGCGAGATCCCGTGAGGGCAAGGGCGTGGTGTTCAGGAGACACCAGTGTCTCGAATGAGGCGTCCGTCTTGCTTCCTGCTGGAAGGCCGAACGGAGTTCGTGCGAGATGAACGGGCTTATAGCGTCGATGAGTTCTCCAATTAAGTGAGTGGGATTGGGCAGGTTGCGGCAGTCCTGTGCATTGCACACAGGACCGCCACTTGGGACAGAGCGCCAGCGGCGCATAGAGGAGTGAATCCGAGAGACAAAGTTGGCTCCGCCCCATGGGTAGGGGTCGGTATGCTGAGGGAGCCTGGCATACCTGGGATGGGACCCATCCATCCTTTCGGGTGGATCAGCCGCTTGCAGGGTCCTGCGCTGTTGGGATGACGACACACGATGCCTGTCGTCGTTGGCGTTACCAGGTGAGTGTAAGGCGACCATCATCATGTACGTCGCACCCAATGGGATCTTACGGTTGCCCGTATTGTTGGGGGCGTGCGTGGGGCCGTCACTGCGGCTTGCAGTGACGGCCTATCTCAGACATCCGTGCCGGGCGACAGCTATGGGCGCTGTGTCAGGTAGGTATTTGCCCGCGGCTTGGGGCACTGACGCGGCCTTCGGCCTTGTCGGCTGCCTGCGCAGAAGCGGCATGGTCCCCATGCCACGCCTGCCCAGGCAGCTTGTGTGCAAAGCGGATCTTTCGTGGACAGAGTGGGGATGGCGCGACTCTAAAGACTTTGACGCTGTATGGCGCTATTCCGAACCCCTTTCTTGATAATTAAAAGGCGGTCAGCTACGCGAGCTGATCGCCTTTTATCTCACTGCAGAGCATTCCCGCAGACGGATGCGACAACTACTCTTTTAGCTCGACGTTATCCAACGCCTGGTTAACCGCCAACTCCCCCAACATGATCAGCTGCGCAATGCCAATAGCGGTTTTGCGGTGTGAGGTGTCGAGTGACGCGGCGAAATTGTTGAGCATGATGGATGCGCAACCCAGTGTTTCGCAGGCGTTGGCCAGCAGTGATTCGGTGTCGTACACCGGGTTAGCCAAATACATCGGCTCGGGTTTATTGGTACTGGCCATGATTAAAGCCGCCGGATTGAGGTAGTGATCGAGGGCGCGGTTAGCCGCGTCGTTGAGCTTCTTCGAATTGATCGATTCGTACGGGGAGGTCGGGTCTGTGACTGGTGGTTCAGGTATCTTGGGCATCAGCTGAAACTCCGAGTAAGAGCCAGAAGGATTGAAGCGTCACGGTCGCGACCGTTAACGGCTTCTGCGCAGTGAGTGGGGCAAGCCCCCCTCACTCAACTGTCTGGCAACTAACGCGGGACGCGGTAGTTATCCAGAACGCGATTAACCACTAGCTCACTCAACATGATCACCTGTTGCAGCATCAGCATCGCTTTGCGCTGTGAGTCGTCCGCAGAACCGGCGATATCGCGCGCCATGTCACTGGCGGACGACAGCGATTCGCAGGCCTCGACGAGCAGCGTTTCATCATCAACGGTGGGATCGACGAGAAAGATTCTGCCGGGCTTACGCGAAGGTGTAGACGTCTTCTGTGCCCCAGGGGTGAGGTAGAAGTTGATCGCACGGTCTTTCGCCGTTTTTATATTCTGGGCTTCAAGAGCAGCGTCATAGGGGATCGGATCGGTATCCGGTGGGTTGGGCGTAACTTTGAACATAGATGAACTCCTACTGCAGATTTTAAGGAGCCATCACTCTCGCTACCAAACGAGGGTGGCGGCCATACGCGGGTTGGTAGACCGGCTGCAATAGGAAACCCGGCGCTCGCAAAGGAGCCCCACGCATGACCACCATATAAAGCTGAGTCCCCAAAAATAGAGACTGCATAAGGTGTTGCCATACGGCTATTACAGACGGGCTACCAAACCCGATCACTGTTTTTCAGTGACAGGTAAAACGATATAGGCCGCCCCATAGCCGTACAAGCCGGCGGATTCTGTCTCAGTCGTAGGCATTGGCACAAGGTTTCGTAGGCTATTTGAGGTAACAGCGGGTGTTTTTAAACGCGCAATTCCAAGCATGTTTACTTCTGACAAGTCATTGAGGAATCAACTGACGGTCTTCTGTGTTTTGGCTGGGTAGTCGGCTCTATGGGGCGATGTTGGTGTTAATTTTCTCTTGAAGCATTAGCAAGTGTTCGCCCTGTTTAAAAGACGCGCCTCGCTAGGCAGGACAGGCCCGCCATCCCTTAGCTTCCATCATCTTCGTAGCCAGCTCTCCAGCGTTCGTCGGACCCGCCAAGATCTTGCGCATGTTAGCGATGTGCGGCCGGCCAATTTCGCGCCATGCCGGTTCCACGGGCGGCTTCTCGCAGACCTCTGCGCGCAAAGGAGACGCGGGCCGAATCGCTTCAGGTTCGTTAGCGGGTTGCGCCTTTTTGCGACCTGCCCACAAGCGAAACTCGCCTGCCAATACGCGCTTCACCAAGGCGAAGAAATAGGCGACGACATTACGCACCGTGCCGCCCTGACTGCGTGCCTGCAGTTCGTCCAGCACATCCTGGCGATGTTGTGACGGCAATCGCCTCAAGGCTGCTAGCACGTCTCTTTGCTGATCGGCTTTGGCGTTGTTCAGGCATGCTGGCAATGCCATTGACGCCGATGGTGAGTCGCTTTCCTCACACGTGCGCGCGCGGTACGTACGTTCTTTTTTATACAAATACGTCTTATACGTACTGTCTGGCTTAGGAGGCATTTGAGGGGCTTGTTTGGTCTGCTGCGTGACGGTCGCGCTACTCATGGAATTGTTGGATACGGGTGTTTGGTTTGCAGGAGGGCGTTTTTTCGATGGCGTCGAGGGTGGCGGATCATCGTCTTCGTTACATTGCACCTCGGTAGAAACGGGGGCGGCTTTGGACGTTTGCTCAAGCGTTGCCAGGATGTGCTTGGAAAGACGATCGAGATGGCTGTTTTTGTGGCCGGTGCAGGTCTGTAAAAGCTCTGGCAGGCTAGGGTCAAGAGCACAGGCCTCCTGGAAGTTGAGCGCACTCTCGTTGACCTGATACAGCGCGTTGAGAACATTGCCAGTCATGGGGTCGCAATGCTGCCCCACCAGGCTGATCCAGCCCGTGAGGCGCAGCACGGCAACCGCGCGCCAAGCTGTGTCGAACCCGGCGCGCTTTGCTAAAGGGGTGCACGTGAGGTAGCTGCGCAACTGCCCCATTCCCGCCAGTGGGTAGAGGCCTCCCGCGGAGCGCAGCATGCGCATAACTTGCCAGCAATGACGGTCCACGGGTGTGAGGCGGATATCGAGCGTGAGCGTATGTCTCGTGGTGCACGGTGCATCTTGATCTTGCGAGTTCTGGTGGGTGTGTTGGTGTGCCATGAGATGTCTCCGAGGTATGGGGCACGATGGCCCGTTCCCCTACATCTCATCGCGGTTCACTCAGCCGGACAGCCAACAACCCGATCAGCAGCACAACCTTATTTGTTCAGCCTTCGTACGGTCGTGGTCGATGGTCATTCGCCGACAGCGATGCATCGCACCGAGCTACCAACCGGCTGGCAATCTCTTTCATATTTTGTGGCGTCACGGCATCCAGAGATGATCTCCCTCCCAGAGATTTATTCGGGCGATGCAGTGCATGGTAGATGTCCCAGGCATCCACTCCGCGGGGTGTCTGTCGCAGGACCGTTTGAACCAGTTGCCGCTTCAAAGGCTCAAGTTGCCACACCGGCACGCGTTGTCCTTTGTTGCCCAACTGGATCGCCAGCAAGTTGCCCGCTTGTATCTCGTAAGTGATCCATCGGCGAGATTTTCCTGCGAGCTTCGCGTAATCGGCCACGACCACGTTTTCGGGTCCCTCAAAAATCTCCATGAGCTCCAAGCGATCTCGTTGGATTTTCGGCAATGTGGGTTTGGCGTAGTGGGGCATCTCTACAGAGGACAGTCGATGGCTCAGCGGCATTGTTGCTGGCGGGTTCTGCTCGGGGGACGTCACCAGCATGGTGGGGACATGCTGGCTTGGGGCTGGAAGGGCAGGGAAGTGTTGGCCCGTAATTGTCGGAACGCCTTGCAAATGGATGGTCAAATGGGTGCTGGCGGCCTGGACTTGACCTTGTTCGAACAGATCCAGTCGGTCGGCCCAATCCTGAATCATCAACCTGCGCTGTTCGACGTACTCGGCGTGGTTGTAGGTGGCGCTGATGCGGTTGGGATCAGAGTGCGACAACTGCGCATCAACCCAAACTTTCGGATAACCCAGTTCGTTGAGCGCGGTCGACATTGTGGCGCGGATGCCGTGTGCGGTGAGCCGGCCATCGTAGCCCAGGCGCTTGAGGGCGGTATTGACGGTGTTCTCGCTCATGCGGTTACTGATTCGCGTGACGCCGGGAAACAGGTAGATCTGCGCTGTCTTGACCCTTCCAAGCATGTAGCGAACGATTTCCAATGCTTGTACGCAAAGCGGAACGATATAGGGCGGAACATCAGTGGCGCGCTTGCGTTTCTTGGCGGTGAGCATCTTGCGCTGCTTCAGCGAGGCTACCGGGATAAGCCATAGCCCTCGATCCAGATCGAACTGATCTGGCGTGGCGAGGCGCAGCTCACCGGTGCGCACACCTGTCAGCAACAACAGTCGAATCGCCAGCTGAGTTGTGCGCCGGCCTTGATACTTGCGCAGGGTCTGCAGGAAGGGCGGTAGCTCGGTCATGCGCAGAAACGGATTGTGCTCAACAGGCGGCAGGGGGACGGCTACAACGTGCAGGTCAGTAGCCGGGTGATTCTCCATTCCCTGAATCATGACCATTGCATAGTCGAACAGCTGCTTTAACCATGAGCGCAGTTTTTCGGCGACCGACAGTGCCCCGCGTTTTTCGACGCGTCCGATGACTTCCAACAGCATCGGCCGAGTGATTTCGTAGATGGACAGGCGCTTGAGCTGGGGGAAAACGTCCTTTTTGAAAACCCGAGGGATGATCGAGAGCGAAGTCTGGCGTCCCTCTTCGAGGGTTAGACTGCGGTGGTTCAGCCACTTCTCGTAGACCGTCATGAAGGTGTTTTCACCTTCCATCTTGATGGCGTTGAGTTTCTGCTTGCGTTCAATACGAGGATTGATGTGTTTGGCTACCATCGCCCGAGCCTGATCGCGCAATTCGCGGGCGTCTTTCAACGAAAGTTCGGGATAACTGCCCAGCGAGAAGCGGGTTCGCTTTCCGAGCCATGAGTAGCGAAAGTGCCACAGCTTGGAACCACCACGCGAGACGAACAGAGAGAGCCCGTCGGAATCGCTGAGCGTGTAGTTTTTTCCAGTGGCTTTGGCCTGACGGACTTTGAAATCGGTGAGCATGTGTCCAACCCTCAGAATTAGAGTTGGATGCGATGGTCATGCCCTGGAGATGGCTCCTCCAGCAACAATGCGGAACGGGAAAGGCCGCAAAGATGTACCACTTTATGTACCAAAAAGGACCGGTAGTCAGTGGATTACGCTGGATGTCACTGGAATGAAGCTAGGGAAAAAACCGTATCAGCTCAGTGACTTGCATTCGTTCCGTGGACTTGTATAGACGACCATGGAAAGGAAATGTGGAGCGGGTGAAGGGAATCGAACCCTCGTTATCAGCTTGGGAAGCTGGAGTAATGCCATTATACGACACCCGCTCAGAGCGGCTGACTTTGTACCAGATGTGGGCGCGAATTTGAAGTTTTTCTTTATGCGCGATGGCTTTAGCGCCGGTTGGAACGCACGCAGGGACCGCGTAACGGTCATTCGCGGGCAAGCCTCGCTCCTACAGGGCTGGGCTTGCTCGCGATGACTCTGTTTCAAATTGCCAATGCATGGTGGTCCTGGACGTAGTGGTAACGCGGTCGGCTATCGTGTTGCGCCGGTTTCAGGAAGCCCAGCAGTGCGTTGCGGCTGTCTCGGCAGGCGGCTTTGTGCTCCATGTCGAGAAAGTGGCCGGTGGCCTGCAGGGTGCTGAAGGTGCTGTGCTGCACATGGCCGGCGAACAGCCTGGCATCTTCGGCGGCGGTGTACTCGTCCCATTCGCCGTTCATGAACAGCACCGGCACGTTGATTTTCTTCGCCGCGTTCAGGTAGCACTGACGGTCGCTGTTGAGCACGTCGCTGATGTGAAAATGCATCTGCCCGTATTCATGTTCGGCCAGCGAGCTGACGTGACGGTAGTTGAAGCGCTTGAACAGCGAGGGCAGGTGTTTGCCGATGGTGCTGTTCACCAAGTCACCGACCCGATTACCGTCCCGGCTGCCGAGATAATCGACGCCGCGCTCAAGGTAGTCGAGCATGTGCTCGTTGACCACCGGCGAGAACGAGCTGATCACCGCCTTTTCGATGCGCCGTGGCTGTTGGGCGAGGGCGACCAGAGTGGCGGCGCCACCAAAGGAAAACGACAGCACGTGCTCGGCGGCGAAGTGGTCGATCAGCTCAAGGAGGATCTGCCCTTCGATTTCCTTGGTGAGCATTTTCTCATGCCGGTTGTGCGCCTTGGACTTGCCCGCGTAGGGCTGGTCGTAGCACACCACATTGAACTGCGGATAAAGGTTTTTCACGGTCTGTGCAAACGACGCAGTCGTGGACATCGAGCCGTTGACCAGAATAATGGTCTTCTCTGCGGCGTCTGCGCGATAAAACTCCGTGTAAACCCGATACTGACCCTGTATATCCAGCACAGCGATTTCTGGCCTCATGTCAAAGACTCCTGGCAAGCGGGTATGCGCGCAAATCAGATTGCACGAGCTTTGTGACAGGTAGGCATACGCCTGGAATTTTTGAAGGCCCATGTCGATCCATTGAAGGCAGGTCGACGGGTATTGTTATAAGCGGGCAGTTTGCCGGGGGAATGCGGAACCTGAGGGTTCTCTGCCGGCAAAAAGTTTCTTAGAGTAGTTTTGGTGACTCGTCGGTCACATTTCGCGCCGACGTCCTGATTCAAGCAGGGGTCACGTCATCGCGCAAGTATCTTTCGTAAAATTTTCAGCAGCTTCTGCTGAGCGGTCGCCTGCTTAGATCAATCGGATCTCATCACTGCTCAACAGCCGGTATTCGCCGGGCTTCAACGCGTCGTCGAGCACCAGCGGGCCCATGCATTCGCGGTGCAGGCGCAACACCTTGTTGTCGAAGTGGCCGAACATCCGTTTGACCTGATGATAGCGGCCCTCGACGATGCTCAGGCGCGCGGATTTTGGCCCGAGGATGACCAGTTCGGCAGGTTGTGTGGTGAGGTCTTCGAAGGCGAAATACAGCCCGTTGGCGAAGGTGATCGCGTATTCGGCAGTGATGTCCTGCTCGGTCTCGACGTAGTAAACCTTGGGCAGTTTGGTCTGCGGTTGGGTCAGGCGTCGCGACCAGCTGCCATCGTTGGTGATCAGCATCAGGCCGGTGGTGTTGAAGTCCAGGCGACCGGCGATGTGCAGGTCTTCCTTGTCCGGCTCATGGATCAGGTCGAGCACCGTCGGGTGTTGCGGATCGCGGGTGGCACTGACGCAACCGGGCGGTTTGTGCAGCATGAAGTAGCGGGCCGGCTTACCGACCTGCAGTACCTCGTCGTCGACTTCCACGCGGCTGAACTCGAGCACCTCGGCGTGGGGGTCGCTGACGACCTCTCCGTCGACCCTGACACGCTTTTCCACCAGCAACAGGCGTACCTGCTTACGGTTGAAGCGGGGCAGGTTGCTGAGAAAGCGGTCAACGCGCATGACTAGGGATCGGTGGGAAAAGGGGGGCGCATCTTACGTGATCGCCCAGGCGACTGCTTGCAACTGCATCTCGACCCGGGCGCAGGCCGGGCACAGGCAGGACTTGTCGCGCAGCTCGGCGGGCAGCGCCTGGAGCACCGCCGGATCGATGCTGACGCCGTAGCACCAGCAGGCACGATCGACGGTTCGCGGGTCAGCCAGGGTGCAGTCGTTGGAAGCGCCGCAAGCCGGGCAGAGGTCAGGTTTATTCATGAAGGGGCATTCGATTACGGCCGGTTTGTCTGGCCCGAGACCGCGCATGATCGGCCGGCAAGCACTCGTGCGCAAGCCGGCGATCCTGGAAATCAACGCCGATCGTTCAGATACGCCCGCCACCCGCCCAAATGACTGATATCCACCGCCCCCTCCAGGCCGTAGGGCTCACAGATAAACCCGCTCTCCCACCGCCCGTCCGCCAGTTGCACCTTGCCCAACCCCAGCGGCGCCGGAATTGCGGTCAGGAACGAGCCCAACTCACTGCTTGGCAACTCCCATACTTCTACCGCAATTGCCGCGCCACCTTCCTTCACTCGGACCATGCCCGGGCGATAGGGTGGGCCACCGGCCAAGGCATACAGCTGATAGTCGGGGGAACTGTGAGTGGCTTCGAGCAAACGGGCTCCACGCTGCTTGAGCTGCCAGTTCAGCGCCAGCCCATCCAGGTGCGCGCCGCAGACCACCAGCCGTGCGCGATCATTGCGCGCAACATTCGTCGGCGCAGGCACGGCCAACCCTTGCTGACGTTGCAAGGCATCCGCCACGCTCAACAGATACTGATCGGTAAACGCGCGGCCGAACAATGTCACGCCCCATGGCAAACCATTGCCCATGAATCCGCTGGGCACTGCGACGGCGGCGTAATCGAGCAGGTTCATGAAGTTGGTGTAGTAGCCCAGTTCCGAGTTGCGCAGCACCGGTTCGGCCGCAAGCTGGGCCAGTGTCACCGCGCGGCCGATGGTTGGCGTGACCACGCAATCAAGGCCTTCCAGGGCTTTGTCGCACAGCACTTTCAAGGCCTGCAGACGGTATTGGGCACGGAAGGTCTGCACGCCGGTCACCGCTGGGGCCTTGGCCAATACGGCGCGAATCACCGGCAGCACGGCTTGAGGGTGTTGCTCCAGTAACTCGCCGGCCACGCTGTAACGCTCCGCTACCCACGGCCCTTCGTAGAGCAACCGCGCGGCTTCGAGAAATGGAGACAAATCCAGTTCGACCGCTTCGCCGCCCATGGCTTTGAGCTGGTCGATGGCGTCGCCGAACAGCAACGGGCCTTCAGGACAGCCGAAGAACGCCAGATCCTGCGCACGGGGTACACCGAAACGGAATGGACGCGGTGTGCCGAAGGCCGAGCCGTCATTCCACAGCGGATTACGGCGACTGTATTCGTCCCGTGGATCGAGATGAGCGGTGAGGGCGAGCAACTGACTGGCTTCCCGGGCCGTGGCGGTGAAGGTCGTGACGCAATCGAGCGTTCGACAGGCCGGAACCACACCGGCAGTGGAGATCAGCCCTTTGCTGGCTTTCAAACCGACCAGATTATTCAGTGCCGCCGGCACGCGACCGGAGCCTGCCGTGTCCGTGCCCAGTGAAAAACTCGCCACGCCGAGCGCCACCGCCAGGGAAGACCCGGCGCTGGAACCGCCCGACGGATACTCCGGCAACACGCTGTTCGGGCAAGCGCCGTACGGCGAGCGGCTGCCATTGAGGCCAGTGGCGAACTGGTCGAGATTGGTCTTGCCCAACGGAATCGCACCCAGCGCCAGCAGTTGCTCGACGATGGTTGCCGAGCGTTCCGGCACATAGGCAAACGCAGGACACGCTGCCGTGGTGGGAATACCCGCCAGGTCGATGTTGTCCTTGATCGCGAACGGCACGCCGTACAGCGGCAGGCTGCCTGGGTCGCGACCGTCGAGTGCGGCGAAGTACGGTTCCAGTTCCAGGGCACTGAGCAAATGGATGAACAGGTGATAGTCCGGGTTCAGTGCCGCGGCTTTTTCCCGCAGGCTCAGCAGCAGTTGCCGAGGCGTAGTGCTGCCGTCACGGTAAGCGTTGCGCAGGGCGTCGAGTTGCAGATTGATGTTCATGGCGATAATCCTTTTTTAATGGCTTGAGTCGAGTTCCAGCACCACCACACGTTGCCCGGCGCGCACCGCCGAACCCGGTTGCACGCGAATCTCGCGCACCACGCCCGCCATGGGCGCGAGCAGCGGGATTTCCATCTTCATCGACTCCAGAATCACCAGCACATCCCCAGCAGCGACCCGGCTGCCAGCCTGCACCTGAACCTGCCAGAGGTTGCCGGCAATGTGGCTGTCGACGCTCTGTTGACCGTCGGCTAACGGTGCCTCTTCGGTCACTTCCGGAGCCAGTTCTTCACTGTCGAAATGCGCTTGGCCGCTGGCGATCCAGCGCTCACGCTCGGCGTTGAACGCGCTTTTTTGCTGATCCCGAAATGCCGCGATGCTCTGGGCTTCTTTGGCCAGAAACGCCTGGTAATCCGCCAGATTCAGCTGACTGTGTTCGATGTTCAGATCAAAGCGCCCAAGCGGGAAATCCCGGCGAATGCGCAGCAGTTCATCGGCGCTCACCGGGTAGAACCGGATCTGGTCGAAGAAGCGCAGCAGCCACGGCTTGCCGTCGAACGCTGCAACCTCACGGTAGCGGTTCCACATCTGCAAGGTGCGGCCGACGAACTGATAACCGCCGGGGCCTTCCATGCCGTACACGCACATGTAGGCGCCGCCGATGCCCACCGAGTTTTCCGCGGTCCAGGTGCGGGCCGGGTTGTACTTGGTCGTTACCAGGCGATGCCGAGGATCGAGCGGGGTGGCGACCGGTGCGCCGAGGTAAACATCGCCCAGGCCCATCACCAGATAACTGGCGTCGAACACCGTGCGCTGCACTTCGTCGAGGTTCGGCAGGTCGTTGATGCGGCGGATGAACTCCAGATTGCTCGGGCACCAGGGCGCGTCCTTGCGCACCGTGGTCATGTATTTTTCGATCGCCAACTGGCAGGCCGGGTCATCCCAGGACAGGGGCAGATGGACGATGCGCGAGGGCACTTGCAGGTCCTTGGCGGCGCACACGGCGTCCCATTCACCGGCAACAATGCCCAGCAGATCGGCCAGCGGCAGTTGTTCGGGTTGGTAGTGAACTTGCAGCGAGCGGATGCCCGGTGTCAGGTCGATCACGCCGTGCAGATGTTTGCTTTCCAATGCCTGCATCAACGCGTGAGCGCGAAAGCGCAGGACCAGATCCAGTTCGGGGGCACCGATTTCCAATAACAAATGAGTGTCGCCCGACAATCTTGCAACCAGTCTCGTGTCGTCCTGACCCAAATCCAACACCACAGGCGACGCAACCCCCTGTGGGAGCGAGCCTGCTCGCGATGGGGCCAGATCAGACACGGCATCAACTTCATCGCGAGCAGGCTCGCTCCCACAGGAATCCCATTTCAAGGCGAGTTGGCGGGCGGTTTTCAGGTCGACTGGGTGAAACTGAACCTTGTCCCCAGCCTTGAGCTGCCCCAGCTGCCAAAGGTCCGCCTCGATCACCGTCACCGGGCAGACAAACCCACCGAGGCTCGGGCCATCGGGGCCGAGGATCACTGGCATGTCACCGGTGAAATCCACCGCGCCAATCGCGTACGGATTGTCATGAATGTTCGACGGATGCAGCCCGGCCTCGCCACCATCGGCTCGCACCCATTCAGGCTTGGGCCCGATCAACCGCACGCCGGTTCGGCTGGAATTGAAATGCACTTCCCACTGGGTCGCGAAGAAGGTGCCGATGTAGTTTTCGCTGAAGTATTCCGGTGCGCCATGTGGACCGTAGATCACCCTGATCTGGCGTATGGCAGGCAATTCGGTGACCTGTTCTTCAGCCAGTTGCTGACCGTTGCTGCGGTCGATCAAAGCAGGCACATGCAACACGTCACCCGCTCGCAACGCACGACCGCCATGCCCGCCAAACTGACCCAGCGTGAACGTACTTTTGCTACCCAGATAATCCGGCACTTGCAGGCCGCCGCGCAGGCACAGATAGCTGCGTGCGCCTGCACCGCCAAGGGTGCCGAAGCTCAAAGCGGCCCCGGCGGGGATCAGCAATGCGGTATTCATCGGCACTGCTTCACCGTTCAGCATCACCGCAATCACCGCCCCCGTGACAGCCACCACCGCATCACAATTGAAGCGCAACAACGGCCCGCTCATGGTGATTTCCAGCGCCGCTGCACCTTCATCGTTACCCAGCAAGCGATTGCCCAGACGCAGCGCCCGACTGTCCATCGGCCCCGACGGCGGCACGCCCACCGCCCAGTAACCGAGGCGTCCCGGAAAGTCCTGAATGCTGGTCTGCGTGCCGGCGCTGAGCACTTCAAAGGTGTTGGCTTGATAGATCAGAGCTTCCAGGCAACGGGTCCACGGCTGGCCGCTGGCAAACGGCGTATCGAGCAGAATCTGCCGCAAGTAATCGCGGTTGGTTTCCACCCCGTACAGCAGGCTGTCGCCCAGAGCCTGATGCAGATCGACGCGGGCTTCTTCGCGAGTCGGCGCCCAGCTGATGACCTTGGCGATCATCGGATCGAAGTACGGCGGGATCTCGCAACCGGCCTCGACCCACGTGTCGATGCGCAGGTGTTGGCCATCGGCAACGGGAAAATTGACGGCAGTGAGCAGACCTGGACTCGGTTGGAAATCCCGGCCCGGATCTTCGGCATAGAGGCGTGCCTGAATCGCATGACCGTTGGCTTTCAATCCCTGACTCAACTCGCGCAACGGCGGCAAATCACCGGCCGCCAACTCCACCATCCAGCGCACCAGGTCCACGCCCCACACTTGTTCAGTGACGCCGTGTTCCACCTGCAAGCGGGTATTCACTTCCAGAAAATAGAAGCGCTGGGCATCGCTGTCGAAGACGAACTCCACAGTGCCCGCGCTGCGGTAATTCACCGCTTTGGCCAGTTTGATTGCCGCTGTACAGAGTTCTTCGGCCATGCCCTCGGGCAGGTTAGGGGCCGGGGTTTCTTCAAGGACTTTCTGGTTGCGTCGCTGCACCGAACAGTCACGCACGCCGAGGGCAAGCACCTCGCCCTGGCCATCGCCGAACACCTGCACTTCCAGATGTCGGGCGCGCTGGATGTACTTCTCGATGAACACGCCAGCGTCGCTGAAATTGTTCTGCCCGAGGCGTTTGACGGCGTCGAAGGATTCGCTCAATTCGCCGGCGTTGCGGCACACGCGCATCCCGATGCCGCCACCGCCGGCGGTGCTTTTGAGCATCACCGGGTAGCCGACCTGTTCGCCTGCGATCAACGCTGCGTCGAGGCTATCGAGCAGCTCGGTGCCTTCGAGCATCGGCACGCCGTGTTGCCTGGCCAATGCGCGAGCGGTGTGCTTGAGGCCGAACACCCGCAGCTGCTCCGGTGTGGGGCCGATGAAGGCGATGTTGGCGGCTTCGCAGGCTTGGGCGAATGCGGCGTTTTCCGAGAGAAAGCCGTAGCCGGGATGGATCGCAGTGGCGCCAGTGGCTTTTGCGATGGCAAGGATTTTGTCGACCGCCAGATAAGTGCCAGCGGCGGCGCCTTCACCGAGGCTGTGGGACTCAAAGGCTTGCAGGATGTGCAGGCTGGCGGCATCGGCTTCGGAGTAAACGGCAACACCCTTGACCTGCAATTCACCCAAGGTACGCAAGATGCGACAGGCAATGGCGCCACGGTTGGCAATGAGGACTTTTTCGAACATGGCATAACCCCTGGAGGCGATAACGCATCAGCCTCGACTTGGGATGCGGGCCGTCCCGCAGTTTTTCGATAGGCGCCGAGGTCGTCCCCGGCGGCAGAATCAGTTCACGTCAAAACGCCACCGAACCCCTGTGGGAGCGAGCCTGCTCGCGATAGCGGTGTATCAGTCGACATCAATGGTGAATGTGCTGACGCCATCGCGAGCAGGCTCGCTCCCACATTGGATTGAGGGTGTTCTTCTATTTGATGCACTGCCCGGAGCGGGCCTGGCACAGGGCAAACAACCACCGCCGCAAACGCGCGAGTTTCAGTTCCATACCAGTAGCTCCGCAGGGGTGGGGTTGTAGGCGTTGCATGGGTTGTTCAGTTGCGGGCAGTTGGAGATCAGCACGATCACGTCCATCTCGGCCCGCAGGTCGACGTATTTGCCCGGCGCCGAAATCCCGTCTTCGAAGGTCAGGCCGCCGTCGGCCGTCACTGGCACGTTCATGAAGAAATTGATGTTCGGCCCGATGTCTACCTTGCTCAGCCGACCATCGTGGACACAGGCGCGCAGGTAGTTATCGCGACAGCTGTGCATGTAGCGTTTCTCCAGCGCATAACGCACGGTGTTGCTCTCCTGCGCGCAGGCCCCGCCGAGGGTGTCGTGACGCCCGCAAGTGTCGGCGACGATGGTCAGCATCGGTTTGCCGAGGTTGGAATAGAGCACGCTGCCGGTGCTCAGGTAGACGCTGTTCTGCCGACGCAACGTGCGCTGCACGTCATAGCGCTCCTTGGGATTGGCGAGGCTGTAGAACAAAGTGTCGACGGCCTGATTGCCTTCCAGGTCGAGGATGCGCAACGTCTGGCCGGCCTTGACCTCCATCAGCCACGGTTCGCCGGCGGGGATGGTAGCGCGGTAGATCGCGGTTTCTGGTTGCCTGTTTGTAGTAACGGCAGCGGTGGTGATAGCGAGTGACATGGCAGCGATCCTCAGGCGAACAGACGGTCGGTGTTGATGAAGCCGCGCTCGTTTTCCGGGCGCGAGGTGCGGCAGTGCTCGGCGACACTCGCATCGGCGTTCATCCAGCTGAGCTTCAGCGGTTTGGGGGCGTACTCAGGTGCCGGATCCATCGGATGTTGCAGCGCGGTGAGCACCACCAGGGTGTCCATCGGCGCGTACAACTCGATGTAATCACCGGCCTTGGAATTGCCTTCGACGAAGTGGAAACGCCCGACTTCATCGACGTTCACCCGGCTGAACAGGTTGAGGGTCATCAACAGGTCGGACAGGCCCAACCCCCACTTGCCTAACTCCACCAACAGGTTGTCGGTGCCGTTGCGGAAGAAGCCGTTGCGCAGTTCCTGATAGCGGCCCGCGCCGTACTTTTGCGCGACCTCTTCAGCACACAACACGCCGCCGAGGCTGTCGCTCCAGCCGCAGGTGTCGGCGGTGATGGCGGCCAATACCCGGCCCATGTCCGAGTACAGGCAATGGCCGGTGGTGAGCTTGGCGGTGTGTTGGCATTTGAGGCTGTCGGGCAGGTTCAGGCGTTCGGTTTTTTCATGGGCGTTGAGCAGCGTCAGGCTGACGTTGGCACCGCCGCGCAGGTCGGTCAGGCGCAGCAACTGGCCGCGTTTCAGTACAAAGGAACGATGGCCGCCACCGGGGAGCATTTCTTCGGCGAAGGGCGGAAATAGTCGGGTCGAATCCGTCATGTGTAAATTCCTCTAAGCGATGCGAAGCGAACCTGCCAACTGAGCCGGCAGGGCGTCGACGGCGGCGCGATTGGCGCGGCGGTCGCTGTTCAAAGGGATGTCGTAGGTGATGCGTGCGCCATAGGCACCGGGGGCGTGCGGGTCGAGGCGGACTTTGTCGAACACCAGCAAGCGGGTGCCGAGGCTGAAACCTTCGGACAGGTCATGGGTGACCATGAACACGGTCAGTTGCGTCTCGCGCCACAGCTCCAGCAGCAGGCCGTGCATGTCCTTGCGGATGCCCGGATCGAGGGCGCCGAACGGTTCGTCGAGCAGCAACACTCGCGGTTTCATGATCAATGCCTGAGCGATTGCCAGCCGTTGTTGCATACCGCCGGAGAGCTGCGCCGGGTACTTGTCCAGCGAGTGTCCGAGGCCGACTTTATGCAGCAAGACCGAGGCTTGTTCTTGCGCGTCTTTTTTTGAGCTGCCGAACAACCGGCCCAGCAACGGGGAGCAGGGCAGTTCGAGACCCAGGGCGACGTTGTCCAGAGCCGTCAGGTGCGGGAACACCGAGTAGCGCTGGAATACCACGCCACGGCTGGCATCCGGTTCGCTGGCCAGGGCCTGGCCATCCAACAGAATCTCGCCGCGACTGGCCCGTTCCTGGCCCAGCAGTAGCCGCAGGAAAGTCGATTTGCCGCAACCTGAAGCACCGACGAGCGTGCAGAACTCACCTTCGTTGACGTTCAGGTTCAGACCCTCGAGCACTACCTGATCGGCGTATTGCTGCCAGACGTTTTTTACCGTGATGAAGCTCATGCGCGTGCCCCCTCGTACCAGGGGAAGGCCCGTTGGGTCAGGCGCTTGAGGCCCCAGTCCATCAGCCAGGCGAGCAAGGTGATCCAGACCACATACGGCAGGATCACGTCCATCGCCAAATAGCGACGTACCAGAAAAATCCGGTAGCCGAGACCATCGGTGGAGGCGATGGCTTCGGCAGCGATCAGGAACAACCACGCCGAACCGAGCATCAGTCGCAGCGAGATCAACAGGCGCGGCAGCAATTGCGGCAGCACCACGCGCAGCATCAAGGTCCAGGTCGAAGCGCCGAGCGTCTGCGCCTTGATCAGCAACTCGACCGGGATTTCCCGGGCGCGCTGTTCCAGGTCCCGGGCCAGGCACGGGGTGATACCAATCACGATCAGCATCACTTTCGACAACTCCCCCAGCCCGAACACGATGAACAGAATGGGCAGGATCGCCAGCGGCGGCACCATCGACAGCACGGTGAGTACCGGCGACAACGGTGTGCCGAACAGCGGCAGGGTCCCGGCGGCGATGCCCAGGCACAGCCCGGCCAATGCACTGATGCCGAGGCCGATGGCCAGCCGTCGCAGGCTGGCGGCGCTGTCTTGCCAGAGCAGGTATTCACCGGTGCGGGTGTCGGCGGTGAAGGCCAGGCGTTTCACTGCGTCAGTCATCTGCACGGCACTGGGCAGCAGTTTGTCGTTGGGGTTGTCCATCAGCCGATCGGCCGAGCCCATGAAGTAGGCGAACAGCACCAGGGCGAACGGCAGGATCACCAACAGCAGGCGACTCGGGCGATCCGGGTGGCGATTGATCAGGCGCATGGCCTAGTCCTCCGTTGTTACAACTTGGAGTCGGCAGCCATCTGCACGTAGCTCGGGTCAAAGCGCAGCTTGAGGTTGGCCTTGTCGCCGCTGGTCACGCCATTGGCGAAGGCCATGCCGATAGCACTGGTGTCCTTGGCGCCTTCACCCAGCAAGCCGTGCTGAAAGGAGAACTCGGCGACCTTGCGCATGGTGTCGGGCAGTTGCTTGCTGGTGGAGAACTCCAACGCTTCTTTGGGTGTGGTGAACAATTTGGTGGTGTCGAGTTGCGCCTGGAAACCCGCCAGATCGGTGCCCGAGGCTTTGGCCATGTGTTCGAGGGCGGCTTTGCTCGTGGCGTTTTTGGCGTTCATCAACTCGACCACTTCGAACCAGGCGCCGGTCAGGGCTTTGCCCAAGGCCGGGTTGTCTTTGAGAGTGGCGCTGTTGACCACCATCATGTCCATGATTTCCCCGGGGATCTGGCTGGAGTTGAACACTTCGGTCACGCCTGGCTTGGCCTTGATGTCCGAGAGCATCGGGTTCCAGGTGGTGACGGCATTGACCTGGGCGGTGTTGAAGGCGGCCGAAATGTCGGCGTCGGAGGTGTTGACCACTTTCAGGTCTTTCTCGGTGAGGTCCACCGAATCGAGTGCCCGTGCCAATAGGTAGTGGGATACAGAAAGCTCCACCAGATTGACGTCCATGCCCTTGAGGTCGGCGACTTTCTTGCCTTCGCCTTTGAGCACGATGCCGTCGTTGCCATTGGAGAAGTCGCTGACGATCAGCGCCGTACTGTCGACGCCACCGGCAGCCGGAATGGTCAGCGCATCCATGTTGGTCATGGTGCAGCCGTCGAACTGGCCGGCGGTGTATTGGTTGATGGATTCGACGTAATCGTTGAGCTGCACCACATCGATTTTGATGCCGTATTTTTTCGCCCATTTGTCGACGATGCCTTGGCTGCCAGCGTATTCCCACGGCATCCATCCGGCATAAATAGTCCAGCAAACGCTGAAATGGTCTTTCTGTGCGGCCTGGGACGAGACGCTCACGAGGGCTGCAAAAGCAGTGGCGAGCAGGGCGGGTAAACGAAGTCGGGACATGGGATGGTTCTCCAGTTGATCAAGGGCGGACAGGAAGGCAGCGGCACCGCGAACGGTGGCTTGTCTCCCGGGCTTTTGTCCCGCCGTGTAACCTCAACTGGAGGTCGCCAACTCTCGGACCAGCCACTCGCGATTGCGAGCCGGAACCCTAGTCAGCCATTGCAAATTGTGGTGCCGCGAACCTGTGATGACTCCTGCACGTCTTTGTCTAAGCGAGAGCCGTGCCAAGTCGGCTTGAGCGCTCTGGCTGGGGGCATGGAGGAAAGAGGAGAGATAAACGAGCGGCATCTGCTGCCTTGTCATGGTGCATAGGCACCTGTCTATGCACCGTAGATGAACGGCCGCTGATCTGAGAGGCCGGCGACTCTGGCACTCGGGGCCGGTTTGAAAGTCAAAACAGGTGTCGGTCGGTCTATGCCGGCTGCTGCGGGTCTTCCAGGAGGCCGCCATGCTCTGTCGAAAAAAGCTCCGCCAAATACTGCTCAGTGTGTGTTTTGGTTTGGGTCTGTCCGGGTGTTACTACTACGTAGGTCCTGCCGATGTTTACCCGGCACCTTATTACTACCCCGGCTACTACTCGCCTTACTACTACGGTGGCTATTACGGCCCGCGTTACTACGGTGGCTATCGCTACCATTACTATGATGGACATGGACCCAGTCATTACCGCGGTGGATACAATCGCGGGCACCATTAATCAGCTCATGAATGCAGCGGCGCGTCCGGTTTACGGACGCGTCGTTTTCTTATGGGATAGATGAAAAACCTTTCATCGGCTACTTGTTTCAACGTGTTGCAGGAACGCACCAGATTCCGATTTCACTGTCTGATCTTTCGACAGTCGCCGAAACAATTGACTGTCGCCTGCCAGCGTCGCTGGTGTGGCTCACTCGCGGTCCAGGAGGCCGCCATGCTCTGTCGAAAACAGATCCACCGAATTCTTCTGCTTGCTGTATTGGGATTGTCTCTTGGTGCATGCGTGCCCTATTCCGATGGAGGAGCCAGCTACTACCGTTCCGAGGTCTACACGTCCCCAGCGCCGTATTACTCCGGCGGCGGGTCCTACTACTCCGATGGTGGTTACTACACAGCGCCGCGCAGGTATTACTCACCGCCTGCACGGTATTACCAGCCAACGCCGCGTTATTACTCCCAGCCACGGGTTTATCAACCGGCACCGCGCTATTACGACTACCGCGGCTACCAGAATCGCGGATGGGACCGTCATGACCGCGGCGGCTGGGATGGCCATAACCGAGGCGGCCGCAATGATGACTATCGAGGCCACAGTGGGCGGGATGACCGTGGCGGAAGGGACGGTCACCATGATCGCGGCGATTTCGATGGGCGAGGCGGCCGCCGCTAAACCACTCAATAAAAAGCGGCGCATGAAGCGCCGCTTTTTTTGTGCCTGAATTTCAGTATTCCGACAGATCGGCCAAAGGGTGCCGACCCTCCCAGACCTTGTGGAAATGCGCCTCCACCGCCGCTTCCGGCACAGTGTTGACGTCCGGCCAGTGCCAGTGAGGTTTCTGGTCCTTGTCGATCAACCGCGCTCGCACGCCTTCGCTGAACTCTGGATGACGGCAGCAGTTGAGGCTCATGGTGTATTCCATCTGAAAGACTTGAGCCAACGATAAATGCCGGGCGCGAACGATCTGTTCCCACACCAGATGAGCGGTCAGGGGCGAGCCTTCAGTCATGGTTTTGGCGGCACGATCGAGCAACGGGTCGGCATGATCGCGTAGCGCGCTGATGGCCTTCCAGGCGCAACGAATGTCGCTGACATCCAGCAGTTCGTCGATCTGTTCGCGTCGAGGCAGCCACTGCGCTTCGGGCATCTGCGCGAGTGCTTCCTGCTGCAAAGCCTTGAGCAGGCTGTTGAGCTGCATGGCTGTCTGTTCCTGCCAGTTCAATTGCAGCAAGCCTTCGATCAGCTCATGCTGTTGATCATCGCGCAGGAAGCGATCGGCCAGGTCCAGATCGATCGCATCGCGACCGTTCATCTGGGCGCCGGTCAGGCCAAGAAACAATCCGAGCTTGCCGGGCAACCGCGACAGAAACCAACTGGCGCCGACGTCCGGGTACAAGCCGATGCTGATCTCCGGCATCGCCAGCCGGCTGCTTGGCGTGACAATCCGAATGCTCGCCCCTTGCAGCAGCCCCAGGCCACCGCCCAGCACGTAACCATGACCCCAGCAAATCAGCGGTTTGGGGTAGGTGTGCAGGTTGAAGTCGAGGCGATATTCTGCCGCAAAGAAGTGGGCAGCCAAGGGCGGTACTTCTCCGGGATTGTCGCGACACGCCTCCACCAGACTGCGTACTTCACCGCCGGCGCAAAAAGCCTTGGCGCCATTGCCGCGCAGTAGCACGCAAACGATCTGTGGTTCCTTGGCCCAGGCGTCCAGTTGATCGCGCAAGGCGTTGATCATCGGCAAGGAGAGGGCGTTGAGAGACTTTTCGGCATCCAGGCTGGCGATGCCGATGCGTGCGCCGTCGGTGCCGGTGAGTTCTTCGAAGTGCAGATTCATCGTGACCTCGATCGGGAATTTGAGCGTTCAGTATGATCGCTCTATAGGAAAGTGCCGGATCTGTGTCAGATCAATTGACAAGGGGGATAGGGTTTCCTAGGGTTCGCCCCATTGTTTTTGCCGGATGTAACCATGACTGCTGACGACCGTATCAAACTCGAACCGAGCTGGAAGGAGGCGCTGCGTGCCGAATTTGACCAGCCCTACATGGCAGAGTTGCGCACATTCCTGCAACAGGAGCGCGCGGCGGGCAAGGAGATCTATCCGCCGGGACCGTTGATTTTCAACGCGCTCAACTCCACGCCGCTGGACAAGGTCAAGGTGGTCATCCTCGGTCAGGACCCTTACCACGGCCCGGGCCAGGCCCATGGGTTGTGCTTCTCGGTGCAACCGGGCGTGCCGGCGCCGCCCTCGCTGGTGAACATCTATAAAGAGTTGAAACGCGACCTGAACATCGACATTCCCAACCATGGCTACCTGCAGAGTTGGGCAGAGCAGGGCGTGTTGATGCTCAACACCACCATGACCGTGGAGCGTGCGAATGCCAACGCCCATGCGGGCAAGGGCTGGCAGCATTTTACCGACCGGATTATCGAAGTGGTCAGCGAACACCAGCCACATCTGGTGTTCCTGCTGTGGGGGGCGCATGCCCAGAGCAAGCAGAAACTCATCGACGCCACCAAGCACCTGGTACTGACGTCGGTCCACCCCTCGCCGCTGTCCGCCTATCGCGGCTTTCTCGGTTGCGGGCACTTCAGCCGGGCGAACAAGTTTCTGGAGCAGAATGGCGAGACGCCGATCGAGTGGCGGTTGCCGTCGGTCTGAAGAATGCCTTCGCGGGCAAGCCTCGCTCCTACAGGATTGCGGTTGGTCGCGGGTTTGCGTCCGGCACAAAATCTGTAGGAGCGAGGCTTGCCCGCGAAGCAGGCGACTCGGTCTATCAGGGAGAATCCGGCTCCCGGTTCCAATACCGAAACAACGGTTCCGCCAAAAACAACACAAACAACAGCCGCATCACCTGCATCGCCGTCACCAACGGTACCGACAATTGCAGGGTCTCCGCCGTCAGGCTCATTTCGGCAATTCCGCCGGGCATCATGCCCAAGGTCAGCGAACGCAGATCCAGATGGGTCAGCGCGCTCAAACCCAACGCCGCCAGCGTGGCGATCAACATGGTCAACACCGTGCCAAGCAGCGTTCGGCCCATGAAGGACGGTGCCCGCCGGAAGAACTGCCGATTGAAGTGACACCCCAATCCGCTGCCGATCAACCACTGGCCGATCTGACTGCCGCCGTTGGGCAGTCCGATGTGCAGGTCCCAACCCATGCTCACCGTCGCACTCACCAGCAGGGGGCCGAACAGCCAGGGGTTGGGTTGACGCAGGCGCTCCCAGATCCAGGCGGCAAGGGCGCCCGCCGGGAACAGAATGGCCAGCCACCACCCGTCCACGGTCGTGGGATGCAAGACCGGCGCACCGTCGCCCAACAGATACTTGAACGCCGCCGGCACACACAGCACCACCACCAGCACCCGCAAACTCTGCCCCGCCGCGACACGGCTGAGCACCGCGCCGTTGCGGGCGCCGAGGTTGACCATCTCCCCGGAGCCGCCGGGCATGCTGGAAAAGAATGCGGTGGCGCGATCCTCACCGGTACGCCGCATCAACCAGACTCCCACCACAGCGGACAGGCTGGTGACCAACGCACCGAAGAAGATCAGACCGAAGTGGCTCAGCACCTGCTCCATCACCACCGGAGTGAAGTGCAGGCCGATGCCGATGCCGACGATCCACTGGCCGCATTTGCGGCCGCCAGGGATTTCCGCCAGTTGCCATGGAGTCAGGCACCGCACGAGGATGATCGCCAGCAACGAGCCGACCATCCACGGCAGCGGCCAGCCGATCTGGCTGGCGAGGTAACCGCCCAGCAGACCGACCAGCGGTGTTCCCCACCAGGTTTTGAAGGGGGGGCGATCAGACATCGGCGATAGCGCGCCGGGCGACCGAACGTTTGCGCC
Source organism: Pseudomonas sp. A-RE-19 (assembly GCF_019956555.1). GTDB lineage: Bacteria > Pseudomonadota > Gammaproteobacteria > Pseudomonadales > Pseudomonadaceae > Aquipseudomonas. The sequence continues at coordinate 32,981 of NZ_JAHBDQ010000024.1, read as the reverse complement.
AGATCCGCAGCAGTGGCATCAGCAACATGATTGCAGTCAGCACCCAGCAACCGAACGTGATCGGGCTCGACCAGAGGATTTCCAGCGCACCGTTGGAAATCGACAGGGCGCGACGCAGGTTTTGCTCCATCAGACCTCCAAGGATGAAGCCCAGCAGCACCGGCGACAACGGGAAGTCCAGCTTGCGCAGGATGTAGCCGAAGATACCGATGCCGATCATCAGGAACAGGTCAAACGTGGTGGCATGCACCGCGTAGACGCCGATCCCGGTGATGATCGCGATCACTGGCACCAGCGCCCAGTTCGGCACGGCGAGGATGCGGGTAAAGATGCGGATCATCGGAATGTTGAGGATCACCAGCATCACGTTGGCGACGAACAACGACGCGATCAGGCCCCAGACGATGTCCGGTTGCTGTTGAAACAGCAGCGGGCCGGGGGTGATGTTGTACAGCGACAGTGCGCCGATCATCACCGCCGTGGTACCCGAACCGGGAACGCCGAGGGTCAGCATCGGCACCAGTGCGCCGCAGGCTGCACCACCGATGGCGGTTTCCGGTGCCGCGAGGCCACGCATATCGCCTTGTCCGAACGTGCCCTTGGCGCCGGCGATACGTTTTTCGGTCATGTAGGCCACGGCGCTCGCCAGCGTTGCGCCAGCACCCGGCAGCACGCCCATGATGAAGCCCAGCAAACCGCAACGGATGTTCACCACGAACACCGCCGAGGCTTCCTTGAAGTTGAACATCATGCGCCCGGTGGCTTTCACGGCTTCCTGGCCATGGTGGGTTTTTTCCAGCAGCAGGAGGATTTCGCTGATGGAGAACAGACCCAATACCAGCACGACGAACTGAATGCCGTCAGTCAGATGAATGTTGTCCCCGGTGAAACGGTACACGCCGCTGTTGGCGTCGATCCCGACGCTCGACAGAAACAGACCGATCAGCGCGGCGATAAAGGTCTTGAGCGGTCGATCACCGGCCATGCCGCCGAGACAGACAATCGCAAACACCATCAACACGAAGTATTCCGCCGGTCCGAAGGCAATCGCCCATTTCGCCAGCAGCGGTGCGAACAACACCATGCCGCAAGTCGCAATGAATGCACCGATGAACGAGCTCCACGCCGACAACGACAGCGCTACACCGGCCAGGCCCTTGCGGGCCATCGGGTAACCGTCGAGGGTGGTCATCACGGTGGAGGCTTCGCCTGGAATGTTCAGCAGGATCGAGCTGATCCGGCCGCCGTATTCGCAACCCAGGTACACCGCCGCCAGCAGGATCAGCGCCGACTCCGGTGGCAGGCCGAGGGCGAACGCAATCGGAATCAGCAACGCCACGCCGTTGATCGGGCCCAGGCCCGGCAGCAGGCCAACCACCGTGCCGATGAGGGTGCCGCACAGTGCGGTCACCAGGTTGTACGGGCTCAACGCGACGCCGAAGCCCTGACCCAAATAGCCAAGAGTATCCATATCAGTTCTCCAGAACGTCGAGCACGCCCAGCGGCAGTGGCACGTCCATCACTTTGTCGAACAGCAGATAAAGACCGATGGCCATCACGCTGATAATCACTGCACTGGGCAGCCAGCGACCGCCATACAGGCGTGCCATGGGGACTCCGATCAGAATGCTGGCGGCGATGAAACCAAGGGGTTCGAAGGTCCCGGCGAACACCAGCAGCAGCACGACACAAATGCCGATTTTGGTCAGGGTTTCGCGATCCAGTTTCGGGTCATCGTCGCTGTGCACGATCGGCGCGGGTCGAAACACCATGTACAGCAAGGCCAGGCCCATCAGGCCGAGCATCAGCAGAGGGAAGGCCCGAGGCCCGACCGGTTCGTAGGAAAAAGGCGCCTGATACGGCCACGCCATCAGTGCCAGGCCGACACAGGCCAACAACAGCACCGAAGCGAAAATGCGTTGTAAGAGCATGAGAAACTCCTGGGCCACGACCCCGAGAACCGGGGCCGCAGCCGCTAGACAGAGGCGATCACTGGATCAGGCCGAACTCTTTGGCCAGCACTTTGTAGTCCGCGACCTGCTTCTTCACGTAGGTGTCCAGCTCCGGGCCGGTCATGGCGAACGGGAACAGTTCACGCTGATCGCGCAGCTTGGCGAAATCCTCGGAGGCCAGCAGTTTGTCGAAAGCGGCTTTCCACCAGGCGTAATCTTCATCACTGACCTTCGGCCCGAGGTAGAAGCCACGAACCACCGGCCAGACAATGTCGTAGCCCTGCTCTTTAGCGGTCGGAATGTCTTTCATTTCCGGCTCGTCCAGACGCTTCTCGGAGAACACCGCCAGCAGACGCATGTCGCCGCTCAGGATGTGTGGCATGGAGTCGGAGATGTCGGTGCTGCCCACCTGGATGTGGCCACCGAGCAGGGCGGTGGCGATTTCACCGCCGCCTTCGAGGGCGACATAACGTAGGTCGCGCGGGTTGATCCCGGCCGCCTTGGCGATCAGTGCGGTCTGCATCCAGTCCTGGCTGCCGACGGTGCCGCCAGAACCGATCACCACGGAGCTCGGATCTTTCTTCAGGGCTTTGACCAGATCGTCCAGGGTCTTGTAAGGCGAATCGCTTTTCACCGCGATGGCACCATAGCTTGTGCCGACGGCCGCCAACCAGCGCACCGCGCTTTCATCGAAACGACCGAACTTGCCCTGGGCCAGGTTCAGCAGCGAACCGCTGGACCACGCCACCAGCGTGCCCGCATCGGCCGGGCGCTGCGCGACGACCGCGTTGTACGCTACCGCGCCGACACCGCCGGGCATGTAGGTCACGCGCATCGGTTTGGTCAGCAGTTTTTCGTTCACCAGCGCGCTTTGCGCCAATTTGCAGGTCAGGTCGAAACCGCCGCCTGGCGACGCCGGAGCGATGCATTCCGGGCGTTTCGGTTCGGCCATCAATTGGCCGGCAAACAGCACACAGCTGGCGGCGAGAGCAACTTTACGCAGTGATAGGTTCATTTGAGTCTCCACGGGTATTCATTATTGTTATTGAACGTGTTTACCAAAGGGCAACGCTATAGCTCACCAGCAGACGCACTTCATCGGCATCGCGAGCGGAGTAGTTGGAGCGGTAGGTGGCATTGCGCAAGCGTACGGCGACATCTTTCAGGGCGCCGCTTTGTACGACGTATTTGATCTCGGTGTTGCGCTCCCATTCTTTGCCTTCGTCACCGTTCTTGAGCTTGATGTTGTCACCGCTCACGTAACGGCTCATGAAGCTCAGGCCGGGAATGCCGAGTTTGGCGAAGTCATAGTCGTAGCGCGCCTGCCAGGAGTGTTCTTCGGCGCCGGCAAAGTCATTGATCTGCACGAAGTTGACCAGGTACGGGTCGCTGCCATCGACGTAGGGGAAGGCACTGTCGCCGGACATATGCTGATAACCGGCGCTGAATTTATGCCCGCTCAAGGCATAGCTCACCAGGCCGTTCAGGGATTTGTTGTCGATCTCGCCGCCCCGGGCCGCGCCCTGGTCGTCACTGATGGCCAGTCGCAGGTCGGTGCCGAACGTGCCGGGGCCGAACGGCTGCGAGGCGACCACGCCAAGGAAGTGCTGGTTATAGACTTCATCGAGTTGCGCGAAGTGATAGCTGCCGGTGATCTTGTCGGTGAACTTATAGTCCACGCCGCCAAAGTCGAAGTGCTTGCCGGCCGCGGTGCCGGCGAAGCGGCTGTTCTTGTTGTTGAGGGCGATGTCCTCGAAGTCGGTGCTGTCGCGATCCTTGGCTTTCTCCAGACGCCCGCCGGTGAAGGTCAGGTTCTTGATCTCTTTGGAGGTCAGCATCCCACCTTCAAAAGTCTGCGGCAGAATCCGCCCGTCGTTGGGTTTGAGGATTGGCAGTTCCGGAATCAGGCTGCCGATTTTCAGTTCCGTGGCGGAGATTTTCACTTTGCCGGTCAGGCCGAGCTTGGAATACTCATCTGCCGCGCGACCGTCGTCATGGGTCGGCAACAGGCCGGTGCCGGTGCGGTCAGGACTCGAATCAAGTTTTACCCCCAGCATGCCCAGTGCATCGACACCGAACCCCACGGTGCCGTCGGTGTAACCCGATTGCAGATTGAGCATGAACCCCTGGGCCCATTCGTCCCGCTTGGATTGCTGGGCGCTGGTGCCGTCGCGAAAGTCGCGGTTGAAATACATGTTGCGGGTTTCGAAGGTTGCCTTACTGTCTTCAAAGAAGGCAGCCTGACTCAATGGCGAAAAGCCGGCGAGGGCGGCGGCACTGACAAGGGCGGTGTGGCTGAGGCGGGAAAAGCGAGCAGGCGCGCAAGCCTGAAGCTGCATGGACAGCATGGTGACGTACTCCGTTTATTGTTCTTATTGGCGAAAACGCTTCGAGGCGTTTCTCGTATCGCTATGTGCGGTAGCGCACGGCAGTCGAAACTGTCCGTGGCAGGACTCTAACCGGCCAACCTTTCGCTAACCTTTCAGCTGACTTTCACGGTTTTCGGGCTTCACAGCGGCGGATGCGGCTGTAAACTCCGCGCCAAAGAATGGCGTCGACCATCCCTGAATGAGGTAAAGATCCATGCGTGTTCTGCTCGTCGAAGACCACCTGCAGCTTGCCGAAAGCGTCGCCCAGGCGCTCAAGAGCACCGGGCTGACCGTGGATGTGCTGCACGACGGCGTGGCGGCCGACCTGGCTTTGAGCAGCGAGGAATACGCTGTGGCGATCCTCGACGTCGGCCTGCCGCGCATGGATGGCTTCGAAGTGTTGGCGCGCCTGCGGGCACGGGGCAAGAACCTGCCGGTGCTGATGCTGACCGCTCGCAGCGACGTCAAGGATCGGGTCCATGGCCTGAACCTCGGGGCGGACGATTACCTGGCCAAACCCTTCGAACTGACCGAGCTCGAAGCCCGGGTCAAAGCCTTGCTGCGCCGCAGCGTGCTTGGCGGTGAGCGCCAGCAGCGTTGTGGCGTGCTGGCCTATGACCTGGACACCCGGCGCTTCACCCTTGGCGAAGAATTGCTGACCCTGACCTCTCGCGAACAGGCAGTGCTCGAAGCGCTGATCGCCCGTCCCGGTCGGGTGATGAGCAAGGAGCAACTGGCCGCCCAGGTGTTTGGTCTGGACGAAGAGGCCAGTCCCGATGCCATCGAGATCTACGTCCACCGCTTGCGCAAGAAACTCGACGGCCAACCGGTGGCCATCGTGACCTTCCGCGGCCTTGGCTATCTGCTGGAAAGCCGTGATGCATAAGTTCAGCAGCCTGCGTTGGCGGTTGCTGTGGAACCTCGCGCTGCTGCTGGTGGTGTTGATGCTCGCCAGTGGTTTGAGCGCGTACTGGAACGGTCGCGAAGCCGCCGACACCGCTTATGACCGGACCTTGCTGGCCTCGGCCCGGACCATCGCCGCCGGCCTGTCCCAGCGCGACGGCAGCCTCAGCGCCAACGTGCCTTACGTGGCCCTCGATACGTTCGCCTATGACAGCGCCGGGCGGATTTTTTACCTGGTCAACGACATCAATCAGAAGCTGATCTCGGGCTACGAAAACCTGCCGGCACCGCCGCCGGGAACACCGCGCACCGATGACTATCCGGCGCTGGCGCGTTTCTATAACGCCACTTATCAAGGGCAGAACGTGCGAGTGGTCAGCCTGCTCAAAGCGGTCAGCGAGCCGAACATGAACGGCATGGCGGAAATTCGCGTGGCGGAAACCGATGAAGCGCGTGTCCGCATGGCTCGCAGCTTGATGGCCGACACATTGTTGCGGCTGGGCATGCTGGCGATCGGTGCGCTGCTGTTGGTGTGGTTTGCGGTCAGTGCGGCGCTGCGTCCGTTGGAGCGCTTGCGCACGGCGGTGGAAGAGCGTCAGCCCGATGACTTGCGGCCCTTGCCGCTGGTGGAAGTTCAGCACGAGTTGGGGCCGCTGGTGCGTGCGCTCAATCACTTTACCGAGCGTTTGCGGGGGCAGTTCGAGCGTCAGGCACAGTTCATCGCCGATGCCGCCCATGAGTTGCGTACCCCGTTGGCGGCGCTCAAGGCACGACTCGAACTGGGCTTGCGCTCTAGCGAACCCGAAATCTGGCGCAGCACCCTGGAAACCGCCGCCCAGAGCACGGATCGCCTGACCCATCTGGCCAATCAATTGCTCTCGCTGGCACGGGTCGAGAATGGCGCCCGGGCAATCGCCGAGGGCGGTGCGCAGTTGCTCGACCTCAGTCAGTTGGCCCGTGAACTGGGCATGGCCATGGCACCGCTGGCCCATGCACGTGGCGTGGCACTGGCGCTGGAAGCCGACGAGCCGGTATGGCTGCGCGGCGAGCCGACGCTGTTGAACGAACTGTTGAGCAATCTGGTGGACAACGCCCTGGCTCACACGCCGCCGGGCGGCAATGTGATCTTGCGGGTCACGGCACCGGCGGTGCTGGAAGTCGAGGACGATGGGCCGGGAATCCCGCTTGAAGAGCGGGAACGGGTATTCGAGCGTTTTTACCGGCGTAACGAACAGGTGGCCGGGTCGGGGTTGGGATTGGCCATCGTCGGCGAGATCTGCCGCGCTCACCTGGCGCAGATCAGCCTGCACGATGGCGAGCGGGCGGGGTTGAAGGTGCGGGTGAGTTTTATCGCGGGAGAGTGAGCGCACACCTGTGGCGAGGGAGCCTGCTCCCTCGCCACAGAAATCAGTAAAACATCGACCGCGACTCTTCCAGATCCTTGCACATCGCCTCGTTATCCAGATCGATCCCCAGTTTCTTGAAGGCTGGCACGCTGGGTAAATCGATACGGGCCAGTGGATGATCGGTGTCCTTGTGGCAGTACAGGCTGGCCACTTGCACCAGATCGACATAATCGACCCGTTCCGATTGCCGATTGAAATCCAGGTACAAACCCGGCAGTTGCACCAGCATTTCCGGAAACTCCCAGACCCGGAGCAATTTATCGCCAAGCAGTGGATGAATGCGGTCGATCACATGGTTGAGGCTGACCGGATCGGACAGCAATTCATAGTGATCTTCGGCATAAGTCAGGATCGGCAGCACACCAATCTGATGCACGAGCCCGCCGAGCGCAGCCTGATCAGGCTTGAGTTGCGTATAACTGCGGCACAACGCGTAACTGACGCCGGCGATTTCCAGGCTTTTGCGCCAGACCTCGCGCATTTTCTGTTCCACCACTTCGGAACGGGCATTGAAGATCTGTTCCATCACCAGGCCGATGGCCAGGTTGCTGCTGTAATTGACGCCCAGCCGGGTGATGGCCGTGTGCAGATCAGTCACTTCCTGGGTCGCGCGCAGCAATGGACTATTGACCACTTTGATCAGTCGCGCCGACAGCGCCGTATCGCGGCCAATCACTTTGCTCAGGGTACTGACACTGATTTCCGGGTCTTCGGCGGCCTTGCGAATCTGCAGGGCCACTTCCGGTAACGTTGGCAGAACCAGGTCATCGTTATCGATGGCCTCAACCAAATCCTGTTGGACCTTATCCGCCAGCTCGCTCATTTCTTTTCTCTAGGGTCTTGCGACAAGTACTGCTGTTAACGCTGGATTTCGCGATCACGGTCCAGTTGGTAAGGCAGGTCGAGCAGATGCAGGCCCGGACCTTCTGGTGCGCCAAGGTGCAGGTTGCCATCTTCTGCAGCTTCGGCTTGTAGCACGGCCAGGAGTTCAATGTTTTGCCCGGCGCGGGCGGCCAGCACCACTTCACCGATCGAACTGCCGTGGGTCGGGGAGAACAGTTGGGTGCCGGGCTCCGGTAATTCGCTGGTGTCCAGCTGCAGGCGATACAGACGGCGCTTGAGTTTGCCCAGGTATTGCATGCGCGCGACGATTTCCTGGCCGGTATAGCAACCCTTCTTGAAGCTCACGCCACCAACGGCTTGCAGATTGAGCATCTGCGGGATGAACAGCTCGCGGGTGCTCGGCATGACTTGACCGATCCCGGCGCGGATCTGGCCCAGCAGCCATTGATTCAGATCGCCTTCGGCCAACAGGGCGGACAGTTTGCCCTTGATGGTGTCGGCCTGGTCGGCGCGAACCCAGAGTTCCGCGCGCTCAGGCGAGACGCGAAGGGCGATCAGGCCGTCATTGCGCACAACGCTGTCGGTTTCTGCCGGCAGCTCCAGGCCCAGACTGGCCAGTGCCGCATCGCCATGCTCGAGGCCAAAGCGAACCCAGCTGGTACTTTCATCGGTCAGTTTCGACTTGGAGAACACCGCGTACTTTTTCAGGTCCGCCAGTTGCGGCTCCAGCAGTTCGCTGGCCATCGCCATCAACACTCCGTCGCCTTCCAGCAGAATGCGGAAACTCGACTGCATCCGGCCTTTCTGCGTGCAGCGCGCGCCAAGGCTGGCCTGGGTGTCGCTCAGGTAATTGAGGTTGCAAGTCAATTGGCCTTGCAGGAATTTGCTGGCATCCGCGCCGCGTACCGCGAGAACGCCTTCGTGAGACAGGGTGCAGAAAAAAGCAGAATCGGCCATGGGTCATCGCAGGGTAAAGAGTCCGAGGGACATCATAAGGGGGCGCCCGTGAAATGGGTAGTTCACAAAGGATCGTCGGGGGCGACCAAAGCCGACTGTTCGAGCGAGCCTGGGGCTGTATACTTGCGGCCTATTTGAGGAGCGCTCCATGGTCGAAGATGTTGAACTGAATCGCCTCTACTGGCACAGCCGCCGCGGCATGCTTGAGCTTGACGTGCTGCTGGTGCCGTTTGTGAAAGAGGTTTACCCGCACCTCAACGAGGTTGATCGCGCATGCTACGTCAGGCTGCTCGAATGCGAGGATCAAGACATGTTCGGCTGGTTCATGGAGCGCACCGAATCGGAAGATCCGGAGCTTCAGCGCATGGTTCGCATGATCCTGGATCGTGTCCAGCCCAAGTAACGCGTTCGAATGCCGCTGGCATGCCTCACGGCAATTGCTGGCGGCCTATCTTTTGGCCCAGCTGTTCGCGCTGGGTTCGCTGCTTCTTCTCTCTATACCGCTCTGGGCCAGTTTGCTCGGCGCTTTTTGCTGTCTGGCTCATGGCGTCTGGGCGTTGCCGCGACAGATTTTGCTGACACACGCACAAGCCTTTCGCGGCTTGCGTCGCGATGCCGATGGCTGGCAGTTGTGGAGTGAGGCGCAGGGCTGGCAACCCGTGCAGCTACGACCGGACAGCCTGGCGTTGCCGCTGGTGGTGGTGCTGCGTTTTCGTCTGAGGGGAGAGCGATGTGCCAGGGCTATCTGCGTGCCGCGGGATTCGCAGGCGGCGGATGTGCACCGGCGCCTGCGGGTTCGGCTCAAGTTCAGTCGGCGTAGGTGGGCGGCACCAGAATAGTATCCAGAGCGACCGGCAGCATATTCGGATAGTCGAGGGTGTAATGCAGCCCGCGACTTTCCTTGCGCTCCATGGCCGACCGGATCATCAGGTCTGCTACCTGAGCCAGGTTCCTCAGCTCGATCAAGTCTCGGCTCACTTTATAGTTGCTATAGAACTCGTCGATTTCGTCCAGCAACAACTGCACTCGGTGCTGGGCTCGTTGCAGACGCTTGTTGGTGCGCACGATGCCCACGTAGTCCCACATGAATCGCCGCAGTTCGTCCCAGTTGTGCGCAATGATCACGTCTTCGTCAGAATCGGTGACCTGGCTTGCATCCCATTCGGGCAGGGCGATCGGAATCGAAACCTGTGGCAACTGCTCAAGAATGTCCGCCGCTGCCGAACGGGCGTAAACGAAACATTCCAGCAGCGAGTTGCTGGCCATGCGGTTGGCGCCATGCAGCCCGGTGAAGCTGGTTTCGCCAATCGCATACAGCCCCGGCACATCGGTGCGCCCCCGCTGATCGACCATCACGCCACCACAGGTGTAGTGCGCCGCCGGCACCACCGGGATCGGTTGTCTGGTGATGTCGATGGAGAATTCCAGGCAGCGTTCATAGACCGTTGGGAAATGTGTCTTGATGAAGTCTTCGGACTTGTGGCTGATGTCCAGGTAGACGCAATCGATACCCAAACGCTTCATCTCATGGTCGATGGCACGGGCGACGATGTCCCGTGGTGCCAGTTCGGCCCGTGGGTCAAAGCGCTGCATGAAGCGTTCACCGTTGGGCAGCTTCAGGTGGGCGCCTTCGCCGCGCAGGGCTTCGGTGATCAGAAAGCTCTTGGCTTGCGGGTGATAAAGGCAGGTGGGATGGAACTGGTTGAACTCCAGGTTCGCCACCCGGCAGCCCGAACGCCAGGCCATGGCGATGCCATCACCGCAAGCGCCGTCTGGGTTGCTGGTATAGAGGTAGACCTTTGCCGCGCCGCCCGAGGCGAGGATTACAAAGCGCGCGCCGTAGGTGTCGACTTCACCGGTGCCGCGGTTGAGCACATAGGCGCCGAGGCAACGGTCGCCCTCAAGGCCCAGGCGCTTTTCAGTGATCAGGTCGATCGCGACCCGCTGTTCCAGGAGTTCGATGTTGGGTCGCTGCCTGGCCTGGTCGAGCAGGGTTCTGAAGATCGCTGCGCCCGTCGCATCGGCTGCGTGGATGATGCGGCGATGGCTGTGACCGCCTTCACGCGTCAGATGAAACTCGAAACCACCGTCTTCGGTGCCGGACTGTTCATCACGGGTAAAAGGTACGCCTTGGTCGATCAGCCATTGAATCGCCTCTTTGCTGTGCTCGACGGTAAAGCGCACAGCATCCTCATGGCATAGGCCACCGCCAGCATTGAGGGTGTCGTCGACGTGGGATTGGACAGTATCGGCATCATCCAGAACGGCAGCGACACCGCCCTGGGCCCAGAAAGTCGAGCCATTGGCGAGGTCACCTTTGCTCAATACGGCAATACGCAAATGACCGGGCAAGGTCAGCGCAAGGCTCAAGCCGGCAGCACCGCTGCCAATTACCAGAACATCGTGTTGGAACTGTTGGCTCATTTCAGGATTCCGCTCATAGCGACCCGGGTCGGGGTTGGCGCAAGACAGCTGGATTGGCGAGTCAAGACAGCCACACAGCCCACTAGTATATAGAGGGGGGGAGCGGCACAATAGCCGGGCTCACATGGCATTGTGAGACTACCGGGGCAGAAAAGACTGGACACTTCGTCGGATGTTATTTTGCCTGCCAAGGCAAGAAGGCGACTGTATCGTGGATTTAACAGTATTTTTCTCTTCACGGTTGCACAATGCCGGTGCCGGGCATCTATAAATATGGAACTTTTGCCAAAGGCTCAAGATCAATAGACGGTGCCTGAAAACAAAGGACAGTATCGGCTTCGGTGCGGGATTTGTGGTTTGGTCCTTGTCGACGAATCCGATGACAAGATTATTCGCGCAGCCGGGTTATTCCGCGCTGCGCTTTTCGTGCGTGCCAAATCAGAGCGCGCAGGAAACTTGCTTGGAGGGGGAGAACTTTTGCGAAAAGCCCGAGTCTATGTTTGCAAGCCTGATCGTTCAGTTATGCAAGTCTCCTCCGAGCTTATCGAGGAGTGTTCATGCTAACCCAGGAAGAGGATCAGCAGCTGGTCGAGCGCGTTCAACGCGGCGACAAGCGAGCTTTCGATCTGCTAGTGCTGAAATACCAGCACAAAATTCTCGGGTTGATCGTGCGTTTCGTGCACGACACCCATGAAGCCCAGGATGTCGCACAAGAAGCCTTTATCAAGGCGTACCGTGCACTTGGCAATTTTCGCGGAGACAGCGCGTTTTATACGTGGCTTTACCGCATCGCCATCAACACGGCGAAAAACTATCTGGTTTCACGCGGCCGCCGGCCGCCGGATAGCGATGTCAGTTCCGAGGATGCAGAGTTCTACGACGGCGATCATGGCCTCAAGGATCTCGAGTCGCCAGAACGTGCATTGCTGCGGGATGAGATCGAAGGCACCGTCCATCGAACCATTCAGCAACTGCCAGAAGATTTGCGTACGGCTTTAACTTTACGTGAATTCGATGGTCTGAGTTACGAGGACATTGCCAGCGTCATGCAGTGTCCGGTGGGTACCGTGCGCTCCCGGATTTTCCGCGCTCGGGAGGCCATCGATAAAGCCCTGCAGCCGTTGTTGCAGGAAAACTGAGACAGCGGCGATAGCCAAGAGAGGAACGCCATGAGTCGTGAAGCCCTGCAGGAATCGCTGTCCGCAGTGATGGATAACGAAGCGGACGAACTGGAATTGCGTCGGGTGTTGAATGCCTTCGACGATGTTGAAACCCGTGAAACCTGGGCTCGTTACCAGATCGCTCGGGCAGTCATGCACAAGGACCTGCTGCTTCCTCGTCTGGACATCGCTGCGGCAGTTTCTGCTGCGCTGGCTGACGAAGCCGTACCGGCAAAAGCCTCCCGCGGTCCATGGCGCAGCCTGGGTCGTCTGGCAGTCGCCGCTTCGGTGACCATTGCCGTACTGGCAGGTGTTCGTCTCTACAACCAGGACGAGATCGCTGGTGTCGAACTGGCTCAGCAATCCAGTCAACCGGGTCTGGCCGCTCCTCAGGTCAAGGGCCCCGCTGTATTGGCAGGCTACAATGAGAGTTCGGATGCCACTGGCCCTATGGCCAACGGCGTGTTGCAAGGTCAACCAGGCTGGCACGATCAGCGTTTGCCAGGTTACTTGCGCCAACATGCTCAACAGGCTGCACTGAAAGGTACTGAGAGCGCTCTGCCTTACGCTCGTGCAGCAAGCCTGGAAAACCGTTAAGGAGGATCATGCGCGCCATACCTCTACTTACGCTTCTGCTCAGTGGCTGGTTTGTTGTTCCAGCCCACGCCGATGAAGCCCAGGACTGGCTGAAGCGTCTGGGACAGGCCGAGCAAACGCAGAGCTTTCACGGTACTTTCGTCTACGAGCGTAACGGTAGTTTTTCTACCCATAACATCTGGCACCGCGTCCAGGATGGCAAAGTCCGCGAGCGTTTACTCCAGCTCGACGGCTCGGCACAGGAAGTCGTGCGCATTGATGGGCATACTCAATGCGTCAGTGGCAACCTGATAGCAGGGCTGGGGGATTCACCCAACTCCACCGCTCGTGCACTCGATCCACAAAAGCTGAAGAATTGGTATGACCTTGCCGTCATCGGCAAGTCGCGTGTGGCCGGGCGTGCGGCAGTGATTGTGTCGTTGACGCCTCGCGATCAGCACCGCTACGGTTTTGAGCTGCATCTGGACAAGGAAACCGGCCTGCCGTTGAAGTCATTGCTACTCAATGACAAAGGGCAATTGCTGGAGCGGTTCCAGTTCACCCGTCTGGATACAGCCGATGCGCTTTCCGACAGTGATTTGCAGGCAGGTTCTGATTGCAAACCCATCACCCTCGACAGCGATAAGGCTTCTGCTGTCAAAACTGCGCAAGTCTGGCATTCGGACTGGTTACCGCCAGGCTTCGAGCTGGTCAGCAGTACTTCTCACAAGGACCCGGAGACCAAAGTCCAGGTCAGCAGTCTGATGTTTGACGACGGTCTGGCCCGATTCTCGGTGTTCCTTGAACCGTTGAATGGCGCAACGGTCACCGACACTCGCACCCAGCTGGGGCCAACAGTTGCCGTCTCCCGACGCCTGACTACCCCGCAAGGCGAGATGATGGTGACCGTGGTCGGTGAAATTCCTATCGGCACCGCCGAACGGATTGCGCTGTCCATGCGCAACGATGCCGCGGCTACCAGCAAGCAATGAGCTGATCAGCCATGCTCACCAATCGAGGTCTGGATGATGCGGGGAGGTCGGCAATGGCTGCCCTGCCGTTGATGCCTCGAAATGTTTTGCCGAGCATTTTCATTTGCAAAAAAACCGAAAATTTTTTATAGGTCAAAGTCCCTCGGCTCTGGCCTTGTTTGTTGTTCCCGGAACAAAAATACCGGCGTATCGTTCCCGGTGTTCCTTGCTCCATATCGCTTAACCATGCTCGTCGTAACGGGAGCCGTATGTCGATACCACGCTTGAAATCGTATCTTTCCATTTTTGCCACCGTGCTGGTGCTCGGTCAGGCGGTCGCTGCGCAAGCGGTCGAGTTGCCTGACTTCACACAGCTGGTCGAGCAGGCCTCGCCTGCGGTGGTAAACATCAGTACCACGCAGAAGCTGCCAGACCGCAAAGTGTCCGACGAGCAAATGCCTGATCTTGAAGGCTTGCCGCCCATGCTGCGCGAGTTCTTCGAACGTGGCATGCCGCAGCCGCGCACGCCTCGTGGTGATCGCCAGCGTGAAGCCCAGTCCCTGGGCTCGGGCTTTATCATTTCGTCTGACGGCTACATCCTGACCAACAACCATGTGATCGCCGATGCCGACGAGATTCTCGTGCGTCTCGCCGATCGCAGTGAATTGAAGGCCAAGCTGGTCGGTACCGATCCGCGTTCCGACGTAGCCTTGCTGAAAATCGAAGGCAAAGACCTGCCGGTTCTGAAGCTGGGCAAATCGCAAGACCTGAAAGCCGGTCAGTGGGTCGTGGCCATCGGTTCGCCGTTCGGTTTCGACCATACCGTGACTCAAGGCATCGTCAGTGCCATCGGTCGCAGCCTGCCGAACGAAAACTATGTGCCGTTCATCCAGACCGACGTGCCGATCAATCCGGGCAACTCCGGCGGTCCGTTGTTCAACCTTGCGGGTGAGGTGGTCGGCATCAACTCGCAGATCTACACCCGCTCCGGTGGCTTCATGGGCGTGTCGTTCGCAATCCCTATCGATGTGGCAATGGACGTGTCCAATCAGCTGAAAAACGGCGGTAAAGTCAGCCGTGGCTGGTTGGGTGTGGTGATCCAGGAAGTGAGCAAGGATCTGGCCGAGTCGTTCGGTCTCGAGAAGCCGGCCGGTGCGCTGGTGGCTCAGATCCAGGATGACGGTCCGGCTGCCAAGGGTGGCCTGCAAGTGGGCGATGTGATTCTCAGCATGAACGGTCAACCGATCGTCATGTCTGCCGATCTGCCGCACTTGGTGGGCGCGCTGAAGGCTGGCTCGAAAGCCAATCTGGAGGTGATCCGCGAAGGCAAGCGCAAGAATGTCGAGCTGACCGTCGGCGCCATCCCTGAAGAAGGCAAGGAGCTGGCGGCACAGTCCAAAGCCAGCGCCGAGCGCAGCAGCAATCGCCTGGGTGTTTCCGTGGCCGAGCTGACTGATGAACAGAAGAAAGCCTACGACCTCAAAGGCGGCGTGGTTATCAAGGAAGTTCAGGACGGTCCTGCTGCGCTGATCGGTCTCCAGCCAGGCGACGTGATTACTCACCTGAACAACCAGGCAATCGGTTCCAGCAAGGAGTTCACGGATATTGCCAAGGCACTGCCGAAGAATCGCTCGGTGTCGATGCGGGTTCTGCGTCAAGGTCGCGCCAGCTTCATCACCTTCAAACTGGCTGAATAATCCGGTTGTCGGCTGAATAAAAAACCGCCTCGAAAGAGGCGGTTTTTTTGTGGCTGAAATTTTTGTTTCTGAAGCAATCAGCCCATCATGTCCTTGATCATGCGTTCTTGCTCCATCAACTCACGTTGTCGTGCATCGATCCGCGATGACAGCGGGAAATTGCTGCCAGCCTTGCGCTTGGCGAAGTCCAGTTGCTGGATCGCCTGACGGTAGTCGCCGACCAGCGCAAAGTATTCCGCGCGAGCCTGGTGCAGGCCGATGATGTTGCCCGACAGGCCGCGAGTTTCGGCCACCATGTACCAGACGTCTGGATCATCAGGACGAGTCTTGAGCAGGTTCTCCAGCGCTTTTTCCGCATCACCCGCTCGATTCTGCTTGAGCAGCAGGTCGACCCGCACCTGATTCAATGGATAGTTGCCGGGATACTGGGTGAGCATCCGGTCGACCCGTGATTGAGCATCGGGCAGACGATTATTGGTGATGTCCAGATCGACCTGCGCCAGGTTGTAGATGATCTCGTTCGGCGATGTGGCCAGCAGCAACTTGAGGTTCTCGCGAGCCTCATTCAGCTGACCGCCCTTGATCTGGGCGATCGCCAAGCCATAACGTGCGACCTCATTTTTCGGGTTTTCATCGAGTTGGGCACGAAAGCGTTTGGCGCCCAGCCCCGGAGTTTCTTCGTAAATCAGCTGGACGCGGGCGCGAATCAGTTGATAGCGCATGCTGTCTTCGATACCGCCCGGTTTGGCCTGTTCGGCGCGGTTGCGGGTATCGGCGATCCGCGATTCGGTCACCGGGTGAGTCAGCAGGAATTCCGGTGGTTTGGCATCGAAGCGATACTGGCGCATCAGGCGTTCGAACATGGTCGGCATCGAGCGCGGATCGTAACCGGCCTTTTCCAGATTCATGATGCCGATACGGTCGGCTTCCTGTTCGTTCTGGCGAGAGAAACGTCGTTGTTCCTGGATCGCCGCCGCCTGAGTGCCCGCAATGGCCGCGATGCCGGCATCACCGGCGCCAGCCGCGGCAATCACGATGCCGGCCAGCAGGGCGGCCATCATGGGCACTTGCATGCGTTGAGACGCTTCGACACCGCGGGCAAAGTGACGCTGCGACAAGTGAGCCAGTTCGTGGGCCAGTACTGAGGCATATTCGCCTTCGGTCTGGGCATTGAGGAACAAGCCGCCGTTAACGCCGACGATCCCGCCCGGCGCGGCAAAGGCGTTGAGCTGCGGGCTATTGATCAGGATGAACTCCAGGCGCCGGTCATTGACCTGGCTGGTCTCTACCAGCCGATAGACGCTGGATTCGACGTAATCCTTGAGTTGCGGATCGTTGAGTTGCGACACCTGGCTGCGCAACAGCGCCAGCCATGCACGGCCCAATTGATGTTCCTGTTGCGGCGAGACGATGGCAGAACTGGCGTCGCCGAGTGACGGCAGGTCGTCGGCAAAGCCCGGTGAGGCAAGCAGGCAAGCGAGCGTCAGCAGGGTAGGGCGCAAAAAAGTCATGCACAAAGCCTTAGTCGACAAAGACCTTACTGTAGCCGGACACTACGCTTGGGACCAGATATTCTAAGTCGCTCAACCCCTTGCCCCGGAGTAATTCGATGACTGACGCTGTAACCCACGACGTGGAACTGGATGCAAGCGGCCTGAATTGTCCATTGCCGTTGCTCAAGGCCAAGCTGGAACTCAATCGACTGGCCAGCGGCGCGGTGCTCAAGGTGATCGCCACCGATGCGGGTTCCCAGCGCGACTTTCGCACCTTTGCCCGATTGGCCGGTCATACGCTGCTTCGTGAAGAAGATGAGGCGGGTGTTTACCGCTATTGGTTGAAAAAAGCCTGAAACCTGCTGCGTTCGTTTCTAAGGATTATTGATGTTCAAAGTGTTACGCGACTGGATTCAGCGCTATTTCTCGGATGAAGAAGCCGTGGTGCTGGCGGTGCTGTTGTTTCTGGCATTTACCGCTGTGCTTACCCTGGGTGGAATGCTCGCGCCAGTATTGGCCGGCATGGTGCTGGCGTACCTGATGCAGGGGCTGGTGGTAACCCTCGAGCGCCTTCGTGTGCCCGGTGGCGTGGCGGTGGGGTTGGTCTTCGCGTTGTTCATGGGCTTGTTGCTGGTATTTATCATCATAGTGGTACCGCTGCTATGGCATCAGCTGATCACGCTATTCAACGAATTGCCCGGCATGCTGGCCAAGTGGCAGTCGCTGTTGTTGTTGCTGCCCGAGCGCTATCCGCATCTGGTGTCGGACGAGCAAGTGCTGCAAGCCATTGAAGTGGCCCGGGGCGAGATCGGCAAGTTCGGCCAATGGGCGCTGACGTTCTCGCTGTCGAGTCTGCCACTGCTGGTGAACATCATGATCTACCTGGTGCTGGTGCCGATCCTGGTGTTCTTCTTTCTCAAGGACCGGGAGATGATCGGCCAGTGGGTGCGCGGTTATCTGCCGCGCGAGCGGGCGCTGATCACCCGGGTCGCCCAGGAAATGAACCGGCAGATCGCCAATTACATTCGCGGCAAGGTCATCGAGATTTTCATTTGCGGTGGCGTGACTTACATCGCGTTCGTCGCGCTGGGGCTCAATTACGCGGCATTGCTGGCGTTGCTGGTGGGGGTGTCGGTGGTGGTGCCCTACGTCGGGGCGGTGGTGGTGACCGTGCCGGTGCTGCTGATTGCGCTGTTCCAATGGGGCTGGAGCGATCAGTTCATTTACTTGATGGCGGTCTACGGGATCATCCAGACGCTGGACGGCAACGTGCTGGTGCCGCTGCTGTTCTCGGAAGCGGTCAACCTGCACCCGGTGGCGATCATCTGCGCGGTGCTGCTGTTTGGCGGGTTGTGGGGGTTTTGGGGGGTGTTCTTTGCGATTCCGCTGGCAACCCTGTTCAAGGCTGTGCTGGATGCCTGGCCGCGCAAGGAGCCGATAGTGGCGCCACTGCTTTAAATCGGTGGAGATGCAAAAAGATCGCAGCCTGCGGCAGCTCCTACAGAGGCACCTCGATCGGCGTAGGAGCTGCCGAAGGCTGCGATCTTTTTTGGTATCAGACCTTGTTCAGCGCCTGAGCTGCAGCCAAAACCGCATCCACATGCCCCGGTACCTTCACGCCACGCCATTCCTGACGCAGCACACCTTCTTTATCGATCAGGAAAGTGCTGCGATCGACGCCCATATATTCCTTGCCATACAGCTTCTTCAACTTGATCACGTCGAACAGCTGGCAGAGCGCTTCTTCCTTGTCGCTGATCAGTTCGAAGGTGAACGCCTGCTTGGCCTTGAAGTTTTCGTGGGATTTCAGGCTGTCGCGAGACACGCCGAAAACTTCGGTATTGGCGGCCTTAAAGGCGTCAAGCTGATCACGAAAACCCTGACCCTGCGTGGTGCAACCCGGTGTGCTGTCCTTGGGATAGAAGTAAATCACCACTTGCTTGCCTTTGAGGCTCGCGAGGCTGACGGTCTGCCCGCTGGTGGCGGGGGCTTCGAAGTCGGCAACCGGTTGGTCGATGGCAACGGCCATGAAAGTTTCCTTACATTGGGTTTTGTGGGCGCCACGGTTCGATCAGGGCATCCAGGTTCAGCGCATCGGCGAAATCCAGGAACTGATCGCGCAGCCAGCTGATCTGCACACCGGCCGGCAACGTCACGGTAAACGTGGCATTGAGCATGGTGCCGCCGGTTTGTGGGGCCTGATAGGTGTCGCAGGTCAGGTTTTCCAGCTCGACGTTGTGGTCCATGAAAAACTGGCACAGTTCGTTGATGATGTCCGAGCGATAGGCTGAGCTGACGTAGGCGACATACGGCAGGGCCTGGGGACGATTCTCCAGGGCCGCGCTGCGCACCACGTTGACGGTGAATGCGTGCTTCTTGGCGAGGCTCGGCAGGCTGCCTTCCAGGCGCGCCAGGGCGTCCCAGCTGCCGGAGATCTCGAGGATCAGCGCACTGCATTCGCCATGACGCGTCAGGCGAGAAGTGACCACGGCGCAGCGGTTTTCATGGCTGGCGCGGCACAGGACGTTAGTCAGCTCCATGGGGTTGGCGCCGAGGGCACTGATGACAAGGAATTGTTCGCGAACTGTGGGGGTGGACATGCAGCATTCCTAAAGCGATGAGCGGTCGATACCTTTATGGGCTTTTTTTACCGGGACGAGCCTGCGGATGCGAATTCAGAAAACCCGGCCGAAGGTTGCAACGTGCTCCTGAGTGGCGAGAGCGAGGGGTGGCAACGCTGGATCGGGGCTTGTGATGCCGAAAATGGAGGCTGGAACCCGGCGTACGAGCTTATCAGTACCGATCAAAGTCTGAAGGGTAGCGAAAAGCGGCGCCAAGGGGAATGGCAGCAGCGCAGTACTTCGCTTGTACAAGCATCTTGGCGCCAGTACCATTACCGCTCTCTTTTTCCGGCAGGAGCGGTTGCATGATTGCGGGCAGTATGGTGGCACTGGTCACACCTATGGATGCACAGGGTCGTCTCGACTGGGACAGCCTGAGCAAACTGGTCGACTTCCACCTGCAAGAGGGCACCAACGCCATCGTGGCAGTCGGCACTACCGGTGAGTCGGCCACGCTTGACGTGAACGAGCACATCGAAGTGATTCGTCGCGTGGTTGCCCAGGTTGCAGGGCGTATTCCGGTGATCGCCGGTACGGGCGCCAATTCGACGCGCGAAGCGATCGAACTGACGACCAACGCGAAGAACGCTGGCGCCGACGCGTGCCTGCTGGTAACCCCTTACTACAACAAGCCGACGCAAGAAGGCCTGTACCAGCACTTCAAGGCAATCGCCGAAGCCGTCGACATCCCGCAGATTCTCTACAACGTGCCGGGCCGTACCGCATGCGACATGCAGGCCGAGACGGTGATCCGCCTGTCGACCGTGAAGAACATCATCGGCATCAAGGAAGCCACGGGCGACCTGCAGCGCGCCAAGGACATCCTGGCTGGCGTGAGCAGCGACTTCCTGGTTTATTCCGGTGACGACGCGACCGCAGTCGAGTTGATGCTGCTCGGCGGCAAGGGCAATATTTCGGTGACCGCCAACGTCGCACCGCGCGCGATGAGCGAGTTGTGCGCCGCGGCCATGGCTGGCGATGCCGTCAAAGCCCGGGCGATCCACGAAAAGCTGATGCCGCTCAATAAAACCCTGTTTATCGAATCCAACCCTATCCCCGTGAAATGGGCATTGCATGAAATGGGCTTGATGCCGGACGGTATCCGTCTGCCGCTCACCTGGCTCAGCGCTGCCTGTCACGAACCGCTGCGGCAGGCCATGCGCCAGTCCGGCGTCCTGGTTTAATTGAGGAAGTACTACGCATGAAGCGAATGGCCGGACTTTCCGCACTTGCCTTGATTATCTCCAGCACCAGTGGCTGCGGATGGATCTGGGGCCCGGAAGGTTATTTCCGTGACCGTGGTAGCGATTACCTGGAAGCGCAACAGACTGCACCGATGCAATTGCCGCCGCAGGTCAGCACCTCCAAGCGTCTGGATCCGCTGTTGCCGATCCCGCGCAACGTGGCCGACGACACCGCCAAGGGCGAATACGTCGTGCCTCGTCCGCAGCCTTTGTCGGCAGCGGCTGACGCTAGCGCCTATTCCCTGCAGAAGAGCGGCGACTCGCGTTCGATCCTGGCTCAGAACCCGCCGGCCGAAGTCTGGCCAGTGGCCGTGCAGTTCTTCCAGGACAATGGTTTCCGTCTGGACGAACAACGCCCGCAAACCGGCGAATTCACCACCACCTGGCAGCATTCCGACGAACTGTCCGCGGCAATGGCCAAGCGCCTGAGCGCGGCCGGTGTCGGCGCCGACAGCGAAACCCGCGTGCGGGTACGTATCGAGCCAGGCGTGCAGCGCAACACCAGTGAAGTCTATGTGGTCAGCGCCGAGCGTCCTGCCGGTAGCACCGCCAACGTGGATTTCACCAATCGTTCGGTCAACACTGGCCTGGACGCTGCGCTGGTCGACGACATGCTCGCGAGCATGAGCCGTTCCTCGGAAAAGGGCGGTTCGGTCTCCATGCTGGCGTCCCGTGATTTCGATACACCAAGTCGTGTCAGCCTGACCGAAGATGGTAGCGGTAACCCGGTGCTCAACGTCGGTTCCGACCTGGACCGTGCCTGGTCGAGCGTCGGTCGTGCGCTGGAACAGGGCGAATGGCGTGTTGAAGACATCAACCGCAGCCTGGGTCTGTACTACATCAACCTCGCCGAAAAAGCCGAGAAGAAAGACGAGAAGCCAGGTTTCTTCAGCAGCCTGTTCGGCAGCACGCCGAAGAAGGAAGAAATTGAAGCCCGCGCCGAACGCTATCAGGTTCGCCTGAGCAAGGTTGGCGAGAACGTACAAGTTACCGTCGAGAAAAACATCAACACCGTGGCGCCAGCAGACGTGGCGCGTAAAGTGTTGAGCGTGATTCAGGACAACCTGGGCTGATCACATGCGTTTTGCCGTTCTCGGCAGCGGTAGCCAAGGGAACGGCACGCTGATAGCCAGCGATGACACGTATGTATTGGTGGATTGTGGTTTCTCCCTGCGGGAAACCGAAAAACGCCTGCTGCGACTGGGTGTGAACCCTGCACAGCTGAGCGCGATACTTGTGACCCACGAACATGCCGACCATGTGCATGGCGTGGGTTTGCTGTCTCGGCGTTACAATCTGCCTGTCTACCTCAGTCGCGGGACCCTGCGCGGGATGCGCAAACCGATTGAACCCGCAGGCTTTCTGGCTGGCGGCGAGCAACTGCAAATCGGCAATCTGAGCATCGGTGTCATTGCCGTGGCCCATGATGCACAGGAGCCGACGCAATATGTCTTCAGCGATGGTCAGCGGCGTTTCGGCCTGTTGACCGACCTGGGCTCGTATTGCAACACGGTACTGGACGGCTATCGGGACCTCGATGCCTTGATGATCGAGTCCAACCATTGCCGTGACATGCTGGCTCGTGGTCACTACCCGTACTTTCTCAAGCAGCGGGTGGGCGGTGAATTGGGACATTTGAACAACCATCAGGCGGCATTCCTGGTGGCCGAGTTGGGCTGGCAAGGCCTGCAACACCTGGTCCTGGCCCATCTGAGCAGCAAGAACAACCTGCCGCAGCTGGCCCGGCAATGTTTTGTCGACACCCTCGGGTGCGACCCGGACTGGCTGCAACTGGCCGATCAAGATTCAGGGCTCGACTGGCGACACATCGCCTAGCCCACCTACTTAGCAAGCGGAGCCCATCATGGAAAAACGTGAAGAACTCTACCGCGGCAAAGCCAAATCGGTTTACAAGACCGACGACGCTGACCGCTTGATCCTGCTGTTTCGCAACGACACTTCGGCGTTCGACGGCAAGCGCATCGAGCAGCTCGACCGCAAAGGCATGGTGAACAACAAGTTCAACGCCTTCATCATGCAGAAACTCGAAGCAGCCGGCGTGCCGACTCAATTCGACAAACTGCTGGGCGACAACGAATGCCTGGTGAAGAAGCTCGACATGATCCCGGTCGAGTGCGTCGTGCGTAACTACGCCGCTGGCAGCCTGGTCAAGCGTCTGGGCGTGGAAGAGGGCATGAAGCTCAACCCTTACACCTTCGAACTGTTCCTGAAGGACGACGCCAAGGGCGACCCGTTCATCAACGAATCCCATGTCGTGGCATTCGGTTGGGGCACCGCCGAGCAACTGGTTCGCATGAAAGAACTGTCGCTCAAGGTCAACGAAGTCCTGAGCAAACTGTTCGACGACGCGGGCCTGCTGCTGGTCGACTTCAAACTTGAGTTCGGCGTTTTCTCCGACGGTACCATCGTCCTGGGCGACGAATTCAGCCCGGACGGCTGCCGTCTGTGGGACAAGGCCACCGGCAAGAAAATGGACAAGGACCGCTTCCGTCAGGGCCTCGGTGACGTTATCGAAGCCTACGAAGAAGTCGCCAATCGTCTGGGCGTACCGCTGTAATCGACGCAAGCATCTGATAGCACGGAAAAATTTCGCTTAGGGGGTTCGCTTCCGGCAAAAGTGTTGTTATGATGCGCGCCGTTGGAGAGATGCCAGAGTGGCCGAATGGGACGGATTCGAAATCCGTTGTACCTTCACCGGTACCTAGGGTTCGAATCCCTATCTCTCCGCCATTATTGAATAAGACTAAGCCCCTGAAATGGTTAAAGATTTCAGGGGCTTTTTCGTTTCTGTCATATTATTTAGGGCATTTTTAGGGCATAAATCGTGCCCTGCATGCCGCTCTAGTCCGCTCTAAACCCCAGCATTTTCGACACGATACCCGCCATGCTCTTGGTATCCTTAGGTATCCATTTACCGCAGTGTTTTCTCACCATCGTTGTATCTGCATGCCCAAGTTGTCGTGCCACCCATTCAACTGGGACATAGCTCGAGAGCATCTGGCTGGCGAATGTGTGACGGCATTGGTTGGCACCTCTGTGTCGGACTTCTGCCTTTTTCAGATGCGCGGTGAACCAGTTGCTCAATGTTCTGCTGTTCCAGAGCAAGCCGCTGGTGGAGCTTCGGAAAAGAAACCTGACCTTCTGGCTTTTTGAGGTGATGTTGTCGCGCTGGATCACTTTGATCTCAACGGTGGGTGCCTCTATGGCCGCAGCGACAATCTCTCGCATCAGCTCAAGCGCGGGGTCGATAAGTTCCACTGAGCGCACCCTGGAGCGT
This sequence comes from Pseudomonas sp. A-RE-19, assembly GCF_019956555.1. Taxonomy (GTDB): domain Bacteria; phylum Pseudomonadota; class Gammaproteobacteria; order Pseudomonadales; family Pseudomonadaceae; genus Aquipseudomonas. The sequence goes on along the minus strand of NZ_JAHBDQ010000024.1, from coordinate 9,067 downwards.
TCTTTGGGTACCTTGAATTCACCAACCACTAATGCCCGGCGTACGTGCACGATACCGGCATCTATGTCGACATCCTCCACGGCAAGCGCAATGATCTCGGACAGGGAAAGTCCGACCCAGCAGTTGAACATGATCATCCTGGAATCAGGCAGACGTGTTGGATCGGCTTTGCCAATCAGCTCGATTTCGTCTCGGCTGAAGGGGTCGGCATGCTCCAGGTCCAAATCCGATTCAACGTTGCTAATCCTGTCCAGTGGATTGGTCTTTAGGATTCCGTCGCCGAAAGCGTCGGCCCAAACCCCGCCTACCACAGTGAAGATATCGTTTACGGTCTTGGGGGCTAGGTGTTGTTTAAGCAGTTGCGCTTGAAACAGCTCAATGTCGCTTTTGGGAAAGCTGTAAGGCAGCTCAGGGTTGTGGATTCAACGGGTCGACGCAACACAACTAAATTCTGTGTAAGCAGAAGGAGTGTTGCAGATGAAGCAGAGACCTCGGATCTATTACACCGAAAGCCAGAAAAAGCTGATGTGGGATCACTGGCAAAAAGGCGACTCTCTCCAGCACATCGCCCAACTATTTGAACGAAACCACTCATCGATACAGCGCATCTTGGCCGAGACAGGAGGGATCAGACCCGCTGTACGCCACAGGTCCAGGTTGGCGCTGACGTTGGCTGAACGCGAAGAGATTTCGCGTGCAGTGGTGGCAGGTAACTCGATCCGTTCCATAGCCGCGCAGCTAGGGCGAGCGGCCTCTACGATCAGTCGTGAGATCAGACGCAACGGTGGCCAAGGATGCTACCGGGCTAATCGAGCTGATCAGGCTGCCTGGGATCGCGCCCATCGACCTAAGGTCTGCAAACTTGTTGAGAACCGAGCGGTGGCGCAAATTGTTGCAGACAAGCTTCAATTGCAGTGGTCACCGGAACAAATTGCAGGTTGGCTGAAGCGTACCTACCCGGACGATACGAGCTATCAGGTGTCACACGAGACGATCTATCGCACCCTCTTCATACAAGCTCGCGGGGCTCTGAAGAAGGAGTTGCTTGAGCATTTACGGCGGACGCGGGCCATGCGGCGCTCGCGCCATCACACGCAGAAGAAAGAAAATCACGGTCGAATCACAGACGCGGTATCGATCCGCGAACGCCCGGCTACGGTTAAAGATCGGGCGGTGCCAGGTCAATGGGAGGGGGACCTGCTGTGCGGTAGCAGGAACAGCCAGATTGCCACTCTTGTGGAGCGTCATACCCGTTACGTAATGCTGGTGAAGTTGGTCGGTAAGGATAGCGAGACGGTCATCAGCGCCCTGATCGAAAACGCCCGCGAGCTACCCCAGGAACTCTACAAATCGCTGACGTGGGATCGCGGCAAAGAGATGGCTGACCATAAGCGCTTTACGGTGGCTACCGACATCAAGGTCTACTTCTGCGATCCTCATCGTCCCTGGCAACGGGGATCGAATGAGAACACCAACGGGCTGTTGAGGCAGTACTTCCCGAAAGGGACTGACCTTGCGGATCACTCGCAAGCGACGCTCAATGAAGTGGCAAGGCAGCTAAATAGCCGTCCTCGGAAAACACTAAACTACGAAACGCCCGCTGAACGATTTAGCCAATCTGTTGCGTCGACCGGTTGAATCCACAACCAATAGCAGACACCCCGTTCTCTCGCCGAGCCTGACCAGATAGCAACCGGAGAAAATTGGCGCCGAAAGGACAAGCTCGGGTGCTAACGTGTAAGCGAGTTACCCATACATGTATAAAAGGTCATCGATCAGCTCAAGTTCTTGTTGCGTGTACTGGACCTTGTTGTACCGTCGAATGTCCTCAAGCACACCTCTGATCGGTACTTGCCGCGAAGGATCTTGAACGATTTCGATCAAACGGTCGTAATCGGGATCTCTTCCCTTGAGGTATTTTTCGATTAATTCTTTGAGCGCTACGCGCGCCTCTAGATCGGTTAGCACTGTTACTTCTCCGGCAAAATTGTGACTTCATCCACTTTGATTACAGTGGGATTACCCGGTTTTGGGATGAGTTGCTGCGCACCACCCGTACCGTATTCAGGATACGCTTTGGTGAATGGCTCCAGGTTCGGACCTTTACCACCAAGCTCCTTCGGCACTGTAGCGTTAGGCATGCCGTCTTTGTAGAGTTGCAGCGTGTCGAACTTCAAACGCAGACGCCCATCGCTCCACGCTGGCTCCGGGTCAGCGGCGGTAACGTGCTTCGGTGCTCGTACTTGGAAAGCTTCCGTCGCGGCGTCTCCAGTCTCGAATTTTTCAAAACCAAAATACGACAGTCGAGCTTCCTGAGTATTGATCGTGTTCTGTGCGTGAGTGTTTACGGTTCCATCAGCATTCTTGTAGCCCATGTATCGGTAACCCGTCGCAGGCAAAGTCGAGTCCGGCCCGGATGGTCCGACATAGAAGTCAGGCTTCGACTCGATGACTGCCGGTGGAGTGACGTCTCCAGTCTTTACGCTGGAGTCTGCGAGGGTAGGGGTGGTGTTTGGAGACGATGCCGCCCCAGGCTTGGGGCAGTTCGCAGAGGGTTTCAGTGGTGTCTTTTTGGCGACACCGGACGCGGCCCTGGTAATCGCTCTAAACATCAGGCCAAGCGGGTCTACCCACCCAGTAGGATTGGGGGCGTACTGGTAGTTATTTAAGCCGCCCGCAAGCTTAACTGGGTCAGGGGTCAGAAACCGACCTGTACTAGGGCTGTAGAAGCGATGGCGGTTGTAATGAAGTCCCGTCTCCGCATCGAAATACTGGCCTTGAAAACGCAGCGGGTTATCGACCTCCGCGACATCCAATACAGCCAGGTTGCCATAGGCTCGATACTTGGCCGACCACATGATCGCACCGCTGAAATCAGTGAGCTCCTGCGGTGTGCCCAAATGATCGAGCTGGTAGTAGAACGGCATGGCTTTCAGCGGGCCTTCGCCGTCGAGCATCGCCAACGGCCGGAAGCTGTCCGGCTCATAGACATAGGTGCGATACCGATTGTCACCACTTTCTACGACCAGACGTTCGCCTTGCCAGAGGAATTGGGTCGTATGTCCATCGACCGTCTTCTCGATGCGTCGACCGAATGCGTCGTACTTGTATGTCGCGATACAACCGCCCGGTAGGCTGACGCCTACCAAGCGATGCTGGCAGTCATAGCGGTACTCAGTGATGAGTTTCTGTCCGGTACCTCGGCGCTCGCGAATCAAATTTCCGTAGGCGTCGTAGTCGTAGTGGCGGTCACCCTGCATCAGCAGGCGGTTGCCTTTGACGTTGGCAAAGTTGGCGGTGCCTTCGTGGTTCTGGCCTAGCAGATTGCCGGCTGGATCGTGCGCGAAGCTTTCTGGGGTAGCTCCCCGAACGCTGATCAGGCGATCGAGCGGATCGTAGTGAAAATTACGGGCACCTTTAAGGCTGTCATTAATGCCTGTAAGATTGCCAGCCACGTCGTAGTTATATCGGCGTTGGAGCAGGACGCTATCGCGTTGGCTGATGCTATGGGCCTGCAGGCGACCCTGATCGTCGTATTGATACTGACTCAACAGTAAGCCCTGCTGGCGCTGCTGTTCACGACCAGCTTTGAACTGGTGAGATGTGAGGCGAGAACCGTTGAGCTCAATGCTGCTGAGATTGCCGCCGGGCAATCGGCGATAGTCGAGCTTGCTACCGTCAGGTAGACGGCAATGCTTGAGTTGGCCGACGCTGTCGTACTCGTAGCGCAGTGTGCCCCAGCCCTGATGTTCGGTGATCAGCCGATCTTGGGTGTCGTATTCGTAGGCCAGCGGCCAGTGGCCGTCATCGACGTTGACCAAACGCCCGAGAGCGTCATAGCTGTAGTGAATTTCTTCACCTTCAGCCAACGTCTTCACGAGTAAGCGACCAGCGGAGTCGCGCTGGTATTCAGTGACCAGTTCGCTACCGTCGTCGCCGCACTCGGTTTTTTTCAGCAGATTGCCGTTCAGGTCATATTCGTAGGCAGTACGCCGACCATCGAATCCCGTTTCCTGCTGTATCAACCCGTTTGAGTAGTAGTCGAGCTGATAATGTTCGCCGCGCTCGTTTTCGATCTGAGTCAGCAGCAGGCGTGAGTTGTCGTAGCGATAGCGCAGCTCACTGCCGTCTGGGTTGATGCGGCGGCTGACAAGTTGCAGGTTGTCGGCGTATTCGTAGCGGGTGACACGGCCCAGTTCATCGCGTTCGGCTGTAACCTGGCCGTAGGCGTTATAGGTGTAAGTGCGGGTCGCGCCGCCAGGCTGCGTAGTCTGCGTCAAGTGGCCAGCCGCATCCCATTGGTATTGGGTGATGGTGCCGTGTTCGTCTTGGCGGGTGATCTGACGACCCAGTGCGTCGTAGCGGTATTTACGCCGCCCCCCATCAGGCAGTGCTTCTTCGAGCAACTGACCCAGTCCATTCCAGGCGAGCTGATGCCGTCCGCCGTCTGGATGAACGATCTCCAGCACACGACCTTGGGCATCGTAGCTGTAGTGTGTTTCGTTGCCGTCAGGATCGGTCTGGCGGGTGATATCGCCTTGGCTATTTCGCTGGTATTTCCACCTCGCTTTGCCGCGATGAATCTCACTCACAAAACCATGTCGATATTCGTAGAATGTCGGCGCATCTTCAGGAGGAATAACAGCGGCAAGCATACCGGCGTCGTTGTAACGGTATTCAGTGATTGCGCCGAGAGGATCCTTCTCTTCGATCAGACGACCTTTGTCGTCATAGACCTTTTGTGTTTCGGCGCCGTCTGCAGCGGTCTCACTGATGAGTCGCGCATTTTCGTCATGCACATAAATTTGCTCGCTGCCATCCGCGTTCGTAACGGTGACTTTGCCGGCATCGTCCCAAGCGTAATGCGAGTCCATCTGCGAAAAACTGGCCCAGTGATGGACGCTGCGTGAAGATTTACCTTCGTTTTCCCACTCCCAAAAGAAGCTCGCGCCGCCGGCCAGCTGCCGCTCTAAAATGACGTGTTGGTCGTTGTAACGGTACTGCTCAGTCTCACCGACAGCGTTGGTGGCACTGACCAGTTCGCCTTGTCGGTTGTACCGATAGGTCACCAACGTTTGTACGGTGACCCAAGGTTCCTGTCGTTCACCCTGATCCGTGTATTCGGCGCGACGCTGCTGATAATCCACAGCGACGATATGACGATCTTCGTAACGGATGAGCAAGGAGCGACCGGCGCCGTTGTCGATACGCTGGATACGGTCAACAAAGTCGTAGCTCAACAGCAACTGGTTGTCGTACGCGTCGCTGATGGTGATCAAGCGGCCCGCACGGAAATGGTAAAAGCGCGGACTTTGTCCTGCCTGCGTCAGGATGAGTTCTCCGGGAGTGGAACCCAGATAGATGGCAGCTTTTGACAGGCTGTTGGTGATGGCGGGGCGCTGCTGTGTCGGCATCGGAAAGCGAGTTTTTCGGTTCTCGTTATCCGTCCACAGCACCCCTTCATCATCCAGATCCAGGCGATGGGAAAGAGCATGGCTCCAGCCATATCCAAGACGGTTGTCGATCTCGACCGCGCTGGTGCGGTACAAACGCGTCCATTCAAAAGGCAGCAGGCCATCGAGCTGGCCATCGGTAAGGGTCAGTAACTCTTCACCCGTGACCATCGAGACCGGGCAGCCGTTAGTGCAGGTGTCTTGTGCGGGCGCCGCGCTTTTGTCGTCGGGGGTCTTTGATTGTTTCGACGCATCGTCAGGACGTTTTCCGTGTTCAACAGTCGCATTACGTTTGCCATCAAATCGTAGCTGCGCGATTCCTTTTTCTACCCGAGTCGCCACACCGCGAGCGGCAACAGCAACGTATTTTCCTACGTAGCCCATGAAGCCTTTGATGATGTTGAACAACGACTTCACAAATCCGGTAACAGCCTTGACGATGATCTGGCCGTATTTAGCTAAACGCGCGGCAAGGTAAAACAGCCCGGCACCTTCAGCCGCGACGGTCAGCACGACTGAAATCACGATGTCGATGAGAATTCCGATGACGGCGGCCGATGTCATCTTCGCCGCTTGGCCCGCCGCTTGTGTAGGCGGTAATCCTGCAACCCAGATTGACGCGCAGTGCACCATCAAAAACAGTGCCGCCTCATCGCTCGCGAGCAACATGGCCTGTTTCATGACGTCTGGCGCTTCTTTGGCCAGCTTGATCAGTTCCTCGGCACCGGCACCCAAATCCTCTGCGAACTGTTTAGGGTTTTGAAGGATGTCCAGCGCTTTTGAGATGCCATCCCAGACGCCCTTGATGGCTTCCCATCCGCCTTCGAGAATGCCGCTCCCAATCGCCATCGCTTTGGCTGAAGCACTTTGATTCGACCATTGTGGTTTAAAACCTGCCCATTCCTTGCGCAGGAACCCTTCCAGATCGGCAGCTAAGCCGTCGTAGGATTTGAAAAGGGCGTCGATCTGCGCTGGCGTCACCTGATCGTGGACGTGGATTTTGTAAGCTTTCCCGGGCTCTCCCTGAAAGCTGCCTTTACCTTGTTTATCCAGGGTAATCGTCGACTTGGCGCCTCCATCAACTGCAATGATGTCGACCTTGATCTCGCCGATAGGAATGTCGAAAAGCGATTCGAATTTGCTTTCAATCAGCAGCGGACCTACAAGCGGGCACTTCGCGACGTATGAAAAATCACCATCAGTCATGCTGACTGATTTGCTTGAGTCGCCAGCCTTAATCACGCGTTCCATGCCGAGAAGGGAGGGCATGTCTGCGGCTCGGCTGGCCTTGTCAGCAAGCTGCGCGTACCAGCTCTTGGTTTCTTCACGGTACAACTTCAGGCTGTTTTTGAAGGAGTCCAGTTGTGCTTCGATAGTGGCAACGCGATCCATCAGCCTTGCTCCAGAATCAGGTGGTTTAACAGTGCTTCTTTAAGATTTTTCGGAGCATCCGGCCGGCGCACGAAACGGGTGACTTTCAGCTTCAGGTTGTTTTCGGGCCAGGTGGTGTAAATGTCGGGACGTTCTTCTTCCAGCCATTGCATGAGATTGCCAATCAGTGTCGTTGGATTTTCTTTGGTCAATCCATCCAGCAAATCCTTCGGCACCTCCCACCACGGCCAGTCCTTCACCGGTGGCACGGCCCTCGGCCCCACTTCCAGGCTCTTCCCATTGATCAGGTACCGATCAAACACCGGCAGCACTTCACCGGCGGCATCGCCGAGTCCTGCCAGAATCGGGTAAATATGCCGCCCGTCCCAGAACCGGAAAAACACTTCGGTCCCATCGGGCATGCGCACCTGAGTCAGGCTGCGCAGGTGCTCGAACACCACGTCCGGTGTGCTGGTGGACACCGCCAACCAGCCCCAGTCCTGAGCGTCGGTCTCGGCGATCCACTGCAGAAAACCGGCATTGGGCTTCAGCTCGGCGAGGTAGGGCATGACGGCCTGCCAATCGGCGTAAGGCGTGCCGCTCCAGATCGGGATCAATTCCGGCGCCATGTCTTGCTGGTAGAAGGCCTTGAGTGGCTCGGCATCGCTGGCCGCGCTAACGATCAAGTACAACCGCTCACCCGTCTGCAACGGCCGTTCAGCCAGCCACGCCTGTGGAATCATCAGATCAGATCGCACAAGCACCTGCCTTGCACTTCTCGCACTCTTCACAGAACGGCGCGTTGCGCTTCAGCGTATTAATCTGCGCCGGGGTCAACACCGCGCCAGCCTTATCCGCATCCGCCTGCTTCAACGCCCCGGGCATCAGCGGTGCCGCGCCGGTGCCGCTGCCCGGGCTGCCGCCGGAGTTCATGTTGATCGCCGGGCCGCTCAGGGTGACGCCGCTGGCGTCGATCTTGATGAAGCTGCCGCCGCCCTTGAGGGTGAGTTCGCTGCCGGCTTCGAGTACGACTTTCATGCCGCTGCTCAGGTGGATTTCCTGGCCGGCCTCGATGAACTGGCCGGTGCCGACCTTGATGTGCTGGTTCACGCCCACGGTCAGGTGGTCGTTGGCGCGGGTTTCGACTTTGCGGTCGGCGTAGACGGTGTGGTGTTCTTCGGCCTTGAATTCGCTGTAGCTGTTTTGCTCGACGGTGTCGTGGCGTTCGTTGCCGACGCGGATTTTCTGGTCGTGCTCGACGTTTTCGTCCCAGTCGCGCTGGGCGTGCAGGAAGATCTGTTCCTGGCCCTTTTTGTCTTCGATGCGCAGTTCGTTGTAACCGCCGCCGCCCGGAGAGCTCAGGGTTTTGAAGGTGCTGCGGGTCTTGTTCGCCGGCAGGGCGTACGGGACGACGTTTTCCTTGTGGTACAGGCAGCCGCTGATCAGCGGTTGGTCGGGGTCGCCTTCAAGGAAGCTGACCAGCACTTCCATGCCGATGCGCGGAATGGCGATGCCGCCGTAATGGGCGCCGGCCCAGGCGGAGGAAACGCGCAGCCAGCAGCTGGTCTTGTCGTCGGCCGCACCGATGCGGTCCCAGTGGAATTGCACTTTGACGCGGCCGTATTGGTCGCAGTGGATCTCTTCACCCTTGGGCCCGGTGACCACGGCGCTCTGGCTGCCGAGGATCCGTGGTTTGGGGTGGTTCAGCGGCGGGCGGTTCGGCACGTCCCAGGGGGTGGCCTGGAAGCGGTTGCGGTAGCCCTGGTGGAAGTCGTCCTTGAGGTTAGTCGTGTCGCTGGTGACCGACTCTTCCAGCACTTGCGGCTGTTTGCCTTCGTGAAGGATTTCGGTCAGCAGCCACAGGTCGTTCCATTTGGCTTTCGGGTGTTGGGTCAGGGCCAGGAAGTGGCCGCTGACCAGCAACGGCTGATCGCTTTTGCCTTCGGCCAGCTGGAAGTCGCTGCGGTGACGCTCGAGGGCACGTTTGGCCAGGTGCTTGCCGCGTTCGCGGTCGATGAAGCGGCCAGGGTAGTCGTAGTCTTCAAGGTCGGGCAGGGCGCCGCCACGGTTTTCGCTTTCCAGGGTCAGGCGCGGTTTTTCGAAATCGTAGTCGCGGCGGGTGGTGCGGCTGGTGCGGGTTTCCAGGCGCAGGTCGAAGCGCTTGATCACCGGGTCGTTGGCGACCATGCCGGAGTCTTGCTGGTAGGCCACGGGCGCGAGTTTCGGGAACACCGTCTGGTCAT
>NZ_JAHBDQ010000023.1 GCF_019956555.1 Pseudomonas sp. A-RE-19 | reverse complement strand
GGCTTAACCAATGGACTGTGGGGGCGGGCAAGGGTTCTATTTTCGCTTGCGATGGGGGGAAAGATTTTTCCGGGAGGCAGGTGCGAAAAAGGGACAAGAAACGCCTGATGCCAGCCAGTTAAGGTGCGCAACTTGTGGGAGCGAGCCTGCTCGCGATGACGGCGGTACATTCAGCATCAATGTTGCCTGTCCCGCCACTATCGCGAGCAGGCTCGCTCCCACAGGGACTGTGGCGTCCTTAACTGACTGGCATTAGCCAAAATGCCCTTCTTTTTTTGCCGCGGTGTCAGACCGCTCTGGCCTGGGTCACCCGATCCACCAGATAGACCAGCCCGTGATAATCAATTCCACCGTGTTGCGTCAGACCAATCTCACAAGTACGACTGGTAGAAATCCCCTCACTGCATTGCTGTACCGCGTCCTTGAGCGTGCGTAACGAATGGGCATTCAACTCCGGGGTGGTGAAGCCCTTGTCACCGGCAAAACCGCAGCAGTGAATCCCTTCTGGAATGACCACGTTGTTACTGCACTTGCGCGCCAGATCGATCAACGCCTGGCTCTCGCCGAGATGCTGAGTGCTGCAGGTGACATGCACCGCGATGGGCGCTTGCTGGGGCGTGAAATCCAGACGATCCATCAAGTGAGTGCGGATGAAACGCACCGGGTCGTACAGGTCCAGCCGCACGTCGCCCAAATCCTGAACCAGCCGCAAGGTGCAGGGGCTGGTGTCGCAGTAGATTGGATCGAGGCCGCCACGACTGGCGTGCAGCAGCGCGCCAATCAGCTCCTGGCGTTTGTGTTCGGCCTGTTCGGCATAGCCTTTGGAGGCGAATGGCTGACCGCAGCAGAGGTTGTCCTGATTGTCTGGAAAAACTACCTGGTAACCGGCCTTTTCCAACAGGCCACGGGTTTTGTCGTACAGCGACATTTGCTCTTTATCCCCCGCCGCCGGCCCCATGACCCGCGACACGCAGGCCGCCAGGTACACCACCCGAGGTCGCTCATCCGACACCGTCGGGCTGAAGCGAATGGCTTTTTCCGGCTGCGGCATGGCGTTGGTCCATTGCGGAACCTGACCCTTGGACAACCGCGTCAGCGATGCCGAAAGCTTCGCCAGGCGTGGCGCTCCCAACAGCATCCGCGCACCGTTGGCCACATGCAGGGTGAAGCGCGCGCCTTGCAACGCGGTGGCGAAATTTCCTTCAAGCCAGTTAGCGGTTTTCGTATGCGTTGCCTTACGGCCGCGGAGCTTTTTCACCAGCTCACCGGTGTTGATGCCTACAGGACAGCGTTGTGCACACAGGCCGGTGGCGGCGCACGTATCGATGCCTTGGTATTCGTAGGCCTGTTCCAGTTCGGCGGTGTCTGTGCCAGCGCGTTTCTTCGCCTGGATGTCACGCCAGATCACGATGCGTTGGCGTGGGCTCAAGGTCAGGCCTTTGGACGGGCACACCGGTTCGCAAAAGCCACACTCAATGCACTTATCCACAATTTCATCGGCAGCGGGCAGTGGCTTCAGATGTTTGAGGTGGATCTGTGGGTCGTCGCTGAGCACCACATCCGGGTTGAGAATGCCGTTAGGGTCGAGCAGGCGTTTGAGCTGCCACATCAACTGGTAAGCATCGCTACCCCATTCCAGTTCGACGAAGGGCGCCATGTTGCGACCGGTGCCGTGTTCAGCCTTCAGCGAGCCGCCAAATTCAACGGCCACCAACTGCGCCACGTCGTCCATGAACGCCTGGTAGCGTGCGACTTCTTCCGCACTGTTGAAGCCTTGGGTGAAGACGAAGTGCAGATTGCCTTCCAGGGCGTGTCCGAAAAGGATCGCTTCGTCGTAGTGATGTTTGTCGAACAGCTCGATCAGGCGGTTGACGCCGCTGGCCAGTTGTTCCACCGGGAAGGTCACGTCTTCGATGATCACCGTGGTGCCGGTTTTGCGCACCGCGCCGACGGCGGGGAAGGTGTCCTTGCGGATCGCCCAGAGCCGGGCGTTTTCCACCGGGTCTTCGGTGAAGTCGACTTGTTTCTCCACCGGGAAACCCGTCAGTGACGCCATGATTTGCGCCAGTTGTTCCTGGAGCAAAGTGGAAGAGGCGGCGCGGGATTCGATCAGCAGGGCGCAGGCATTGGCCGACAGTTGTTGTACGAAAGCCGGCATGCCGGGCTTGTCCTGCACCGAGCGCAGGCTACGACGGTCCAGCAGTTCCACCGCCGACACTGGCTGGCTTTTCAGCACGGTGACGGCGTTGCAGCAGGTTTCCACATCCGGGAACACGATCAGCGCCGACGCCTTGTTCGGATGGTCGATCACCGTGTCGTAGGTCACCGTGCTGATGAACCCCAGCGTGCCTTCGGAGCCCACCAGCAAGTGGCTCAAGATATCCACAGGCTCGTCGAAATCCACCAGCGCATTGAGTGACAGGCCAGTGGTATTTTTCAGACGGTATTTGTGGCGAATTTTCGCAGCCAGTTCGACATTGGCGCGGGTCTCGCGGCCCAATGTCGCCAGACGCTCCAGCAGCTCGGCATGGCTCTCACGGAACGCCGCCACACTGGTGGCATCTTCGGTATCGAGACGGCTGCCATCGGCCAGCACCAGACGAATCCCGGCCAGCGTGTGATAGGTGTTCTGCGCCGTGCCGCAGCACATGCCGCTGGCATTGTTGGCGACGATGCCGCCGATTTTGCAGGCGTTGATCGACGCCGGGTCTGGGCCGATCTTGCGTCCGAACGGTGTCAGCCAGGCGTTGGCCTGGGCGCCGATCACGCCTGGTTGCAGGCGGATTTGCGTCCCCTGACCACGGATCTCGTGACCGTTCCAGTTGTCTCCCAGCACGATCAGTACTGAATCGCTGATGGCCTGGCCAGACAGGCTGGTACCGGCGGCGCGGAAGGTCACCGGGACCTGATCCCGTTGCGCCAGTTTGAGCAGCGCCACCACTTCATCTTCGGACTCGACGCGAATCACCAGCTTCGGAATCAGCCGGTAGAAACTGGCGTCGGTGCCGAAGGCCAACGTCGACAACGGGTCATCGAAACGTCGCGCTGCTGGAATCAGTTGCTGCGCATCTCGCAGAAAAGCCACAGGTAGACTCATTGGTCCTCCAGGATCAGAACCACCAGGTCTTTCGGGCCGTGGGCGCCGTAGGCCAGTATTTGTTCGATGTCGGCAGTCTTCGACGGGCCGGACACCAGCAAGGCGTTGGTCGGCATGCCTTGAGCCCATTCGAACTCTTGCTGCACCTGATAGAAGTTGTCGCGGATTTCACTGGCCTTGAGCAGGGCGAAATGCACCGGCGGCACCAGGCTCATCAAGCGCGGTTCTTCCCGCGTCGGCCAGAGAATCAGGCTACCTGTCGCGGCGATTGCGCCGAGGGTGGTGGTCAGGCTGGCCGGGGTGTCGTTGAACAACTCGGCTTTCCATTCCTCGACCGGACGGTCGTAGGCTTTGAGTGTCGGCAGAGCAGGATTTTTCGCCCAATGCTGAGTGACACGTTGACCGTGGGGTGTTGTCGGCGCAATCAACAGGCTCGGCAACTGGCGATCCCGCAGCAGTTGCGCCAGCAATTCGGGCCAGCCTTCTTTGGAGGTCAGATGAATTTCGGTGTGCACCGCTTCCATCAGTTTGCGCAGCTGCGGGATGCGTTGTTCTGGCGTGTAGGTGTAGGGCTCGGTCACCAGTTCGACATCGAAGTTGTCAGCCACCGGCGTGGTGCCCGTCAGACTGTTACGCAATTTGGCGAGGATGTTTTGCTTGGCGCTCATCAACGGTCTCCCTGTTTGGCCAAATGTTCGCGGGCCATGTCATGCAGTGAGCGGGCGGCGGGTTTCGGTGCGCTGTGGTTCTGGGTCCACGGGCCGACATTGCTCGGCGTCAGCGCGCGCAGGCGGGTGGCGAAGAAACCGAACAAGCGATAGAGCGTTGGCGAGCTGTTGAGCTTCGCCCAGGCGTTCCAGATAAACCGTTCTTTGCGCGAGAACTTGCTGCCCTGGCCGCGCATGACTTGATGCGGGCTGTCCGGCGCTTTGACGTTCTCTTCCCGTAGGCGACGCAGCAATGCGGGGATCGGAATTTTTACCGGGCAGACTTCACCGCAAGCGCCGCATAACGAAGACGCACTCGGGTGGTCGGGGACTTTTGCCAGGCCGACCATGTGCGGGGTGATGATTTTTCCGATAGGCCCAGGGTAAACCTCCCCATAGGCATGGCCGCCGATTCGGGTGTAGACCGGGCAATGATTCATACAGGCGCCGCAACGGATGCAGTTCAGGGTCTGGCGCAGTTCGCTGTCGGCAAACGCCTGGCTGCGACCGTTGTCGAGCAGTACCAGGTGCACTTCCTGCGGGCCGTCGAGCTCATGCTCCTTGCGCGGGCCGGAGATCATGTTGACGTAGGTGGTGATCGGTTGGCCGAGAGCAGAACGGGTCAGCAGCGATAACAGCGGTACGACGTCGCGCAGGTTTTCGACGACTTTCTCGATGCCCGTAACGGCAATGTGTACGGGGGGCACGGTGGTTGACATGCGCCCGTTGCCTTCGTTTTCCACCAGCAGCAGGGTGCCGGTTTCGGCCACGGCGAAGTTGACGCCGGAGACGCCGATGTCTGCTTCGAAGAATTTCTGCCGCAAGACTTTGCGACCGATCTGAATGAGTTGGTCAACGTCCTTGGTGTACTCCACGCCAAGTTTGTCGTGGAACAAGGACGCGACCTGACCGGCATTCTTGTGGATCGCCGGCATAATGATGTGTGAAGGCTTCTCGTGGTCGAGCTGGACGATGTATTCGCCCATGTCCGACTCCAGGCATTCAATGCCTTGAGCTTCGAGGACATGGTTCATCTCCATCTCTTCGCTGACCATCGATTTGCCCTTGATCACTTGCCGCCCCTCGTGAGCGCGGATGATCGATAAGACGATGCCATTGGCCTCGTCCACCGTTTCCGCCCAGTGCACTGTCACACCGTTGCGGGTCAGGTTCTGTTCAAGCTGCTCGAGCAAGTCGGGCAGCTTTGATAACGCACGGGCGCGGACAGCATTGCCCAGCACTCGCAAATGTTCTCTTTCATGGGCATCGCTGAAAGACGCTGCCCGTTTGCTCATCAGTGAATCCATCGCCGTGCGAAAGTTGTTTCGCAGTTGCGTGTCGGCCAAAGCCTTGTGAGCCCGGGCGCGAAAATCTTCTTCTACGGCAACCGTAGGAATAATCGTGGAAGTGCTCATCGGGCACCTCCGGTACGCTGCCACAGGAAACTGGCCAGATGCTGACCGCGTAACGCTTCCTGCTGTTTCTCCAACGAGCCATTGATGTTCATCAGGCAGCCGCAGTCGGCACTGAGTACCTTGTGTGCGCCGGATTCCTTCAACGCTCGGGTCTTGTCAGCCACCATTGCGCCGGAAATGTCTGGCATACGGACGCTGAAAGTCCCACCAAAGCCACAGCATTCACTTTCGTGGCTGTGGTCGACTCGCTCCACATTGCTCAACTGCGCCAACAACTCACGGCCATGCAGGTGGGTATTCATTTCACGGCGTGCCGAGCACGACGTGTGCAGCGCCACTTTGACCGGTTCGCCGCTGTCCTTGAGCTGCACCTTGCAGACAAACAGCAGGAACTCGGCCAGCTCATACGTCCGGGCGGCCAGGGTCTGAACCTGTTTCAGCGTTTGCGGTTCGTCCTTGAACAAGTCGGCGTAGTGCTCGCGCAACATGCCCGCGCAAGAACCCGATGGCACCACCACCGGATAATCCCCGGCAAACAGCGCCAGTTGCGAGCGCGCCACGGTCCGGGCCTGTTCGGTGTAACCCGAGGTGTAGGCCGGTTGCCCGCAGCAGCTCTGCCCTTGCGGGTATTCGACACGAATGCCTTCGCGTTCCAGCAGGTGGATCGCGTCCATCCCGGCTTCGGGGTAGAACAGATCCACCACGCAGGTCCCGAACAAATAGACCCGTGACGGTTTTTCGCTGGGGTATTGCCGAGGCTCGGGCAGTGGCGGGGCGACGCGGGTCGCATTCGGCACAGCGTTGTAAAAAAGCTCGCTCATCAGGCGTGTCTCCGGGTGGTCCCGGTTATCCGTCCGCTGAGGCTGCTGAATATAGAGAGGGAAGCTTTCAGCAGCCTTGCAGACCCGGTTGTGAATAGCGGACGCCGGGGGCGTAACCCGGCGTCGGTTTTTTCCGTATTGCGTGTAGTTCTTAGTGCACCAGCATGCCGGTGAACCAGTAAGCCTGAGCCAACGTGATCAGGCCGACGATCGTTGCAAAGAATAGGCTGTGCTTGAGGGTGAAGCGGAACAGATCCGATTCCTTGCCCACCAGACCGGTCGCGGCGCAGGCCACGGCGATCGATTGCGGCGAGATCATCTTGCCGGTCACGCCGCCGCTGGTGTTTGCTGCCACCAACAAGGTGTCGTTAACGCCGATCTGGTGCGCGGTGGTCGCTTGCAGCGAACTGAACAGCGCGTTGGACGAGGTATCGGAGCCGGTCAGGAACACACCGAGCCAGCCGAGGAATGGCGAAAAGAACGGGAACGCCGCGCCAGTGGCTGCCAGTACCAACGCCATGGTCGATGACATACCCGAGTAGTTGGTGACGAAGGCGAAGGCCAGCACCATGCCGATGGACAAAATCGGCCAGCGCAGCTCGTAGAACGTTTCTTTTAAAGTGGTAAGACCAGTTTTTATATTGATCTTCAGCACCAGCATCGAGATCAGCGCGGAGAAGAAAATCGCCGTGCCGGTCGCGGAAACCGGATCGAGTTTGAACACCGCCGGCATCGCCGTCGGGGCCGTCACGATCGGGGCGACCTTGATCACCATTTGATCCAGATGCGGGATGGCGAAGTTGAACACCCAGCTATACATCGAGCCGCCTGCGGCAAACATGGCCTTGAACGGTTTCAGCGTCCAGATGGTGACCAAAACGGTGAGGATCAGGAACGGCGACCAGGCTTTGAAAATTTCCCCCAGGCTGTATGGCGAGGCCACGGTGGTGCGCGGTTGGCCGAAACCACCGGCGCTGGCCACCACGGAAGCCGAGACGGCACCGACGATGTGCGCGCCTGCAGCGCGTTTTGGCTGCCAGATTTTCAAGAACAGGGTCAGGGAAATCAGGCTGACCAGTGCCGAGGTGATGTCCGGCAGTTCCGGGCCGATGAAGTTCGAGGTGAAGTACTGGGTGACGGCGAAGCTCAAGCCGGCCACCAGTGCCGCCGGCCAGGTTTCACGGACGCCGCGCAGGCCATCCATCATGAACACCAGCCAGAACGGCACGAACAGCGACAGCAATGGCAGCTGGCGACCGGTCATGGCGCCGATCTTGAACGCGTCGATGCCGGTGACTTGCCCGGCGACGATGATCGGAATCCCCAATGCACCGAAGGCTACCGGCGCGGTGTTGGCAATCAGGCACAGGCCGGCGGCGTACAGCGGGTTGAAGCCCAGCCCTACCAGCAGCGCGGCGGTAATCGCTACCGGTGCGCCGAAACCGGCTGCACCTTCCAGGAATGCGCCGAAGCAGAAGCCGATCAGCAACACTTGCAGGCGCTGGTCGTCGGTGATCGACAGCACCGAGCTGCGGATCACTTCGAACTGGCCACTTTTGACCGTCAGTTTGTAGAGGAACACCGCTGCCACGATGATCCAGGCAATCGGCCACAAGCCGTAGGCGAAGCCGTATCCGGCTGCCGCGAAGGCCATATCGACCGGCATCTGGAACGCAAAGATTGCCACGGCAATCGACAGCGCCAGGGTAATGCTGCCGGCCACGTGGCCTTTGAGGCGGAACACGGCCAAAGCCAGGAAGAAAAATACGATGGGGATGACGGCCGCGAGTGCGGACACGCCGAGACTGCCGAGCGGGCTGTAGAGCTGTTGCCAGGTTTGCATATGGGGTGGCCCCTAATTGTTGTTGGTCAGGCACTGGTCAGCGTTCTTGGATAATTGGTAATACCAATTTACAATCGCTGTTGGCTAGGGTAAAAGCCTTGGAGGCGGTGTGTCAATTTGCCGCCCTAAAACTTTTGTCGAATGAGCGGTGCAGAACGCATCTGATCTGTTCGATCAAACGTCGCCTGGCAGGTGCTGGCTCAGCGCTGATAGGCCAGAATAGAGAGCCCGGCGAGCCGCCGGGATCGTGGAGAATTGAGTGATGGGGTTTGATCAGATTCGGCAGCGCCGTTTGTCTGACGATATTGTCGAGCAGCTCGAAGGGATGATTCTCGAGGGCACGTTGAAGGCCGGCGAACGTCTGCCGGCAGAGCGAGCATTGGCTGAGCAGTTCGGCGTGTCACGCCCTTCGTTGCGCGAAGCGATTCAGAAACTGGCGGCCAAAGGGCTGCTGGTCAGCCGTCAGGGCGGTGGCAACTACGTGGTGGAATCTCTGGGTTCGACATTCAGCGATCCACTGTTGCATCTGCTGGAAAGCAACCCCGAGGCCCAGCGCGATTTGCTGGAGTTTCGCCATACCCTGGAGGCCTCTTGTGCTTACTACGCGGCATTGCGTGCCACGGACGTGGATCGCGAGCGCCTGACCGCAGCCTTCGATGAACTGCAGGATTGCTATACACGGCATGACGAAGTGAGTCGGGTGGAAGAAGGCGCGGCGGATGCGAAATTTCATTTGGCGATCGCCGAGGCCAGTCATAACGCAGTATTGCTGCACACCATTCGCGGCCTCTTCGACCTGCTCAAGCGCAACGTGGTGACCAACATCGGTGGCATGTACAAACAGCGTTCCGAAACCCGCGACATGCTGATCGCGCAGCATCGGGAGTTGTATCTGGCGATTATCGAGGGCAGGGCAGAGCAGGCGCGGGAAGTTTCCAGTCGGCACATTTTGTATGTGCAGGAAGTGCTGGAGGAGGTGCGTCAGGAAGTGCAGCGAATGGCTCGGGCCGAGCGGCGCAAGGGGATGTGATCGTTTTTAATGCAAAAGATCGCAGCCTGCGGCAGCTCCTGCATCGATCGCGTTTCAACCCGATTCATCGGGTGTACACAACTTCGTAGGAGCTGCCGCAGGCTGCGATCTTTTCGCTGACGCCACAAAACTCAGGCCGAAAGATTAATCTTCCTTGCCCTTGTTTCGCACCGCACGCTGCAACTCGCGACCGGCATCGCGCTCGCGTTCGGTATCACGCTTGTCGTATTCCTTCTTGCCCTTGCCCAGAGCAATCTCGCACTTGACCATGTGCTTGCTCCAGTACCAGGACAGGCACACGCAGGCGTAGCCTTTTTGCTGCACGGCGGCGGCCAGCTTTTCCAGCTCGCGCCGGTTGAGCAGCAATTTTCGGGTGCGGGTCGGATCAGCGATGACGTGGGTGCTGGCGGTCATCAGTGGCGTAATGTGGCTGCCGAGCAGCCAGGCTTCGCCATCCTTGAGCAGTACGTAGCTGTCAACCAGTTGCAGCTTGCTTGCCCGCAAACTTTTTACTTCCCAGCCGGCCAGGACCAGACCAGCCTCGAACTTATGCTCGATGAAGTAATCGTGTCGCGCCTTTTTGTTTTGCGCGATGGTCCCTGTTGGGTGTTTCTTCTGTTTAGCCATAGGGGCGGCATTATAGGGAGTTGCACGCGAGTCGGCTACGGTGATGCTGCGTGCTTGAGCAGGTTGATTGAATCCCGGACAATGCGGCCTCTTTTTTGAACGCTTGGGCGTGATAACGATGTCGACAGACAAGGTTTCTGTCCACGGCAGTTGGGCTAGCCGCTGGGTCTTCATACTCGCCGCGACCGGTTCGGCCGTGGGGCTGGGTAGTATCTGGAAATTCCCCTACATGGTCGGCGTCTACGGTGGCGGAGCCTTCGTGCTGATGTTCCTGGCCTGTATCGCGCTGATCGGTATGCCCGTGATGCTGGCCGAAACCCTGATCGGCCGTCGCGCACGGCAGAGCCCGGCCAACGCCTTGAAGGTTCTGGCGCTGGAAGCGGGGCATTCGGCGAAATGGTCCTGGGGCGCATTTGCCGGGATGATCACGGCGTTGCTGATCCTGTCTTTCTATAGTGTGGTCGGCGGTTGGTCGCTGGATTACATCATTGATATGGGACGCGGCGACTTTCAGGGTGTGACACCTGATCAGGTTGGCGCCTACTTTGGTGGTGTGATTGCCGATCCATGGCGTCTGACACTTTGGCATACAGTTTTTATGCTGCTATCGGCCGTGGTGATCGCCAAGGGTGTGGTCGCCGGGCTTGAGCGCAGCTTGCGAATCATGATGCCGCTGCTGTTCGTGATGATCCTTGTTCTGCTGGGCTACAGCATGACCACGGGCCATTTCATGGAAGGCGTGCATTTCATGTTCGACTTTCATCCGGAAAAAGTGCTCGACGGCTTGCTGCCGGCGATGGGGCACGCTTTCTTTTCTCTGAGCGTGGGCGTCGGTTCGATCATGATCTACGGTGCTTACATGCCGAAGAGTTCGTCGATTTCCGGGACCGTGGTTGGCGTGGCACTGCTCGATACCTTTGTTTCCCTGGTGGCGGGTCTGGCATTGTTTCCGATTGTGTTCGCTGCCGGCTTGAACCCGAGCGAAGGCCCTGGCCTGATGTTTGTCAGTCTGCCATTTGCCTTTGGTAACGTAGCGTTCGGCCAGTTGATGGGCGTAGTGTTTTTTGTACTGGTAGCGATTGCGGCCTGGAGTTCGGCGATTTCCCTGCTCGAACCGATGGTGGCTTACCTGGTCGAGCGCACGAAGATCAGCCGCGCCTGGATCACCTTCTGGCTGGCATTCACTTGCTGGTTTTTCGGTTTGGGTACCGTGTTTTCCTTCAATATCTGGAAACAAGCCAAGTTTTTCGTGAACGAAGGCGGGTTGTTCCACCTCTACCAATGGGGGGCAACCGGTGGCCTGGATTTCTTTGGTGTGATCGATTTCTTCACCTCGCGGATCATGCTGCCACTCGGTGGTTTGTGTTTCGTGGTGTTTGCGGGTTGGGTGATGGGGCGTGAAGCGGTACGCGACGAGTTGTCGATCCGCCGTCCGGTGCTGTTCGCCCTGTCCCTGTTCTTGATGCGCTATGTGGCGCCCATCGGCATTCTCGTAGTGTTTGCCGCCCAGCTGTGGAAGTGACGCTGACATGACGACACACATTCAACGTTCGGCCCTGCTGCCGTATCCGGCACAAGCGCTTTATGACCTGGTCAACGACGTGGCCCGCTATCCGGAATTCCTGCCGTGGTGCTCATCGGCCGAAGTTCTGGAAAGCTCGCCTGAACAAATGCGCGCGAGCCTCGGTATCGCCAAGGCGGGTCTCAGTCAGCATTTCGTGACGCGTAACGCCCTGGTGCCCGGGCAATCGATCGAGATGAACCTTGAGGCGGGTCCGTTCAATCAGTTGCACGGTATATGGGTATTCAAGCCGTTGGGCGAGAAGGCCTGCAAGATCACTCTGGACTTGTCGTTCGACTACGCCGGGCCGCTGGTGCGTGCGACGCTGGGACCTTTGTTCAATCAGGCCGTAAATACGCTGGTGGACGCATTCTGCCAGCGCGCCAAACAGATGTATGGTTGAGGTCATGATCGAGATTGAGGTGGTGTATGCCGCGGTGGATCGTCAGGTGCTGCGGACAGTGGCCGTGTCGATGGGCACGACGGTGCGGGATGCTCTGCTTAAGTCCGGTTTGAACGCCGAATTTCCCGAGTTGGATTTGGCCAGTTGTCCTGCAGGGATCTTCGGCAAAGTGATCGCTGAGCCGGCCATTCGCCCGGTCCAGGCTGGGGATCGTATCGAGATTTACCGGCCGCTGCTCGCCGATCCAAAAGAGGTTCGGCGATTACGCGCTGCCAAGGCTGCCGAGGCTAAAGCCCGGAATCAGTGATTCGGTAAACGCCAGACGATAAAAAACCCGGACATGCCGGGTTTTTTATTGCGTCGCAAATTATTGCGGCGAGGTTTCCAGCGGTTCTGGTGTCGGGACTGGAACGGTTTCTACGTTGTCCACGTCCTTCTGGATCTGGTCCAGCAACGAACCTGGCTTGACCGGTTTTTCTGGCTTCGGCTTCTCGGCGTTTTCTGCAGGCGCAGTCACGGTAGTGCCGCCTTCCTTACCGAGAATGGCCTCGTCACGGCTCACGCCCGGCATGAAATCGCCAGAGAGGCTGACAAGTTGGTCATTTGGGTTGAAGATAACGCTAATGCGTTCCTGTTGGCGTTCACCACCACCTGGTTGCAGGCTATACAGGTAATCCCAGCGATCGGCATGGAACGTGTCGGTCAGCAGAGGGTTGCCCATGATAAACCGTACTTGCCGGCGGGTCATTCCCGGGCGTAACTGGTCTATCATGTCCTGCGTGACGACATTGCCCTGCTGGATGTCGATTTTGTAAACCCCGGGGAATGAACAACCGGCGAGTGCGAGCAG
This sequence comes from Pseudomonas sp. A-RE-19, assembly GCF_019956555.1. Lineage (GTDB taxonomy): Bacteria > Pseudomonadota > Gammaproteobacteria > Pseudomonadales > Pseudomonadaceae > Aquipseudomonas. The sequence goes on along the minus strand of NZ_JAHBDQ010000023.1, from coordinate 83,132 downwards.
TCCCACAAAGGTGAAACTGGTTAGCAAGAGCTTGGTGTTTTGCATCGGTGGGCGACTTCCACTATCTTGGCTGGGACAACGTAAACGCCGATCATACCCGCATTAAGAGAAGCTGCGAAGCAGCATCGCGAGAAAGCTGACCATGGTTGAAAATAGCGAACTACGCAAAGCCGGCCTCAAAGTGACCCTTCCACGGGTCAAGATTCTGCAAATGCTCGATTCCGCCGAGCAACGCCACATGAGTGCCGAGGACGTCTACAAGGCGCTAATGGAGGCTGGTGAGGACGTCGGTCTGGCCACGGTTTACCGTGTTCTGACTCAGTTCGAGGCAGCTGGCCTTGTGGTGCGGCACAACTTCGACGGAGGCCATGCGGTCTTCGAGCTGGACGACGGCAAGCATCACGACCATATGGTCAATGTCGAGACCAGTGAAGTGATCGAATTCTTCGACGAAGAGATCGAGCGGCTGCAGAAGGCAATCGTCGACAAGTATGGCTTCGAGATGGTTGATCACAATCTTGTGCTGTACGTGCGCAAGAAAAAGTAAGCATGTCGCGCGAACTTCAGGTTCGCGAAACGAACGAAGGCGACCCCAGGGTCGCCTTCGTGCTTTCTGCCGTTCTTAAGTTTTCGCGGTAACGACCATTTTCTTCGCGTGCGCCAGCGATTCCTTGGTGAGGTCGATGCCGCCCAGCATCCGTGCCACTTCTTCGACACGATCAGTCTTGCTCAGTTTGGAGACGGCCGTATGCGTGGCGTCTTCGCCGCGGACCTTGTGTACAAATAGATGTTGATGCCCCTGCGCCGCCACTTGTGGCAAGTGAGTCACGGTCAGAACCTGCCCGCGTTCGCCGAGGCGTCGCAGCAACTGGCCGACAATCTCGGCGGTAGGGCCACCGATGCCCACGTCCACTTCGTCGAATACCAGGGTCGGTACGCGTGAGGTCTGTGCGGTGATCACCTGAATCGCCAGGCTGATGCGCGACAGCTCGCCGCCCGATGCCACTTTTGCCAGGGCTTTCAAGGGTTGCCCCGGGTTGGCGCTCACCAGCAGTTCGACCTGTTCGAGTCCGTTAGGCAGCAGTTCATCGCTGCTGTTGGGGCGCAGCTCAATACTGAAGCGGCCACCGGGCATTCCCAGGCGCTGGATTTCCTGTTCCACGGCGCTGGCCAGACTGCTTGAGGCTTGATGACGCAGGTCGCTCAGTTCCCGAGCCTTCTCCTGATAATGCCGGGCGTAGGAGGCCAGTTCGTCGCTCAGTCGTTCGATGGATTCATCGTTGGCATTCAGGCTTTCGATTTCATCGAGTAGCTTCTGCTGCATCTCGGCGACTTCGGTTGGCTGGATGCGGTGTTTGCGTGCCAGGGTGTAGATGGCGTCGAGGCGCTCTTCCAGGTACTGAAGGCGTGCCGGGTCGGCGTCGAAGTTGTCGAGAAAGCGGTTCAGCTCGCCCACGGCTTCTTCAACCTGAATTTGCGCGCTGGTCAGCAGGCTGCTGGCTTCACCCAGGGCGCCGATCGAGTTGTTCACGCTCGATAAGCGGTTGAGGCTGGCAGTCAGTGCGTTCAATACATTGCCGGAATCACTTTCGCTGCATTGTTCGACGACTTGTCGGCAAATGCCCAGCAGGGTTTCGGCGTTGGTCAGGTTCTTGTGTTCCTGTTCCAGCTGCTCCAGCTCGTTTTCACCAAGGCCGAGGTTTTCCAGTTCTTCGAGTTGATAGCTGAGCAACTGATGACGAGCACGCTGTTCGTCGCCGGAGTTGGATAGGCGTTCCAGTTCCTGGCGGGTCTGGCGCCAGCGTTGGGCGGCCAGTTGCACCTGGCGGGCCAGGTCCGTGGCACCGGCGTATTCGTCGAGCAGGCGGCGGTGAGTATCGGTTTTGAGCAGCGATTGGTGTTCGTGCTGGCTGTGGATGTCGATCAGCAGCTCGCCCAGGGCCTTCAGGTCGCCGAGGGGGCAGGGGGTGCCATTGATGTAGCCGCGTGAGCGTCCTTCGGCGGTGATCACTCGACGCAGAATGCACGGCCCGTCGCTCTCGAGGTCGCGCTCGGCCAGCCAGGCGCTGGCTTCCGGAATGTCGATCAGGTCGAAAGTGGCCAGGATATCGGCCTTGTCGGCACCCGGGCGGACCACGCCGTTGTCGGCGCGATCGCCCAGGGTCAGGCCAAGGGCGTCGAGCATGATCGACTTGCCGGCGCCGGTTTCCCCTGTGATCACACTCATCCCGCGATCGAGTTCGAGATCGAGATGTTCAACGATGGCGTAGTTGTGTACGGACAGGTGCACCAGCATAAAGGCCGCTCCCAGGCTTTAGGTCTGGTTATTTATACAGTGTTTTGTTTCTGGCTGACAATGCCTCCTCTTAGGTCGATTTGCTTGAGAGAAAGAAATTCTTAGCGCGGCAAGGAATGACAATGCAGCTGTTTTTTGTAGGGTTAATCATCAAATAGCCCTTGAAGCTGAAATTTGCGGCCCCATATACCGGGGCAGAAGCGCGAGTTGAGCTCGCGGACGATATTGGAAGGAGAAATCTATGGCTGACGAACAGACAGTGGATACGCAAAATCTAGACGCCAACCAGGGCCCCGAGGCTTCGGGTGAAGACCTGGCGGCTCGTGTACAAGTGCTCGAAGAGCAATTGGCTGGTGCGCAGGATCAGGCTTTGCGTGTAGCCGCCGATCTGCAGAACGTCCGCCGTCGTGCCGAGCAGGACGTTGAAAAGGCTCACAAATTCGCCCTGGAAAAGTTCGCTGGCGACCTGCTGCCGATCATTGACAGCCTGGAGCGCGGCCTGGAGCTGTCCAGCCCTGACGACGAAAACATTCGTCCGATGCGTGAAGGGATCGAACTGACCCTGAAGATGTTCCAGGACACCCTGAAGCGTTATCACCTGGAAGCGATCGACCCTGAAGGCGAACCCTTCAATGCTTCGCACCATCAGGCGATGGCCATGCAGGAGAGTGCCGACGTCGAACCCAACAGCGTGCTCAAGGTGTTTCAGAAGGGCTACCAGCTCCACGGTCGCCTGTTGCGCCCGGCCATGGTCGTGGTCAGCAAGGCACCTGCTCCGGTTTCGCCTTCGATTGACGAGCAGGCTTGAAATTAGCCGCAAGGCCCCCATTTAGAAGTCAAGCGTTTAAGTGCTACCGCAGTTAGCCACCACTGCTGCGGCATCCAAATCCAAAGTTTCGGGAGAGTGAACATGGGCAAAATTATCGGTATCGACCTGGGGACTACCAACTCCTGCGTCTCCGTGCTGGAAAACGGCAAAGCCAAAGTTATTGAAAACGCTGAAGGCGCGCGTACCACGCCGTCGATCATCGCTTACGCCAACGACGGTGAAATCCTGGTTGGCCAGTCGGCCAAGCGTCAGGCAGTGACCAATCCGCATAACACCCTGTACGCGGTGAAGCGTCTGATCGGTCGTCGTTTCGACGAAGAAGTCGTACAGAAAGACATCCAGATGGTCCCTTACAAGATCGTCAAGGCTGACAACAGCGACGCCTGGGTTGAAGTGAACGGCCAGAAAATGGCGCCGCCACAAATCTCGGCCGAAATTCTGAAGAAGATGAAGAAGACCGCCGAAGACTACCTCGGCGAGCCAGTGACCGAAGCGGTAATCACCGTTCCGGCCTACTTCAACGACAGCCAGCGTCAAGCCACCAAAGATGCCGGTCGCATCGCGGGCCTGGACGTTAAACGTATCATCAACGAACCAACCGCGGCCGCATTGGCCTACGGTATGGACAAGGCCAAGGGCGATCACACCGTGATCGTTTACGACTTGGGCGGCGGTACTTTCGACGTTTCCGTGATCGAAATCGCAGAAGTCGATGGCGAGCACCAGTTCGAAGTGTTGGCCACCAACGGTGACACTTTCCTGGGCGGTGAAGACTTTGACATTCGTCTGATCGACTACCTCGTCGACGAATTCAAGAAAGAAAGCGGCATGAACCTCAAGGGTGACCCGCTGGCCATGCAGCGCCTGAAAGAAGCCGCTGAGAAAGCCAAGATCGAACTGTCCTCGAGCCAGTCGACCGACGTGAACCTGCCGTACATCACTGCAGACGCTACCGGTCCTAAGCACTTGAACGTGAAAATCTCCCGCGCCAAGCTCGAAGCGCTGGTGGAAGATCTGGTTCAGCGCACCATCGAACCTTGCCGTATCGCCATGAAAGATGCCGGTATCGAAATTGGTGCGATCAACGACGTGATCCTGGTCGGCGGTCAGACCCGTATGCCACTGGTTCAGAAACTGGTGACTGACTTCTTCGGTAAAGAAGCCCGTAAAGACGTCAACCCTGACGAAGCTGTTGCCATGGGTGCTGCTATCCAGGGCGCGGTATTGGCTGGTGACGTGAAAGACGTCCTGCTGCTCGACGTCAGCCCGCTGACCCTGGGTATCGAAACCATGGGCGGCGTGATGACCGCGCTGATCGAGAAGAACACCACGATTCCTACCAAGAAATCGCAAGTGTTCTCGACTGCCGACGACAATCAGGGCGCAGTGACCATTCACGTCCTGCAAGGTGAGCGTAAGCAAGCCGCACAGAACAAGTCCCTGGGCAAGTTCGACCTGGCCGAGATTCCACCAGCACCACGTGGCGTGCCACAAATCGAAGTGACCTTTGACATCGACGCCAACGGCATTCTGCACGTAGGCGCCAAAGACAAGGCCACCGGCAAGACTCAGTCGATCGTGATCAAGGCCAACTCCGGTCTGTCCGAGGAAGAAATTCAGCAGATGGTTCGCGATGCTGAAGTGAACGCTGAAGAAGACCGCAAGTTCGAAGAGCTGGCCAGTGCCCGTAACCAGGGCGATGCTTTGGTTCACTCGACGCGCAAAATGGTCGCTGATGCTGGCGACAAAGTGAGCGCTGAAGAGAAGACTGCAATCGAAGCCGCTGTCGTTGCCCTGGAAACCGCCATCAAAGGCGACGACAAGGCCGCTATCGAAGCCAAGGTTGAAGAGCTGTCCAAGGTCTCTGCGCCAGTCGCTCAGAAAATGTACGCTGACCAGGCTCAACCAGCTGAAGGCGCGGCACCGAAAGGTGAATCGGCTGAAAAGGCTGACGATGTTGTCGATGCCGAGTTCGAAGAAGTCAAAGACCACAAGTAAGTTGTTGGTCGCCCGGTTGACTGCCTTCAGGCGGTGACTGGTAGGATGTCGCCGCGCGGGAGCTTGCTCCCGCGTTGGCGTGTCTGGAGTAAGCGAATTTTTACAGCATGCGACAACGCTCGGATGCTGGCGGTACGGTCGGGAATGCTCCTGCTTTTCGGCCCACGGATACCGCATCGAATCAAAGACCAGGATCGTTGAATTGACGTGAGTTGGGTCCGGGCCTGTATTGGGGCTCAACGAGTTTGGCGAGGCTCAGGAGAGGTTTGCCGAACGTCCTTAAGAGTGCAAAGACTTATGGCAAAGCGTGACTATTACGAAGTATTGGGTGTTGAGCGTGGTTCAAGCGAAGCGGACCTGAAAAAGGCCTACCGTCGCCTGGCGATGAAGCACCACCCGGACCGTAATCCCGATGACAAAGCGTCGGAAGATATGTTCAAAGAGGCCAACGAGGCCTATGAAGTGCTGTCCGATTCCAGCAAGCGCGCAGCCTATGACCAATACGGTCATGCCGGTGTCGACCCAAGCATGGGTGGCGGCGGTGCCGGATTTGGCGGTCAGAACTTCTCCGACATCTTTGGCGATGTCTTCAGCGACTTCTTCGGTGGTGGTCGCGGCGGTGCCCGTGGTGGTGCCCAGCGTGGCAGCGATCTGCGTTACACCCTGGAGCTGAACCTGGAAGAGGCGGTGCGCGGCACGACCGTCAATATCCGGGTTCCGACACTGGTCAACTGCAAACCGTGCGACGGCTCGGGTGCCAAGAAAGGCTCTTCGCCGATCACTTGCCCGACCTGTGGTGGTATCGGTCAGGTGCGCATGCAGCAGGGCTTCTTCTCGGTGCAGCAAACCTGCCCGCGCTGCCATGGTCAGGGCAAGATCATCTCCGACCCATGCGATTCCTGCCACGGCGAAGGCCGTGTCGAAGAGTACAAGACCCTGTCGGTGAAAGTGCCGGCCGGTGTCGATACCGGTGATCGTATTCGTCTGTCTGGCGAAGGCGAGGCGGGTGCGCAGGGTGGTCCGACTGGCGATCTGTATGTGGTGATCAATGTGCGCGAGCACGCGATCTTCCAGCGTGACGGCAAGCATCTGTTCTGCGAGGTGCCGATCAGCTTCGTCGACGCAGCGCTGGGTGGCGAGCTGGAGATTCCGACCCTTGATGGTCGGGTCAAACTGAAAATCCCTGAAGGGACTCAGACCGGCAAGCAGTTCCGTGTTCGCGGCAAAGGCGTTGCGCCGGTACGCGGCGGTGGCGCTGGCGACCTGATGTGCCGCGTGGCGGTCGAAACCCCGGTCAACCTGGGTCGTCGTCAGCGCGAATTGCTGGAAGAGTTGCGTAGCTCCCTGGCGGGCGACAACAGCCATTCTCCGAAAACCACCGGTTGGTTCGAAGGCGTGAAACGCTTCTTCGGCGATTTGTAAGGAGTCGGCATGCGACGTATAGCTGTGATGGGCGCTGCCGGGCGCATGGGCAAGATTCTGGTCGAGGCGGTGCAGCAGCGCGCGCCGCTTACCGGTCTGACGGCTGCCATTGTGCGTCCTGGCAGCACGTTGATTGGCGTGGATGCCGGTGAGCTGGCGTCGCTGGGGCGAATCGGTGTGCCGTTGTCCGGTAAGCTGGATGCGGTGGCTGATGAGTTCGATGTGCTGATCGACTTCACGCTCCCTGAAGTCATGCTGAAAAACCTGGCGTTCTGCCGTAAGGCGGGCAAGGCCATGGTGATCGGCACGACGGGATTGGACGCCGCGCAGAAGCAGTTGCTGGTCGAGGCGAGCAAAGATATTGCGATTGTGTTCGCGGCCAATTTCAGTGTCGGTGTAAACCTGTCGCTGAAGCTGCTCGATATGGCGGCTCGTGTGCTGGGTGATGACGCGGATATCGAAATCATCGAGGCCCATCATCGGCACAAGATCGATGCGCCTTCAGGTACGGCCCTGCGCATGGGTGAAGTGATCGCCAATGCGCTGGATCGTGATCTGCAGAAGGTCGCGGTCTATGGCCGTGAAGGTCATACCGGAGTGCGCGAGCGTGAAACGATCGGTTTTGCCACGGTTCGCGGTGGTGATGTGGTCGGTGATCATACGGTGCTGTTTGCCTGTGAGGGCGAGCGACTGGAAATCACGCACAAAGCCTCCAGTCGCATGACCTTTGCCAAGGGCGCGGTACGTGCAGCTTTGTGGCTGGACGGTCGCGAGCCAGGCCTCTACGACATGCAAGACGTACTCGAACTGCGTTAAGATGCCCCCGAAACCGGGTTCAAACATAGCTTTGAGCCCGGTTTTAAACCGCCAAGCGACGTCCTGTCGCATTCTCCGGCCTTTAGGGCTCATTGGCGGTAGACCAAAATTGCCTTTTTCTGTAAGCTACAGCTTTAGTGTGTCCACTAAAAGCGCGCAGAATAATTCGGTGAAGAAGCGGGGTGACGTGTCCATACGTCACTCCGCTTTTTTACAACCTGCGATCGCCCTTTCAGGCTTTATTTACGGGAGGTCTTCTTGACTAAGCCAGCCATACTCGCCCTTGCTGATGGCAGCATTTTTCGCGGCGAAGCCATTGGAGCCGACGGTCAAACCGTTGGTGAGGTGGTGTTCAACACCGCAATGACCGGCTATCAGGAAATCCTTACCGATCCTTCCTACGCCCAACAGATCGTTACCCTGACTTACCCGCACATCGGCAACACCGGCACCACGCCGGAAGACGCCGAGTCCGACCGCGTCTGGTCCGCTGGCCTGGTCATTCGTGACCTGCCGCTGGTTGCGAGCAACTGGCGCAACACGATGTCACTGTCCGATTACCTGAAAGCCAACAATGTGGTGGCAATCGCCGGTATCGACACCCGCCGCCTGACACGCATCCTGCGTGAGAAAGGCGCACAGAACGGCTGCATCATGGCCGGTGACAACATCTCCGAAGAAGCCGCCATCGCCGCCGCTCGGGGCTTCCCTGGCCTCAAAGGCATGGACCTGGCAAAAGTCGTCAGCACCAAAGAGAAGTACGAATGGCGCTCGACTGTCTGGGATCTGAAAACCGACAGCCACGCAACCATCGAAGCCTCCGAGTTGCCGTACCACGTGGTGGCCTACGACTACGGCGTCAAGCTGAACATCCTGCGCATGCTGGTCGAGCGCGGTTGCCGCGTGACCGTGGTGCCTGCTCAGACTCCGGCCGCCGAAGCGCTGGCACTGAAGCCGGACGGCGTGTTCCTGTCCAACGGCCCGGGTGACCCTGAGCCTTGCGACTACGCGATCCAGGCCATCAAGGACGTGCTGGAAACCGAGATTCCGGTATTCGGTATCTGTCTCGGCCACCAGCTGCTGGCTTTGGCTTCCGGCGCCAAGACCCTGAAAATGGGTCATGGCCACCACGGTGCCAACCACCCGGTCCAGGATCTGGATACCGGTGTAGTGATGATCACCAGCCAGAACCACGGTTTTGCGGTAGACGAAGCGACCTTGCCAGCCAACGTCCGGGCGACCCACAAATCGCTGTTCGATGGCACCTTGCAAGGCATCGAGCGTACCGACAAGAGCGCCTTCAGCTTCCAGGGTCACCCTGAAGCCAGCCCTGGCCCGAACGACGTAGCGCCACTGTTTGATCGCTTCATCAACGAAATGGCCAAGCGACGCTAATCGCTCGCCCTGATGTAGCGAAGCCTGAGGGCGGTCCCGAAACCGGCGGCCCCCTCAAGGCTTCAGAGATTGAACAAGACGGCTTGCCGACTGACCTGCGGATTTGAGTGACAACCCATGCCAAAACGTACAGACATTAAAAGCATCCTGATTCTCGGCGCTGGCCCGATCGTGATCGGCCAGGCCTGCGAATTCGACTACTCCGGCGCCCAGGCCTGCAAAGCCCTGCGCGAGGAGGGTTACCGCGTCATCCTGGTGAACTCCAACCCGGCGACCATCATGACCGACCCGGCCATGGCCGACGCCACTTACATCGAGCCGATCAAGTGGCAGACCGTTGCCAAGATCATCGAAAAAGAACGCCCGGACGCGCTGCTGCCAACCATGGGCGGCCAGACCGCTCTGAACTGCGCCCTGGACCTGGAGCGCGAAGGCGTTCTGGAGAAGTTCGGCGTAGAAATGATCGGTGCCAACGCTGACACCATCGACAAGGCCGAAGACCGTTCGCGCTTCGACAAGGCGATGAAATCCATCGGCCTGGACTGCCCGCGTTCGGGTATCGCCCACAGCATGGAAGAGGCCAACGCGGTTCTCGAGCGTCTGGGCTTCCCGTGCATCATTCGTCCGTCCTTCACCATGGGCGGCACGGGTGGCGGTATCGCTTACAACCGTGAAGAGTTCGAAGAAATCTGCGCCCGCGGTCTGGACCTGTCGCCGACCAAAGAGCTGCTGATCGACGAATCCCTGATCGGCTGGAAAGAGTACGAGATGGAGGTTGTCCGCGATAAAAAGGACAACTGCATCATCGTCTGCTCCATCGAAAACTTTGACCCGATGGGCGTGCACACCGGTGACTCGATCACTGTTGCGCCAGCACAGACCCTGACCGACAAGGAATACCAGATCCTGCGTAACGCCTCCCTGGCGGTATTGCGCGAGATCGGCGTGGAAACCGGCGGCTCCAACGTCCAGTTCGGTATCTGCCCGGACACTGGCCGCATGGTCGTGATCGAGATGAACCCGCGGGTATCCCGTTCTTCGGCCCTGGCGTCGAAAGCCACCGGCTTCCCGATCGCCAAGGTCGCGGCGAAACTGGCCGTCGGCTACACCCTCGACGAGCTGTCGAACGACATCACCGGTGGCAAGACCCCGGCGTCCTTCGAGCCGTCCATCGACTACGTCGTCACCAAGCTGCCACGCTTCGCCTTCGAGAAATTCCCGAAAGCCGACGCACGCCTGACCACTCAAATGAAGTCGGTCGGTGAAGTCATGGCCATCGGCCGGACCTTCCAGGAATCCCTGCAGAAAGCCCTGCGCGGCCTGGAAGTGGGCGTTTGCGGCCTGGACGAGAAGCTCGATCTGAGCAACCCGGAAAGCATGAGCATCCTCAAGCGCGAACTGACCGTGCCGGGCGCCGAGCGTATCTGGTACGTCGCTGACGCGTTCCGCGCCGGTCTGTCGGTCGAAGACATCTTCGGCATGAACATGATCGACCCGTGGTTCCTGGTGCAGATCGAAGACCTGATCAAGGACGAAGAGAAGGTCAAGACCCTGGGTCTGGCCAGCATCGACCGCGACATGATGTTCCGCCTCAAGCGCAAGGGCTTCTCCGACATGCGTCTGGCCAAGCTGCTGGGCGTGACCGAGAAGGCCCTGCGTCGCCACCGTCACAAGCTCGAGGTTTACCCGGTCTACAAGCGCGTTGACACCTGCGCGGCCGAGTTCGCCACCGACACCGCCTACCTCTACTCGACATACGAGGAAGAGTGCGAAGCAGCGCCATCGGGCCGCGACAAGATCATGATCCTCGGCGGCGGTCCAAACCGTATCGGCCAGGGCATCGAGTTCGACTACTGCTGCGTACACGCGGCACTGGCCCTGCGCGAAGACGGTTACGAGACCATCATGGTCAACTGCAACCCGGAAACCGTTTCCACCGACTACGACACCTCCGATCGCCTGTACTTCGAACCAGTGACCCTGGAAGACGTACTGGAAATCGTCCGCGTCGAGAAGCCAAAAGGCGTGATCGTCCAGTACGGCGGCCAGACTCCGTTGAAACTGGCTCGCGCCCTTGAAGAAGCCGGCGTGCCGATCATCGGCACCAGCCCTGACGCCATCGACCGCGCCGAAGACCGTGAGCGCTTCCAGCAGATGGTTGAGCGTCTGAACCTGCGTCAGCCGCCAAACGCCACCGTGCGCAGCGAAGACGAAGCGATTCGTGCCGCCGCCAAGATCGGTTACCCGCTGGTGGTGCGTCCGTCCTACGTACTGGGCGGCCGTGCGATGGAAATCGTCTACGAAGAAGAAGAGCTCAAGCGCTACCTGCGTGATGCGGTGAAAGTGTCGAACGACAGCCCGGTGCTGCTCGACCACTTCCTCAACTGCGCGATCGAAATGGACGTGGATGCGGTCTGCGACGGCACCGACGTGGTGATCGGCGCGATCATGCAGCACATCGAGCAGGCCGGCGTTCACTCCGGTGACTCCGCGTGCTCCCTGCCGCCGTACTCGCTGCCTGCGCATATCCAGGACGAGATGCGCGAACAGGTCAAGAAAATGGCCCTGGAACTGGGCGTGGTCGGCCTGATGAACGTTCAGTTGGCGCTGCAAGGCGAAGACATCTACGTCATCGAAGTCAACCCGCGCGCTTCCCGTACCGTACCGTTCGTCTCCAAGTGCATCGGTGTTTCCCTGGCGATGATCGCGGCTCGCGTGATGGCCGGCAAAACCCTGAAGGAAATCGGCTTCACCAAAGAAATCATTCCGAACTTCTACAGCGTGAAAGAGGCGGTGTTCCCATTCGCCAAATTCCCTGGCGTGGACCCGATCCTGGGCCCAGAGATGAAGTCCACCGGTGAAGTGATGGGCGTGGGCGACACCTTCGGCGAAGCCTTTGCCAAAGCCCAGATGGGTGCCAGCGAAGTGTTGCCGACTGGCGGTACCGCGTTCATCAGCGTGCGTGACGATGACAAGCCGCTGGTTGCAGGCGTGGCCCGTGATCTGATCAACTTGGGCTTCGAAGTGGTCGCCACTGCCGGTACTGCCAAGCTGATCGAAGCCGCAGGCCTGAAAGTGCGTCGTGTGAACAAGGTGACCGAAGGTCGTCCTCACGTGGTCGACATGATCAAGAATGACGAAGTCACCCTGATCATCAACACCACTGAAGGTCGTCAGTCGATTGCTGATTCCTACTCCATTCGTCGTAATGCCCTGCAGCACAAGATCTACTGCACCACTACCATTGCTGCTGGCGAAGCTATCTGCGAAGCGTTGAAGTTCGGTCCCGAGAAGACCGTGCGCCGCTTGCAGGATCTACACGCAGGATTGAAGGCATGATCAAATACCCAATGACCGTTCAGGGCGCGAAAGCCCTGGAAGAAGAACACGCTCACCTGACCAAGGTCGTCCGTCCGAAGCTCAGCCAGGACATCGGTACGGCCCGCGAGTTGGGTGACTTGAAAGAAAACGCCGAATACCACGCTGCTCGCGAGCAGCAGGGTATGGTCGAGGCGCGGATCCGCGACATCGAAGGCCGCATGCAGAACGCGGTGATCATCGATGTCACGACTATTCCTCACACCGGCAAAGTGATTTTCGGCACCACCGTTGAAATCGCCAACGTCGAGACGGATGAAAGCGTCACTTACCACATCGTGGGTGAGGATGAGGCTGACTTCAAACTCGGCAAGATTTCGGTGGGTTCGCCATTGGCCCGCGCCTTGATTGCCAAGGAAGAGGGTGATGTGGTCGCCGTGAAAACGCCAGGTGGCGTTATCGAGTATGAGATTGTCGAAGTTCGCCACATCTGAAAGAAGGCGCCCGCTACGTGCGGGCGCCATGCTTTGGCAGCTAACCCAAATGTTGTGGGTTGGCGGCGTGTGGTTGTTGCACATCGGTCTGCTGCCGGTGCTGGGGCGAATAGGCCTGGCACCGCTGCTGATCGACGAAATCGCAGGCACGCTGAATGCGCTGATGGTGGGATTCGCCACGGTGTGCGTGATTTTTCAGGTTTTGGTGCTGGTTCAGGCCGAGAGCCTTGCCAGTCTATGGCGGGATATTCGCGGGCAGCTGCTGCTGATGGCGTTGTACGCGTGTGCGATGTATTTCGCTGTGCGCTTCGGTTGGCCGGAGGCGGTACATTGGCAGCTGTTCAGCTATCTTGTCCTGGGATTTTCCGGGTTGGTGCTGGTGATGCAGCCGGTGCCCGGATGGGGTGTCAGGGCGCGCGAAGCACACCCTGATCCTTGCCATCACTTGAAGCGATGAACGTTCGACAGTTGCTTGTTGACGCTGAAGTTCTTGCGGTAAATCAGTGCCATCTTGCCGATGACCTGAACCAGATCCGCTTTGCCGGCCTTGCACAGTTCTGCAATGGCCGCCAGGCGCGATTCGCGATCGAGGATGTTGAGCTTGATTTTGATCAGCTCGTGATCCGCCAGCGCGCGTTCAAGTTCGGCTAACACACCTTCAGTCAAACCGTTGTCAGCCACAATCAAAACTGGTTTCAGATGGTGGCCAATGGATTTGTACTGTTTCTTCTGCTCTTGAGTGAGCGGCATAATCTGACCCCTGCGTCTGATCTTGTAAAAAGCGGCGGCCAGTTTACCCGAGCGAGTCCGGGACCGCCCAGTTAATCACGACCCGTTTTATTTTCGAGGTGGCCCGTGGCCCGTTCCAAGACAAGTCTTAAATGGCTGCAAGAGCATTTCAACGACCCATTCGTGAAAATGGCGCAAAAAGACGGGTATCGCTCCCGTGCCAGCTACAAGCTGCTGGAGATTCAGGAAAGGGATCGTTTGATCCGTCCGGGCATGAGCGTGATCGACCTGGGCGCCGCCCCGGGTGGCTGGTCCCAGGTGACCAGTCGTCTGATTGGTGGGCAAGGCACGCTGATCGCTTCCGACATCCTGGAAATGGACAGCATCCCCGATGTGACCTTCATTCAGGGCGACTTCACCGAGGACGCCGTGCTGGCACAGATCCTTGAGGCGGTCGGAAATAAGGAAGTAGACCTTGTGATTTCCGATATGGCCCCCAATATGAGTGGACTGGCATCTGTTGATATGCCGAGATCGATGTTCCTGTGCGAGTTGGCGCTGGATCTTGCGACTCGGGTGCTGAAGCCGGGTGGTGATTTTTTGATCAAAATCTTCCAGGGTGAAGGTTTCGACGAATACCATAAGAGCGTGCGCAAGCAGTTCGAAAAGGTCACGACGCGCAAGCCGAAATCGTCGCGCGATCGTTCCCGTGAGCAGTACTTGCTGGGCCGTGGTTTCCGTGGTCGCAGCGAGGAGTAAGAGGTTTTTCGACCGGGGTGATAGGTTTTTCGTATTTCGCCCCGTGAGCATTAGCGAATATTGTGTAGAAAGTGTTTCACAAAGGGTTACAGACGGCGCCTGCCAGAGCCGTAGGTAATGTAGTAAGTTAGGCCGGTGAATATCATGCGAAGCGCGCGCCATTAGCGGAGCTTGCTTCAGAGGGTAGTTAATTGAACGATATGGCAAAGAATCTGATCCTGTGGTTGATCATCGCGGCTGTCCTGGTGACGGTGATGAACAACTTCTCCAGCCCTAACGAGCCGCAGACCCTCAACTATTCCGACTTCATCCAGCAGGTCAAGGATGGCAAGGTCGAGCGCGTAGCGGTTGATGGCTACGTGATTACCGGCAAGCGCAACGATGGCGACAGCTTCAAGACCATTCGTCCGGCAATCCAGGACAACGGTCTGATCGGCGACCTCGTGGATAACCACGTCGTGGTCGAAGGCAAACAGCCTGAGCAGCAAAGCATCTGGACTCAACTCCTGGTCGCAAGCTTCCCGATCCTGGTGATCATCGCCGTCTTCATGTTCTTCATGCGGCAGATGCAGGGCGGTGCGGGTGGCAAGGGCGGGCCGATGAGCTTCGGCAAGAGCAAGGCGCGCCTGCTCTCCGAAGATCAGGTGAAAACCACTCTGGCTGATGTTGCCGGTTGCGACGAAGCCAAGGAAGAAGTTGGCGAGCTGGTCGAGTTCCTGCGTGATCCGGGCAAGTTCCAGCGTTTGGGCGGTCGCATTCCTCGTGGCGTGCTGATGGTCGGTCCTCCAGGTACCGGTAAAACCTTGATCGCCAAGGCGATTGCCGGCGAAGCCAAAGTGCCGTTTTTCACCATTTCCGGTTCCGATTTCGTCGAAATGTTCGTCGGTGTCGGTGCCAGCCGTGTTCGTGACATGTTCGAGCAGGCCAAGAAACACGCGCCATGCATCATTTTCATCGATGAAATCGACGCCGTCGGTCGCCATCGTGGTGCCGGCATGGGTGGCGGTCACGATGAGCGCGAACAGACGCTCAACCAGTTGCTGGTGGAAATGGACGGTTTCGAAATGAATGACGGCATTATCGTCATTGCTGCGACCAACCGTCCCGATGTACTGGACCCTGCGTTACTGCGTCCGGGTCGTTTCGACCGTCAGGTCGTGGTCGGTCTGCCGGATATCCGTGGTCGTGAGCAGATTCTCAAAGTCCACATGCGCAAAGTGCCAATGGGTGACGACGTCGCCCCAGCCGTGATCGCCCGTGGTACACCTGGTTTTTCGGGTGCCGACCTGGCTAACCTGGTAAACGAGGCTTCGCTGTTCGCAGCCCGTACGGGCAAGCGCATCGTCGAGATGAAAGAGTTCGAACTGGCCAAGGACAAGATCATGATGGGCGCTGAGCGCAAATCCATGGTCATGTCCGAGAAAGAGAAGCAGAACACCGCTTACCATGAAGCGGGCCACGCTATCGTCGGTCGCGTCGTGCCTGAGCATGATCCGGTCTACAAGGTGTCGATCATTCCGCGCGGTCGCGCACTTGGCGTGACCATGTTCCTGCCTGAAGAAGATCGCTACAGCCTGTCCAAGCGTGCGTTGATCAGCCAGATCTGCTCGCTGTACGGCGGTCGTATCGCTGAAGAGATGACCCTGGGTTTCGACGGCGTCACCACGGGTGCGTCCAACGACATCATGCGTGCCAGCCAGATTGCACGGAACATGGTGACCAAGTGGGGGTTGTCGGAAAAACTCGGTCCGTTGATGTACGCCGAAGAAGAGGGCGAAGTGTTCCTCGGTCGTGGCGGTAGTGGTCAGCATGCCAGCTTCTCTGGCGAGACAGCCAAGCTGATCGACTCCGAGGTGCGCAGCATCATTGACCAGTGCTATGGCACGGCCAAGCAGATCCTCACAGATAACCGTGACAAGCTTGACGCCATGGCGGATGCCTTGATGAAGTACGAGACGATCGATGCCGATCAGATCGATGACATCATGGCGGGTCGCTCACCTCGCGAACCTCGTGACTGGTCTGGCGGCAGCGATACATCCGGTACGCCTCCGGCGGTGCAGAATGGGCGTCCGGAAACCCCCATCGGTGGCCCGGCTGCTGACTTATAAGGCTTGAAATGACTTTTGTTCAGTCCTCAACCCGGTTGCCTTGCGGCAACCGGGTTCTTGATTTGGCCCAGGCGCATGTCATGGGTATTCTCAATGTCACTCCCGACTCCTTTTCTGATGGCGGCCGATACAGTCAGCTGGATGCGGCCCTGCGTCACGCCGAGGCGATGGTGGTGGCCGGCGCAACGCTGATCGACGTCGGTGGCGAATCGACCCGGCCCGGCGCCAGGGCGGTTTCGCCACTTGAGGAGCTGGAGCGTGTAGCGCCCATCGTCGAGCGCATTCATCGTGAACTCGATGTGATTATCTCGGTCGATACCTCCACGCCGGCGGTCATGCGTGAAACTGCAAGGCTGGGAGCGGGGTTGATCAATGACGTGCGTTCGTTGCGCCGAGACGGAGCCCTGGATGCAGCAGCGGCCACCGGCTTGCCGGTGTGCCTGATGCATATGCTCGGCGAGCCGGGCGACATGCAGGACGATCCGCATTATCAGGATGTTACGAAAGAGGTCGGCGAGTTTCTCGCCGAACGCATGGTCCAGTGTGCGTCGGTGGGTATCCCCGCAGAGCGGATCATCCTCGATCCGGGCTTCGGTTTTGCGAAAAACTTGCAGCACAACCTGAGCTTGTTCAAGCACATGGAGGCCCTTCATGCCTTGGGGCGGCCCCTGTTGGTCGGGGTATCGCGAAAGAGCATGATCGGGCAGGCCTTGAATCGGCCGGTGGGAGAGCGCCTGCATGGCGGTCTGGCGCTGGCGGCGCTGGCTTTGGTCAAGGGCGCGCGTATATTGCGCGTCCACGATGTGGCCGAAACGGTCGACGTGGTGCGGATGATCGCTGCTGTAGAATCAGCCGAATAAGAATGATGGAGTACTTATGAGCAAGAAATATTTTGGCACCGACGGCATTCGTGGTCGGGTCGGTCAATACCCGATTACTCCTGACTTCATGCTCAAGCTTGGCTGGGCTGCAGGCATGGCGTTCCGCAGCATGGGGGCCTGCAAGGTGCTCGTGGGCAAGGACACCCGAATCTCCGGTTACATGTTCGAGTCGGCGCTTGAGGCCGGGCTCACATCGGCAGGTGCTGACGTAATGCTTCTGGGGCCGATGCCGACGCCGGCTATCGCCTATCTGACACGTACCTTTCATGCCGAAGCGGGCATCGTGATCAGTGCGTCGCACAATCCTCATGACGATAACGGCATCAAGTTTTTCTCCGGAAGGGGCACCAAGCTCCCGGACGAAGTCGAGCTGATGATCGAAGAGCTGCTCGATACCCCGATGACCGTGGTTGAATCGAGCAAGATCGGCAAGGTATCGCGAATCAACGACGCCTCGGGCCGTTATATCGAATTCTGTAAGAGCAGCGTTCCGACCGGCACCAGTTTTGCCGGCCTGAAGATCGTGATCGACTGCGCCCACGGTGCGACCTATAAAGTGGCGCCTAGTGTGTTCCGTGAGTTGGGGGCCGATGTCGTTGTGCTTTCGGCTCATCCAAATGGCCTGAACATCAATGAAAATTGCGGCTCGACTCATATGGGGCCGTTGCAAGCCGCCGTATTGGCTGAGTACGCTGATTTGGGCATCGCCTTTGATGGTGATGGTGATCGAGTCCAGATGGTCGATCACACCGGTGCTGTCGTCGACGGCGATGAGTTGCTGTTCATCATCGCTCGTGATCTGCATGAGCGCGGCAAGTTGCAGGGCGGCGTGGTCGGCACGCTGATGAGTAACCTGGGGCTGGAATTGGCCCTGGCGGATCTGGCGATTCCTTTTGTGCGCGCCAATGTTGGCGACCGCTACGTAATCTCCGAGTTGCTGGAGCGCGATTGGCAGGTGGGAGGTGAAAACTCGGGGCACATTGTCTGCTTCAGTCATACCACCACCGGTGATGCGATCATTGCTGCGCTGCAGGTGCTGATGGCGCTGAAAACGCGCTCGGAAGGCCTGGCTCAGTCTCGTCAGGCGCTGCGCAAGTGTCCTCAGGTGCTGATCAATGTGCGGTTTGGCGGTGGTGCGAGCCCGCTCGAGCATCCGACAGTCAAAGCGGCCAGTGACCGTGTCACCCAGGCGATGGCCGGTCGTGGGCGCGTGCTGTTGCGCAAGTCCGGGACAGAGCCGCTGGTACGAGTCATGGTCGAGGGCGAGGACGAAATGCAGGTTCGCGGTTACGCCGAAGAGCTGGCAAAACTGGTAACTGAAGTTTCTGCCTGATTTCGGCTTGCCAGCCATGATTGTGTTGGGTAACATCTGCGCCCACTTTGACCGACGAGGTACAGCATGCGTCGCCCTATGGTAGCTGGTAACTGGAAGATGCACGGTACCCGCGCCAGCGTCGCTGAGCTGATCAACGGCCTTCGTCATCTGGCCTTGCCGAGCGGTGTTGATGTCGCGGTATTCCCGCCTTGCTTGTATATCAATCAAGTGATTGATGGCTTGGAAGGTAAGTCGATTTCGGTCGGCGCGCAGAACTCTGCGGTGGAATCCATGCAAGGTGCATTGACCGGTGAGGTTGCGCCGAGTCAGTTGGAGGATGCAGGTTGTTCCCTGGTGCTTGTCGGGCACTCCGAGCGCCGCCAGATCATGGGCGAGCAGGACGGAATGCTGATTCGCAAGTTCGCAGCGGCACAGGCATGTGGCTTGATTCCGGTGTTGTGTATAGGGGAAACCCTTGAGCAGCGTGAAGCCGGGAAAACTCTTGAGGTTGTCGGGCGTCAGCTGGGCAGCATCATCGAGGAGCTGGGTGTTGGTGTCTTTGCAAAGGCAGTAATCGCTTACGAGCCGGTCTGGGCCATTGGCACCGGGCTGACTGCTTCGCCGCAACAGGCGCAGGATGTGCACGCAGCCATTCGCGCTCAGTTGGCGGCAGAGAATTCTGAAGTCGCACAAGGTGTGCGGCTTCTATACGGCGGCAGCGTGAAGGCGGCCAATGCGGTCGAACTGTTCGGCATGCCGGATATCGATGGGGGGCTCATTGGTGGAGCTTCCCTGAATGCAGATGAGTTCGGTGCGATTTGTCGCGCCGCGGGAAACTGAAAAAATGCTGGAAACAGTCGTAGTCGTTTTTCATCTGCTGGGTGCATTGGGCGTAGTTGCTCTGGTTTTGCTGCAGCAGGGTAAGGGTGCGGATGCTGGCGCGTCTTTCGGAGCAGGTGCTTCAAATACTGTGTTCGGAAGCCAAGGTTCCTCTACCTTTCTTAGTAAGTTTACTGCTATACTTGCCGCCGGTTTCTTCATAACCAGCTTGGGGTTAGGTTACTTTGCTAAAGAGAAGGCTCATCAGCTGACTCAAGTAGGTTTGCCAAATCCAGCAGTGTTGGAAGTTCCAAAGCAAAAACCGGCTTCTGATGATGTCCCGGTGCTTCAAGAGCAAAAGTCGGCTACTCCAGCGACTGACGTGCCTCCAGCTCAAGAGCAGAAGTAAGAAGAGTTTCAAACGTAGTATTGCCGAGGTGGTGGAATTGGTAGACACGCAACCTTGAGGTGGTTGTGCCCATAGGGTGTAGGGGTTCGAGTCCCCTTCTCGGTACCAATTATCAGGAGAGCCCGCTGTTGCGGGCTTTCTTGTAGGTGGAAGGTTACATTGACCCTGTCAGGGATCGGTCGTATACTTCCGCCCCAGCTTTGTCGCGGGGTGGAGCAGTCTGGTAGCTCGTCGGGCTCATAACCCGAAGGTCGTCGGTTCAAATCCGGCCCCCGCAACCAGTTTAAGGAGCCCCTTTTAAGGGGCTTTTTGTTAGCTGGACACTTTCTACGCCGCTATTCGACGGCGTTTCAAGGATGGGCGTTTCGCCCATTTTTTTATTTTGCACAGCATGCACATACATGCACGAGGGGGTTCAGGTGTCGAGCAAGCTAGAAGAGTTGCAGGCCTTGCTGGCCCCGGTGGTCGTGGCCCTAGGCTATGAATGCTGGGGTATTGAGTTTTCGGCTCAAGGTCGCCACTCAATGTTGCGCGTTTATATCGATAAAGAGGGCGGTGTGCTGGTGGACGATTGTGCCATCGTCAGCCGCCAGATCAGCGGTGTACTGGATGTTGAAGATCCTATCGCTGTTGAATATACCCTTGAAGTTTCCTCGCCTGGCATGGAACGCCCACTGTTCACTATTGAGCAGTTTGCAAAATTTGCCGGTGAACAAGTGAAGATCAAGCTGCGCTCGCCTTTTGAAGGCCGACGCAACTTTCAGGGCCTTCTGCGCGGTGTAGAAGAGCAGGACGTCGTGGTGCAGGTTGAAGACCATGAGTTCCTGTTGCCGATCGATATGATCGACAAGGCCAACATTATTCCCAGTTTTGACTGAGACGCGGATCCCGCGGATCCAATGGCTTGCGAAAGGCGAGGCGTACGATGAGCAAAGAAGTACTGCTGGTTGTTGAGTCGGTATCCAATGAAAAGGGCGTACCGGCAAACGTAATTTTTGAAGCGCTGGAGCTGGCTCTGGCCACTGCTACCAAAAAGCGTTTCGAGGACGAAGTCGATCTGCGTGTGGAAATCAATCGCCACACCGGTGCTTACGAGACATTCCGTCGCTGGACGGTCGTCGAAGAAGCAGACCTGGACGATCCGGCCATCGAAACCTGGCCGAGCAAGGTTGCCGAAACGCATCCTGGCGCCAAGGTCGGTGACGTTGTCGAAGAAAAGATCGAATCCATCGAGTTCGGCCGCATTGCTGCACAGACTGCCAAGCAAGTCATCGTGCAGAAAGTTCGCGAAGCCGAGCGTGCTCAAGTCGTTGACGCCTATCGCGAGCGCCTGGGAGAAATCATCTCCGGCACCGTGAAGAAAGTCACCCGCGACAACGTGATCGTCGATCTGGGCAACAACGCTGAAGCGTTGCTGGCCCGTGAAGACATCATCTCTCGCGAAACTTTCCGGGTTGGCGTGCGTCTGCGTGCGCTGCTCAAGGAAATCCGCACCGAGAACCGCGGCCCGCAGCTGATCCTGTCGCGTACCGCGCCGGAAATGCTGATCGAGTTGTTCCGCATCGAAGTGCCGGAAATCGCCGAAGGCCTGATCGAAGTAATGGCTGCGTCCCGCGACCCGGGTTCGCGCGCCAAGATCGCGGTCCGCTCCAAGGACAAACGCATTGATCCGCAAGGCGCTTGCATCGGTATGCGCGGTTCGCGCGTCCAGGCAGTGTCCGGCGAGTTGGGCGGTGAGCGTGTGGACATCGTCCTGTGGGACGATAACCCGGCTCAGTTCGTGATCAATGCAATGTCGCCGGCTGAAGTGGCGGCAATTATCGTTGACGAAGATGCCCATGCAATGGACATCGCCGTTGGCGCAGACAATCTGGCTCAGGCCATCGGTCGCGGTGGTCAGAACGTGCGTCTGGCTAGCCAGTTGACTGGCTGGACCCTGAACGTGATGACCGAATCGGACATCCAGGCTAAGCAGCAAGCAGAAACCGGCGACATCCTGCGCAACTTCATCGACGAGCTGGAAGTCGACGAAGACCTGGCACAGGTGCTGGTAGATGAAGGCTTCACCAGCCTGGAAGAGATTGCCTACGTACCGTTGGAAGAAATGCTCAACATCGACGGCTTTGACGAAGAAACCGTCAACGAGCTTCGCGCTCGCGCCAAGGATCGTTTGTTGACCAAAGCCATCGCTACTGAGGAAAAGCTGGCAGACGCCCATCCGGCCGAAGACCTGCTCTCGCTTGAGGGTATGGACAAGGATTTGGCGATGGAACTGGCGGTGCGCGGCGTAATTACCCGCGAAGACCTGGCCGAGCAGTCTATTGACGACCTGCTCGACATCGACGGCATTGACGATGATCGTGCCGGCAAGTTGATCATGGCCGCCCGAGCCCACTGGTTCGAGTAATTAGGCGCGGCCTGAGGAGAGAAGTGCATGACGCAAGTCACGGTGAAACAACTGGCCGATGAGGTCAAAACACCGGTAGAGCGCCTGTTGCAGCAGATGCGTGAGGCAGGTCTGCCGCACACCGCCGCCGAAGAACATGTGACTGACAGTGAGAAGCAATCTTTGCTGACTCACTTGAAAAGCAGCCACAAGGCGAAAGTGGAAGAACCACGCAAGATTACACTGCAGCGTAAAACCACCAGCACCCTGCGTGTTGCTGGCAGCAAAAGCATCAGTGTTGAAGTTCGCAAGAAGAAAGTTTTCGTTCAGCGCAGCCCGGAAGAAATCGAAGCCGAGCGCAAACGCGAACTGGAAGAACGTCGCGCAGTAGAAAATGCTGCACGTCAGAAGGCTGAAGAAGAAGCCAAGCGTCGCGCCGAAGAAGAAGCGCGTCGCCAGCCTGCTGCTGCGCAAACCGCTACGAACGACGCTGTTGCAGCACCTGCTGCAGTTGCCGAGCCAGTACGCGAAAGCGCACCGGTTGTGGCTGCTGCACCAGCACCGTCTGCTGACGTTCGCAACAAGCAGAACGAACAGCGCCGTCCGGACAAACCACGCGCCGACGATAGCAATCGTCGTGGCAGTGGCGATGGTGAGCGCAAAAACGCTCCGCATCGTGCTTCGGTCAAGGAAAAAGCGCCTGCTCCACGCGTTGCCCCACGTACTACCGACGAAGAAAGCGATGGCTTCCGTCGTGGTGGTCGCGGCAAGGCCAAGCTGAAGAAACGCAACGCTCACGGTTTCCAGAGCCCAACCGGCCCTGTAGTGCGCGAAGTGAAGATCGGCGAGACCATCACTGTTGGCGATCTCGCCCAGCAGATGTCGGTCAAGGCAGCTGAAATCATCAAGTTCATGTTCAAACTGGGTACTCCAGCGACCATCAACCAGGTACTGGATCAGGAAACTGCCCAACTGGTTGCCGAAGAGCTGGGCCACAAAGTGACCCTGGTCAGCGACACTGCCCTGGAAGATTCCCTGGCCGAGTCCCTGAAGTTTGAAGGTGAAGCGTTCTCCCGTGCACCGGTTGTGACCGTAATGGGCCACGTTGACCACGGTAAGACCTCGCTGCTCGACTACATCCGTCGTGCCAAGGTAGCGGCTGGCGAAGCCGGCGGTATCACCCAGCACATCGGTGCGTACCACGTTGAAACTGATCGTGGCATGGTCACTTTCCTCGACACCCCTGGTCACGCCGCGTTCACCGCGATGCGTGCTCGTGGTGCCAAGGCGACCGACATCGTGATCCTGGTGGTTGCAGCGGACGACGGCGTAATGCCGCAGACCGTTGAAGCTGTCCAGCACGCCAAGGCTGCCGGTGTTCCGCTGGTTGTTGCCGTGAACAAAATCGACAAGCCGGGCGCCGATCTCGATCGCATCCGCAGCGAACTGTCGGTTCACGGCGTGACCTCGGAAGAGTGGGGCGGCGATACCCCGTTCGTATCGGTTTCGGCGAAAGTCGGTACCGGCGTGGACGAGTTGCTCGAAGCTGTCCTGCTGCAAGCTGAAGTTCTCGAACTGAAAGCGACTCCTTCGGCCCCAGGTCGCGGTGTTGTGGTTGAATCGCGTCTCGACAAGGGTCGTGGCCCGGTTGCTACCGTTCTGGTTCAAGACGGTACCCTGCGCCAAGGCGACATGGTGCTGGTCGGTTCGAACTATGGCCGCGTTCGCGCCATGCTCGACGAGAACGGCAAGCCAATTAAAGAAGCCGGTCCATCCATCCCGGTCGAGATCCTCGGCCTGGACGGTACCCCGGACGCTGGCGACGAGATGAGCGTAGTTGCCGACGAGAAGAAAGCCCGTGAAGTGGCTCTGTTCCGTCAAGGCAAGTTCCGCGAAGTCAAACTGGCCCGTGCTCACGCTGGCAAGCTTGAAAACATCTTCGAGAACATGGGTCAGGAAGAGAAGAAGACGCTCAACATCGTCCTCAAATCCGACGTCCGTGGTTCGCTGGAAGCGTTGAACGGTGCCTTGAACGGCCTGGGTAACGACGAAGTGCAAGTGCGTGTGGTCGGTGGCGGTGTCGGTGGTATCACCGAGTCCGACGCCAACCTGGCACTGGCCTCCAACGCTGTACTGTTTGGCTTCAACGTGCGTGCCGATGCCGGCGCTCGCAAGATCGTCGAGCAGGAAGGTCTGGATATGCGTTACTACAACGTGATCTACGACATCATCGAAGACGTCAAGAAAGCCCTCACCGGTATGCTGGGCAGCGATGTTCGCGAGAACATCCTGGGTACCGCTGAAGTGCGTGACGTGTTCCGTTCGCCGAAGTTTGGCGCGATCGCCGGTTGCATGGTTATCGAAGGTGTTGTTCACCGTAACCGTCCAATCCGTGTACTGCGTGAAGACATCGTTATCTTCGAAGGCGAGCTGGAATCCCTGCGCCGCTTCAAGGATGACGCTTCCGAAGTACGTGCCGGCATGGAATGCGGTATCGGCGTGAAGAGCTACAACGACGTCAAAGTCGGTGACAAGATCGAAGTCTTCGAGAAGGTTCAGGTTGCTCGCAGCCTCTGACTCGCGCACTTCAAGGGCCACGATGAGCCGCCGCATGCAGATGCGCGGCGCAACGTCCGGACTCTAAACGCAACGCCCGGTCTGGCTTTTGTCAGGCCGGGCGTTTGCCGCTTTCAGACCCCTCGGGTTTCACCGTGGGGCAGTAACAGGTAACAAGACATGGCAAAAGAATACAGCCGTACCCAACGTATCGGCGATCAGATGCAGCGTGAGCTGGCACAGCTGATCCGTCGTGAAGTCAAAGACCCGCGCGTCGGCCTGGTCACCATTACCGCTGTTGAAGTCAGCCGTGACGTCGGTCACGCCAAGATCTTCATCACCGTGATGGGGCAGGACAACGCCGAAGACATCGCGCAAAGCATCAAGGTGCTCAACTCGGCCGCCGGTTTCCTGCGTATGCAGCTGGCTCGCGAAATGAAGTTGCGCAGCGTTCCGCAGTTGCACTTCCATTACGACGAAAGCGTCGTGCGTGGCGCGCACCTGTCGGCCCTGATCGAGCGTGCGGTGGCTGAAGACAATCAGCACCCGGTAGCGGCTGAACCCGAAGACGCCAAGGAGTAATCGGTGGCTCAGGTCAAACGTATCCGTCGTAACGTCAGCGGCATCATCCTGCTCGACAAGCCGCTGGGGTTCACCTCCAACGCGGCGTTGCAGAAGGTCCGCTGGTTGCTCAATGCCGAAAAGGCCGGGCACACCGGCAGTCTCGATCCGCTGGCCACCGGCGTGCTGCCGTTGTGCTTCGGCGAGGCCACCAAGTTCTCGCAATACCTGCTCGATTCCGACAAGGGTTACGAGACTCTGGCGCAACTGGGCAAGACCACCACCACGGCGGATGCCGAAGGTGAAGTTTTGCTGGAGCGCCCGGTGACCGTTGGTCGCGCCGATGTCGAGGCTGTGCTGCCGAAATTTCGCGGTCAAATCAGTCAGATACCGCCTATGTACTCGGCGCTCAAGCGTGACGGGCAGCCGCTGTACAAGCTGGCCCGTGCAGGCGAAGTAGTGGAGCGCGAACCGCGTTCTGTTACTATTGCGCGCTTGGAATTGCTGGCCTTTGAAGGTGATACTGCGCGGCTGGCGGTGGATTGCAGCAAAGGCACCTATATCCGCACCCTGGTGGAGGATATCGGTGAGCAACTCGGTTGTGGCGCTTACGTGGCTGAATTGCGACGTACCCAGGCCGGGCCTTTCACGCTGGCGCAGACTGTCACGCTCGAAGAGTTGGAAGCGGTACATGCCGAAGGCGGCAACGAAGCGGTTGATCGCTTCCTGATGCCATCGGACAGCGGCCTGCTGGATTGGCCACTGTTGCAGTTCTCGGAGCACAGCGCGTTCTACTGGCTCAACGGCCAACCGGTACGCGCCCCGGATGCACCGAAGTTCGGCATGGTACGGGTACAGGATCACAACGGTCGCTTCATCGGTATCGGTGAAGTGAGCGAAGACGGGCGCATCGCGCCACGTCGACTGATTCGGTCAGAATGACCGGAACCGGCCTGTGTAACAGCAGGCTGGCGAGTGTGGCTGTTAACAGGCACGGTCACTACTCATTTATAGATACAGGGATTTGTCCCTGGCCTGTTGAAGCTGTTTCTTTGAAACAGTTTCCTGATAAAAGGATTGCCTCATGGCTCTCGACGTTCAAGAAAAAGCTCAAATCGTAGCTGACTACCAGCAAGCTGTTGGTGACACTGGTTCGCCAGAAGTGCAAGTTGCACTGCTGACCCACAACATCAACAAACTGCAAGGTCACTTCAAGGCCAACGGTAAAGATCACCACTCCCGTCGTGGTCTGATCCGCATGGTTAACCAGCGTCGTAAGCTGCTGGACTACCTGAAAGGCAAGGATCTGGGTCGTTATCAGGCTCTGATCGGTCGCCTGGGTCTGCGTCGCTAATCAGCGATTGCGCTAGAGGTTGGTTGTCTGTCGTGCATCAGTGGGTTTCCCGCTGGCGCATGGCAGGCTCCCAGCCTCAAGTTTTATCTGGATAGTCGTTTTACCCTGGACAGGCGTTGGGCCGATTCCCGACATTGCCCAAGAATTTCGCAAGAAGACAAGTTCCCCAAGAGCCACAAAAGAAGGTAGGACACCGTGAACCCGGTAATCAAAAAATTCCAGTTCGGTCAGTCGACCGTTACCCTCGAGACCGGCCGTATCGCCCGTCAGGCCTCCGGCGCAGTATTGGTCACCGTTGACGATGACGTCAGCGTATTGGTGACCGTAGTCGGTGCCAAACAAGCCGATCCAGGCAAGGGCTTCTTCCCTCTGTCCGTTCACTACCAGGAAAAGACTTACGCTGCCGGTAAGATCCCTGGCGGTTTCTTCAAGCGTGAAGGCCGTCCTTCCGAGAAAGAAACCCTGACTTCCCGACTGATCGACCGTCCGATCCGTCCGCTGTTCCCAGAAGGTTTCATGAACGAAGTGCAGGTTGTCTGCACCGTCGTTTCCACCAGCAAGAAAACCGACCCGGACATCGCTGCGATGATCGGTACCTCGGCTGCCCTGGCCATCTCCGGCATTCCTTTCGATGGCCCGATCGGCGCTGCCCGCGTTGCGTTCCACGAAAGCACCGGCTACCTGCTGAACCCGACTTACGAACAGCTGAAAGCATCGAGCCTGGACATGGTCGTTGCCGGTACTTCGGAAGCCGTGTTGATGGTTGAATCGGAAGCCAAAGAGCTGACCGAAGACCAGATGCTGGGCGCGGTACTGTTTGCTCACGACGAGTTCCAGGTTGTGATCAACGCTGTTAAAGAACTGGCTGCGGAAGCTGCCAAGCCGACCTGGACCTGGGCTCCACAGCCAGAAGCCACCGCACTGCTGGGCGCGATCCGTGCCGAGTTCGGCGAAGCGATCTCCCAGGCTTACACCATCACCGTCAAAGCCGACCGTTATGCACGTCTGGGCGAGCTGAAAGACCAGGTGGTTGCCAAGTTGTCCGGTGAAGAAGGCCAGCCTTCGTCCAGCGAAGTCAAAGCGGCTTTCGGCGAAATCGAATACCGCACCGTTCGCGAAAACATCGTTAACGGCAAGCCACGTATCGACGGTCGCGACACCAAGACCGTACGTCCGCTGAACATCGAAGTCGGTGTTCTGCCGAAGACTCACGGTTCGGCACTGTTCACCCGTGGCGAAACCCAGGCTCTGGTAGTCGCGACTCTGGGTACTGCCCGTGACGCACAGCTGCTGGACACCCTGGAAGGCGAGAAAAAAGACCCGTTCATGCTGCACTACAACTTCCCTCCGTTCTCGGTAGGTGAGTGTGGTCGCATGGGTGGCGCTGGTCGTCGCGAAATCGGTCACGGCCGTCTGGCCCGTCGTTCGGTTCAGGCCATGCTGCCTGCTGCCGACGTGTTCCCGTACACCATCCGTGTTGTGTCGGAAATCACCGAGTCCAACGGTTCGAGCTCCATGGCTTCGGTCTGCGGCGCTTCCCTGGCTCTGATGGACGCCGGTGTGCCGATGAAGGCGCCGGTTGCCGGTATCGCCATGGGTCTGGTTAAAGAAGGCGAGAAATTCGCCGTCCTGACCGACATCCTGGGTGACGAAGACCACCTGGGCGACATGGACTTCAAAGTAGCCGGTACCGCCAAAGGTGTGACCGCGCTGCAGATGGACATCAAGATCAAGGGCATCACCGAAGAAATCATGGAAATCGCTCTGGGCCAAGCCCTTGAAGCGCGCCTGAACATCCTCGGTCAGATGAACCAGATCATTGGCCAGTCGCGTACCGAGCTGTCGGAAAACGCTCCGACCATGATCGCGATGAAAATCGACACCGACAAAATCCGTGATGTCATCGGTAAAGGCGGCGCGACCATTCGTGCGATCTGTGAAGAAACCAAGGCTTCGATCGACATCGAAGACGACGGTTCGATCAAGATCTTCGGCGAAACCAAGGAAGCTGCAGAAGCTGCACGTCAGCGCGTTCTGGGCATCACTGCTGAAGCGGAGATCGGCAAGATCTACGTTGGCAAGGTTGAGCGCATCGTCGACTTCGGCGCATTCGTCAACATCCTGCCGGGCAAGGACGGTCTGGTTCACATCTCCATGCTGAGCGATGCTCGCGTCGAGAAAGTGACTGACATCCTGAAAGAAGGCCAGGAAGTGGAAGTGCTGGTACTGGACGTGGACAACCGCGGCCGTATCAAGCTGTCCATCAAAGACGTAGCAGCAGCCAAGGCTTCGGGCGTTTAATCACCCCCTTCGCCTGACCGCTTCAACGTTATAAAAAATGCCCCGCCGTGAAAACGGCGGGGCATTTTTTTGTGTGCAAGAAGATCAAAAGAATCGCAGCCTGCGGCAGCTCCTGCCCGAGATTGTGTTCAACCCCGATATGGCGGCATACATCGAATCTGTAGGAGCTGCCGCAGGCTCGGGCCGCGTTCGGACGATCTTTTGATTTTGTGGTGCGCGAAGTTGCCTGACTGCATAGCCAGTGCTAGGTTTAGCCCACCGCCCGTGTAGCTCAGCCGGTAGAGCAGCGCACTCGTAACGCGAAGGTCGCAGGTTCGATTCCTGTCTCGGGCACCATTTTCTTCTTCATTTCACCTTTCTGCTCAGGTCCTCGACGGTGCGCTTGAGCTGATCCATCGCGCGATCCTGATCGCTGATCTCCCGTTTGAGGCTGGAGATTTCGCTGTTGTTCGAGCTTGAGCTGGAGCCGCTGTTGCGCTTTAGCTCTTCCACTTGCTTGCCAAGATTATTCAGATCGCGTTCCTGCTCGTTGACCGTGCGCTTGAGGTCGTCAATCTCCTTGCTGCTGGAACTTGAGCTGGAACCGCTGTTGCGTTTGAGCTCTTCGATCTGACGGGCCTGCTCGCTGAGGGTGCGCTTCTGGCTTTCCAGTTCGGTGGCATTGGCCTTCACAGTTTTTTGCAGATTTTCCAGATCATCGATGCTGACGCTGGTTCTGACGAGTGTGTCCTTGCCGAATGAATTGTGGAGGGCGGAAATTTTGTCGGAGTACAACGCAGGGTCAGAGGTCACTTCGACAGCAGCTTGAGCCGCGCTGGCTAAAATCAGGCTGCCGAGCAGCAGGGTAGCGGTCGCAAGCTGGGCAGACAAAAGCTTGGAAAAACTGCGCATCACCGGGTTCCTTGTGAAGTGCCGATATGGCACATCGCTATGACTTGGGATTTCGACTTATGTTCCCAAGGCCTCCTGCACCTCATGCTCGTGGCTTTTTGTGGGATAGATGTAAAGACCCGTGTGAATCCTCGACAAAACGTCCTATATTCGTTGTCTGCATGAGCATCGCCCAGCAGTTTTCAGATGATCCCGAATGGTTCTGAAGGCCAGACAAACCGGGCTTCTAACGGTTTTTTGCGTCAGAGAGATCCTTGATGATCCAGATCCATCTTCCATTCCTCAGATCAGCGAGAACGCCATGACCGTTAAAGAATTGAGTCAAGAAGCCAGACACAAAGAAGCCCTCAAAATGTACGCGCTAGATGCGCACGAGTTGATGGAAGAGATCAAGGACTTGCCAGCCGACGATCAGAAAGACCAGATCCAGTGGGCGTTCGAGGATGAAGCAGAAGCTCAGGGCTTGCAGCCGTGGGAACTGACGCTCAAGTACACCTCAAGCCCGCAAGAGTACGAGGCTGCGCGCCTGGCGCTGCACAAGGAGGCGGCCGAGGTATTGGGCGTCGAGTGGGAAGAGTACTGCGAGATGAATAATCTGGTGGTCTGACCTGTGGGAGCGGGCTTGCTCGCGAAGAGGGCGTGTCAGTCGACGTAAATGTCGCCTGACACACCGCCTTCGCGAGCAAGCCCGCTCCCACATTTGAATCGGGCGTTTTCTCGATCAGAGGCTTAAACGCATCGACAGATCCACAGCCTTCACATCCTTGGTCATCGCACCAATCGAAATATAATCCACCCCGGTTTCGGCGATGGGCAGCAGCGTGCTTTCGTTGATACCACCGCTGGCCTCCAGTTTTGCCTTGCCGGCGTTCAGGCGCACAGCTTCACGCATGTCGTCCAGGCTCAGTTCATCAAGCATGATGATGTCGGCACCCGCCGCCAGGGCTTCTTTGAGCTCCGCCAGGTTCTCCACTTCGATCTCCACCGGTTTGCCCGGGGCGATCTTGTGCGCGGCCTTGATGGCCTCAGGGATGCCACCGCAGGCGGCGATATGGTTTTCCTTGATCAGGAAGGCGTCATACAAACCGATGCGGTGATTGTGGCAACCGCCGCAGGTTACGGCGTATTTCTGGGCCAGGCGCAGCCCCGGCAGGGTTTTGCGGGTGTCGAGCAGCTTCACCTGAGTGTCGGCGACGAAATCGGCCAGGTATTGCGCGCGAGTGGCCACGCCGGAAAGCAGTTGCAGGAAATTCAGTGCACTGCGTTCACCCGTCAGCAGCGAGCGTGCCGGGCCTTCAAGGTGGAACAACGCCTGATTGGGCTTTACCCGTTCGCCGTCACGCACCTGCCAATGAACCGCAACCCGCGGGTCCAATTGCCGGAAAACCGCATCGACCCAGGCGGTGCCAGCCATGACAGCCGCATCGCGGGTGATGATGGTGGCTTTGGCCAGGCGTTCGGCCGGGATCAGTTGCGCAGTGATGTCGCCGCTGCCGATGTCCTCGAGCAACGCACGGCGCACGTTGGCTTCGATTTCGGCGGTCAAATCGGCGAGACGTAGATTCGGCATAACGGGCTCCACAAACAAAGTGGCCCGATTATAGGGCCATGGTGCGAGGCAACCCAAGGCATCAACGGCCATTCCATCGTTCGCCAACCTGCATTTGGTCGATTTGCGCGAGCAATCAGCACTTGGCAAGGGTCTTTCATAAACGTCTATTTCCAAGGCAAGGGCAGAGTCTGCTGGCACAAGGAGAGTCTTTTGCAGATAATTCGCCTTGCATTTGACGTCATAGCTTTGACGTAACTTTGGATTCCCGATTATTGAATGACAACGGGTGCTGACTGTTCCCGTTGAGCGCCGGCTGTGTGGCCGGCGCACTCGATCTTTCTCACCGAACCGAAGAATCACCGTTTCAGGAGGCTTGGATGCACAACGACGGGAATGTAGTGCCTTTGCACAAGGCGACTACCGATCAGGCGAGTCACTCGCCGCTCGCCCGCCTGCCTGTGATTCTGCTTCAGGTTCGCGACAAGGCCGTTCAACAGCTCAAGCAGGATTTGCAGGCGCTGTTCGATAACGCCGACGACACCCTGTTTGAAATGGCCGATCGGGCCCGAAACGACGTCGAGCAAAACATCTTCTTCGAAGCCATGCGTGATCTGCGTCTCAAGCGCAAAAGTATCGAACGCGGTTTTCTCGAGCAATTCTGCGATGCTTTCGTCGGCCTCACGCAGCACGACACCTCTCACTCGGCCGTGCCTCGGGCATTGGCTTTCGATGCCTCGGCGCTGTTACCCAATGACGACATGGAGCGCAATGTGGCGGTGGAGGCCATGGTCGGCAAGGTGCTGAGCCGCGACGGTTTCGCCCTTGACCAACTCACCGCTCGACTCAGCACACTGCTGGGCAAGATGCTGGTCGAACAACACAATCCCATGGGCCCGACGCTGCTCTGCGAGTATTTTTTGCAGGCCGGTCGCAACCTGGGGATGGAGATCAAGGTCAAGCTGATCATCCTCAAGCTGTTCGAGCGCTATGTGCTCAGCAATGCTGATCAACTTTATGCCGAAGCCAATCAACTGCTGATCGCCACCGGCGTGCTTCCCGACCTCAAGCCCGCCCCGGCGCGACGTGCTACCGATCGGGCTGCTGCCAGTGTTGATGCCGATCTTGCCGAGGCAGGAGGACGCTGCGGCAGTCCCCAGGTCGACGACAGTGTGCAGGAGGTCTTCGCCGCCTTGCAGGAGTTGCTGTTCCATGTGCGTGGCAGCGTTGCGCCGACCCTGGAGGCCAGTGCCGAGCCTCAGCCCATTTCAACCCGCGACCTGATGCGCCTGCTCTCGCACTTGCAGCAATACGTGCCGGCGTTGGCAGCCCAGGACGACTTCGATCTGCGTAACCAGCTCGAACAACTGCTGACCCGGGTCAGCGTCAAGAGCGGCAAATCGCGCGTGGTCGGGGTGGCCGACGAAGACGTGATCAATCTGATCGCCATGCTTTTCGAGTGCATCCTCGATGACCGCAACCTGCCCGACTCCCTCAAGGCGCTGATCGGCCGTTTGCAGATACCGATGCTGAAAGTCGCGGTACTCGACAAGAGCTTTTTCAGCCGCGCCAGTCATCCTGCCCGGCGCTTGCTCAATGAAATCGCCGCCGCAGCCATGGGCTGGGGTCATTGCGATGCCCATGAGCGCGACAGTCTGTACCTGCGCATCGAGCAAGTCGTGCAGCGCTTGTTGAACGATTTTGTCGATGACCCGGCGATCTTTTCCGAGCTGCTGGCGGACTTTCTCGCCTTCACCAGTGACGAGCGCCGTCGCAGCGAATTACTCGAGCAACGCACCCGTGACGCCGAGGAAGGCCGCGCCAGGACCGAGTTGGCGCGTCAGCGCGTCGAGCAGGCGCTGAACCAGGCATTGGTGGGCAAGGTGCTGCCCCATGGCGTTGTGGCGTTTATCCAGGAGGCCTGGAGCAAAGTGCTGTTGCTGACCTGCCTCAAGCACGGTGATCAGTCCGCCGAATGGCACGCCGATGTGCAGACCATGGCGCAATTGATCTGGAGCGTGCAGCGCCATGACGAACCCGATGCGAGCCTGCGCTTGTTGTCGCTGGTGCCGGGGTTGCTCAAGTCATTGCGCGATGGGCTGAGCAGTTCGGCATTCGATCCGTTTGCCACCAGCGAGTTTTTCAGCGAGCTGGAGGTCTTGCACGTTCAACTGTTCGAACGTCCGGGCCAGAAAAATACACCTGACGGGCCGATGATGGTCGAAGTGCTGCAGGACATCGTGCTTCGAACCGCTGATGAAGGCCCGGTCGAAGCGACCTCGGTGCGTTTGCTGGAGAACGATGTCACTCTGCATCAAGTTGATCAGCTACGCCCGGGCTGCTGGGTCGAATTTCAGGAAGACGAGGAAAACACCCTGCGCTGCAAGCTGGCGGCGATCATTGAAGCCACTGGCAAGTACATCTTCGTCAACCGTACCGGGATGAAAGTGCTGGAGCACAGCCGTATCGGTCTGGCCCTGGAATTCCGCCGTGGTGCGGTGCGAACGCTGGACGACACCTTGCTGTTCGACCGGGCGCTGGAGTCGGTGCTCGGTAATCTGCGGCGTCTCAATCGCGGCAAGTGATCGCGCGCCGAGGGTCTATCGCGGCATACTGGGCGCCAACACAGTCTTCGTTGAAGGAACCTGTATGCAGTTGGACCCCGCGAGCGGTTGGTGTCAGGGTGTGCGCGTATGCCCCTCGCCCAACTTCAATGCGCGCCCCGAAGGCGAAATTTCCCTGCTGGTGATCCACAACATCAGTCTGCCGCCCGCGCAGTTCGCCACCGGCAAGGTGCAGGAATTTTTCCAGAATCGTCTGGATGTCACGGAACATCCCTACTTTGCAGGGATCGCTGACCTGCGGGTGTCTGCGCATTTTCTGATCGAACGTGACGGCACCGTCACTCAGTTTGTCTCTTGTCTTGAGCGTGCCTGGCATGCCGGCGTTTCGTGTTTCGAAGGACGGGACACCTGTAACGATTTTTCCGTGGGCATCGAACTCGAAGGCACGGATGATCTGCCGTTCACCGACGCCCAATATCAAGCGTTGACGGCCCTGACCCGACAATTGCAAAGCGCCTTCACCGGCATCACCGCACAGCGCATTTGCGGGCATAGCGACATCGCACCCGGGCGCAAGACCGATCCGGGACCGGCATTCGACTGGGCACGCTATCGCGCGGCTCTGGCAAAAGCCGATCTGGAAAAAGAGGAATAACAATGAGTTTTCTGGTGCTGCTGTTGGCGGTGTGGATCGAGAAGTTCTCGGCCCTGCGTCATCGGATTCAACGTGATGGCGGTTGGGTGCGGGAGCTGAGCAAGCTTGAGGCCAACCCACGCATGACAAACCGTCCGTGGCTGATACTGGTGGTGCTGGTGTTGTTGCCGGTGGCGCTGCTGGGTTTGCTGTTGGTGGTGCTGGAGCCGGTGGCCTACGGCTTGCTGGCGTTGCCGGTGCACCTGCTGGTGGTGATTTACAGTCTGGGCCGTGGTGATCTGCTGGCCGGCCTCGGGCCGTTTCGTGATGCCTGGCGCCGGGAAGACCTGCAAGCCGCCGCCCATGTGGCCAATCGCGACCTGGATATTTGCGCCGACAGCGGCGAGCAACTGCTGGAGCGGGTACAAGGGCATTTGCTGTGGGAGGCCTATCAGGGCTTTTTCGCGGTGATCTTCTGGTACTTCCTGCTGGGTCCGGTCGCGGCCCTGAGTTATCGACTGCTGGCGCTGGCCGAAGAGCATGGGCAGAACCCGGCGGTGGTCGAACGCGCCGCACAACTGCGTCACGCGTTCGATTGGGTGCCGGTGCGACTGCTGGCGGCGAGTTTTGCGCTGGTCGGCAACTTTGTCGCGGTCGGCCGGGTGATGCTGCACGAGCTGCTGAACTGGAACATCAGCGCCGTTCAGCTGATCGAGAAAGTCGGGCTGGTGGCGGGTGAAATTCCGGCGCCGGTGGTGGGGCCGGACGGCATCAACAGCCTGGACCGGATCTGGGAACTGCTGCTGCGCGCGGCGGTGCTTTGGTACGCCGGGTTTGCGTTGTGGACTGTTTTGTCCTGATTTCTGCTTTGAATCGAAAAGATCGCAGCCTTCGGCAGCTCCTACAGGGATCGTATGAATCTGTAGGAGCCCCCGAAGGCTGCGATCTTTTTCGTTAACCTTAAGTTACAAACCCCCCCATCGATTTAGGCTATACAGAGACAGCGCCAATAGTGGCTATCTGCTGTCTCTGCGCGCCTGCCATAAAAATAAGAAATCAAAGGGAGACTTCACAGTGAAGAGCTTGCTCTATCCTGCCGTCGCGCTGATGAACCGCCTGAGCTTCGGCATGAAGTTCAGCTTGATCAGCGTCCTGTTCCTCGTGCCCATGCTGGTGACCAACTTCTATTTGGTGCGCGATTCCTATCGCGAATTCCAGGGCACCCAGGTCGAACTGCAAAGCCTCGACCTGTTGGGCAGCGGCCTGAGCCTGCGCCGGGATCTGGAAACCCTGAACAACCTGGTGCAGATCAATGTCACCCTTGGCCAGTCCGGCAAGGCAGGCCATGTCGAATCGAATATCAGCGCTCTGGAGCAAAGCGTTCTGAGCCGTTTGCAAGGGCTGGCGGCGATGACCACTGACCCGGAACAAATCAGCTTTTTCGATGGCAAGCGCGATGAAATGATCGCGGCGTTCAAGGCTCAGCAAGCGGAAAATTCCCTGCAAAGCAAAAGTGCGCTGATCGGCAAGTTGCTCGGCAATGCGCAGATTTTCAGCCAGATCATCGCCAGTCAGGCCGGCCTGAGCCGCGACAGCCAGAGCGACATGCGTCAGTTGAGCGAACTCATCACCAACGTCACGCCGGCCGTCACCCAAACGCTCGGTGAGGGCCGGGCGATGGGGTCTTATTCGTTGGGGCAGGGCTTTCTCAATTCGGCGTCGAGTACCCGTTTCGATGAGTTGCTGGCGCAGATCGAAAAGCTTCAGGCCGAATACGGTCTGAAGTTGCAGGACACGCTGGGCTCCAGCAAAGCGGTGCATGAAACCCTGAGCGCTCAGGCTGAAAGCAGCAAGGCCTCCCTGAAAAAGGCCAGTGAACTGTTCGAAGAACACGTGGTGATGGCCGATACCCTCGATGCACCGTGGCAGGCCTTTTACGATCAGGTCACGGGCCTGATGGATCGGACCTATCAACTCAATGAAGCCACGCTGAAGTTTCTCGGCACCCAGTTGCAGCAGCGGCTGGAGCAGCACCGCACCCACATGGTCTTGCAGGTCGTGGCGCTGGCGCTGGTGTTTGTGTTGATTTTTTACCTCTACGGCGGTTTTTACGCCTCGACCCGCACCACCCTCAAGCGTCTTGGCGCGGTGATGGACAAGGTGGCGGCCGGTGACATGACCGTGACTTTCAGCGCCAACAGCCGCGATGAACTGGGCGAGTTGGGCGAGGTGTTTACCGGCACCGTAAAGAAAATCCACGACCTGATCGAGCGCGTGGGCCAGACCGTCAGTGAGGTCGAGCGCCAGGCCGGCCAGGTCGAAAGTGTGTCCGCCCAAAGCAACCAGGCGGTGGCGGGGCAACGCACGCAGATCGAGCAGGTCGCCACGGCGATGAACCAGATGTCAGCCACGTCCCTGGAGGTGGCGCGCAGTGCCGCGGCGGCTGTCAGCAGCGCTCACAGCGTCAACGACGAGACCATTAGCGGGCGCGGACTGGTGGAGTCCCAGCAGGGCAGCATCGCTGCACTGGCCAGTGAGATCGATCAGTCGGTGCGGGTGATTAATCAGCTGGCCAGTGACAGCCAGTCCATCAGCCGCGTGCTGGACGTGATCAAAAGCATTGCCGAACAGACCAACCTGCTGGCCCTCAACGCGGCCATCGAAGCCGCGCGCGCGGGCGAGCAGGGCCGTGGTTTTGCGGTGGTGGCGGACGAGGTCCGGACCCTGGCCAAGCGCACCCAGCAATCGACCGAAGAAATCGAGCAGATGATCACCAAGCTGCACAGCGGTGTCGGTGCGGCGGTCAAGGCGATGGGCACCAGCCATCAGATGGCCAACGGCACGGTCGGGCAGTCGGAAAAGGTCCAGCAGGCGCTGGAAAACATCCTCGGCGCGGTCGGCATGATCGTCGACCAGAACCAGCAGATCGCCGCCGCCGTAGAGCAGCAAACCGCCGTGGCTCACGACATCGACCAGAACATCGTCGAGATCAACCGCGCCGGCGAGCGTACCGCCGACGGCGCGCACCAGACTGAAAATGCCAGCCGAGCGTTGTCGGCGCAGGTGGTGGAGCTCAAGCAATTGATCAGCGCGTTCCGGGTTTGAAAAGCACCCCGGAACAAATGTGGGAGCGAGCCTGCTCGCGATAGCGGTGTGTCAGGCGACATCAATGTCGAATGTTAAACAGCCATCGCGAGCAGGCTCGCTCCCACAGGGGATGTGTGGGGCGACTGATTACCAGTTGAACAACCCACACGCATTAGCGGTGCTGGCGGCGGCCAGTTGTTCGGGGCTGATTGCCATGATGGCGGCCAGTGCTTCGCAGATCGCCGGTAAATGGGCCGGGCTGTTGCGTTGACCGGGGAACATGGCAGGGGCCATGTCCGGTGAGTCGGTTTCCAGTACCACCGATTCAAGGGGCAAACCGGCGAGCACACGGTGCATGCGCAGGGCTTGCGGCCAGGTCGCGGCGCCGCCGAGGCCGAGTTTGAAGCCGAGTTTGATGTATTCGCGAGCCTCTTCCTGGCTACCGGCGAAGGCGTGAATGATCCCCGCCCGTTTCAAGCGAAACCGTTTGAGCGTGGCGATCACCGCCGCATGGCTGCGTCGCACGTGAATCAGCGCCGGCAGATTGAAGTCTGCCGCCAGTTGCAGTTGGGCGTCGAACAGCGCTTGCTGGCGTTCACGATCCAGGGTCTGGATGAAGTAATCCAGACCGATCTCGCCCACCGCGCATAGCTGTCGATGGCCCGCCAGACGCGCCAGCCAGTCACCGAGCTCGGTCACATCCTCGGGGCGATGGTCATCCAGATACACCGGGTGCAAACCAAACGCCGCGTGCAGATCGGGATCGCTTTGCACCAGCTCCCAGACTCGCTGCCAATTGGCCTGATAAACCCCCAGCACCACCATCCGTCGCACGCCAAGGGCGCGGCTTTCGGCCAGCAGCGCCTGACGATCTGCGTCGAAGTCCGGAAAATCCAGATGAGTGTGGGTGTCGATCAGTTCCACGGCTCAGTCCTGAAGAATGCGCTGCTTGAAGGTCCGCGCGATGGCCTGCACGCCGGGTTGGTAATCGGCCTGTTCGATGGCGGCCAACGCCAGTTGCAGCGCCTTGTCGGCGATCAGCTGATGCTGCTGGGACATGGCGTTGACCGGCAGCGGCAGGAAATCCAGCAACTGCGTATCACCGAAGGTGCCCAGGCGTAGCGGGCGGGTTTTCAGCGGGAAGTCGTGCAAGGCATCGAACACGCCCTGAAGCAGCACGTAGGATGTCGTCACCAGCGCATCCGGCAAATGGCCCAGGCGCTGAAGCAACTCTTCCATCAATTGTTTACCGCACTCACGGCTGAACGACTCGCCGTGTTCGATCAACACCTCGCCTTTGAAACCGTTCAGCGCTTGCTTGAAGCCTGCGGCCCGTTCCTGGCTGATACTCAATTCAGGGCGGGCACCGATCAGCGCGATCTGCTTGGGCAGCGGGTTCAACAGACTGCGGGTGAGGTGCAGGCTGGCTTCGCGGTCGTCACTGATCACCGAGCAGAAATGCTCGGGTTCCATGACCCGGTCGATGGCGATGATGGGAATGCCTTTGGCTTGCAACTGGCGATAGCTGTCATCGCCGGCCGGCAGGCAACTGGCGACGATCAACGCATCGCAGCGCCGGGCGCGGAACAATTGCAGCAATTGCCGTTCACTGTCTGGCGCATCGTCGGAGCTGGCGATCAGCAGCTGATAGCCGCGAGCCCGGGCGCCTTGCTCCAGCAGTTTGGCAATTCGCGCGTAACTGGGGTTTTCCAGGTCCGGCAGAATGAACCCCAGGGTGCGGGTGTGCCGACTGCGCAGCCCGGCGGCCTGAGGGTTGGGTGTGAAGCCATGTTGTTCGACCACCGCCCGCACGCGCTCGACGGTGGCGCTGCTGATGCGTTGCTGTTCGGCCTTGCCGTTGATGACATAACTGGCGGTAGTCACGGAGACGCCGGCCAACTGTGCAATATCACTGAGTTTCAACCCGGTATTTCCTTGTTTTTTTCGAGCGTGCCCCGAGGTTTTCGCCAATCCTACCCGATTCGGGCAGACGACCATTGTGGCAGCACATCCGACAATTGGACTTCAAGGATGAGACATTATCGAGTAACGTGCCTAACATTCTAGATTAAACGTTTCAGCAGGCGTATTTTCTACGTTATAGGTCGCTTTGGTCGGTTCTGCCGCGAAACCGCCAAAACTGCCCCTGAAAAGGGTTTCCAAGCGCCTAAGCTGAATCAATCAAAACAATACCTGGCGTCACACGGCGCCAAAAAGGAGAAAGCATGCTCGAGCTCACCATAGAGCAGATATCCATGGGCCAGTCGGCTGTGGATAAAGCCACTGCCCTGCAACTGCTCGCTGATCGACTCGTGACCGATGGCCTGGTGGCCGACGGTTACCTTGCGGGCTTGCAGGCCCGGGAAGCCCAGGGCTCGACCTTTCTTGGCCAAGGAATTGCCATCCCCCACGGCACCCCGCAAACCCGCGATCAGGTGTTCGCCACCGGCGTTCGGCTGATGCAGTTTCCTGATGGCGTGGACTGGGGCGATGGCCAGATCGTTTATCTGGCCATTGGTATCGCCGCCAAATCCGATGAACACCTGCGCCTGCTGCAACTGCTGACCCGCGCCCTCGGTGAGACCGATCTGGGCCAGGCCCTGCGCCGCGCCAGTTCCGCCGAAGCCTTGCTCAAGCTGCTGCAAGGCGCGCCGCAAGAACTGGCGCTGGACGCACAGATGATCGGCCTCGGTGTGTCCGCCGATGATTTCGAAGAGCTGGTCTGGCGTGGTGCCCGTTTGCTGCGTCAGGCCGATTGCGTGAGCAACGGTTTTGCCGGCGTTTTGCAGCAGGTCGACGCGCTGCCGCTGGGCGATGGCCTGTGGTGGCTGCACAGCGAACAAACAGTGAAGCGTCCGGGCCTGGCCTTTGTCACCCCGGACAAACCCATGCGCTACCTCGGTCAGCCGTTGAGCGGGCTGTTCTGCCTGGCCAGTCTTGGTGAAGCCCATCAAGCACTGCTCGAACGCCTTTGCGCGTTGTTGATCGAAGGCCGTGGCCATGAGTTGGGCCGTGCCACCAGCAGTCGCGCGGTGCTGGAAGTCCTCGGCGGTGAGGTGCCGGCGGATTGGCCAAGCACACGCATTGCCCTGGCCAACGCCCACGGTTTGCATGCGCGCCCGGCGAAGATCCTTGCCCAACTGGCAAAAAGTTTTGAAGGCGAAATCCGCGTGCGCATCGTCGATGGTCACGACAGCGCGGTGTCGGTGAAGAGTTTGAGCAAACTGCTCAGCCTCGGCGCCCGTCGCGGCCAAGTATTGGAATTCATCGCCGAACCGACCATCGCCGCCGACGCCTTGCCGGCGTTGCTGGCAGCTATCGAAGAAGGCCTCGGTGAAGAAGTCGAGCCGCTGCCGGTCGTGAGCCAACAGCGCGAAGTCATCGCCGAGGTTGCCGAAGTGCTCCTCGCGCCGGCCTCCGGCAGTTTGATTCAGGCGATTGCCGCCGCCCCGGGGATCGCCATCGGCCCGGCACATATTCAAGTGCTGCAGATCATCGATTACCCGCTGCGCGGTGAGTCCGCCGCCATCGAGCGCGAACGCCTCAAGCAATCGCTGGCGGATGTGCGTCGCGACATCGAAGGCCTGATCGAACGCAGCAAGGCCAAGGCGATTCGCGAGATTTTCATCACCCATCAGGAAATGCTCGACGACCCGGAACTGACCGACGAAGTCGACACCCGCCTCAAGCAAGGCGAAAGCGCTGAAGCTTCGTGGATGGCGGTGATTGAAGCGGCCGCCAAACAACAGGAATCGTTGCAGGACGCCTTGCTCGCCGAACGTGCCGCCGACTTGCGCGACATTGGCCGTCGGGTGCTGGCGCAACTCTGTGGTGTCGAAACCCCGAGCGAACCTGATCAACCGTACATTCTGGTGATGGACGAAGTCGGCCCCTCCGACGTTGCGCGTCTCGATCCGACGCGTGTGGCCGGCATTCTCACCGCCCGCGGTGGTGCCACGGCCCACAGCGCCATTGTCGCTCGTGCCCTCGGTATTCCGGCGCTGGTGGGCGCCGGTGCCGCGGTGTTGCTGCTGAAACCGGGCACGCCGTTGTTGATCGATGGTCAACGCGGTCGCCTGCACGTGGACGCCGATGCCGCCACCTTGCAGCGCGCCACCGAAGAGCGCGATACCCGCGAACTGCGCTTGAAAGCCGCCGCCGAACAACGCCATCAACCGGCACTGACCACCGATGGCCACGCAGTGGAAGTGTTCGCCAATATCGGTGAAAGCGCCGGTGTCACCAGTGCGGTGGAGCAGGGCGCCGAAGGCATTGGCCTGCTGCGCACCGAACTGATTTTCATGGCCCACTCGCAAGCGCCGGACGAGGCGACTCAGGAAGTCGAATACCGTCGTGTCCTCGATGGCCTGGCCGGCCGGCCACTGGTGGTGCGCACCCTCGACGTCGGTGGCGACAAACCGCTGCCGTACTGGCCGATTGCCAAAGAAGAAAACCCGTTCCTCGGCGTGCGTGGCATTCGCCTGACCCTGCAACGTCCGCAGATCATGGAAGCGCAGTTGCGCGCCTTGCTGCGTGCGGCCGACAACCGTCCATTGCGAATCATGTTCCCGATGGTCGGCAGCGTCGATGAGTGGCGTCAGGCTCGGGACATGACCGAACGCCTGCGTCTGGAAATCCCGGTGGCGGATTTGCAACTGGGGATCATGATCGAAGTGCCGTCGGCCGCATTGCTGGCGCCGGTGCTGGCCAAAGAGGTGGACTTCTTCAGCGTCGGCACCAACGACCTGACGCAATACACCTTGGCCATCGACCGTGGTCATCCTACGTTGTCGGCCCAGGCTGACGGCTTGCATCCGGCGGTGCTGCAACTGATCGACATCACCGTGCGTGCGGCTCATGCTCATGGCAAGTGGGTCGGCGTGTGCGGTGAACTGGCAGCCGATCCGCTGGCGGTACCGGTGCTGGTGGGCCTGGGTGTGGATGAGTTGAGCGTGTCGGGCCGCAGCATTGCCGAGGTCAAGGCGCGCATTCGTGAACTCAGCCTGACCCAGACTCAAACCCTTGCCCAACAGGCCCTGGCCGTGGGCAGCGCGAACGAAGTCCGCGCATTAGTGGAGGCCCTGTAATGGCCAAGATCTTAACCCTGACCCTCAACCCGGCGCTGGACCTCACCGTTCAGTTGCCGCTCCTTACCCCCGGTCAGGTCAATCGCAGCGACGAAATGCACACCCACGCCGCTGGCAAGGGTGTGAACGTGGCACAGGTGTTGGTGGACCTCGGGCATCAGTTGACCGTCAGCGGTTTTCTCGGGGCAGACAACCTTCAGGCGTTCGAAACCCTGTTCGCCAAACGCGGTTTTACCGACGCGTTTATCCGCGTCCCCGGCGAGACCCGCAGCAACATCAAACTGGCGGAAAGCGATGGGCGCATCACCGAC
Organism: Pseudomonas sp. A-RE-19; assembly: GCF_019956555.1. Taxonomy (GTDB): domain Bacteria; phylum Pseudomonadota; class Gammaproteobacteria; order Pseudomonadales; family Pseudomonadaceae; genus Aquipseudomonas. The sequence goes on along the minus strand of NZ_JAHBDQ010000023.1, from coordinate 40,260 downwards.
ATCAACGGTCCTGGGCCGAGGGTCAGTGAAGCGGCGCAGCAGGCCTTGCTCGATCGTCTCGATCAGATTGCTCCAGGGCATGATGCGGTCGTCGTCGCCGGTAGTTTGCCTCGGGGGGTGAATCCTCAGTGGTTGCGGGAGTTGATCCAGCGCTTGAAAAAACGCGGTTTGAAAGTGGCGCTCGACACCAGCGGTGAAGCCTTGCGCGCAGCTCTGGCGGCTGGCCCGTGGCTGATCAAACCCAACACCGAAGAACTGGCTGATGCGCTGGGTTGCGAGGTGGTTTCCGTGGGCGCCCAAGCCGAGGCAGCGAGCCGCTTGCATGCCCATGGCATCGAGCACGTGGTGATTTCCGATGGTGCCGACGGGGTGAACTGGTTCAGTGTCGGTTCGGCCATGCACGCCACGCCGCCCAAGGTCTGCGTGGTCAGCACCGTCGGTGCGGGGGACTCGTTGCTGGCCGGCATGCTGCACGGTTTGCTCAGTGCCGATACGCCCGAACAAACCTTACGCACCGCCACCGCGATTGCCGCCATGGCCGTTACCCAGATCGGTTTTGGTATCGGCGACCCCGCGCAACTGGCGCACCTCGAACAGGGCGTGCGCCTGCGCCCCCTGACAGAACAATAAGAGGGTTTGCAATGAAATTAGCCATTGTTACGGCCTGCCCGAACGGCATGGTCACCAGTGTGCTGTGTGCTCGTCTGCTCGATGCAGCCGCCCAGCGTCAGGGCTGGAGCACCAGTGTCGAAGTCGTTGATGTAGCTCATCCGGAACGCCAACTGTCGGCTGCGACCATCGAAGCCGCCGAGTGGGTGTTGCTGGTGACCAGCGGGCCTGTGGATATGTCGCGGTTCGTCGGTAAACGCGTGTTCCAGAGCACCCCGGCCCAAGCCCTGCAAGATGTTGAAGCGGTGCTGCGTCGCGGGGTGGAGGAGGCCGAGGTTTACGTCGCGTCCGAAGCCACCGCCGAGCCGGCTGCGGTCGTTAAAAGTGCGCCGCGCCTGGTGGCCGTCACCGCGTGCCCGACCGGTGTCGCCCACACCTTTATGGCCGCCGAAGCCTTGCAGCAAGCGGCCAAGCGTCTGGGCTATGACTTGCAAGTGGAAACCCAAGGCTCGGTCGGCGCGCGCAACCCACTCAGCGCAGAGGCGATTGCCAATGCCGACGTGGTGCTGCTGGCGGCAGACATCGAAGTCGCCACCGAGCGGTTCGCCGGCAAGAAGATCTACCGGTGCGGCACGGGCATCGCCCTGAAACAAGCCGAAGCCACGCTGAACAAAGCCCTGGCCGAAGGCAAGCAGGAAAGCGCTTCGACCGGCGCCAAAGGCCCGGCCAAGCAAGAAAAGACCGGTATCTACAAACACCTGCTGACCGGTGTCTCGTTCATGTTGCCGATGGTGGTGGCGGGCGGTCTGATGATCGCCTTGTCCTTCGTGTTCGGCATCACCGCGTTCAAGGAGCAAGGCACGCTGGCGGCAGCGCTGATGCAGATCGGCGGCGAGACTGCGTTCAAACTGATGGTGCCGCTGTTGGCAGGGTACATCGCCTACTCGATCGCCGACCGCCCGGGCCTGGCGCCGGGGATGATCGGTGGTTTGCTGGCGAGCACCCTGGGCGCCGGTTTCATCGGTGGGATCATCGCCGGTTTCATCGCCGGCTATGCGGCCCAGGCGATCAACCGTTATGCACGTTTGCCGCAGAGCCTCGAGGCGCTGAAACCGATCCTGATCATCCCGTTGCTGGCGAGTCTGTTCACCGGTCTGGTGATGATCTACGTGGTCGGCAAACCGGTTGCCGGGATGCTCGCGGGGCTCACGCATTTCCTCGACAGTATGGGTACCACCAACGCGATTCTGCTGGGTGTGCTGCTGGGCGGCATGATGTGCGTCGACCTCGGCGGGCCGATCAACAAAGCGGCTTACGCGTTTTCGGTGGGGCTGCTGGCGTCGCAAAGTTATGCACCGATGGCCGCGACCATGGCCGCCGGTATGGTGCCGCCGATTGGCCTGGGCATTGCCACGTTCATTGCCCGACGCAAGTTCGCCCAGGCTGAACGCGAGGCCGGTAAAGCGGCGCTGGTGTTGGGACTGTGCTTTATCTCCGAGGGCGCCATTCCGTTTGCGGCGAAAGATCCATTGCGGGTGATTCCGGCGAGCATCGCCGGCGGCGCGCTGACCGGTGCGTTGTCGATGTACTTCGGTTGCAAACTCATGGCGCCGCACGGCGGGTTGTTCGTGATGCTGATTCCGAATGCGATCAACCACGCGCTGTTGTATCTGCTGGCGATCGTGGCCGGGAGTTTGCTGACGGCGGTGACGTATTCGGTGCTCAAACGGCCGGAAACGGTGGAGTTGGCGCTGGAACCGGCTAACGCTTAACAGCAAAAGATCGCAGCCTTCGGCAGCTCCTGCCCCGAATCTGTAGGAACTGTTGAAGGCTGCGATCTTTTTTCCTATCACCCCGACATCGAGGCAGGTCGGCGGCTTCATGACTTCAGTTTTTTGCATCAGTCTCTGAAACCTGGCAAGCCTTTGGACGCGCAATAGTCTTCGATTGTCTGCACGACTCCCTCCGGCGAGTCATCTGCTCCATCCTCTGGATAGAACAGCAAATCGCTCCCCGCTGGGTGCGGCACGATCTTGTTGAAGTGCTCCACCAACTTCCCCCGGTCTTCCTCTATTTCGGCATCGTCGATAGCGCCAATCAGCGCTTTGAATTCCTGTTTTGTGTAGTCGGCAAGATTGCTCTTAAAGTCCATTACTCGGCCCTCTGGGTACTACAGTTCTCCAGATCAAATTCTGAAACCCGGTAAGCCATGAGCGGCACGCCAATCCTTGAGTGTGCGGGTGATGCCTTCTGCCGAGTCATCGGCGTCGTCTTCCGGGTAGAAAATCAAATCAGAGCCTGCTGGGTGTTCACATATGGTGTTGAAGTGATGCACAAGCCTGTTTTCCTCCTCTTCGCTTTCCTCGTTTCCTATGATGCATTGAAGCAGCCTGATGAATTCTTCTTCCGTGTAATCTGAAACGCTGCTTTTCAGAGTCATTACCTGTCCTCCCTGTGAATCTCTGCGTGTCGTTTCGGCGTAACTATTGCGAGGTTGTCCACGTCATAAACCGCGCCCCCATTCTGGATATTCTCAATATGATGTATTTCGTAGCGAGAATTCTCCCCATTGTGTTCCAGCCTTTGGGCAAAGGGTGCTTTGCCGTTCAAGAGTTTGCCCTTGTTGGTTGGTTTGAACTGGCTGAGCAGCTCAGGATCGTTCCCAACGGCAGTCCAAAATGCCTTTCTGAAAGCGTCGAAGTCCCTAAACGTTTGTCCTCTTAACTGATCCGCAATCCGCGTTGGAATCGGAGCACCTAACCCGGTGTCAGCCCCAGCAAGCCAAATACCCGACACATCCTCGCCCACCCCCGTAACCCCACCGGGTTCATACCGGGCATTGAGCACGATGTAGATCGGCTCAAGCCCCGCATCCGCAGGGAACCAGATAATCGCATCCTGATACTCGGGTGGATGCTCCGGGTTCACCAGGACCTTGTTGGCCTGCTCGGTGGGCGGATACACCCAAATCGTCGGCAGCGGCGGGGCGCCTTCGAGGGCCGGGATGCGCGGTACCTCGTCGGGATTCGCTGCGGGTGTCCAGATCAGGCCGATGCCGTTGCCGATGTCGGCGACAAACTGTTCGCCTTCCTGGGTGGCCTTGATGACCGGGACAAATTCCCAGTCTTTTTTCCCGCCGGTGTAGAAGCCGTATGCGTTGACGGAGCCGTCCGGCAAGGTCCTCACGTTGAGGCGCACCCGGGTTCGTCCGGTATCCAGCTGCGCGTACTGTTCTTTCTTGTAGAAGGCGCTGTCGGGGGAAAGGCGGGTGTTCGGCATCAAGAGCGCGACGGTGCCGACCGCTGCAGTGGTTGCCACCGCCGTTGAACTTGTCAGCAGACCGAGGGCAAGCGAACCGCCGAGACGCTGAGCCAGGGTGTTGCCCGTGGTCGAGCCGGCCACCCATTTAAGCGGTATGCCTTCGGTGGTAATCGCCGCGCCAGTGCCCAGTACGGCCCAGGCCCCGTAGTCGGCCAGTCTCTCGACCGGGACAAACCCGGCGGGGTTGTGGTGATTGATGACGCCGTCGGAGAGGTTGCAGCTTTTGGCGAACACGCATCCTTTGGTGGCGGCTTGTTTGCGTTTTTCGGCTTGCCTGACGAGACGGTCTTCATACGTTTGTTGTCGGGCGAGCATGTCGTCGTAGGCTTTTTGTCTGGCATCACGCTCGGCCAGCTCAGTCGGGGTCATGTCTCGCAGGTAACGATATCCAATGCCCGAGCCGCCACCACCACCGCCATGTTCCCAGACTTGGGGTATGTCCTTGTTGCGAGCCATCGGTGTCCTTTTCTGCGTGTGGCTGGGAAAGCCGCAAACCTAACTGGGACGTTCAAGGGCTGGCGTTAGGACGTTTCCTAAAGGTGGTGCGGAAATTTCCTAATCCATGGCGTTACCTGGCTAGATCGCCAAGCCCTGGCGAGCCTGCTCGCGATGAGGCCATCACATTCAGCATTGATGCTGGCTATCAGACCGCTATCGCGAGCAGGCTCGCTCCCACAATGGATTTGTGGTGTTGGCAGATTTTTGTGTCATACCTGATTCATCCAGCCATGCTTAAGTTTTCTTTTTTCAGGGAGAGCACCATGAGCGAATTCGACCTCAGCCGTCGTCGTGTCATGCAAGCCGTTGGCGCCGGGCTGTTGCTGCCCGGCCTGGCGCCATCGGTGATTGCTTCGGTCAAGGATCGGCCGCTACTCACCGATGGCGTGCAGTCCGGTGACCTGTTGGGCGACCGGGCGATGATCTGGAGCCGTAGCGACCGTGCGGCGCGGATGGTGGTGGAATGGGACACGCGCAGCCTGTTCAGCAACCCTCGTCGATTCGTCTCGCCATTGGCCGATGCCCGTACCGATTTCACCGCCCGGGTCGAACTCACGGGGCTGCCCGCCGATCAGGCGATTTTCTACCGCGTGACTTTCGAAGATGCTCAGACCGGTGTCGCCAGTGAACCGTGGTTCGGTCATCTGCGCAGTGTGCCAACCGCCCGGCGGGATATTCGCTTTGTCTGGAGTGGTGACACGGTCGGTCAGGGCTTCGGCATCAACCCGGACATCGGCGGCATGCGCATCTACGAAGCGATGCGTCTGCGCCTTCCGGACTTTTTTATCCACAGCGGCGACACCATCTACGCCGACGGTCCCGTACCTGCGCAGCTCACAACAGAGAGCGGCCGTGTGTGGCGCAACCTCACCAGCGAAGCCAAGAGCAAAGTCGCCGAAACCCTCGACGACTATCGCGGCAATTACCGCTACAACCTGATGGATGAAAACATCCGCCGCTTCAACGCCGAGGTCCCACAGATCTGGCAGTGGGACGACCACGAAGTGGTGAACAACTGGTCGCCGGGCAAGCAACTGGATGAGCGCTACAAGAGCAAAGATATCCACAGCCTGGTGGGCCGCGCACGTCAGGCCTGGCTGGAATATGCGCCGATGCGCTTGCAGAGCGCCGATGACGGCGGGCGAATTTATCGCAAGCTGAGTTATGGGCCGATGCTCGATGTGTTCGTGCTCGACATGCGCAGTTATCGCGGCGCCAATGACGACAACCTCGGTGCCGCCAAGCCGTTTCTTGGTCGAGAACAATTGGACTGGCTCAAGCGTGAATTGAAAGGCTCCCAGGCCCAATGGAAAGTCATTGCCGCCGACATGCCCATCGGCCTCGGCGTGCCCGACGGTGAAGTCAGCCCCGGTGTGACGCGATGGGAAGCGGTGGCCAATGGTGACCCTGGCCCGGCTCAGGGCCGTGAAGTGGAGATCGCTGAATTACTCGGTTTTCTGCGGGCGCAGCAGGTGCGCAATTTCGTCTGGCTGACGGCGGATGTGCATTACTGCGCAGCGCACCATTACCACCCCGACCGCGCGGCGTTTCAGGACTTCGAACCGTTCTGGGAGTTTGTCGCGGGGCCGCTGAATGCGGGGAGCTTCGGGCCGAATGCGCTGGATAAAACCTTCGGCCCCGAAGTGGTGTTCGAGAAAGCGCCACCTTCGCAGAACACCTCGCCGTTTGCCGGGTTTCAGTTTTTTGGCGAGGTGAATATTGATGGGCAGACGGGGGAGCTGAGCGTCGTGCTGCGGGATCTGGATGGGGTGGGAGTGTTTGAGCGCAAGTTGCAGCCGGTGTGAGGCCGCACACTTTCCATGATCGATACCAAACCATTGTGGGAGCGAGCCTGCTCGCGATGACGGTTTTACATTCAACAATTCAGTTGGCTGTCAGACCGTAATCGCGAGCAGGCTCGCTCCCACAATTAATGGTGCGGTGTCAGTAGACGTCGCGGCGGTAGCGGCCCTGTTCGATCAGGCGGTCGACCTCTTCAATGCCCAGCAATTCGTTGAGCACGTGATCCACCCCTGAAGCCATCCCCTGCAAACTGCCGCAGATGTAAATCACGGCGCCATCGGCCAGCCATTTCTTCAGCTCGTCAGCAGACTCGCGCAGGCGATCCTGCACATAGATTTTCTCGGCCTGATCTCGGGAGAACGCCAGGTCCAGTCGTTCCAGATCCCCGGCAATCAACCATTCCTCAAGTTCATTACGGCACAGGTAGTCGTGCTCGCGATTACGCTCGCCGAACAGCAGCCAGTGGCGTTGCTGCCCGTCGGCAATCCGTGCCTTGAGCAAGCTGCGTAACCCGGCCAGCCCGGTGCCGTTGCCCAGCAGGATCATCGGCACTGGTTCGTTCGGCAGATGGAAGCCACTGTTGCGCCGCACCCGCAGGCTGATGCTGCTACCCACGGGCACATGTTCGGTCAACCAGCCGGAACCGATACCCAAGCTGCCGTCGGGACGCAGTTCCTGGCGCACGATCAATTCCAGCATGCTGTCGGCGGCGATCGAGGCGATGGAGTATTCGCGCAGGGCCAACGGTACCAGGGCGTCCGCCAGCGCTTGCGCGTGCAGGCCGACCAGATGAGCTCGGTTCTCGGGCAGTTGGCGGCTGGCGAGGGCTTGTGCCAGCGTTTGCGACAGGCCATCGAACTCAACCGTGGCCCGACCGTCAATCCCCAGGCCGTCGAGGAAATGCTCGATGGCCCACGAACAATTGCGCGGCAGCACTTCCACCCGATCACCGGCCAGCCAACTGCTGGTGGTGGGGGCGCTGAGACCCAGCAAGTACACGGGCGAACCGCTACTGTCCGGGTTCATCAATTCGCGGCGGGTCAGGGTCCAGTTGTCATAGCTTGGCGCTTGCCAGGTGTCCGCCGGCGCCTGTCCGGTCAGCAGGCCGAGTTGCTGCTGCCAGTGACGCAAGGCGTAAGGGTCGCCGCTGTCGACTTCCACCGGGGCGAACAGGGTCTTGCCGCCGTGCTCGCCCAGCCAGGTGTGCAAGCGGCGGGCGAAGCCGCAGAAGTGTTGATACTGGCGGTCACCGAGGCCGAGCACGGCATAGTTCAGGCGGTCGAAACTCAGCGCACGGCCCAGCACTTTGCGTTCGAATCCTCGGGCACTGTCCGGCGCTTGACCGTCGCCGAAGGTGCTGACCACAAACAGCGCGTTGCTGGAATCCTGCAGGTCCTGTTCGCTGACATTCGCCAACGGCTGCACCTTCACCGGTAACCCGGCGGCCTGCAATTGTCCGGCGGTCTGCCAGGCCAGTTGTTCGGCGAATCCGCTCTGGCTGGCGAAGCCGATCAACCATGCCGGCGCATCACTGCCCGGTTGCGCGAGGCCCTTGCGGGCGTCCTTGATCTGACGTTTCTTGCGTCGACGATCCAGGTACAACAACCAGCCCGTGACGAAAAACAGCGGCATGGCCAGCGCGGCGATTGTCAGGATGATCCGCCCGATCATCCCGAAATAACTGCCGACGTGCAGCGCGTAGATACTGGTCAGCAGCTGGGCCTTGAGGCTCTTGTCGCTGTAGCGCTCATGACGGCTGACGATGCCGGTAACCGGATCGAGGGTGATCTGGTTCAGCGCACGGTCGTGGGGGGAGTTTTTCAGCAGGTAGAACACGGTTGCCGGTTGCCCGGCCACGGGCGGCATCCGGACGTTGTAGGAGGAAAGACCAGGGCCGGCGGCGCTGTAGATGCTGCTCCACATCGCGGCGTAATCGGCAGTGGGGGCCGGGCCGCTTGGCGCAGGACCGCGACCAGAGCGCACCCGCTCGTTTTGCGGCGAATCGGAAAGCAGCCGGGTCAGGCCCTTGTTGTACCACTCGTACGACCAGGACAACCCGGTCAGCGCCGCGAAGAGGTAGAACACCAGGCACCAGGTGCCAGCCACCGAGTGCAAGTCCCAGTTGAAGCTGCGGCCCTTTTTCTTCCAGTCGAGGGTCAGCCAGACGCGCCAGCTTTTCCACTGGCGCGGCCAGCGCAGGTACAGGCCGGACAAGCAGAAGAACAGCAGAATCAGCGTACAGGCCCCAGTAATTTGCCGACCGCTATCGCCCATGGCAAGGAAGCGGTGCAGTTGCAGCATCAGGCCGAAGAAGTCCTGGCCGGTGGCGTCGCCCATGAACTCGGCGGTGTACGGATCGAAATAGCGCATCTGCCCACGGCGCTCGCCCGGCGGCGGGGTAAAGAACACCCGCGCGGCGTTGCCGCTGTCAGTCTCGACCCAGAGCATCGAGACTTTCTTGCCCGAAGCACCTTCGATTTTCTCCACCAGCTCGGCAGGCGGCAGTACGCCGGCAATCTGCTTCTCGACATGCAGCACAGAGGGGTTCAGCGCACGCAGGATTTCATCCTGAAACGATACCGCCGCCCCGGTGATGCCCATCAGGGCCAGGACCAGTCCGGCGCTGATGCCGAAAAACCAGTGCAACTGGAACAGGGATTTCTTCAACACGTTGCTCGCCTTGTTCGTTCAAAAGTCATCATCACGGCGCGCATTATGCCGTGAGTTGTCGAGAAGCATTCTTTTTTACACACAAAAGCCCCGATCACTTCGATGAACGGGGCTTTGGCCTTCACGCTTCCATGATCAGAAGTGGAAGTTGGCGCTCAGCAGGGCGGTACGACCCGCCGCCACGTGGGCGTAGTGCGTCTGGAACACCTGATCGAAGTAACGCTTGTCGGTCAGGTTCTGTACGTTGAGTTGCAGATCGACATTCTTCGTCAGGCGGTAGCTGGCCATTGCGTCGTAACGCCAGTAGGACGGGATCTCCACCGAGTTGGCGACGTTGCCGAACTGGGAATCGACGAAGGTTGCACCGGCGCCGACGGTCAATTTGTCCGGCACCAGGTCGTAGGTCGACCAGAATGTGAAGTTGTTCCGTGGGGTGCTTGGCATGTGGTTGCCTTCATCGGCGGCGAGGGTGGTTTTGACCACTTCGCTGTCCATGTAGGTGTAGCCACCGAAGACTCTCCAGTTACGGGTCAGCTTGCCGGTGTAGGTCAGTTCCAGGCCATTGACCTGCTGTTCGCCGTCCAGCACTTGAGTGGTGCCGCCGTCCGGATCGTTGATACGCGCGTTGGTTTTCTCGGTGCGGAACAGCGCGGCGGTCAACGACAGGTCGTCACCGAAGAAGTCCCACTTGGTGCCGATTTCGTAGTTGCGATTTTTTTCCGGGTCCAGATTACTGTTGTTCGCCGCCAGCTCCAGGCCACCGTTGCCGCTGGTTTCGCCGGCCGGGTTGCTGGACGTCGAGTAGGCGGCATAGACGCTGCCATTAGGCAACGGGTTGTAGACCACGCCGATCTGGTAGTTCACCAGGTCGCTGGTGTTCTCACGGGAGAAACTGCCCGCTGGAGTTGTGCTGCCAGCGTTGGCGAAACCGCTGGATTCGACCTGGTAGTTGTCATAACGCAGGCCCAGGTTCAGGGACCATTGCTCGTTGAACTTCAGGGTGTCGAACACGTAGGCCGCGGCGGTCTTGGTGTCGGTGTCGGTGAAGGCTTTGCTGTCGGTGATCGTACCGTTCCAGTTATCCCCAGGCGTCGGGTTGTACAAACTGGTGCAGTCGCCGGAGGTGAACAGGGTACCGTTGCATCGGGTGCCGCTGGCGGTGGAGGTCAGGGTGTATGGACGGTTGTGGGTGTCCTGATAGGAAAACTCAAGACCGGTCACCAGACTGTGTTCGATAGCGCCAGTGTTGAATTTGGCGCTCAGGTCGGTCTGGTTGACCCAGCCGCTGGACGTCGAGTTACGGCTCTTCGCGCCACGGTAAGCGCTGCCGTTGGCCACGTTGCCCTTGCTGTCGTCCGGGTTGGTGACGATGTAATCCAGGGTCGAACGGGACATGCGGAAGCTGTTCGACACGGTCAGGTTGTCGTTCAGATCGTGTTCGATCTTGATGGTGCCGCTGTCGTTACTGGTCTGGCGATAGTCGCGACCGGTGAGGCCGTAGAAGTTGTCGCGGTTAACGTTGGCCGGCTTGTCGACGTTGTACTTGCTGCGGTTGGGGCTTGAGGTCAACGGGATGCCGTAGTCGGGCATGTCGTCGGTCTCGACGTGATAGTAGCCGACGGTCAAGCGGGTGTCGGTGCCCAGGCCAAACGCGAAGGACGGCGCCACGCCCCAGCGACTGACGTCCACGGCATCACGGCCGGCAACGTTGGCTTCGTGCTTCATCAGGTTCAGACGCACGGCCGAGGTGTCGGTCATCTGCTGGTTCAGATCGAGGGTGGTGCGCTTGGTCTGGTCCGAGCCCCAGGTGAAGCCGCCATTGTAGGAATTGCCCAGCCTGGCGGTCTTGCTCACCAGGTTCAGGCTGCCCCCGGTGGAACCGGCGCCGGTGAAAGCCGACCCCGGGCCCTTGCTGACTTCGATCGATTCAACGTTGAAGATCTCGCGGCTCTGGGACGCCGGGTCGCGCATGCCGTCGACGAAGGTGTCGCTTTCGGCGTTGAAGCCGCGAATGATCGGACGATCGCCGGCCGGGTTACCGCCTTCACCAGCGCCGAAGGTGATGCCCGGAGTGGTGCGCAGGGCGTCGACCAGGCTGGTGGCGCCGGTGTCGCGAATCACTTGTTGCGGAATCACGGTGACGCTTTTCGGCGTCTCGCGCAGTGGCGCGGTGTACTTCCTGGAGGCCGAGGTATCGGTCTTGTAGGAAGCATCATCCTGCTCGCCCACAACGCTGGTCGCGTCCAGGGAAATCGCATTGTTGGGTGCTTTTTCGTCGGTCTTCTCGGCTGCGAAAGCCATGTGGCCTGCAGAGCCGGCAGTGATTGCCACGCCAATTGCAGACGCAAGCAAACGCGGTGAACCGACGGGTAACTGTAGTTGTTGGCGTGACATGTGAATTCCCCTCCCCAAGGATTTGAGGCCGCGGAATATAAGGTAAATAAGTATTTGTATCAATTGCGAAGTATTGCTATTTGAGAGAAATTTACATTCTTCACAATTGACCTTTACGGTTTTTGCGGTTTCATTCGTCTCTCGGGTTTTACAATGACAATAAGAATCAATACCATTAGTATCCCTTTGCCTTCAGGTGTCTTTCCATGTTGCTGCACATTCCCGGCGTGTTCGCGAAAGACGAAGTGCAGCGCATTCGCGAGGCCCTGACGCAGGCGGATTGGGCCGATGGAAAAATCTCCGCCGGTTACCAGTCGGCCAAGGCCAAGCACAATCTGCAGCTGCCTGAAGGGCATCCGTTGGCCAAGGAAATCGGTGCCGCGATGCTCGAACGGTTGTGGAAAAATCCGCAGTTCATGTCAGCGGCATTACCGCACAAGGTCTTCCCTCCGTTACTGAACTGTTACACGGCCGGTGGCAGTTTCGACTTCCACATCGACAACGCCGTGCGTCAGCCCAAGGGCAGCATCGAGCGGGTGCGCACCGACCTGTCGGCGACGCTGTTCTTCAGCGAACCGGAGGACTACGACGGCGGCGAGCTGGAAATCCAGGACACCTTCGGCACCCAGCGCGTGAAGTTGCCGGCCGGCGACATGGTCCTGTACCCCGGCACCAGCCTGCACAAAGTCAACGCCGTCACCCGCGGCACCCGTTACGCCTCGTTTTTCTGGACGCAAAGCCTGGTGCGTGAAGACAGCCAGCGCGCCTTGCTGTTCGAGATGGACGGGGCGATTCAGCAGATGACCCAGGACATGCCCGACCATCCTTCACTGATCCGCCTGACCGGCACCTATCACAACCTGCTGCGTCGCTGGGTCGAGGTGTAAGGCATGAGTTTCCAACTGCGTCGCGAGGAAGTCCTCGACGGCGACCACCTCAAAACGATGCTCAACGAAAGCCCGGCGCGCGCAGCCCAGGCGATTCTGATCGCCGCCCGTGAAGGCGTTCTCGATGCTCAGGCATTGCTCGGACAGATCCTGCTGGACGGGCGAGGGATTGAGCAGGATCAGCCGCTGGCTGTGCGCTGGTTCGAGATTGCCGCTCAGCACGGACATCTGATGGCGCGCAACATGCTGGGTCGTTGCCATGAACATGGCTGGGGTAGCCCGGCGGACGTTGCGATTGCCGCGCGACATTATCGAATTGCGGCAGAAGCGGGACTGGATTGGGCGATGTACAACCTTGCCAACCTGCTGGCCACGGGTCGTGGCGTGATCGGGGATCAGGCGCAAGCTCTGACCCTGTATCGTCGCGCCGCCGAACTCGGTCATGCCAAATCGATGAACCTGTTGGGGCGGTATCTGGAGGAAGGTTCGATCTGTTCGGTCGATTCTATGGCCGCACACGACTGGTATCGCCGTTCCGCTGAAGCCGGGGATTTTCGTGGCCAGTTCAGTTACGCCAGCATTCTGGTTGACCAGACAAGGATGGCAGAGGGGCTGGCCTGGTATCGCCGCGCGATGCTCGGCGGAAACCTTGCGTTTCTGAAAGTTGCGACCCAGACATTGATGAGTTCGACAGACCCGCGTGTTCAGGCGTTGGCCGGGGAATATCAACTAAGGTCGCAGTTGTTAAGCAACTCTTTGAGCGTTCATGTTGCCTGATATTGGCTTGACGGTAAGTGCTGTTGAGTCTGGTTTTTTCGAGTTGCAGTGTTTGTTTGCTGTTTTTTATTGATAAATACATTTGGATTCAAGTTGGGGCTTTCAGATTTTTATTTTTTTGAATAGTCTTTGTTTGAGAGTAAAGGCTGTTTCAGGTCTTCATTCTTTTTGATTTTTTACTTTATTTACTAATTAATGGAATAATTATGTCTAACGATTTTTTGTGGGGGGATGCGTTAAAAAACGCAACGCCAGAAGAAGTAGTAAAGTTTGCCGTTGAAGCACCAAAGCTGTTTGCTGACGGTTCTGTCGGAGTGCTTGATGGGGCCACCCGTGACTCGGGGTTGTTGCTGACCAAAAAACAGATCATTGATCTGCGCAAATATGAGGCAGCAGGCCTGGCATTGCCCTATACCCTGGATGATGTCACAGACTATCTGCGCTTTGGTGCCGGTCAGAACGGTGGTTCAGGACTGAATCCCGCGGACTTTCTGACCACGTTCCTGAATACCAGAAATCATGCCAAACGCTGGTCGCCCTTGCGTGAGCGGATCATGATGACGGGCCGTGGTCTCAAGGATTTTGCCAGCAGCATGTTGACTTATGGCGCTTCGATGAAGGAGGTCTACAACGAAGTAAAAGCCTCCGGTCTTTTAGACAAGCACAACATCAAGACGCTGGAACAGTTGAAGCAACTTGAGCTTGAACTGGGGGACAAGTTTCCAGGCATTGAACTGGAAGACGACACCGTCAGTACACTCAATTATTACCTGGCGCGTATCTTTGAAAAAATCGATTTCAATCTGGAAACGGTGGGAGGTATCAAGAAAGACCTTGATCTGTTTGGCTATGACCTGCGCGAACACGTCCTGCCAGGCATAAAACTTAGGGTTGGTCTCATTGAAAATAGCTCTTTGGCTGAAGAAATTAAACAGCTCAAAGTGGTGATCGATGAGCGTGCAAAAGAAATCGATATCAAAAATACCGAGTACAAGGCCGCTGTTCAAGAAGCATTGAAGGCCGCCGCCGGGATGAACATCGCCGGGCTTGCGATGGCCATTTACATGGGGGTGGAAGCGGAAAACATCCGCGCCCGGCGCAACGAACTGTACGCCCAACAAGAAACGGACATTCAGACGCTTACCAGCAAGAACCAGACCCTGGGGTCGCTGGCGCGGGTCAAGCATGATCTGCAAAGTCTGATGATTGTAGCGATCGATGCCGATGTCGCCACACAGAACCTGATGCATGTCTGGAGCGTTCTGCATCTGTGCATCAAGAATTCTACGGGCGCGGTAGGCCGTATCAATGATGCATTGAGTCTCAGGATTTTCATGACTGAGTTTGAAGAAGTGGTTGGTCCATGGGAGCAGATCAAATCGGACTCGGACAAGCTGATTGAGGTCTTCAAAGCGGCGGACGAAGAATACGAGCGTAATTACGGCAAAACTTTGCGTGCAATGGCGTTCACCCCATCGCTCCAGCAAATCTACCCGCCACTCGACCTGGCTACGTTGAAGGTTAGCCATGCCCAAATGAGCGAGCATCGCACACAAGCGGAAATATGGCGGGTAAAGCTGAATTACCTGCCCGATCTGTTTGATCGCTTTAATCGACTCGTCCAAGGCGTCGGCCGGGGTGCGATGGAACTGCAGAATGCGGCGCTTGAAAGCAGTAATGAACTGAAAGTCAATCTTCGACGTCTGGACAGGCTCGAGGAAGCGCTCGAAGAGGAAAACGACGCCCAGGAAATCGAAGCGATCAAAGCTGAGCGCCAACAGCTATTGAACCAGGTTGCAGACGTCATTGGCTTGCAAGGCACTCAGGTTCGCAAGTGCCTGAAAGAAATCAGTGATGCGTTCGACCCGCGATTGACGCTGGGTTACATCAGCGATTTTGAACGTGATGAGGTGCAGGCAAAAGCAGAAGTCGTCGTCCTGAAGGGACAATTGGTGGCCCTCAAGGAAGAGCGCAAGAGTGTGATCGATGCGATCGACATTCTGGAAAAAAACGGCATTGAAGAGCTGGGTAAGGATATTGGGCTGACAATCGATAAGGTAGTAGCGCTGGGGCTGGCCCCGCCACAAGTCCAGTTGGTAATGTTCGCGATTGATCAACTCAAAAAGACCATCGGTGATATCGGCAAGGGCATCCGTTTTCTGGACATGGTTCGTGAAAGCGACAAGTTGCAAGAAAGAATCGCGACCCTTGACCAGGAAATCGATCTTCAAGACGGTGTCGTCAGTGCCGCGGCCGGCAAGATCAAATACCTGCAAGCCATTCACTCGATTGAAGAACAACGCAAGGTTTACGTAGAGAGCTACAGTCCGGCGATTAGCGCTTTTGAGAAATACCTGGCCGCTACCGACAAGGATTCGTTTACCGATGACGACCTTCGCAGCGCGGCGTTCAAAGAACAAGCGAAATTGTTCATTGCATTCCTTAATCCTGTTTCCGTCCCTAACCGCTAAGTTGGGCTGAACATTCCATCTAACCGTGTTGATCGAGGTGTCTTGTCACACTTCGGTTAACACGGCTGGCCTGACGATACCTGATCGTTGGCTATTGATGGTTTGCCATGATGAGGGAATACAAATGCTTGATTATTTACTGGCAGAAAAGAACTTCGTTTCACTGAAACAGTACGTTGACCTGTTAAATGATCTACCGGATGTTCTGGCGAAAATAGAAAACTTTTCCGACGCCTTCAAGCGGTCGGGACATTCCATGTTGCAGCCACCCAATGCCCAGACCTTGATACGGACGGCAAGAGCTAATGCGGCCAACTGGCAGCTGATCATTTGCACGATGCCTCAGTTGGGCGAACTCACGGCTCGGGTCGTTAGGGATATCGACAGTTTCAGTCAAGAGTTTCGTCAGATGGCCGAGGACCGTGCCAAGCGCAAATTACCACTCTCGGCCATTGATCCTGGACAGTTCAGCGTGGTCAGGTCCCCTGAATGGGGCGGAGCGCCCCGCGCCGATGTGGTAGAGGTTATTCGAGAGCTTGCGTCACGCCTGGAACACTGTCGGCAGATGACGGCACAGTTCAAATCGACGGTGCGTAGCGTCGGTGAAACGATTCATAGCATTTTTGTTCGATTCATTGAATCGCTCAATTTGCCAATATGCGCATGCCACGGCGGTAACACCAAGATTGAGGTCTATTACAGCCTGGGCCGGATGGGGCTTCCAAACATGCAGTACGATCCGGATAAAAGCTATTCCGAGCAAGAACGCCTGGAGATGGCGAGGGATCATTTCGAACGTTTGATCGGTCTTTACCGTGGTACGGGGGGGGCGGTAAACAATCTGAGCGACTTCTGCTATCGACTGACGTATATCCTGGATGAAGCCGGGAGGGAGTTTGCAGCCAGTCATCCTGCGCAAACTGTGTCACGTGCCAAGTACTCGTTGAGTCTTGTCGACCATTCAATTCTTGAAGTGAAGTCGATGTCTGAACAGCTGATTAAAATGTCGAAACAACAAAAGTAAAAAAAAGCCCATGACTCGTCATGGGCTTTTTGCGTTGCGGGTGCAGCGCTTACACGTAAAACGACTTCAGCGGCGGGAAGCCATTGAACTCAACCGCGCTGTAACTGGTGGTGTAAGCACCGGTCGACAGCCAGTACAAACGATCGCCGATCGCCAGGTTCAGCGGCAGGCCGTACTTGTAGTTTTCGTACATGATGTCGGCGCTGTCGCAGGTTGGGCCGGCGATAACGACTTCTTCCATCTCGCCTTTTTTCTCGGTCCAGATCGGGAACTTGATGGCTTCGTCCATGGTTTCGATCAGACCGGAGAATTTGCCCACATCCGTGTACACCCATCGCTCGACGGCGGTACGGGATTTACGCGCAACCAGTACCACTTCGCTGACCAGGATGCCGGCGTTGGCGATCAGCGAGCGGCCTGGCTCCAGGATGATTTCCGGCAGGTCGTCGCCGAAGTCTTCCTTGAGGAAGCGGATGATTTCTTCAGCGTAGGTTTCCAGGCTGTTGGTGCGGGTGATGTAGTTGGCCGGGAAGCCACCGCCCATATTGATCAGCTTCAGGTGGATGCCGTCTTCTTCTTTCAGGCGTTCGAAGATCACTTTGACCTTGGCGATCGCCGCGTCCCAGACGCTGATGTCGCGCTGTTGCGAACCGACGTGGAAGGAGATGCCGTACGGCACCAGGCCCAGGTCGCGAGCGAGGATCAGCAGGTCCATGGCCATGTCGGTCTGGCAACCGAATTTGCGCGACAGTGGCCAGTCGGCGGTGGTCGAGCCTTCGGTCAGGATGCGCACATAGACTTTCGAGCCGGGAGCTGCCTTGGCGATGTTGCGCAGGTCCGCTTCGGAATCGGTGGCGTACAGACGCACGCCCTTCTCGTAGAAGTAGCGAATGTCTTTGGATTTCTTGATGGTGTTGCCGTAGCTGATGCGATCCGGGCCGACGCCCTGGTTCATCACTTTGTCGAGCTCGTAGATCGAAGCGATGTCGAAGTTCGAGCCTTTCTCTTTGAGCAGGTCGATGATTTCCACGGCCGGGTTGGCCTTGACTGCGTAGTAGACCTTGGCGAATTCGAAACCGGCGCGCAGGTCGTCATAGGCCTGGCTGATCATCGCGGTGTCGATCACCACGAACGGGGTTTCTTGTTTGTCGGCGAAGGCCTTCATTTTCTGGAAGGTATCGCGCGCGAAATAGTCTTCGACGTTGATCGACATGCTGGGAACTCCTACTGGCAAACTGAAATTAACAATGGGTGCAAATGAACGTCCTCCGTATCCCCACTTTGGTTCGCCTACTTCCCAAGGCATGTCGCCGAAAGCAAAAAGGCCGCGGGAGGCAGTGCTTTCCCTTGGCCTTGCTGTCTCGTCGTCAGTACTTGAGCCGGATGGATCGTTTCCAGCATGGACGTTCGGCGCGAACTTTAGGGCGTGAGGGGCTTGAGATCAACAAAAAATGTCGCGTTTTTGCATGCTTCCGTCGTGTGGTCCCGGTTAGCTACTGATGTAGCTGACCTGCGTGACAGTGTGATGTTCCCCTGGAACTGATTTTGGTGCGGCAGAAGGTCAGGATTCGGGAGCTTGGCATCCCGGAGAAATTGCCGGCAAATCGTCAGCAAGAACTGGATTGGTTCTATTGGCTATAACTGTTCTGATTTTTATTCGGAAGTAGTCTTCTGATTTCGCCTGTACCTGTTAGTTCTGACAGTAGACAGTGTTGGTTAATTGTTGAATACTCGTTTTGAAAGTTGCTCATAGGTAATGGGTAACTATTCGAAAACTTAATGGACGGTTCTTGGGAGTTGCTCGGGTGGACAGTTAATTGTTTGCAGGTGTTTGTTCGTCTGTGAATTAAGTAATTGCTTGCCTGCTGAGAATTATATAAAGGAATATTCTCATGTATATTTGCTCAGTTAAATCGCTGTTGCGGGCTGCTGCGTGTTTGTTTTTTGTATCAGCTTCTTCATGGTTACAGGCAAGTGCCGGTAATGATGTGGCTACGTTAATGACGTATTACTACAATTTTACGCCGAGAGACTGTGGCAACGGCAGGCTGGCCTCCAACTGCTCTGGCCTGATGCTCAGGGGCACCGACAGTGGCAAGGGTTTCCATGTATGGAATCCCAGTCCGGCGTCGGTAAAAAGTGGTGGCGTTTCGGTATCCTACTTAAGGAAAGATGCTGAGTACCAGGATCTGGGATTGCTTAAAAATAATGGATTTGTGCTCAAGCCCAATGATTTCTTGGCCGGGGGCGAAGCCAAGATCAATGTGAAGTGCGCTTTTCCTATTGATGCCTGGACTGACTACAGGACGGAACAGGGGTGTGTTGATAATGGCAACACCGCGGAAAAAGAAAAAACTTGCCAGGATATGGGGATTACCACCGCTGATGCCTGGTTCAAGGATTACCGTCGCGTCAGCAGTAATCATCAAAAACAATGTGGCTTCGTCATGGAAGACCGTGGCAGCTTTAATAAAGGAGACGCCTTCTATCAATTCCTTAAGTCGCGAGCATTGATAAAGGATGAGTCGATGCAAACGCAGACCGAATTGCGTGTAGCGACTTGGGAGCAGGATTTGCAGCCGCACCTCCCGATCCTGGCTTTTATTTACACTGGGCTTTCCGGCCTGAAACTCGCGCAAGGCGATCAGAAGGATTGGTACGACGCTACCCTGGCGAAAACCGGCAAAGGCGATTGGATACCGGTGATTGCCGTCAAGCTTCCTAAAACCACAGCGCAGGATGCGACGTTTACCTACAACACCAGCGACCAGGGGATTCCACCCGGAGACGCAGACAACGGGTCATGCGATAAGTACATCGAGAAAACCGAGTGGGACGAGAAGTACTTCGAGCCCGACATGAAAAAAATTATTCCCTCTCTGAAGGCAACACCGACGGTTTGCGGTAGAACCATCGGGCCGGACAAAACCAACGTAGCCTATGCGCAATTGTTTAACCTTGCAGCCAATAGCAAGAACTGGAATTGGGGGCATGACGGCGGCAGCATGCGGCGGCAGTTCTCGTGCCATGTGGCCGATCCGAGGATCGCTCAGGACAAACCCACCTGGAATCTGGAGCCCGCACGCCCTTATGTATCGCATGAAGAGGCCGTAAACATGGATTGCAATCCACGCTGACCTCTCGGTATTGCGATAAGGACTTAATAAAAGAGCAGCCGGGCGCGGGTTTGATAATCCGCGCCCTGACTGTCGCGAGGGGCGTCAGGCCGTGGCTGCCTGCTCAACCACTTCAGCCGGCGAAACAATGCTGGTCTTGCCCCCACGGGACTTGCCGGAGCTCAAGTACTCGGCAATCGATTCCTGAGTCACTTCACCCAGGAACACCCGCTCGGCGTCCATCACTGGCAACCACGAGCGGTTGAACTCGTACATGCGCGACAACAGGATGCGCAAATGCTCGTCGTACGCCGCCGTGGCGTTGAACTCGCGCACATACTGTGCGCATGTGCCGGTCTGACGGTGCAGGTCGCGGCGTCGTACATAACCCATCGCCTTGTTGTCGGCGCAAGTCACCACCACGTAGCGACGGTCCAGTTCGTCCATCAGTTCCAGGGCTTCGGTCACCGGGGTTTGCGGGCTGACCGAGGGCGCGTTGTCCGCCGCGTCTTCAGCTTTGACCAGCAACAGACGCTTGAGGGTGCTGTCCTGGCCGACGAAGTTGCTGACAAAATCGTCCGCCGGGTGCGCGAGCAGGGTGTCCGGGTGGTCGATCTGCAGCAGTTTGCCCGCGCGGAAAATCGCAATCTTGTCGCCGAGCTTGATGGCTTCGTCGATGTCGTGGCTGACCATGATCACGGTCTTGTTCAGCGCTCGCTGCATCTCGAAGAATTCGTTCTGGATCATCTCGCGGTTGATCGGGTCGACTGCGCCGAACGGTTCGTCCATCAACAATAACGGCGCATCCGCCGCCAGTGCGCGAATCACGCCGATCCGTTGCTGCTGACCACCCGACAGTTCGCGCGGATAGCGAGTCAGATATTGCTTGGGCTCAAGCTTGATCATGCTCATCAGTTCGCGGGCGCGGTCGTGGCATTTCTGTTTGTCCCAACCCAGCAGGCGCGGAACGATGGTGATGTTTTCCTCGATGGTCATGTTCGGGAACAGACCGATCTGCTGGATCACATAACCGATGTTGCGGCGCAGAGTGACCGCGTCGAGGTCGGTGGTGTCTTCGCCGTTGATCAGGATCTTGCCCGAGGTCGGTTTGATCAGGCGGTTGATCATTTTCAGCGTGGTGCTTTTGCCGCAGCCCGATGGCCCGAGGAACACACAGATCTCGCCTTCATTGACGGTCAGGCTTACCGAGTCCACGGCTTTCACATCTTTGCCGTTGCTTTGGAAGGTCTTGCTGAGGTTTTGAAGTTCGATCATTTCAGGAGTCCAGGTAGGGGGTGTTCGCCGCAAATGGTGGAGCGCGTTGGAGCTGTGATCCCGCCGGGCAAGGCGTGGGACGCAGGAAATGTCGTTTCCTTTTCAAGTCCCGCAACGCAGCCCGGCGGGATCACAGCTCCAACCCGGAGGGCCGTGCCCCACAAAGCGCAATCCGTCGTTGCTCGTCGTTCATTTGAAGAAACCAAATCTCTCTCCTCGCGCCTAGTCTTGCGCTTTGTGGGGCGACGGCGCGCCCGCCATTTGCGGCGAACACCCCCTACTCGTCAGCGTGCGTTGCAGCCATTGCAGAAGCAGGTCGGCGAAGATGGCCAGGAGACTGACCAGCACGGCGCCGACGATCAGCATCGACATGTCGCTGCGGCTGATGGAAGCGAGAATGAGTACACCGAGGCCACCGGCGCCGATGGTCGCGGCGATGGTCATCACACCGATGTTCATGACCACGGCGGTGCGTACACCGGCAAGAATCACCGGCACGGCAATCGGCAGTTCGACCATGCGCAGGCGCTGTCCGAAGGTCATGCCGATGCCCCGCGCTGCTTCGCGAATGCCCGGTTCGACGCTGGTCAGCGCCAGGTAGGTGTTACGCATGATCGGCAGCAACGAGTACAGAAACACGGCGGTGATCGCCGGCATCGGGCCCAGGCCCTGGCCGAATTTCGAGTAGAACGGCAGCAACAGGCCGAACAGCGCAATCGACGGCACGGTCAGCAGCACCGTGGCGCTGGCTTGCAAGGGGCCGGCCAGCGTCGGGAAGCGCGTCATCAGGATGCCCAGCGGCACACCGACCACAATCGCTAACGTCACCGCGATGCCGACCAGGGTGATGTGCTGCCAGGTCAGGTGCAAAACCTGCGGCCAATCGAGATGGGAAAAGGCGTTGAGAAATTCCATGTCTTTTTCTCCTCTGCCTTATTGAACAGACAGCAGTGGATGTTGGCGCAGGAAATCGGCGGCAACGGATGAAGGACTCTCGTGATCGACATCGACCCGCGCGTTCAGCTGGCGCATGGTGGCGTCGTCGAACAGCTCGGCCAGTGGCTTGAGTTCTTCGGCGAGTTTCGGGTGGGCGTCGAGGTAAACCTGACGCACCACCGGCGCGGCGGTGTAGTCCGGGAAGTAATGCTTGTCGTCTTCGAGCAACTTGAGCTTGAAGGCGTTCAAACGACCGTCTGTGGTGTAGACCAGACCGGCGAACACCTGGCCGTTGCGCAGGGCGGTGTAGACCAGCCCGGCATCCATCTGGCGGATGTTGTTGCGGGTCAGGTTCATGCCGTAGAGGTCGACCATGCCATCGAGACCGTCGGAACGGTTGGCGAACTCGGTGTCCAGGGCGACGAGGTGATGGGTCTTCGCCTCAGCCTGCAGCACCGTGTTCAGCTCGCTCATGGTGTTGATCTGCGGATAAGCCTTCGCGGTGTTTTCCGGCAGGGCCAGGGCGTAGGTATTGCTGAACTTCGACGGCGTGAGCCAGACCAGGCCTTTTTTCGCATCGAGTTCTTTCACCCGGGCGTAGGACTGCGCGCTGTCGAGCTTGTCGGTGACGTGGTTGTAGGCCACCAGCGACACGCCGGTGTATTCCCACATCAAATCCAGCTGACCACTTTCGTGGGCGCTGCGGGCCAGGTTGCTGCCCAGGCCGCCGGTCACTTGGGTGTCGTAACCCTTGGTGCGCAGGTATTGGGAGGTGATTTCCGCCAGCAGGGTTTGTTCGGTGAACACCCGGGCGCCAATACGGATCACGGGTTTTTCAGCGGCTTGGGCAAATCCTGCGAACAGCAGAACGCAGCCTAGTAAAAAGCTTGATTTCTTCATGTTGATTCCTTTGCCGAGGCTTAAGACGGGCGCAGGCCGCGTTCGAGCCAGAGGCGGCTGGCGAGTGTCACCAGACCGTCGAGCAGCAAGGCCAGCAGGGCGGTGCACGCCGCGCCGAGCAGCAGTTGCGGCTGATTGTTCAGGGCGATGCCAGGGAAAATCAGGCTGCCCAGACTGTTGGCGCCAATCAGGAACGCCAGCGGTGCCGTACCGACGTTGATCGCCAGCGCCACGCGCACGCCACCGATGATGATCGGCACGGCGTTTGGCAGTTCTACCCGCCACAGCACCTGAGTCGGTGTCATGCCGATGCCGACGGCCGCTTCCTTGAGCGAACCCTGGACGTTTTTCAAGCCTTCATAGGTGTTGCGCACAATCGGCAACAGCGAGGCGAGGAACAGGGCGAAGATCGCGGGGCCGCTGCCGATGCCGAGGATACCCAGGGCGATCGCCAGTACGGCGAGAGGCGGCACGGTGTTGCCGATGTTGAAGATCTGCATGAAACGTTCGGCGCGGCCAACCATGGTCGGGCGGCTGAGGAAGATGCCGGCGGGGATGCCCACAATGAGGGCGGCCAGCATGGAAACGAGGACGAGAATCAGATGAGCTTGCAGGTAAAACAACAAATCGTCGCGGTACTGTTCGATCGTGTTGATGCCAATCCAGTGGACCAGCAGGGCCAGAAGGGCGACGACAACCGCACCTCCTATCAGCCCTTTGCCATAGCGAATAGCCACAGGCGGACTCCTTTGTTCAGTCGGCGGACGCAGTCCCGTGTGGCATGCCATTCCTGGCTGCCGGGACAAAACGTTCGCGAGAAGCAGCTCTATCAATGCCGGTAAAACGGCATGAAATCGAGCCATAAGCGCAGCCTCGTCAGGCTAACTTGCTGATTTTTCGACCCTGACGAATAGCCGTAACAGGGGAGTGGACGCCTCCACGCTCCGAAAGGTTCCCATCTGAAGCAGCATTTGGCCACCCCTAATGTGCTCAACGGTTCGGTTATTCGATGAAGTTGGGCTATAATCGCGGCCCTTTTTGAATCACCTGCCAGGCGATTTCCCATGACCAAACAGGCCGCCGAAGTCGCGAAACGCCGCACTTTCGCCATTATTTCCCACCCCGATGCCGGTAAGACCACCATCACCGAGAAACTCTTGCTGATGGGCAAGGCGATTGCGATTGCTGGCACGGTGAAGTCCCGTAAATCCGACCGCCATGCCACCTCCGACTGGATGGAAATGGAAAAGCAACGGGGTATTTCCATTACCACGTCGGTCATGCAGTTCCCGTATCGCGATCACATGATCAACCTGCTCGACACCCCGGGCCACGAAGACTTCTCCGAAGATACCTACCGCACCCTGACGGCGGTGGACTCGGCCTTGATGGTCCTCGACGGCGGTAAGGGTGTCGAGCCACGGACCATCGCGCTGATGGACGTCTGCCGCCTGCGTGACACGCCGATCGTCAGCTTCATCAACAAACTCGACCGTGACATCCGCGACCCGATCGAACTGCTCGACGAAATCGAAGCGGTCCTGAAGATCAAGGCTGCGCCGATCACCTGGCCGATCGGTTGCTACCGCGACTTCAAGGGCGTTTATCACCTCGCCGACGACTACATCATTGTCTACACCGCCGGTCACGGCCACGAGCGCACCGATGTGAAAATCATCGAGAAGCTCGACTCCGACGAAGCCCGCGCGCATCTGGGCGATGAGTACGATCGCTTCGTTGATCAGCTGGAACTGGTGCAGGGCGCCTGCCACGAATTCAATCAACAGGAATTCCTCGACGGCCAACTGACGCCGGTATTCTTCGGTACCGCACTGGGCAACTTCGGTGTCGATCACGTGCTCGACGCCGTGGTCAACTGGGCACCGAAACCGCTGGCCCGTGTCGCCAACGAGCGCACCGTGGAACCGGTTGAAGAGAAATTCACCGGCTTTGTGTTCAAGATCCAGGCGAACATGGACCCGAAACACCGCGACCGTATCGCCTTCATGCGAATCTGCTCCGGCAAGTACGAAAAGGGCATGAAAATGCGCCACGTGCGCACTGGCAAGGACGTGCGGATCGGCGACGCGCTGACGTTCTTCTCCTCCGAGCGTGAGCAACTGGAAGAAGCGTTTGCCGGCGACATTATCGGCCTGCACAACCACGGCACCATCCAGATCGGCGACACCTTCACCGAAGGCGAAGTCCTGGGCTTCACCGGCATCCCGCACTTCGCGCCGGAACTGTTTCGCCGCGTGCGCCTGAAGGACCCGCTGAAATCCAAGCAACTGCGTCAGGGCTTGCAGCAACTGGCGGAAGAAGGCGCGACTCAAGTGTTCTTCCCCGAGCGCAGCAACGACATCATCCTCGGCGCTGTCGGTGTGCTGCAGTTCGATGTGGTCGCCAGCCGCTTGAAAGAGGAATACAAGGTCGAGTGCTCCTACGAGCCGATCACCGTCTATTCCGCACGCTGGATCGAATGCAGCGACAAGAAGAAGCTTGAGGAATTCACCAACAAGGCGGTGGAAAACCTCGCCCTCGACGGCGGCGGTCACCTGACCTACCTGGCCCCGACCCGGGTCAATCTGGCACTGATGGAAGAGCGCTGGCCGGACGTGAAATTCCGTGCGACGCGTGAGCATCATTAAACGCTGAGTCGTGACACCCAACAGCCCACTGTGTACACAGTGGGCTTTTTTTTGTTCATTGAACGGGCCCGAGCCGATTACCGGGTAAGGTTTTTCTGTAGGCCTTTTCTCATGTGTCCGTAGCTTGACTCTAATTTTCCGATATCGGCGTTTTTACTCGCGACAACGAATTCGTTGAGGTCTAGGGTTCAGGGGACATTTCGCAAGCAGCGACTTTCCACCTGCAGGAGCACAAGGAACCCATGGCATGACTGGTCGGCTCATTCATCTGTTTCGGCTGGATGGCTACTTCTGTCCAATGGCCTGGATGCTTGCCGCGTTGCTCTTCATCAATCGATTGAGCGCCATGGTCAAACTGTTCATGGCGTTGTACCTGCGTCAGGAACTGGGGCTCGCGATTGAAACCGTTGGCTGGTTGTTATCCGGTTACGGGGCCGGCTTGCTGATAGGGTCAATGGTGGGCGGACTGCTGAGTGATCATTTCCCCACGGCACGGCTCACCGCTGCGTTGTTTTTTGTCTCGGCATGGGTACTGGTCTTGTTGGGGGTGGTCACCGAGGTGCCTTTGCTGGCTGGCTTGCTGCTGTTCAGCGGTGCACTCGATGGTGCGATTCGTACGCTGCATCAGCGGTTGATCATGGAATATTGCCTGGTTGCGCAACGCCCTCGTGCGCAGTCATTGAGTCGCGTTGCCAGAAACCTGGGTATGGCGGTCGCCGGAGTGGTGGGTGGGGGTCTGGCGCAGACTGATTTTCGCTGGGTGTTTTTTGTCAGTGCGGCCATGACGCTGTTGGCATTGCTCTGGTTTGTCCGCACGACGTGGCATCGACCGGTGCTGAAGCCGGATGAGACGCCCGATACGGGCACGGGCACAGGCGTGCCCTATCGTGATCGGCCATTCCTTTGGCTACTGGCGGCAGCGGTCCTGCTCGGAATGGCGTTCGACACGGTCTACAGCATGCTGGGCAACTATCTGCATGATTACTACCGGTTGAGCACTGAAGCCATCGGCTGGCAGTTCGGGCTCAACGCGATGCTGGTGGTGGGGTTGCAGATTCCGCTGTCCCATTGGGGCGAACGGTGGGGTTCACGCCGGCAATGGGTGGCGGGCAGCCTGCTGCTGGCGGTCGGGCTCGGTATGTTGCCACTGGGTTCCGGTCTGTTTTACGCCTGCCTGTCGACGGTGGTCTGGACACTGGGGGAAGCCCTGTTCATGCCGCCTCTGAATGTGCTCGTCATGCAGCATGCGCAAGCCGGAAAAAGCGGTCAGTACTTCGGCCTGTTTTTCATGTGCTGGAGTACGAGCGCGCTGTTCTCGCCGGTGCTTGGGGGTCAGCTCTACGGCCATTTCGGCGGGCATAGCGTCTGGCTTGCCAGCGCAGCGCTGTCGCTGCTGTCCATACCACTGATTTATCAAGCGACTCGTTTGTCGGGGCAGCAAAGGGCTCTTCCCTCAGCGCGCGGCGAGCCCGCTTCACTTAGCTGATCTGGTTATAGGCATTATTCAAAACCAATCTCCCCACCCAAGGCATTTCCCGTTCATCGTTAGCGTCCTATATGGAGAACCACGCTGATCGGGACTAGATTGGACTCAGCGCCGGTCAGGCATCTCCATGCTTCACCAACAAGAGGATGGAATCAGCTATGAGCATTTTTCAACGCATTGTGTTGTTGCTTAAGGTTTTGGTGATGCTGTCCCTCGGCACGTCAGCGGCGGCGTGGGCAGAGTGCCAGAACCACGGTGAGCAGGCCTCGAGCGGGCAAGGCGTGCACAGCGAGATGATGATCGCGGCGTCCGAATCGGAAGGCGATGACTCGACCACTGACGACCCAGACAGCGAGGATAGTGAGGACGACACACAATCGTAAATGGCGGACAAAAGAAAACCCCTCCTGCCGGACTGATGCGCAATCTGGCGGAAGGGGTTTGGTCAACTCGGTAAAAACGCGCCCCGGCAACGCAGGCGCGTTTTTTTATGCCGCGCCGTCGAGGAATTGCTCGGCGTAGTGGCAAGCCACCTGGCGGGTGTCGAGCAGGCGCAGGGCCGGCTCTTCGACGCTGCAGCGCTCGGTCGCGTACGGGCAGCGCTTGTGGAAGGCGCAGCCGGACGGCGGGTTCAGCGGGTTCGGCAACTCACCGACGATCTTGATTTTCGGTTTGTCCGGATCCGGGTGGATGGTCGGCGTGGCCGACAACAGCGCCTGGGTGTATGGGTGCAGAGGACGGGTGTAGATGTCCTCTTTCGGGCCCATTTCCACCGGACGACCGAGGTACATCACCATCACGTGATCGGCAACGTGACGCACCACGGCCAGGTTGTGGGAGATGAATACGTAGGCGGTGTTGAACTCTTGCTGTAAATCCATGAACAGGTTGAGTACCTGCGCCTGGATCGACACGTCCAGCGCCGAGGTCGGTTCGTCCGCCACCAGCACTTTTGGTTGCAGCATCATCGCGCGGGCCAGGGCAATCCGCTGGCGCTGACCGCCGGAGAACATGTGCGGATAGCGCTGGTAGTGCTCGGGACGCAAGCCCACCTGTTTCATCATCGCCTGGACTTTTTCGCGACGTTCCGAGGCGCTGAGGTTGGTGTTGATCAACAGTGGCTCTGCAAGCTGATCACCGATTTTCTGCCGTGGGTTCAGCGACGCGTACGGGCTTTGGAACACCATCTGCACGTCTTTGCGCAGTTGCTTGCGCTGAGCCTTGTCGGCGCCGGTGACTTCCTGCCCGGCGATTTTCAAGGAACCGGAGGAGGGCTCCTCGATCAGGGTCAAGGCACGGGCCAGGGTAGATTTTCCGCAACCCGATTCGCCCACTACGGCGAGGGTCTTTCCGGCTTCCAGTTCGAACGACACACCGTTGAGGGCGCGTACGGTTGCATGGCCCTTGAACAGGCCGCGAGACACTTCGTAGTGACGGGTCAGGTTTCGGGCGGTTAGTACGACGGCCATTACGCCACCTCCTGATTCAGCGGGTAGAAGCAGCGGGCGAGGCTGTTGCTTTTCGGGTCAAGGGCCGGACGCTGCACGCGGCAGTTGTCCTGCACGTACGGGCAGCGCGGCGACAGCAGGCAGCCTTGCGGGCGGTCGTAACGACCGGGAACGATGCCCGGCAGCGTTGACAGGCGCGCGGCACCCAGGCTGTGTTCAGGAATGGCCTTGAGCAGCGCTTCGCTGTACGGGTGCGCCGGCATGTCGAACAGTTGTGGCACCTGACCGACTTCAACGGCCTGGCCGGCGTACATCACGCACACGCGCTGAGCGGTTTCGGCCACGACCGCGAGGTCGTGAGTGATCAGCACCAGGCCCATGTTCTGCTCTTTCTGCAGGGCCAGCAGCAGGTCCATGATTTGCGCCTGAATCGTGACGTCCAGTGCGGTGGTGGGTTCGTCGGCGATCAACAGTTTCGGTTCGCCGGCAATCGCCATGGCAATCGCCACACGCTGGCTCATACCGCCGGAGAGTTGGTGCGGGTAGGCGTCCATACGGCTGGCGGCGCCCGGGATTTCCACTTTTTCGAGCAGTTCGATGGCGCGCTTGCGGGCTTGCTTGCCGGACATTTTCAGGTGCAGGCGCAGCACTTCTTCGATCTGGAAACCGACGGTGTAGCTCGGGTTCAGCGCGGTCATCGGGTCCTGAAACACCATGGCCAGGTCTTTGCCGACGATTTGCCGACGCTGACGGTTGCTCAGCTTGAGCATGTTCTTGCCATCGAAATTCAGGGCGTCGGCGGTGACGATCCCCGGATGCTCGATCAGGCCCATCAGCGCCATCATGGTCACGGACTTGCCGGAACCCGATTCGCCAACGATGGCCAGCACTTCGCCCTTGTCCACGGAAATGTCGAGACCGTCGACCACCGGAACGGCATTCTTGTCGCCGAAGCGAACGTTGAGATTCTTGATTTCTAACAGTGACATTTGAATCTCCTCAGGCGGCGTTCTTGAGTTTCGGGTCCAGCGCATCGCGCAGGCCGTCGCCCATCAAGTTGATTGCCAGCACGCTGAGCAAAATGGTCAAACCAGGCAAGCTCACCACCCACCAGGCGCGTTCGATGTAGTCGCGAGCCGAAGCCAGCATGGTGCCCCACTCAGGGGTTGGCGGTTGTACGCCAAGGCCGAGGAAGCCCAGTGCCGCGGCATCGAGAATCGCCGAGGAGAAACTCAAGGTCGCCTGAACGATCAGTGGCGCCATGCAGTTGGGCAGCACGGTGATGAACATCAGGCGCGGCAGACCGGCACCGGCCAGGCGCGCGGCGGTCACGTAGTCGCGGTTCAGTTCGCCCATCACCGCGGCGCGGGTCAGACGAACATAGGACGGCAACGAAACTACGGCGATGGCGATAATGGTGTTGATCAGGCCAGGGCCGAGGATGGCGACAATCGCCACAGCCAGCAGCAACGACGGCAGGGCCAGCATGATGTCCATCAGACGCATGATGGTCGGGCCGAGCACGCGCGGGAAAAAGCCGGCGAACAGGCCCAACAGGATGCCCGGAATCAGCGACATCACCACCGACGACAAGCCGATCAGCAGGGACAGGCGCGAACCGTGGATCAGCCGCGACAGCAGGTCGCGACCCAGTTCATCGGTGCCCAGCAGGAACTGGATATGTCCATTTTCCAGCCAGGACGGCGGGGTCAGCAGGAAGTCGCGAAATTGCTCGCTCGGGTTATGCGGCGCGACCCAAGGGGCGAATAGCGCGCAGAAAATCACCAGCAGCATGAACATCAGGCCGGCAACGGCACCTTTGTTCTTGGAAAACGCTTGCCAGAATTCTTTGTACGGAGACGGATACAGCAGGCTTTGATCGACTGCTACCGATGTAGTGAGAGTGGTCATGGTCTTGATCTCAGCGCTGATGACGGATGCGTGGGTTGGCAAAGCCGTAGAGGATGTCCACCACGAAGTTGACCAGAATCACCAGGCAGGCGATTAACAGGATGCCGTTCTGCACCACGGGATAGTCCCGTGCGCCAATGGCTTCGATCAGCCATTTGCCGATGCCCGGCCAGGAGAAGATGGTTTCGGTCAGGACCGCACCGGCCAGCAGCGTGCCGACTTGCAGCCCGACCACGGTCAGTACCGGAATCAGCGCGTTACGCAGACCGTGAACGAACACCACGCGCGACGGCGACAGGCCTTTGGCGCGGGCGGTACGGATGTAGTCTTCGCGTAGCACTTCGAGCATCGACGAACGGGTCATCCGCGCGATCACCGCCAGCGGAATGGTGCCGAGTACGATGGCCGGCAGGATCAGGTGATGCAGGGCATCGAAGAACGCCCCGACATCATCGGCCAGCAGCGTATCGATCAGCATGAAGCCAGTGCGCGGCTCGATGTCGTAAAGCAGGTCGATCCGCCCGGACACCGGGGTCCAGCCCAGGCTCACCGAGAAGAACATGATCAGGATCAGGCCCCACCAGAAGATGGGCATCGAGTATCCCGCCAGGGAGACGCCCATCACCCCATGGTCGAACAGGGATCCTCGCTTGAGTGCCGCGATCACCCCGGCCAGAAGGCCCAGGACTCCGGCGAACAACAGGGCGGCCGAGGACAGTTCCAGGGTCGCGGGGAATAGAGAGGTGAACTCGGTCCAGACGCTTTCCCGGGTACGCAGGGATTCGCCAAGGTCGCCGTGGGCCAACTTGCCGATGTAATCCAGGTATTGGGCATACAGGGGTTTGTTCAGACCTAGGCGTTCCATTGCCTGAGCATGCATTTCGGGGTCGACTCTACGTTCGCCCATCATTACTTCCACGGGGTCGCCTGGAATCATGCGAATCAACGCGAAAGTCAGCAAGGTGATGCCGAAGAACGTGGGGATCAATAACCCCAATCGGCGGGCAATAAAACTAAACATCTTGTGTGGTACCTCATCAGCCGGTTAGGCGTGCCCGGCAGCGCTGGGGTCAGCGATGCCGGGCGTTTCTTATCTACTTCACCTGGGTGGTGGCGAAGTTATTCGTGGTGAGGGGGCTAATGTGATAGCCCTCTACGTTGTTGCGCATTGCAGTGAACATTCGGGTGTGCGCCATGCTGATCCACGGCTGGTCCTGATTGAAAATGACCTGGGCCTGTTCGTAGAGCGCCGTGCGTTCGTCCGGGTTCACTTTTGCCCTTGCTTCGTCGATCAGTGCCTGGAACTTTTCATTGCACCAGCGAGCGTAGTTTTCGCCGTTCTTGGCGGCCTCACAACTGAGCATAGGCGTCAGGAAGTTATCCGGGTCGCCGTTATCACCCGCCCAACCGGCGGACACCATATCGTGCTCGCCGTTTTTCGCGCGCTTGAGCATTTCGCCCCATTCCATGACACGAATATCGACCTTGATCCCGACCTTGGCCAGATCTGCCTGCATCATTTGTGCGCCGAGCATCGGATTAGGGTTGGTCGGGCCGCCGCCGTTACGGGTGAACAGGGTGAACGCGGTGCCTTCCGGTACACCGGCTTCCTTGAGCAGGGCGCGAGCCTTGTCGAGGTCGCGAGGCGGATTGGTCAGTTTATGGTTGTAGCCCAGAAGGGTGTCCGGGTAGGGGTTGACCGCCACGGTCGCATTGCCTTTGCCGAACAGCGCGTTGACATAAGCTTCTTTGTCGAACGCGATGTCGATCGCTTTGCGCACCCGCACATCACTCATGTACTTGTGAGTGGTGTTCATGGCGATGTACGAAACGGTCATCGCGTTCAGTTCGTCGACCTTCAGTTTCTCGTCTTTCTTGATGGTCGGGATGTCATCCGGTTTCGGATACAGCGCGATCTGGCACTCGTTGGCCTTGAGCTTTTGCAGGCGCACGTTGTTGTCGGTGGCGATCGCCAGAATCAGCGAATCAGCCGGTGGTTTGCCACGGAAGTAGTCCGGGTTGGCCTTGAAGCGGACCTGAGCGTCCTTGGCGTAACGCTGGAAAACGAACGGGCCGGTGCCGATTGGCTTGCTGTTCAGGTCGCCGGTCTTGTTCGCCTTGAGCAACTGGTCGGCGTACTCGGCGGGGAAGATCGAGGAGAAGGCCATGGCGATGTCGGCCAAAAACGGCGCTTCGCGGCGGGTCAGGGTGAATTTGACCGTGTTGTCGTCGACCTTCTCGACGCTTTTGAGCAGTTCTTTGAAGCCCATGCTTTCAAAGTACGGGAAGCCCACGCTCGACAGTTTGTGCCACGGGTGGTTCGGGTCCAGCTGACGCTGGAAGCTCCAGACCACGTCGTCGGCATTCATGTCGCGGGTCGGCTTGAAGTAGTCGGTGGTGTGAAACTTGACGCCTTTGCGCAGGTGGAACGTGTAGGTCAGACCGTCCTCGCTGATGTCCCACGACTCGGCCAGTGCGGGGATCACTTCAGTGGTGCCGGGCTTGAAGTCCGCCAGACGATTGAAGATGGTTTCGGCCACCGCATCGGCTGTGACTGCAGTCGTGTACTGGACCATATCGAAGCCTTCCGGGCTGGCTTCGGTACAGACCACCAAGGGTTTGGCCGAGACGCCAACGGCGACACTCAGCAACGCGGCAGCGATGGCCGCTCGTAGGGGAAGCATTTTCATCTAGAGCCCTCTGCAATCGGTTGAACAGAAAAGCCAGGCGGCCGACTCGTCATGAGTCAGCCGCAGGCGTGCGTTTTACAAAATGTTGAACGGGATGGTGGTCACGAGACGGAACTCGTTGATGCTGCCATCCGCCTGGTTTTCGCTGGCGCGGTGAGCGGTGTAGGTTGCGCGAACAGTGGTGGCCTTCAGCGGGCCGCTCTGCAGGGCGTAGGTCGCACCGATACCGTATTCGTAATGGGTTTCGCCATCCTGGGCCTGGATACCGTCGTAACCCTTGCCGGCTACGCCTTCATTGCCGGTGTAGTGAGTACCGTCGATGCCCCAGCCGCGAGCCTGGTAGATGTTGAACTTCAGGCCTGGTACGCCGTATTCAGCCATGTTCAGACCGTAGGCAATCTGGAAGGACTTCTCGTTCGGGCCGTTGAAGTCCGACAGCAGGGAGTTGGCCAGGTAGATGCCGTTGGTTTCGTGCAGGTAGTCGAAGTACTCGTTACCGTTCACTTCCTGGTAGGAGAAGGTCAGGCTGTGGGCCTGGTGAGTCAGGCCGAACGACAGGGAGTAGGTGTCGTTGTCGATTTTGCCTATGAGGGCTTTACCTTCTTCCTGGGTTTTGTAGTAGTTCAGGCCGGTGGTCAGGCTCAGGACCTGGCTGTCGCCCAGCACATGAGTGGCGCCGAAGTAGTACTGGTTCCAGATGTCTTCGGCCTGGGTCGCCCAGAGGCTGGTGGTCAGGCTGGCGAATGGGGTGTAGGTGATACCGCCGGTGTAGACGTGATCGGTTTCAACGATGCCGTTGGCGTATTCGGTACGGAATTTACGCTGGCTTTCTTCGGTACGCGGAGAGTTGCGATCGAAGGTGGCCAGGTCGAAAGCCAGGTTGTTCAGCTCTTCGCTGTGGATGGCCACACCTTCGAAGCTCGAAGGCAGCGCACGGTTACCGATGACATCGACCATCGGGCTGCTGAAGTTCATGCGGCCAGCGGTCAGGGTCGTGTTGGAGACACGGGCCTTGACGTTGGCCAGGCCCAGTTTGCTCCACTGGCCGACGGCATCGCCGCCTTCTTCGGTCAGGGTACGGTTGTTGCCCGCGCCAGGACGGGTACCCGGTGCACCGCCGTTGTTGGACGCCAGATCCTTGCGATCACGATCCAGAGCGATGGCGTTGTAGGCTGCCACTTCGGTGCTGAAACCTACGGTGCCTTGAGTGAAGCCGGAGTTGTACTTGAGGATGGTGCCCTGAACCCAGTTGATACGACGATCAGTCGGGGTCGATACACCGTCTTTCTTGTAGCTGAACTTGGCGCCGCGCTGCAGCTGCTCGTTGGCGTACCAGTTACGCGTGCTGCCAGTGATCGACTGCCCTTCGACGAAGCCAGTGGCTTCACTCTGAGCACTTTTCTCATTCACGGTAACCGGGGTAAAAGCCTGGCTCTGGGTTTCTGCGTACGCCGTGGCGGTTACGCTGCTGATGGCCAAGGCCAGTAACGCGGTGCTGCTCAGTTTCATGGGTGAAGCTCCTTTCTTTCTTTTTTAATGCCGGTTTTTTTGGTGATCCGGCTATTGGTTTAGAACTCGTTAAAGGCATCGCAAACGTTTGCTGTAGGCCGAATTGACGAATTACGGCAATACGCTTGCGTGAGGGCGAAATTCGCCCCCTGCGTTTCTGGCTAATGGGTTATTGGTTCAGGCTGACACCCGAGAACACGTTGCGACCGAAGGGGCTGACCTTGAACCCTTCGACTTTGGCGCTCAACGGCTGGTTGACCGTCGAATGGGCGACCGGCGTGATGGGTACCTGCTGCTTGAGGTACTGCTGCGCCTGTTTGTAGAGCTCGGTGCGCTGGCCGCGATCGGTCACGACCTTGGCCTGTTTGATCAACTTGTCGTAGGCCGGATCACACCACATGGAATAGTTGTTGCCGCCAATGGCATCGCAGCTGTACAGCGTGCCGAGCCAGTTGTCCGGATCGCCGTTGTCACCGGTCCAGCCGATCAGGCTGATGTCGTGCTCGCCGTTCTTGGTGCGCTTGATGTACTCGCCCCATTCGTAGCTGACGATCTTGACCTTGAGGCCGATCTTCGCCCAGTCGGCCTGGAGCATTTCGGCCATCAACTTGGCGTTGGGGTTATACGGACGCTGGACCGGCATGGCCCAGAGGGTGATTTCGGTGCCTTCCTTCACGCCGGCAGCCTTGAGCAGTTCCTTGGCTTTTTCCGGGTTGTAGGCGGCGTCTTTAATGGTGTCGTCGTAGGACCATTGGGTCGGCGGCATGGCGTTGACCGCCAGTTGACCTGCGCCTTGGTACACAGCGTTGAGAATGCTCTGCTTGTTCACCGCCATGTCCAGCGCCTGACGCACTTCGAGTTGGTCGAACGGTTTGTGCCGCACGTTATAGGCGATGTAACCGAGGTTGAAACCGGGCTTCTCGATGAGCTTGAGTGTCGGGTCGTTTTTCAGCGCGGTCACGTCGGCGGGGCGCGGGTGCAGGGTGATCTGGCATTCGTTGGCTTTGAGCTTTTGCACGCGCACCGAGGCGTCGGTGTTGATGGCGAAAATCAGGTTGTCGAGCTTGACCCGGCTCGGGTCCCAGTACTGTTTATTGCCGCTGTAACGGATGTTGGAATCTTTCTGGTAGCTCTTGAACACGAACGGCCCAGTGCCGACCGGCTTCTGGTTGATGTCGCTCGGTTTGCCTTCGGCCAGCAGTTTGTCGGCGTACTCGGCGGACAGAATGGCGGCGAAGCTCATGGCGATGTTCTGGATGAACGCGGCGTCGACACTGTTGAGCGTCATCACCACGGTCAGCGGCCCGGTCTTCTCGACCTTGGCGATGTTCTTGTTCAGGCTCATCCCGTTGAAATACGGAAATTCGGTGGGATAAGCCTTACGGAAGGGTTGCTGCGGATCAAGCATGCGATTGAAGGTGAACAGCACGTCATCGGCGTTGAAATCGCGGGTCGGCGTGAAGTATTTGGTCGTGTGAAACTTCACCCCTTCGCGCAGGTGAAACGTGTAGGTGAGGCCGTCCTCGGAAATATCCCAGCGGGTTGCCAGGCCTGGTACGACGTTGGTGGCGCCTTTTTCAAACTCTGCCAGTCGGTTGTACAGCGGTTCGGCGGCGTCGTTATCGGTCGCAGTGGTGTACTGCGCCGTGTCGAAACCGGCGGGGCTGCCTTCTGAGCAGAACACCAGGCTGTTGTTGGCGGCCTGGCTGATGGAAGTGGCGGCCAACAGACCGGTGCCCAGCAATGCGGATAAAACCAAGGTATGGCGCATAACGCTCCCTCTTTTTTTAGTGTTGTGCAATGCGCCGCGATCCCTTCAGGGGGACGTGATGGCTGCATTGAGCCCAAACCCGTGCCTCTGGCAAACCGAGAGCTCACGCAGAAGCTGGTCAGAACCCGACGGTAGGGGCCGTGGGTCTGGCAGTAAATGCGCTGAGTCCTAAAGACTCGTAGGAAAAGGCAACGCGTCCTAACCCCTGGCTGTGAGAGACAGCGGATTTGGATGTAGGCTAATTCCCATCGTCTCGGCAGAAAAAACGGCGACGTCAAAGACGTCGCCGTTGCCAGAGCTTATTTGCTGACGCTGACGCCGTAGAAGGAGTTCAAGCCAAACGGGCTGATCTTGAAGTCCTGCACGTTGTCGCGCATGGGTTGGAACACCGTCGAGTGAGCGATAGGTGTCATTGGAACGGCGTCTTTGAGGACGTGTTGCGCCTGTTTGTACAGTTCGGTGCGCTTGGCCTGGTCGGTAGTGCGCTTGGCTTCCTTGACGATGCCATCGAACTTCTTGTCGCACCACTTGGAGAAGTTGTTGCCCTGCAGCGAGTCGCAGCCGAACAGTACGTTCAGCCAGTTGTCCGGGTCACCGTTGTCGCCGCTCCAGCCAATCAGCATCGCGCCGTTTTCGCCGCCTTTGGAGCGCTTGATGTACTCGCCCCACTCATAGGTCACGATCTTGGCTTTGATACCGATCTTGGCCCAGTCGGATTGCAGCATTTCGGCCATCAGTTTGGCGTTCGGGTTATACGGACGCTGCACCGGCATCGCCCACAGGTTGATCTCGGTGCCTTCCTTGATGCCGGCTTCCTTGAGCAGCGCTTTGGCTTTCTCAGGGTTGTATGGCGCATCCTTGATCGTGGTGTCGTAAGACCACTGGGTCGGTGGCATGGCGTTGACGGCCAGTTGGCCTGCGCCCTGGTAAACCGAATCGATGATCTGTTGCTTGTTGACGGCCATGTCCAGTGCCTGACGCACTTTCAGTTGGGCCATCGGGTTCGGCTTGTCGTCACCCTTGATCTTGTCCATCACGTTGTAGGCGATGTAACCCAGGTTGAAACCAGCCTGGTCAGGCACCTTCAGGGTTTTGTCTTCCTTGAGCGCCTTCAGGTCGGCCGGGCGTGGGAACAGAGTGATCTGGCACTCGTTCTTCTTCAGCTTCTGGATACGCACCGACGGGTCGGTGGTGATGGCGAAGATCAGGTTGTCGATCTTGACGTCGTCAGGCTTCCAGTAGTCCTTGTTCCCGGTGTAGCGGATGTTGGAGTCTTTCTGGTAGCTCTTGAACACGAACGGCCCGGTGCCGACCGGCTTCTGGTTGATGTCGGCGGCTTTGCCTTCCTTGAGCAACTGGGCAGCGTATTCGGCGGACTGGATCGAGGCGAAGCTCATGGCCATGTTCTGGATGAACGCGGCATCAACTTCTTTGAGGGTGAACTTGACGGTTTTGTCGTCGACTTTATCGATCTTGGTGATGTTGGTGTCCATCCCCATGTCGGTGAAGTACGGGAATTCAGTCGGGTACGCTTTGCGGAACGGATCATCCTTGTTAATCATGCGATTAAAGGTGAACAGCACGTCGTCGGCGTTGAACTCACGAGTCGGCTTGAAGTACGGGGTGGTGTGGAACTTGACGCCTTCACGCAGGTGGAAGGTGTACGTCAGGCCGTCATCGGAAATGTCCCACTTGGTCGCCAGGCCAGGAATAACGGCGGTGCCGCCGCGCTCGAACTGAGTCAGGCGGTTGAACATGGTTTCTGCTGAGGCGTCGAAGTCGGTTCCGGTGGTGTACTGACCAGGATCAAAACCGGCCGGGCTCCCTTCGGAGCAAAACACCAGGTTAGTCGCAGCGACGGCGAAAGGTGCGCTGGCTAATAAGCTTGCGCCGACTAAAAACGGAATGACCGCGTGTTTAAGCATGGTGGCCTCATGATTTGTTGTCATTTTTGGAATTAGAGGACGACCTCGTGAGTCGACCTGCGGATACTTATGCAGGGGCCATACCCAATGCAAGATCCTGAATGGCTCCAAGCCTTAAACAGTGGCACGAACGTACCTTAATGTCGCATATGTATAAATACTGATGTATTTGACCGTTTGCGCAGGTTTTTTACGGTGCGAATGGTGCACCAACACGGGGCGGCCAGGGCATCTGGCGCACCCGGTTGGCGCCTGGTGTTACTTATTTATACCCACTCCATAGAAGGGTGTGAGGCCGAACGGGCTGATCTTGAAGTCGGTCACTTCTTTGCGCAGTGGCTGGAACACCGTCGAGTTCGCAATCGGGGTGATCGGCACCTGTTGCTTAAGGATTTGCTGTGCCTGTTGGTACAGTTTGACCCGCTGCTGTTTGTCCGTGGACACCTTGGCTTGCTGCACCAGCTTGTCGTAAGCCGGGTCGCACCACTTGGCGTAGTTGCTGCCTTTCACCGCGGCGCAGCTGTAGAGCACGCCGAGCCAGTTGTCCGGGTCACCGTTGTCGCCGGTCCAGCCGTAGATCATCACGTCGTGTTCACCATTCTTGGCGCGCTTGATGTACTCGCCCCATTCATAGCTGACGATGTTGGCCTTGATCCCGACTTTCTCCCAATCCTGCTGGATCATCTGTGCCGACATCCGCGCGTTGGGGTTGGAGGCGCGTTGCACGGTCATGGCCCACAAATTAATAGTGGTACCGGGTGCAACCCCAGCTTCTTTCAGTAGCGCGCGGGCTTTGGTCGGGTCGTGCGGCGCATCTTTGATGGTCGGGTCATAGGACCATTGGGCCGGTGGCAAGGCGTTCTGCGCCAGTTGCCCGGCACTCTGGTAGACCGCCTTGATAATCGCCGGTTTGTCGATGGCCATGTCCAGCGCCTGACGCACCTTGAGCTGGTCCAGCGGCGGGTGGGTCACGTTGTAGGCGAGAAAGCCGAGGTTGAAACCGGCTTGCTTGAGCACGATCAGGTTCGGGTCTTTCTCCATGACTTCGATGTCCGCCGGGCGCGGGTAGCCGCTGACCTGGCACTCGCCGGCCTTGAGTTTCTGCAAGCGCACCGCGGCGTCGGGTGTGATCGAGAAAATCAGGTTGTCGAGTTTCACGTCCTCGGGTTTCCAGTAGGCCTTGTTGGCGGCGTAGCGGATCTGCGAGTCCTTTTGATAGCGCTTGAACACGAATGGGCCGGTGCCGATCGGTTTCTGGTTGAGATCGGCGGCTTTGCCTTCTTTCAACAATTGCGCGGCGTATTCGGCCGATTGCACCGAGGCGAAGCTCATGGCGAGGTTTTGCACGAACGCGGCGTCGACGTTGTTCAGGCTGAAGCGCACGGTCTGGTCGTCGAGTTTGTCGATGCTTTTGATCGTGGTGTTCAAGCCCATGTCGGTGAAATACGGCGACTCGGCGGGGTAGGCCTTGCGGAATGCATTGTCCGGGTCGAGCAGGCGCTGGAAGGTGAACAAGACGTCGTCGGCGTTGAAGTCGCGGGTCGGGGTGAAGTAGTCGGTGGTGTGGAATTTCACACCGTCGCGCAGGTGGAAGGTGTAGGTGAGGCCATCTGCGGAGACGTCCCACTTTGTTGCCAGACCGGGTTCGATTTCGGTGCCGCCGCGTTTGAATTGGGTGAGGCGGTTGAAGACGGTTTCGGCCGAGGCGTCGAAGTCGGTGCCGCTGGTGTATTGACTGGGGTCGAAGCCGGCGGGGCTGGCTTCGGAGCAGTAGACCAGGGTGGTGGCGGCTTGGGCCAGTGGTGCGGTTGTGGCGAGGGCGAGAGCGAGCAGAAGTGGTTTGACGGTGGTTCTTTCCATGGAGTCCCCGAGGGCTTGGCGGCGGTATTTTCCTGAGAGTAGCGTTGTTGGCGGGATTGGCGGAAATATCCGTTTGTAAGGGAGACCCCTCTATCTCGGCATATTCAAGCGGGTTGTTGGCCTGGCGACCTTCTAGCCGACCAATCTATCGCGGATGTACACAACCCCGCGTAGGAGCTGTCGAGTGAAACGAGGCTGCAATCATTTGACGTTGATTTTCAAGATCAAAAGATCGCAGCCTCGTTTCACTCGACAGCTCCTACAGTCATCCGTGTCAGATGAGCATTCGGCGTCAGACGTGAGATTGATCGTTCGAAGGCGGCGAGGCAGC
>NZ_JAHBDQ010000033.1 GCF_019956555.1 Pseudomonas sp. A-RE-19 | reverse complement strand
AGATGTGTATAAGACCGGCACCTACCCCTTCACCCCGAAGGGAAGGTCACTGGAGACTCATCATGCCTTTTGTCAGCGTACGCATTACCCGCGATGGCGTTACCTCAGAGCAGAAAGCTCAGGTGATCGCCGAAATCACTGAAACCTTAGAACGCGTCCTCAATAAACGCCCGGACCTGACCCACATCGTGATCGAGGAAGTCGACACCGATAACTGGGGCTATGCCGGGATCACCACCACCCAGTACCGAAAGCAATTGGCTGAGTCGGACGGGCAATCATGACCGCGTCCGTCACCATCGATTTCGTCTCCGATGTGGTGTGCCCCTGGTGTGCCTTGGGCGCGACGGCGCTGGAGCAAGCGATCGAGAACGTGGCCGGGGAAGTCTCCGTCGAGCTGACCTTCAAGCCCTTCGAATTGAACCCGGACATGCCGGTGGAAGGCGAGAACGCGGTCGAGCACTTGATGCGCAAATACGGGCGCAGCGCTGAAGAAGTCGCCGCCGGCAAAGCGATGCAGATCGCTCGCGGTGAGGCCATCGGGTTCAAGTTCGATCTGGAGAAGCGCACCCATTTCTACAACACGTTTGATGCTCATCGGCTGTTGTTGTGGGCGTTGCAGGAAGGGCGGCAGATTGCGCTCAAGCGAGCATTGCTGCGTGCTTACTTCGCCGCCGGCCAGAACCCGAGCGATCACCAGACGCTGGTGCGTCTGGCGGCTGAGGCGGGACTGGATGCAGAGCGTGCGGGCGAAGTGCTGGCGTCTGGAGCGTTCGCCAACGAGGTGCGTGAGCTTGAGGCGTTTTACCGCGAGCGCGGCATCAATTCGGTACCGGCCATGGTGCTTAACGGTCGTCACCTGGTGTCCGGTTCGCAATCGGTCGAGTACTACGAACAGATGCTGAGGCAAATGGCACAGGCCCCCGCCGAAGCTTGATTGATCACTTTTTAACCATCATTTATTAGTAGAGGTTCATCATGAGCAATTCGAAAAAAGTCATCGTTATTACTGGCGCCTCCCAAGGTCTCGGCGCAGGCATGGTCAAGGCTTTCCGTGATCTCGATTATCGGGTGGTCGCTACATCGCGTTCGATCCAGCCATCCACCGACCCGGACATCCTCACCGTTGCCGGCGACATCGGCGACCCGGCAATCGCCCAGCGAGTCATCCGTGAAGCGATCGAACGTTTCGGCCGCGTCGACACCCTGATCAACAACGCCGGAATCTTCGTCGCCAAACCGTTCACCGCCTACACCCAAGAAGACTACGCCGCTGTGCTGTCGGTGAACCTGAATGGCTTCTTTTACATCACCCAACTCGCGATCACCGAGATGGAAAAACAAGGCCGCGGCCACGTCGTCAACATCACCACCAGCCTGACGGACCACGCCATCGACGGCGTACCGTCGGTACTGGCGTCGTTGACCAAGGGTGGTTTGAACGCAGCGACCAAATCCCTGGCCATTGAGTACGCCAAGCGCGGGATTCGGGTGAATGCGGTCAGCCCAGGGATCATCAAAACGCCGATGCATGGTGAGGAAACTCACGAAGCCCTGGGGAATCTGCACCCGGTTGGGCACATGGGTGAGATCAGCGACATTGCGCAGGCTGTTGTTTATCTGGACAGCGCCAACTTTGTCACCGGCGAGATCTTGCATGTCGATGGTGGGCAGAGTGCGGGTCACTAAGAGCCGTCCACAGCGCCGTCGATCATTGTCGACGGCGCTGTCATTGGAGCGCGCACTATGAGTACTCAAGTACACAAGGTTTTTCTGATCACCGGTGTCAGTTCAGGTTTCGGCCTGGCGTTTTCGCAAGCCGCATTGGCGGCAGGGCATACGGTGGTGGGTACGGTGCGGCGCGAATCCGAGTGTGCCGCGTTCGAGGCGCTGGACGCCCATCGAGCCAAAGCGTTCGTGCTCGACGTCACCGATTACCCGGCAATCGAGCCGCTGGTAGCCGATGTCCTGCGCGAGGTGGGCCGGATCGACGTGTTGGTGAATAACGCTGGCTATGGTCATGAAGGCATTCTCGAGGAATCGCCGCTGACTGAAATGCAGCGCCAGTTCGATGTCAATGTGTTTGGCGCGGTGGCCATGATCAAA
Source organism: Pseudomonas sp. A-RE-19 (assembly GCF_019956555.1). Classification (GTDB taxonomy): domain Bacteria; phylum Pseudomonadota; class Gammaproteobacteria; order Pseudomonadales; family Pseudomonadaceae; genus Aquipseudomonas. Next base: position 258,630 of record NZ_JAHBDQ010000033.1, on the reverse strand, counting down.
GCGGTTCTGCCTGGTATGCGTGAGCGGCGCAGTGGGCACATCATCAACATCACCTCCATGGCCGGCTACATCACCTTGCCGGGAATCGCCTACTACAGCGGCAGTAAATTCGCCCTGGAAGGTGTCAGCGGAGCGCTGGCTGAAGAAGTAGAAAGCCTGGGTATCCACGTGACCGCTATGGCACCTGGGTCGTTCCGTACCGAATGGGCGGGGCGCTCGATGATCCGTTCCGGTCGCACTTTGAGTGACTATGACCCGGTGTTCGATCCGGTCCGCAAGGCGCGTAAAGAGAAGAGTGGCAAGCAGGCTGGTGATCCGCACAAGGCGGCGCAGGCATTATTGACCCTGGTCGCCGCCGAAAAGCCGCCGGTTCATCTATTGCTAGGCAAGGATGCGGTAAGGCTGGTGCGCGAAAAGATTGCGCAACTTCAGGCGGAAATCGACGAATGGGAGCACCTTTCGGCGTCGACGGCGTTCGATTGATTACCGCCCCTGCTGCAAAAAAAAAATCAAAACCCCAGAAACAACAAAGCCCTCGCATTTCTGCGAGGGCTTTGTTTTGTATGGTGCCGGCACCAGGAGTCGAACCCGGGACCTACTGATTACAAGTCAGTTGCTCTACCAACTGAGCTATACCGGCGTGTTAGGGCGACGATTATAGCGATTGGGTTGGTTCTGTAAACCCCTGAATTCAGACTATTTTTGCGCAGGCGTCTGGTCAGGCGCGAACCAGTACTTTCTTGAGTTTCTGAAGGGTGCGCCAGGCTCGGCTGTTTTGCATGGCTCGCAGCTGCGCTTCGGCGTGTTCGGCGCGTTGCAGGGCGGCGGCGAGGTGGTTTTCGAAGTCGATTTTCATCCGGTATTCGGCAGTTATGTCGTTTTGATGAAATGCTTATGCACAATGGACCAGGGGCGATTGTCTGTTCATTTCGATTTTGTAGACTCGTTCTCATTTGTCCGCAAATGCCTGTTTTGCAGGTTTTTTATTTGTGTGAACAAAAAATGACCAGTAGCGTTTCAGGCGTAAAACAGCGTAGATATTGGATCCACGATAATTCCATCAACAGAGTTATCCACAGGCTGTGGCTGTTTAAGGGCGTTCTGCGAGGAGCAAAAAATTTCGCGGTGTGAGCAGGGTTTCACAGAAGGTGCCGAGGCGAACGGCGTAACCCTGCTCTATGAGGAAAAGTGCCCGATCAAGTACCAGCCACAGCTCCAGCGGCCGTCGGAAAAGGCCTCGCAACAGCTCCAGGTTGCGCACTTCGGCCAATCGCTGCCAACCGGCGGTTTCGAGTGTAGTCCAATCTGGCGCGTCGACTGTGGATAAGTCTTTGAGTGCAGCCAGATCGCGACAGTAATCGGCGAAAGGTTTGTCCAGCCAGGCGCTGGGCAGGGAAGGGGTCGGCAGGTATTCGTCGACGCCGCGCAGTTGTCGTTGCAGCAGGTCAAAGGCCAGGCGTCGGGCCATTGAGGTGTCGCGCTGGCGTCGGACGCGAGCACCGGCGGTGACGGTTTCGCTCATCGGCAGCGCCAGATCATCGAGGGAGAGATGTAGGTCGGAGCGCTCAGCCGCACAGGAAAGCGGCTGATAGGTGTTCAGACTGATCCGGTTGTAACAGCACGGTGCGATGGCCAGTTGTTTGCAATTGGCGGCGCTGGCGAGCTGAATCAGTCGCACATGCAGATCACCGCAGGCGTGCAGCGCGACAGGCGTGTGATCGGCGTTCAATAAAGAGGCGGCGCCAGGCGCGAGCACATCCTGCTCGACATGCAGCGCATGCAATTGATGACGCTGGCTGAGCGCCTGGCCGCTGGCGACCAGCGCCGGGTCGTATTCCAGGCAGGTCAGTTGTTGCCCGGCTTGCAGCAGGCGTCGCCCCAAATGGCCTTTGCCTGAACACCAATCCAGCCAATGCTTGGGTGCTGAAGCGAACCCCAACCGACTGGCGAAGGCTTCGATCTGCTGCCACTTGCGCCCCGGAACATCCACGTTCAATCGATGACCAGCCGCTTCCAGCGCATGCGTCGGCAATTCACCCAGCGCGCTCAGTTCAAGAGACATTGCCGCCAATGAAGCAAACGGTTCCGGCGCATCGAGCAAGCAAGGTTGGTTATGACTGTTTTCCGCATCCTCCAGCGACCGCCCGCGTAGCCAAAACCCCAACTCCGGGCAGGACGATTCCCAAGGCAATTGCAGATGAGTAAACGGTCGAGGCTTCCACAGCGCCTGATGCTCAATCAGAAAAGCATCCAGCGCAGTGAAGCGGGCGAGCAGGGACTCGCCCGTCAGCACGCAGGAGGAATCAACGCCCTTGGCAGGCATCGACGCGCAGCCCGCGCTCCAGCAGCTTGAAGCCGCGAACCAGCACGTAAGCCATCAGCAGATAGAACATGCCCGCGGCGAAGAAGATCTCCACCGGCAGGTAGGTGCGAGCAATGATGGTGCGGGCCATACCGGTCAGTTCCATAAGGGTCACGGTGCTGGCCAGGGCGCTGGCCTTGAGCATCAGGATCACTTCGTTGCTGTACGCCGGCAGGCCGATGCGCGCGGCACGGGGCAGCATGATGTAGAACAGCGCTTTGGCCCGGGACATGCCCAGTGCCCGTGCCGCTTCGATTTCGCCCGGTGGAATCGCCTGGATCGCGCCGCGCAGGATCTCGGCGATGTAGGCCGCGGTGTGCAGGGTCATGGTCGCCGTGGCGCACCAGAACGGATCGCGCAGATACGGCCACATCGAGCTGTTACGCACTGCGTCGAACTGCGCCAGGCCGTAGTAGACCAGAAACAGCTGAACCAACAACGGTGTGCCACGGAAAAAGAAGATGTAGCCGTAGGGGAATGCCCGCACGTACCAGAGTCGCGACGAGCGAGCGATGCCCAGCGGAATTGCCAGCAGCAACCCGGCGATCACGGCGATGGCTACCAACTCCAGGGTCAGCGTCGCGCCATGAGCCAGTTTCGGCAGCCACTTGATGATGACTTCCCAGTTCATTGAGTGCTCCTCGCGAAGCCGCGAGCGGCGCGTCGTTCCATAAAATGCATGCCGGTCATGGCCAGAATGGTCAGGCCCAGATACATGAAGGCGGCCACCATATAGAAGGTGAACGGTTGCTTGGACACGGTCACGCCGATTTGAGCATGACGCATGATTTCTTCCAGGCCGATGACGGAGACCAGTGCAGTGTCTTTCATCAGGATCATGAACAGGTTGCCCAGGCCGGGAAGGGCGATGCGCCACATTTGCGGCATGATCAACCGGGTGAAGATGCGAAATTTCGACAGGCCCAGGGCCACGCCGGCTTCACGGTGACCTTTGGGGATCGCCAGAATCGCACCACGAAACACTTCCGTCGCGTAGGCGCCGAAGCACAGCCCCAGCGCAATCACACCGGCGGCGAAGGCGTTGAGTTCGAGGTCGGGGTTGCCGAAGAACTCGCCCAGGGCACGCATCAGGTTGACCGTGCCAAAGTAGATCAACAGCACCCAGAGCAATTCCGGGATGCCGCGAACCAGCGTTGAATAAGTACCGCCAAGCCATTGCAGCGGCTTGTACGGGGAAGTTTTGGCCAAGGCGCCGAGCAGACCGAGCACCAGCCCCAGGCACAAGGCCGAGAGTGCCAGTTTCACAGTCATCAGCGCGCCAGCGGCGAGCGCCGGGCCGAATCCGTAGAGGTCGATAATCATGGCTTTCTTTTCAAATCGCGGCAGGCAAGGCCAAAGACTGGCGCCGTCAGCGAACGGCGCCGGTCAGGCAGGTCAGAATCAATAGATGCTGAACGGAAAGTACTTGTCGTTGATCTTTTTGTAGGTGCCGTCAGCGACGATCTCTTTCAGTGCGCTGTTCAGCTTGTCGCGGATCGGGTCGTTCTTGCGAACAGCGATACCGATCTTGTCGCTTTCTTCCACTGGATCGCCCTTGAATTCGTAAGGACGGCCGGCGTCGCTTTTCAGCCACTCGTAGTTGACGTACTTGTCGGCCAGGATGCCGTCCAGACGACCCGAAGTCAGGTCCAGATAGGCGTTTTCCTGGGTGTCGTAGAGTTTGACTTCAACGCCTTCCATGTTGTCTTCCAGCCAGGTGCCGGCCAGAGTCGCACGTTGTGCGCCAATCACTTTGCCTTGCAGGGAAGCCTTGTCGGTTTTGAAGTCGACGTCTTTCTTGGCGATGAATTGCAGCTTGTTGGAGTAGTACGGGGCGGTGAAATCCACCGCTTGCTTGCGCTCGTCGGTGATCGACATCGAGGAGATCAGGAAGTCGAACTTCTTGGCGTTCAGGGCCGGGATGATGCCGTCCCAGTCGGACGTGACCACGGTGCACTCGACTTTCATCTTGGCGCACAGGGCGTCGCCGATGTCTTTGTCGAAGCCGACGACATTGCCACTGGCATCTTTGTTGTTGAACGGTGGGTAGGCCGCTTCGATGCCCATCTTCAAGGTCTCGGCGGCGGCACCGGCGCTGAAGGCCAGGGTGACAGCAGCGGCCAGGAAGATTTTTTTGTAGTTCTGCATGCGGGTAGCTCCGTTAGCGGTTGCTGGACATGAATTGTTTGCAGCGCGCAGAAAGCGGGTTTTCAAACACCTGCTGCGGCGATCCTTGTTCTTCTACCAGGCCCTGGTGGAGGAACACCACTTCGCTGGAAACCTGACGGGCGAAGCCCATTTCATGAGTCACGAGCAGCATGGTGCGACCTTCTTCGGCCAATGCGCGAATGACATTAAGTACTTCCTGGACCATTTCCGGGTCAAGGGCGGAGGTGGGCTCGTCGAACAGAATCACCTTGGGCTGCATCGCCAGGGTACGGGCGATAGCCGCGCGTTGCTGTTGGCCGCCGGAGAGTTGCGCCGGGTAAGCGTGGCGCTTGTCAGCGATGCCGACCTTGGCCAGCAGGGCTTCGGCGACTTCAATGGCTTCGGCTTTGCTTTGGCCGAGCACGCGGCGCGGGGCTTCGATGATGTTGTCGAGCACGCTCATGTGCGGCCAGAGATTAAAGTTTTGAAATACAAAACCGATCTCGCTGCGCAGGCGATTGATCTGCTTGCCGTCGGCGGCAACCAGTTCGCCGTTCTTGGAGGCCTTAAGTTTGAGTTCTTCGCCGGCCACCAGAATCTGGCCCTGGTGCGGGTTTTCCAGCAGGTTGATGCAACGCAGGAATGTGGACTTGCCGGAACCGGAGGAACCCAGGATCGAGATCACATCGCCGTCGCGGGCGGTCAGCGAGATGCCTTTGAGCACCTCCAGCTGTCCGTAGCGTTTGTGCAAGTTGCGGATTTCAAGCGCGGGCGTGGCCTCAGCCATGTGCGTTCCTCATAGTGTGTTGCGCTCCTGCTGTTGGCGGCCTTCCTGGCGAGGCGGCCAAGCTAGCATAGCGTTCGAATGGCAGCCAACAGCGCTACGGACGGTAAACAGGTGGCATGTGGCAGGTTGTCGCATCGGCACAGCAGACTGTCGCCCCATCAACAACCGAACAGCCGTTTGAACACGCTTCGGCGCGGCTGTCGCGTAAAAAAAGGCGCGATGTTGCCAGCTTTGGCAGGGTGTTGGAAGCGCTAACCGGACAAACGTACCTGAAGTGCACTTTTATTGTGCGTGCGTGTATTTCTTGATGTGCTTTTTGGTGCGCTCATTCGTTACCGAAGTGGGTGGCAGAGTAACGCTCTGGCTAAATGCCATTAATCTCAATGACTTGCGATGACGGCTCGATCAGCGCGCAGGCCCCGTGTCACGGGAGCATGAAACATTTTGGCGCAATTATTGCGTGCAGAATAAGAAACGCCCTGTTGGATTCTTTTTACGAGAAGGAATGTCAGACCGGGCCGACGTCATCGCTTTCCTTGCAAAGGTAGTATTAATGAGCAGTAGCCAAAGCTCCTCCAATGGTCTCGAACAGGGGCTAAAACCGCGTCATGTGACGATGCTGTCGATCGCCGGGGTTATCGGCGCCGGGCTGTTCGTCGGTTCCGGTCATGCCATCGCCGCCGCAGGCCCGGCTGTGCTGTTGGCCTATGCTGCCGCCGGTGCTCTGGTGGTTCTGGTCATGCGAATGCTCGGCGAGATGGCCGTTGCATCGCCAGACACAGGCTCCTTCTCGACGTACGCCGATCGCGCGATCGGTCACTGGGCCGGTTTCACCATCGGCTGGCTCTACTGGTGGTTCTGGGTTTTGGTCATCCCGCTGGAGGCTAATGCCGCCGCAACCATTCTGCATGCCTGGTTCCCGAATGTGGCGATCTGGGCCTTCACCTTGGTTATCACGTTGCTGCTAACGGTGACCAACCTGTTCAGTGTGAAGAACTATGGTGAGTTCGAATTCTGGTTCGCCCTGGTCAAAGTCGTGGCGATCATTGGCTTTATCGGCCTCGGCATTCTGGCGATCTTCGGCTTCCTGCCTACCAGCCAGGTCAGCGGCGTGTCGCACCTGTTCGACACGCAAGGCTTCCTGCCAAACGGCATGGGCGCTGTGCTGGGTGCCATCCTGACCACCATGTTCTCTTTCATGGGCACCGAGATCGTGACCATCGCGGCCGCGGAATCGAAGAACCCTGGCCAGCAGATTTCCAAGGCTACCAACTCGGTCATCTGGCGGATCGGCTTGTTCTACCTCGTCTCCATCTTCATCGTTGTGGCCTTGGTGCCATGGAATGATCCGATTCTCGCCAGCGTCGGTTCCTACCAGACCGTGCTGGAGCGCATGGGTATCCCGAATGCCAAGCTGATCGTCGATATCGTGGTTCTGGTTGCGGTAACCAGCTGCCTGAACTCGGCGCTCTACACCGCTTCACGCATGATGTTCTCGTTAGGCAAACGCGGCGATGCGCCGGCCGTTTCCCAGCGCACCAACAGCAGCGGCACACCTTACTGGGCCGTGATGCTGTCGACCGCCGCGGCGTTCCTTGCAGTGTTCGCCAACTACGTGGCTCCGGCCGCTGTATTCGAATTCCTGCTGGCCAGCTCTGGCGCCATCGCGTTGCTGGTGTACCTGGTGATCGCGATTTCGCAACTGCGTATGCGCAAACAGCGTATGGCTCGCGGTGAAAAAATCGCCTTCAGCATGTGGCTGTTCCCGGGCCTGACCTACGCGGTGATCATATTCATCGTTGCGGCCCTGACCATCATGCTGTTCCAGGAAGCCCATCGCGTGGAGATCCTCGCGACTGGTTTGCTGAGCCTGTTGGTGGTGGCTGCCGGGTTGTTTGTGGCCCGTCGTCGCAAGCTGCAGAAAGTGGGCGCGGTGGTGCTGAACTGATTCGTACCGCGTAACGCAAAACGGCCGCTGTCAGTGATGACAAGCGGCCGTTTTTACTTGTGGGGTAGCTTTATTCGACCTTTTCGACCGGCAGGTCCAGCGACTGGCGATAACTGTCCAGCGCATCGCCAAAATCGGTGATGAATTGCGGGTCGGTCAGCCAGGCCTGGGCGGCATCGCGGTCCATGCCATCGGCCCACATGCGGTAGTCGATCAGCATGTCGGCGGCCAGGTGCGTGGCGGCCATGGCTTCGTTGTCGGCGTTTTCCATGTCCAGCAGTTCTGGATGGTCGCTGATGATCTCGGCGAGGTTCGACAGCAGGGTCAGCAGCATGTCGTTGCGGCTGGTGGACTCGGCGTCACGCATTTTGCTGAACATCGCCAGGGTGTATTCCGGGATCGGCTCGCCGAGTTCGCCCAGGTCGTCGTCCAGCTCGGCGGGTTTTCTGCCGTGGATATTGATTTGCTTGGCTTTGGCCTTGGCGCGTTTGGCGCGTTTCTGTTGTTTGTTCAGGGATGCCATGGGAACTCAGTTGGTTTTCTGTTGGGTTTGGGCCGCGATGGCGTCGGATGCCGCCACGTAGTCGGCCTGGAAGGCCGGGGATTCGATCCACGCCAAAGCGCCGGCTTCGTCTGTCTCGGTGGACCATTGGCGATATTCGATCAGTGCCGCGAGGATGAAATCCATCGCGCCTTCTTCGCCTTCCTGTTCGTAAACCAGTTCCAGCAGCGGGTCTTCGAGGAAGGCCGCGCACATCGCTTGCTGACTGGTTTTTTCGGCGTCGATCATTTTCTTGAACAGTTCGGTCAGGTCCACCGATTCGAAATCGATGCGATCGTCGTTCGGGTCCAGCTCGACCGGCGCGGCGGCCCGCTGGGTGCGGTTCTGCTTGGTCTTGGCTTTGGCGCGGGAGGCGCGTTTGTTCTGCTTGTTGGCGGAGGCCATGGGCATCGTTCCGTAATTCGTGAGGGGGCGCATCAATTAGCTGCGTGGCACTCGCCGCCCGGGTATATCGGGGGCCAGCTCGCCGGTCTGCAGCCAGGACAATGCAATGGGCCATAGTGTGGCTTGGTATGCGCTGCGAAAAAAGGCGAAATGTCCGACTTCTTCTTCACCGATGTCTTCAGGGGTGAGGCGCAGGTGGGTGTTTGTACTGTTGATGAAGTAGCCAAGCAGGCGTTCGATGGCCGGAATCGTGCCGTACGGGTCGTCACTGAGGCTGATGGCCAGCGTTTGGGCGGTGACGTTCCCGAACGGCAGCTGGCCGCTTTTGGCGTGGATGACGCGAGCGCTGGGGCGTTTCTCATATTGGGCGGCGGGCATGCTCCAGTCGCGGACGACACCGGCCGGTGTGTCTTCCAGCCAGCCGAGACGTTTGCCGGGGAAGTAGCCGTAAAGCAGTGTCATCAACGGCATCACCATATGCCACTTGGCGAGCATCCGCCAACGGTGGGCAGGGGCATAGTCGCGCCAGTAAGCGAACTGCGCACCCACCGTCACCAGGCGTCGGATCACATGCCCGGAGGCTCCCAGCCCGGCTGCGCAACCGCCGAAGCTGTGGCCGACGACATTGATGGGTTGTTCCGCAAACTCGCGTTGCGCCCTTTGCAGCATCGCCTCGAAATCCAACGCCCCCCAATCGGACCATGAGGCCTCAAGCCCCTTCAGCGACGCAGGGCGCGACTCGCCGATGCCGCGGTAGTCATAGGTGATCACGTCGAAGCCGTTGGCGAAGAGGTAATCGGCAAAGCGCGAATAGTGTCGGCAACGGACTGAAGTAGCGGCGTTGATGATCACCACCGGGCGGGTCGGGTCTTGATTTGCATGTCGCCAGGTGAAGCCGCCAAGGATGAAGCCGTCGGCGGCGGGTTCCTCGAAAAATTCACCGGATATGCCGGTGGGTAATGGCAATTCAAGTTGCGTCGGGGCCAGTGAGGGCATGTCCTGTAAATTCATCGCCTTCAAACCTTTGCGGCTAGCCAATCACCATAGTCTTCGCGCCGTTCATGAACAATCCACCCGTGCTCATCGGGGCCTCTGCTTGAGTAACCGCTCTTCAATCACCGCCCATTCCCGAGCCAGTTCTGCGCGAAGTTCCTCCTCGCTCGGCAGCACCAGTCTGTATGTGCTGGCGAACAGTTGTTCATTGCCTTGCAGCACTGAATAGCGCACCACCGATTCATCTTTCTGTGCGCAGAGAATGAGGCCGACGGTAGGGCCATCTTCCGGTCCGCGCTTGAGGTCGTCGTACAGGCGCACGTACATGTCCATCTGGCCGGCATCCTGGTGGGTCAGTTCGCCGCGCTTGAGGTCGAAGATGACGAAGCACTTGAGCAGGTAGTTGTAGAACACCAGGTCGATGTAGAAGTCTTTGCTGTCGGTACTGATACGTTGCTGGCGAGCGATGAAGGCGAAGCCTTTGCCCAGTTCCAGCAGGAAGCCCTGGAGTTGATTGATCAATGCTTGCTCAAGCTCGCTTTCCTGGATCAGGCCCGCATTGGGCAAGCCGAGAAACTCCAGTAGCACCGGGTCGCGGATGAACTCCCGAGGGCTGGCGTTCATTTGCTGGATGTTGGTGGCGGCTTCCTGTTTGACAGCGGGCCGGTCGCGGCTTGCCAGCAGGCGTTCGTAATAGAGGGTATTGATCTGGCGCTCGAGGGCGCGACTTGACCAGTTCTGCAGAGCAGATTCGTTCATGTACCAGTGGCGAGCGTTGTCGTTGTCGACTCGTAGCAGTCTGCGGTAGTGGGCCCAGCTCAATTCGGAACGCACTGCGTTCCAGATTGGAAAGGTCTGATAAAAGTCCCGCATGTAGCGCAGGTTGCGTTCGTCAAAACCTTTCCCGAACTCGGAAGTGAGGACTTTCGCCAGCGTCGATAGCAACTGCTTTCCATGCACCACCCGCCGAGCGCCTTCCTGCTCGAGCTCCACAATATGCCGTCCGATCTGCCAACAGGTTTGCACCTGAACGGTATCGACCGCTCGCAGTACCTTCTGGCGCGCTTCCTTAATCAATTCGCCAAGATTGCCGAGCAGTGACGTGATCTGTGGATCTTGAGTGTTACCGGGTTTGAGGGAGTTCATGAGATTTTCCGCGGCTGAAGGAAACAGGCGCAAGAGGATGGCAAGAGAGCGATAGCCCGCGATGCCGGGCGCGGCTGGTAAATCGGAAGGAAAGGCAGATTTGCTTTGCAGGACCGGGCCGACGGCAGCCCATGCATGAGGCGCACGTCACGTAGTCCGATTCGCTGTGAGCCCAAGTGCGAATCGATCTAAAACTTGAACATTCGGTAACAAATCTAAAAAGAGTAACGAGTGGGTTCTACGCAACCCGGGAGTCACCATCATGAAGAACGTCCATTCATTCATGCTGTCCATCGCCGCTGTCGGCGCACTGATGTTTCCAGTCGTGATTAACGCCGCCAGTCTTGAGCCGGTCGACAGCTCAGCCGTGCAAGTCCAGCCGCAACTGCAAAACGGGATTACCTACTTGTCCGGGGGGATCGGAGAGGATGAGGCTAAAGCCATTCAGCAAACCAAAGGCTACAACCTGCACATGACCTTCTCCACTGGGCCTCAGGATGAATACGTTCCCGATGTGGACCTGGTTATTCAGAAAGCCGCAGGGCAGACCGTGCTGACAGTGAGTCAGGCCGGGCCGCTGGTTTACGTTCAGTTGCCTGCCGGCAAGTACACCGTTGTCGCGACGCATAAAGGTGAGGTGCGGCGTGATACAGCGGATATAGGCAGCGGCGCCGCTCGCAATCTGGTTTTCCACTGGGGGGGTGAAAACTAGTCAGGAGAGAGTGGCTTGCGTGATAACTGATTAAATCGCGGGCATAAAAAAACCCTGAATCTTGCGATTCAGGGTTCTCGGTATTTGGTGCCCAGAGACGGAATCGAACCGCCGACACGGGGATTTTCAATCCCCTGCTCTACCGACTGAGCTATCTGGGCAACGGGGCGCATTAAACTGGTTTTTCAGAGGGTCGTCAAGAAAGTTTTCAAAAAAATTTTAATTATTACCGTCGCTTACGATCCGACCCCCGAAAAAACGGGATTATTCAGCCGGCGGAACGTAGCCTTCAGCCTTGGCGTATTCCTCGCCGGAAAAGAACTTGTCCATCTCGCCCTGAAGGTATTTGCGGTCTTCGGCGTTCATCATGTTCAGGCGTTTTTCGTTGATCAGCAGGGTCTGGTGTTTCTGCCAGTCGGCCCAGGCCTTGGCCGAGACGTGGTCAAAAATGTCCTGACCTTTTGCACCCGGAAATGGAGCGCGCTCCAGGGCGGGCAATTCTTCTTTGTACTTGCGGCACATGATGGTGCGGGTCATGACGACTCTCCTGCGTTCAATACGGCGGCCGCGCGTTCGAGCAAGGTTTTGACCGGGGCGGCAAGGCCCAGGCGCGGCGGGGTGGCGAGGTTATACCAGAGCCAGTCGGCCTCGGCCACGTGATGGCCGGCCTCCTGGACCTGAACCAGCCAGGGTTCGATGGATAATTGAAAGTGGCTGAAGGTATGCACCAGGCTTGGCAGTGCCTGTTGGTTGCCCAATTCCAGCGAATGCTGCGAAGCCAGATGTTGCAGGTCGTCGAGGTCGTCGAGTTCCGGCAAGCTCCAGAGACCGCCCCACAAGCCCGTGGAAGGGCGACGGTAAAGCAGAATCGCGCCTTCGCCATTGGCGAGCATCGGCATCAGCGTGCGCTTCTGAGGCACGGCCTTGCGCGGTTTGGGGACCGGGTAGCGGGTTTCCAGGCCAAGCATGTGCGCTTCGCAGCCCTTTTTCAGCGGACAAAGCAGGCAGCTCGGTTTGCTGCGGGTGCAGAGCGTGGCGCCCAGGTCCATCATCGCCTGGGTGTAGGCGTTGACCCGATCATACGGCGTAAAGCGCTCAGCGTTGGCCCACAGCTGTTTGGCAACCTTGGGCTCGCCCGGATAACCCTCTTGCGCGGTAAAGCGCGCCAGCACCCGTTTGACGTTGCCATCGAGGATCGGCGCCCGCAGGCCCATGCTCAGGCTGGCAATCGCGCCAGCGGTGGACAGGCCAATACCCGGCAGATCGGTGAGCTTTTCCACATCACGGGGAAATTCGCCGCCATATTCGGCGACGACGATTTTCGCGGTCTTCTGCAGATTGCGTGCGCGGGTGTAGTAGCCGAGGCCGGTCCACAGGTGCAGCACTTCGTCTTCCGGCGCGGCGGCCAGGGCTTCGACCGTTGGTAGCGAGGCCATGAAGCGGTCGAAATAATTCAGCACGGTGCTGACCTGGGTCTGCTGCAACATGATTTCCGAGACCCACACCCGGTATGGGGTGATGCCCTGTTGCCAAGGCAAATCGTGGCGGCCGTGGAGGTCGTACCAATCCAGTACCGCCGTTGAAAACTGCTCGGCTCTCATCGCTTGAACAGCCCCTTGAGCGCGTTTTTCAGTTCCGGGCTGACTTTATCGCCAAGTTTCTCGTCGATTTTTTCGCTGATCCGCTCGCCGGCCAGTTTGCTGGCGACTTGTCCCATGCGTTCGTTGTCGAGGCGGCAAGCCTTGGCGCCCAGTTCCAGTGGGCCACGGCAGCGCAGTGGCCATTCGATGCCGACGTAGCGCTCGCCGATCTGGCAGGCCGGGTCCGGCATGTCGCTCTTGTCGCCTTCGACGATGATGCCGACACGATAATCCATGCCCATCACCCGCAGGTCGATGTCGCCGCTACCGTTGACGGTCATGCCCGGGACGCGCACTTTCAGGTCCGGGTTGTTGGCCACGCCATTACGCAAGATCAGGTTGCCCTTGAGTTCTTCGAACGGCGTGTCCTTGCCCTTCGGTTCGCCGCTGAGGGTTTTGCGGTTCAGGGTGGCGATGCCTTTGCACAGTTGCTGCTCAAGGTTGGCATTGAGCAACATGCCGTTGTTGATGACGAAGCTGGCGTTGCCATTGAGGCTTTCGATCAGCGCTTTCTGGCTGTTGCCGCTCCCTGTCAGCGCGCTGTCGAGCGTAACGAGGCCTTGGACCGGTGGATTTTTCCCCTGGCTTTCGAGGATTTTTTCCACTGGCACTTTGCTGATGTGCGTTTGCAGGTTCAGTGCCGGCATTGGCTGGCGCACATCCAGGGTGCCCTTGGCTTCAAAGTTGCCGTCGTACAGATCGCCGCGCAAGTTCTCCAGGGTCAGCAGACCGCCCTGGCCGTTGGCCTTGAGTGCAGCGTTCTGAATCGGCAGTTTGTCGAGGGTCAGCAGGCCGAAGGTCAGGTCGGCGTCAATGTCGAGTTTGCTCAGGCGCTCAACCGGTAACAGGCGCTCGGTACTCCACGGGCCGCTGGTGGGTGACGGCGGCAGCGGTGTACTGCCCGCGCCGGCCATGGCATCGGCCTCGGTGCTGGCCACTTCGGCCTTACGCACCTGCGTCGCGCTGTTGGCCTCGGCAGATTTTGGCGGCAGGTAACGGTCGACATTGAAGGTGTCGGCCTTGAGGCTTGCCCGTAGCGATTGCTTGGCGAAGTCCTCGACAGCGATGCGGCCGCTGAAACTGCTGTCGTCGACCTTCAGATTGATGTTGTCGAGCGACAGACTGGTTGGCGTGCCGGCAATCTGGCTGACCAGTTCGACTTTGCTCAGGCTGCCTTCGGCCATCGCCGGAAGTTTCTGGCCGATGCTGTCGACGAATTTCGCCAGATCGAATTGGGCAATCGACAGGCCACCGCTGATCTGCGGAGTCTTGTCGAGGTCGTTGGCCTTCAGCTCGCCCAAGGCGCGTAGCTGGTTGGCGGAGATTTTGATGCCGGTCCATTCGGCGACGTTGGCGGCCTTGTCCAGCAGCAGCTGGCCTTGGGCGGCGAAGGTCATGGTCTTGCCTTGCAGAGGATCGCCGGCGACTTCACCAGAGAGTTTCATGTCTTCGAATTTGTAACGCTGTAGCGCGCGTTCGAAACGCAACTCGCCGGCCAATTCGGTGCGTACCCGCAGAACCGGTTGGTTGGTGCCAAGGAACGCGGTGAGCTTGACCGGAATGTTGGTCGAGTCGTGTACCGGGCCGGTGCTGAGCTGGATGCTCTCGGCGCTGAACTGTTTGCCGGTTTTCTCGTCGCTGTATTCAACGCGGGCGTTGTTGACGGTCAGGCTGTCGATGTCCAGGCGGATCGGCTGAGCCGGTTTTTCTGCCTGGGTGGTGGTCGTTGGTGCCGGTGCGCCGGTGGTGGCCGGCGGCGTGGCCGTGCCGCTCGGGGTGGCAGGCGCCGGAACTTTGCCGATGTCTTCCCAGTTGCCATGACCGTCCTTGTCGCGATTCAGGCGCAGGTCCAGTCCTTCGACACGCACATCGCTCATTTGCACTTCACGACGCAGCAGCGGAATCACACGGACCGAGAGGCCCAGCATCTGCAAGTCGGCAAACGGCTCGGTGGGTTTGGCCAGGGTCGCAACACTGGCTTCGTGCAATTCCAGGCCGAGCCAGGGAAACAGGCTCCAGCCGATATCGCCATTGAGCGTCAGCTCGATGTGGGCCTTGTCGCGGGCAATCTGGCGAATCTCGTCTTTATAGTCGTTGGGATCGAAGAAGTGGGTCAGGGCAAAGCCCAGCGCCACAATGATCAGCAACAGCCCGAGAAGTACCAGACCCAGGATTTTGCCGAACGCTTTCATGGGCGAGTCCTTTGTATTAGTCGAATTCGAAATTTAGCCGGGGAGTATAGCGCTCCGAAGTGCACGACCGTTTGGCGATCACGTTGGGAGCACATCCAGCGATATCTTCAGCTTAGCCGCCAGCGCTTGAGCTTCGAGGTGCCCGGCAGGCACCAGCAGGCGCAACGTCGCGCCCGATTGCGACGCCATTCTCTGCGCTTCGTTCACTAAACGCTCGGCAACGCCACGACGACGGGTGATTTTTCGTACGCATAAATGGGACAAATGCCAGATGTCCTGGTGCCGCCGTTGCAAACGGGCCGCGCCCAACAGTCGGTCATTGAAGCGTCCGGCGATCAGCGAGCCGTCCTGCAGGCAGACTTCTATCAGTTCTGCATCCCCTGTAAATGGCGCGAACAGCCAGTCAGGGGCATCGCGGTAGATCTTCTGCAGATCTTGCTGATCCTGATAAGTGGCTTGGTTCAGCGGCTCGACAATGATCGGCATGGCGCTTCCTTTGAAAGGTTAATCCGGCCCCGCAGGAGCAGCCTGCGGCAGCGCCTACGCATGAAAACATGTTCTTGCGGTTGTACGAGAACAGATGACATACAAAAGGTGATATCAGTTTGGTTTTTCTGTCACGTTCAAATGGTACCCTTTGCCCGTTCGTCCGTCCTTCTGCGACGTGATGTCGCACCAAAGTGGAGCTTCACCTAAAAAACAGTCACGCCTGCGTGCATAAGGCTGAGGGTGAGAGGCGGCTGGCGAACCATACTAATAATTGGGGGATTCACCATGACTACCAGCATCACGGCGGACGGCGTTGCCGACCGGCCCGCGTTCCTGTCCAAGGAGCGCATCATCGCCAAGCCCGGTTTTAACCGTTGGCTTGTACCACCGGCCGCTCTGGCCATTCACCTGTGCATCGGCATGGCCTATGGCTTTTCGGTGTTCTGGTTGCCGTTGTCCAAAGCCCTGGGCGTCACCAAGCCAATGGCTTGCGCGCCGGACATGAGCTTCATCGCTCAGGTCTTTTCGTCTCAATGCGACTGGCCGATTTCGATGCTCGGCTGGATCTACACCCTGTTCTTCATCTTCCTTGGCTGCTCGGCAGCGATCTGGGGTGGCTGGCTGGAACACGCAGGTCCTCGCAAGGCCGGTGTTGTGTCGGCACTGTGCTGGTGTGGCGGTCTGCTGATTTCGGCACTGGGGGTCTATACCCATCAGATCTGGCTGATGTGGATCGGCTCCGGGGTCATTGGCGGTATCGGCCTGGGGCTGGGTTACATCTCGCCGGTCTCGACCCTGATCAAATGGTTCCCGGACAAGCGCGGCATGGCGACCGGCATGGCGATCATGGGGTTCGGTGGTGGCGCGATGGTCGGTGCTCCGTTGGCCGCAGCCCTGATGGGCCACTTCGCTTCGCCAACCAGCGTCGGTGTGTGGCAGAGCTTCCTGGTGATGGCCGCGATCTACTTCGTGTTCATGATCGGTGGCGCGCTGTCCTACCGTGTTCCGCCAACCGGCTGGAAGCCTGAAGGCTGGACCGCTCCGGTGAAGAAAGCTTCCAACGCGATGATTACCCACCGTCACGTCCACGTGAATGTGGCGTGGAAGACCCCGCAATTCCGTCTGGTGTGGCTGGTGCTGTGCCTGAACGTGTCGGCGGGTATCGGTATCCTTGGCATGGCTTCGCCGCTGTTGCAGGAAGTGTTCGCCGGTAAATTGCTCGGCAACGACCTGACGTTCGGTCAGCTGGACGCTTCGCAACTGGCTTCGATCGCTGCGATTGCTGCCGGTTTCACCGGTTTGCTGAGCCTGTTCAACATCGGTGGCCGGTTCTTCTGGGCTTCGTTCTCGGACTACCTGGGTCGCAAAAACACCTACTTCGTGTTTTTTGCCCTGGGTTTTGCCCTGTACGCGCTGATCCCGAACCTCGGTCACCTGGGCAGCGTTGCACTGTTCGTGGCGGCGTTCTGCATCATCCTGTCGATGTACGGTGGTGGTTTTGCGACGGTGCCTGCGTATCTCGCGGACCTGTTCGGCACACAAATGGTCGGCGCGATCCACGGTCGTCTGCTGACGGCCTGGGCGGCGGCGGGTGTGCTGGGGCCGGTGTTGGTGAACTACCTGCGTGAATATCAACTGAGCATCGGCGTTGAACGTGCCGCGGCTTACGACATCACCCTGTACATCCTCGCGGGCCTGCTGGTGTTGGGTTTCCTGTGCAACCTGATGGTTCGCCCGGTGGCTGACAAGTACTTCATGACCGACGCTGAACTGGCCGCCGAACAGGCGCTGGGCCACGACAAAGGTGCCGACAGCAGCACCGTGCTGGAGTGGAAAGCGGATGCGGGCACCAAGCCGTTGGCGGTGGCGGCGTGGCTGGTGGTGGGTATTCCGTTGGCGTGGGGTGTGTGGGTGACGCTGCAGAAGACTGCGGTGTTGTTCCATTAAGTAAACGCATCATCCCTGTGGGAGCGAGCCTGCTCGCGATAGCGGCCTGACAGTCAACATAGATGTTGAATGTGATGGCCCTATCGCGAGCAGGCTCGCTCCCACACTTGTTTCCACAACCGCAGAATTTGATTCACACGCTTGTACTGACATGTCTATCCCCGACGGTAGGGGGTTCACTCCGTCAGTGATATCACCTCTCATGTTTCTGTTTAGCGCCCGCGACCCTATAATGGCTGCCTTTTTCGCCCCAATGATTTTGCGGAGCTGGTGATGGCCGAACGTATGGCGTCTGTCGAGCGCGACACTCTGGAAACCCAGATCAAAGCCTCGATCAACCTGGATGGCACCGGAAAGGCCCGATTTGATATCGGTGTACCTTTTCTTGAGCACATGCTGGACCAGATCGCCCGTCACGGGCTGATCGACCTGGATATTGTCAGCAAGGGCGACCTGCATATCGACGACCACCACACGGTGGAAGACGTCGGTATCACCCTGGGTCAGGCCTTCACCAAAGCCATCGGCGACAAGAAAGGCATCCGTCGCTACGGCCACGCCTACGTGCCGCTCGATGAAGCGCTGTCGCGTGTGGTGATCGACTTCTCCGGCCGCCCTGGCCTGCAGATGCATGTTCCTTATACCCGCGCTACCGTCGGCGGTTTCGACGTTGACCTGTTCCAGGAATTTTTCCAGGGCTTCGTCAACCACGCCAACGTCACCCTGCACATCGACAATCTGCGTGGGCACAACACCCACCACCAGATCGAGACCGTGTTCAAGGCTTTCGGCCGCGCCCTGCGCATGGCAGTAGAGCTGGATGACCGCATGGCCGGGCAGATGCCTTCGACCAAAGGCGTTCTGTAATGCAGACGGTTGCGGTTATCGATTACGGCATGGGCAACCTGCACTCGGTGGCCAAGGCCCTCGAGCATGTCGGTGCCGGCAAGGTGCTGATCACCAGCGATGCCGATGTGATTCGCGAAGCCGACCGGGTGGTATTCCCCGGCGTCGGCGCGATTCGCGATTGCATGGCGGAGATCCGTCGTCTGGGTTTCGACACGCTGGTGCGTGAAGTCAGCCAGGACCGTCCGTTCCTCGGCATTTGCGTGGGCATGCAAGCCTTGCTCGACAGCAGTGAAGAAAACGACGGCGTCGATTGCATCGGCCTGTTTCCAGGCCAGGTGAAGTTCTTCGGCAAGGATCTGCACGAAGACGGCGAACACCTGAAAGTGCCGCACATGGGCTGGAACGAAGTGAAGCAGACGGTGACTCACCCGCTGTGGCACAACATTCCGGACCTGGCGCGTTTCTACTTCGTGCACAGCTACTACATCGCCGCCGGCAATGCGCGGCAGGTGGTGGGTAGCGGTCACTACGGTGTCGATTTTGCCGCAGCGCTGGCCGACGGCTCGCGTTTTGCCGTGCAATTCCACCCGGAGAAGAGCCACACCCATGGCCTGCAATTGCTGCAGAACTTCGCCGCGTGGGATGGTCGCTGGTAAATGGCCGTCAAGAAGGGCAAGCCGCCGATCCTGACCCTCACTCCCGAGCAGGAGAGCGAGGCCAATCACAAGATCAAACGCTTCATGGAAGATCGCTTCGAACTGGACCTGGGTTCATTCGAAGCGGCTGAAATCCTGGAGCTGTTTACCCGCGAAATTGCTCCGCACTATTACAACAGGGCGATTTTCGATGTGCAGACGCACCTCAAAGAGAGGTTCGAAAGCATCGAAAGCGACCTGTGGGCGCTCGAGAAAAACTGATTTCCGAGCGAAGCTGAACACTCGAATTTGAAGGTTTGCCAGATGCTGAT
Organism: Pseudomonas sp. A-RE-19; assembly: GCF_019956555.1. Lineage (GTDB taxonomy): Bacteria > Pseudomonadota > Gammaproteobacteria > Pseudomonadales > Pseudomonadaceae > Aquipseudomonas. Next base: position 239,504 of record NZ_JAHBDQ010000033.1, on the reverse strand, counting down.
TATTCCCGCTATCGATCTCAAAGACGGTGCCTGTGTTCGTCTGCGCCAGGGCCGCATGGAAGATTCCACGGTGTTCTCCGATGACCCGGTGAGCATGGCTGCCAAGTGGGTGGAGGGCGGTTGCCGCCGTCTGCATCTGGTCGACCTGAACGGCGCCTTCGAAGGCCAGCCGGTCAACGGCGAAGTGGTCACCGCCATCGCCAAGCGCTACCCGAACCTGCCGATTCAGATCGGTGGCGGTATCCGTTCCCTGGAAACCATCGAGCACTACGTGAAAGCGGGCGTGAGCTACGTGATCATCGGCACCAAAGCCGTGAAAGACCCGGCTTTCGTGGCCGAAGCCTGCCGTGCATTCCCGGGCAAGGTGATTGTCGGTCTGGATGCCAAAGACGGTTTTGTCGCCACCGACGGCTGGGCTGAAATCAGCACCGTTCAGGTCATCGACCTGGCCAGGCAATTCGAAGCCGACGGCGTGTCGGCGATCGTTTATACCGACATCGCCAAAGACGGCATGATGCAGGGCTGCAACGTTTCGTACACCGCCGCCCTGGCCGCTGCGACGAAGATTCCGGTGATCGCTTCCGGCGGTATCCACAATCTGGGTGACATCAAGTCGCTGCTCGACGCCAAGGCGCCAGGCATCATCGGCGCCATCACCGGCCGGGCGATTTACGAAGGCACCCTCGATGTTGCGCAAGCGCAAGCTTTCTGCGATTCGTACAAAGGCTGAGGACTGACCATGGCGCTGGCCAAACGCATCATCCCTTGCCTGGACGTGGATAACGGCCGGGTGGTCAAGGGCGTCAAGTTCGAGAACATTCGCGACGCCGGCGACCCGGTGGAAATCGCTCGTCGTTACGACGAACAGGGCGCCGACGAGATTACCTTTCTCGACATCACCGCCAGCGTCGACGGCCGCGACACCACGCTGCACACCGTCGAGCGCATGGCCAGCCAGGTGTTCATCCCGCTGACCGTGGGCGGCGGCGTGCGTACCGTGCAAGACATTCGCAACTTGCTCAATGCCGGTGCGGACAAGGTTTCGATCAACACCGCTGCGGTGTTCAATCCGGAGTTCGTCGGCGAAGCGGCGCAGCATTTCGGCTCGCAGTGCATCGTCGTCGCCATCGACGCGAAGAAGGTTTCCGGCCCGGGCGAAACCCCACGCTGGGAAATCTTCACCCACGGTGGTCGCAAGCCAACCGGTCTCGACGCCGTTGAATGGGCGAAGAAGATGGAAGGTCTGGGCGCCGGTGAAATCCTGCTGACCAGCATGGACCAGGACGGCATGAAAAACGGTTTCGACCTGGGCGTCACCCGCGCCATCAGTGATGCGCTGGGCATTCCGGTGATCGCGTCCGGCGGTGTCGGCAACCTTCAGCACTTGGCCGACGGCATCCTCGAAGGCCACGCCAGCGCGGTGCTGGCGGCGAGTATTTTCCACTTCGGTGAATACACCGTGCAGGAAGCCAAGGCCTACATGGCTCATCGCGGCATCGTGATGCGTTAAACGGTACAGGCCAGTGGACAGTATGGCGGGCTCAGGGCACTCTTGGGCACGCCATGGATTCCGGTAGCCCGACATGCTTAAACGTCTTCTTCTTGTCCTTGCCAGCGCTTCTTTGTTGCTCATCAACGGGGCTCGCGCCGAAGAAAGTCCCGGCCCTGGCCTGGTGTTGCTGACGGAAAATTTCCCGCCGTACAACATGGCGAAAAACGGCAAGAACTTCGCTCAGGACGAGAACATCAATGGCATCGCCGTGGATATCGTCCGCGAGATGTTCAAGCGCGCCGACATCACCTACAGCCTGACGCTGCGTTTCCCTTGGGAGCGCATCTACAAACTCGCCCTGGAAAAGCCCGGTTATGGCGTGTTCGTGATGGCGCGTTTGCCGGACCGCGAGAAACTCTTCAAGTGGGTCGGCCCTATCGGCCCGGACGACTGGATCATGCTGGCCAAGGCCGATAGCAAGATCACCCTCGAGTCGCTGGAGCAGGCGCGCAAATACAAAATTGGCGCCTACAAGGGTGATGCGATTGCCGAGACGCTGGCCAGGCAAGGATTGAAACCGATTGTCGTGCTGCGGGATCAGGACAACGCAAAAAAACTGGTCGACGGCCAGATCGACCTGTGGGCCACCGGTGACCCGGCAGGCCGCTATCTGGCGCGCCAGGAAGGCGTGAACGGGCTCAAGACCGTGCTGCGGTTCAACAGCGCCGAGCTTTACCTGGCGTTGAACAAAGACGTGCCGGATGACGTCGTGGCCAAGCTTCAGGCAGCGCTGGATCAGCTGCGCAAGGAAGGCGTGGTGGACGACATCATGGGGCGGTATTTGTAGCGTTCAACGCCCTACCTTCTGCCATGCATATACCAATGTGGGAGCGAGCCTGCTCGCGATGAGGGAGTGTCAGTCGACATCATTATTGTCTGGCATACCGCCATCGCGAGCAGGCTCGCTCCCACAGTGGTTTTGTGGTGCGGCAAGTTAGCGGTACACGCCATCTTTCCCATGCCCGGCCGTCGCCTTGTTACCGCGCACGCTGATCATCTGCTTGATATCAATCCACTCGATGCCCTGCGCCTTGAGCTTAGGCAATTCACGCTCAAGCACGGCCAGCGTCTGTGGATACGGATGCCCGATCATCACCGCCGAACCCTGTTTGCGCGCCAGGCTGATTGCCGTCTGCAGCTGAGTGAAGATCGCCGCTTCGGTGGGCTCGTCATCCAGAAACACATCCCGCGAAACACTCGCCAGACCAATCTTCTGCGCCTCGGCGGCCGCCACGGTTTGCGCACTGGTGCGGCTGTCGACGAAGAACTTGTGCCGACGCTGCAAGTCCGCCATCAGCCAGGCCATGGCCGGTTGCTGAGCAGTCATGCGGCTGCCCATGTGGTTGTTGATGCCGGCGGTATGCGGCACAGCCTGGAACGCCGCGTTCAGGCGCTTCTCGAGTTCTTCGATGGGCAACTCGGGATGCCAGGCAAATGGGCCGGTGGCCGGGTCCATGGGCATGTGCAGGATGACGATCTTGCCGGCGCGATGGGCTTCGCGGGCGAATTCTGTGGCGTGGGGAGTATCGGGCATGATTGCCGTGGTGACGGGGCCGGGCAGGGCCAGCACGCGGCGATCCCGGGGCAGGTTCTGCCCCAGGTCATCGATGATCAGGCTCAGGTAAGCCTTTGCAGGTGTGGCCACTGTCGTGACGGGCGCCGCGTGAGCAACACCCGCCAGACAGCACAGCAGACCGAGCAGCAACCGCAGGCGCATCTCAGCGGCCGGAGGTGATGCTCAGCCCTTTGAGCAGGCTCAGGGCCTGGGCCAACTGGTAATCGTCATCCTGCGGCATGGCCTTGGCTTTGCCACTGGAACCGGTCGGTTTGTCGGCGCCGCCGTTGCCATTGCCCAGGTGACCTTGCAGATCGGCTTCCTTGAAGTACTCGCCGTCCTGCTCGTTGGTGATCTTGGCCTTGCGCACTTCGATGTCCGGGACGATGCCCTGGGCCTGAATCGAGCGACCGTTCGGCGTGTAGTACAGCGCCGTGGTGATTTTCAGGGCGCGGTCGTTATTCAGCGGCAACACGGTTTGTACCGAGCCTTTGCCGAAACTGGTGGTGCCCATGACGACTGCGCGTTTCTGATCCTGCAATGCGCCAGCGACAATTTCCGAGGCCGAGGCGCTGCCGCCGTTGATCAGTACGACCATTGGCACGGCTTCGCTTTGGTCCTTGCCGGTGGCGGAGAAGCGCAGTTCGGAGTTGGCGATGCGGCCCTTGGTGTAGACGATCAGGCCCTTGGTAATGAAGTGGTCGACCACTTCCACCGCCGATTGCAGCACGCCGCCCGGGTTGTTACGCAGGTCGAGAACGATGCCGCTGAGCTTCTTGCCGTTGTCTTTGCGCAACTTCGCCAAGGCCTTGGAGACCTCTTCGCCGGTCTTGACCTGGAACTGGGTGATGCGGATGTAGCCGTAGCCGGATTCCAGCAGCTGGCTCTTCACGCTCTTCACTTGAATGATGGCGCGGACCAGGACCACGTCGAACGGCGCACCGCCATCGCGGACCAGGGTCAGGGTGATTTTCTGGCCGATCTTGCCGCGCATCTTGTCCACGGCTTCGGTCATGCTCTGGCCGCGAGTTGGCTGGCCGTTGATCTTGACGATGAAGTCGCCGGCCTGAATGCCAGCCTTGGAGGCCGGGGTGTCATCGATGGGCGAAACCACTTTGATGAAACCGTCTTCAGCGCCGACTTCGATGCCCAGGCCGCCGAATTCGCCGCTGGTGCTTTCCTGCAACTCAGCGAAGTCTTCCGGGCCCAGGTACGCGGAGTGCGGGTCGAGGTTGCTGAGCATGCCTTTGATGGCGTTTTCCAGCAGGGTCTTGTCGTCCACCGGTTCTACATAGGCTGCCTTGATCCGGTCCATGACTTCGGCAAAGGTGCGCAACTCGTCCAGCGGCAAAGGCGCCTTGGTGGTCGCAGCGGTGCCGGCAGGCGCAACCGCCGGGGCCGTCGGGGCCGGTTGAGCGGCGAACGCCAATGGCGCGCCGATCACCAGGGCGATCGTCAGGGCCAGCGAGGTAAGGCGGGACAAATACAGCATGTCGAACGAACTCCTAATGTAGGTGACTCAACGCCTATCCTTGCGCGCGGCACCATTGCGCCGGATCACTCGGGTGACCCTGCTGACGAATAGCGAAATACAGCGCTGGTGTGTCCTGCCCGCCACTGCTACCGACAGTGGAGATGGACTCACCGGCTTTTACCACGTCACCCGCAGACTTGAGCAGCGTCTGGTTGTGACCATAAAGACTCAAAAAACCGTTGCCATGGTCGAGAATGACCAGCAACCCCGCGCCACGCAGCCAATCGGCAAACACCACGCGGCCGCCGTGAACGGCATGCACCTGGCTGCCGGCGGAGGCGCTGATCATCACGCCATCCCACTTGGTTCGGGCGTCGTCGCCACGGTTTTCACCGAAGCGCGCCAGCAGACGACCATCAACCGGCCATGGAAGTTTGCCGCGAGTGGAAGCAAAGGGGCCGCCAAAGGTTTCGCCTGAACTTGAAACCAGTGCGCCGGGTGTCGATTTAGCGGGTTTGCGTGGGGCGTCGCTGGCATCTGCTTCAGCCTGAGCCTCACGTAAACGCTTTTTTTCGGCTTCCTGCTGGGCGATCAGCGCTTTCTGCCGCGCTTCTTCTGCCTCACGGGCCTGACGGGCCAGGGTTTCTTCAATGGTTTTAAGGACTTTAGACAGGTCCGCCTGATCCTGCTCGCGCGCCGCCAGTTTCTGATCGCGAGCCTTCACGTCATCGTTGAGCTTGGCCAGGACTTGCTGACGCTCTTTGCGGACCTTGTCGAGTTCATCGCGCTGGCTGTCGAGGCTGCTTTTCTGCACCAGCAATTGCGCCTGCTGCAGGCCGATGTCTTTTTCGACATTGGCCAGTTGGCGCAGGGTTTCGTTGAAATTCTTCAACTGCTCCAGGCGGGCCTGGCTCAGGTAGTCGTAATAGGTGAGGGTGCGGGCGAATTTTTCCGGGTTCTGCTGGTTGAGCAACAGCTTGAGGTACTCCTGGCGGCCATTCTGATAGGCCGCCCGGGCCTGAATGGCGATCAGTCGTTGCTGTTCAATGCGCGCGCTCTGGAGTTTTTTTTTCTCACCATCGAGTCGCTGCAGCTCGGATTCGCTTTTCTTCAGCTCTTTTTGCAGGGCATCGACCTGCTTCTCGAGCTTGCCCATCTCGGTTTCGGTGCCTTTGAGGTCTTTTTGCACCCCGGATTTTTCTTCCTGGAGTTTGCCCAGCAATTTTTTCAGCTCGGCAATGTCCTGACGCGTGGCGTCCAACTGTTGTTGGGTTTGCGTGCGCTCGTCGGCAAAGGCCGGTTGGAGCAGGCAAGTCAGGGCAAGGGCTATCAGGACGCGAAGCATAGAGGCGGGCGACACCAGGGAAAGGGACGGCCTAGTATGCCCGCCATGCGCAGCAAAAAAAATGCCCAATTGGGGCTGTGTGATAACTGGACTGAAAAACACCGCAAACCAATGTGGGAGCGAGCCTGCTCGCGATGGCATCAGTACATTCAACAAAGATGTTGGCTGTCAGATTGCTATCGCGAGCAGGCTCGCTCCCACAGGGTTTGGCGGTGTTTGAATAGGCGGATTACACCAGAATCGATGTCCCGGTCATTTCCACAGGCTTTTCCAGCCCCAGCAACATCAGCATGGTCGGCGCGACATCCGCCAGCACGCCGCCGTCGCGGACCTTGAAGTCACGCTTGCCGACATAGATGAACGGCACCGGCTCGGTGGTATGGGCGGTGTGGGCCTGGCCGGTCGATGCGTCGGACATCTGCTCTACATTGCCGTGGTCGGCGGTAATCAGGGCTTCGCCGCCGACTTTTTCCAGCGCCTCGACGATGCGACCGACACACAGGTCCAGGCATTCGACGGCTTTGACTGCCGCATCGAACACACCGCTATGGCCGACCATGTCGCCGTTGGCGTAGTTGACCACGATCACGTCGTAGCGCTGGTTTTCGATGGCCTCGACGATGCGGTCGGTGACTTCCGGGGCACTCATCTCGGGCTGCAAGTCATAGGTGGCGACTTTCGGCGACGGGATCAGGATGCGTTCTTCGCCCGGGAACGGTTCTTCGCGACCGCCGGAGAAGAAAAAGGTCACGTGGGCATACTTCTCGGTTTCGGCGATGCGCAGCTGCGTCTTGCCGTTTTTCGCCAGGTAATCGCCCAGCACGTTGTCCAGGCTGCCCGCGGCGAAGGCCGACGGCGCGGGGATGCTGGCGGCGTATTGGGTCAGCATGACGAAGCCGGCCAGTTTTGGCTGGCGAGCGCGTTCGAACTCCTTGAAATCGTCTTCGACGAACACGCGGGTCAGTTCGCGGGCACGGTCGGCGCGGAAGTTCATGAAGACCACGGCGTCGCCGTCTTCAACCTTGACCGGCTCACCGATGCTGGTGGCTTTGACGAATTCGTCGCTCTCGCCACGCTCGTAGGCGGCTTGCAGGCCTTCCTGGGCGGTGGCGGCGTTGAATTCGCTGCTGCCATCGACAATCAGGTTGTAGGCCTGGGACACGCGATCCCAACGGTTGTCGCGGTCCATGGCGTAATAACGGCCGATGATGCTGGCGATCCGGCCTTTACCGAGGGCTTCGAAGGTTGCGTCCAGCAGTTCGATCGACGACTGGGCGCTTTTCGGCGGTGTATCGCGGCCATCGAGGAACGCGTGCAGGTAAATTTTTTCAGCGCCGCGCTTGAAGGCCAGTTCGGCCATGGCAACCAGGTGGTCCTGGTGGCTGTGAACGCCGCCATCGGACAGCAGGCCCATGAAGTGCACGGCTTTGCCGGCAGCAACGGCTTTATCCACCGCGGCGCAGATGGTCGGGTTCTCGAAGAACTCGCCGTCGCGGATCGCTTTGGTCACGCGGGTGAAGTCCTGATACACCACCCGGCCGGCGCCGAGGTTCATGTGGCCGACTTCGGAGTTGCCCATCTGGCCGTCCGGCAAGCCGACGTCCATGCCGCTGCCCGAGATCAGGCCGTTCGGCACGGTGGCCCACAGGCGGTCCAGTACGGGCTTCTTCGCCGCATAGATGGCGTTGGATTCCTGGCTGTCACTGTGACCGAAGCCGTCGAGAATCATCAGGACCAAAGGTTTAGGCGTGGTAGTCATAGATTCCACTCGTGGCTGAGTTAAAAGAGGGCGATGGAAAAGGGAGTGGCAAGTTTAGGACGTGTTGACCCTCAATTGCGAGTCGCGTTTGCCCTGTGAGCGTGCCAGGCAAGGCGCGGGACGTGGGTAAGGGTCGTTTCCTTGCCGAGTCCCGCAACGCAGCATGGCGCGCTCACAGGGCAAACCCGGAGGGCCACGCCCCGTAACGCAATCCGTCGTTATTCGTCGTTTATTTGAAACGCCAAACCTCACTCCTCATGCCTAGTCTTGCGATTTACGGGGCGCGGCGCGACTCGCAATTGAGGGTCAACACGTCCTACAGCGAAGTTCCGGCGCCGTCACCGCCGGACGGGGTTTGGCCCACCATAGTGGCTGTGTATACTGGCCGACATTTTAACGCCCTGGAACCTCCTTCGATGGTTGATCACCTGATTCAATTCGCCACCAACCACTACATTCTCGTGGGTATCTTCGTTGTACTGGCGGCCCTGCTATTGGCCTATCAGATGCAAGGCGGCGGCCGCAGCCTGAGCACCGGTGAACTGACCGGGCTGGTCAACAAGGACGCAGGCGTGGTGGTCGACATTCGTCCGACCAAGGATTTTGCCGCCGGTCACATCGTTGGCGCGTTGAATATTCCTCAGGACAAACTGACCGCTCGCGTCGGCGAACTGGAAAAGCACAAGGCCAAGACCATTATCCTGGTCGACGCCATGGGCCAGACTGCCGGCACTCATGCCCGCGAACTGATGAAATCCGGCTTCACCGCCGCCAAGCTGTCCGGCGGTATTTCCAGCTGGAAAGCCGACAATCTGCCGCTGGTGAAGTGATATGAACAACGTCGTCGTCTATTCCAGCGATTACTGCCCTTATTGCTCGCGAGCCAAGTACCTGCTCGAGAACAAAGGCGTAGCCTTCGAAGAGATCAAGGTCGATGGCAAGCCGCAGGTGCGTGCCGCGATGGCTCAGAAGGCCGGACGTACGTCCGTGCCGCAGATCTGGATCGGCAGCACCCACGTTGGCGGCTGTGATGATTTGTTTGCCCTGGAGCGCGCCGGCAAGCTCGACGCCATGCTCAAGGCCTGACTGCCTTACTTGAAAATAGCCAACCCCTACAAGACCCGAGATCAGAAAGGATCTGAGATGACTGACCAACAGAACACTGCAGCTAGCGAAGAAGAAACCGCACCGCAATTCTCCTTGCAGCGCATCTACGTACGTGACTTGTCCTTCGAAGCCCCGAAAAGCCCGGCGATCTTCCGCCAGCAGTGGGAGCCGAGCGTCGGTCTGGATCTGAACACCCGCCAGAAGGCTCTGGAAGGCGACTTCCACGAAGTCGTGCTGACTCTGTCGGTTACCGTGAAAAACGGTGAAGAAGTGGCGTTCATCGCTGAAGTGCAACAGGCCGGGATCTTCCTGATCAAGAACCTGGACGACGCTTCGATGAGCCACACGCTCGGCGCGTTCTGCCCGAACATCCTGTTCCCGTACGCTCGCGAAACCCTGGACAGCCTGGTGACCCGCGGTTCGTTCCCGGCCCTGATGCTGGCCCCGGTGAACTTCGACGCGCTGTACGCACAAGAGCTGCAACGCATGCAGGCGGCTGGCGAGACTCCAACCGTTCAATAAAGAAGCTTCGTTTGCTCCATGGAAAAAGCGCCCGTTGAAGGCGCTTTTTTCATGGAGTAAACAAAACCTTCGTGTAGGAGCTGCCGAAGGCTGCGATCTTTTGATCTTGAAAATCAAAGTCAAAAGATCGCAGCCTTCGGCAGCTCCTACATTTGGATTGTCGTATCGCCTGATGACGTGGGCTTACTTAAACCCGAGCTGACGCCAGCCTTCATACACGGCGACGGCCACGGTGTTGGAGAGGTTCAGGCTGCGGCAGCCTTCGCGCATCGGCAAGCGCAGACGCTGTTCGCCGGGCAGTGCATCGAGCACTTCGGCCGGCAAGCCACGGCTTTCCGGGCCGAACAGGAAGGCATCGCCCTCGGCGAAGCTGGCATCATGAAACGGTCGCGAGCCCTTGGTGGTAAAGGCGAACAGCCGAGGATGACCGAGGCTTTCCAGACAGCTGGCAAGGTCTGCGTGGCGTTGCAGGGTGGCATACTCGTGATAATCGAGGCCGGCCCGGCGCAGGCGCTTGTCGTCCATCTCGAAGCCCAGCGGTTCGATCAAATGCAGGTGGCAGCCACTGTTGGCGCACAGCCTGATAACGTTGCCGGTATTCGGCGGAATTTCTGGTTGGAAAAGGATGACGTGAAACATGCACGGCTCCGAAGGTAAAGATGACGGGCATTCTACGCCGCCAAAGGACCCTCGTTCGAAACTATTCCCACGGGTGATGGCTTCGTTGGCGATCGTCGGGGTGATGGTGGGCCTGATGATCGGTCGCCTGACCACCCCCGACCCCAGCGAATTGCAGCAGGTCGAGGTCACGAATGACGGCCTGGTGGTGTGGTTCAACAACGAACCGAAGGCTCACGGCGAGTTCGTCGACGGTAGCCTCGCACTGTTGTTCGAGGCTGAAGGCCGTGCGCAGAAAGGTCAGCTCAAGCTCAACGACAAGAATGCGAACTGGCGAGTGCGTTTGAGTGATGGGGGGTTGTTGCTGACGGTAGTGGCGGCCCGGCCACTGCAGGGCGATTGGGCCGGTAGCGAGGTCGATGACCGCTGGCGGCTGGAGATCCATCTCCGAGAGCAATAAAAGAGGGAATCCCCGGCCTGCCTGTACCAAGGTTCCCAAAACGGGAGGGCTCGCGCATTGCATCGTGAGCCCGGTGTAAAGAAGGAATCCCCGGCCTGCCTGTACCGAGGTTCCCAAAACGGGAGGGCTCGCGCATCGCGTCGTGAGCCCGGTGTAAAGAAGGAATCCCCGGCCTGCCTGTACCAAGGACCCCAAAACGGGATGGGCTCGTCGCTGTTGCGGTATGAGCCCGGTGTAAAGAGGGGAATCCCCGGCCTGCCTGTACCAAGGTCCCCGAAACTGGGTAGTGAACTGAATCACTGAATGGACTATTGCAGGGGGCGTGCCAGTTTTTAACAAGTTGCAACAGAAAATCGCTGAGTAGCGCTGAAAGCCCCGTGAATCGGGGCCTTCGTATTTCTGCGATGCGGATTTCTTTGCAGGTGATGGCGGGATTTCGGATCGGTTGTCGTGCGCGATTGCGGTTCATGGTGCATTGATGCGGTGCACGCTGGCCCTAAAAGCTTCGCGGGCAAGCCTCGCTCCTACAGGTCCGGCGTTAACCACCATTCGGGGTTCACACCGGACCTGTAGGAGCGAGGCTTGCCCGCGAATGGATCTAGAGAACGACGAAGATTGAAAGCACTAACTAGCCCTCATCCCCCTCATCATCATCCCCACCATCAACCTTCATCCCCAATTCCTTGATCTTGCGCGTCAGGGTATTACGTCCCCAACCCAGCAAAACGGCAGCATCGCGGCGGCGGCCGGCGGTGTGTTTGAGAGCGGTTTCGATCATGATCCGCTCGAATGCCGGTACTGCGCTGTCGAGCAGGCTCGACTGACCGCGTGCCAGCGCCTGATCAGCCCACTGACGTAGCGCTTGCTCCCAGTTGGTCACCGGTGCCGAATCCTGTGGCAGGCTCAGCAGCTCCGGCGGCAGGTCACTGATGTGCACTTCGCGACCCGAAGCCATCACGGTGATCCAGCGGCAGGTGTTCTCCAGCTGACGCACGTTGCCGGGCCACGGCAGGTTCTTCAGGTATTCCTCGGTTTCGTTTTTCAGCAGCTTCGGTTCTACCGCCAGCTCCTGTGCGGCGCGGCTGAGGAAGTGCTTGGCCAGGGTCGGGATGTCTTCGCGACGGTCCGACAACCGTGGAATGTGGATGCGGATCACATTGAGGCGGTGGAACAAGTCCTCACGGAATTTGCCGGCATGCACCAGGGTTTCCAGGTTCTGGTGAGTCGCGGCGATGATGCGCACATCGACCTTTACCGGCGTGTGACCGCCGACACGGTAAAACTCACCGTCCGCCAATACCCGCAGCAAGCGCGTCTGAGTGTCCGCCGGCATGTCGCCGATTTCATCGAGGAACAGCGTGCCGCCGTCGGCCTGCTCAAAACGCCCGCGACGCAGGTTGGCCGCGCCGGTAAATGCGCCTTTTTCATGGCCGAACAGCTCGGATTCCATCAGATCCTTGGGGATCGCCGCCATGTTCAATGCAATGAATGGCGAAGCCGCCCGTGGGCTGTGACGGTGCAGGGCGTGGGCCACCAGTTCTTTACCGGTACCGGATTCGCCATTGATCAGCACGGTGATGTTGGAGTGGCTCAAGCGCCCGATGGCGCGAAACACTTCCTGCATCGCCGGCGCTTCACCGATGATTTCCGGGGTGCGGGTCAGGGCGACCGGGACTTCCAGGCCTTGTTGTTCCTGGGCGTGCTGGTTGGCGCGTTTGACCAGCGACACCGCTTCATCAACGTCGAACGGCTTGGGCAGGTATTCGAACGCGCCGCCCTGATAGGACGCGACAGCGCTGTCCAGGTCAGAGTGCGCAGTCATGATGATCACTGGCAGCCGTGGGTGTTGTTCGCGAATCCGTGCCAGAAGGTCCAGACCGCTGGCACCCGGCATGCGGATGTCGGAGATGATCACGTCCGGCTGCTGGCGCGCCAGGCGGCTCATCACGCCATCGGCGCTGTCGAAGCTTTGCGTGGTCATGCCTTCCTGCTGCAAGGCTTTTTCCAGGACCCAACGGATAGAACGGTCGTCATCGACGATCCACACGGTTTCACTACGGCTCATGTCGATGTGGCTCCTTGTTCCAGTGGCAGAAAGATCGAGAACGTGGTGTGGCCTGGATGGCTGTCACATTCGATCAGGCCCTGGTGCTGGCTGATGATGTTCTGGGTAATGGCCAGGCCCAGCCCGGTACCGTCCGGGCGGCCGCTGACCATGGGGAAGAAGATGGTTTCTTGTAGCTCGGCGGGGATCCCCGGGCCGTTGTCGATGATTTCGATCTTGGTCACCAGGCGATGGCGCACGTGGCCGATGGTGAACTGGCGCATGGTGCGGGTACGCAAACTGATGCGGCCAAGGCGCAGTTCGTTCTGGCTGCTGATGGCCTGCATCGCGTTGCGCACGATGTTCAGCACGGCTTGAATCATCTGTTCGCGATCGATCAAGACATCCGGAATGCTTGGGTCGTAATCGCGCACCAAAGTGATGCAGCCCTGGCTTTCGGCCTCCACCAACTGACCGACACGTTCCAGCACTTCATGGACGTTGCACATGGCCAGCGACGGCAATTTGTTGGAGCCGAGCATGCGATCCACCAGATTGCGCAGGCGATCGGCCTCTTCAATGATGACGTTGGTGTAATCGCGCAGGCTTTCTTCCGGCAACTCACGGGCGAGCAACTGAGCGGCGCCACGAATCCCGCCCAGCGGATTCTTGATTTCGTGGGCGAGGCCGCGCACCAGCATCTTGCTGGTCTCCTGTTTCGACAGCTGCGCCTCTTCCTTGGTGATCCGCAGCAAACGGTCGCGAGGGTGAACCTCCAGCAACAGCAGGGTATCGCCATTGCTCAGGATCGGTGTCACGGCGTAGTCGACGGTCAGTGTCTGGCCGGTGAGGGCGGTCAGCATTGCTTCGCGCTTGGTGAACGGGTGCGCCTGCTCGACTGCCTGGCGCAGGGAGTTCAGCGCCTCGGTGGATTCGGTGAACAACTCACTGATGAACTGCCCATGGCTACGCTGGCCGCTGATGGCCAGCAGCATCTCCGCCGCCGGGTTCATGTACTCGAGGCGCAGTTCGGCGTCGAGCAGAATGGTTGCGGTGGTCAGGTTGTCGAGTAGCAAGCGGTGTAGTGCGTCGCTAATGGTCATCAGGACCTCTTTTGGAGCGGAGCGCGCGTAAGAAACGAGCGCTGATACGAGGAAAATGCAAAAACCAAACCAAGGCTCCGAAAAGAAGCGTTTAGAGCCTGAAACAGGCGTTTGACGCTCGTTTGCGTGGCGTTCTGCCAGCTTTTGCGGGTACTTTCGAACCAAAATGGGTTGGAATGTGGGTACGGTGCAGTTTGTTGCACCAATATAGTGCGCAAAGCTGAACGAAGTTAGAAGAAGGCCAGACCAAGTGCAGAGCCTGTGGTGAAGAAATTTGAGTGACGAGAATTCTGTGGGAGCGTGGCTTGCCCGCGAAGGATGCACCGCGGTTTTTCAGGTGTTACGCGTCATCGTTCTTCGCGGGCAAGCCACGCTCCCACAGGTTCTGCGCCTTAACTGACCGGCATCAGCGCCAGAAGAAGCTTTTTTCTTCTTCGGGTTTGTCTTTGAGGGGGCATTCCGGCCGTTGGCCGTAGTCGGTGAGGACGCAGGGTTGGGCCTGACGTTTCTGCGCGAGGGAAATGCGCAACATGTGGAACGGTTGATTGGCCGTGCGCTCAACGATGCGACCCTGTTCGTCGAGGATTTCCACGGACAGTTGATGGCTGCCGCGGTCGATGTTGCTCAGGGCGAACACCGGGCTCGGGCCTGGCTCGGCGGTAGGCTGGCCGTCCAGCAACAAACGGTAACGATGGCCCCGTTGCAGGCCGGGTTCGCTGGTAACGCTGGCGATCAATTCGCCGGCAGTGCTACGGATCGTGGCATCCGGTTCCGGCACCAGCACACGAAGCATGTCGTAATGAAACAGCGGTTTGACCTGGTTTTTCCCCACGCTCGTCACGGGTGCGGCGCCGCTCGGGTTGGCCGACATTCGATTGCTTGTCGCCAGTGGCACTCGCTTGGCATTGCGGGCGCCCGGCTGATCGGTGAAGACACGATTGCCCTGGGCGTCGATGTAGGTAAAGACCTCGGCCACCGCCGGCAGGCTGATCAGGCATGCGACCAACAGCCAGACCCTCAAGGCTTATGCACCCGTTGCACAGTGAAGGTCACGGTGGGGCTCTGTTGCACGACGTTTTGCCCGTCGATCACCTGAACCGCCAGGCGGTGTTCGCCCCGGTCGATGTTCACCAGTTGCAGAATCGGTACGTTGCTCGATTGGCCGTAAGGCTGATCATCCAGTAACAGCCTCAATCGATGAGGGCCTTGCAGGCGCGGCTGGATCAATACGCTGACAGTGAACGTGCCGTTGTTGGCGCGCAGGGCTTCTTCGGTGGGCAGTCCCGTCAGTTCCAGCACCTGATAGGCGCCGCCGGGATGTTCACGACGGTTGGTTTCGACAGGTGCTACTGACTCGCTCGGCGGTTGAGGCTCGACGCTGTTGAGCGGTGGCAATTCGACCGGCTGGGCTTTTACGCCATCGGGCGGCTGATTGCTGTAGGCAGTGTTGCCGTTGGCGTCGGTGTACTTGTAGATCTGCGCGGCGGCGGGCAGGGCGATCAGTACGAGCAGGCATAACAACAATGAGCGCATTGCAGGCTTCCATTGGCCGTTGGGCAGGTGTCCGGCCCTGTTCCGTTCATGGCGACTAAGCGCTGAGCATAGAGCACTTCAGCGCACGTCGGCAGGCAGGCTCAGCGGCTGGCGCTGCACAACTCAGCGGTGGCGCGTACCTGGGCGAGCTCACGCAGAGGCGCTTGGGCGCCGGTTTTATTGGCCTTGGCCAGCCAGGACGGGCACTGCGGGTCGTTGCGATAAGGGCTGAAATCGGCCAGTTGTTGCAGCAGGCGTTTTTGTAACTGATCAAGTTGTGGGCGGATCTGCCCAACGAGATCGGGACGAGGGTCGTCGGGCGCCTTGCCTTGGGCATGCCAGTCTGACAGGTGCGCGTATTGCACCAGTTTGTTGGCTTCGATCTGCGCCGAGAAGAACTGTTCGACGGCTTCGTTGCTCAATTTATAGGCAGGTGCCAGGGCGACGGCACCGGCAATGACTTCGTGCTCGCGCTGACGGTCTTCGACCGGTTTGCCGCTGTCCCATTTGCTCAGCGCAACCTGATCGGCAATCGCCAGGCGTTCTTCAATGGTGCCAAGCAGCGGGGCGAGGGCGGCAGGTGCCGGGCTGGCAAAAGCGCTGTTGGTCAGCAGGGCGGTGAGCAGGGCAAGGCATGGGCGTAGGCGCATGGGGCATCTCGGCTTTATCGGATGAAGGCCATGATGCACGCAACCGTGCATCCGATGACAGACGTTCGCCCACAAAAAAGGCCTCCCGAAGGAGGCCTCTCTTTTGTCACGCCGCGTAGCGCGGCGCTACCGGATCAGCAGCTGTAGTACAGCTCATATTCCAGTGGGTGTACGAAGGTACGAACCTTGATTTCTTCTTCGCTTTTCAGGGCGATGTAAGCGTCGATGAAGTCGTCGCTGAAAACGCCGCCTTTGGTCAGGAACGCACGACCTTTGTCCAGCTCTTCCAGGGCTTCTTTCAGGCTGCCGCAAACTTGTGGGATCTCTTTCGCCTCTTCAGGCGGCAGGTCATACAGGTTTTTGTCAGCAGCGTCGCCTGGGTGGATCTTGTTCTGGATGCCGTCCAGGCCAGCCATCAACAGTGCAGCGAAGCCCAGGTACGGGTTGGCTGCCGGATCCGGGAAGCGAGCTTCGATACGGCGAGCGCGAGGGCTGGACACGTAAGGAATACGGATCGAAGCGGAACGGTTGCGAGCCGAGTAGGCCAGCATCACTGGAGCTTCGAAACCTGGGACCAGACGCTTGTAGGAGTTGGTCGACGGGTTGGTGAAGCCGTTCAGGGCCTTACCGTGCTTGATGATGCCGCCGATGAAGTACAGAGCGGTGTCGGACAGGCCGGCATAGCCTTCGCCAGCGAAGGTGTTCTTGCCATCTTTGGCGATGGACAGGTGAACGTGCATACCCGAACCGTTGTCGCCGTACAGAGGCTTAGGCATGAAGGTCGCGGTGCGGCCGTATGCGTCAGCAACGTTGTGTACGCAGTACTTCAGGGTTTGAACTTCGTCAGCCTTGGCAACCAGGGTGTTGAACTTCACGCCGATTTCGTTCTGACCGGCAGTCGCCACTTCGTGGTGGTGAACTTCGATGACCAGGCCCATTTCTTCCATGGCGTTGCACATGGAGGTACGGATTTCGTGGTCGTGGTCGAACGGCGGAACAGGGAAGTAGCCGCCTTTTACGCCTGGACGGTGGCCTTTGTTGCCGCCTTCCACGTCCTGGTCGGACATCCACGAACCTTGTTCGGAGAAGATTTTGAACATCGAACCTGAGATGTCGGACTTGAACTTCACTTCGTCGAAGATGAAGAATTCAGGCTCTGGACCCACGAATACGGTGTCACCGATACCGGTCGACTTCAGGTATTCCTCGGCACGCTTGGCGATCGCACGTGGGTCACGGTCGTAGCCTTGCATGGTCGAAGGCTCGATCACGTCGCAAACCAGGATCAGGGTCGGCTCTTCGGTGAACGGGTCGAGAACGGCAGTGGAATCGTCCGGCATCAGGATCATGTCGGAAGCTTCGATGCCTTTCCAGCCAGCGATGGAGGAACCGTCGAACATTTTGCCTTCTTCGAAGAAAGCTTCATCCAGCCCATCGCGAGCCGGCATGGTCACGTGGTGCTGAGTGCCTTTGGTGTCCGTGAAGCGCAGATCAATCCACTTGACGTCATGATCTTTGATGAGTTGAACCGACTTCGACATAGTGTCCTCCGGGTGGCTTCGGGCTTAGTAGTGGATGCCCTTAGAATGTGGGTGATGCCGGCGCGAATACTCTGCCATGGCAACCTGCCTCACAAGGGAGCAAATTGCATGCCAGTGCCCCACCATGGGTTTTTTGCCCCAATATCACGCTTATAAAGGTGCAAAGCCTCGAAAAGCGCCAAACCTCGCCCTGTAATGTAGCGTCCAATTCGATAAATGACCTGTTTTGGTGCGTGCAAAACCTTCTGCACATTAACTGGTTAAACCTTGAGCAATTTCCGCTATAATCCGCGCCCCCCTTTTTCGGCTGGCCCAGCGCGCGCTGTTTTCATGAAACTAATCGTAAAAGTCTTCCCCGAGATCACCATCAAGAGCCGCCCGGTACGGATGCGTTTCATCCGCCAGTTGGCCAAAAACATCCGTACCGTGCTCCGCGATCTGGACCCGGCCGTGGTGGTGAACGGTGTGTGGGACAACCTCGAGCTGGAAACCCGCGTCAGCGACCCGAAAGCCCTGAAGGAGATGACCGAACGCCTGAGCTGCATGCCGGGCATCGCGCATTTCCTGCAGGTCGATGAATACCCGTTGGGCGATTTCGACGACATCGTCGCCAAGTGCAAGCTGCATTTCGGCGATTCGCTGGCCGGGAAGATCTTTTCGGTGCGCTGCAAGCGTGCCGGCAAGCACGAATTCAGCTCGATGGATGTCGAGAAATACGTCGGCAGCCAGTTGCGTCGTCAGTGCGGCGCCGCCGGAATCTCGCTCAAAACGCCGGAAATTGAAGTTCGCATCGAAATTCGCGACAAACGGTTGTTCGTGATCCACAGCCAGCACAACAGCATCGGCGGTTATCCGCTGGGAGCCCTGGAACAGACGCTTGTGCTGATGTCCGGCGGCTTCGATTCCACTGTTGCCGCCTACCAGATCATGCGCCGCGGGCTGATGAGCCATTTCTGCTTCTTCAATCTGGGCGGACGTGCCCACGAACTGGGCGTGATGGAAGTCGCGCACTTCATCTGGAAGAAGTACGGCAGCTCTCAACGCGTGTTATTTGTCAGTGTGCCGTTCGAGGAAGTACTGGGAGAAATTCTCGGGAAAGTCGATAACAGTCATATGGGTGTAGTTTTGAAGCGTATGATGTTGCGCGCTGCTTCCCGTATTGCCGATCGGCTGGAGATCGAAGCGCTGGTCACCGGCGAAGCGATTTCCCAGGTGTCGAGCCAGACGTTGCCGAACCTGTCCGTGATCGACTGCGTGACCGACAAGCTGGTCTTGCGTCCGCTGATCGCCAGTCACAAGCAGGACATCATCGACCTGGCCAACGAAATCGGCACTGCCGATTTCGCCAAGCACATGCCGGAATACTGCGGGGTCATCTCGGTGAACCCAAAGACCCACGCCAAGCGTCCGCGCGTGGAGCATGAAGAGAAAGAATTCGACATGGCGGTCCTTGAGCGTGCGCTCGAGAACGCCAAACTGGTACCGATCGATCGCGTGATCGACGAATTGGGCCAGGATTTGCAGATCGAAGAAGTCAGCGAAGCACTGGCGGGGCAGATCATCATCGACATCCGTCACCCGGATGCCGCTGAAGACGAGCCGCTGGAACTCGCTGGCATTGAGGTGCAGACGATGCCGTTTTATGCATTGAACGCTCGTTTCAAGGAACTGGACCCTACTCGCCAGTACCTGTTGTATTGCGACAAAGGCGTGATGAGTCGCCTGCATGCCCACCATTTGCTCAGTGAGGGGCATGCCAATGTGCGCGTTTATCGACCGAGCTAAGTGCCCGGGGCTGTTTGCCTGTGGCCTGCGTCACCGGCCCCCCGACGCCGCCGTCAAGCTGTAACGGCTTTGACGGACTCTAAAGTTAATCGCTGCCACGACCTGTCAGCACACCGAATCCTCTGATCGAGATACACAAGTGATCGAAAATCTACGCAACATCGCCATCATTGCTCACGTTGACCATGGTAAAACCACCCTGGTAGACAAACTCTTGCGTCAATCCGGCACCCTGGAGCGCAACGAGCTCAACGACGAGCGCGTGATGGACTCCAACGACCAGGAGAAAGAACGCGGTATTACCATTCTGGCGAAAAACACCGCCATCAACTGGAACGGCTACCACATCAACATCGTGGACACCCCGGGCCACGCCGACTTCGGCGGCGAAGTTGAACGTGTAATGTCGATGGTTGACTCCGTTCTGCTGCTGGTTGACGCTCAAGACGGCCCTATGCCGCAAACCCGTTTCGTGACCAAGAAGGCTTTCGAAGCCGGCCTGCGTCCAATCGTGGTCATCAACAAGGTTGACCGTCCAGGCGCGCGTCCGGACTGGGTTCTGGACCAGATCTTCGACCTGTTCGACAACCTCGGTGCTACCGAAGAACAGCTGGACTTCAAAGTCGTCTACGCCTCGGCCCTGAACGGCATTGCCGGTCTGGACCACACCGACATGGCTGAAGACATGACCCCGCTGTACCAGTCGATCGTCGACAACGTACCTGCGCCGAAAGTCGACCGTGACGGTCCGTTCCAGATGCAAATCTCCGCTCTGGACTACAACAGCTTCCTGGGTGTTATCGGTGTTGGCCGTATCGCTCGTGGTCGCATCAAGCCGAACACTCCGGTTGTGGCTATCGACGCCGACGGCAAGAAGCGTAACGGCCGTATCCTGAAGCTGATGGGTCACCACGGTCTGCACCGTATCGACGTTGAAGAAGCAGCTGCCGGCGACATCGTCTGCATCAGCGGCTTCGACCAGCTGTTCATCTCCGACACTCTGTGCGACCCACTGAACGTCGAAGCGATGAAGCCGCTGACCGTTGACGAACCAACCGTTTCCATGACCTTCCAGGTAAACGACTCGCCTTTCTGCGGTAAAGAAGGCAAGTTCGTCACCAGCCGTAACATCAAGGAACGTCTGGACAAAGAACTGCTCTACAACGTTGCTCTGCGCGTTGAAGAAGGCGACTCGGCTGACAAGTTCAAAGTCTCCGGCCGTGGTGAGCTGCACCTCTCGGTACTGATCGAAACCATGCGTCGCGAAGGCTTCGAAATGGGTGTTGGTCGTCCGGAAGTGATCATCCGCATGGTTGACGGCGTCAAGCACGAACCGTACGAAAACGTGACCATCGACCTGCCGGAAGAATCGCAAGGTTCGATCATGGAGCAGATCGGTATCCGTAAAGGCGACCTGACCAACATGGTTCCGGATGGCAAGGGCCGTGTGCGCCTTGAGTACAACATCCCGGCTCGTGGCTTGATCGGTTTCCGTAACGAGTTCCTGACCCTGACCTCCGGTGCAGGCATCCTGACCTCGATCTTCGACCGTTACGACGTGATGAAGTCCGGCGACATGTCCGGCCGTCAGAACGGCGTACTGGTTTCGGTGGCTACCGGTAAGGCACTGACTTACTCGCTGGAAACCCTGCAGGCTCGCGGCAAACTGTTCCTGGGTCACGGTGAAGACGTGTACGAAGGTCAAATCGTCGGCATCAACAGCCGCGACAACGACCTGGGCGTCAACCCAACCAAAGGCAAGAAGCTCGACAACATGCGTGCTTCGGGTAAAGACGAAACCATCGCTCTGGTTCCGCCTATCCGCTTCACCCTGGAGCAGGCTCTGGAATTCGTTCAAGAAGACGAATTGTGCGAAGTCACTCCTAAGTCCATCCGTCTTCGCAAGAAGATCCTGGGCGAAAGCGAGCGTACCCGCGCTGCCAAGAAAAGCGGCAACTGAGTTTCGGCTTAGTTAACGCTTAAAAAAACGCCCCCGACCGCAAGGTCGGGGGCGTTTTTGTTTGTCTGGGTTTTTTGCGGCGTTTGTGAGGGCCTCTTCGCGGGCAAGCCTCGCTCCTACAGGGTTTGTGGTGTTTGCGCTAATCCTGTAGGAGCGAGGCTTGCCCGCGAAAGCAATCTGTCAGACAGCGAAGATAGGAAATCAGAACTTGTCCAGCGTCCGCGGATTATTCTCGCGCACCACTTCTTTGGGCTTGTACGCGCAATACCCCGGCCGCGGTCCGATCTTCGGGTGGTTGCGGCAGGTGTCCGGGCGTTTATCATAAATAGTGCACAAACGGCTCTTACGATCCAGGTACAGGCAATCGTTGTTGCTCATGCGCTGAAGGGTGAAGATCTCGGACTTCTGGTTATAGCGTTCGACGATCCCTTCCTTCTGCAAGCGCTTGGCGATGTTCTTCGGCGGGTCGCCACGCTCGAATTCATCAACGATGCCGATACGGATCAGATCCTTGATCTTGACCTCGACCGGCAAGGTGCAGCAGCTGGACACGCAGGAACCGCACATCGGGGCAGAGTACTTGGCCCAGGTATCGAGGCGATCGATCTCCGCGGCGGCGATCAGGTTGGGCTTCATCATCGGTTGTTACCAGCATGTGCATCAGGGCGCGCGATCATACCGGGACTGGTGGATTTTTGAACAACCTTTCGCCAGATTTTTTTGCTGGTCGCAAAATAAGCCCGGTGTCCGGCACGGCCCCTGCATCATTTCTGGCACGCGATAACGTAATGTCGATCTATCTCGCACTAACAAGGAAAACTGCCGAACCAGAGTCTCAATGGTCTGTCAGACCGACTAGGCTCAGACAACTTCACGCTCGCTCGAGGTCTTATCGATGACTCAAGAACCACTTGTTCGCGAAGCAGAGGTGGCCGCATTCCGCGACGCCGTCTTGACCAAGCTCACCTACGCGGTGGGCAAAGACCCGGATCACGCCTTCGACCACGACTGGTTCGAAGCCATCGCCCTGGCGGCGCGCGATCATATGGTCGAGCACTGGATGGACCACACCCGGCAGATCTACCGTAAAGGTCAGAAGCGGGTTTATTACCTCTCCCTTGAATTCCTTATCGGCCGCTTGCTCTACGACAGCCTGAGCAACCTCGGCCTGCTCGATGTGGCCCGCGAGGCCATGACCGAACTGGGCGTCGACATCGAACGTATCCGTTTGCTGGAGCCCGATGCCGCACTGGGCAACGGAGGCCTCGGGCGTCTGGCGGCATGCTTCATGGAAAGCATGTCGACCCTGGGCATTGCCGGCCATGGTTACGGCATTCGTTACGAACATGGTCTGTTCCGCCAGGCCATCGTCGACGGTTGGCAGCAGGAACAGACCGAACACTGGCTGGATTTCGGCAACCCGTGGGAGTTCGAACGGCCGGAGGTCGCCTACCCGATCGGTTTTGGCGGCAGTGTCGAAACCGTGACCGATGAGAACGGCAAATCCAGGCAAGTCTGGTCCCCGGCGGAAACCGTGCGGGCCATTGCTTATGACACCCCGGTGGTCGGTTGGCACGGTGCGAGTGTCAACACGCTGCGGCTGTGGCGTGCCCGGGCCATGGAAGAGTTGCACCTGGAACGCTTCAACGCTGGCGACCACTTGGGCGCGGTAGCAGAAGTGGCCCGGGCCGAAAGTATCTCCCGCGTGCTCTACCCGGCGGACAGCACCGAGGCCGGCCAGGAACTGCGGCTGCGCCAGGAATATTTCTTCGTTGCCGCGTCCCTGCAGGATTTGCTGCGTCGCCATCGCAACATGCACACTTCGGTGCTGACCCTGGGCGATCACGCGGCCATTCAGCTCAACGACACTCACCCCTCGATTGCCGTCGCCGAGCTGATGCGTCAGTTGGTCGACGTTTATGACGTGGCGTGGGATGCAGCGTGGCAGGTCACCGTCGACACGCTCTCATACACCAACCACACGCTGTTGCCGGAGGCGCTGGAAACCTGGCCGGTCGGTTTGATGGAGCGGATGCTGCCACGGCACATGCAGATCATTTATTTGATCAACGCCCAGCACATCGATTCGTTGCGGGCCAAGGGTGTTCACGATTTCGACGTGTTGCGCGCGGTGTCGCTGATCGAGGAAGACAACGGTCGGCGCGTGCGCATGGGCAACCTGGCGTTCCTGGGTTCCCACAGCGTCAACGGTGTGTCCGGCCTGCACACGCAGCTGATGCGCAGCACGGTGTTCTCCGAACTGCATAAACTCTATCCAGAGCGGATCAACAACAAGACCAACGGCATCACCTTCCGCCGCTGGCTCTATCAGGCCAACCCCGAGCTGACCTCGATGATGGTCGACGCCCTCGGCCCGGATCTGCTGGATAACCCCGAAGAACGCCTGATAGGGCTGGAACCGTTTGCCGAGAAGACTGCATTCCGCAAGCAGTTCGCCGAACAACGGCTGCACAACAAAAAAGCGCTGGCGTACCTGATTCATGAGCGGCTGGGGATCGCGATCAACCCGGCGGCGATGTTCGACGTGCAGGTCAAGCGAATCCACGAATACAAACGTCAGTTGCTCAACCTGCTGCACACCGTCGCGCTGTATCAGGCGATTCGTGCCGAGCCGGAAATCGACTGGGTGCCGCGAGTGAAAATCTTCGCCGGCAAAGCGGCGGCCAGTTATCACCAGGCCAAGCTGATCATCAAACTGACTAACGACATCGCCCGGGTGGTCAACAACGACCCGACCGTGCGTGGTTTGCTCAAAGTGGTGTTCTTGCCCAACTACAACGTGAGCCTGGCCGAAAGCATCATTCCGGCGGCGGATTTGTCGGAGCAGATTTCCACCGCGGGCTTCGAAGCGTCGGGCACCAGTAACATGAAATTCGGCCTCAACGGCGCGTTGACCATTGGCACCCTGGACGGGGCCAACGTGGAAATGTGCGAGCGCATTGGCGCTGAACACATGTTCATCTTCGGCCTCAGCGCCGAGCAAGTGGAAGCGCGCAAGCTCAACCATGAATTCAACGCGGCACCGGACATTGCCGCCTCCCATCGACTCAATGACGTGCTGCAAGCGATTCGCGGTGGGGTGTTCTCACCGGACGATCCGTCCCGTTACACCATGCTGATCGATTCGCTGGTGGATTACGACCGCTTCCTGGTCTGCGCCGATTTCGATTCCTACTGGAACGCTCAGATGCGGGTCGAGGCTCACTGGCACGACTCCAAAGAGTGGTGGCGCTCGGCGGTATTGAGCAGCTCACGGATGGGCTGGTTCTCGTCCGACCGGACCATTCGCGAGTACGCCACGGATATTTGGAAGGCGTTGGAGTAACTTTTAGCAATAATTGCGAGTCCGGCCCGACGGTTGTTGGGCCGGACCGATATACTAAGCGCCAGGTTCTCCGGATGTTTCGGCGACCGCTGCGCGGTCAATCGCGGGCAAGCCTCGCTCCTACAGGTCATATGTCGTTCTTGCGGCCTGTGCAAAATCTGTGGGAGCGAGGCTTGCCCGCGATGACGTCAGTGCAAACGCCACAAGGCAATGGGCTGCTTAGGGATATCGACCATGCAATGGATGTTCATGCTGATTGGGCTGCTGCTGGGCTGGATGCTTGACGAGTCGTTCAGCGCTGCGCTGCTGGGCGCTTTGCTCGGGCTGGGTATCGGCCAGACCATTCGCATCGGCCGCTTGAGTGGTCAAACCGCCGAGCAGCGGCGCTTGCTCGATCAGGCGCAGGTTGCGCTCAATGCGCTCGAGCAGCGACTGGCGTTGTTGGAGGTGTCAGGCGTCAAGGCACCTGAAACCAGCGAACCGGTTGCCAGCGAATCCGCTCCATCCCCTGAAGTCATCCTCGAGCAAGCCCCTGTCGCAACCCCGGAACTGATCTGGGAGCTGCCGCCCGAGCTCGAACCCATCACGGCGGCGGCCGCCGAAACCCGTCATCCGCAGCCCGCTGATGCGTGGAAACCCGAACCGGTTGCCCGCGAACCACAGCAACCGGCTGAGCCGCGCGGCCCGAACTTCATCGAACGCGCCATCAGCGGCGCGCGCAACTGGTTGTTCGGCGGCAATACCGTGTTGCGGGTCGGCGTTGTGCTGTTGTTCCTCGGCCTGGCCTTCCTGCTGCGCTACGCCACCGAAGGCATGGTGGTGCCGATCGAATTGCGTTACGCCGGTGTCGCGGCGGCGGCCTTGGGCTTGCTCGCGCTGGGCTGGTGGCTGCGCCTGCGCAACAGCAATTACGCGTTGATGCTGCAAGGCACCGGGATTGGGGTGTTGTACCTGACGGTATTCGCCGCGATGCGTCTGCATCCGTTGCTCGACCCCACGGCGGCGCTGGGCTTGCTGGTGGTGGTGACGGTGTTCTCGGCGATTCTCGCCATTACCCAAAACGCGTTGGGCCTGGCCGCCGCTGCCGCACTGGGCGGTTTCGCCGCGCCGATCCTGACCTCCACCGGTGCCGGCAATCATGTCGCGCTGTTCAGTTATTTCGCCCTGCTCAACGCCGGTATCCTTGGCATCGCCTGGTTCAAGGCCTGGCGATTGCTCAACCTCATTGGTTTTGTCGGCACCTTCGGCATCGGGTTGGCTTGGGGCCTGCGTTCCTACAAGCCTGAGTTGCTGTGGAGCACCGAGCCGTTCCTGATTCTGTTTTTCCTGATGTACCTGGCCATCGGCCTGCTGTTCGCCCGGCGCAAACTGCTGGACATGAGCGATGCGCCCGAGGACGACAGCCGCGATGCACTGCTGCACTGGTCCGCGCGCAAGGGCGATTACATTGACGGCACGATGCTGTTCGCGCCACCGCTGGTGGGCTTCGGTTTGCAGTTCGCGCTGGTGGAGCACCTGGAATTTGCCGCCGCTTTCAGCGCCTTGGCACTGGGCATGATTTACATGGGCCTGGCCCGGTTGCTGATGGGCGGCCGAGCGCTGTTGCTGGCGGAAACCTGTCTGGCGCTGGGGGTGATCTTCGCCAGCCTGGCGATCCCCTTGGGGCTGGACGCACGTTGGACCGCGGCCGCCTGGGCGGTGGAAGGCGCTGGGATTTTCTGGCTCGGCCTGCGTCAACAGCGACCGCTGGCGCGAGCCTTTGCCTTGCTGCTGCAACTGGGCTCGGCACTGGCGTTTCTCAGCGGGCTGCGGATCGGCGAGAGCAGCCTGCTTGATGGCGCACCGCTGGGGGCGTTGATGCTCGGCGTGGCGCTGCTGTTCAGCTTTTACCAGTTGCGCAAAGCGTTGCCCGAACAGGCGTCACAGTGGGAACGCCAAGGGCTGCCGGTGCTGGCTTGTCTGGGGCTGACGTTCCTTTATCTGCTGGCGCCGCTGTTCTTCTTCACTCATGGCACGGCGATCAGTTGGGCGCTGGCCGGCTTGGCGACGTTGTTCGTCGGCCTGCGCCTGCAATCGCGAGCGTTCCTGTTCACCGCGTTTGCCGTGCAACTGCTCGGCGGTGCGTTGTTCCTGTTACGGCTGCAAGGGGCGGGCGGCGAATCGGCTGCGGTGTTCAGCGCCGGTTGGAGCGGTTTACTCAGCGCGTCCCTGATCGGGCTGGCGTTGATCGCCGGGATGTTGCTGGCGGCTCGCGACGAAATGGTGCGCAGTGACGTGCGTTTGCTGCGCGGCTTGTCGGTGGTGTTGCTGGCCGGTCTGGTGCTGATCAACCTCGCGGTGCTGTTCGTGTTGCCATGGCAAACCGCGAGTGCGGTGTGGGCCGCCAGTGGTTTGTTCATCATCTGGCTGAGCCTGTACCTGAAGCAACGCGTGAGTTTTGTCTTTGGTCTGCTGTTGCAGGTGATCGGCGGCGCGGCATTCCTGTTCGCCGGGCCGGACCTGCTCGGGCCGCTGCTCAGCGAAGGGTTGCGACCGTTGGCCCACAGCGGTTTCTGGACGCCGCTGGTGCTGGGGCTGGCCGCATTCGTCGGGGCCTGGCGTTTGCAGCTTGGCAATCATGCTTCGGCCTTCGATGGGTTGAGCCTGCAGCGCTTGTCCGAAGTATTGCTGGTGTGGGGCGCGGGGTGGTGGGCGCTGGCGTGGGTCAGCGAAGTGCTGCGCTTTGCCCCGTTGAATCTGCAAGCGACCTTGCTGCTGGCCGTCGCCGCCGTGAGTGTCGCGCTGTGGACGGTGTTGGCGCTGCGCCTGAGGTGGTCGTCGCTGGGCTTGCTCTGCACCTTGTTGATTCCCGCCGCCGGTCTGGTGTTGCTCGCGGCCTGGCATTCACGTTATCACCCGGCCGCCAATTTCGGCTGGCTGGTTTGGGCCGCGGTATTCGTCGTGCATTTCATCTCACTGCGACGCCTTGCGGCGATGCTGCCCGCAAGCGCCCTGAGCACCGCCCATGTGCTCGGCTGCTGGCTGTTGATCGGCGTGTTGGCCCTGGAGCTGCGTTACGGTCTGCTGCTGTTGTCGGAGCAGTACAACGCCTGGCGCTGGCTGGGCTGGGCGATTCTGCCGAGCCTGTATCTGGTGCTGATGGCCGCACCACGCACGTGGCCGTGGCCGGTATCGGCTTATCCCCGCGAGTACCGTGTCTATGCCGCTGCGCCATTGGCGTTGCTGATGCTCGGTTGGTTCTGGCTGGCGAACATCGCCAGTGACGGCACCGCCGAGCCGTTGCCGTATGTACCGCTGATCAACCCGCTGGAGTTGGGCCTGCTGTTTGCCCTGTTCGGCGTTTACGTCTGGTCTCGGACTGCCGTGACGCAACTGGCGGTTCGCAAGGCCTACGCCGATAACGTCACGCAGGTGATCGCCGGGGTTTCGCTGTTTGCTTTCTTCACCGCGATGGTAATGCGCACTGCGCACCATTGGGGCGGGGTGCCGTTCGCGCTGGATCTGCTGCTTGAATCGATGCTGGTGCAGGCCGGCCTGTCCATCGTCTGGACCCTGATGGCCCTGAGTCTGATGATCGGTGGGCATCTGCGTCATCGTCGTGAAGTCTGGCTGATCGGCGCCGCGCTGATCGCGCTGGTGGTCGCCAAGTTGTTCTTCATTGAATTGAGTAACCGCGGCGGGCTGGCGCGGATCGTGTCGTTTATCGGCGTTGGCGTGTTGCTGTTGGTGGTGGGCTATTTCGCTCCGTTGCCGCCCAAGCGTGCCGAGGCTGTGCCGGGTGCGGAAAAACCGGCCCCTGAAACCGAAGGAGTGTCGTCTTGAGTCAGAAGTTGAACCTGGGCTGGTGGGGGGCTGTGGTGCTGGGGGTGACGCTGTCGGCCGGCGCGCAGGAAAAACCGTCGGACTTCGCCACGCAGGTGCCGTTGTCCGTCAGTGGCGAGGGCCCGTGGTATCGCCTTGAACTGCCTTTTGGCGTGCAACTGAAAGCCCGGCAGACCGATCTCAGCGACTTGCGCGTCTTCAATGCGGCCGGTGAGCCTCAGGCGTACGCTCTGGCTCGGGAATCCGCGCAAACCCGCGAAAACCGCACGCTGACCGACGTAAAGTGGTTCCCGTTGTACAACTCGGCGGATGACACCGAACACGTACCGAGCGTAAGGGTGCAATCGAGTGCAAGTGGCACATTGGTCGAAGTGCAACCGGCCACCCAATTGGAGGCGGGCGAAGAGGTGCTGCGTGGCTGGTTGCTCGACGCCAGCGGCATCAAGGCGCCGTTGCGGCAATTAATCCTCGACTGGACCAGCGAACGCGACGGTTTCCAGCGTTTCAGCATTGAAGCCAGCGACGATTTGCAGCATTGGCAGTCATGGGGCGAAGGACAGGTGGCGCGGCTGACGTTTGCCGACGAACAGGTCGAGCAACATGAAGTCGGCCTGCCAGGGCAATCGGCGCGCTATTTGCGCTTGTTGTGGAATTCGCCTCAGTCGGCGCCGGTGCTGACTTCGGCGCAACTGGAAAGCGCCAATCCTCGCACCTTGCCGCTGCCGTTGGTCTGGTCGCAACCGTTGGCCGGCAGCAGCGCGAAGGCCGGCGAGTACACCTGGCAATTGCCGATGGGGTTGAACGTCCAGCGCTTGCAGATCGAGCTGAGTCAGCCCAACAGCCTGGCGCCGGTGACGTTGTCGGGACGCCGGGAAACCAGCCTGCCGTGGCAACCGCTGAGCAGCGGTTTGCTCTATCGCCTGACGCAGAATGGCCAGGACGTGGTGCAGAACGAATTGCAGTTGCCGGGGCAGATCGTGCAGCAATTGAAGCTGACGGTGGATGAGCGTGGCGGTGGCCTGGGTGCCGAAGCGCCGACGGTGCGGTTTGCCGTGCGTTCCACGCAACTGGTGTTTCTGGCGCGTGGCGCCGGGCCTTACACGCTGGCGCTGGGGAGTGCGACGGTGAAGCCGGCGAACTTGCCGTTGTCGACGCTGATTCCGGATTACAGCGCGGCCAAATTGGCGGCGTTGGGCAGGGCGACGGTGGACGGTGGGGCCGTGATGACTCCGGCGGCGACAGCGCCAACGGTAGTGGGCACGAACTGGAAAAAATTCGGTTTATGGGCGGTGTTGTTGCTCAGTGTGCTGGTTCTGGGGGCCATGGCGTTCAGCTTGCTGCGCAAACCTGCTGCTAAATCCTGAGGATGGCTGGCGCTGCGCGCCATTCGCGAGCAAGCCCGCTCCCACCTTCGATCTTCAGAGTACACAAAGTTTGTGTACGACCGGGATCCACTGTGGGAGCGGGCTTGCTCGCGAAAGCGGTCTATCAGCCACAAAAAAGCCTCAATCTGCCACTGATCCGCAAGCCACATCGGCCTCATTTCGAACTACGCTCAACCCCGCACATGAACTCTATTGGGTGTATCACGTCTGATAGGAGGAAATGCGCCCCGACTCGCGTTAAACTGCGCGGGTTTTTAGCCCCCCATTCCACCGGAGCCTTCCATGTCCCGCGTTACCTTGAGTCGCTATTTGATTGAGCAGACCCGTAGCAACAACACTCCTGCCGATCTGCGTTTCCTGATCGAAGTGGTGGCGCGTGCCTGCAAGGAAATCAACCACGCCGTCTCCAAAGGCGCCCTGGGTGGTGTCCTGGGCAGCATGGGCACCGAAAACGTTCAGGGCGAAGTGCAGAAGAAACTCGACGTGCTGTCCAACGAGATCCTGCTTGAAGCCAACGAGTGGGGCGGTCACCTGGCCGGCATGGCGTCCGAAGAAATGGACAATGCCTACCAGATCCCGGGCAAATACCCGAAAGGTGCCTACCTGCTGGTATTCGACCCACTGGACGGTTCGTCGAACATCGATATCAACGCACCGGTCGGTACTATCTTCTCGGTACTGCGTTGCCCGAACGAATACCTGAGCCAGAACGAGCCCTTGAATGAAAAGGCTTTCCTGCAGCCAGGTACCCAGCAAGTGGCCGCCGGTTATGCCATCTATGGTCCACAGACCATGCTGATCCTGACCCTGGGCGACGGCGTGAAAGGTTTCACCCTGGACCGTGAAATGGGCAGCTTCGTCCTGACCCATGAAGACATCACCATTCCTGAAAGCACCCAGGAATTCGCCATCAACGCATCCAACCAGCGTCACTGGGAAGCTCCGGTACAGCGCTACGTCGGCGAATTACTGGCAGGCGAAGAAGGCCCGCTGAAAAAGAACTACAACATGCGTTGGGTCGCCGCGATGGTCGCGGACGTGCACCGCATCCTGACCCGCGGCGGTCTGTTCATGTACCCACGCGACAGCCGCGAGCCGTCGAAGCCGGGCAAACTGCGCCTGATGTACGAAGCCAACCCGATGTCGTTCCTGGTGGAACAAGCGGGTGGCGCATCCACCGACGGCCACCAGCGCATCCTCGACATCCAGCCGGAAGGCCTGCACCAGCGTGTTGCGGTGTTCCTCGGTTCGAAAGAAGAAGTGGCCCGCGTCACGGCTTACCACAAGGAATAAAACATGACCGCGCCCTGGCAGCCGTTGCTCGAATGGTGGTTCGGATCTTTCGAATCACCCAACGAAATATCGGCTGACAAGGGCAAGTTATGGTTCGGCAAACGCGACAGCCAGGACCTCGAAGCGCGGATGCGTTTCGGGGACCTGGTCGAGCAGGCACTGGCCGGCGGACTGACTGAATGGGTGCAACGCCCTGAAGGTTGGCTGGCTTTGGTGCTGCTGCTCGATCAACTTCCGCGCATGATCTTTCGCGACACCCCCAAATCCTTTTCAGGCGATCTCAGGGCTCAGGCACTGGTGGCGCAAGGCATTGCCGCGGATTTCGATCGGCAACTGCGACCGATCCAGCGGGTGTTTATCTATCTGGTGTTCGAGCACTGCGAGAATCTGGCGGTGCAGAACGAAGCGGTTTCGCGGTTTCTCGATTTGGTCGAGCAGCAACCGGAGGCGGATCGGGCGGTGTTTGCCGACAATCTGGATTACGCCGAGCGGCATCAGAAGATCATTGCGCGATTTGGACGGTTTCCCCATCGCAATGCGGTGTTGGGGCGTGAATCTACGGCTGAGGAGCTGGAGTTTCTTTCAGGTCCTGGATCTCGCTTCTAGCTTTTCGTTGTTGCTGATACCGCCATCGCGAGCAGGCTCGCTCCCACATAGATCTTTGTCGCGCTGGAGATCCACTGTGGGAGCGAGCCTGCTCGCGATGAGGCCATCAAGAGCGCCTTAGATCCGGAAACTACCCACCAACTGCTTCAACCGCGCCGCCTGCTGTTCAAGGTCGGCACACGCACGCAAGGTCGACTGCAAGTTCTCCACACCTTCCTGATTCAGCGTGTTGATCTCGGTAATGTCGACGTTGATCGACTCCACCACAGCGGTTTGTTCCTCGGTCGCGGTGGCCACCGACTGGTTCATCCCGTCAATCTCACCGATGCGCTGCGTCACGCTGCCCAGGCGTTCGCCGGCCTGGTTGGCGATGCCGACGCTGCTTTCACTCTGGCGCTGGCTGTCGGTCATGGTGCTGACCGCTTCCCGGGCGCCGACTTGCAGCTCTTCGATCATCTTCTGCACTTGCTGCGCCGAATCCTGAGTGCGGTGGGCGAGGTTGCGCACCTCATCCGCGACCACGGCAAAACCACGACCGGCTTCACCGGCACGGGCCGCTTCGATGGCCGCGTTGAGCGCCAGCAAGTTGGTCTGCTGCGAGATGCTGGTGATCACTTCCAGAATCTGCCCGATGTTCACCGTGTTGCTGTTCAGGGTTTCGATGTTGCCGCACGAATCGCTGATTTTTGCCGACAGCTGCTGCATGGCGGCGATGGTTTTATCCACCACTTGCTGACCGTCTTCGGCCAAGGCACGGGCGTCGCTTGAATGCTGCGAGGCGAGGGCGGCGTTCTGGGCGATTTCCTGAGCGGCGGCGCCCAATTCGTTGATCGCCGCAGCCACGCTGCTGGTGCGTGAGGCTTGCTGATCGGAGTTGAACATCGATGAGTTAGAAGCCGCGACGACCCGCAAGGCGACTTCGTTGACCTGGCCGGTGGCCGAGGACACTTCACGGATCGAGGTATGAATACGTTCCACAAAGCGGTTGAACGAGGTGCCCAGCGCACCGAACTCGTCCTGGCCATGGATGGTCAGGCGTTTGGTCAGGTCACCTTCGCCCTCGGCGATGTCATGCATGGCGCGGCCCATGGTCAGCAGCGGTTGCATCAGCACGCGGATCAACATGCTCAGCAGCGCGATGATGATCACCACGGCGATGATCATGGCGATGATTGCCGAGGTGCGGAACTCACTGAGCATCGAGAACGCGGTGTCTTTATCCAGCACCAGCGCCACGTACCAGTCCGCCGACGGCACGCCGTTAACGTGAGTGAAGGAGATGAACTGGGTTTTGCCGTCCAGTTCGACTTCCTTCAGGCCCGGGCTGATTTTCGGCGCGCCGTTGGGATAAGCGTCAGCCAGGTTCTTGAGCACCAGTTTGCTGTCTGGGTGAATCAGGATTTTGCCGTCGGCGCTGACAATGAACGCAT
Source organism: Pseudomonas sp. A-RE-19 (assembly GCF_019956555.1). GTDB lineage: Bacteria > Pseudomonadota > Gammaproteobacteria > Pseudomonadales > Pseudomonadaceae > Aquipseudomonas. Next base: position 206,614 of record NZ_JAHBDQ010000033.1, on the reverse strand, counting down.
GGCCATGACCGCCGAAATTCAGCAAGTTGATGATCGCGCTGACGCTGGACAGATCGATATCCGCGCCGGCGACGCCAATCATCTCATTCTGGTGCTTCACCGGTGTGGCAACGGTGATCACCAGTTTGCCCGATGACGCCGCGATGTAGGGTTCCGTGACGACGGTCTGTTGCGCGCTGTTGGCCGCCTTGTACCAGCCACGGGCGCGAGGGTCGTAGTCGGCGGCGCGGTTGCCGGCCGGGATCGAGAACATCACGCCATCGGTGCCGCCGAAGTAGCTCAGCTGGAAGTTGCTGGTGTAGGCCGGCAGGTCGATGGCGCGCTTGAGGCTGGCCTGGGCGCTGCCGTCCACGGCGATCTGCTGGGACAACGATTGCAGCAGTTGGATTCGGCTTTCCAGCCAGGTCTGGATGTTGCTGGTGGTCAGGCTGCCGAGTTCCTGCATCGAGGACTCGGTACTGCTGCGCAGGGTCTGCCGCTGGCGGTAATCGTTGAACAGGATGAAACAGGCAAATGCGACGGCCACCACGAGGGCGGCTGCCAACAGGATTTTGTGGCTGAATTTCATGTTTCTGGTCATTAAATGAGCTACCGCGAATGGGCTGGTCAACAAGAGGTGTCAATTTGCCACAGTGGAAGGCTTTGCGCTGCTTCTATGTCGACTGGCCGGCGCCAAAGATTAGGCGGCTTCTGCGCAAACCGACGAAATACCCAACAGCACGAAAAAGTGGCAGATTTATCGTCAAAAGGCTGACGGAGGCCGAACAAATAGCCGGATTCTCAGGGAACCAGACAGGGGTTTTCTCTTCTAAGCTTCAGCTTGGCAGCCATGCCATTCCCTTCGCCCCAGGAGTTACACCATGTCGCTGCGATCTATCGCCTTGCTCTCGTTTTGCGTGTTGTTGGCCGCGTGCGGCAAGATCAATCAGGAAAATTACTCGAAGCTGTCGACCGGCATGCCCAAGGCCGAGGTTGAAACCTTGCTGGGTAAACCGACCGATTGCTCGGGCGCGCTCGGCATGTCCAGTTGCACCTGGGGCGACAAAAACAGCTTTATCAGCGTGCAGTATGCCGGTGACAAAGTGCTGATGTTTTCCGGCCAAGGCCTGAAGTAAACCGGGGCTATTCGCCCACGGGAGAAAAAAATAATGAAGCGGTTACTGATCGTTCTTTTTGCCAGCCTGGTATTGGCCGGCTGCGCCACTTCCGGCGTAGATCCGTTGGCACCCAAAACCGTCAACACGGTCAACCTCAAGCGCTACCAGGGGACCTGGTACGAGTTGGCGCGTCTGCCGATGTATTTCCAGCGCAACTGCGCGCAATCCGAGGCCCATTACACCCTCAAGCCTGACGGTGACATGGCGGTGTTGAATCGCTGCCTGACGTCGGATTGGCAATGGGAAGAGGCCAAAGGCACGGCTTCGCCACAGGTGCCCGGCAAGGCTGACAAGTTGTGGGTCGAGTTCGATACCTGGTTCTCGCGACTGATACCTGGTACGGCGAAGGGAGAGTACTGGGTGTTGTACGTCAGCGATGATTACAAGACTGCGATTGTCGGCGACCCGAGTCGCCGTCATTTGTGGCTGTTGTCACGGACCCCGACGGTCAATGGCGTCGTGCGTGAGGAACTGCTGAGCAAGGCGCGTCAGCAGGGGTATGACACGACACGGCTGATCTGGCGCACGTCGGATACCAAGATGGCCAAGACTTCGAACTAGCGGCGCGGCCGAAAAAAGATCGCAGCCTGCGGCAGCTCCTACAGAGTCCGGTTGATCCGCATTATTGCGACCAACCGGATCATTGTAGGAGCTGCCGAAGGCTGCGATCTTTTGCTTTTCGGTTAACCGAGCAGTTCGCGCAGGACCTGGGTAAACGCCCGATTGCTGTCTTCTTCCCCGGCATGGCGCCCGTCACGCACGACCCACTGACCGTTGACCAGTACATCCCGCACCTGACGATCACCCCCGGCAAACAACCAGCGATTGAGAATCCCGTCGCCGCTGGCCGTCGCCAGGTACGGATCGTTGCCATCCAGCACCAGCCAGTCGGCACGCTTGCCGACTTCGAGGGCACCAATCGGCTGCCCCAATGCCTGGGCGCCGCCATCCAGCGCGGCGTCGTACAATGTGCGGCCGACCATCGGCTGATCGGCGCCATACAAACGATTACGCCGCTGATCACGCAGACGCTGGCCGTATTCCAGCCAACGCAATTCTTCCACCACGCTTAACGACACATGGCTGTCGGAACCGATGCCCATGCGCCCGCCTTGCGCCAGGAAGTCCACCGCCGGGAAAATCCCGTCGCCGAGGTTGGCTTCGGTGGTCAGGCACAGGCCGGCGATGGCGCGGCTCCTGGCCATGAGCGTGACTTCTTCCGGGTTGGCGTGGGTCGCGTGGACCAGGCACCAGCGCTGATCGACTTCGGTATTTTCGTACAGCCATTGCAACGGCCGGCGACCGCTCCAGCTCAGGCAGTCATCGACTTCTTTTTGCTGCTCGGCGATGTGAATGTGCACCGGGCACTGCTTGTCGCTGGCCGCCAGCACTTCACTGATCTGCTGCGGTGTTACCGCGCGCAACGAGTGGAAACACAAACCCAAGGCCTGGGCCGGTTGCTGCGCCAGGATCGGCTGCAAGCGCGACTGGAGCTTCAGGTAGTTTTCGGTGCTGTTGATAAAGCGGCGCTGACCTTCATTCGGGGCCAGGCCGCCGAAACCGGAATGGCTGTAGAGCACCGGCAGCAGAGTCAAACCGATACCGGCGGAGCTGGCGGCCTGGCTGATGCGCAGCGCCAGTTCGGCCGGGTCCGCGTAGGGCTGGCCGTTATTGTCGTGATGTACGTAATGAAATTCCGCGACCGAGGTGTAACCGGCCTTGAGCATTTCGATGTACAGCTGACGGGCGATGACGCCGAGTTGCTCCGGGCTGATTTTTCCGACGAGCCGGTACATCAAATCGCGCCAGGTCCAGAAACTGTCATTCGGATTGCCCGCCACTTCCGCCAGCCCGGCCATGGCCCGCTGGAAGGCGTGGGAGTGCAAATTCGGCATCCCGGGAAGCAGCGGACCGCTCAGCCGTTCGGCGTCATCTGCGTGAGAATCGGCCTGGATATGGGTCAGCACGCCATCGGCGCTGACCTCAAGACGTACATTGTTGGCCCATCCACTAGGCAGCAGCGCGCGTTCGGCAAAGAAGGCGGACATGGTTCAGCACCCCATCGTGTGTTATTTGTATATACATATACAGACGTTTGCCTGCTCGGTAAACTCCGGCAAGCTAGCAACCTCTAACAAATGAACAAGGATTAACCGTGCCGACTCCCTCTGCCACATTGCCGCCGAATGCCAATCTGAGCGCCAATCTGGGCGACAGTCCGGCGCCCCTGTACGCCCGCGTCAAACAGATGATCACCCAGCAGATCGACAGTGGAAACTGGCCACCGCACTACCGCGTTCCGTCGGAAAGCGAGTTGGTCAATCAGCTGGGTTTCAGCCGCATGACCATCAATCGTGCCCTGCGCGAGATGACCGCCGACGGCTTGCTGGTGCGTATGCAGGGTGTCGGTACGTTTGTCGCCGAACCGAAAAGCCAGTCTGCCTTGTTTGAGGTGCACAACATCGCCGACGAGATCGCCTCCCGTGGCCATCGTCACACCTGCAAGGTGATCACCCTCGAAGAAGAGGCCGCCGGTTCCGAGCGGGCCCTGGCCCTGGACATGCGCGAAGGCCAGAAGGTGTTCCACTCGCTGATCGTGCATTTCGAAAACGATATTCCGGTGCAAATCGAAGACCGTTTCGTCAACGCGCTGGTGGCGCCGGACTACCTCAAGCAAGACTTCACCGTACAAACGCCATATGCCTATTTGAATCAGGTCGCGCCGTTGACCGAAGGCGAGCATGTGGTCGAAGCGATTCTCGCCGAGCCGTCCGAGTGCAAGTTACTGCAGATTGAAAAGGGCGAACCGTGCCTGCTGATTCGCCGCCGCACCTGGTCCGGCCGTCAGCCAGTGACCGCCGCCCGTTTGATCCACCCCGGTTCCCGTCATCGTCTGGAAGGACGGTTTCATAAATAAAGAGCCATAAATAATAAAGAGACATAAATGGGTCAGTTGAAGGTTTTACGCGCGGCCGATTACCCGCGCATGCCGTGGAAAAACGGCGGCGGTAGCACCGAGGAAATCACCCGCGATAGCGGTGTGGGCCTTGATGGTTTTGGCTGGCGCCTGTCGATTGCCGACATCGGCGAGTCGGGCGGGTTTTCTACCTTTGCCGGCTATGAGCGAGTGATCACCGTGCTGCAAGGCGAGGGCATGACCTTGCGTGTCGACGGTCAGAACACGCGGGCATTGTTACCGCTGGACCCCTTCGCTTTCAGTGGTGAGAGTCATGTGTCCTGCGCATTGCTCGGCGGGCCGATTCGCGATTTCAACCTGATTTATGCGCCGGACCGTTACCGCGCGCGGTTGCAGTGGCTGGAGGGCGAGCAGCGGTTTTTCAGCTCGGCCGGCACCGTGCTGGTGTTCAGTGTCACCGACGAGCTTGAAGTGAAGGTGGGTAACGACACCAGCCAACTCGGCCGTCATGATTGCCTGCAACTGGATGGTAACGTCGGGCTGCTGGATATCTCTATCAAGGGTCAGTGTTGCGTGATCGAGCTGATCGCGCGCTGATCCAAAATCCTCAAAAGATCGCAGCCTTCGGCAGCTCCTACATTGATCATGTTCGCCGCAAATATCGCGGGTGGACATTGAATCTGCAGGAGCTGCCGAAGGCTGCGATCTTTTGCTTTTAAGCGTTCCCCATCGCGCACCACTTTGTTACCGAACGCCCCAGCGTGGCGCAAAACCACGCTCAAGTAACAGCCTTCGCCCCTTCCGCAAAATCCCCTCGAAAAATTTCATCTGCGCCAGAACCCTTGATCCAGGCGCTTTCCAGCCCTTCCAGAATTTTTCTTGAATGCTTATCCAGCAAGTTGGCCGCTTGATTGCATATGCTTGTATGTACAAGTAAAGACGTATGCGTATGAGTCGATCGAGACTCCTCGTAACGTCCACTGATTCGCTTGTGGCGCAACCATGCGCACAGGCTGGCTCGCCCACCGCCAGGGTTGGTTTGGATTTGATCGCTGAGGAGTCTTTTTCGTGACTGACAACACCCAGAAACCTACTAAATACCGCAATGTCGAAATCCGTGCTGCTCGCGGTAACAAGCTGACCGCCAAGAGCTGGCTGACTGAAGCGCCGCTGCGCATGCTGATGAACAACCTCGACCCGGAAGTTGCCGAGAACCCTAAAGAACTGGTGGTTTACGGTGGTATCGGTCGTGCGGCACGTAACTGGGAATGCTACGACAAGATCGTCGAAAGCCTGACCAACCTGAACGACGACGAGACCCTGCTGGTGCAATCCGGCAAACCGGTCGGCGTGTTCAAGACCCACAGCAACGCCCCGCGCGTGCTGATCGCCAACTCCAACCTGGTGCCACACTGGGCGAGCTGGGAACACTTCAACGAACTCGACGCCAAAGGCCTGGCCATGTACGGCCAGATGACCGCTGGCAGCTGGATCTACATCGGCAGCCAGGGCATCGTTCAGGGCACCTACGAAACCTTCGTCGAAGCCGGTCGCCAACACTACAACGATGACCTTAAAGGTCGTTGGGTCCTGACCGCAGGCCTCGGCGGCATGGGCGGTGCTCAGCCTCTGGCCGCAACCCTGGCCGGCGCTTGCTCGCTGAACATCGAATGCCAGCAGGTCAGTATCGATTTCCGTCTGAAAAGCCGCTACGTCGATGAGCAAGCCACCGACCTCGACGACGCCCTGGCCCGCATCGCCAAATACACCAAGGAAGGCAAAGCGATTTCCATCGCCCTGCTGGGTAACGCGGCTGAAATCCTTCCTGAACTGGTCAAGCGCGGCGTGCGCCCGGACATGGTCACCGACCAGACCAGCGCCCACGACCCGCTCAACGGCTACCTGCCAGCCGGCTGGACCTGGGAAGAGTACCGCGCTCGCGCCAAGACCGAACCCGCCGCAGTGATCAAAGCTGCCAAGCAATCGATGGCTGTGCACGTCAAGGCGATGTTGGACTTCCAGAAAATGGGTGTACCGACTTTCGACTACGGCAACAACATCCGTCAGATGGCCCAGGAAGAGGGCGTGGAAAACGCATTCGACTTCCCAGGCTTCGTACCGGCTTACATCCGTCCGCTGTTCTGCCGTGGCATCGGCCCGTTCCGTTGGGCTGCACTGTCGGGCGATCCGCAAGACATCTACAAAACCGACGCCAAGGTCAAAGAACTGATCCCGGACGACGCCCACCTGCACAACTGGCTGGACATGGCCCGTGAGCGCATCAGCTTCCAGGGTCTGCCGGCACGTATCTGCTGGGTTGGCCTGGGCCTGCGCGCCAAGCTGGGTCTGGCGTTCAACGAAATGGTGCGCAGCGGTGAATTGTCCGCGCCAATCGTGATCGGTCGCGATCACCTGGACTCAGGCTCTGTTGCCAGCCCGAACCGCGAAACCGAATCGATGCAGGACGGTTCCGACGCCGTGTCCGACTGGCCACTGCTCAACGCCTTGCTCAATACCGCGAGCGGCGCGACCTGGGTTTCCCTGCACCACGGCGGCGGCGTCGGCATGGGCTTCTCCCAGCACTCGGGCATGGTGATTGTCTGCGACGGTACGGATGAAGCGGCCGAGCGTATCGCTCGCGTGCTGCACAACGACCCGGCGACTGGCGTTATGCGTCACGCCGATGCCGGTTACCAGATCGCGATCGACTGTGCCAAGGAGCAGGGACTGAACCTGCCGATGATTACCGGCAAATAAAACAGGCTTTGGCCTGATGCAAAACCTGTAGGAGCGAGGCTTGCCCGCGAACCGCGGTGTGTCAGAAAAGACGCCTTCGCGGGCAAGCCTCACTCCTACGGGGATCACCAACACCGACAAACAATCCACAGAGGTTGAACAATGGCTGTTAATGACGATCGTGCAGGCAGTAAACCGTTGATCGAGAAACGTTCGATCGACTACATCCCGGAAGCGGAGAGACACGGTCGTCTGTTGAGCCAGTTCACCCTGTGGATGGGTGCCAACCTGCAAATCACCGCGATTGTCACCGGGGCCCTGGCCGTGGTGCTGGGCGGTGACGTGTTCTGGTCGTTGATCGGTCTGTTGATCGGTCAACTGCTGGGCGGTGGCGTAATGGCGCTGCATGCGGCGCAAGGGCCCAAGCTTGGCCTGCCGCAGATGATCTCCAGCCGGGTGCAGTTCGGTGTTTATGGCGCGGCCATCCCGATCGTGCTGGTGTGCCTGATGTACCTGGGCTTCACCGCAACGGGCACCGTGCTTTCCGGCCAGGCGCTGGGCCAGTTGTTTGGCGTCAGCGACAGCGTCGGTATCCTCATCTTCGCCAGCGTCATCGTGCTGGTCACGGTGCTCGGTTATCGGGTGATCCATTGGATCGGCCGTGTTGCCAGTGTCATTGGCGTGATTGCCTTTGTTTATCTGTTCAGCCGTCTGATGAGCCAGGTTGACGTTGGCGCACTGTTGCAAATCCGCCACTTCAGCTGGAGCAGTTTCTTGCTCGCGGTGTCGCTCGCGGCGTCCTGGCAGATCGCCTTCGGCCCCTACGTGGCTGACTATTCACGCTACCTGCCGAGCAAGACTTCCTCGGTGAAGACCTTTTTCGCCGCAGGCGCGGGTTCGGTCATTGGCGCACAGGTGGCGATGATCCTCGGCGTGCTTGCGGCCGCCTCGGCCAACGGGCAGTTCGCCGGCCACGAAGTGGCCTACATCGTGGGTCTGGGCGGTACCGGTGCCACCGCTGCGCTGCTGTACTTCAGCATCGCGTTCGGCAAGGTCACCATCTCCACGCTGAACTCCTACGGCAGCTTCATGTGCATTGCGACCGTCATCAGCGGTTTCCGTGGTGACCTGCGGGTAACGCGCTTGCAGCGTCTGGTCTTCGTGCTGGTCATCGTCGGTGCTGCGACCCTGATGGCGTTGCTCGGTCAACACTCGTTCCTCGGTGCGTTCAAGTCCTTCATCCTGTTTTTGCTGGCGTTCTTTACACCATGGAGCGCGATCAACCTGGTGGACTACTACTGCATCACTCGCGAGCGCTATGACGTGCCGGCACTGGCCGATCCAAACGGTCGCTACGGCCGCTGGAACCCCCTCGGTATCAGCGTTTATGTCTTCGGTGTGCTGGTGCAACTGCCGTTCATCTCTACCAAGTTCTACACCGGTCCGCTGGTGGACGCTCTGGGTGGTGTGGATATTTCCTGGATCATCGGTCTGGTGCTTCCCGCAGGCCTGTATTACGTGTGCGCGAAAAAATGGCACAGCGCAGTACCCGATCACCTGATTCTGCCAGTCGAGCAGGACAGCGATGCAGCACCTATAAAAAGCGGGGCCGGTCGCGCTGCGGCGCAGGCCTGACTGGACGTGAACAGGGCTGGATGCCTCTTGACTGCCGTAAGCCAACTCATGATTAGGAGCGTCACACAATGAAATCGAACAAGACCCTGCTGACCACATTGCTTTCCATGGGCCTGTTGGCCAGTGCCGGCGCCACTCAGGCGGCGGGCTGGTGCGAATCGGGCAAACCGGTGAAATTCGCCGGCCTGAACTGGGAAAGCGCCATGCTGCTGACCGACGTGCTGCAAGTCGTGCTGGAGAAAGGCTACGACTGCAAGACCGACAGCCTGCCAGGCAACTCCATCACCATGGAAAACGCCCTGAGCAGCAACGACATTCAAGTGTTTGCCGAAGAGTGGGTCGGCCGCAGCGAGGTCTGGAACAAGGCTGAGAAGGCCGGCAAGGTAGTCGGTGTCGGCGCGCCGGTAGTGGGTGCCGTCGAAGGCTGGTACGTACCGCGTTATGTGATCGAAGGCGATGCCAAGCGCAAGCTTGAGCCGAAAGCCCCGGACCTGAAAAACATTGCTGATCTGGGCAAGTATTCCGCGGTGTTCAAGGACGCCGAAGAGCCATCCAAGGGCCGTTTCTATAACTGCCCGGCCGGCTGGACCTGCGAGCTGGACAACAGCGAAATGCTGAAAAGCTACGGCCTGGAAAGCACCTACACCAACTTCCGCCCAGGCACCGGCCCGGCGCTGGATGCGGCCGTGCTGTCGAGCTACAAGCGTGGCGAGCCGATCCTGTTCTACTACTGGTCGCCAACCCCGCTGATGGGCCAGATCGACGTGGTGAAACTCGAAGAGAAACCAGGCGTGAACAAGACCGTGGATATCAAGGTCGGCCTGTCCAAGACTTTCCACGAGCAAGCCCCGGAACTGGTGGCCGTGCTGGAAAAGGTCAACGTGCCAATCGACCTGCTGAACCAGAATCTTGGGCGCATGACCAAAGAGCGGATCGAGTCGCCAAAACTGGCCAAGATCTTCTTGAAGGAACATCCTGAAGTCTGGCACGCATGGGTGAGTGAAGACGCAGCCAAAAAGATCGACGCGGCCTTGTAGGTCGAGTGTCTCCGACTGTCGGCAACGGCAGTCGGATGCTTGATCGCAACCCCTTGATTGAGAGTCTTTTTATGTTTCCCGAAAGCTTTACCTTTTCCATCGCCGACTGGGTCAACAGTTGGGTCGATTCGTTGGTCACCAACTACGGCGATGTGTTCCGGCACATCTCCGACACCCTGTTGTGGGCCATCGTCAATCTTGAAGGGCTGCTGCGTTCGGCGCCCTGGTGGCTGATGCTGGCGATCGTGGCGGGCGTTGCCTGGCACGCGACCCGCAAAGTCGTGACCACGTCGGTCATCGTCGGTCTGCTGTTCCTGGTGGGGGCGGTCGGCCTCTGGGACAAGCTGATGCAGACCCTGGCGCTGATGATGGTGGCTACCGTCATCTCGGTGCTGATCGGCATTCCGTTGGGCATCCTCTCGGCGCGCAGCAATCGCCTGCGTTCAGTGCTGATGCCGTTGCTGGACATCATGCAGACCATGCCGAGTTTCGTGTACCTGATCCCGGTGCTGATGCTGTTCGGTCTGGGCAAGGTTCCGGCGATTTTCGCGACCGTGATCTACGCCGCGCCACCGCTGATCCGTCTGACCGATCTGGGTATTCGCCAGGTCGACGGTGAAGTGATGGAAGCGATCAACGCCTTCGGCGCCAACCGCTGGCAGCAACTGTTTGGCGTGCAACTGCCGCTGGCCCTGCCGAGCATCATGGCCGGGATCAACCAGACCACCATGATGGCGCTGTCGATGGTGGTGATCGCCTCGATGATCGGTGCCCGTGGCCTGGGTGAAGACGTGTTGGTGGGGATTCAGACCCTCAACGTCGGACGCGGCCTTGAAGCCGGTCTGGCGATCGTGATTCTGGCAGTGGTCATCGACCGCATTACTCAGGCGTATGGTCGGCCACGGCATGAGGTGAGCAAATGAGCAACGCAGCCATCAGCAAGATCGAAGTCAAAAACGTCTTCAAGATTTTCGGCAGCCGTTCCAAGGATGCGCTGGGCATGATTGGCCAGGGCAAGACCAAAGACCAGGTGTTGGCCGAAACCGGCTGCGTGGTCGGTGTGAACGACCTGTCGCTGAGCATCGCCACCGGCGAGATCTTCGTGATCATGGGCCTGTCCGGCTCCGGCAAGTCGACCCTGGTGCGCCACTTCAATCGCCTGATCGACCCCACCAGCGGCGCGATTCTGGTGGACGGCGTGGACATCCTGCAATACGACATGGAAGCCCTGCGCGAATTTCGCCGGCACAAGATCAGCATGGTGTTCCAGAGCTTCGGCCTGCTGCCGCACAAGACCGTGCTGGATAACGTCGCCTACGGCCTGAAAGTGCGTGGCGAGAGCAAGCAAGTGTGCGCTGAGCGCGCGCTGCACTGGATCAACACCGTGGGCCTCAAGGGCTACGAAAACAAATACCCGCATCAGCTTTCCGGCGGTATGCGCCAGCGTGTAGGCCTGGCCCGCGCCCTGGCGGCGGACACCGACATCATCCTGATGGACGAAGCCTTCAGCGCCCTCGACCCGCTGATCCGCGCCGAGATGCAGGACCAGTTGCTGGAACTGCAAAAGACCCTGCACAAGACCATCGTCTTCATCACCCACGACCTCGACGAGGCGGTGCGCATCGGCAACCGCATCGCGATCCTCAAGGATGGCCGCCTGATTCAGGTCGGCACGCCGAGAGAGATCCTGCATTCGCCGGCGGATGAGTATGTTGACCGGTTCGTGCAGCGGCGGGCTGCGGTGGTTTGAGAAATTTGCGGTGACGTTGCCGGCCTCATCGCGAGCAGGCTCGCTCCCACAGGGGGCGCATTCCAATGTGGGAGCGAGCCTGCTCGCGATAGCGTCGGTAAAGCAGCATCAATATTCAGGTTGTACGCACGAGGTTCATGATGTCCCAGGCTGAAAAAATCGTTATCGCCGACGCCCCGTTGCGCTGGCAGGATGTGGTCGCCGTCGCCCGCCATGGCGCACAGCTTGAGCTGTCACCGCAGGTCTGGGCGCGGATCGAGAATGCCCAGGCGATCGTCCAGCGCATTGTCGCCAGCGGCGAGCGTGCCTATGGCGTCAACACCGGCCTGGGCGCCTTGTGCAACGTCTCGCTCCAGGACGAACAACTCAGCCAATTGTCGCGCAATACCTTGCTCAGTCACGCCTGTGGCGTTGGCGCGCCACTGGCCGACGAACAGACCCGCGCAATCATCTGCGCCGCTATTCGCAACTATAGCCACGGCAAATCCGGCATTCATCGCCGCGTGGTCGAAGCCCTGCTGGCGCTACTCAATCGCGGCATCACCCCGCAAGTGCCGTCTCAGGGGTCGGTCGGTTACCTGACCCACATGGCCCACATCGGAATCACTCTGTTGGGTGTCGGCAATGTCAGCTATCGCGGGCAGATCGTTTCTGCGCAGCAAGCCTTGGCCGAAGAGGGGCTGCAACCGGTGCAACTGGGCGCTAAAGATGGCTTGTGCCTGGTCAACGGCACGCCATGCATGACCGGCCTCAGCTGCCTGGCGCTCGCAGATGCAACCCGACTCGTGCAGTGGGCCGACGTGGTCGGTGCCATGAGCTTCGAAGCCCAGCGCGGCCAGATCGCGGCATTCGACGCCGAGATCATCGCGCTTAAACCCCATCCGGGCATGCAGCAGGTGGGAATCAACCTTCGTGCCTTGCTCGATGGCAGCGAAGTGATCGCCAGCAGCAAGGGTATTCGCACTCAGGATGCGTTGAGCATCCGCTCGATCCCGCAAGTTCACGGTGCGGCTCGCGATCAGCTTGAGCACGCGAAAAAGCAGATCGAAACCGAACTCAACGCTGTCACCGACAACCCGATGCTGCTGGGCACGCCGGACAACTACCGCGTCGTGTCCCAGGCCAACCCCCACGGCCAATCGGTTGCGTTGGCCGCTGACTTGCTCGCCATCGCCATGGCAGAAATCGGTTCCATCGCCGAGCGTCGCCTGGATCGTTTGATCAACCCGCACGTCAGCGGTCTGCCGGCGTTTCTGGTGGCCAACCCCGGGGTGAATTCCGGGATGATGATCGTCCAGTACGTCGCCGCATCCCTGTGTGCGGAAAACCGTCAATTGGCGCAACCGGCGGTGCTCGACAACTACGTCACCTCGGGCTTGCAGGAAGACCACTTGAGCATGGGCACCAACGCGGCGCTGAAGCTGCATCGCGCATTGGAAAACTGCACGCAGATTCTCGCGATTGAATATTTGCTGGCATCCCAGGCTTTTGAATTCCTCAAAGAGCAACGCTTTGGCGCGGGCACCGATGCCGCATGGCGTCTGCTGCGTGAGCGGGTTCCGGCCTACGACCAGGACCGCTGGCTGGCACCGGACATTGCTGCCGCTGCCGGTGTTTTGAAAGACCCGATTTTGTTGCACAAGGCTTTTCCAGAACTGAACTGATTTCTACAAACACCAGCGTGCCAAGGCGCGACTTCCCCAAAAGGGTTGACGCGACGGACAACGGACATTTCCGGAGCGACTGGTGAGTTAACAACAAACTCTCAAAAGGAGCACAAAATGACTGCGCTTAACCTGATTCCCGGCCAACTGAGCCTTGCCCAACTGCGTGATGTTTATCAGCAACCGGTCAAAATCACCCTCGACAACAGCGCCTCGAGCCAGATCGAAGCCAGCGTTGCCTGCGTGGAACAGATCCTCGCCGAGAACCGCACGGCTTACGGCATCAACACCGGTTTCGGCCTGCTGGCTTCGACCCGTATCGCCAGCGAAGACCTGGAAAACCTGCAGCGCTCGCTCGTTCTGTCCCACGCCGCCGGTGTCGGCGAGCCGATCAGCGACGCGCTGGTTCGACTGGTCATGGTGCTCAAGGTCAACAGCCTGAGCCGTGGTTTCTCCGGCATTCGTCGCGTGGTGATCGATGCACTGATCGCCCTGATCAACGCCGAGGTTTACCCGCACATTCCATTGAAAGGTTCGGTGGGTGCATCCGGTGACCTGGCGCCTCTGGCCCATATGTCCCTGGTGCTGCTGGGCGAAGGTAAAGCTCGCTACAAAGGCGAGTGGATGCAAGCAACCGAAGCGCTGAAAATCGCCGGTCTGACCCCGTTGACCCTGGCTGCCAAAGAAGGTCTGGCGCTGCTCAACGGCACTCAGGTTTCTACCGCTTATGCATTGCGCGGTTTGTTCGAAGGCGAAGACCTGTTTGCTGGTGCCCTGGCCATTGGTGGTATGACTGTTGAAGCCGTACTGGGCTCGCGCTCGCCATTCGACGCGCGGATCCACGCCGCGCGCGGTCAGAAAGGCCAGATCGACGCCGCTGCCGCTTACCGCGATCTGCTGGGCGAGCGTAGCGAAGTGTCCGACTCGCACCAGAACTGCGAAAAGGTCCAGGACCCGTACTCCCTGCGCTGCCAGCCGCAAGTCATGGGCGCCTGCCTGACCCAGTTCCGTCAGGCCGCCGAAGTACTCGCGATCGAAGCCAACGCTGTCTCCGACAACCCGCTGGTGTTCGCCGCTGAAGGTGACGTGATCTCCGGCGGTAACTTCCACGCCGAACCGGTGGCCATGGCCGCCGACAACATGGCCCTGGCCATCGCCGAAATCGGTTCCCTGAGCGAGCGCCGCATCTCGCTGATGATGGACAAACACATGTCGCAACTGCCGCCGTTCCTGGTGGCCAATGGCGGCGTGAACTCCGGCTTCATGATCGCTCAAGTGACCGCGGCGGCCCTGGCCAGCGAGAACAAGGCGCTGTCTCATCCGCACTCGGTGGACAGTCTGCCGACGTCGGCCAACCAGGAAGACCATGTTTCCATGGCTCCGGCGGCGGGCAAGCGTCTGTGGGAAATGGCCGAGAACACGCGTGGGGTTCTGGCGGTTGAATGGTTGGCGGCGGCTCAGGGCCTGGACCTGCGTGAAGGCCTGAAAACCTCGGCCAAACTGGAAAAGGCTCGCGCCATCCTGCGCGCTGAAGTGCCGTTTTATGAGAAGGACCGGTTCTTTGCACCGGACATCAACGCGGCAAGTGAGCTGTTGGCCACGCGTTGCCTGAATGAGCTGGTTACGGCGAAGTTGCTGCCTAGCCTGTAATGGCCTCTTCGCGAGCAAGCCCGCTCCCACAGTGGATCTCCAGTGTTCACACAACCCCTGTGGGAGCGAGCCTGCTCGCGATACGATTTTGAGTCGAATAAGAATAATTAAGGACGAGAAATGCAACAGCCAGCAAAAGGTTTGAAACGCGGGCTCTCTGCCCGACATATTCGCTTCATGGCGCTGGGGTCGGCGATCGGCACCGGGCTTTTTTACGGTTCTGCCTCGGCCATTCAAATGGCCGGCCCGGCGGTCCTGCTCGCTTATCTGATTGGTGGCGCGGCGGTGTTCATGGTCATGCGCGCCCTCGGCGAGATGGCGGTGCATAACCCGGTGGCCGGCTCATTCGGCCAGTACGCCAGCACCTATCTGGGGCCGATGGCGGGCTTCATCCTCGGTTGGACCTACGCGTTTGAAATGGTCATCGTCGGCATGGCCGACGTGACCGCGTTCGGTATTTACATGGGCTTCTGGTTTCCGGAAGTCGCCCGCTGGATCTGGGTGCTGGGCATCGTTTCGGTGGTCGGCGGCTTGAACCTGTGCAACGTCAAAGTCTTCGGTGAAATGGAGTTCTGGCTGTCGCTGCTCAAAGTGGCGGCCATCGTCGCGATGATCCTGGGTGGCTTCGGCATCATGCTGTTCGGCATCAGCACCGCGCCCGGCGCCCAGGCGACCGACATCAGTAATCTCTGGAGCCATGGCGGCTTCATGCCCAACGGCGTGGGCGGCCTGATCGCTTCGTTTGCGGTGGTGATGTTTGCGTTTGGCGGCATTGAAATCATCGGCGTGACGGCCGGTGAAGCCAAAGACCCGCAGCATGTGCTGCCCCGGGCGATCAATGCCGTACCGCTGCGTATTTTGCTGTTCTACGTGCTGACGATGCTGGTGCTGATGTCGATCTTTCCGTGGCAGCAGATCGGTAGCCAGGGCAGCCCGTTCGTGCAGATTTTCGACAACCTGGGTATCAGCTCGGCGGCGACCATCCTCAATATCGTGGTGATCTCGGCGGCGGTGTCGGCCATCAACAGTGACATCTTCGGCGCTGGCCGGATGATGTACGGGTTGGCTCAGCAAGGGCACGCACCCAAAGGCTTTGCCCGCTTGTCGCGCAATGGCGTGCCATGGATGACCGTGGTGGTCATGAGTGCCGCGCTGTTGCTGGGCGTGCTGCTGAACTACCTGATTCCGGAAAACGTCTTTCTGTTGATCGCCTCCATCGCCACCTTTGCGACGGTGTGGGTCTGGTTGATGATCTTGTTCACCCAAGTGGCCATGCGTCGTTCCATGAGCCGCGAACAGGTCGCCCAACTGAAATTCCCGGTGCCGTTCTGGCCCTATGCACCGATGGCGGCGATTGCCTTCATGCTGTTCATCTTTGGCGTGCTGGGCTATTTCCCGGACACCCAGGCGGCCCTGATCGTCGGTGTGGTCTGGATTGTATTGCTGGTGCTGGCCTACCTGACGTGGGTGAAACCGGCGGCGGGCAAGGCAGTACCGGTGGAGCGGGAACCTTCTTTTTCTCATCGATAACCTAACGGAGGCCACGGATGAAAACTCTCTGGCAACACTGCCACGTCGCAACCATGGCGCAAGGCGTCTACTCGATCATCGAGGATGCGGCCATCGTGACGTCAGGTGCGCACATTGAGTGGATTGGCCCGCGCGGCGAACTGCCGGCGGGCGAGTACCCGGCTGTCAACGATTTGAATGGGGCCTGGGTCACTCCGGGCCTGATCGATTGCCACACCCATACGGTGTTCGGCGGCAACCGCAGCGGCGAGTTCGAGCAACGTCTGCAAGGCGTCAGTTACGCGCAAATCGCAGCAAGCGGCGGTGGCATCGCCAGCACCGTGCGCGCCACCCGCGCCGCCAGCGAAGACGAGCTGTTTGCCAGTGCCGCCAAGCGTCTGAAGAGTCTGATGCGCGACGGCGTGACCACGGTCGAGATGAAGTCAGGCTACGGCCTGGACCTGGCCAGTGAACGCAAGATCCTGCGGGTCATCCGTCGTCTCGGCGTCGAGCTCCCGGTCAGCGTGCGCAGCACCTGCCTGGCCGCTCATGCCTTGCCACCGGAATACGCGGATCGGGCCGACGACTACATCGATCACATCTGCAGCGAAATGCTCCCGGCCCTGGCCGCCGAAGGGCTGGTGGATGCGGTGGATGCTTTCTGCGAATACCTGGCGTTTTCGCCGGCGCAGGTCGAGCGCGTGTTCATCACCGCACAGCAACTCGGCTTGCCGGTGAAGCTGCATGCCGAGCAATTGTCGTCGCTGCACGGTTCGAGTCTGGCGGCGCGCTACCACGCGCTGTCCGCCGATCATCTGGAATTCATGACCGAAGACGACGCCATCGCCATGGCCAAGTCCGGCACCGTCGCGGTGTTGCTGCCTGGCGCGTTCTACTTCCTGCGGGAAACCCAATTGCCGCCGATGGAAGCCTTGCGCAAACACGGCGTAAAAATTGCCATCGCCAGCGACCTCAACCCGGGCACTTCGCCGGCGTTGTCGTTGCGCCTGATGCTGAACATGGCCTGCACCTGTTTCCGCATGACCCCGGAAGAGGCCCTGGCTGGCGCGACGATTCACGCCGCCACCGCACTGGGCATGGCCGAGACTCACGGTTCGCTGGAAGCCGGCAAAGTCGCAGACTTCGTCGCCTGGCAGATTGATCGACCGGCCGACCTGTCGTACTGGCTGGGCGGCGACCTGGAAAAACGCGTCGTGCGTCACGGCGTCGAAACAAGCGTTTAGGAGAGCAGTTGTGGATAAGGTTCTGAACTTCAAACAAGGCCGTGTGCCGCTGCTGATCAGCATGCCCCACGCCGGCCTGCGCCTGACCCCGGCGGTCGAAGCCGGGTTGATTCCCGACGCGAAAAGCCTGCCGGACACCGACTGGCACATCCCAAGGCTTTACGAATTCGCCGCCGAGCTGGGCGCCAGCACCCTGGCGGCCGAGTACTCGCGGTTTGTCATCGATCTGAACCGGCCGTCCGACGACAAGCCGTTGTATGTCGGCGCCACCACCGGTCTGTATCCGGCGACGCTGTTCGACGGTATTCCGTTGTTCCGTGAGGGCATGGAGCCGTCCGCGGCGGAACGAGCGACTTATCTGGAGCAAATCTGGACGCCGTACCACCGCACCTTGCAGGAGGAGCTGGCACGATTGAAGGCTGAGTTCGGTTATGCGCTGCTGTTCGATGCGCACTCGATCCGCTCGATCATCCCGCACCTGTTCGACGGCAAATTGCCGGACTTCAACCTCGGCACCTTCAATGGCGCCAGTTGCGATCCACAGTTGGCCACTCAACTGGAAGCGATCTGCGCGAAGCACCTCGATTACAGCCATGTGCTGAACGGTCGCTTCAAGGGCGGGCACATCACCCGGCATTACGGCAACCCGGCCGAAAACATCCATGCCGTGCAACTGGAGTTGGGGCAGTGCACGTACATGGAAGAGTTCGAGCCGTTCCGTTATCGCCCGGACCTGGCGGCACCGACGCAGGTGGTGCTCAGGGAGTTGCTGCAAGGGTTGTTGGCGTGGGGCGAAAAGCACTACAGCGCATAACCCTGTGGGAGCGAGCCTGCTCGCGATGAGGTCATAACATTCAATATCTATGTTGACTGTTACACCGCAATCGCGAGCAGGCTCGCTCCCACGGTTCGGGGTTCTTCTCGATACCTTCCGGAACTGTCGCCACCGTGCAAAACACGGTCGCCACAGTTCGCTTTTACCCTCTCGACGCTGCGTAATGTTCGGGGCACGGTGCATGAAGACACCGACCCTCACAATAATCTGCCGCACGAGACTCTCCCGATGAAAAGACTGTTTACCCGCTGTCTCTCAATCCTCTGCGGCACTGCTCTTCTGAGCACCAGCGTCCTGGCCAGTGACGACCCATCCTGCAAAACCGTGCGCATGGGCGTGGTCAACTGGACCGACGTCATCGCCACCAGCGGCATGGCTGATGTGTTGCTCAACGGCCTCGGCTACGAAAGCAAGCAAACCAGCGCCGTGCAGCAAATCATCTTCGCCGGCATCCGCGACAAACGTCTCGATATCTTCCTCGGTTACTGGAAACCGGCGATGGACAAGAACATCGCCCCGTTCGTGACCGCCAATCAAGTGAAGGTCATGGACAAACCGAGCCTCTCGGATGCTCAGGCGACCCTTGCCGTGCCTGACTATGTTGCGGCGGCGGGCCTTAAAACCTTCGCCGACATCGCCAGATTCAAGGATCAGCTCGGCGGCAAGATCTACGGCATCGAGCCGGGCAGCGGCGCCAACACCACCATCAAAACCATGATCGAGACCAACCGCTTTGGCTTGAAGGACTTCAAGCTGATCGAGTCTGGTGAGGCCGGAATGCTCGCTGCCGTGCAACGGGCGGTCAATCACAAGGAGTTCGTGGTGTTCGTCGGCTGGACCCCGCATCCGATGAACATCAACATGCACATCGCCTACCTGACCGGCAGCGAAGACGTCTATGGCCCGAACGAAGGCGCGGCGACCGTTTCCACCGTGACCGCGCCGGACTATGCCGAGCGTTGCCCGAACGTGAACCGACTGCTGGAAAACCTGACCTTTACCGCGGCTCAGGAAAGCCAGTTGATGGTGCCGATCATGGAGCGCAAGACGCCGCAGGATGTCGCCAGGCAATGGCTGCGCGAGCATTCTGAAGATCTTCAGCGTTGGCTGGCGGGTGTCAGCAGTTTTGATGGGAAGGAGGGTGTGGCAACCGTTCAGGCCAGTTTGAAAAACTGACTGGTCGAGCGGGACCACCGTGGCGAGGAAGACGCAAGACCTGTGGGAGCGTGGCTTGCCCGCGAAGAACGATGACGCGTAATACCTGAAAAACCGCGGCGCATTCTTCGCGGGCAAGCCACGCTCCCACAGGTTCTGCGTCGTTCAGTTTTTTTGACTTCCTCTATTTGACTGGCTGCAGACACATGGCTTCTTATCCACTCTCTGAACAGATGGCGGCTTTCGTCGAGAAAACCCTCAGCTTCAACAGCACCGACAGCAGCCTCCCCGGTTTGCGTCTGGCCTACAGCGAGATGTGCCGGGCGTTTACCCCGCCGTGTCCCGCAGGGCTTGAGGTGATCGATCTCAAGTTGGCGGGCGTGGCGGTGCGCGCCTGGCAACCCTCGGTTCCACCGCCGACCAACGGTTGGCCGTGCATTGTGTATCTGCACGGCGGCGGTTGGGTGGTGGGGGATCTGGATTCCCACGCCTTTATCTGCGCCGAACTGGCGTCGGTGCTTGGCGCGTTGGTGATCGCCATTGATTATCGGCTGGCACCGGAGCACCCGTTTCCGGCGGCGTTCAAGGACTGCCTGAGTGTCTGGCGTGCGCTGCGCACAGGACCGTTTCAGCTTGATCCGGCGCGGACGCTGGTGGCAGGGGACAGCGCTGGCGGCAACCTCGCCGCTGCGTTGTGCCTCGCCTTGCGCGATGCCGGCGAGCCAATGCCCTGTGCGCAGGTTCTGATCTATCCGGGGCTGGGCGGCGATCACCGATTGCCGTCGCGCAGCGAATGCGCCGATGCGCCATTGCTCAGCAGCAGCGATCTGGATTGTTATCACGCGTTGTATTTAGGCGGAACCCGACAACCGGGTGCCTATGCGATGCCCTTGCTCGCCGACTATTTCAGCGGTCTGCCACCGGCGTTGATCGCCGTGGCGCAATTCGACCCGCTGCGCGATGACGGCGTGCTTTACGCCGAGCGACTCAACGCCGCAGGCGTAAGCGCAATGCTTTACTACGGCGAGGGGTTGGTTCACGGTTGTTTGCGGGCCCGGGGGCAGGTCGCCGAGGTCGACCGACTCTATGAAACCCTGCTCGGCTATTTGGCGCAGAAAACGGGCTGACAAACGCTGACGCTGCAAGGGGCATGCTCATTGAAGTCATTCGGGTTTATGATGCCGGACGGCAGAATAATAGAAGTCCCTACAGGGATGACATCGAACCCCTTACGGAGCGCGCAATGCAGACTTTGTACCCGCAGATCAAACCCCACGCCCGGCACGATCTGGCCGTCGATAAAACCCATACGCTGTATGTCGACGAGAGCGGTTCGCCGGAAGGTTTGCCGGTGGTGTTCATCCACGGCGGCCCCGGCGCCGGGTGTGATGCCCAGAGCCGCCGGTATTTCGATCCTAACCTGTATCGCATCGTCACCTTCGACCAGCGCGGTTGCGGTCGCTCCACGCCCCACGCCAGCCTGGAAAACAACACCACCTGGGATCTGGTCGCCGACCTCGAGCGGATTCGCAAGCACTTGGGCATCGACAAATGGGTGCTGTTCGGTGGCTCCTGGGGTTCGACCCTGGCCCTGGCCTATGCGCAAACCCACCCAGAGCGTGTGCACGGTTTGATTCTGCGCGGGATTTTTCTCTGCCGTCCTCAGGAAATCGAGTGGTTCTACCAGTGTGGCGCCAGCCGTCTGTTTCCCGATTACTGGCAGGACTACATTGCACCGATCCCGCAGGACGAGCGCGACGACTTGCTTTCGGCGTTCCACAAACGCCTGATCGGCAACGACCAGATCGCCCAGATGCACGCGGCCAAGGCCTGGTCCACCTGGGAAGGCCGCACCGCTACCTTGCGTCCGAATCCGCTGGTGGTCGACCGCTTCTCCGAACCTCAGCGTGCGTTGTCCATCGCCCGCATCGAATGCCACTACTTCACCAATAACGCTTTCCTCGAGCCGAACCAGCTGATTCGCGACATGGGCAAGATCGCCCATTTGCCCGGCGTGATTGTCCACGGCCGTTACGACGTGATTTGTCCACTGGACAACGCGTGGGAACTGCATCAGGCGTGGCCGAACAGTGAATTGCAGGTGATCCGCGATGCCGGCCATGCGGCATCCGAGCCGGGTATTACCGATGCATTGGTACGTGCCGCTGATCTGATGGCCCGTCGCCTGCTCGACCTGTCGCCCGACGAAGCATGAAGGGCCTGCTGCAACGCGTGCGTGGCGCGCGAGTCGAGGTCGCGGGTGAGGTGGTTGGCGCGATAGATCAGGGGTTGCTGGTGTTGGTGGCGGTCGAACCCGGGGACACTCGGGCCAGCGCCGACAAACTTCTGCATAAGCTGCTTAACTATCGAGTATTCAGTGACGCTGAAGGCAAGATGAATCTGTCCCTGGCGGATGTAGGCGGCGGGTTGCTGCTGGTCTCGCAGTTCACCCTGGCCGCCGACACCAGAAACGGGTTGCGCCCGAGTTTCTCGACCGCAGCCCCTCCGGCCTTGGGCGAGGAACTGTTCGACTATCTATCAGGCAAAGCGAAACAGGTGCATGGCACTGTGGCATCAGGTAGATTCGGCGCGGATATGCAGGTGCACCTGGTCAATGATGGCCCGGTAACCTTCCTGTTACAGACGTGAAAGCACTTGAAACGTCTTTTTTAGGGCATTTCGACTGAAAACGGGAGCTTTTCCCGATAAATACTTGGTTCCCCCTGATGCGTTGTAACGCGGCCTACTAGATAATCGCGCGCTACGGGGATCGGCGTTCGTTGGTCCGTTTTGACTTAGGTAGAGACTTGTCCGGGACCTGTTGGGGAATCATTTTGCCCCATGGGAGTCGGAACAATGCTCGCCAACTTGGCAAGAGTCGTTCGCAGGGTCGGTTTTTTTCCACCGCACACCGTGCTGGCACTTTAACTGGCCGTTGGTTTTTTGATCTGTTTTCGGCGAGGGTTGCTCGTGATTGTTAGTCCCTGTAATGCACCAAAATTGACTGCCAAACGGTTTCGAAACGCACTGGTAGCGGGCTCTGCACTGCTCTGCCTGTTCAGCGCCGGCCAGCTTTGGGCATTCAATCTGGATGACGTATCGGTCAAGGCAAAAGAGCTGGCCGGGCAAAAATACGAAGCCCCGCGCAGTAACCTGCCGAACGAATTCCGCGAGATGAAATTCGCGGACTATCAAAAAATTCGGTTCCTCACTGAAAAAGCCGAATGGGCGAACCAGAAAACCCCATTCAAGCTGTCGTTCTATCACCAGGGTATGCACTTCGATACGCCGGTGAAAATCAACGAAATCACGGCCAACACCGTCGAAGAGATCAAATACGACCCGAGTCGTTTCGATTTCGGCGACGTGAAGTTCGATCCTAAAGCCACCGAACAGCTGGGTTATGCCGGTTTCCGTGTGCTGTATCCGATCAACAAGGCCGACAAGCAAGACGAAATCATGACCATGCTGGGCGCGAGCTACTTCCGCGTGATCGGCAAGGGGCAAACCTACGGCCTGTCCGCTCGCGGCATGGCGATTGATACCGCGTTGCCATCCGGCGAAGAGTTCCCGCGCTTCACCGAGTTCTGGATTCAGCAGCCGCAGCCGGGCGACAAGCACCTGGTGATCTTCGCTCTGCTGGATTCACCACGTGCCACCGGTGCCTATCGCCTGACCCTGCGTCCGGGCAGCGACACGGTTGTCGACGTCAAGGCCAAGATGTTCCTGCGTGACAAGGTCACCAAGCTCGGCGTTGCGCCGCTGACCAGCATGTTCCTGTTCGGCGCCAATCAGCCGTCGAAAGTGTTGAACTACCGTCGCGAACTGCACGACTCCAGCGGTCTGTCGATCCATGCCGGCAACGGTGAGTGGATCTGGCGTCCGCTGAACAATCCGAAACACCTGGCCGTGAGCAATTTCTCGATCGAGAACCCGCGCGGTTTCGGCTTGCTGCAACGTGGCCGTGACTTCAGTCATTACGAAGACCTCGACGATCGCTACGACAAGCGCCCAAGTGCCTGGATCGAGCCGAAAGGCGATTGGGGCAAGGGCTCCGTCGATCTGGTGGAGATTCCTACCGCTGACGAAACCAACGACAATATCGTTGCTTTCTGGAGCCCGGACAAACTGCCTGATCCTGGCCAGTCGCTGGACGTCGCCTATCGCTTGCACTGGACCAACGATGAAGCCTCCTTGCATTCGCCGGACAGCGCCTGGGTTCAACAGACCCTGCGTTCCACGGGCGATGTGAAGCAGTCGAACCTGATCCGTCAGCCGGACGGCAGCGTGGCCTATCTGGTGGATTTCGAAGGCCCGTCCCTGCAAGCCTTGGCGGAAGATGCCGAAGTACGCAGCCAGGTGAGCGTTGGCGACAACGCAGAACTGGTCGAGAACAGCGTCCGTTACAACCCTGAAACCAAGGGCTGGCGCTTGACCCTGCGGATGAAGATCAAGGATCCGGGCAAGGCCACCGAGATGCGTGCGGCACTGGTCAAGAACATCACGCCTGCCGAGGCGATCAAGACCGCCGCGCCAGTGTCCAGTTCTTCCGTTGCCAAGGCCGACAAGATCGCCGCCCGGCAGCAGGAGAAAAAGGACAAGGAAGCCAAGCAGGTTGAAGTACAAGCCCAGCAAGTCAAGGACACCAAGGACAAGGACAACAAAGACGCCAAGCAGCCTGTTGCTGCCGAAGCGGCCCCAGCCACACCGGAATCGGCACCGACTGAACAAGTCCTGACCGAGACCTGGAGCTATCAGTTGCCCGCCGATGAGTAATTCACAAGTACAGCCACAAACGCTTGCCGAGTACCTGGCGCATCTGCCGATGACCGATGAGCAGCGCGCGGAACTCGCGGGTTGCAAGTCCTTCAGTGAACTGCACGAACGTCTGTCGTCTTCGACGTTCGACGCGCCTACCGAGGCTGCTCAAGCTTCGGTCGGCCGGCGCCTGACCCTGAACACCGCCGAAGAACTGGCAGACGCGCAAATGCTGGGGCTCGACGCCAGCGGGCGGGTCTGCCTCAAGGCGACCCCGCCGATTCGTCGGACCAAAGTCGTGCCGGAGCCATGGCGCACCAATATTCTGGTGCGTGGCTGGCGTCGTCTGACCGGTCGCACCAATCCGCCGGCTCCGCCGAAGGATGAGCGCGTGCTGCCGGCGGCTCGCTGGCGCACCGTCGGCTCGATCCGTCGCTACATTCTGCTGGTGCTGATGCTCGGCCAGACGATCGTTGCCGGCTGGTACATGAAAGGCATCATGCCGTACCAGGGCTGGTCGTTCGTCGATCTCGAAGAAGTCCTGCACCAACCGCTCCTGCAAACCGCCACGCAAGTGCTGCCGTATGCGCTGCAAACCAGCATCCTGATTCTGTTCGGGATTCTGTTCTGCTGGGTGTCGGCCGGTTTCTGGACCGCGCTGATGGGCTTCCTCGAGTTGCTCACCGGCCGTGACAAGTACCGCATTTCCGGCGCCAGCGCCGGCAATGAGCCGATCGCCAAGGACGCGCGCACCGCACTGGTGATGCCGATCTGCAACGAAGACGTGCCGCGGGTATTCGCCGGTCTGCGGGCGACTTTCGAGTCGGTTGCCGCCACGGGTAACCTGGATCGCTTCGACTTTTTCGTGCTCAGCGACAGCAACGATGCCGACATCTGCGTCGCCGAGCAGCAAGCCTGGCTGGATGTCTGCCGTGAGGCCAAGGGCTTCGGCAAGATTTTCTATCGCCGCCGTCGCCGTCGCGTGAAACGCAAAAGCGGCAACCTCGACGACTTCTGTCGTCGCTGGGGCGGTGACTACAAGTACATGGTCGTACTCGACGCCGACAGCGTGATGAGCGGCGAATGCCTGAGCAGTCTGGTGCGCCTGATGGAAGCCACGCCGGACGCCGGGATCATCCAGACCGCGCCGCGTGCGTCGGGCATGGACACCCTTTATGCGCGCATGCAGCAGTTCGCCACGCGGGTGTACGGTCCACTGTTCACCGCCGGTCTGCACTTCTGGCAGTTGGGCGAATCCCACTATTGGGGCCACAACGCGATTATCCGCATGAAGCCGTTCATCGAGCACTGCGCCCTGGCGCCGTTGCCCGGTAAAGGCGCGTTCGCCGGTGCGATTCTGTCCCACGACTTCGTCGAAGCTGCGCTGATGCGCCGTGCCGGCTGGGGCGTGTGGATTGCCTACGACTTGCCGGGCAGCTACGAAGAACTGCCGCCGAACCTGCTGGACGAACTCAAGCGTGACCGTCGCTGGTGTCACGGCAACCTGATGAACTTCCGGCTGTTCCTGGTAAAAGGCATGCACCCGGTGCACCGTGCGGTGTTCCTGACAGGCGTGATGTCTTACCTGTCGGCGCCGTTGTGGTTCTTCTTCCTTGTGCTGTCGACAGCCCTGCTGGCAGTCAACACGCTGATGGAGCCGCAGTACTTCCTGGAACCGCGTCAGCTCTATCCGCTGTGGCCGCAATGGCACCCGGACAAGGCGATTGCACTGTTCTCGACGACCATCGTGCTGCTGTTCCTGCCGAAGTTGCTGAGCATCATCCTGATCTGGGCCAAGGGTGCGAAAGAATTCGGTGGCAAGTTCAAGGTGACGCTGTCGATGCTGCTGGAGATGTTGTTCTCCATGCTGCTGGCGCCGGTGCGGATGATTTTCCACACCCGTTTTGTACTCGCCGCGTTCCTCGGCTGGGCCGCGACCTGGAACTCGCCGCAACGTGACGACGACTCCACGCCGTGGAGCGAAGCGGTCAAGCGCCACGGTCCGCAGACCTTGCTGGGCTTCTTCTGGGCGCTGTTGGTGATCTGGCTGAACCCGAGTTTCCTTTGGTGGCTGGTGCCGATCGTCGGTTCGCTGATGCTGTCGATCCCGGTGTCGGTGATCTCCAGCCGTGTGGGTCTGGGTCTCAAGTCCCGTGACGAAAGCCTGTTCCTGATTCCCGAGGAATATGCCCCGCCACAGGAGTTGTCGGCGACCGATCAGTACACCCACGAAAACCGTTGGCATGCACTGAACGACGGCTTCATCCGGTCGGTGGTCGATCCACAGCAGAACGCGTTGGCGTGCGCGCTGGCGACGTCCCGTCACCGTCAGGCCGAGCCGATCGAATGGCTGCGGGTCGAGCGGGTTCGCCATGCGATGAAGGTCGGGCCTGCCGGGCTGACCAACAACGAGCGCGTAGCCCTGCTGAGTGATCCGGTGGCACTGGGTCGCTTGCATGAGCAGGTCTGGAGCGAAGGCCACGCCGAGTGGCTGCAAGCCTGGCGGACATCGGTGGATGCCGATCCCCATGCGCCGCTGCTGCCGCTCAAGCCTGTGAGCGTGCAGCCTCAGTTGGCCTAATGAAAAACCCCGCGAAAGCGGGGTTTTTTTTGTGCTGCTGATCTGACTGAACACAACTTTTGTGTTCGGCGCAGCCCCTGTGGGAGCGGGCTTGCCCGCGATTGCATCCCCCGGTTTCAAGTGAACCGGGGTTTCCGCATCACCTCAAACCTTGAACCGCCCCACCAGCATCTGCAAATGCGTCCCCAACCGCGCCAGCTCGACGCTGGAGGCCGCGGTCTCTTCACTGGCGGCCGAGGTCTGCTCGGACACATCGCGCACGTTCAGCACGCTGCGGTTGATCTCTTCGGCCACCGCGCTCTGTTGCTCGGCAGCGGCGGCGATCTGCTGATTCATCGACTGGATCGCCGACACGGTGCGGGTGATGCTTTCCAGCGAGCCACCGGCGCGGCGGGTCAGTTCGACGCTGCTGTCGGTCAGGCTGCGGCTGTTATCCATAATGGTCGCGACTTGCTGAGTACCGGTTTGCAAGCCGACGATCAGCTCTTCGATTTCTTCGGTGGATTTCTGGGTGCGCTGGGCCAGGCTGCGGACCTCGTCGGCGACCACCGCAAAACCGCGTCCGGCCTCCCCGGCGCGGGCGGCTTCGATGGCGGCGTTGAGCGCCAGCAGGTTGGTTTGTTGGGCCACGGATTTGATCACGTCGAGCACGCTGCCGATCTTGTCGCTTTCGCGCTTCAGATCGCTCATGGCGGCGGTGGAGTTGCCGACTTCGACGGCCAGACGCTCGATCTGCGCGATGGCTTCGCCGACCACTTTGTCACCCTCGCGGGCCTGCTGGTCAGCGGCGACAGCAGCTTCGGAAGCTTCCTCGGCGTTGCGCGCGACTTCCTGCACGGTGGCGGTCATTTCATGCATGGCGGTCGCCACCTGATCGGTTTCGACTTTCTGGCTGTTGACCCCGGCGCTGGTCTGCTCGGTGACGGCCGACAGTTCTTCGGCGGCGCTGGCGATTTGGGTGACGCCATCACTGATGCCGCCGATCAACTCCCGCAGGCCCAGGGTCATGTTCTGCATGGCGCGCTGTAGCTGACCCAGTTCGTCCCGACGTTCAGAAATCAGGTTATGGGTCAGGTCGCCCGCCGCGATACGCTCGGCCACTTTGAGGGTCTGGCTCAGTGGAATGACAATTTGGCGGGTGATGGCCCAGGCCGCGAACAAACCAAAAGCCGAGGCCAGGAGGGTGGCCATCAGCAGCAGGTTCTTGGCGTGCGCCGCATCGGTGTCACGCACGACGGTTTGCGAGGCGGTGAGCTTTTTGCTGACGTCGAACAGAATCTCGCCTTGCGCGCTCATGCGTTTGAAGGCGGCAGCGCTGGCAACCTGAGAGTCGCGGAACTGGCTGACGGCCGCGCGATAAGCCTTGAGCGAGTCGGTCGCCTGTTGCAGGTTGGCAATGTGTTGTTCCGGCAATTTGGACGGCAGGCTTTCGAGGTTTTTCAGGGCGTTGTCGATGGCGTCCAGCGCCGGCTGCTCGGCTTCCGGCTTGCCGCTGTAGGTGTAGCCGCGCACCTGGAAGCGCGCTTGCTGGATCAGCTTGCTCAGGTCGATCACGCTGTTGAACTGAGCGACGCTGTCGCCTTGCAGCAGGGATTTTTCGACTTCAGCGACACGGGCCACGGCGTTGTCCGCGGTGGCGCCCAGTTTGCTGCGGGCGTCTTCGCGAGTGGCGGTTGCCTGAGTCATGTCGGCGAACGCGCGTTTGTACTCGACGACCGCGGCCAGTTGCTGGTCGATCATTGCCACGTCGGCAGGCTGTTCGATCAGTGTGCGCGCGGTTTTCAGGCCGGTATCGAGTTGGCCGATCAGCTCATTGACGGCGCCCGGGCCTTGTTCGCCACGGCGCATGTCGTAATCCAGACGGGCCATGCGCAGGTCTTTGGTCAGCTCATTGAGGCTGGAAATAAACCCGAGCTTGTCGCCACGGCTGATCACACCGCTCAGGCCGGTCCAGCCGGTGAAGGTAATCAATAAGGTTAGAAGCAGCACCAGACCGAAGGCGACACCCAGTTTGCGATTGACGCTTACATTTCCCAGTTTCTCGGCTAGCCAACGGTACATGCGGCAACTCCCCTCGGACCATTAATTGGTTTTATGGGAACTGTATCGGCAGGCGGGCGGGGTTCTATAGGGCCAAGGCACGATCCCGTAGGAGCTGCCGAAGGCTGCGATCTTTTGATTTTTAGAACCAAGATCAAAAGATCGCAGCCTTCGGCAGCTCCTACATGAAAAGGTGCGATGCGGAAGGGTTAGAACAAACGCGAAAGCAGCGCAGTGACGGCGGTTTCGACCCGCAGGATGCGCTCGCCGAGCTGGACCGGTTGCAAGCCGGCCTTGGCCAGCAGGTCGATTTCGTAAGGAATCCAGCCGCCTTCGGGGCCGATGGCCAGGGTCACCGGCTCGTCCAGGCCGCGAGGGCAGGGCGGGTAGTTGCCGGGGTGGCCGACCAGGCCGAGGGTGCCTTCGGTGATGGCGGGCAGCCGATCTTCGACAAAAGGCTTGAAGCGCTTCTCGATGACGATCTCTGGCAGCACGGTGTCTCGGGCCTGTTCAAGACCCAGGATCAATTGCTCGCGAATCGCCTCAGGTTCCAGGAACGGGGTTTGCCAGAAGCTCTTCTCGACGCGATAGCTGTTCACCAGCACGATGCGCGGAACACCCATGGCGGCCACGGTCTGGAATACCCTGCGGAGCATTTTTGGCCTGGGCAGCGCCAGCACCAGGGTCAGTGGCAGCTTGGCCGGTGGCGGCTGGTCGAGGGTGACGCGCAATTCGGCCTCATCGGCGTCCAGGCGCAGCAATTCGGCCGACCCCATCAAGCCGCCGATACGCCCGACCCGCAGGCTGTCGCCAACCACCGAACGATGGACTTCCTGCATATGCGTCAACCGGCGATCGCGCAGGATCGCCCGGTCGGCCGCAATGAAGTCGGCATCGAGGAGAAGCAGCAGATTCACGGTTGAGTCGCTGGCGGCTGGTCGTTGTGATCGTCGGCCGGCTGGTCGTCCGGGTGCTCGCCGCGCTTGCTGATCAGGCTGCCGAACAGAATGCCGATTTCAAACAGCAACCACATCGGTACGGCCAGCAGCGTCTGCGAGAAGATGTCCGGAGGCGTCAGGATCATGCCGACCACGAAGCAGCCGATGACGACGTACGGGCGGATCTTCTTCAGGTATTTGACGTCGACTACACCGATCCACACCAGCAGCACCACGGCTACCGGAATTTCGAACGCCACGCCAAAGGCGAAGAACAGCGTCATGACGAAATCGAGGTAGCTGGTAATGTCGGTCATCATTTCCACGCCGGCCGGGGTGGCGGCGGCGAAGAATTTGAAGATCAGCGGGAACACGAGGTAATAGGCGAACGCCATGCCGGTATAGAACAGCGCGATGCTGGATATCAGCAATGGCACCGCAATGCGCTTTTCATGCTTGTACAGGCCCGGTGCGATGAAGCCCCAGATCTGATGCAGGATCACCGGAATCGCCAGGAACAGCGAGACCATCATGGTCAGCTTCAGTGGCGTCAGGAACGGCGACGACACATCGGTGGCGATCATCGTCGCGCCAGCCGGCAGGTACGCGCGCAACGGCGTGGAGACGAAGGTGTAGATCTGCTGGGTGAAGGCGAACAACCCGGCGAAGATGATGAAGATCGCCGCTACGCAACGCAGCAGGCGGGTGCGCAACTCGGTGAGGTGCGAAACCAGCGGCATGTGCTGGTCGTTTTCGGGGAGATCGCTCATGGGGCTCGCGGCGGCAAAGTGGTGTCGTGAGGCGCCGGCGTTGTCGGCGCGGCGGCAGGAGCAACAGGTTCAGCCGGGGTCACTGCAGCAACGGGCGCAGGTTCGGCAGCTGGAGCATGAATCGTCTGCTCCGCCACCGGTTCAACCGGCTGAACCGGTGTGGCCTCCTGCTGAGTCGGCGTGAAAATCTTCCGCGCCTCCTGCTCCAGGGACAGAATGTGCTCGTTGTGCAGTTGCCGGCGAATCTCGTCGGCACCGATTTCACGTTCAACTTCCTGTTTGATCGCGTTGAAGCTGCGCTTCAGCCGCCCGACCCACAGGCCGGCGGTGCGCGCAGCGCCCGGCAGACGCTCGGGGCCCAGCACCAGCAGGGCGACGAGGCCGACGAGCAGCAGTTCAGAGAAGCTGATACCAAACATTAGTCTGTGCTCACGAGTCTTTGCGGGTCGGCTCTTCGACTTTTTGTGCCTGCACGTCGATGGTGTGCGGCTGGTTCACAGAAGCCTGTGGCTGAACCGGCGGTACCGGTTGGGCCGGGGTCACAGTCGGGTCGACTGGCTTGTCTTCATCGTTCATGGCTTTGCGAAAGCCCTTGATCGACTCGCCCACGTCAGTGCCGAGGTTTTTCAGTTTCTTGGTACCGAACACCAGCACCACGACAACCAGGATGACGATCCAGTGTTTCCAGTCAAAAATGCCCATGTTGCTGTTCCTCTGTAATAGTTGTTCAGGCGGACGGGCGAGAGGCTTTCTCGGCGTGTCCGGACAGACCGAAGCGACGGTCCAGTTCATCGAGCACGGCCTGTGGATGTTGCCCCAGTTGGGCGAGCATGACCATGCTGTGGAACCACAAATCGGCGGTCTCGTAGATCACATCGCTGCAGTCACCGCTGATGGCGGCATCCTTGGCGGCGATAATGGTTTCGACCGACTCTTCGCCGACTTTTTCCAGAATCTTGTTCAGGCCCTTGTGGTACAGGCTGGCGACATACGAGCTGTCGGCGGCGGCGCCTTTGCGTTCTTCCAGCACCTGGGCCAGACGGGTCAGAGTGTCACTCATGTTTGTGTCCTGCGGAATAGATAGCGTGCGGGTCTTTCAGAACCGGGTCGACGGTTTTCCAGTCGCCGTTCTCGAAGACGCGGTAGAAGCAGCTCTGACGGCCGGTATGGCAGGCGATGTCGCCGATCTGCTCAACCATCAGGATGATCACGTCGGCGTCACAGTCCAGGCGCATCTCATGCAGGGTTTGCACATGGCCGGACTCTTCGCCCTTGCGCCACAACTTGCCACGGGAACGTGACCAGTAAATGGCACGGTTCTCGGCTGCGGTCAGTGCCAGCGCTTCGCGGTTCATCCAGGCCATCATCAGGACGCGTCCGGTCTTGTGATCCTGGGCAATTGCCGGCACCAGGCCGTCGGCGTCCCACTTGATCTCGTCCAGCCAGTTTTTCATCTTCGACTCCGACAGCGGGCCCTACTTCAATAGCTGAGCCCAGACGTTGAAACAGTGTGCCAGCCGAACACCCAACTGGCTATCGGCGAACGACCAGATACAGGCCGACCGCCACCATGATTCCGGCGGGCCAGTGCCCCAGTTCGTTCAACGGGCCACCGGCCGCGAGTATCGTGCCGCCCGCCAGGTGAGCAGTGCCGAGCAATCGCAGGAACCAATCGTCCTTGCGCTTGTGCCAAGGACGCGGCGGGTCGTTGGCGTGGGGCTGGGACATGCGTTCGAGCAGGTCGCGAGCCATGTTGGCCAGGTGCGGGATCTGTTCGAACTGGCTCTGCACGTTGCCCAGCAAGGCTTTAGGGCTGACACGCTCGCGCATCCAGCGCTCGAGGAACGGCTGGGCGGTGTTCCACAGATCGAGGTCCGGGTACAGCTGACGGCCCAGGCCTTCGATGTTCAACAGGGTTTTTTGCAGCAATACCAACTGCGGCTGCACTTCCATGTTGAAGCGCCGAGCGGTCTGGAACAGGCGCATCAGCACCTGGCCGAAGGAAATATCTTTTAACGGTTTTTCGAAAATCGGCTCGCACACCGTGCGGATCGCCGCTTCGAATTCGTTGAGTTTGGTTTCCGCCGGCACCCAGCCCGAATCGATGTGCAACTGCGCGACACGCCGGTAATCACGCTTGAAGAACGCGAACAGGTTGCGCGCCAGATAGTCCTGGTCTTCCGGAGTCAGGCTGCCGACGATGCCGCAGTCGATGGCGATGTACTGCGGGCTCCACGGCTGCACGGTGCTGACGAAGATGTTGCCGGGGTGCATGTCGGCATGGAAGAAGCTGTCGCGGAACACCTGGGTGAAGAAGATCTCCACGCCACGCTCGGCGAGCATTTTCATGTCGGTGCGCTGGTCGGCCAGGGTCGCGAGGTCGGTGACCTGAATCCCGTAGATGCGCTCCATCACCAGCACTTTCGGCCGGCACCAGTCCCAATAGACTTGCGGCACATAGAGCAGCGGCGAGCCTTCGAAATTGCGCTTCAGCTGGCTGGCGTTAGCCGCCTCGCGCAGCAGGTCGAGTTCGTCGTAGATGGTTTTTTCGTAGTCGCTGACCACGTCCACCGGGTGTAGCAAGCGAGCGTCGGCCGAGAGTTTTTCCGCGGCGCGGGCAAGGATAAACAGCCACGCCAGGTCCTGGGCAATGATCGGTTTCAGACCCGGGCGGATCACCTTGACCACCACTTCTTCACCGGTTTTCAGCTGCGCGGCATGCACCTGCGCCACCGAGGCCGAAGCCAGCGGTTCGACGTCGAAGCGGCTGAATACTTCACTGATCTTTTTGCCGAGTTGCTCTTCGATCAACCGGATCGACACTTGCGAGTCGAACGGCGGCACGCGGTCCTGCAGCTTCATCAGTTCATCGGCGATGTCTTCGGGCAGCAGGTCGCGGCGCGTCGAAAGGATCTGGCCGAACTTGATGAAAATTGGCCCCAGGTCCTGCAATGCCAGGCGCAATCGAGCGCCACGGCTCAGGTCCAGGGGCTTGCGCGGGAACCAGCGCCACGGCAAGGCATAGCGCAGCGCCAGCAGAAACCAGGGCAGTGGCAGGGCGAACAGCAAGTCATCGAGGCGGTAGCGAATCACAACGCGCTGGATGCGCAACAAACGGCGGACGGCAAGCAGCTTCATGCGTTATCGCTTGGGTCGAGGGATCGGGAAAGGCGCTCGAAACGCGCCTCGAGACGTTCCAGATCGAGTTTGATCTGGTCCAGTTCACTGAAACGGGCTTCGGCTTCGCGCTGACCGACGAGGGTGCGCGATTCTTCGGCCAGGTATTCGCCCAGGTTCTGGTTCAGGCTGGCGAACCCTTGCTGATACCAGCGAGCGCGACTGCGCAGGTGACCGCCAATCAGTTGCGTGGCGACCGGGCCGAGCCAGCGCGAGAGTTCGTACTCCCAATCCAGCTCGAGGTCCTGAAGGATCGCCGCCAGTTCCAGCAGCACGCCGCTGTCGCCGTCGAGTTCGACTTCAGGAGCATGCAGGACCGAAGTCTTGTCCTTGCTCGTCGCCAGTTTCAGCAGGCTTGAGGCCGGTGCGCGCAAGGTGCAGTCGGCACCGGTTTCCCACTGGGAGGCGAGCATCAGGCCTTCATCGCTGGGCAGGATGAACACTTGCAGCGCCGGGCTGCGGCAGTCGACGGCAATCACCTTGCCACTCAAATGCGCCAGCCGCGGCAGCGCCGTGCTGTCGAGACGCAGCACCCGGTTCAAACCGAGTTCAACGCTGGCGAGCAGGCCGGCCAGCAACATCAGGGCTTGATGCCGCGGTGCAGGGCGACGATGCCTGCGGTCATGTTGTGGTACGTCACGCGGTCGAAACCGGCCTCGACCATCATCGACTTCAGGGTTTCCTGGTTCGGGTGCATGCGGATCGATTCGGCCAGGTAGCGATAGCTTTCCGAATCATTGGTGATCAGCTTGCCCATCAATGGCATGAAGGCGAACGAATAGGCGTCGTAGGCCTTGGACATCAGCGCGTTGGTCGGCTTGGAGAACTCCAGTACCAGCAAACGGCCGCCCGGTTTCAGCACGCGAAGCATCGAGCGCAGGGCGTCTTCTTTATGCGTCACGTTGCGCAGGCCGAAAGCGATGGTCACGCAGTCGAAGTGGTTGTCCGGGAACGGCAGCTTTTCAGCGTCGGCCTGGACGAATTCAACGTTGCCGGACACACCCAGATCCAGCAGGCGGTCACGACCGACCTTGAGCATGGATTCGTTGATGTCGGCCAACACGACCTGACCGGTAGGTCCCACAAGGTGCGAGAATTTGCGGGTCAGGTCGCCGGTGCCGCCGGCGATGTCCAGCACGCGGTTACCCGTGCGCACGCCCGACAGTTCGATTGCGAAACGCTTCCACAGACGGTGCATGCCGCCCGACAGGAGGTCGTTCATCAGGTCGTACTTGGCGGCTACCGAGTGAAAAACCTCAGCGACTTTTTCCGCTTTCTGGCTTTCCGGAACGTTTTTGAAGCCGAAGTGAGTGGTGGGTTCGGCATCGCTGCCTTTGCGCTGATCAGTCATATCGCTGTCACCAAAAGAGAATGCGGGACATTCTAATCCCGGTGGCCTGCTTTGTCTTGGCAAGGCTGAAGGTAAGATAGGCAACCACCGGGACGTTTTGACGCATGCAGGGTCAAGATGTCTTGAGCAAGTCACGATAAAGCAGGAGTCATTCGATGGCCCATATTAGTGTTGAGCGTACCCATAACCTGGGTAAGGAAGCGGCCCGCGAGAAGGCCGACAAGTTGGCGCAGAAGCTGTCCGATCAATATGGCCTGGAACCGCAGTGGTCCGGCGATACCCTGAACCTCAAACGTTCCGGTGTGCAAGGTGCGGTGCGTGTGGGCGAGAACTCGATCAAAGTCGATGTCGAACTGGGCCTGTTGATGTCCGCCATGAGCGGCACCATCAAATCGGAAATCGAAAGGGCCCTCGATAAAGCACTGGCTTGATCCACGTCCCTCTGCGAAATGCGATCCCTGTGGGAGCGAGCCTGCTCGCGAAAGCGGTCTTTCAGTCGACATCAATGTTGAATGTACCTGCCTCTTCGCGAGCAGGCTCGCTCCCACATTTGTTTGTGGTGTGCCCAAAGGTTTATGTCATTTGTTAGGGTGCCGTTTCTAATTTTTCTCACTACTTTGTGCCTGAGCCCGGCTCTTTACGGGCAGTTCCTCAACCCCTCTGCGCGTGAGGTGCACCATGGCCAAAGTTATTTTGAAGAAAAAAGTCGACGTTGAGACTAGTGCTCTTGGCGACGTCAAATCGTATGCCCGCAAGATCTGGCTGGCAGGCCTGGGTGCTTACACCCGGGTCGGTCAAGAGGGTGGTGAGTACGTTCAAGAGTTGATCAAGGCTGGTCAAGCTGTTGAAAAGAAAGGTAAAAAAGTCATCGATGAGAAACTTGAAGCGGCCAATGCCGAA
Source organism: Pseudomonas sp. A-RE-19 (assembly GCF_019956555.1). Taxonomy (GTDB): domain Bacteria; phylum Pseudomonadota; class Gammaproteobacteria; order Pseudomonadales; family Pseudomonadaceae; genus Aquipseudomonas. Next base: position 170,810 of record NZ_JAHBDQ010000033.1, on the reverse strand, counting down.
ATCGATGAAGCCAAGAATGAAGTGAGCACTTTCAAAGGCAAAGTCGAACTTCAACTCGACAAAGTCGAAAGGGCTTTTGATACGCGTATCGCAAGCGCCTTGAATCGTATCGGCATTCCGTCTAAACATGACGTGGAGACACTCTCTGCTAAGCTCGATGAGCTGACGGCATTGCTCGAACGTGTCGCGCGTAAATCTTAAGGAGAACGGGATGGCTGGTAAAAAGAATACTGAAAAAGAAGGCAGCTCGTGGATCGGGAAGGTCGAAGACTACTCCCGCAAAATCTGGCTGGCTGGTTTAGGCGTGTACTCGAAGATCGACACTGACGGCAGCAAGCTCTTCGATACATTGGTTAAGGACGGCGAGAAAGCCGAGAAGCTTACCAAGAGCGCTGTCGGCAAAAAAGTCGATGCCGCCAAGGACTCCGCTTCGTCGGCCAAGTCGCGCATCAGCGGCGTGAAAGATCGCGCACTGGGCAAGTGGGATGAGCTGGAAGGGGCTTTTGACAAGCGCCTGAACAGCGCCATTTCGCGCCTGGGTGTACCGAGCCGCAATGAGGTCAAGGCACTGCATAGCAAGGTCGATACCCTGACCAAGCAAATCGAAAAACTCACCGGTGCCAAGGTTGCGCCTGTTGCGGCGAGAACCGCGGCGGCCAAACCAGCAGCCAAAAGTGCTGCCAAACCGTTGGCCAAGGCTGCCGCAAAACCGGCTGCCAAAACTGCCGCGGCGAAACCGGCAGCTAAAGCGGTCGCAAAACCAGCCGCAAAACCAGCAGCCAAACCTGCCGCTAAAGCCGCGGCAGCCAAACCTGCTGCAGCGAAGAAGCCGGCAGTGAAAAAACCGGCAGCTGCGAAAGCGGCTGCACCGAAACCAGCAGTAGCTGTCGCCAAACCGGCAGCCCCGGTAAGCACGGCGAACTCCGCCGCTGCGCCGACCCCTGCTGTAACCCAGACTGCCGCGCCGGCTCCATCGACGCCAACCAGTCAGTCCTGATTTCAGGACTAAAAAAACGCCCGGCCTGCGAAGGTCGGGCGTTTTTGTTTGTGCATAGACTCTAGAAAGCACCACAAATCCAATGTGGGAGCAAGCCCGCTCCTGTAGGAGTCAGGCTTGCCGGCGAACCAGCCGCCTCGGTCCATCAGCAATACCGCGTTATCGTTCTTCGCGGGCAAGCCTCGCTCCTACAGGGTTAGTCATGCTCTTCGAGGTACTGCAACGCCAACCGCTCGGTCGCCACCTTGATCGGCGGCAACAAGTGCGGCGCTACGAGCATCATGATCTGATACACCACCAGTCGCACTTCCCCTTCACGGTCCAGAATCCGCTGATAATCCAGTGAGAACAGCAACGTCATGGTGATTTGCTCCACCAGTTGCCCCAGCGCCTGGGTGTCACTGACCAGCTGACCCTGAGCTTTCAACTGTGCCAGCAATGAAGCCAGTGTGCGCTTCAACGCATTGAGCAGGTTGCGTATCCCCTTGGCCAGTTTCGGCAGGCGGCCGGCAAGGTTCGACAGGTCCTGGAACAGGAACCGGTAGTGCGCCAGGCGTTCGACGATCAGGTGCAGAAACAGCCAGTAATCATCGGGCGCCAATTCCACATCGGACGGTGGATCGAGCAACGGCGTCAGTTCAGCCTGGAAGCGCTCGAACAGCCCGAGAATCAGCGGTTCCTTGCCGTGGAAGTGGTAGTAGAGATTGCCCGGGCTGATGCCCATTTCGTTGGCCACTTCCATCGTGGAGACGTTCGGTTCGCCCTTCTGATTGAACAACTGCAGAGCACATTCGAGAATCCGGTCGCGGGTTTTCATCCAGTCTTCTTAATGGTCGAGTCATGCCACGGCCATTGGCGGCCGTGGTTCGTTGAACGTCAGCGCACACGCACGTAAGTACCGGGTGCCGCTTCCATGGGTGGATAGTTTTGGCTACCGAGGGTCATCACGGTTTCGCGTTGTGCGCCGGAGCGTGCCTGAATCCAGTCCAGCCATTGCTTCCACCAACTGCCATCGACGCGCTTGGCGTCGTAATACCAGGCTCGCGGGTCACTGCTCAGTTTCGGGTTCTCGACGTAGCTGGCTTTCGGATTGTTGGGCGGGTTGAGAATGCTCTGCACATGACCGCTGCTGGACAGCACGAAGCGCCGCTCGCCACCCAGCAGCAATGTCGAGCGATACACCGCATCCCACGGGGTAATGTGATCGTTCATGCCGGCCACGCTGAAACTGTCGACGGTGACCTTCTGCAGGTCGATCGGCGTGCCGCACACTTCCAGTCCGCCCGGATGACTCAGCGGGTTGTGTTTGAAGAAGTCCAGCAGATCGCCATGGAAAGCGGCCGGCAGACGGGTGTTGTCGCAGTTCCAGTAGAGGATATCGAACGCTGGCGGTTCTTTGCCCAGCAGGTAGTTATTGACGAAGTAACTCCAGATCAAGTCGTTGGGCCGCATCCAGGCAAAAACCCTGGCCATGTCACGACCTTCCAGAACCCCCTTCTGATAGGAGCGGCGCTTGGCCGCTTCCAGTGTCTGCTCGTCGGCGAAGAGGGTGGCCGGGCTGTCTATCTGACTGTCGAGCAAGCTGACCAGATAGGTCGCGCTGGACACCCGCCGCATCTGCCGCTTGGCCTGCAAATGCCCTTGCAGCGCAGCAATGGTCAGCCCGCCGGCGCAGGCCCCCATCAGGTTGACCTCGCGAGCACCGGTGATCGCCCGGCAGACATTCAACGCTTCTTCGGCGGCTTCGACGTAAGACGACAGCCCCCATTCGCGATGACGCACATCGGGATTTCGCCAACTGATAACGAAGGTCTGCAATCCGTTTTTAAGGGCGAACTGGACGAAGCTGTTGCCGGGGCTCAGGTCGAATATGTAGTACTTGTTGATCTGGGGCGGCACGATCAGCAACGGTTTGGAATACTGCTTTTCGCTCATCGGCTTGTACTGGATCAGTTCCAGCAGCTCATTGCGAAACACCACGGAGCCGGTGGTGGTCGCGACCGTTTTGCCCACCTCGAATGCTTGTTTGGTGACTTGTCTGGGCAGACCGTCATTGTGCAGAAGGTCGTCGAGCAGATGGCCGAGACCTCGCACCAGGCTGCTGCCGCCGGAGTTGAAGATCTCCTTGATCGCCAGTGGATTGAGCAGGGTATTGGACGGTGCCACGGCGTCGTTGATCAAGGCAAAGGCGAAGTGGGCGCGGGCGCGATCGTCCGGGCTCATGTTGCTCTCGTCGATCCAGTGCTTGATCTCTTTCTGCCAGCTCAAATAGGCCTGCAAGCTGCGGCGATAAAAAGGATTGAGGCTCCACGTCGGGTCGGCAAAGCGATTGTCCTGCGGGTTGATCGGGTGCAGGGTTTCACCCCACAGTACGCGGCCCAGCTGGCCGCCCAGTTTGAAAACATGCCGGGCAGTGTTCACCGGGTTGCGCAGGCCATGAGCGGCCACGCTGCGCAAGGTTGAAATCAGGTCCCGGCCACGCAGGCCGGTAATCGCACTCTGTGCATTGATGAACGCGGCGGGAGTGGGCATGGAGCCCGTCGCTGGTTTGTCGCGCATGAGTTAACACTCCTTCGTCATCAGGCTAAATACAAACACCCCGAACCAGATCACCATAGACGTTGTTGCGGATTGTTGCGCGGCACGGCGTCCTGTCGAGCGCTTTTCATAAACAAAAGCCCGAGTCGGTTAGCCACCCGATGGCGCCGGGTGCGGATGCATCACCGCACGCTGACGTTCTTCCTCAAGAAACTTCATGATGATCGGTGCCACCGCTTCGGCCCGGGTAATCAAAAACAGATGCCCGTCGTCGATGATGTGCAATTGGGCATTGGGAATCCGCCAGGCCAACATGCGCATATTGATCAGCGGAATCAGCGGGTCATCGTCACCGGCCAGCACCAGGGTCGGCTGGTGAATTTTGTGCAGCCAGTGAATGCTGGTCCAGCCGAAGCCGGCGAACAGCTGCCAGTAATAGCCGAGTTTGCCGGCCGAGCGGACTCTTGCGGCGTGGCTGGCGGCCAGGGTCGGATCGCGACGGAACGAGCCGCCATAGATCATCGGTGCGATACGGATCACATGAGATGGCTGGATGTAGCGACGTGGGCTGGCCATCATCCACAGCACTTTCGGCTTGCCCGGAACCATCACGGCGCCGGCCGCCGTGGCCGCCAGTACCAGCTTCTTGCAGCGCTCGGGATAGTCATAGGCGAACTGCTGCGCCAGAGCGCCACCCCACGACACGCCAATCACGTTGACCTGCCCGTAATTGAGGTAGTCGAGCATTCGCGCCGTGAGTTTCGCCAGGCCCGAAAAGCGATACGGACGCCTGGGGGTCGATGAGCCGCCGACACCGGGAACGTCGAAGGCGATGACTTCCAGGTCCGGATCCAGAGCCTGGACGAACGGAAATATCAGCTCCAGGTTGGCGCCGATGCCGTTGAAAATCAGCAAGGGCGTCAAGTGAGGCTTGCCGGGGCGTACCGCGGTGCGGAGGGTCTGGCCATCCAGGTTGACGGTACGAAAGACGAACGGTTGCGGCATGCTTCGGGCCCTGTGGGTCGCTATCTCTAATTCTTCCTCGCCCTCTGTGGGGGCGAGCAGGCTCGCTCCCGCAGGGGCGGGGTGTGTCAGTTACCGCTCATGCACATAAGTACCCGGCGACGCTTCACCCGCGGGATAGGCCTTGTTGCCCAGGTTGGCGGGAGACTTCTTCAGTTTGCCCGAGCGCTCGGCCTGCCACGCCTGCCAATGCAACCACCAGGAGTCGGTGTGCTTGGTGGAGTTCTCCATCCACTCTTCGGCCTTGACCGGCATTTCGCTGCTGGTCATATAGCGCGATTTCGGATTGCCCGGCGGGTTCAGGATGCTCTGGATATGTCCGCTGCTGGACAACACGAACTCGACCTTGCCACCGAAAAGTTGTGCCGACTTGTAGCAGGATTTCCATGGCGTGATGTGGTCGTTGGTGCCGGCCAGGGAAAATATATCGGCGGTGACCTGCTTGAGGTCGATCGGTGTGCCGCACACTTCCAGTGCGTCGGGGCGGATCAGTGGGTTGTTCTTGAACATCTCGATCAGGTCGCCGTGGAACGCCGCCGGCAAGCGAGTGGTGTCATTGTTCCAGAACAGAATGTCGAAAACCGGCGGCTCGTTGCCCAGCAAATAGTTGTTGACCCAGTAGTTCCAGATCAGGTCGTTGGGGCGCATCCAGGCGAAGACTTTCGCCATGTCGCGGCCTTCCAGCACACCGGCCTGGTAGGAGTGGCGCTTGGCGGCTTCGAGGGTCTGCTCGTCGACGAACAGGGCTACATCGCTGTCGAGGGTGGTGTCCAGCACGCTCACCAGCAAGGTGAGGGCGTTGACCTTCTTCTCGCCGATTGCTGCGTAGTGACCCAGCAGGGCGGTGCAGGTGATGCCGCCGGAGCAGGCGCCGAGCATGTTCACGTCTTTGCTGCCGGTAATGGCCGTGACGACATCGACCGCTTCCTTGAGCGCTTCGATGTAGGTCGACAGGCCCCACTCGCGCTGCTCCTTGGTCGGGTTGCGCCAGCTGACAATGAACGTCTGCACGTTGTTGCGCAGGCAGAAGCGCGCCAGGCTCTTGTCCGGGCTCAGGTCGAAAACGTAGAACTTGTTGATCTGGGGTGGCACCACCAGCAGCGGGCGCTCATGCACTTGCTCGGTGATCGGTCGGTACTGGATCAGCTCCAGTACGTCATTGCGAAAGACCACCGCGCCTTCGGTCACGCCCAGGCTTTTGCCGACTTCGAACGCGCCCATGTTGACCTGGCTCGGCATGCCGCCGTTGTGTATCAGATCCTTGGCCAGATGGGAGAGACCGTCGAGCAGGCTTTTGCCGCCGGTTTCGAAGAAGCGTTTGACCGCCGCCGGGTTGGCCGCTGTGTTGGTCGGGGCCATGGCTTCGGTCATCAGATTGACCACGAAATGCCCGCGAGCGACGTCCTTGGGCGAGAGGTTGCTGTCATCGATCCAGGCGTGAAGCTCCTTGCGCCATGCCAGATAAGTTTGCAAATAACGTTTGTAGAGCGGGTTCTGACTCCAGGCCGGGTCGAGGAAGCGACGGTCATCGCTTTGCGGTTGGAGCTCGGATTTTCCGAGCAGCACGTTCTTGAGTTCGATGCCGAAATGGGCAACATGCCTGGCGCTGTGGATGGGTTGTCTGATGGCCTGGGTCAGCACCATGCGGGCAGAGCCCAAGAGATCCTTTCTACGTAGTCCAACAACAGGATTCAGCCCCAAGGTATTTTCCGAAGCCTGAAATTTCAAGTCATCGTTAAGCTTGTTACTCATCTACGACGCTCCATTGTCCTGAGACGAGTACCTGAGTCCAGCTGTGTAGTCACACAGCACGCCAGGTACTACTGCTCGGGTGACTGTTAATTGCACATCGCTGATTTTTTGTCAGAGAGCACTGCACGGAACCTGCCAGCTCCATTGGTTACCCGAGTTTAATTTTTTTCGCAAGCGGGCCAATCGTTGCCACCGCAGCGAAGCATTCAAACAGATGGAATTAGAAAATGCCCTCTAAATACCCAGAGGCCTGACCTAGAGCATCAGCTTGACGACGGATTCATTCGGATCACGGGTCTTTCCAGCCGCTTTGAGTTCCTCAAGATAATCACTCCAGAGATCTTCTTGGCGCACTGCCAGCTGGTACAGATATTCCCAGGTGAACAGTCCGCTGTCGTGGCCATCGTCGAAGGTCAATTTCAGTGCGTACTGACCGGCCGGCTCGACCTTGGTCAGGCCGACGCCGATCTTGCCAAATTGCAGGATAGGTTTGCCGTGGCCCTGGACCTCGGCGGAGGGGGAGTGCACGCGGAGAAACTCGGCGGGCAGGTGGTATTCCTCGCCGGACGCGTATTTGAGCGTCAGGGTTTTCGAGGCTTTGTGGAGTTTGATGTCGGTGGGGAGTTGGGTCATGGCCGGCAGTCCGTCTTTGTGGGAGACCTGTTGGAACCTGATCTGCAAAACACCACAGTTCAAATGTGGGAGCGGGCTTGCTCGCGAAAGCGGTGTAACAGTCAACACAGATGTTGAATGTTACGGCCTCTTTCGCGAGCAAGCCCGCTCCCACAGGTTCGCTGACTCTGTAAGTATGGCTTACAGGATATAACGGGACAGGTCTTCGTTCTGTGCCAATTCGCCCAAGTGGCTGTTGACGTAGTCGGCATCGATCAGGATCGGCTTGTCCTCGTGGGCGCTGGCCAGATCGCCGGCGCTGAACGACACCTCTTCAAGCAGGCGCTCGAGCAAGGTATGCAGGCGACGGGCGCCGATGTTCTCGGTTTTCTCGTTGACCTGCCAGGCGATCTCCGCCAGGCGCTTGATGCCGTCCGGCAGGAATTCGATGAGCAGACCTTCGGTTTTCAGCAATGCACAATACTGCTCGGTGAGCGATGCATGTGGTTCGCTGAGAATGCGTTCGAAATCTTCCGGGCTCAGGGCTTTGAGTTCAACCCGAATCGGCAGACGACCCTGCAGCTCGGGCACCAGATCGCTCGGCTTGCTCAGATGGAACGCACCGGAGGCGATGAACAGGATGTGGTCGGTCTTGACCATGCCCAGTTTGGTGTTGACGGTGCAGCCTTCGATCAGCGGCAGCAAGTCACGCTGTACGCCTTCACGGGACACGTCGATGCCACCGGAGTTGCCGCGCTTGGCGACCTTGTCGATTTCGTCGATGAACACGATGCCGTGCTGCTCGACGGCTTCCAGGGCCTTGGCCTTCAATTCTTCTTCGTTGACCAGGCGACCGGCTTCTTCGTCGCGAACCAGTTTCAGCGCTTCCTTGACCTTGAGCTTGCGGTTTTTGCGCTTGCCCTTGCCCATGTTGGCGAACAGGCTCTGCAACTGGTTGGTCATTTCTTCCATGCCCGGTGGCGCGGAGATATCGACGCCGGTCACTTCGGCCACTTCGATTTCGATCTCCTTGTCATCCAGCTGACCTTCACGCAGGCGTTTGCGGAACAGCTGACGGGTGTTGGAATCCGCGGACGGTGCGGCGTCGTCGTTGCTGAAGCCCATGCGTGCCGGTGGCAGCAAGGCGTCGAGGATGCGTTCCTCGGCGGCGTCTTCGGCGCGGTGACGAACCTTGGTCATTTCCTGCTCGCGCAGCAACTTGATCGCGGCGTCCGCCAGATCACGAATGATCGATTCGACGTCGCGGCCGACGTAGCCCACTTCGGTGAATTTGGTCGCTTCGACTTTGATGAACGGCGCGTTGGCCAGTTTGGCCAGGCGACGGGCGATCTCGGTTTTACCGACACCGGTCGGGCCGATCATCAGGATGTTCTTGGGGGTGACTTCGACACGCAGCTCTTCGGGCAGCTGCATCCGGCGCCAGCGATTGCGCAAGGCGATGGCGACGGCGCGTTTGGCATCGTCCTGGCCGATGATATGGCGATTGAGTTCGTGGACGATTTCACGGGGGGTCATGGGCATAATAATTGGCGGTCCTCAAGCAGCAGTGAGCCGTGGCGCTAGGCCGAAACAGGCTTACTCAGCGAGGTCCTGCTCCTCAATGGTGAAGGTGTGGTTGGTGAATACACAGATGTCGCCGGCGATACCGAGCGCGGTTTCGACGATTTCCCGGGCCGACAAATCGGTTTTCTTCAACAGTGCACTCGCGGCGGCCTGGGCGTAACCGCCGCCGGAACCCATGGCGATCAGGCCTTCTTCGGGTTCAACCACGTCACCATTGCCGGTGATGATCAGCGAGGCATCTTTGTTGGCGACCGCGAGCATGGCTTCGAGGCGGCTCAGGGAGCGGTCGGTGCGCCATTCTTTGGCGAGTTCGACGGCGGCGCGAACCAGGTGACCCTGATGTTTCTCGAGCTGGCCTTCAAAACGTTCGAAGAGGGTGAAGGCGTCAGCGGTGGCCCCGGCAAAACCGGCGATAACCTGGCCGTGGTAGAGGCGGCGAACTTTCTTCGCGTTGCCTTTCATCACGGTATTGCCGAGCGAAACCTGGCCGTCGCCGCCCATGACGACTTTGCCGTGGCGGCGAACTGAAACGATGGTGGTCAAGAGAGAGTCTCCACGCAGCGGGGCGAAAATGCCTTATGCCAACTCATATGGGGGTGGTGGAGCGTTTTTCAACTGTAGGACGCGACGGGAGACGAGCGGTGTAGGGCAGGGATGGGGGTGTTGTCTGTTCGGACGCCTTCGCGGGCAAGCCTCGCTCCTACAGAGATTTGCGTGATCCCTGTAGGAGCGAGGCTTGCCCGCGAAGAACGATGACGCGGTGTCCCTGATGAAATCAGCGGCTCTGACGTTGTTGTAACAACAGGTTGCTGAAACCGCTGCCGGCCAGTTGTTTCTGAGCCGTGGTCAGTTGTTCGCGGTTGCTGAACGGGCCGACCAGAACCCGATACCAGGTCTCGTCCTTCACCGTGCCGGATTCAACCGCCACAGCCTGACCCAGCAGGATGATCTGTGCACGCACCTTGTCGGCATCGGCTTCCTTGCGGAACGAGCCGGCCTGCAGGAAGAACTTGGTCACCGGCGCGGCTTTCGCCACGGGCGGCGCTGGCGGCGGGGTGATGCCGGCCAATGCCGCTTGAGCCCGGGCGGTGTCGATCTTCGCCGCTTCCGCAGGCGTCACCGGCGTGGTCGGAATGGCCGGCACTTGAGGCGTCGGCAGGGTCTTCTCCGGTACTGCGTCCGGCGGCACGATGACTTCCGATTCCGGCAGCAAGGTGTAGAAGTCGTACTTGGGCTTCACCGGTTGCGTCGGGCTCGGCGGGGTCTTGTTGGCCTCGGCGATCTTGGTGGCTTTCTGCTGTTCGATCTTCTCGCGCTTGACGCTGTCGCTGCCCTTGCCCGGCTCCAGCTTCATCAGGAACACAATGAACGCACCGACCGTCAGGCCGATGGCCATCCACAGCCAGCCCGGGATCGGTTGCTTTGCAGGAGCTTGGTAACGGCTGGCGCCACGCTTGGGTGCAGGTTTTTTCTTGGCAGCCAACTTACATACGCTCCAGAGTTTCCAGACCCAAGAGTTCCAGGCCTTGCTTGAGAGTGCGGCCGGTCAGCGCGGCGAGGCGCAGACGGCTCTGCATTTGCGCCGGGGTGTCGGCGCCGAGGATCGGGCAGTTCTCGTAGAAACTGGAGAACAGGCCGGCAACATCGTACAGGTAGGTGCAGAGAATGTGCGGCGTGCCTTTGTCGGACACGTTATTCAGGACTTCGCCGAACTGCGCCAGTTTGGCCGCCAGCTCATGTTCGTGCGCCGCTTCGAGGACGATCTGCCCTTCGACTTCGCTGAAGTCCTTGCCGAGTTTGCGGAACACGCCGGCCACACGAGTGTAGGCGTACAGCAGGTATGGCGCGGTGTTGCCTTCGAAGTTCAGCATCAGGTCGAAGTTGAAGCTGTAGTCGCTGGTGCGGTGCTTGGACAGGTCGGCGTATTTCACGGCGCCGATGCCCACGACCTTGGCGATGTTGCGCAACTCGTCTTCGGCAAGCTCCGGATTTTTGTCCTTCACTAGGGTGTAGGCGCGTTCCTGGGCTTCGGTCAGCAGGTCGATCAGCTTCACGGTGCCGCCATCACGGGTCTTGAACGGACGGCCATCGGCGCCGTTCATGGTGCCGAAGCCCATGTGTTCCATTTCCATCGGGTGCGTCACAAAACCCGCCAGGCGTGCGACCTGGAACACTTGCTGGAAGTGCAGGGCCTGGCGCTGGTCGACGAAATACAGTGCGCGATCGGCCTTCAGCACGCCGCTGCGGTAGCGCACGGCCGCCAGGTCAGTGGTGGCGTAGAGGTAGCCGCCGTCGGCCTTGACGATGATCACCGGCAACGGGTCGCCGTCGGCGTTCTTGAACTCGTCGAGGAACACGCATTGAGCGCCGTTGCTCTCGACCAGCAGGCCAGCAGCCTTGAGGTCGTTGACCACGTTGATCAGGTCGTCGTTGTAGGCGCTTTCACCCATGACGTCGGCCATGGTCAGTTTGACGTTCAGCAGTTCGTAGATTTTCTGGCAGTGCGACAGCGAGATGTCTTTGAACTTGGTCCACAGCGCCAGGCAGTCCGGGTCGCCGGCTTGCAGCTTGACCACCAGGCCACGGGCGCGATCGGCGAACTCTGCGGATTCGTCGAAGCGCTGCTTGGCGGCGCGGTAGAAGTTTTCCAGGTCCGACAGCTCGTCGCTGGTGATCGGGTTTTCCTGCAGATAAGCCATCAGCATGCCGAACTGGGTGCCCCAGTCGCCGACGTGGTTCTGGCGGATCACTTCGTCGCCGAGGAACTCCAGAACCCGGGCCACGCCGTCGCCGATGATGGTCGAGCGCAAGTGGCCGACGTGCATCTCTTTGGCCAGGTTCGGTGCCGACAGGTCAACCACGGTGCGTTGCACCGGGCCGGTCTTGCGTACGCCAATGTGGTCGTCGGCCAGGGCCGCGTCCAGGCGGGTCGCCAGGGCTTGAGTGTTCTGGAAGAAGTTCAGGAAGCCAGGGCCAGCGATTTCGGCTTTGGAGACGTTCTCGTCGGCGGGCAGCGCGGCGATGATTTTCTCGGCCAGGTCACGCGGCTTCATGCCCGCAGGCTTGGCCAGCATCATGGCGATGTTGCTGGCGAAGTCGCCGTTTTTCTTGTCGCGAGAGTTTTCCACCTGGATCGCCGGCGACAGGCCTTCAGGCAACACACCTTCGTTGACGAGTTGGGTGATGGCTTGTTGGATCAGCTGGCGAATGGTGTCTTTCATGGTCTTCTCTTTCGACCGCAAGCGCGGCGGCGCTTCGATGCGCTGGTGGAAAAACTGGGCATTATCCGTTGCGAAGGCGGGCTTGCCAACTATAGCGGGCAGGTTATGGATATGTGGTGACAAATCGGCCGCCTTCGCGGGCAAGCCTCGCTCCTACAAGGGAGTGTGCGGATCACCCTGGATCCATCGTAGGAGCGAGGCTTGCCCGCGAAGGCAATCTCTCAATCAATACAAATCCACCGGATCGACATCCAGCGACCAACGCACCGCCCGCCCGCTCGGCATCTGCTCCAAAACCAGCAACCAACTGCTCAACAAACGATGTAACGGCGCCCGGGCCGTGGCTTGCAGCAGCAACTGTGCGCGGTAACGCCCGGCCCGGCGCTCCATCGGCGCCGGCACCGGCCCCAGCAACTCGATACCGGTCAGATTCTGCTCGCCCAGTAAACGCTCGGCCTCGCTGCATGCCTCATCGAGAAAGCCTTCGGCTTGCCCCGGTTTATGCGCTTCGGCCCGCAGCAGCGCGAGATGCGCGAACGGCGGCAGCCCTGCGGAGCGGCGTTCGCTCAATGCCTGTTCGGCAAAGGCGAAATAGCCCTGCTCGGTCAGTTGCACCAGCAGCGGATGGTCCGCCAGGTGCGTCTGGATGATGACTTTGCCCGGCTCTTCGGCCCGCCCCGCGCGCCCGGCAACCTGGACGATCAATTGCGCCATGCGTTCGCTGGCGCGGAAGTCGCCGGAGAACAGTCCGCCGTCGGCATCGAGGATCGACACCAGGGTCACCCGTGGAAAGTGGTGCCCTTTGGCAAGCATCTGCGTGCCGACCAGAATGCATGGCTGGCCTTTCTGGATGGTGGCGAACAGTTGATTCATCGCGTCTTTGCGTGAAGTGCTGTCGCGGTCGACTCGCAGCACCGGGACGTCCGGAAACAGAATGCCCAGGCGCTCTTCAGCGCGCTCGGTACCGGCGCCCACCGGTCGCAAATCGACCTTGCCGCACTTCGGGCAATGCCGGGGCACGCGTTCGACGTAGCCACAATGGTGGCAGCGCAACTCGCCCGAGCGCTGATGCACGGTCATTCGCGCATCGCAGCGCTGGCATTCGGACATCCAGCCGCAGTCGTGGCAGAGCAGCGTCGGGGCGAACCCTCGGCGGTTAAGGAACACCAGCACCTGCTGGCCGGCGGCGAGGGTCTGACCGATGGCTTGCTGCATCGGCCCGGAAATGCCGCTGTCCAGTGGACGACTTTTCACGTCCAGGCGCAGGAAGCGCGGTTGCTTGGCGCCACCGGCCCGCTCATTCAGGTGCAACAGGCCATAACGACCGGTGTAGGCGTTTTGCAGGCTTTCCAGCGAAGGTGTGGCGGAGCCGAGGACGATCGGGATGTTTTCCTGCCGGGCGCGAACCAGTGCCAGGTCGCGGGCGTGGTAGCGCAGACCTTCCTGCTGTTTATAGGAACCGTCGTGCTCTTCATCGATGATGATCAGGCCGGGGTTCTTCATCGGCGTGAACAGCGCCGAACGGGTGCCGATAATAATGTCGGCCTCGCCATCCCGTGCTGCCAGCCAGGCGTCCAGACGCTCGCGGTCGTTGACGGCGGAGTGGATCAGCGCGATGCGTGCATTGAAGCGCTGCTCGAAGCGCGCCAGGGTTTGCGGGCCGAGGTTGATCTCCGGGATCAGCACCAGGGCCTGCTTGCCCGCCTCAAGGGTTTCGCGGATGAGCTGCAAATAGACTTCGGTCTTGCCGCTGCCGGTGACGCCCGCCAGCAAGAATGCGTGATAACTGTCGAACCCGGCGCGAATCGCTTCATAAGCGGCGCGCTGCTCGGGGTTGAGCGGCAATTCCGGTTGCGCCAGCCAATGCTCGTGACGCGCACCGGGGGCATGCTTGCGAATTTCTACTTGCACCAGATCCTTGGCCAGCAGCAGATCGAGGCTGTCTTTGCTCAGCATCAGTTTGCTCAACAACTGATGGGCGACGCCGTGGGGATGCTGGGCCAGGGTCGCCAGGGCTTCACGTTGTCGCGGGGCGCGGGCGATGCGCGGATCATCGAGGCTGGCGCCGGGCGCGGCAGACCAGAAACGCTCCTGACGGGCTTCGGCCAGTTCACCCTGGCGCAACAACACCGGCAGCGCCCAGCTCAAGGTGTCGCCGAGGCTGTGCTGATAATACTGGGACGTCCACAGGCACAGCTTGAACAACGCGGGCGGCAGCGGCGGTACGGCATCGAGCAGCGCCAGGGCCGGCTTGAGCTTTTCCGTCGGGACTTCGCTGTGATCGGTGACCTCCACCAGAATTCCGATCATCTCCCGACGCCCGAACGGCACCCGCAAGCGCATGCCCGGGTGTAGCTGGGCGCGCAGGACTCCGGCCGGCGCGCGGTAGTCGAACAGGCGGCGCAGGGGCGAAGGGAGGGCGAGGCGCAGAATGGCGTCGGGCACGCGGGGGGATCTCAATCAGCGGAAAATAAACAGCAGGGCCATGATCTGTGGGAGCGGGCTTGCTCGCGAAAAGGGAGTGTCAGTCAGCAATCATGTCGTCTGACACACCGCTTTCGCGAGCAAGCTCGCTCCCACAGGGATGGCGCTTTGGGCCGGGAGCCTAGCAGACGACTGGTTTAAGCGACAGCTTGCGTGAATGGCATTGTCTGGTAGAATCCGCGGCCTAATTACGTGCGGTATTCAACAATAGTGTTGGGTGGCGGCACGATAGCCCGAGGAAGACACCATGAAAGCTGATATCCATCCAGATTACCCAGTCATTGCTGTTACTTGCAGCTGTGGCAACAAGTTCGAAACTCGTTCGACCTTCGGCAAAGCCCTGCCGATCGACGTATGCAACGAGTGCCACCCGTTCTACACCGGTAAGCAGAAGACTCTGGATACTGGCGGCCGTGTTCAGAAGTTCGCCGATCGTTTCGGTGCTTTTGGCAAAAAAGCCTAAGGCTGATCATTTTGGAAAGTCGTTTCGGCTTCTCCAGACTGATAAAAAAGGCGTCCCTCGCGGGCGCCTTTTTTGTGTCTGCGATTTGGCTTTCCGGTGCCCAGGCCTTCTGCCCGGCACCGGGCGGGCTGACATCGGTCGCGGTGCAGCGGGTGGTGGATGGTGACACCTTGCGCCTCGACGATGGCCGCAGTGTGCGCATGATCGGTCTGAACACCCCGGAGCTGGGGAAAAAGGGGCGTTCCGACGAGCCGTTCGCCGTGGCCGCGCGCAAGCGCCTGGAAGCGTTGGTGGCCGCCAGCGATGGACGGGTCGGCTTGTTGCCCGGCAAGGAGAGCAAAGACCATTACGGTCGCACTCTGGCTCATGTCTATAGCGCCGATGGAGCCAATCTCGAAGCGCAGATGCTCGCTGAAGGTCTGGGTTTTCAGGTGGCGGTGGCACCGAACGTCGATTTAGTCGATTGTCAGCAAGCTGCGGAACGCAGTGCGCGTCAGGCCGGGCTTGGGTTGTGGCGACAATCACCTGTACTGAAAGCGCAGCAGATCAGTGATTCCGGTTTCGCCGTCCTCAGCGGTCGTGTGAGCAAGGTTCAGCGCAATCGCGGCGGGATTTGGATCGAGTTGCAGGATTCGGTTGTATTGCGCGTTGCACCCAATGTGCAGGGGCAATTCGATGTCGCATCGCTTGAAAAGCTCAAAGGCAAGCAGATTGAGGCTCGCGGCTGGGTGGTCGATCGTTCGCGCCGTGGCGGACTGAAATCGGGGCAAGCGCGTTGGCTTCTGCCTTTGACCGATCCAGCAATGTTGCAAGTTGCGCCATAAGAAAAAATTGTAGACATTTTTTGCTGGGATTGTGAACAGTAAAGCCCTTATGTTCCGTGGCTCTTGGCCCAAAGTCGTAGGGTCGGGCGCTTGACAGGGGTGACTGGTCAGTCTTGTGAGGACTTTGCGAGGCGAGTATCCTCGGCGGTCCGTCTGTCCAACAGTAAAAAGCGGAATGCCCACATGTCTGATTTGAAAACTGCCGCTCTCGAATATCACGCCCATCCTCGTCCAGGGAAGCTGAGTGTCGAGCTCACCAAGGCCACCGCTACCGCCCGCGATCTGTCGCTGGCCTACAGCCCCGGCGTAGCCGAACCAGTACGCGAAATCGCCCGCGATCCTGAGCTGGCCTACAAATACACCGGCAAGGGCAACCTGGTTGCAGTCATTTCCGATGGCACCGCAATTCTCGGCCTGGGTAACCTTGGCCCATTGGCTTCCAAGCCGGTTATGGAAGGTAAGGGCGTGCTGTTCAAGCGCTTCGCCGGCATCGACGTTTTCGACATCGAAGTCGACTCCGAAAGCCCGCAAGCCTTTATCGATACCGTCAAGCGTATCTCCATCACCTTCGGTGGCATCAACCTGGAAGACATCAAGGCGCCTGAGTGCTTTGAGATCGAACGTGCTCTGATCGAGCAGTGCGACATTCCGGTATTCCACGATGACCAGCATGGCACCGCGATCGTGACCGCCGCCGGCATGATCAACGCCCTGGAAATCGCTGGCAAAACCCTGGCTGACGCCAAGATCGTCTGCCTGGGCGCTGGTGCCGCCGCCATCTCCTGCATGAAATTGCTGGTGAGCATGGGCGCCAACATCGAAAACATTTTCATGGTCGACCGTACCGGTGTGATCCATTCCGGCCGTGATGACCTGAACCAGTACAAGGCTGTCTTCGCTCACGCGACCGAGAAGCGCACCCTGGCTGACGCGCTGGAAGGCGCTGACGTGTTCGTTGGCTTGTCCGGCCCGAACCTGCTGAGCGCTGAAGGCCTGAAATCCATGGCGGCCAACCCGATCGTGTTCGCGTGCTCGAACCCGGATCCGGAAATCGCCCCGGAACTGGCTCACGCTACCCGTGATGACGTGATCATGGCCACCGGCCGTTCGGACTACCCGAACCAGGTCAACAACGTACTGGGCTTCCCGTTCATCTTCCGTGGTGCCCTGGACGTTCGCGCCAAGCGCATCAACGAAGAAATGAAAGTGGCCGCCGCCAATGCCCTGCGTGAACTGGCCAAGCTGCCAGTGCCTCAGGAAGTGTGCGACGCCTACGGCGGCATCAAGCTGGAATTCGGTCGTGAGTACATCATTCCGAAACCAATGGATGCCCGTCTGATCACCGTGATCTCCGATGCCGTGGCCAAGGCTGCGATCGAGACCGGTGTGGCGACCCTGCCGTATCCGAAGAACTACCCGCTGAAAAGCGTGGATGACGTGTTCAACGGCTAAGCCGTTGTAACGCTTCAACCAAAAGCCCCGGCTCTTATTGAGTCGGGGCTTTTTTGTATCTGAGGGTTTTGTATCGTGTGTAAGGGCCTCTTCGCGGGCAAGCCTCGCTCCTACGGGATTGCGGTTGGTCGTGGGTTTGCGTACGGCACAAAATCTGTAGGAGTGAGGCTTGCCCGCGAAGGCTGCCTCACAGGAAACCCGAATACTAAAAAGCCCCGCCTTCCAGAGAAGCACGGGGCTTTTGCATTGCGTTACCCGATCAGAACAAATCGATCGGCGCCGCCTCGTCCGCTGGCAGCGGGCTGCCCGGCACATTGCCGTTGCCCAGTTCGTTCACCGACGGTGGCGTGTCTTCGGCCTTGAACAGCTCGAAGTAGGCGCCTGGCGTGCCTGGAGTGGCTGCACGGCCACTGACCGGGTCGACGCGCAGGCTGAGGATGCCTTCGGGTTCCGCTTGGGTGTGGGGCGGTTTGTCTTTGAGGGCCGCCGCCATGTAGTTCATCCAGATAGGCAGGGCGACAGTGCCGCCGAACTCGCGTTTGCCCAGGCTTTCCGGTTGGTCGAAGCCGGTCCAGACGGTGGTCACGTAATCGGCGTTGTAGCCGGAGAACCAGGCGTCCTTGGATTCGTTGGTTGTACCGGTCTTGCCCGCGATGTCGCTGCGACCCAGTGCCAGCGCACGGCGGCCGGTGCCGAGTTTGATCACGTCCTCAAGCATGCTGTTGAGAATGTAGGTGGTGCGGCCATCGATAATGCGCTCGGCCACGGCGGGCGCTTGTGGCGCTGGCTGGGCGGACGGTGCTTCGCCCGGGGTGGCATTGACCGTGAAGGTATTGGCGGCCGGCACGGCGATGCCGCTGCTGACGTCCTGGCCCTTCGGAACGCTCGGCGGGTTGGCGACAAACAGCGTGTCGCCGTTGCGGCTTTCGATCTTGTCGATGATGTACGGGCTGACTTTGTAGCCGCCGTTGGCGAAGGTGCTCCAGCCGGTGGCGATTTCCATTGGCGTCAGGGTCGCGGTACCCAGCGCCAGCGAAAGATTGCGCGGCAGGTCCTGCTTGTTGAAGCCGAACTTGCTGATGTAGTCGATGGTGCGGTCGACACCGAGCGCTTGCAGCAGGCGGATCGATACCAGGTTGCGCGACTTGTAGAGCGCTTCACGCATGCGGATCGGGCCGAGGAAGGTGTTGGTATCGTTCTTCGGACGCCAGACCTTGTCCAGGTACTCGTCGACGAACACGATCGGTGCGTCGTTCACCAGGCTGGCGGCGGTATAGCCGTTGTCCAGGGCGGCGCTGTAGACGAACGGCTTGAAGCTTGAGCCCGGCTGACGCTTGGCCTGCATCGCGCGGTTGTAGTTGCTCTGCTCGAAGGCGAAACCGCCGACCAGGGAACGAATGGCGCCGTTCTGCGGGTCAAGGGAAACCAGTGCGCCCTGAGCCTGTGGAATCTGGCTGAATTTGAGCGAATGGTCCGGCTGACGCTGCACCCGAATCAGATCGCCGACCTGGGCCACGTCCGACGGCTGCTTGGGATTGGCGCCCATGCTGTTGGTGTTCAGGAACGGGCGCGCCCACTTCATGCTGTCCCAGGCGACGTGTTCTTCGCCGGTGCGGGTCAGCACCTGCACGCCGTTCTTGTCGATCTGGGTCACGATCGCCGGTTCCAGGCCGCTGATGGTCCGCTGCTTGGTCAGCTCCAGGGTCCACACCTCTCGGGTTTTACCCGGCAGGCGTGATTCGGGGCCGCGATAACCATGACGTTGATCGTAGGTCATCAAGCCTTCATGGATTGCGGTATTGGCCATTTCCTGCAAGTTGCTCGGCACCGTGGTGGTGACGCGGAAACCCTCGGTGTACGCATCGCTGCCGTAACGCCCGACCATTTCGGCACGGGCCATTTCGGCGACGTACGGTGCGTTCACTTCCGGGGTCGGCACATGGTAGCTGGCGTTCAGAGGCTCATTGATGGCCGTGGTGTAGTCGGCTTCGGTGATCTTGCCGAGCTTGTACATGCGCCCCAGGATCCAGTCGCGACGCTCCTTGCTACGAGCCGGGTTGGCCAGCGGGTTGAAGCGCGACGGTGCCTTGGGCAGGCCGGCGATCATCGCCATCTGCGCCAGGCTGACGTCACGAATCGACTTGCCGTAATAGACCTGCGCCGCCGCCTCGATGCCATAGGCGCGGTTGCCCAGATAGATCTTGTTGACGTACAGCTCGAGGATTTCATCCTTGGTCAGCTGCCGTTCAATCTGCAGGGCCAGGAGGATTTCAGTGGTCTTGCGCGAGAAGCTGCGTTCGCTGGTCAGGAAGAAATTCTTCGCCACCTGCATGGTGATGGTGCTGCCGCCGGACTGAATGTGTCCGCTCTTTACCAGCTGGGTGGCGGCACGCATCAGGCTGCTGGGATCGACGCCGTAGTGGTTGGCGAAATTGTCGTCTTCAGCACTTAGTAACGCATTGATGAAATTGGGGGGAATGTCGGCGAAACGGATTGGTGTGCGACGCATCTCACCAAATTCTGCGATCAACTTGTTGTCGCTGCTGTACACCCGTAAAGGAATCTGCAACTGAATACTTCTTAGCGCCTCCACGGATGGCAATCCGGGGCTAAGGTAAAGAAAGGCGCCGCTCAGACCCAGGAGCAGTCCGCAGAAAACGGCGACGATGGACCAACCGAAAAATTTCAGCAGACGAATCAAGGCTTTTGGATATCCAGGGCAAAGAATGAATTAGGCATCAGGGTTCAGGCTATACAGAGAATGACCCGCGCTTGCAGTGAAAGCGGAAAAAACGCTGGGCATTATAAGCATTTTTCCGTTGGGGGCGTCATTTGCGCTTCTGTCAAGACGGAGGGTATTGAACGCAATGGATATTACAGAGTCCGTAACTCACGGATAGTCATAGGGAATTGGTAGTGCTAGGACTCTTCAATAAAAAAGCCAATACGCTTCTGGGGATCGACATCAGCTCCACGTCGGTGAAGCTACTGGAGTTAAGTCGCCAGGGTGATCGCTATCGGGTCGAGGCCTATGCGGTCGAGCCGCTGCCCGCCAGTGCCGTGGTCGAGAAAAATATCGCCGAGCTCGAAGGCGTTGGGCAGGCGCTTGCGCGCGTGCTGCTCAAGGCTAAAACCAGCCTCCGGAATGTGGCCGTGGCCGTGGCCGGCTCGGCGGTGATCACCAAGACCATCGAGATGGACGCCGGCCTTTCCGACGACGAGATGGAAAACCAGCTGAAGATCGAGGCCGATCAATACATTCCTTATCCACTGGACGAAGTGGCGATCGATTTCGAAGTGCAGGGCGTGTCGGCGCGCAACCCCGAGCGGGTCAATGTGCTGCTGGCGGCCTGTCGCAAGGAAAACGTCGAGGTTCGTGAAGCGGCGCTGGCCATTGCCGGTCTGACGGCGCGCGTGGTCGATGTCGAGGCCTATGCGCTGGAGCGGTCGTTCGGCCTGCTGGCCACCCAACTGGCCGCCTCTCAGGAGCGTCTGACCGTGGCAGTGGTCGATATCGGCGCGACCATGACCACCCTGAGCGTGCTGCATAACGGGCGGATCATCTACACCCGCGAACAATTGTTCGGCGGCCGTCAACTGACGGAAGAAATCCAGCGTCGTTATGGCCTGACGGTCGGGCAGGCGGGGCTGGCGAAGAAGCAAGGCGGTTTGCCAGACGATTACGTCAGCGAGGTCTTGCAGCCGTTTCGTGAAGCGTTAGTGCAGCAGGTGTCACGGTCATTGCAGTTTTTCTTTGCCTCCGGTCAGTACAACTCGGTCGATCACATCCTCCTGGCCGGCGGTACCGCTTCGGTCCCCGGGCTGGATCGATTGATCGAGCAGCGACTGGGTATGCCGACCCAGGTCGCCAATCCATTCTCCAACATGACCCTGAGCAGCAAGGTCAACGCCGGTGCCCTGGCGAGCGATGCCCCGGCACTGATGATCGCCTGCGGGCTGGCCCTCAGGAGTTTCGACTGATGGCACGGATCAATCTTTTACCTTGGCGCGAAGAGTTGCGCGAAGCGCGCCGCAAGCGGTTTTTGCTGGCGTTGGTGGGGGTGCTGGTAGGGTCGGTGGGGGCGCTGCTGATCGCGGATCAAGTCGTTAGCGCAGCCATCAATCGGCAAGTCGCCCGTAACGACTACATCGGCAAGCAGATTGCCGTGGTCGACGAGCGGATCAAGCAGATCAGCGACCTGAAGGCCCGTCGACAGCAACTGGTCGAGCGCATGCGCATCATCCAGGACCTGCAAGGCAACCGGCCGATCAGCGGGCGGGTGTTCGATCAATTGGCGCGAACCCTGCCGGAGGGGGTCTATTTCACCGAAGTGAAAATGGTCGGCAAGACCTTGTCCATCACCGGCGCGGCGGAGTCCAACAATCGTGTTTCTGACCTGATGCGCAATCTCGATGCCTCCGACTGGTTCGATGCGCCCAACCTCACGGAGGTCAAAGCGACCACTGCCGGTCAGCTGGATCAGGCTAATGTATTTCAGCTGACCGTTCGTCAGACCCAGCCCACGATTGTGGAGGGCGGGAAATGAGGCCATCCGAATGGTTTGAAGGGCTGCGCAAGATCGACATTAACGATCTTGACACCAATAACATGGGTTCCTGGCCAGCGGCGATCAAAGTCATAGCCGGTGTGCTGCTCATGGTTCTGGTGCTGGCTCTGGGCTACAGCTTCTATCTCAGCGACCTGCAAAGCCACCTCGAACTCAAGCGCGAAGAAGAGTCGACCCTGAAGGAGCAGTTTGCGACCAAAGCCCACATGGCCGCGAATCTGGAGCTGTATACCCAACAGATGAAGGAGATGGAAAACTCCTTCGGCTTGCTGTTGCGGCAATTGCCCAGCGACACCGAAGTGCCGGGTCTGCTGGAGGACATCACCCGCACGGGGCTGGGCAGCGGCCTGGAGTTCGAAGAGATCAAGCTGCTCCCGGAGGTCACCCAGCAGTTCTACATCGAGCTGCCAATCCAGATCACCGTTACCGGCGCTTATCACGACCTGGCCACTTTCGTCAGCGGCGTGGCCGGCCTGCCACGGATCGTCACCCTGCATGACTTTGACCTGGCGCCGGCCAATCCTGACGGCGGTCCGAAGTTGCGCATGAGCATTCTGGCCAAGACCTACCGCTACAACGACAAGGGGCTGCAAAAATGAGTCCGATTCGTTGCCTGTCGATGGTGATTTTTTTGGGCGTCCTGGCCGGTTGTGGCGGCGACAGTGATTTCAGCGACCTGGATGCGTACTTGAACGAAGTGCGTCTGCGCGCGCCCGGCAAGATTGAACCAACGCCGACATTTCGGTCTTACCCGACATTCACCTACAACGCTGCCAACCTGCGTAGCCCGTTTTCCCGGCAGGTCAGAGTCGATCTGGCCGGCCAGAAGCACGGCTCGCTTAACGTCAAGCCCGATCCGAATCGGGTCAAACAGTACCTCGAAGGTTTCAACATCGAGCAATTTGAAATGGTCGGCACGATCTCCAATGCGACCGGCTCCTTTGCGCTGCTGCGCGGGGCGGGCGGTGTGCATCGGCTGAAAGTCGGCGATTACCTGGGGCGTAACGATGGGCGGATCGTCGCCATCAGCGGTTCGCAAGTCGAAGTGGTCGAAATCGTTCCCGATGGCGAAGGCGCCTGGCTGGAGCGGCCGCGGACCATCCCTTTGAAAGAGCACTCATAGTGGAACTCGAATAATGAACAGGATTTTCTCAACCTTCGGTATTTCGCTATGGATAGCGTTTCTGTCGCCGATGGTACAGGCGGCCAATCTCAAGGCGCTGGATGTTGCGGCGCTGCCCGGTGACCGTGTCGAGTTGAAGTTGTCGTTCGACGGCCCTGCGCCGCAGCCGCACGGGTACACGACAGAGCAGCCGGCGCGAATTGCGCTGGATCTGCCGGGTGTCACCAGCCAGCTGGCGACCAAGAGTCGTGACCTGGGTGGCGGCAATGCCCGCAGCGCTACGGTGGTGGAGGCCAAGGACCGCACTCGGCTGATCATCAGCCTGAATCAACTAACCCCGTATAACGCACGGGTCGAAGGCAACAATCTGTTTGTGGTGGTCGGGCAAGGGGCCGATAACAAGGTGTCCAGACCGACCACCAACGCTACGCGCGCGGCCACTGTGAGCCCGGCGCCCGCCAGAGCCAGTGCGCCCGTGGGCAAGGCCATCCGGGGCGTGGATTTCCAGCGCGGCACCCAGGGTGAGGGCAATGTGGTCATCGATCTGTCGGATCCGTCCATCGCCCCGGATATCCAGGAGCGCGATGGCAAGATCATCGTCGGCTTCACCAAGACTCAACTGCCTGAACGGTTGCGCGTACGCCTCGACGTCAAGGATTTCGCTACGCCGGTGCAGTTCGTCAACGCCAGTGCCACGGGCGACCGGGCCACGATCAGTATCGAGCCCAGCGGTGCTTTCGATTATTCGACCTATCAGACCGATAACAAACTGACCATCAGCATCCGGCCGATGACGGTCGATGACTTGCAGAAACGCAACATCGAACGTTCTGCGTACAGCGGCGAAAAGCTTTCGCTGAATTTCCAGGACATTGATGTGCGCTCGGTGCTGCAATTGATCGCCGACTTCACCAACCTCAATCTGGTGGCCAGTGACACGGTGCAGGGTGGCATCACGTTGCGCCTGCAGAACGTACCCTGGGATCAGGCGCTGGACCTGGTGCTGAAAACCAAAGGTCTGGATAAACGCAAGATCGGTAATGTGCTGTTGGTGGCGCCGGCCGATGAAATCGCCGCTCGGGAGCGCCAGGAGCTGGAATCGCGGAAGCAGATCGCCGAGCTGGCGCCCCTGCGTCGCGAGCTGTTGCAGGTCAACTACGCCAAGGCCACCGATATCGCCAAGCTGTTCCAGTCAGTGACCAGCGCCGAAGCGAAAGTCGACGAGCGAGGTTCAATCACTGTCGATGAGCGGACCAACAACATCATTGCCTATCAGACTCAGGATCGCCTCGACGAACTTCGTCGCATCGTTGCGCAACTGGATATTCCGGTGCGCCAGGTGATGATCGAGGCGCGCATTGTCGAAGCCAACGTCGATTACGACAAAAGCCTGGGCGTACGCTGGGGCGGTTCAGTGCAGAACAAGGGCAACTGGAACACGTCCGGGGTCAGCAACGGCTCGTCGACGACCATTGGTACGCCGGGCAGCACCAGCACCAACTCGCCGTTCGTTGACATGGGGGCGTCCGGCAACACCTCGGGGATCGGCATCGCCTTCATCACCGACAATGTGCTGCTTGACCTTGAGCTGACGGCCATGGAGAAAACCGGCAACGGGGAAATCGTCTCGCAGCCCAAGGTGGTCACGTCCGACAAGGAAACCGCGAAAATCCTCAAGGGCACTGAAATTCCCTATCAGGAGGCCAGTTCCAGTGGCGCTACCTCGGTGTCGTTCAAGGAAGCTTCACTGTCCCTGGAAGTGACGCCGCAGATCACCCCGGACAACCGGATCATCATGGAGGTCAAGGTCACCAAGGACGAACCGGACTACTTGAACAAAGTGCAGGATGTACCGCCGATCAAGAAAAACGAGGTCAACGCCAAGGTACTGGTTAACGACGGCGAGACCATCGTCATTGGTGGGGTTTTCTCAAATACTCAGAGCAAGGTTGTAGATAAGGTGCCATTTCTCGGTGATGTGCCGTATCTTGGCCGCCTTTTCCGGCGTGATGTGGTTTCGGAGAAAAAATCCGAGCTGCTGGTCTTTCTCACTCCGCGTATCATGAACAATCAGGCGATTGCTGTGAGTCATTGATTCTGTGCGAAATTTGATTCTTGTTGGACCGATGGGGGCTGGAAAAAGCACCATCGGCCGGTTGCTGGCCAAAGAGCTGCGCCTGCCATTCAAAGATTCCGATAAGGAAATTGAATTGCGCACGGGCGCCAATATCCCGTGGATTTTCGATAAGGAAGGCGAACCAGGCTTTCGTGACCGCGAGCAGGCGATGATTGCCGAGCTGTGCGCGTTCGACGGCGTGGTGCTGGCGACCGGTGGTGGGGCGGTCATGCGCGAAGCCAATCGTCGGGCGTTGCATGCCGGTGGCCGGGTGGTCTATCTGCATGCGTCTGTCGAGCAGCAGGTCGGCCGAACGGCTCGCGACCGCAATCGGCCACTGCTGCGCACCGCCGACCCGGCGAAGACCCTGCGGGATTTGCTGGCGATCCGTGATCCGCTGTATCGGGAGATCGCCGACCTGGTGGTGGAAACCGATGAGCGGCCACCGCGGATGGTGGTGCTCGATATTCTCGACCGCTTGCAGCAGTTACCTCCCCGTTAATGCGCGGCGCGAAATGCGCTATCCTCGGCGTCCTGTTGCAACCGTTCTGGGTTGTGGCGGATGGCTACCGAACGGCGTCACACCAGCAGACGCCTTGGAATTCGTAAACTCAAGGCAGGACGCCTGATTCCATCTTCACTGTGGGGACACATGCAGACACTCAAGGTCGATTTAGGCGAGCGCAGCTACCCGATTCATATTGGCGAAGGTCTGTTGGATCAGCCTGAGCTGCTGGCACCGCATATTCGCGGGCGGCAGGTAGCGATTATCTCCAACGAGACCGTCGCGCCGCTCTACCTCGAGCGTCTGACCCGCAGTCTCGCGCAGTTCTCGGTGATTTCCGTGGTGCTGCCCGACGGCGAAGCCTTCAAGACCTGGGAAACCCTGCAACTGATTTTCGATGGCCTGCTGACTGCACGGCACGACCGCCGCACCACGGTGATCGCCCTCGGCGGCGGTGTGATCGGTGACATGGCCGGTTTTGCCGCCGCCTGTTACCAGCGTGGCGTCGATTTCATCCAGGTGCCGACCACGCTGCTGTCGCAAGTCGACTCCTCGGTAGGCGGCAAGACCGGGATCAATCACCCGCTGGGCAAGAACATGGTCGGCGCCTTCTATCAGCCCAACGTGGTGCTGATCGATACCGCCACCCTCAATACCCTGCCGCCCCGCGAACTGTCTGCGGGGCTAGCGGAAGTCATCAAGTACGGGTTGATCTGCGACGAGCCGTTCCTGACCTGGCTCGAAGAAAACGTCGATCGCCTGCGCGCCCTGGATCAGACCGCCCTGACTTACGCCATCGAACGCTCCTGCGCGGCCAAGGCTGCGGTGGTGGGTGCCGATGAGAAAGAAACCGGCGTGCGTGCCACGCTCAACCTGGGTCACACCTTCGGTCATGCGATCGAAACCCACATGGGCTATGGTGTCTGGCTGCATGGCGAAGCCGTCGCTGCTGGCACCGTAATGGCTCTGGAAATGTCCGCGCGCCTGGGCTGGATCAGCGAGCAGGAGCGTGATCGCGGTATTCGCCTGTTCCAGCGGGCCGGGCTGCCGGTTATTCCGCCAGAAGAGATGACTGAAGCCGATTTTCTCGAACACATGGCAATTGACAAGAAAGTGATCGACGGTCGTTTGCGCCTGGTGCTGCTGCGCCACATGGGCGAAGCCGTGGTGACCGACGATTATCCGAAAGAGGTTTTACAGGCCACGCTGGGAGCGGATTACCGCGCCCTGGCTCAGCTTAAAGGTTAATAAGATCCCGATGACTAGTTTGCATGCCGACGAGGCTTTCCTCGGCCATTACCAGTTAAGTCATGACCCTTTCGCTCCACGGGTGCCTGGCTTCAAATTCTTCCCGGCCCAGCGCAAGCCGGTGTTGGGGCAGCTGCATCATCTGGCTCGCTATAGCCAGTTGCTGCTGGTGGTCACCGGCCCTCATGGCAGTGGCAAAACCCTGTTGCGTCAGGCCCTGGTGGCCAGCACCAACAAGCAATCAGTGCAAAGCGTGGTGGTTTCCGCCCGTGGCGCTGGCGATGCAGCGGGCGTGTTGCGTCAGGTGGCTCAGGCGCTGAACGTCGCCCAGGCCGAGATCGGCGCGATTCTGGCTCAAGTGGTGCAGCTTGCCCTCACGGGGCAGGAAGTCTATTTGCTGGTGGATGACGCCGAGCAGCTCGACGAATCGGCGCTGGAGGCCCTTCTGGCCCTGGCCGCGGGTGCGCCGGAAGGTCGTCCGCATGTGTTTCTGTTCGGTGAGTCTTCACTGATTGCTCAGCTCGAGGCATTGAACCTTGAGGAAGAGCGTTTCCATGTCATCGAACTGCAGCCGTACACCGAAGAAGAAACCCGCGAATATCTGGATCAGCGACTCGAAGGCGCTGGCCGGGGTATCGAACTTTTCACCGCAGATCAGATCTCTGATATTCACGAAAGCTCCGACGGTTGGCCTGGCACCATCAACCAGGTCGCCCGCGATGCGATGATCGAAGCCATGATTGCCAGCCGCTCTGCGGTGAAGCGTCCAAGTATGGGGTTCAACATGCCGAAGAAACACGTATTGGCGATTTCCGCCGTTGTCGTGGTCGCGGTAGCCGCCGCCTGGCTGATGCCGGGTCGCAACAAGGCACCGACCACCGGCGCGCCTGCCAACGAACAGGCACAACTGCCGCTCGGCCAGGGCACGCCACAACCTAATAGCGGCGGCGCTCCTTCCGTCGAATTCGCCGGTAATTCGCAGCCGATGCCGTTGCCGTTGGTCGGTAATTCGCAACCGGTCATGCGCGGTCCGTTGGCCGAAGCCGCCGGAGGGATCACCGAAGGCGACGACGGTGTACCGGTTGAAGGCTCCAGCGCCACACCGCCGACCGTGACCACCACTGCGCCGCCGGCAGGCGTTCCAGCGGGACCTGCACCGACTCCAGCCGCCAAGCCGACGCCTGCACCGACTCAGGTCGCGACCGCCAAGCCAGCGCCTGCACCGGTTGCCAAGCCGGCACCAGCGCCAGCCAAGCCCGCCGCTGCCGTCAAACCTGTCGAGAAGCCAGCCGAGAAGCCAGTCACCGTGGCCAAAGCCGCCGGTGGTAGCTGGTACGCAGGTCAGGCGCCGGGCAACTACGTGGTACAAATCCTCGGCACCAGCTCCGAATCGGCCGCGCAAAGTTTCGTCAAAGAGCAGGGCGGCGAGTACCGCTACTTCAAGAAAGTGCTCAACGGCAAGCCGCTTTACGTCATCACCTACGGTAGCTTCGCCAACCGCGATGCAGCCGTTACCGCCATCAAGGCCTTGCCAGCGAAGGTTCAGGCTGGTAAACCTTGGCCTCGCACTGTCGCCAGCGTCCAACAGGAACTGGCAACAACTCGCTGAAGATTCGGCGGCCTTACCCAGGCCGCCTCTCCCGGCACCTCAAAATTTCTGCAAGTGCATGCCGCCTCTACAGGCCGCGTGCCTTGTGGTGTCTGCGTCACAGTAGTCTTTGAGTCGCTGCGGTCAAAATTAAAAAAGTTTTGACTAGCACAGCATATCGCTTTAAACCTTTCACAAATGCGACATAGATTTGCGACATTTCGTCGTCAAATTTGTGAGCCTCAGTGTCGGTGTGTACAATGACCTCCCTTTTGCCCCGCAAAGCTGGCGTACGTTCGGTGTGGATGGTAACTGGTTGAATTGAAAAGAAATTTGCCTCGATAAGAGGCAGCCTGGTGAGAAAGTGTCTATGAAAGCAGGTCTGTACCAACCAGATGAATTCAAGGATAACTGCGGTTTCGGCCTGATAGCCCATATGCAGGGCGAGCCCAGTCATACCCTTTTGCAAACGGCCATTGAGGCCCTGACCTGCATGACCCACCGCGGTGGGATCAACGCCGACGGCAAGACCGGTGACGGTTGCGGTCTGCTGATTCAAAAGCCGGATGTGTTCCTGCGGGCCATCGCCCAGGAAACCTTCGGCGTCGAACTGCCCAAGCAATATGCCGTGGGTATGGTCTTCTTCAACCAGGATCCGGTAAAAGCCGAAGCCGCTCGCGAGAACATGAACCGCGAGATCCTGGCCGAAGGCCTGACCCTGGTCGGCTGGCGCAAAGTGCCGATCGACACCAGCGTCCTCGGTCGTCTGGCCCTCGAGCGCCTGCCGCAGATCGAACAAGTGTTCATCGGTGGTGAAGGCCTGAGCGATCAGGACATGGCGATCAAGCTGTTCAGCGCCCGTCGTCGTTCGTCCGTGGCCAACGCCGCCGACGTCGATCACTACATCTGCAGCTTTTCCCACAAGACCATCATTTATAAAGGCCTGATGATGCCGGCGGATCTGACCGCCTTCTATCCAGACCTGAGCGACCAGCGCCTGCAAACCGCAATCTGCGTGTTCCACCAGCGCTTTTCGACCAACACCCTGCCGAAATGGCCGCTGGCTCAGCCATTCCGCTTCCTCGCCCACAACGGCGAGATCAACACCATCACCGGTAACCGCAACTGGGCTCAGGCCCGTCGCACCAAGTTCACCAACGATCTGATGGATCTGGAAGAACTCGGCCCGCTGGTCAACCGTGTCGGTTCCGACTCCTCCAGCATGGACAACATGCTCGAGCTGATGGTCACCGGTGGCATCGACCTGTTCCGTGGCGTGCGGATGATCATTCCGCCTGCGTGGCAGAACGTCGAAACCATGGACCCGGATCTGCGTGCGTTCTACGAATACAACTCGATGCACATGGAACCGTGGGACGGCCCGGCCGGCGTGGTCATGACCGACGGTCGTTACGCGGTGTGCCTGCTCGACCGTAACGGTCTGCGTCCGGCGCGTTGGGTCACCACCAAGAACGGCTTCATCACCCTGGCCTCGGAAATCGGTGTCTGGAACTACCAGCCTGAAGACGTGATCGCCAAGGGCCGTGTTGGCCCTGGCCAGATCTTTGCCGTGGACACCGAAACCGGTCAGATCCTCGACACCGACGCCATCGACAACCGCTTGAAGTCCCGCCATCCGTACAAGCAATGGCTGCGCAAGAATGCCCTGCGCATCCAGGCGACCATGGAAGACAACGACCATGGTTCGGCGTTCTACGACGTCGATCAGCTCAAGCAGTACATGAAGATGTATCAGGTCACGTTCGAAGAGCGCGACCAGGTGCTGCGTCCGCTCGGCGAACAAGGCTACGAAGCCGTCGGCTCGATGGGCGACGATACGCCGATGGCCGTGCTGTCCCAGCGCGTGCGCACGCCGTACGACTATTTCCGTCAGCAGTTCGCGCAGGTGACCAACCCGCCGATCGACCCGCTGCGCGAAGCCATCGTCATGTCGCTGGAAATCTGCCTCGGTGCCGAGCGCAACATTTTCCAGGAGTCGCCGGAACACGCCTCGCGCGTGATCCTCAGCTCGCCGGTCATTTCCCCGGCCAAGTGGCGCTCGCTGATGAACCTCGATCGTCCGGGCTTCGAACGCCAGATCATCGACCTCAACTACGACGAGAGCGTCGGCCTCGAAGCTGCGGTGCGTAATGTCGCCGATCAGGCTGAAGAAGCCGTTCGCGCCGGTCGCACCCAGATCGTGCTGAGTGATCGTCACATCGCCCCGGGCAAGTTGCCGATCCACGCTTCGCTTGCTACCGGCGCGGTGCATCACCGCCTGACCGAAAAAGGCCTGCGTTGCGACTCCAACATCCTGGTAGAAACCGCTACTGCTCGCGATCCGCACCACTTCGCGGTGCTGATCGGTTTCGGCGCCTCGGCGGTCTATCCATTCCTGGCCTACGAAGTGCTGGGCGACCTGATCCGTACCGGTGAAGTGCTGGGCGACCTCTATGAGGTGTTCAAGAACTACCGTAAAGGCATCACCAAAGGCCTGCTGAAGATCCTGTCGAAGATGGGCATCTCCACCATCGCCTCGTACCGCGGTGCGCAACTGTTCGAAGCCATCGGCCTGTCCGAAGAAGTCTGCGAGCTGAGCTTCCGTGGCGTGCCGAGCCGCATCAAGGGTGCGCGTTTCGTCGACATCGAAGCCGAGCAGAAAGCCCTCGCAGCCGAAGCCTGGAGCCCGCGCAAGCCGATCCAGCAAGGCGGCCTGCTGAAATTCGTCCACGGTGGCGAATATCACGCCTACAACCCGGATGTGGTCAGCACCCTGCAAGCGGCTGTGCAGCAGGGCGACTACAGCAAGTTCAAGGAATACACGGCGCTGGTGGACAACCGTCCGGTGTCGATGATCCGCGACCTGTTCAAGGTCAAGACCCTCGATACGCCGCTGGACATCAGCGAGATCGAACCGCTGGAATCGGTGCTCAAGCGCTTCGACTCAGCGGGCATCTCCCTCGGTGCGCTGTCGCCGGAAGCCCACGAAGCCCTGGCCGAAGCCATGAACCGCCTCGGTGCGCGTTCCAACTCCGGCGAAGGCGGCGAAGACCCGGCGCGCTACGGCACTATCAAGAGCTCGAAAATCAAGCAGGTTGCCACTGGCCGTTTTGGTGTGACCCCGGAATACCTGGTCAACGCTGAAGTGCTGCAGATCAAGGTCGCCCAAGGCGCCAAGCCAGGCGAAGGTGGTCAGTTGCCGGGCGGCAAGGTCAACGGTCTGATCGCCAAACTGCGTTACGCAGTGCCGGGCGTGACCCTGATCTCGCCTCCGCCGCACCACGACATCTATTCGATCGAAGACTTGTCGCAGCTGATTTTCGACCTGAAACAAGTCAACCCGAAGGCGCTGGTCTCGGTGAAGCTGGTTGCAGAAGCGGGCGTTGGTACCATCGCTGCCGGCGTGGCCAAGGCTTATGCGGACTTGATCACCATCTCCGGCTACGACGGCGGCACCGGTGCATCGCCGCTGACCTCGATCAAATACGCGGGCGCCCCGTGGGAGCTCGGCCTGGCCGAAACCCACCAGACCCTGCGCGGCAACGACCTGCGCGGCAAGGTCCGGGTGCAGACTGACGGCGGCCTGAAAACCGGCCTCGACGTGATCAAGGCAGCGATCCTCGGCGCTGAAAGCTTCGGCTTCGGCACCGCGCCAATGATCGCCCTGGGCTGCAAATACCTGCGTATTTGCCACCTGAACAACTGCGCCACCGGCGTCGCGACTCAGAACGAGAAGCTGCGCAAGGATCACTACATCGGTACCGTCGACATGGTGGTGAATTTCTTCACCTACGTCGCCGAAGAAACCCGTGAGTGGCTGGCCAAGCTGGGCGTGCGCTCCCTCGAAGAGCTGATCGGCCGTACCGATCTGCTGGAAATCCTCGAAGGCCAGACCGCCAAGCAAAACCACCTGGACCTGACCCCGTTGCTCGGCAGCGATCACATCCCGGCAGACAAGCCTCAGTTCTGCCAGGTCGACCGCAACCCGCCGTTCGACAAAGGCCTGTTGGCCGAGAAAATGGTCGACCTGGCCACCTCGGCCATCAACGACATGAGCGGCGCCGATTTCGCCCTGGATATCTGCAACTGCGACCGTTCCATCGGTGCGCGGATCTCCGGTGAAATCGCTCGCAAGCATGGCAACCAGGGCATGGCCAACGCGCCGATCACCTTCCGCTTCAAAGGCACGGCGGGTCAGAGCTTCGGTGTGTGGAACGCCGGTGGCCTGAACATGTACCTGGAAGGTGACGCCAACGACTACGTCGGCAAGGGCATGACTGGCGGCAAGCTGGTTATCGTTCCGCCGAAGGGCAGCGTCTACAAGACTCAGGACAGCGCCATCATCGGCAACACCTGCCTGTATGGCGCCACCGGCGGCAAGCTGTTCGCCGCCGGCACCGCGGGCGAGCGCTTCGCGGTGCGTAACTCCGGTGCTCACACCGTGGTTGAAGGCACGGGCGATCACTGCTGCGAGTACATGACCGGTGGTTTCGTCTGCGTGCTGGGTAAGACCGGTTACAACTTCGGCTCAGGCATGACCGGCGGTTTCGCCTACGTGCTCGACCAGGACAACACCTTCGTTGACCGGGTCAACCACGAACTGGTGGAAATCCAGCGGATCAGCGGTGAGGCGATGGAAGCCTATCGCAGCCACCTGCAACGCGTGCTGAACGAATACGTCGAGGAAACCGACAGCGAGTGGGGTCGTAATCTCGCTGAAAACCTTGATGACTATCTGCGTCGTTTCTGGCTGGTCAAGCCCAAGGCTGCCAACCTGAAATCGTTGCTTTCCAGCACCCGTGCCAACCCGCAGTGATATGCGCCTGAAGAGTTTGATGAGGTTTTAACAATGGCTGAACGTCTGAATAACGACTTCCAGTTCATCGATGTCGGGCGCAAGGATCCGAAGAAGAAACTGTTGCGTCAACGCAAGAAAGAGTTCGTGGAAATCTACGAACCGTTCAAACCCCAGCAGTCGGCCGACCAGGCCCACCGCTGCCTGGGTTGCGGTAACCCGTATTGCGAATGGAAGTGCCCGGTGCACAACTTCATTCCCAACTGGCTCAAGCTGGTGGCCGAGGGCAACATCCTCGCCGCCGCCGAGCTGTCGCACCAGACCAACACCCTGCCGGAAGTCTGCGGTAGGGTTTGCCCTCAGGATCGTCTGTGCGAGGGTGCCTGCACCCTCAACGACGGTTTTGGTGCGGTGACCATTGGTTCGGTCGAGAAGTACATCACCGACACCGCGTTCGCCATGGGCTGGCGCCCGGACATGTCCAAGGTCAAACCGACCGGCAAGCGTGTGGCGGTGATCGGCGCGGGCCCGGCCGGCCTGGGCTGTGCCGACGTGCTGGTACGCGGTGGCGTGACCCCGGTGGTGTTCGACAAGAACCCGGAAATCGGCGGTCTGCTGACCTTTGGTATTCCCGAGTTCAAGCTGGAAAAGACCGTGCTGAGCAATCGTCGCGAAGTCTTCACCGGCATGGGCATTGAGTTCCGCCTGAACACCGAAGTGGGCAAGGACGTGACCATCGAGCAACTGCTCGAAGAATACGATGCCGTGTTCATGGGCATGGGCACCTACACCTACATGAAGGGCGGCTTTGCCGGCGAAGATCTGCCGGGCGTGCATGACGCGCTGGACTTCCTGATCGCCAACGTCAACCGCAACCTGGGCTTTGAAAAGTCGCCGGAAGATTTCGTCGACATGAAAGGCAAGAAGGTCGTGGTACTGGGTGGCGGCGACACGGCGATGGACTGCAACCGTACTTCGATTCGTCAGGGCGCCAAGTCGGTGACCTGTGCTTATCGTCGTGACGAAGCGAACATGCCGGGCTCGCGCAAAGAGGTGAAGAACGCCAAGGAAGAAGGCGTGAAATTCCTCTACAACCGTCAGCCGATCGCTATCGTCGGTGAAGACCGTGTCGAGGGCGTGAAAGTGGTCGAGACCCGTCTCGGCGCGCCGGACGCCCGTGGTCGCCGCAGCCCCGAGCCGATCCCGGGTTCCGAAGAGATCATCCCGGCCGACGCCGTGGTCATCGCCTTCGGTTTCCGTCCAAGCCCGGCGTCGTGGTTCGAACAGTTCAGCATCCAGACCGACAGCCAGGGCCGCGTCGTGGCGCCGGAACAAGGTCAGTACAAGCACCAGACCAGTAACCCGAAAATCTTCGCCGGTGGCGACATGGTGCGCGGCTCCGACCTGGTGGTAACGGCGATCTTCGAAGGTCGCAATGCCGCTGAAGGGATCCTGGATTACCTGGGCGTGTAAATCTGCTTGATCGGCGTCGCTCCATTCGCGGGCAAGCCTCGCTCCTACAGGGACCGCGTAAACCCCTGTAGGAGCGAGGCTTGCCCGCGAAGAGGTCGGCCGAATCAACGCAGAATCAGCAGATGTAACCCGCGACAAATTGACCCGATAGACAAAAGGCGCGGCTCTTGCCGTGCCTTTTGCGTCGCGCTCTGAGAAAATGCCCGCACTTTTTTTCCGGATGCCGACATGACTGCCCTGAAGAACGACCGTTTCCTTCGCGCCCTGCTCAAGCAACCCGTAGACGTCACCCCCGTGTGGATGATGCGTCAGGCCGGTCGCTACCTGCCTGAATACCGCGCCAGCCGTGCCAAGGCCGGTGACTTCATGAGCCTGTGCATGAACCCGGCGTTCGCTTGCGAAGTCACGATGCAGCCGCTCGACCGCTATCCACAACTGGATGCGGCAATCCTGTTCTCCGACATCCTGACCATCCCCGATGCCATGGGCCAGGGCCTGTACTTCGAAACCGGTGAAGGCCCGCGCTTCAAAAAAGTCGTCAGCACAATGGCCGACGTCGAAGCCTTGCCGATTCCTGACCCGCACAAAGACCTCGGCTACGTCATGGACGCGGTCAGCACCATCCGCCGCGAACTGAACGGCCGCGTGCCGCTGATCGGCTTCTCCGGCAGCCCATGGACCCTGGCCACCTACATGGTCGAAGGCGGCTCGTCGAAAGACTTCCGCAAGACCAAGGCCATGCTCTACGACAACCCGCAAGCCATGCACCTGCTGCTGGACAAGCTCGCGCAATCGGTCACCTCTTACCTCAACGGCCAGATCATGGCCGGTGCGCAAGCGGTGCAGATCTTCGACACCTGGGGCGGTAACCTCTCTGCGGCGGCCTATCAGGAATTCTCCCTGGCCTACATGCGCAAAATCGTCAGCGGCCTGATCCGCGAACACGAAGGCCGCAAAGTGCCGGTCATCCTGTTTACCAAGAACGGCGGCCTGTGGCTGGAAAGCATCGCCGACGCCGGCGCTGATGCATTGGGCCTGGACTGGACCTGCGACATTGGCGAAGCCCGTCAACGCGTCGGCAGCAAAGTCGCCCTGCAAGGCAACATGGACCCGACCGTGCTGTACGCCAAGCCAGAAGCCATCCGCGCCGAAGTCGGCCGCATTCTCGCCAGCTACGGCAAGGGCAGCGGCCACGTGTTCAACCTCGGCCATGGCATCACGCCGGAAGTCGACCCGGAACATGCTGGGGCGTTCCTGCGCGCGGTGCATGAACTGTCGGCGCAGTATCACGAGTGATAGCAGCCTGATAAAAAGTCCCCGCTTTTCTGTGGGAGCGAGCCTGCTCGCGATAGCGGTATAACAGTCAACTTAGATGTTGGATGTTATGACCCTTCGCGAGCAGGCTCGCTCCCACAGTTGTTTGTGGCTGACCGGATACTGCCGTCAGGCTTTCAAATTTACCAACGGCGGCAACTTCGCCAGTTTCAACGCCACCAACAGCGCAATCACCAGCAACCCGCCAATAAACAACCCGATCCCGTTCCAGCCTCCCAGGTGCCAGGCCACGCCGCCTGCTGTACCCGCGATACTCGACCCGGCGTAATAGCTGAACAGGTACAGCGACGACGCCTGTCCTCTGGCCTTGATCGCACGACGGCCGATCCAGCTGCTGGCCACCGAATGCGCCCCGAAGAAACCAAAGGTGAAGATCAGCATGCCGATGATCACCAGCGGTAACGGCGTGAACATGGTCAGGGCGATGCCCGCGAGCATGACCACAATGGTTGCCCAGAGCACTTTGCGCCGGCCGAGCTGGTCGGCCAGGGCGCCGATTTTCGCCGAGCTGTAGATGCCCGACAGGTACACCACCGAAAGCAGCCCGACAAAGGCTTGGTCCATGTGATACGGCTCGGCCAGCAAGCGATAGCCGATGTAGTTGAACAGCGTGACGAACGCGCCCATCAGCACGAACGCTTCGACAAACAACAGCGGCAGGCCGGCGTCGCGAAAGTGCATGGTGAAGCCGTCCAGCAAGCTGCGAGGGTGCAGCGAGCGAGCGCGGAAGTTGCGCGACTCGGGGAGGATTTTCCAGAACACCGCTGCGGCAATCAGCGCCAGGCCACCGATGACCAGCATTGCCGTGTGCCAGCTGACGAAGTCGATCAGTACCCCGACGATCAATCGTCCACACATGCCGCCGATGGCATTGCCGCCGATGTATAACCCCATGGCCAGGCCAAGGTGCTGCGGATGGATTTCTTCGCTCAAGTAAGTCATCGCGACCGCCGCCAGACCGCTCAACGACAACCCCACCAGCGCCCGCATCACCAGCACGCCTTGCCAGCTCGGGATCATCGCGCTGGCCATGGTGCACAGCGCTGCGGCAAACAGCGCGGCGACCATCACCGGTTTACGCCCGATGCGATCAGAGATGGGACCGGTGATCAGCAAGCCGATGGCGAGCATGCCGGTGGCGACCGACAGAATCAGGCTGCTCTGGGCCGCGTTGATGGAAAACTCGCGGGACAGCAGCGGCATCATTGGTTGCACGCAGTAGAGCAGGGCAAAGGTCGCGAAGCCGCCGGAGAACAGCGCCAGCACCGTGCGCATGAACAGCGGCGTGCCTTTTTCGATGTAGATCTCGTTTAGCTCAGCGACGACATCGTCCCGCGCGGCAGGCGGAATTTCATGGGCGAGTGGGGCGACAGCAGTTTTCACTTCGGACCTCGGAGGGGCGCAGCCGGTCAGGCAATGAAAAAATCATATAGCTGGCTAATGATTCAATCCAATATATTGTTCGACCTGTTTGATAGGTTTAACGACCTAATGGAGTTTTCATGGAATTGCGTCACCTGCGCTACTTCATCGCCGTCGCCGAAGAACTGCATTTCGGCCGCGCTGCACAAGTGCTGGGCATCTCGCAACCGCCGTTGAGTCAGCAGATTCAGGCGCTGGAGCAGGAAGTGGGCGCGCGTCTGTTCGAGCGAACCAATCGTCGGGTCGAGCTCAGTGAGGCCGGTCGGCTGTTTCTGGAAGAGGCGCGGTTGGTGCTGGCTCAGGTCGACAAAGCGGCGGACGTTGCGCGGCGGGCACAACTCGGAGAGTTAGGTGAGCTGAAGATCGGCTTCACCTCGTCGGCGCCGTTCAACTCGACCATTCCCCAGGCGATCTTTTCGTTTCGTCAGCGCTTTCCGGCGGTGCACCTGAACCTGCGGGAAATGAGCAGTACCCAAGTGGCGGACGCACTGGTGGACGAGTCGATCGAAGTCGGCATCATGCGACCGTTGGGCTTGCCGGACTCCCTCAGCGTGGTGGAATTGATGCGTGAGCCATTGGTGGCGGTGCTCAGCTCCAAGCATCCGCTGGTGAATGGCAGCGAAGAAGGATTATTCCTCTCGGCGCTGGCCCTCGAACCCTTCGTGTTTTTCCCACGCAGCTATGGCAGCGGTCTGTACGCACAGCTGCTCAGCCTGGCACGGGATGCCGGCTTCAGCCCGCACTTCGCCCAGGAGGCTGGCGAGGCGATGACCATCATTGGGTTGGTGGCGGCGGGGCTTGGGGTGTCGGTGTTGCCGGCGTCTTATCAGCGGATGCGTATCGATGGCGTGGTGTATCGGCCGTTGCTGGATCCGGAAGCGGTGTCAGCGGTGTGGCTGGTGCAGCGCAAGGATCAGAAGTCGCCGATGGCAAAGGCGTTTGTGGAGTTGCTAACGCGTAAGGTTGAGCCTCTGAAGTCATAACTACGGGTGACCCCAGTGAGGTCACCCGTTTTTCTTTACCAAGCACTACGCCGAAACCTGCACCTGCAATCGTCGACCAATGACATCCATCAAATCGCAACCATCGCGCAATGAAGTCACCAACACCCGCGCCAGTTCGCTGTGAACGCCCTCGCCAAACGCGAAATTTTCCAGCAGTTGGGTCGCGGTGCGAATGCGATAGGCCGCTGTTTCGTGCAACACGTCCAGTGGCGCTTCGGTGTCGATCACTAACGATGCGATGGTGCAGTCGATGCCGGTGATAGGCATGTATCGATCCATGACAAAAAACCTCCATTTGGTAAAAAAACGGAACTACTCAGCGTTGGCTGTTCAACGGAGCTGCAGACAACCCTGTGGGTGGTTCCAGGTTGTCTAGCGCTTGATTGACCAATAACTCACCTAGCACGGCCAGCTGTTGAATGGCCAACGCCACATTGCGGCGCGAGCCTTCCAGCTCGCAGGCGAGATCGGTGGTCATGACATTCAGCGAGGCAAGGGTTTCGCAGGCGTGACAGAGCAGGGATGCCGTGTCGGCATTTGGGACGATGGTGAAGAAGTGACTGACCGGGTCGGGGCGGTCTGGTTTGCGCAGACGGGCGCTGACGCGGCGTTGGGTGACTTCGGAGAGTTTGGATAAATCGACGGTGTCGTCGGTTGGGAGGTCTGGGGATTCTGGGGAGTTTGGGTTGGTCTTTTTCATGGCGAAGCTCCTTGCAAGGTTTATGAAGGTGCCAGTCCCTTGGCGACGTTACGTGAATTGACGGCTCGGTAGATTTATTACCAGAAAATTCAATTTTATTAATCAAATAAATGAACATCTATGTAATTAAATGATTCATTCAAGGCTGGGTAATTTCTGTAAGAAATTGCTGTAAGAAATAACTGTGGGAAGTTTCGATAAGTTGGTGTTCCGATAGAAACAAAAAAACTGTCATCCGAAGGCTTGAGAGCGAAATATTATTTAACGATTGTTTGTCGTGTTTGCGACATTGGTTTTTGTATAGCTCCCAGAGGTGTAGGATGCTGATCTCACGCAGAGATATCTCTGCATTTCATTTATGGCGTGCAATTGGCTCAAGCTATAAACAATGGTTGATATTTAATGTACAAGAAAGAAAAAACGGAAAACTTGAAAAATAATATTAAGTATTTGATAAAAAGCCGTGGAGAGACGCAGCTATCCTTATGCAATGCGAGCGGACTAACCCGGACCACGATATATAATATTTTGGAAGGGCGGGTAGTAAACGTTCAGCAATCTACGATTCGAAAGATTTCTGACTTTTTTGGTGTGTCTTATAAAGAGATAGAGACAGTTGATTTTGAAGAGAAGGAAACAATTGAGAGTAGTGTCTCTTTGCTTGGGAATATGAATCCGGCGGCAGTCCCTATAATTAGAGAGAGTTTGCTAATTCAGAGTTTGGACAAGCGAATCGGTGAGTTGGCTACGATTCATCCTCTTACTTATTATTTCGGTTCTGCCTGCAACGTAATAGGCGTACTGCTAGAAAGTGAAGTTGGTGGTGTGAATGAGCCAGGAGACTTGTTGATAGTAAAGAAAGGTTTGTCGAATAGTAATAGAGAAAAGCTGGTATATGACAAGAAAACAAAGAAGCTATTCGTGGTCAGTGAAACTTATTTCGATGCTGACGTTTTTTGCTCTGTAGGTGACATATTGGAGGAACGGCACAATGGATGATGGTACTGAAAATAGTAGATATAAGCTTCTCGGGTTTGAGAATAGCAAGGGTCTCGCAGTGATAATGGTTATTTCTACAGGGAAGATTGTCAGAATAAAGCTGGGTGATTTGTTGAAAAGTGAGATTTTAGATAGTCTCAATAAAATGGAGATTAAAGATATTTACAGAAAATTTTATTCTGGTGGCGCTGCATTGACTGCATATGAAGTCAATGATCGACATGAAAGGTCTTGGATGACTTATGTAGTTCTCAATCTACTACTTTTTGCGCTTTATATTTTTACAAATGTAGCTGCCACAAAGCTTGTTTATCTGGAGAGATTTGATGTGGTTGTCACTCCTGGTGTGTTTCTGTATCCGCTGACATTTTTAATAGTCGATCTATTGAATGAATCTTATGGGCTAAAGCTTGCGAGGAGAGCCATAATATTTGCTTTTGCCAGCAATGCGTTTATTGTTTTTTTGCTCAGTGCTACCAGCTATCTTCCCGGCTTGTCAGGTTGGGAACTTGATGCGCCGTATGGCGAGGTCATGACTCATGTATCATCGGTTTTGATCGCATCTTCTATTTCTTTTCTTATTTCTGAGTACCTAAATTCTTATTTGCTATGCAAAATAAAAGAGCTCACAAATTCAAGGTTTCTATTTCTTCGAGTGTGTTTAAGTACTTTTTTTGCCGTGATAATAGATAGCTTTATTTTTTGCTGTATTGCATTTCATGGGGCTATGCAAAACAATGAAATACTCGCCATGATATATATTCAGATAGCTATAAAAATGTGTTTCGCTGTTTTTAATGTCTTACCCGCTTATGGAGCAAGGTCGTTGTTTAAAAAATATATAGCTGAGACCCAATCTGCATAAATATGAGGGGGCTGGGCTGTCAATGCCCGCTCCCCCGCGGCAGGTTGTTTTTTATAATTTCAGTTTGATTCTTAGGCTGTTAATAATCTCTGTTTTGTTTTCCAGAAACTCCCTCAATCCTTTGGCGCGAAGATTACAAGCGTCACAAGTGGCACAACCACTCCCTTTTATCCCGTTGTAACAAGATAAGGTGTGGTCGCGGATCAAGTCCAGCTTTTCGTGGTGATCGGCCAAGGCCCAGGTCTCTGCCTTATTCAGCCACATAAGCGGAGTTTCAATGCGCAGTTTATAGTCCATTCCCAATTCAATGGCGTTATTCAGAGTCTTGATAAATTCATCCCGACAATCCGGGTAGCCAGAAAAATCTGTCTCACAAACACCAGTGATTACAGTTTTAGCGCGCACTTGATAGGCATAAATAGCGGCCAAGGTTAAAAATAGAATGTTTCTACCTGGTACGAAAGTGCTCGGCAGCTCTTCTGCAGAGCTACTTATACTTGGAATCGGGATGTTGTCACGGGTTAAGCTGCTGATGGCTAATTCATTTAGTAACGACGTATCCAATACCTTATGAACTACCACTCCAAGCTTCTTTGAAAGCTGTTGTGCCACTTCAATCTCTGCGCGATGGCGCTGACCATAATCAAACGTAATGCAGTGTATTTCGTCATGAGTTTGCAATGCATGGATCAAGCAGGTTGTTGAGTCTTGTCCACCACTGAAAACGATGACTGCCTTGTTATTCATGCTTTACTCATCCTTGGGGTCGTCCCGGGGGACATTGACCCTACCGCGAATCTAAAGCTCTGGCTGTGGGACGTTTCCGAAATGACATGCTCCGTTTTCCCTATGTTTCATTTGTTTGCTGGGGACGCAGATGTGGCGAGCCCGTTGCTTGATCCAATGGTGTCAGCGGTGTGGCTGGTGCAGCGCAAGGATCAGAAGTCGCCGATGGCAAAGGCGTTTGTGGAGTTGCTAACGCGTAAGGTTGAGCCTCTGAAACCGTAACTACGGGTGACCCCAGTGAGATCCCCCGTTTTTCTTTACCAGGCACTACACCGAAACCACAGCTAGCATCACTGGGCCTGCGTTTGCTGCGCTTTGTTTTGTTCTGCCAGTGCTATCGCTTTGAAATCATAGGTCGGATAGAACTCGGTTCTGTAACTTCCCCACGCTGTATTTTCAAGTGCAAGGTTTACTTCAGCGAGACGGGAGGCTGGGAAGCGCACTGTGACGACTTGTCCGATACCCATCATTATGTTCCAACTGACAACCTCTACTCCCGCAGGTGGAAATGCCTTATAGAATCCTTGTTTGGCAAGTTGAGCTTTTAGTTCGCCCAATGGCCGTGACTGATCGTGCTTTAAAAATACGGTCAGCATGACGGCATTATCTGGCGTGGCCACGGCATTTTTTGCAGGGGAATTTGTTGTGGACTGCGCATTGACAGCGCCGCAGAAGGCCGAGGCTATTAATAGCGTAGACACAAGGAGTGTTTTGAGTGATTTCTGCATGTTGAAACTCCATGTTTTATTAGGAGGCAAGATTGATTTAAAGCGGTAACGCTACTCCAGCGGAACTGACTGGATTATTTAGTGCGTTGGGGGGCTGGTTTCAATTTGTGATCTTTGTATCTGGATTAATGGCGGACTTTGTTTCCACTGTTCCGGTG
The DNA here is from genome assembly GCF_019956555.1 of Pseudomonas sp. A-RE-19. Classification (GTDB taxonomy): domain Bacteria; phylum Pseudomonadota; class Gammaproteobacteria; order Pseudomonadales; family Pseudomonadaceae; genus Aquipseudomonas. The sequence goes on along the minus strand of NZ_JAHBDQ010000033.1, from coordinate 128,447 downwards.
TAGGGGGCATGAACGACATAGATACGCACTGGAGGGTTATTGGCTATCATGTCGCGAGGCACTTCGCGAGAGTAGGTGAATTCATTTGGGTTCAACGTTTCCAATCGCCTGACCACGGTTTTGGTTGGCCCGACATCGGGCACTAAAATGTGGGTTTTTTGATCACCAGTGACAAAAAAGTAACCTCCACCTCCATTGTCGTACTTTGATTTTCCGGTATCGGTGTAAAAGAATTCATAGCGATTGCGTTCGGGATCCCACGTCGATATTCCGACCACGCCAGGATAATTCGCTTTTACGTCTGTTTGTGGTGCACCCTCTATATAGACCTTGGTTGTCAGCCATCGAGGGGAGGATGCCAGAGCTCGAGTATCGGCAGTGGCGGGGGCTTGTTGCGCAAAACTACCCAGAGGACAAAACAATGCCGCAAGAAGCAGGCATGTAGAAGTAATATTATTTTTTTGCATGCGGATAACTCCTTATCTGCTTTGGTTGCTCGCTATTAATTATCCAGATTCAATGCGTGAAAAGTATAGGCTGGGAGTGGGGGGGTCAATAGTGAGTAATGACTTGTAATGATTCGGTGTTTCTTTTTTGAAGTGATGCTTTATCGCAATTGTTTTTAAATGTGTTTGTTGTCGGAGTTTGACTGTATGTCGAAATTACAAGGCTGGCTGTAGGATATTTCCGAAGTTACATGCTCCGTTTCCCTGTGTTTCATTTATTTGGCGAGGACTCAGATGTGGCGAGCCCGCTGCTTGATTCAGAAGTGTCGGCGGTGTGATTAATTCAACTCTGGCTGTCTGTACTACCAACCCCACTCATGCGCGGCGCTTATTCGTTGGGTTCAGCCGCTGTACCTCGGCAAAAACCTCGGTGATCGGCCGGCGAGGTTGGCGCTGGTGGAGGGTGCGGACCTGTTCGCTCATGTGCAGCAACTCTGCACTCGGCTTGGTCCATTGCTCCTTCGGCAGCGGCTCGGACCATTGCTGCATGGCCTCGGGCAAGGCGCGATGGCCCATTGTCTTGATGCGCCGCACTTCCCATTCGGTCAGGTAGTTGGGCAGAGTCCAGAGGGTCATGACGTGGTACAGGTACCAGAAGAACCCTGATACCCGACCGCGTTGACCATCGCGGATTTGCTGGTGCATGCGGGCATGGGCGTTGCGGAACGTGTGCAGGCCTTCGTGGGGTGGATCGTTCGGGCCTTGCAGGTCTTGCAGGTCCTGAATGGATTTGAGGTCGTGGATTTCGTATTCCATGTAGCCACGGATCGCTTCCCAATGGCTGATGGCGAGCGGCAGGCCGGCGCAGGGGAATTCGACGCTGGTCAGGGTTTCGCCATGCTGGAAACCGATGCCCATGCCGTACTGGCGATGGATGCCGTATTGGGTGGCACCTTGGGCTTCGATGATCCAGGCGGATAAGGACTCCCACGGGACGAAAACGGGTTCTGTGGCGCCTTCGGGGATGAAACAGACTTCGCGGCGTTGACGGTTGAAACGGGTGGGAATGATGTGGAGGCGTTTTTTGTGGTTGTGGTGCCAGACGGCTAGGCCGATGAGTAGGGTAGAAAAGCCTGTTATCAAGGCACGTCCGTAAGACTCATAGAAAATCCCTTCTATGGCCCATCCTCTGAGATCGAGTCGGGAAACAATCGGACTGACGGCGCTGAACATGCACAAATCCCTATGCCTTATTGGAAGGAACAGGACTTTGCGTGGGTCCAGGAGTTGGCGCAGTCAGACGAATCGATATTTCGTGTAGGACTCATCCGTTAAGTTGTTGGAGCGCTAGAAGATCGCGGTGTTGTGCAGCTCTTTTGCCCCTACATGGATCGTGTGCACCGCGTGCTTATGACCAGCGCCGAAAAATCAGCGAAGTATTCACCCCACCAAAAGCGAAGTTGTTGTTCATCACATACTGGTTGCTCATCTGCCGGAACTCTCCGCGCAGATAATCGAGCTTGCCGCACTGCGGATCGATCTCATCAAGGTTGAACGTATGCACGTACAGGTCGCGGTTCATCATTTCGATGCTGAACCAGGACTCCAGCGCGCCGCAGGCTCCCAGGGTGTGCCCGAGGAAACTCTTCTGCGAACTGATCGGCATGTGTTCGCCGAACAACGCGCTGGTGGCCAGAGTTTCGGCAATGTCGCCCTGTTCGGTAGCGGTGCCATGACCGTTCACGTAGCCGATGTCCGAAGGTTGCAGTCCGGCGTCTTCCAGGGCGAGTTCCATGGCCCGGCGCATGGTGAACTGCTCAGGACGAGTGGCGTGCTGACCGTCGGCGTTGCTGCCGAAACCGACGATCTCGGCGTGGATGTGCGCGCCGCGCGCCAGAGCGTGTTCGAGCTCTTCGAGCACCAGCATGCCGCCGCCTTCACCGATCACCAGGCCATCGCGGTCTGTGTCGTAAGGTCGTGGGCTGGTCTGCGGGGCATCGTTTTTCAGGCTGGTGGCGTAGAGCGCATCGAACACCATGGCTTCGGTCGGGCACAGCTCTTCGGCGCCGCCGGCGAGCATCAGCGGCAGGCGCCCGAACTTGATTGACTCGTAGGCGTAACCGATGCCCTGGCTGCCGCTGGTGCAGGCACTGGAGGTCGGGATCAGCCGGCCAGTGAGACCGAAGAAGATGCTGATATTCGCCGCTGTCGTGTGCGGCATCATTCGTACGTAGGAATTGGCGTTGAGGCCTTCGGCCACTGAGTTGAGCAGCATTTTGCCAAACGCCTTGATCTCGTCGGTGCTGCCGGTGGACGAGCCACAGGAAACGCCCATGCGCCCGTCCTTGATCGACTCGTCACCCAGCAGTCCGGCGTCCGCCAGGGCCTGTTCAGCCGCGCCCACGGCCAGGCGCGAGACACGGCCCATGCTGCGCAGTTGCTTGCGGGTCCAGTGGCTTGGCACCTGGAAGTCGTCGATCGGCCCGGCCAGGCGGGTGTTGAGTTCGGTAAAACGATCCCACTCGTCCATGCGGCGGATGCCGCTGCGGTTGGCGGCGAAATTGGCGGCGATGGTGTCCCAGTCGCTGCCCAGTGAGGTGATGCCGGCCATGCCGGTGACGACGACGCGCTTCATCAGCACAGGCCTCCGTTGACGGCCAGAACCTGCCGGGTGATGTACGACGCTTCCGCCGACATCAGGAAATTCACTGCACCGGCCACCTCTTCAGGGGTGCCCATGCGTTGTGCGGGGATCATTTTCATCAGTTCTTCCACCGGCACGTTTTCATCGAGCATCGCCGTGTCGATCAGGCCGGGTGCGACACAGTTAACAGTGATTTTGCGCTTGCCCAGTTCGATCGCCAGCGCTTTGGCTGCGCCGATCAAACCGGCCTTGGACGCGCTGTAATTGACCTGGCCGCGATTGCCGATCAGTCCGGACACCGAAGTGATGCAGACAATCCGTCCGGCAGCGCGACGACGGATCATCGGCATCATCACCGGGTGCAGCACGTTGTAGAAACCGTCGAGATTGGTGCGCATCACCATGTCCCAATCCTCTTCGCTCAAGGCCGGAAAAGCACCGTCGCGGGTCAGGCCGGCGTTGAGCACCACGCCGTAATAGGCACCATGGGTTTCGACGTCGGCTTCAAGAATGGCTTTGCAACGGGCACGGTCGGACACGTCGAATTGCAGGATGCGCGCGTTGCGTCCCAGGGTCTCGACCTCGGCCTTAACGGCTTCGGCGTCCGCCAGGCCGCTGCGGCAGTGCAGCACGATGTCATGCCCGGCCCGGGCCAGGCGCAACGCAATGGCGCGGCCAATGCCACGGCTGGAGCCGGTGACCAGTATGGATTCAGTCATCACTCGACTCCTTGGGGTTCATGAAGATATTGAGCGGCCTGAGGCGGGCGGAACACGTTCAGCCGGGCGGTGGCGTGGATGCCGGGGCCGGTGATGTGGCATTCGAACACACCCATGCCGTTGTCGTCTTCCAGCGAGCGTATCCCGTGGATGGTCAACTCGGTGCCGGCGGGGAAGTGCTCCACGTTGCATTCGAATTTACGGGTGCCGAGCAGGAAGCCCAACTCCACCGCATTGCCTTTCTGGCGCGCGTGGCAGCCGGCGTAAGCGGCGACGCTCTGGGCCATCAGTTCAATACCGACCCAGGCCGGCAGGCTGCCGTCGGGGCGATTGAACAGGCCGCCGGGTCTGACGGTGAGTCGGGTGTGAATCTGCTCATCATCGAACGACAGGATCTGCTCGATGAGGATCATGTCGCCGGCATGGGGCAGCAGTTCGGCGAGCGGCCAGGCAATCATGGGGCGTCTCCGATAATCAGGCTGACGTTATTGCCACCGAAGGCAAAGGAATTGCTCATCAGGTAGCGGGGTGCAATGGACGTCAGGTGGTCGTTCGGGGTCACCCAATGCAGGGCCGGCAATTGGGGGTCGGGCTGACCGTCCCAGACGTGGGGCGGCAGAGCATGCTCGCGGTTATCCGTGCTCAGGCTCAACCAGCAGAACGCCGCTTCCAGGGCACCGGCAGCGCCGAGGGTATGGCCGGTCATCGGCTTGGTCGACGAACAGGGCACCCCTTGCGGGAACAAGGCTGTTACGGCGAGGCTTTCCATGGCGTCGTTGTGTTGGGTGGCCGTACCGTGCAGGTTCAGATAACCGATCTGCTGCGGTTGCAGGCCCGCGCGGTTCAAGGCTTTGTGCATCGCTTGCCGGGCGCCACGACCGGTCGGTTCCGGCGCGGAAATGTGGTGTGCATCGGAGCTGGCGCCACTGCCGAGCAGGGCAATCGGTTGGCTGTTGCCGGCGTTTTTGCTCATCAGAAACAGCACCGCCGCCTCGCCGATATTGATGCCGTTGCGGTTGACCGAAAACGGATTGCAGCGCTGTTCGGACACCGCTTCCAGGGCAGAGAAACCGTTGAGGGTCAGCTTGCACAAACTGTCGACACCACCGCACAACACGGCGTCGCACATGCCCAGGTCGAGCAGTCGTTGGGCACTCATCAGCGCGCGGGCGCTGGAGGTGCAGGCGGTGGAAATGACATAGGCCGGGCCGCTCAACTGCAGCCAGTCAGCGAGGAATGTCGCCGGCGCGCCGAGTTCCTGTTGCTGATAGTCATACTCGGCGGGGAACTGATGCTCACGGATGTAATGGGCCAAGCCTTGGCTGGCCTCGTGAATGCCCGAGGTGCTGGTGCCGAGAATGACGCCGATACGGTCGCGGCCGTAGGTCTGGATGGCCTGCTCGATGTCTTCGCGAATTTGCAGCGCGGCGTCCAGCAGCAATTGATTGTTGCGAGTGTTTTGCCGAGCCAGCTCAGCCGGAATCGGCGCCAGCTCACCGCGCACCGCCGCCACTGGCAACGAGCGTTCCGCCACCCAGCCGGCCTCGTGGCGCATGCCCGAGCAATCGCCGGCAAACAGGTTGCGGGCGACTTCCTGCTTGTCGCGGCCCAGAGCGCAGATCACCCCGAGGGCGTTCAGATAAGCCGTCATGGTGTGTTCTCGCCGAGCGGGGTGACGCGATAGTGCGGGCCTTGGGACACGTTCAATTCAAAGCTCAATGGTTGTGAGTAACGAATGTTCCAGTGTGGTGACAAGGAACGTTGCCCGCCCTGCTGACGGGCGGCGGGGTAGTTGCCAGGCAACTCGCCGGTGGGGGTCAATGCAAACAATAAGGCGGCGAACAGTTCCCGGGCTTCTGGATTGGGTGGCAGCAGGCCGTCGGCCTGCCACTGGCCATCGATCAATTTCTGACGTGCCACGGGAATCCCCAACGGGTCCATCATCGACCAGCGAATGCCTGGGCCTTCACGCTGGATCACCAGCAGCCAATCCTGACGCTGCTCGGCCATCTGCCGCTCGATATGCAGTTGCAGCGGCAATGCCAGGTGCGGGGTTCTCTCGGGCAGCGGTGCCTGGCTGGCGCAGGCGCTCAGCAACAGGACACAGCTGAGCAGCAGAAAGCGGATCAGCACCGCAGACCCTGTGGGAGCGAGCCTGCTCGCGAATGCGTCGGCACATCCAACACTTTTGTTGACTGACACACCGCTTTCGCGAGCAGGCTCGCTCCCACAGGTTTGAATTGCGCTAGACATCAAACAGCACCTTCAAGGGGCTTGCGCGCGACCACATTGACCAGGGTTTCTTCCCGTTGGCCAAAGGGCTTGGGCTGGCGCAGGCCGAAGCGTTCAAGCAGGCCGAAATCCTTGGCGCGACTCCACCACAAGTAAGGGTAAGACACATTCTGCGGGCCGAATTCAAAACCCTGCCGACGAATCATCTCCAGGTAGCCGGTGGCGCTCTTTTGCACGTGCATCGGGTGGCGGAACAGCCAGCGAATCACCCACGTATCAATGTAAGCCTCGGTGGACTCGGCGAACAGCAAATAGCCGCCCGGCTTGAGCACCCGATAGAATTCGGCCAGGGCCTGATCCTGCTCGACAAGGTGATGAAAGGTCTGGTGACAGAACAGCAGATCGACGCTGGCGTCCGGGACTTTGATGCTGGCGCAGTCACTGCCGATCAGTTCTACATCCATGCCCTGACGGGCAGCCTCTTCACCACTCAGGTTCAGGCTGTGAGGGTCGGCATCCAGGCCGATCAGGCGCCCAGGCGCAAAGGTCTGGCGCAGGTACTGGAACGACTTGCCCTGGCCGCAACCGGCATCCAGCAATACCGGATTGGCGGGCAATGGCTCGCTGAACAGGCCGCGCAAATCATTGACCGCCACGCGCAATACATGGTGCTGCCAGGTGTGGCTGCGCAGGAACCAGAAACCGAAACGGGTTTCTTCGACATAGTTGGCGCTCAGATAATTCATGTCGCATCCCTGGCGCACAGGTCCGAGATCATCCGCAGTCGACGTTTGGCTTCGCTGACGAACGGGTTACGTTCATCCCAGGCGTAACCGGCGAGGATCGAGCTGATCATGCGGCGGATATCTTCTGTGCCGCCCTGATAGAAAATCACATCCTGAAAGGTCCCGGCGTACCAGCCTTCGACGTAGCAACGGAAGGTGTCGACGCCGCGCTTGAGCGGTTCGGCGAACTCGGTCTGCCAGTCGACGCTTTCACCCTGCAGCTGGCGATGCAACACTCCGGCGGCCATGCTCGCCGAACGCATGGCGATGGTCACGCCGGAGGAGAACACCGGGTCGAGGAATTCCGCCGCATTGCCCAGCAAGGCGAAACCGGGACCGTGCAGGGTTTTGACGTTGGCCGAGTAGCCACCGATGGAGCGCGCGGGGGTATCCCACACGGCGTTGTTCAGTACCCCGGCCAGGCTTGGGGTTTCGGCGATGAAGCCGCGCAGGCAGTCGTCCAGATTCTCGGTGCGACCTGCGAAGTGTTCGGCGGCCGCCACCACGCCCACCGAGCAACGGCCGTTGCTGAACGGAATGGTCCAGAACCAGATGTCGCGCTGGGTCGAGTGGGTGGTGATGAGGATTTTTTCGCGCTCGAAGGCCGGGCTGTCGATACGGTCTTCAACATGGGTGAACACGGCCTGGCGCACCGGAAAGTTCGACGGCGCCTCAAGGTCCAGCAAGCGCGGCAGCACGCGACCGTAGCCGCTGGCATCGAGCACGAAATCGGCCTCGACGCGGTATTGGCTGCCGTCTTCGCGAAGCACATCGAGCTGCGGCTTCGGCAGGCTGAAATCGGCGCTGACGATGGCTTCGCCGTAACGGACGTCGACACCTTGCAGCTCGGCCTGATCGGCCAGCAGCTTATCGAAATCGGCGCGCAGGACCTGGAACGTGGTCGGCTTGCCGTTGCTGAACGTCTCGCCGAAATCGAAGGCGCTGTACTGATCGCCCCAGGCGAATGCCGCACCGTTCTTGCGCTGGAAACCGGCGGCGTTCACCGCTTCGAGCATGCCGGCTTCTTCGACGAAATCCAGGCAGTGGGACAGCAGGCTTTCACCGATGGAAAACCGTGGGAAATGCTGGCGCTCGATCATCAGCACATCGTGACCTTTACGCTTGAGCAGCGCGGCAGCGATGGCGCCCGAGGGGCCGGCACCGATTACCACCACCTGACGACGTTCCATTTCAACTGTTGGCACGGGAGCTCCTTGCCGAGGCGGCGATATTCAAAGGGATGCGGTGCATGCCGGCCAGTGCCGGCAGCAGGGTCGCGATCAGGCCCATCAACATCAGCGCGAAATACAGCGCCGGGCTGATGAGCTGTTGTTGCAGCAGCAGGTTGAGAAAGACGATCTCGCTCAAACCACGAATATTCAGCAAAAGGCTTTCCCGCCAGCGGCTGGCACCTTCAAACGAGACGCCGGCCCAGCCAAGACCCAGCCAGTTGCCCAACAGTTTGCTGGCAATCGGCAACAGCAGGAGCGCGGCCAGTTGCACCCCGTCGAGACTGTCGATGGCGCTGTGCACGTTGATTTGCACGATGCCGAACGTGAGGATCAGCGGGATCGCGATCCAGGTCTGTAAACGGCTCATCCACGCCGCCGGCAAAGGCAGCACCAATGGCACCTTGAGCATGGCCATGCACAGCAGGTAACCGATGCCGAAAATCAGCGCATTGAGCTTGAAGTGTTCGGCGACCACCAGCAGTGCGAAGAAGCAGCCGCTGTGCAGCAATGGTTGGCGCAGGCCCAGCAGTCGCAGCAACAACGGCAGGCAGGCGCCGGCCAGCGGCAGCAAGAGACTGCTCAGGTGCAGGCTGCCTTGGGCGAACGCGAACAGGGTCCAGCAGGTCAGGTCGATCAGGATCGCGGTTTGCACCAGGCGCCGGGTGGCGGCGGGCGGGTAGTTGATGTGTCGCAGGTACAGATACAACACCGGAATCGCGGTGATGGCGAACAGCAGACCGACCGCCAGCGAGCTGATCCACGGTTGCGGCGGCAACAGCCAGATCGCTGTCGCCAGCCCGCAGGCAAACGGAATGCAGAAACTTGGCAGGGCGATTTTCAGGCTCTGGCGATCCAGTCGCAGGTCGATCACGTCACTGAGGATGTGCCCCAGCAGCAAGGCAAAACTCAAGCTGTAGAGGTTTTTCAGCCAGCCCGGCGAGACCAGATCGGCACCACTGAGGTGCCAGCCCGGTTCGATCCAGAAGTACATCAGCAGCGGCAGGCCGAAGGTCGCCAGCAACAACTGGCTGACGATTGGAATCAGACCGAAGTGGCGACCGACACGGGTAGCCACGGCGAACAACACCAGGGCCATTACCCAGAACGCGGCGACCATCACGCTGCCGACTCCGCAACCGGGGCGGCGTGGACTTGGCGTCCGGCCCATGGCGCCAGAATGAAACTGAATGCCAGGCCGAGGCTCACCGACAGGCCGAAGTTGCTCACCGCCGGCGTGCTGGACACCGCCAGCAGGCCAAAGGACAACCAAGTGGTCACCGCCGCCAGCAAGGTGCCCAGCAGGCTCGCCGCCGCACCGCCGATCTGTTCGCGCATGAGAATTGCGTAGTCGACGCTGATGGCCGTCACCAGCAGCAGGCCGAACAGGCTGAACAGCGTCAGCGGCTGACCGAGCCAACCGAGACTGGCCAGACTGCACAGGGCCGCCAGTAAAGGCAGAGAGACGATTCGCAACGCGCCACCGAGACCGAATGGCAGGATCAGCACCAGCACGATCAGCGCGCAGGACGCGAGTTTCAGTTCGGCGGCACTGATTTGCGTCGCGGCGAAAACCTTGTTCAATTCGCCGAGGCGGTCCACCAGTTCCACACCCGGCAAGTCCAGCGCCTGGACCTGTAACAGCGCGGGATTGTTCAAGCCTTGCAGGCTGACCATCGCGGCCACACCGTCATCGGTCGGCCCCAGCCACAGGGCGCGATAGGGCTCGGCCAATGGACCGGCCAGCGCCGCGTCAATGTCTTCAGTGGGCAGCGCCTGCAGCTTCGCCAGCTCGGCCTGCAAGGCTGCGGCCGGCACGCCGAGGTTGAGCAACGGCTGCCAGAACTGCGGCAGCTTGCTCAGTGCGTCACGTACTTGCCGCTGTTCGCTCGGCGGGCTGACCAGTTGATTGAGCGACAGGTAGCCCTGGAGTTTTTCCAGATTGATCAACTGATCCAGACGCTCGCTCAGTGCCGTCTGGCGTTCGAGCAACGCCTGCTGATTGGCCGCGCGCACCAGGAAGAACTGGCTGGTGGGTTGATAGCCGGTGATACGCGCGATGGTCTGGGCTTCGTCAGTCAGTTGCGGTGGTGTGCCGACCCATTGGCGAATGTCGTTTTTGCTCTGCAGCTGCAACAGGCCGCCGACACAGAAGGCGATCAGCAGCGCCAGCAATACCGGCGTGCGTACGTATTTGAGCAACGTTTCACGCACATCCAGCAACTTCTCGGCGATGCGCATCGGCCATTGCGCCGGACGCAAGTCCGCGCCCTTGAGCAGCGCGGGCAGCAGGCACACTGCCGACAGATAGGCGCCCACCAGGCCGGCGGCGGAGAACACGGCAATTTGGGTCAGGGCCGGGAACGGTGTCCAGGCCAGGGCCAGGTAGCCGATGCAACTGGTGATCAGGCTCAGCGTCAGCCCCGGCAAGGTCAGGCGCAAGGCCGGCCAGCTGTGCCAGGGTTTCAGGCTCCAGCTTTTGGACAGGTAATGCAGCGGGTAATCCACCGCCACGCCGATCAGGCTGGAACCCAGCACCAGCGTCATCACGTGCATGTGACCGAACAGCGCCACGCAGGCCACCGCGCCGAACAGCATGCCCACCAGCACCGGGACGAAGGCCAGCAACACCCGCCAACGCCGGAAGGCCAGCAACAACAGCAACAGAATCCCGAGCGTGGCACCGCCACCGACCCAAGTCATCTCGCGCGCAGCTTGCCGTTGACCGCTGGCGGCATACAGCAGGCCGCTGGCGGCGAGCAGTTGCACATCCGCCTGGGCGGCTTCTTCGCGACTGTGCTGGAGCAGATCGGCCACTTGCAGTGGCAGGTTCATGTCGAAGGCGTTGCCGGCGGTTCGCGCCCGCAGCATCACCCAGCTCTTGCCGTCGGCATCGGCGACCAGCGCGCCGCTGCCGATGTCCAGTTGCACCGAACCATGCTGTGGCTGGCTGTTCTGGATGCGCCCGGTCAGGCCGAGCCAATCGTCCTGGCTCGGCACCAGACTGAAGCCGGTGAACGGGTCGAACAGGGCTTGTACCCGTTGTTGAATAAATGCGTCGGGGTGCTCGATGAGTTGCTGTCGGTCGGCCGCCGACAACATTGCCAGTCGGCCTTGCAGCAGTTGCGTACGCAGTGCCGGCAAGTCGGCCTGCAGGTTCCACTGGACCTTTTCGAACACGCCGCTGGCCTGCCATTGTTCGGCGAGTTTTTGCGCCATGGCGATGGCTTGCTGGCGGTCTTTATGGCCGACCAGCACCAGCATTTCCCGGTTCAGCGGTTCTTGCATGCGTTGTTCGGCGCGCAGCTCCAGCGCGTCCGGCGCGGTGCCTGGCACCAGTTCCATCAGGTTGGCGGACAGCGGAGTGCCGTCGCGCCACTGCCAACCGGCGAGTGCGAGCACCGCCAGCAGCAGGATCAGAAACAGCCGCGGCAGCATCCGTTCACTCGGCAAAGTCATGTTGCTCCGCATCGCTCAAAGGTTGGGTGCTGGTGCTGTCCTGCATGCGCAACAGGGTTCGGTCACCCTGGGTTTCGAGCAGCTCGATGCTGTGCACCAGTTCGCCGCCGTCAATGTTGATCTGATTGAACACCTGCTTGAGCAGCATCGAGCGCGGAGTCAGGGTCAGCTTCCAGTTCTGGGCATCGCCACTCAGCGACAGCTCGAAATCCCGTTGCAGGCCACTGCTGTCGCCTTGCAGCACGGCGAGGAACAAACGGTTCTGCTCGGCCCCGGCGCTCTTGTTAGGCAGCATTTGCCAACCGTTGGCATCACGCCGGGCAATGCCCTGGGCGCTGATGCGGTAGTCCTGTTGCAGTGGGGTTTTCAGCAGCCAGAGCAGGCCATGGTTTTTCGCCAGAACGAAAGTGCCCTTGCTGGTCAGCGGCTGGGGCAGGGCGCGCAAATGTTTTTCCTGGATAAAGTTGCCGTGGATCACATCGGGTTTGGCCAGTTGATCGCTGAGCTGCTGCAGATCGAAGGCCTGCGCCAATGATGAAAGCCCGAGCAACGCTAAAGCGCCGAGGCATTTGAACAGCGAGTTCATGGCAACATCCTTTCAACCGCATCGGTGAACACCTTCGGTGAAGCCAACTGCATTTCGCGGCTGCTCATGTCGACGGCGACCTGCACGGAACAGGCGCGGGTCAGGCGCTCGCCGGAGCTCAGATCGCTGATCAGGTAACTGATCTTCAGGCGGTTTTCCCACTCCACCAGACTGGCGCGCACATTCAGCTTCTGGCCGAACACGGCGCCGCGCACATAGCGCAGCTGCAAGTCGATCACCGGCCATGCGTAACCCGACGCCACCATGGCGTCGTAGTTGTGGCCGATCTTGTCCAGCAGCGCACAGCGGGCGACTTCCAGGTATTTGACGTAATGGCCGTGCCAGACCACGTTCATGGTGTCGACGTCAAAGAACGGTACGAGGATTTCCGTGTCGGTGTGAAGCACTCCCTTGCTACGCATGCAGCCTCCAGTGTTGTTCGGCGATGCGTTGCATACACAGGCGCAATTCGCCTTCCAGGGCGCGGTCTTCGATGACCGGCGGGAAGTCCTTGGCCAGTTCCTTGTGCATCGCAGCCAGGGCCGGCGGCAGTGGGCGCGCGTCTTCAGCCTGGCCGCGTAGCCAGACGCCTTGGTTGGCGGCCAGCAGCGTGGCAGCGGCGACCTGTTCGGTCAGCTCCAGCACGCGGATGGCGTCGCGGGCGGCAATGGTGCCCATGCTGACTTTGTCCTGGTTATGGCACTCGGTGGAGCGCGAGAAAACGCTGGCCGGCATGGTGTTTTTCAGGGCTTCGGCGGTCCAGGCGCTGGTGCCGATCTGCACCGCCTTGAAGCCGTGGTTGAGCATCGCGCGGTCGGCGGTGGCGCCGGACAGGTTGCTCGGCAAGCCGTGGTTGTAGCGCTCGTCCACCAGCAGTGCGAGCTGGCGGTCGAGCAAATCGGCGACGTTGGCCACCAGCGTCTTCAGGCTGTCCATGGCGAAGGCGATATGGCCGCCATAGAAGTGCCCGCCGTGCAGCACGCGTTCGGCTTCGGCGTCGATGATCGGGTTGTCGTTGGCGCTGTTGAGTTCGATCTCGATGAACGAGCGCAGCCAGTTCAGGCTGTCGGCCAATACACCGAGCACGTGCGGCGCGCAGCGCAGGGAGTAACGGTCTTGCAGGCGATGCAGCGGCGCGGTCGGCGCATCGATCGCCAGGTCCTGGCGCAGCCATGCGGCGACTTGCATCTGCCCAGGATGAGGTTTGGCTGCGAACAGGCGCTCGTCGAAGTGCTCCGGGTTGCCCTGCAAAGCGACCACGTTCAACGCGGTGATACGCGTGGCCAGTTGCAGCAGGTAATCAGCGCGAGCGTAAGCCAGGCAGGCGAGGCCGGTCATGACTGCAGTGCCGTTCATCAGCGCCAGGGCTTCTTTGGGGCGCAATACCAGCGGTTCCCAACCCAGTTCGCGGTGCACATCGGCGGCTTGTCGGCGCTCGCCACGGAACATCACTTCGCGCTCGCCGGACAAGGTCGCGGCGACGTAGGACAGCGGCGTCAGATCACCGCTGGCGCCCACCGAACCTTCTTCCGGAATCAGCGGCAGGATGTCGTGTTCAAGGAAGGCCTGCAGGCGCTCCAGCAGCTCCACCCGTACCCCGGAAACGCCGTGGCACAGCGACTGCAAACGCGCCGCCAGCACTGCGCGAGTGGCCTGGGCGTCGAGCAGTTTGCCCAGACCGCAGCCGTGGAAGGTATACAGATGGCGGGGCAGGGCTTCGACGTGGTGCAGCGGCACCGCCACCACACAGGAATCGCCATAACCGGTGGTCACGCCATAGATCACGCCTTCCTTGTCCAGCAGGGAATCAAGGAATTGCGGACCCTTGGCGATGCGCTGGCGAAACTCGGGGTCGCCTTGCAACTGAGTCGGCACCTGACGGTTGGCCAGGGCCAGCACGTCTTCGATGCGCAAAGGGAGTTCGCCGAAGGTTACCGGCTCAAGCGTTGGCGTCGTCATCGGTCTTCCAGAAAGGGTAAAAGTTGAACCATTGTTGGGGCGCTTGGAGGCAATAGTGACCCAGGCGTTCGGCGTAGCGGGAGGCCCACTGATGAATGACCTGTTCGCGGTCGTTGCGCTTCCACACCACCGCCTCGGTGAACGGTTCGAGGGTCAGTCGATAGTCGCCCGTGGGTTTCTTCAGGCACAGCAGCAGATTGACCGGGCATTTCAACAGACCGGCCAGCAGCCAGGGGCCTTGGGGGAATGCGGCCTGATGGCCGAGAAAATCCACCGTCACGCTGCGTCCGCCATGCAACGGCACGCGGTCGCCGGCAATCGCCAGCCATTCGCCGCGCTCCAGGCGTTCATGCAGTTGCAGCATGATCACCGGGTCGAGTTCGCTGACCTGAATCAGCCGCAGATTGGTCGCCCCGGCTTCGCCCAGCAGACGGTTGAATTGTTCGGCGTGCTTGGTGTGCACCAGCACGTTCATGGTGACTTTCTCGCCGATCTCGGCCAGTGCCCGGCAGACCTCGAGATTGCCCAGGTGTGCGCCCACCAGCATTTGCCCGCGTGTGCCGCGCAGTTTATTGCGCAGCAGTGCAGGGTCGATGATTTCGATCTGCTCGATGCTCAGCTTGCCGTTCCACACATCGAGCTTGTCGAGCATGGAGTCGGCGAAGGCCATGAACTGGCCGAACACCCGCCAGTGGGTCGGCCGCAATTCGCTACGCCCGCTCCAGTCGGCAAGTCGCTGCTGGTATTGCCAGGCGCTTTGGCGGGCGCTGCGCCCGAACAGGAAAAAGTACAGGACGATGCCGTACAGCAACGGGCTCAACAACCGACGGCCCAAGACTTTTGCGCAGAGCGCGGTGAACTTCATCAGCCAGAAACTGCCTCGCTCCTGGCGGTCGGCCCAGTGCTGTTTGTCTGTGTTGTCGCTCATGCTCGCCACCGTCGCCAGAGGATCACTGGTGAGCGCAGCAACATGCCGAAGAACAGCCGGGTGTGCATGCTCGAAATCAGTACATTGTCGTGGAACAGGCGGAAATGCGAGACGCCATCCAGAGGGTAATGGACCCTGGTTTTCAGCCACTGCATCGGCAGATTGCGCCAGGCCAGGCGCACCAGGATGTCGGAGTCGAAGTCCATGCGTTTGCCAATCTTCGCTGAGTCGATCAGCGCCAGGGTCGGCGGCAACGGGTAGACGCGGAAACCGCACATGGAGTCGCGAATCTGCAACGACAGGGTGTTGATCCAGACCATGACGTGCGTCAGGTAGCGGGCGTACAAACGACCTTTCGGCACGCTGGCGTCGTATTGCGGATAGCCGCAGATGACCGCCTCGGGATGCGCGCGCGAATGCTCGATGAAGACTTTGACGTCTTGCAAGTCATGCTGGCCGTCGGCGTCCACCTGCAAGGCGTGGCTGAAGCCCAGGCGCGAGGCTTCCCGCAGACCGGTCATCACCGCGCCGCCCTTGCCCTGATTGACGGTGAGCCTGATCAGGTAAACCCGGTCACGCTGCGCCAGTTGATCAAGTACCTTGGCGCAGGCCGGGTTGCTGGCATCGTCCACCAGAATGCACGGCAGACCACTGCCAAGCACCGCATCGACCACGGCGGTGATGGCGGTTTCGTGGTTGTAGACCGGGATTACGGCGCAGGGGTTATGCATGTTGGCGTACACCTGAAAAATTGAGGTGCCTGCATCGCGAGCAGGCTCGCTCCCACATTGAGTGTGTGTCGAACACAGATTGGGCGTCTGACAACGATCTATTGTGGGAGCGAGCCTGCTCGCGATTGAGTGCGTAGCACTTACCCAAGTTATGCATCGCTGGCAGCCTCCAGCACAATTCGCCCGCTGGAGCAGGTAGCGGTTTCATTGCGATAGGCGAAATACAACTTGCCGCGCACCTGATCGAAGCGCAGGTGCAACTGGATTTCATCACCGGGACGCACCAGTTGCTGGAATTTCAGCACTTCCATGCCCGCGAATTTTGCCGGCAGGTCCATCAATTGCTGGCCCAGGCTCAATGCCCAATCCACCTGCACCACGCCAGGCAATACTGGCGCCCGGGGAAAGTGACCGCTGAAATACGCCAGGTCTGGCGGGACCGCCAGTTGCAGGCTCCATTCACCCTCGACTTCGACCTGCTCCAGTACGTGCGGCGCCTTTGGACGGGGCGCCAGCAGCAAGGCTTCAACCTCGGCCTGGGGCAGTTTGCCTTGCGCATTCAGCGGCAGTTGGCGCAACAAGCGCCAGCGACGTGGCAGGGCCAGCGTTTCACAATGCTGACTCAGATGCTGACGCAGTGCTTGAGTGAGGCTGCGTCGACCCTGATTGCGCAAGGCATGCAGGCCTTGTTCGCTGAGCACCAGCAGCGCACCCAATGAGGCGCGGTTTTCCTGAACCACACCGAGGCGCGCTTCGGCGACCCAGCGGTGCGCCATCAGCGCTTGTTCGAGCATCGGTAGCGAGATACGTTTTTCTTCCAGTTTGACGATTCGGTCCAGCCGTCCCAACAGCTCGAAACGACCGTCGGCGGCGATGCGCACGGCATCGGCGGTGTGTTCGATATAACCGGTCGGCAAGTACGGTGATGCGACAAGCAGCGCGCCGTCGCTGTCCTGGCTTAACGCCACGTCGGCGAAGGGTTGCCAGAGATTCTGGCCCTGGCGCCAGGCGATGCCGCCGGTTTCCGAACTGCCGAGGATCTCCGTCGGCCATTGTTGCAGGCGCTCATGCAGGCTTTGCGCCGCTTCGGCGGGCAACGCACCACCAGAGGAGAACACTCGGCGCACCGCGCTAAGCGCTGGCCAGTCGAGGTTGTCGCCCATGCGTTTGAGCAGCGCCGGGCTGGCGACCCAGGCGAAGGTCGGGTGTTCGCGGCTGGCGCGCTGCAAGTCCTCCGGGAAGGCCAGTTGCTTGCGCACGAACGAGCGCCCGGCGCACAACGGCCACAGCACCCGAAACAGCAGCCCGTAGATATGCTGGGTGGCGACGCTGCCGATGATGCAGGCCTCGCCCAGATCCGCGCCCCACAGGTGCTCCAGCGCTTCGACTTCATTGGCCAGTTGGCGCAGGGTTTTGTCGATGCGCTTGGGTTCGCCACTGGAGCCGGAGGTGCACAGGCTCAGCTGACAGCGATCCAGATCCAGTGCGCTGGCCGGCAGCGGTGGGTGCCGATAATCGCTCAGGTGCGCATCGTCGGCCTGATCGGTCAGCCACAGATCGACCTCGGTCGACCAGCGCTGGCGAGTCTGCGCTTGCAGGTCGGCGGGCAGCAGCACGCTGACCCCGGCACGCCAGGCGCCAAGCAGAGCAATGGCCAGGTCGGCGGCGTCCTCGAGGTGCACGGCGATGCGCTGCACGCCCTGAGCTTGCAGGCCGGCAGCCAGGCTCAAGGCCTGTTCGCACAATTGCGCATGATTCAACGCCGGTTCCACCGTCACGGCACGGTCCGGCTGAGCCTTGAGCAACAGTTGCTCAAGTGTTATCCAATTCATGGGTGGCCTCGTACCCGTTGTCGTATCAGCCATTCGATGGCAAACATCAGGCCGATCAATCCATAGGAGATCAGGCCGGTATACAACATCCACCAACTCAGCGGCGCCCAAAGGGTCAGGGCAGCGGCGCACAAGCCGTTGCAGAAAAAAAACACGCTCCAGGCAATCGTCACCTGGCGGGTGTAGCGAATGGCCCTGGCCGGTAATTGCGGTTCTCGCAGACGGGCCAGGCGTTCGATCATCGGCGGGCCATATTTCAGGCTCAGGCTGAACAGCACCAACATGAACCCGCTGATCAACACCGGGTACCAGCGCAGCAGCACCGGGCTGTCGAACAGCGCCAGCAGCAGGCAGAACGCGATGGCGACCGAGGCCATCCACAGGCTGCCAGGGCGCCGCTCACCGGTCAGCGCCCGCGCCAGCCACAGGCTACCCAGCAGCAGACCGAACTGCCACGGGGCGAAATGCTCCATGCCGAAATACACCGCGAAGGGGTACAACAGGCCTGCCAGCAGCAGACCAAGGCCGATCAGTCGGCTCATGCGGCCGGTTGAACCAGGCGGTAGACCGCATCGACTACGTCGCTGACGGTACGCACCGATTTGAATTCTTCGGCGGCGATTTTCTTGCCGGTCTGGCGTTTGATGTGATCGATCAGGTCGACCGCATCAATGCTGTCGATTTCCAGATCCTGATACAGGTTGGATTCCAGGCTGATGCGCTCGGGCTCCAGCTCGAAGAGTTCGACCAGAGCATCGCGCAGGGTGTTGAAAATATCGTCACGAGTTTGCATGGTCCGGTCTCAAGCTGCCTGTTTTGCAGTGACGAACGCCGCAAGGCTCGCCACATTGGTGAAGTGATTACGGGTGTCCTTGGCGTCGGCGTCGATTTTGATGCCGTACTTTTTCTGGATGGCCAGGCCGAGTTCCAGGGCATCTACCGAATCCAGGCCCAGGCCTTCGCCGAACAGCGTTTGGTCATCGCCGATGTCTTCGACGCTGATGTCTTCGAGGCCCAGGGCGTCAATGATCAGTTCTTTGATTTCACGGTGCAGATCGCTCATCTTCGGCGAGCTCCTTAATAAAGTAATGGTGCAAATAATCATTGAGCTTGCGCGAGGCCTGGGGCGCAGGCCCCTGCGTAGCGAAGGCCTGTGGGTCTATATCGGCCCCGACACGAAAACTGAAGTGCACGCGGCGTTTGGGGATCCGGTACCAGGGTTCGGCCTTGGTCAATGTGGTCGGATTGACCTTGATAATCACCGGGGTGAGGATTCTCGCACCGCGCAGGGCGATTGCCGCGCCCCCCCGATGAAAGGCCGGCGGTTTGCCGGGTTGGGTGCGGGTGCCCTCGGGGAAAATGATCAGCGTCTGACCGCTTTTCAGTGCGTCGGCCGCCGCATCGAGCATGTCCATGCTGCCGTCGTTGCTGATGTAGTCGGTGCGGCGTAGCGGACCGCGGGTGAACGGGTTTTCCCAGAGGCTTTTCTTGACCACGCAGTTGGCGTGGCCCACCAGACCGATCAGAAACACCACATCGATCAGTGAGGGGTGATTGGCGACGATCATCTGCCCTGGCCGCCCGAGCTTTTCCGCCCCTTGAATGTCGTAGGTCAGTACACCACTGCGAGCCATGAAACGAATAAAAAACAAGAAACACCGGCTCACCGTCTGTCGTGCACGCTGACGATGGGCCTGGGCGTCTCCCGGCAAGCAGCTCAACAGCGGGAACACCACCAGTCGCAGGCATAGCCCGCCCAACCCGAACAGGGTAAAGCTTGCGGCAGTGGCCAGCAGGCGCCAGTAATAAGCGTCGCGGTTTTTATCGGTTACAGGTTGCGTTGCCAGGTCCATACACGATTTTTCCAGGCATGTTGGCAGGTAGTCTGCTGGCCGAGCAGGGTACGCAACAGATTCAAGGCTTGGGGCCAGTGGGGTTTGGACAACGCTTGTGGCGCACTGTTCAGCGACAGCTGCCACTGATCGCCGGGCGTGATCAGCAGGCCGACCGCGTAAGGAAATGGCACGTCGTCGATCCAGGCCGAGTAGGCTGCCGGCGGTTGCTCTTCGGTAACCACCACCAGCACCGCGGGCGCACCTTCCTCAAGCAGCGCCGCCGCCTCTAGCATGCCGTGTTCAAGGCCGTCGCCGGCTGCGGCGAGGGCGGTCATTTCGCTGGTTTCGCCACGCATGATCGACCACAGACCGATGACCGCGTTGTGCACCGACAGGCTGAACTGGGTGGGCGACAACGGTTGATCAGTCGCCAGATCGCTGAGGATTTCGAACGTGCGGGGTGTTTCGCCGTGTCTGGAAATAAAGACCAACGGTAGGTCAGGGTGACCATCGGCCAAAGGCCAGCCGACACTGAATGCCATCCGCGCCAGACGGCTGAGGCGCCGGCGCTGCATCGCCGGTAGAAACGACACATCGGGGGCGGCATCGCTGCGCTCGAGCACAACCGGTTGTCGGCTCCAGGCTTGCCAATCATCCACGCTTTCAAGCCCAGGGGCCCACGCGCGCCATTGGGCGATGTTGAAATTGATCACAGACATTCATCCCGCCCCTGCGGGCTTCCTTGACGCGGTGAGTCGCCAAAACCGCGGCTGACCTGACGTGGCGCTTAACGCCGAGTGGTGCGCATTATCCCGGTGCGGCGGGCGTGTAGCAAATGCTGGTTACATTTTGCGCAACGAAATGTACCGTCTGGTTCGCGAAAAAAGCTGTCGTTTGGCCATTATCCACTTTGCACCGGATATGTCTGTCGGCTTTATCGGCTGTCGATGGAGGAGTTGGCAGCTTTTTCAGCCGGATATTTACCAATGACTGTGTAGTCCCGATGCCGGCGAGGTAGCTAAGCACCGCCGTGGACTACTACACTCGGTCATTCTTTGATACACGGAGGTTTTGACATGCGGCGCGTGGTGTTCAATCAGAAAGGTGGCGTGGGCAAGTCAAGCATTGCCTGCAATCTGGCGGCGGTCAGCGCCAGCGAAGGTTATCGCACGCTATTGGTGGATCTCGATGCCCAGGCCAATTCCACTCAATACCTGACGGGGCTAACCGGCGATGATATCCCGATGGGGATCGCCGACTTCTTCAAGCAGACCCTGTCCTCCGGACCGTTCTCGAAGAAGAACCAGGTCGACATCTACGAAACTCCTTTCGACAACCTTCACCTGATCACCGCCACCGCCGAGTTGGCTGACTTGCAGCCCAAGCTTGAGGCCAAACACAAGATCAACAAGCTGCGCAAATTGCTCGAGGAACTGGACGGCGATTACGACCGAATTTACCTCGATACCCCGCCAGCGCTGAATTTCTATGCGGTATCGGCATTGATCGCCGCTGATCGTGTGCTGATTCCCTTCGACTGCGACAGTTTCTCGCGTCAGGCCCTGTATGGCCTGTTGGCAGAAATCGAAGAATTGAAGGATGACCACAATGAAGGACTGGAAGTCGAAGGCATTGTCGTCAACCAGTTCCAGGCCCGCGCCAGTCTGCCCCAGCAAATCCTCGATGAACTGATCGCCGAGGGCCTACCGGTGCTGCCGGTGTACCTGGCCAGTTCAGTGCGCATGCGTGAATCCCATCAGGCCAACACGCCGCTGATCCACCTCGACCCGCGACACAAGCTGACGCAGCAGTTTGTCGATCTGCACAACCTTCTCGAAAACGCCTGATTGCCACTGTAGGAGCGAGGCTTGCCCGCGAAGGGGTCATAACATTCAACATCATCTTTGATTGTTAAACCGCCTTCGCGGGCAAGCCTCGCTCCTACAGTGTTCGGGGATTTCGGGATCGTTATCAGATCCCCTGACTGCGCAACCAGCTCATCAATTGCGGTAACGGGAAGGCCCCGCTCTGGCGAGCCACTTCCCGGCCGTTCTTGAACAGAATCAGGCTCGGGATCGAGCGAATCCCCAATTGCGCCGACAATTGCTGATTCGCCTCGCTGTCCAGCTTGGCCAACCGACACTTGCCCGCCAACTGCCCCGCCGCCTGCTCGAACACCGGCGCAAACGACTTGCACGGCCCGCACCAGTCCGCCCACACATCCACCAGCAACGGCAGGTCGCCCTTGATCTGACTGGCGTAATCGCCTTGTTTCAATTCGAACGGTTTGTTGAGCAGGACTTCGGCCTTGCAGCGGCCACATTTTGGATGGTCATTGAGGCGCTCGGCGGGGATGCGGTTGAGGCCGTTGCAGTGGGGGCAGGGGATAAGCAGTGGTTCGGGCATGATTGGTTCTCAGTTGGGCAGTCTATGCAACTGATCTGGAGTCGAAGGTGGTCATTATCAAGGTGATAGGTTGTAGGCCATTACCTCCTTCAGTCGCACAGAGGGACTACGTTCGCTCACGACGAACAACTGATCTCCAAATGCTTGCCCCACTCCGGCGGCCGCTCGGCATAGCTCTCCATTCCAGGCTGCTCCTCGAACGGATTGCTCAATACCGCGTGCAAACGGCGAACTTCTGAATAGTCACCGCTCTCTGCCGCATCGATAGCTTTCTGCGCCAGATAGTTACGCAGGATGTACCGCGGATTGACCGCATGCATTCGTTTGCGGCGCTGTGCCTGGTCAATCACGCCTTCACGAGCAACCCGGGCGATGTAGAGCTCGCCCCACTCATCGAAGCCTTTGATGTCGACGAAGTCATCGCGCAAGCGGGTGACCGCCAGTTCCGGTGACTCATCCCCCAGGCGGCGGAAGAACAGGCTGTAATCGACGCCGCTGTTCTGCATCAGTTGCAACAGGTGCTCCAGCAGTTTCTGGTCGTCGTCTTCGGCCGTGGTGAAACCGAGGCGGCGGCGCATCAGGTCCAGGTAGTGGGCCTGGAACAGCGGCAGGTACAGGCCGAGGGTTTCGCGCAGGGCTTCGACGCTGATGAATGGCGTCAGGGCCTGGGCCAGGGCGCTGAGATTCCACTGGCCGATCGGTACCTGGTTGCTGAAGGAATAACGGCCCTGGTCATCGGAATGGTTGCAGATGAAATGGGCATCGAAGTCGTCGAGGAAGGCGAACGGGCCGAAGTCGAAGGTGATGCCCAGGATCGACATGTTGTCGGTGTTCATCACGCCGTGGCAGAAGCCATAGGCCTGCCATTTGGCGATCAGCTCGGCATTGCGTTCGACGATTTCGCGGAACATCGCCAGATACGGTTCCGTCTGTTCCAGACAGTGCGGGAAGTGCATCGCCAGCACGTGCTGACCGAGTTCTTTCTGCTGCTCGGGGCGCTTGGTGTAGTAGAAGAATTCGAAGTGCCCGAAGCGCACATGGCTCGGTGCCAGGCGCAGGACCATGGCCGCGCGTTCCTGTTTCTCGCGCCAGACCGGCGTGTCAGAGCCGATTACGCACAGGGCGCGTGTGGTAGGAATGTTCAGGGCATGCAGGGCTTCGGAGGCGAGAAACTCGCGGATCGACGAACGCAGCACTGCCCGTCCATCGCCCATGCGCGAGTAAGGCGTCTGGCCGGCGCCCTTGAGGTGCAGGTCCCAATGCTCGCCGGCGTCGTTATAGACCTCGCCCAACAACAGGCCGCGACCGTCGCCCAACTGCGGGTTGTAGGAGCCGAACTGATGCCCGGAATAGACCATCGCCCGCGGCTCGGCTTCGGCCCAGAGCTTGTGGCCGCCGAACAGTTCGGCGAACACCGGCGTTTCGGCCACGGCGGGGTCCAGGTCCAGCAGCGCCATGGCGGCGGGGCTGGCGACCACCAAGCGGGGCGCGGCGATAGGCTCGGGCAGCACATGGGTTGAGAACGCATCGCCCAGGCGGGCGAAGCGGTTATCGAAGGTCAGTTCGTCGAGGGCTTTCAACGGCCATCTCCAGCAGAATGTCCGAGCATTCTGCTAGGGATAGAGCGGTTAGTCGAGTTCGACAGGCGGTGGCTCTTGTCGCGGTTTGCTGGCGGGCATTGGCACAATGGTTTTGGTTTCCGGCTCGACCGGCACCATTCTGTATTCCTGGCCCTGAAGGTTCTTGAGGTAAACCTCCATCTGCCGGAACGAGATGTTGATGTGCTGCTTCTTGAACTCGCGATTGATAAAGCGGTTGACCTCATCGAGCACCGGGTTGCGGTCGCCGAGGTCGCGCACATGCATGCGCAACTCGTGGTCGAGGGTGCTTTCGCCGAAGTTCAGGAAGTACACGTGAGGTTCCGGATCCTTCAGCACGCGCGGGTTGTCCCGGGCAGCCTTGAGCAGCAGCTCTTTCACCAGGTCCAGGTCCGAGCCGTAGTCGACGCCGAGCTTGAGGGTTACCCGGGTGATGGTGTCGGTCAGGGACCAGTTGATCAGTTGCCCGGTAATGAACGTCTTGTTCGGGACGATGATGTCTTTGCGGTCGAAGTCGGTGATGGTCGTGGCGCGGATGCGGATCTTGCTCACCGTGCCCGACAGGTTGCCGATGGTGATGGTGTCGCCGATCCGCACCGGGCGTTCGAACAGAATCATGATGCCGGAGATGAAGTTGGCGAAGATCTCCTGCATCCCGAAACCGAGGCCGACCGACAGCGCCGCCACCAGCCATTGCAACTTGTCCCAGCTCACGCCAAGCGTGGACAGGGTCGAGACGAAACCGACACCGGCAATCACGTAGGACAGCAACGTGGTCGTGGCGTAGGCACTGCCCTGGGCCAGGTTCAGTTTCGACAGCACAAACACTTCCAGCAAACCCGGCAGGTTGCGCGCCAGCGCAAAGGTGATGCCGATGATGATCAGCGCCCCAAGCATGTCGCCAATGCTGATCGGCACCATGCTCATGTTGGCGCCGGTGCCGCTGGTGTATTCGTAGAGGGTGATGTTGTCCAGGTACGAGAACACTGAAATCAGGTCCGACCAGACCCAATACAGTGCCGCGATGAAACCGCCGAGCAGCGCCAGACGGATCAGTCGCAGGGATTGCTCGTTGACCTTCTCGATGTCCAGGGTCGGTTCTTCGATCACCGCTTCACCGTCGCCGGCCTCTTTCGCGGCCTGGCGTTTGGCCAGGGCGCGCTGATAGGCCAGGCGCCGTGCCGCGACGCTGAGGCCGCGCACGAAGGTCGCTTCGATCACCAGCCAGAACATCAGCAAGTACAGCGTGTTGATCAATCGGTCGCTGAGTTTCAGCGCGGTGTAGTAGTAGCCAAAGCACACGGCGACGAACAAGGCGATCGGCAGGACGGTGAACAGAACGCCCACGGCCTTGCGGAACAGCGATGCGTTTTCGTGAGCCGGACTGCTGACCAGCAAACGGCTGAGCAACCAGGCCATCAAGGCGTAGCAGGTCAGCACCACCGGCATGCCGAGCACGTCATCGGCCAGCGCCGCCGGTTGCAGTTCAGCGACCGCCACCACGGTCACCAGGGCCATCACCACCAGCCCGAGCCGGCGAATCCAGCCTTGAAGGAATTCGACCTGAGGTTTTTCCCAGCGGAAATGCAGTTCGGCCACGCCGCCCGGCGCGAGGATGCGGTAGGCGGTGTAGAACACCAGCCAGGCTTGGCCCATTTGCAGCAACGCCGCGCCCATGTTCGTGTTCTGCCCGCGGGCGTCGATCTGCAAGGCCAGGCCGCACAAGGCCAGGCCCAGAGAGACCGGCATCGCCAGCAGGATATTGATCAGAATCGCTTGCGGTGTGTGCCACTGGCTGTCGCGCTTGAAATGGCCGATGTCCAAGTGAACTTTATTCAGGCGGGCATAGAGATTTTTGCGGCGCCACAGCAGCGCCCCGATCAGAAAGGCCAGCGGCAGGAACAACAGCGGCCGTTGCGTCAGGCCATCGGTCAGTTCGCTCAGGCTCGAGGCCCAGGGCAGGGTGGTGACCTGGCGTTGCAGGCGTTCCGGTACGCCGTGCATCCACTCGAAATCCAGCGGCTTGTTGCTGGGAATCCAGAACATTTGCTCGTCGAGGGTCGCCCGCATATTTTGCGCGGTGCTGAGCAGTTGCTTCTGGTTGAGTTGCAGGGTGATGGATTCGTTGAGCACCGCGCTCAGTTCGCGATTCAAGCGCTCCAACAGATCCGCGCGGGTGTTGGCCAGTTCCAGCAGGCTCTTGCGCAATTGCGGGGTGACTTGCTCGGGCGGTTGAGTCGCCAGCAGGTTATCGACATAGGTGATCGGGTTGCTGAGCAGTTCCCGTTGCTGGCTGACTTCGAACTGATACAGGCGAATGTCGGCAATCTGGTCGGCCAGATCACGGTCGAGCCTGAGGCGCGGCAGGGCCTGTTTCTGTTTGTAGAGAATCTTGGAGAGCAGCAGGCTGCCCTTGAGTACGTTGATCTGTTCGTCCAGCGCCGAATCACTCTGGGTCACGCTGTCCAGTTGCTGCTTGGTCTGCAGGTTCTGTTGCGTGACTTCGTTGAGGCGGTCGGTGCTTTTAAGCAAGTAGTCGGAGAGCTTCAGGTTGGCCGCGCTTTCGGTGGCCAGCAGGCTGCTGCCGCCGGCCTTCTGCGCTTCGATGGACTGCTGGGTCACCGTCTCTTGCGACTGGGCCAGGCGCTTCTGGTTGATCAGGGTTTGCAGGTCCTGAATTTCCTGGTCCAGACGGTCGGATTTTTCCGTGAGCAGGTCATGCTGGCTGTTGCCCAAATCCTGCAGTTGACTGTTGCCGGCCAGTTCCTGTCGACGCAACGGGATCAAGGCGTTCAGTGCCGCGAGTTCAGCGTTGAGCTGATCGCGTTGCTCGGGGGTCAAGGTCTTGCCGTTGTCCTTGCCGAGCTTGAGGATGTTGTTGATATGCTGGATGCGCGTCTGGCTGGCAGATATTTCGGCCTGGGCGCGCTCGGGGCGGGTCTGGGCGGTGATGATCAGGCTGTTCGCTTCGGCCAGGGCTTTTTGCAGATCGCTTTGCTGCGTGGAGCGCTCGGTGAGCAGTTGCTCCAGCTGTTGAATAGACTCTTTGGTATAGCGTTGCGCCACCGGCACCACTTTGGTGGCCTTGAGGCGGGTCAGCTCGCGCTGGTTCTCAACGTTCTGCCTTGGCGCGTTGGTCAACTGCTGCTTGAGATCGATCAGTTTCTGATCGTAATCACGCCGGTTGTTAAGCTGGGTGAGCGTGCTCTGCAGGACCGCTTGCAGCGCTTTCTGGTCGGCTTCCGGCAGTTTGCGGTCGGCGATCTTGTCCAGGCTCGCCTGCACGGCTTCGCTGGAGGGCGGTTCGGCGGCTTGCAGCGTGCTGATGGAAAGACTCAAGCCCAGCAGGGCCATGATGATAAAAGTGCGCAGGGTTGACATAGAGACCGATCGAAAACGAGGCGAAGAATGGAGTTTAGAGGAAGAGTCCCGGTCCGGGGCGACTTCCTTCGGGGAATCTGACGCCCACTTTACCAATCTTGTTCCCTTCCATGACCGCGACGGTCCAGAGGGTGTTGTTCCACTCCACCTGGTCACCGACTACTGGCGCACCGCCCACTTTCTGAGCAATGAAGTGGCCCAGGGACATGTTCGGATCGATGCCGTCGACTTTCAACCCGTACAGTGCAGCAACCGCGCTCAGCTGGGCGTCTCCTTCGAGTACGAAATCGCCGAAGAAGCGCAAATCCAGACCCCGTTGCGGTGCCTGACTGAAGAGTTTTCCGAGGGCCGGAAGGTTGTGTTCATGGCCGATCACGCAGAGCAAATCATCGACTTCGAGCACCGTACTACCCGACGGATGGAGCAGTTGCTGGCCACGAAACAGGGCTGCGATACGGGTGCCTTCGGGCATTTTCAGCTCGCGAAGGGGGGATCCAATGCACCATTTTTCGGCACCGAGGCGATAGACGAACAGCTCCCACTCGCTGGTGACATGCACTTCCAGCGCTGATCGGGAGATCGGCAGGGGTTCCGGCGGGACGGTCACTTTCAAAAGCTTGGCAACCCAGGGCAGGCTTGTACCTTGTACCAGCAGCGACACCAGCACGATAAAGAACGCCAGATTGAAATACAGCTGCGCGTTGGGCAGCCCCGCCATCAGCGGGAACACCGCCAGAATGATCGGTACGGCGCCGCGCAGGCCAACCCAGGAAATGAATGCTTTCTCACGCCCATGGAACGCCTTGAAGGGTAACAGGCCGACCAGCACCGACAGCGGACGGGCAAACAGAATCATCCACAGCGCCAGACCCAGCGCCGGCAGGGCGATCGGCAGCAGGTCATGGGGCGTCACCAACAGCCCCAGCACCAGGAACATGCCGATCTGGGCCAGCCAGGCCATGCCGTCGAGCATATGCAAAATGCCGTGGCGACTGCGGACCGGGCGGTTGCCGATCACCAGGCCACACAGGTACACCGCCAAAAAGCCGCTGCCATGCAGGGCATTGGTCAAGGCAAACACCACCAGGCCGCCGGCAATCACCAGGATCGGATAAAGGCCGGTGGCCAGGTGGATACGGTTGACCAGTTGCAGCATGAGCCAACCCCCACTGAGGCCGATCACGCCGCCGATGCCGAACTCGCGCAGCAAATGCACAAGCAGATTCCAGTGCAGGCCGGTCTCACCGCTGGCGAGCATGTCGATCAGGGTCACGGTGAGGAACACCGCCATCGGATCGTTGCTGCCGGATTCGATCTCCAGGCTCGCGCTCACCCGTTCGTTCAGGCCCTTGCCGCCCAGCAGCGAGAACACGGCTGCGGCGTCGGTGGAGCCGACGATGGCGCCGATCAGCAGGCCCTGAATCAGATTGAGGTTGAACAACCATGCCGCTGCCATCCCGGTCAGTCCGGTGGTGATCAACACCCCGACTGTGGCCAGCGACAGCGCCGGCCATAACGCCACGCGAAAACTCGCTACCCGGGTGCGCAAGCCGCCGTCGAGCAGGATCACTGCCAGAGCGAGGTTGCCGACCAGATAAGCCGTTGGATAGTTATCGAAAATAATGCCGGCACCGTCGACACCGGCCGACATGCCCACCGCGAGGATGATCACCAGAATCGGGATACCGAGACGCGATGAAAGTGAGCTCACCAGAATGCTCGCACCTACCAGCAACGCGCCAATCAAGAACAGGCTGTTGATGGTCGTCGCATTCAAAGGCAGTACTCCAGAAAGCTAAAGGCGGGCACAAACTGACCATGCAGTCTGCGTGCCAGCGATTCTAACCTGTTGAAATGTGATGCTGTCAAAAAGCTTTTGCAGATCAGAAGATCGCAGCCTGCGGCTCTTCGTAGGAGCGAGGCTGCGATCTTTTCGGCATCACTCGGTTACAGGCTAAACCGCCCAACCATGTTGTTCAGGTCCAGCGCCAGGCGCGACAGCTCGTTGCTGGCCGCGCTCGTCTGGTTGGCGCCGGTGGCCGATTGCACCGACAGATCACGGATGTTCACCAGATTGCGATCCACTTCGCGGGCCACTTGCGCCTGTTCTTCAGCCGCGCTGGCGATCACCAGGTTGCGCTCGTTGATTTCGACGATGGCGCTGTTGATGGTGTCCAGCGACAGGCCGGCACCGCGAGCGATATTCAAAGTCGATTCGGCGCGCTCGGTGCTGTTGCGCATCGAATCCACAGCGTGTTCGGTGCCGCTCTGGATGCTGCCGATCATGCGTTCAATTTCGCTGGTCGATTGCTGGGTGCGATGGGCCAGGGCACGCACTTCGTCGGCAACCACCGCAAAACCACGACCGGCTTCACCGGCACGGGCTGCTTCGATGGCGGCGTTCAACGCCAACAGGTTGGTCTGGTCGGCCAGACCGCGAATCACGTCCAGCACCTTGCCGATGTCCCGCGATTCGTTGGCCAGATCGCCGATCAGGGTGGCGGTGCTCTGCACGTCGGCGCTCATGCGCTCGATGGCACTGACGGTTTCCTGTACCAGATCACGACCGTCGCCAGCGGAGGTGGTGGCGTTTTTCGAGGCTTCGGAGGTGCTCACGGCGTTGCGGGCGACTTCTTCCACGGCGCTGGTCATTTCGTTGACGGCGGTGGCGGCCTGTTCGATTTCGTTGTTCTGCTGGGTCAGGCCACGGGCGCTTTCGTCGGTGACGCTATTGAGCTCTTCTGCGGCGGACGCCAGTTGCGTGGCCGAACCGGAAATACGTTGCAGGGTGTCGCGCAGTTTTTCCTGCATCTTCGCCATCGCGGCGAGCAGACGACCGGCTTCATCTTCGCCATCGACCGTGATCGGGCGGGTCAGGTTGCCTTCGGCGATTTCTTCGGCAGCGCTCAGGGCGTTGGCGATGGGTTTGGTGATGCTGTTGGTCAGCAGCCAGGCGAACAACAGGGTCAGGCCAGTGGCGATCACCAGCAGGGTCACTACCAGGTTGAAGGCTGACGAGTACTGGTCGGCGGCTTGCTGGTTGGCGTTGTCGGCCTGCTGGGTGTTGATCTCCAGCAAGCGGTTGAGCACCGTGTTGATGGCTTCAGAGTTGTTCAGCAAATCGGTGTTGAGCAGTGTGCGCAGTTCGTCGACCTGATTGTTGCGCGACAGGCCCTTCATCCGGTCTTCGATCTGGCGATACTGCCCCAGCAACTGCACATACTGATCATAGGCCGCACGTTCCTGCGGGCTGGCGATCAGTTTTTCATAGGCCGTCTGAGCCGCTCGAATCTGCTGGTTACGGGTTTCCAGCAGGTCGATGGTTTTCTGCTGGACGTCCGGCTCGCGGTTCACCAACAGGCGATAAGCCAGGACGCGCAGGCGCAGGGTCAGCTGAGTGAACTCGTCGAGGCTTTTGATGCTCGGTACGCTGTTCGAGGTGATCTCCTCGGCGGCGCCGCGAATCTTGCTCATCTGGTTCAGGGCGAACACACCCAGAATCAGCATCATGGCGCCAATCAGGGTGAAACCGAGGAACGCCCGCGGTGCGATATTCATATTTCTTAGGGACATGGTGTTCACCGAAAAAAAGCGCCTCCGTGCGAGGCTGAGACTGTTGTATGAATGACTTATCGGTCATACGACTAAAGTCTTGAGGCGCTGCGCGTATTTGTCGCAGAAGGGCCGCGACGACGAAGTGCAGGAACCAGAACCGCCAATCACAGTCTTTAAAGTTCGCGAGGAAGGTCGACCGCCAGGAAAATCAAGGCCTTGCGCCTGCATAACCCTGGCTTCCACAGTGACTTTTCTTTATCGTACGCGCCCTTTGAAAATGCCCGGAAATCAAAATGTTAGAAGCATCCCTAAGCCAATTGGAACAACTGGTCAGCGACCTGGTGCAACAGAACCAGGCTCTGCTGGGCACCCATCAATCCCTGAGTGCGGAGCTGGCCCAGGTCAAGGATGAAAACGAAAGCCTGCAACTGAGCCTGATGGAACAGGAAGAGAAACAAGGCGCCACTGCTGCACGCATCCAGGCCTTGGTTGAGCGCGTCAGCGCCGGCCCTGTCAGCGCATGAGTTACGGCGCCGCAGGGGTAAAAGTCGTCTCGATTCTGGGGGAGGACTATTCGATCAAGGCGCCGGTCGGGGAAGAGCAAACCCTGCTGGACGCCGCATTAATGTTGAAGGCCGCCCTGGCCGACACCAAAAAGAAATACCCGACGCTGATCGGTGACCGCTTGCTGGTGCTGGCGGCGATGAATCTGTGCTCGCAGCAGATCGAAATGCAAAAGCGTCACCAGCAGGAACTCGACCGTTACCAAGAGCAAGTCAGCGCCACGGTTGAAGTGATCGCCAAGACAATCAATCAGGCCTGATCGGCTTTGCGCACAACCAAAGAATAAATTGTCGATTGCGTTGTATACAATCGGCATGGCTGTTGCAGTGTTTCAGCCTCTTATTCTTTGGGGGTGCTCCATGCAGTTCTGGCGACGCAGTATTCAATGGCAGTTGATCCTGAGCATGGGCACCGCCCTGCTGGTCAGTATTCTGATCGTGGTTGGCATTTATACCCTCGTGGTCAACCGTCTCGCCCAGCGCTATCTGGTCGAGCAGGCGCTGCCGTCGAGCATCGAAGCGATGCGCAACGACATCGAACGAATCCTCGTTCAACCCCTCACCGCCGCCAAGGACATCGCCAGTAACAGCATGGTGCGCGACTGGTTGGCCGCAGGTGAAAACAGTGCCCAGACCGCTGGCTTCGTCAACTATCTGGAAGGCATCCGCGCCGAGCACAAGGCCTTTACCGCGATTATTGTCGGTACCGCGTCCAACCATTACTTCACTGAAAAAGGCCTGGACCGAACCCTCAGTCGCTCCAATCCAAAGGACGCCTGGTTTTATGCTTTCCTCGACAGCAACCTGCCGCGCACCCTCAATATCGACAATGACACCGCCACCGGTGAATTGGCCCTGTTCATCGATTTCAAGGTCGAGCAGGCCGGCAAAGTCGTGGGCGTCGCCGGGCTTGGCCTGAGCATGAAAGAGCTGTCGGAACTGATCCACAACTTCAACTTCGGTGAGCGCGGCAAGGTCTATCTCGTGCGTTCCGACGGTTTGATCCAGATTCACCCCGAGGCGCAGTTCAGCGGCAAACGTACGCTGGTCGAGCAAATCGGCGCCCCGGCGGCGCAAGCGGTCATGGGGCAGCTCTCTAGCACCACCGCGTCCGCCACCAGCAGTTTTGTCCGCGATGGCGAAGATTTTCTGGCATTGAGCCTGCCGCTGCGTGATCTGGGCTGGACCCTGGTGGCCGAAGTGCCGCAGTCGCAGATCTACGCCGAAGCTCGCCGCGCGATGTGGATGAGCGGCGGCATCGGCCTTGCGGTGGCGTTGGTGTGCCTGTTGCTGGTGGTGGTGCTGGCCCGTGGATTGGTGCGACCGATTCGTCAGGTAACAGCGGCGCTGGTAGCCATCGGTAGCGGTGGTGGAGATTTGACCCACAGGTTAGATTCCAGTCGCGCTGACGAACTCGGTGATCTGGCTCGAGGCTTCAATCGATTCCTGGAAAGTCAGCGCGACATGATCGGCGAAGTCCTGGCCACCAGTGAGCGTTTGCGCACGGCGGTCGGCCAAGTGGCGCGGGTGGTGGACAACACGGCTGAGCGCTCGGGTCGTCAGCAGGAAATGACCGACATGGTTGCTACTGCGGTCCACGAGATGGGCCTGACGGTGCAGGAAATCGCTCAGAATGCCGGCAACGCGGCCGTCGCTTCGCAAACCGCGCGGGATGAAGCGCTGCAGGCGCGGGAAGTGGTGGGCGGGTCGATTCGGCATATTGAAAGCATGTCTGACGAGATTGGCGTCGCCGCCGGTGCGGTGGGCGAGTTGGCTCATCAGGTGGCGTCCATCGATCAGGTGTTGGCGGTGATTCGCGGGATTTCCGAGCAGACCAATTTGCTGGCGCTCAACGCCGCCATCGAAGCGGCGCGGGCCGGGGACATGGGGCGCGGGTTTGCCGTGGTGGCCGATGAAGTGCGGACCCTGGCGCGACGGACTCAATCGTCCACCGACGAGATTCAACAGATGATCGGCAGCCTCAAGCAGGGCGCGGAGAATGCGGTGTCTTCCATGCACGCCGGGCAAGCGGCGACCGGCACGGGTGTTGAGTCGAGTCAGCGCACCGGGGCGTCGTTGACGGCGATCACCGGGCAGGTCGAGCGCATCAGCGACATGAACCATCAGGTGGCCACGGCGACGGAAGAGCAGTCGGCGGTGACGGAAGAGATCAACCGCAACGTGCAGGGGATTTCTGATTTGGCGCGAGCCACGGCGGGGGAAGTCAGGGCTTGCCGTGAAGACTGTCAGACGTTGCAGCGCTTGGCCGATGATCTGGCGCGGCAGGTGGGTGGGTTTCGGTTGGGCTGATCAAGATCAAAAGATCGCAGCCTTCGGCAGCTCCTACAGGTGTACGCCATTCCCCTGTAGGAGCTGCCGAAGGCTGCGATCTTTTTTGTGGTCGTTACGCCAATCTACGCCCGATCAAAACCACTCATCCCGCATCGTCAGGCACACATCATCCCGTGCCTCAAGAATCGCCAGTTCATGGTGACAACCCGGCACTTCCCACGTCAGGAAATACCGCGCCGCCTGCAGCTTGCCTTTATAGAAGCTCTCATCCGCCGCATTCCCCTTGGCCAATCCTTCCTCGGCACGAATCGCCTGTTCCAGCCAGCGCCAGCCAATCACCGTGTGCCCGAACACTTTCAGGTACAGCGCCGAGTTCGCCAGGCTGCTGTTGACCTTGCCCTGAGCCAGGTCGCTCAGCAGGCCGATGGTCACGGCTTGCAGGCGCGTCACCAGTTTTTCCAACGGTTCGCGCAGCGGGGTCAGCGATTCATAGGCCTGCGCGCGCGTGGCGGTATCGGCGATCAGACGGATCAGTTGCTTGAGCCCAGCGCCACCGTTCTGCGCCAGCTTGCGCCCCAGCAAGTCCAGCGACTGAATGCCGTGAGTCCCTTCATGGATCGGGTTCAGGCGGTTGTCGCGGTAATACTGCTCCACCGGGTACTCACGGGTGTAACCGTGGCCGCCGAGAATCTGGATCGCCAGTTCGTTGGCCTTCAGGCAAAACTCCGACGGCCAGGATTTGACGATCGGCGTCAGTAAATCCAGCAGCTCATGGGCCTGTTTGCGCTCGGCTTCGCTCTCAAGGGTCGTGGTGTCGTCGAACAACCGCGCCGCGTACAAGCCGAGGTCGAATGCGCCTTCTACATAAGCCTTCTGGGTCAGCAGCATGCGTTTGACGTCGGCATGCTGAATGATCGCCACCGGTGCGGTAGTCGGGTCCTTGCTATCCGGCACCCGACCTTGCGGACGCTCGCGGGCATATTCCAGGGAGTACAGATAGCCGGCGTAACCCAGCATCACCGCACCCATGCCAACACCGATCCGCGCCTCGTTCATCATCTGGAACATGTAACTCAGGCCATGGTGCGGTTTGCCCACCAGATAACCAACACACTCGCCGTTGTCGCCGAAATTCAGCGCGGTGGACGTAGTGCCGCGCCAGCCCATCTTGTGAAACAACCCGGCCAGCAATACATCGTTACGCTTGCCGAGACTGCCGTCATCGTTGACCAGGAACTTGGGCACGATAAACAGCGAAATGCCCTTCACCCCGGCCGGTGCGTCCGGCAATTTGGCCAGCACCATGTGCACGATGTTTTCCGACAGCGGGTGATCGCCGCCGGAGATGAAGATCTTGTTGCCCTTGAGTCGATACGTGCCGTCGGACGCAGGCTCGGCGCGGGTACGAATATCCGACAGCGACGAGCCGGCATGCGGCTCGGTGAGGGCCATGGTGCCGAAGAAGCGGCCGTCGATCATCGGTTGCAGGAAGCGCTGCTTCTGCTCATCGGTGCCGAAGCTTTCGATCAGGTTCGCCGCGCCCATGGTCAGGAACGGGTAAGAGGTCGACGCCGCGTTGGCCGACTGAAAGTGCGCGAAGCAGGCTTGGGACAGCAATGTAGGAAGTTGCATGCCGCCCGCATCGAAACTGCGCGCAGCATTGAGGAAACCGGCTTCGAGGAAGGCATCCACCGCCGGTTTCACTTCAGGAATCAGAATCGCCTGACCGTCCTCATAGCGCGGTTCATTCTCGTCACCCTTGCGGTTGTGCGGGGCGAAGAACTTCTCGGCAATGCTGCGGGCGGTGCCGATGGCCGCATCGAAGGTCTCGCGATTGTGCTCGGCGAACCGCTCACGCTGGGTCAGGCCCTCGGCATCAAGGACTTCATACAGCTCGAAAGCCAGATTGCGGGAACTGAGCAACGTCTCGGACATGGCGGCCTACCTTATTTTGGAATGGACCGAGTCTAGGCGTGGGGAGGGCGAGATGAACAGGATGATTGATGCGCGTGATGGTGGAGCAGAGCGGCGGCTTAGCAGGCGACACAAGCAACTGTGGGAGCGAGCCTGCTCGCGATGGCGCCTGCACATCCAAAAAAGATGTGACTGACAGACCGCTATCGCGAGCAGGCTCGCTCCCACAGGGATTTTGCAAACCAGGCACCCATTGCAGGTGCCCGGTTTTATTGCGGTTTAGCCGATCGTCATCAAACTCGCATTACCACCCGCCGCAGCGGTGTTAACGCTCAACGCACGCTCGATCACCAGACGCTCCAACGCAATGTTGGTTTCGCCTTGCGACAAACCATGAACCCCGACAATCGCGCCGGCACGCTTGGCCACTTGCTGGCAGACCGCACGCAACTGGTCGGAATGGCCATGATGCAGAACCGCATCAAACACCACCTCGTCCTTGGTCCAGTCGGCCACCCGCTTGATCCGCGCCTGGATTTCTTTGGGCAGGCGTGTGAACAAGGCCTTGGCCGGTTCAGCGTCCGGCCATACTGCCGAGCCGCCTACGGCCAATACCGCTGCCAGTTGGGTCAGCAGATCGCTTTCGACGTCGGCCAGGCACAGCACATGTTCGCGCGGCAGGATCGCATAGCTGTTGCGCTCGCCGGTCGGGCCCGCCAGAACACGGGTGATCCCGCTTTGCGATTGCGCCGCGAACTGCACGCACAGGGCGCTCAAGTCAGCGAACTTGTTGCTGTCGGCCCAGGCTTTCAGGGCGGTCAGCGGTTTGCTCATGGCGTCACGCAGGCGGACGTCCGGTGCAGCGATAGCGTCGCCGCGAGCGAAGGATTGTTCGATCGCATCGGTAGGACGCGTCGACAGCAAGCGGTACAGGTACAACGGACCACCCGCTTTCGGACCGGTACCCGACAGGCCTTCACCACCAAACGGCTGCACGCCAACCACAGCGCCAACAATGTTGCGGTTCACATACACGTTACCGGCGTTGACGTTGTCGATCACCTTGGCGATGGTCTCGTCGATGCGAGTGTGCACGCCCAGGGTCAGGCCGTAGCCGGAAGCGTTGATCTGGCCGATCAGTTGGTCGATGTCTTTGCGCTTGTAGCGCACCACGTGCAGCACCGGGCCGAAGATCTCGCGTTGCAGTTCGTCGAAGCTTTCCAGTTCGATCAGGGTCGGCATCACGAAGGTGCCGCGTTTGACTTCTTCGCTGTTGGCGATGGCCACCTGATACACATTGCGACCTTTGTCGCGCATGGCCTGGATGTGCTTCTCGATGCCGGCCTTGGCTTCGGCGTCGATCACCGGGCCGATGTCCACGGACAGACGCTCTGGATTACCGAGACGGCATTCAGCCATGGCGCCCTTGAGCATTTCGATGACACGGTCAGCGGAATCTTCCTGCAAGCACAGTACGCGCAGTGCCGAGCAACGTTGACCGGCACTGTCGAAGGCCGACGACACCACGTCGATCACCACTTGTTCGGTCAGCGCCGAGGAGTCGACGATCATCGCGTTCTGGCCACCGGTTTCGGCGATCAGCGGAATCGGACGGCCCTGGGCATCCAGGCGACCGGCGACGTTGCGTTGCAGCAGGCGAGCGACTTCGGTGGAACCGGTGAACATCACGCCTTTGACCCGATCGTCACCGACCAGACGCGCACCGACGGTTTCGCCACGGCCCGGCAGCAGTTGCAACACGCCTTCCGGGATCCCGGCTTCGAGCAGCAAGCGCACGGCTTGAGCCGCCACCAGCGGGGTTTGTTCCGCAGGCTTGGCCAATACCGGGTTGCCGGCAGCCAGCGCAGCAGCGACCTGACCACTGAAGATCGCCAGCGGGAAGTTCCACGGGCTGATGCATACCACCGGACCCAGCGGGCGGTGGGCATCATTGGTGAAATCGTTGCGCGCCTGCACCGCGTAATAACGCAGGAAGTCCACGGCTTCGCGCACTTCGGCGATGGCGTTGGCGAAGGTCTTGCCGGCTTCGCGAGCCAGCAGGCCCATCAGCGGCTGGATCTCGCCTTCCATCAAATCGGCGGCACGTTCCAGAATCGCCGCGCGCTCGGCCGGCGGGGTGGCCTGCCAGATCGGCGCCGCGTTCAGGGCGCACTGAATCGCGTTGTCGACATCTTCAACGGTGGCTTCCTGCACATGGCCGACCACGTCACGCAGATCGGACGGGTTGAGGACTGGCGCAGGGGTTTCAGTGCTGGACGCGCAACCGAGCATCGGCGCGGCTTTCCAGTTGTTGTGAGCAGTGGCCAGCAGGGCGCACGACAGGGAAGCCAGGCGATGTTCGTTGGCCATGTCGATGCCGCTGGAGTTGGCGCGCTCGGCACCATATAGATCACGCGGCAGCGGGATACGCGGGTGCGGCAGGCCGAAGCCGCCTTCCAGCGTCGCCATCTGCTCGATGCTGGCCACTGGATCGGCCACCAGCTCCTGAATCGAAATGGACTGGTCGGCGATGCGGTTAACGAACGAGGTGTTCGCGCCGTTTTCCAGCAGACGACGCACCAGGTACGCCAACAGTGTTTCGTGAGTACCGACCGGTGCGTACACGCGGCACGGACGGTTCAACTTGCCTTCGGAAACTTTACCTACAACCTGTTCGTACAGCGGTTCGCCCATGCCATGCAGGCACTGGAACTCGTACTGACCGGGGTAATAGTTCTGACCAGCGATGTGGTAGATGGCCGACAAGGTGTGGGCATTGTGCGTGGCGAACTGCGGATAGATGACTTCCGGCACCGACAGCAGTTTGCGTGCGCAGGCGATGTAGGAAACGTCGGTGTACACCTTGCGGGTGTAGACCGGATAGCCTTCCAGGCCTTCGACTTGGGCGCGCTTGATTTCGCTGTCCCAGTACGCGCCTTTCACCAAACGAATCATCAGGCGATGACGGCTGCGGCGAGCCAAGTCGATCACGTAGTCGATCACATACGGGCAACGCTTTTGGTACGCCTGGATCACGAAGCCGATGCCGTTCCAGCCGGTCAGTTGCGGCTCGAAGCACAGGCGCTCCAGCAGATCCAGCGACAGCTCGAGGCGGTCGGCTTCTTCGGCGTCGATGTTCAGGCCGATGTCGTATTGCTTGGCCAGCAGGGTCAGCGACAGCAGACGCGGGTACAGCTCTTCCATCACGCGCTCGTACTGGGCGCGGCTGTAACGCGGGTGCAAGGCGGACAGCTTGATGGAAATGCCCGGGCCTTCATAAATCCCACGACCGTGAGAGGCTTTGCCGATCGAGTGGATGGCTTGTTCGTACGAGGCCAGGTACTTCTGCGCGTCGTGCTCGGTGAGTGCGGCTTCACCCAGCATGTCGTAGGAATAGCGGAAACCCTTGGCTTCGAACTTGCTGGCGTTGGCCAGGGCTTCGGCGATGGTTTCGCCGGTGACGAACTGCTCGCCCATCAGGCGCATGGCCATGTCGACGCCCTTGCGGATCATCGGCTCGCCGCTCTTGCCGATGATGCGGCTCAGGGACGACGTCAAGCCCGCTTCGTTGTGGGTGGCGACCAGTTTGCCGGTCAGCAGCAAGCCCCAGGTGGCGGCGTTGACGAACAGCGACGGGCTGTTGCCCAAGTGCGGCTGCCAGTTGCCGGTGCTGATTTTGTCGCGGATCAGGGCGTCACGGGTGCCTTTGTCCGGAATACGCAGCAGCGCTTCGGCCAGGCACATCAGCGCCACGCCTTCCTGGGACGACAGGGAAAATTCCTGCAACAGGCCCTGAACAATCCCGGCACGGCCGCCGGCGCTTTTCTGATTGCGCAGTTTCTCGGCAATCGAGGCGGCGAGTTTGTTGGTGGCGTCGGCCATGGCAACCGGCAGGCGAGCCTGCTCGATCAGCATCGGCACCACTTCAGGTTCCGGTCGACGGTAGGCGGCAGTGATAGACGCGCGCAGCACCGATTGCGGCAGGATGCTTTCAGCGAATTCCAGGAAGCACTGATGCGCGTGATCGACGTGGATCTCGCCCGCTTCGTCAACTTCCTTGCCGTTCAAACCGTTCAGCTCGGACAGGGTTGCACCACCCTCGAGTTTTTCCAGGTAATTGAAAATTGCCTGCTTGATCAGCCAGTGCGGCGTGCGATCAATCGAGGTCGCGGCGGCCTTGAGGCGTTCGCGGGTCGGGTCGTCAAGTTTGACCCCAAGGGTGGTGGTAGCCATATTTTTATCCTCATGTTTGCCACGACCGCGTGGCATCAGCTGGCGGCAAGATTAGCTGTGCGTCGGTCGAGGTGCAACCGGGTGCAACCCTTTTTTGTCGGAATAATAAGCAGCTCGTCAGGAAATTAATTCTGGTACATCCCTCCCGCGCCTGCTTGGTGCTTTTGCTTCTAGTTCAACCCGAAAAACGCCCTAAAAAGGAGCAAAAACCGACCCTTTTCAAGAAAATCCGACTAGGTGCAACTTATTCACACGAAACTGGTTGCACCTTATTTGCTTTGTTGAATAGCATTCGCGGCCAAGGTGCAACCGGTCAAAAAGATCGGTGCACCGGCTGATGGCTTTCCTGGGGAAACATCAGTCATAAATGCGCGGGATCCGGAATCGTCTGTCAAACGTCGTCGTTTGCGAGCGGTTCACCAGCCCGCCGTTACATAAAAACAATGCCAGGGCGTAACTCAATGAGCGTAAGCAATCCAACCCTGATCACGTTCGTGATCTACATCGCAGCAATGGTGCTGATCGGCTTCATGGCCTATCGCTCCACCAACAACCTTTCTGACTACATTCTGGGCGGTCGTAGCCTGGGCAGCGTCGTGACCGCACTCTCCGCGGGTGCTTCCGACATGAGCGGCTGGTTGTTGATGGGCCTGCCGGGCGCTATCTACATGTCCGGTCTTTCCGAAAGCTGGATCGCCATCGGCCTGATCGTCGGTGCTTACCTGAACTGGCTGTTCGTCGCCGGCCGTCTGCGCGTGCAGACCGAGCACAACGGCGATGCACTGACCCTGCCGGATTACTTCTCCAGCCGTTTTGAAGATAAAAGCGGCCTGCTGCGGATCATCTCCGCGGTCGTGATCCTGGTGTTCTTCACCATCTACTGCGCTTCCGGCATCGTGGCTGGCGCCCGTCTGTTCGAAAGCACCTTCGGCATGTCCTACGAGACAGCGCTGTGGGCCGGCGCTGCGGCGACGATTGCCTACACCTTCGTCGGTGGTTTCCTGGCAGTGAGCTGGACTGACACCGTACAAGCCACGCTGATGATCTTCGCCCTGATCCTCACGCCGATCATCGTGCTGCTGGCCACTGGCGGCATCGACACCACGTTCCTGGCCATCGAAGCACAAGATCCAAGCAACTTCGACATGCTGAAAAACACCACCTTCATCGGCGTGATTTCGCTGATGGGCTGGGGCCTGGGCTACTTCGGTCAGCCGCACATCCTGGCGCGTTTCATGGCGGCGGATTCGGTCAAGTCGATTGCCAAGGCACGTCGCATCTCCATGACCTGGATGATCCTGTGCCTGGGCGGCACCGTCGCTGTAGGTTTCTTCGGTATCGCTTACTTCTCGGCAAACCCTGCCCTGGCGTTGCCCGTGACCGAAAACCACGAACGTGTGTTCATCGAACTG
The DNA here is from genome assembly GCF_019956555.1 of Pseudomonas sp. A-RE-19. Classification (GTDB taxonomy): domain Bacteria; phylum Pseudomonadota; class Gammaproteobacteria; order Pseudomonadales; family Pseudomonadaceae; genus Aquipseudomonas. The sequence goes on along the minus strand of NZ_JAHBDQ010000033.1, from coordinate 87,708 downwards.
GCGAAAATCCTGTTCAACCCATGGGTTGCTGGCGTCCTGCTGTCGGCTATCCTGGCGGCGGTAATGAGTACTCTGAGCTGCCAACTGCTGGTGTGCTCGAGTGCCCTGACCGAAGACTTCTACAAAACCTTCCTGCGTAAAACCGCTTCCCAGGCTGAATTGGTCTGGGTCGGCCGTGCCATGGTGTTGTTGGTTGCCCTGATCGCTATCGCTTTGGCAGCTAACCCGAACAATCGTGTACTGGGTCTGGTCAGCTACGCCTGGGCGGGTTTCGGTGCTGCGTTCGGTCCGGTTGTCCTGATCTCCGTGATCTGGAAAAACATGACCCGCAACGGCGCACTGGCCGGCATCCTGGTCGGCGCGATCACCGTGATCGTCTGGAAACACTTCGAACTGCTGGGCCTGTACGAAATCATCCCTGGTTTCATCTTCGCCAGCCTGGCGATCTACATCGTCAGCAAAATGAGCGCGCCAACCAGCGGCATGCTTCAGCGCTTCGCCGCGGCCGAGAAGGATTTCCGCCTGAACCAGTGATGGGGATGAGCTGATGCTCTGATCTTTCGCTGAACATGAAAACGGTCCGCTTCCTTTTGGAGGCGGGCCGTTTTTTTTGGGGGTTCCCGGTTGGGTATGTTGTGTCGCAGATCCTTTGTGGGAGCGAGCCTGCTCGCGATAGCTATTTGACAGTCAACATCCTTGTTGAATCTACCGACGCCATCGCGAGCAGGCTCGCTCCCACAGGGGTTAGTGTTGGTTTTGAAGGAGATGTCTGTAGCCAAACACACTTATTCCTGAAGGAAAAATCCCTAAAAAAGTAGGGAAAATCTGATTTTATTGTCACTCCATCAACACCCCTTGTCGCTCATGCAGAATCGCCCGCCTTCATTCTGCAGAGACACATCGGATGTTCGCGCCTGCCAATCAACCGCGTTTCACGTTGACCCTCGACGGCGTCCAGAATGAGCTCAAGGTGCTTGAGTTCACGGGCAAGGAATCCATCAGTCAACCCTACCGCTTTGACCTGGAACTGGTCAGCGAACGGCCCGACATTGACCTCGAAAGCCTGCTGCACCGTCAGGCCTTTCTGAGTATCGATGGGCAAGGCTCCGGTATTCATGGTCAGATTTTTCGCGTTGGCCAAAGCGATTCCGGCCAACGTCTGACGGGCTACCAAATCAGTCTCGTGCCGCGTCTGGCGTACCTCGGCCGGCGTATCAATCAGCGGATTTTCCAGCACAAAAGCGTGCCGACGATCGTCGCGCAAATCCTCAAAGACCACGGCATCCAGCGCGATGCCTTCGAGTTCCGGCTCGGCAGCGACTACCCCGAGCGCGAGTATTGCGTGCAGTACGCCGAAAGCGATCTGGCGTTCATTCAGCGGCTGTGTGCCGAGGTGGGTATTCACTACCACTTCCAGCACAGCCTCGATGGGCATCTGTTGGTGTTCGGCGATGACCAGACGGTTTTCCCCCGGCTGCCCGAGCCGACGCTGTACCTGCCAGGCAGTGGGATGGCGGCAGATGCGCCGGCGATCAAGCGTTTCAACGTGCGGCTGGAAACCCGGACCACAGCGGTCACTCGCCGGGACTACGACTTCCGTAAACCGCGTTTGCAACTCGAAAGCCGCCTCGACAGCGAGCAGCGCCCGGTGCTTGAGGACTACCACTTCCCCGGCCAATTCACTGATCGCGAACATGGCAAGCATCTGGCGCAACGGGCCTTGGAGCGCCACGGAGCAGATTACCGCCAGGCCGAAGGTCGTGGCGACGAATCTGCGTTGGTCAGTGGGCATTTCCTACACCTCGCCGAACACCCGCGCCAGGCGTGGAATGACCTGTGGTTGATCACCGAAATCGAGCACCGGGGCCGGCAACCGCAGGTGCTGGAAGAGTCGGCCACCAGCGACAGCCCGGATGATTTCCAGGGTTATCGCAATACCTTTCTGGCGACGCCGTGGGACGTTTCCTTTCGCCCGCCACTGGGGCCAGAAAAGCCGCGCATGCTCGGCTATCAACCTGCGGTGGTCACCGGCCCGACTGACAGCGAAATCCATTGCGACGAGTACGGTCGGGTCAAGGTTCAGCTCGCCTGGGACCGTGATGGTCAGCTCAACGAGCATTCCAGTTGCTGGTTGCGTGTCGCCACTGGCTGGGCGCATGACCGCTACGGCAGTGTGATGATTCCACGCGTCGGCATGGAAGTGCTGGTGGGGTTCGTCGATGCCGATGCGGACAAACCGCTGGTGATGGGTTGCCTGCCCAACGCGGCGACCCCGGTGCCGCTCGATCTGCCGGCGGACAAGACCCGCAGCATTTTCCGCAGCCAAAGCAGTCCCGGTGGCGGCGGTTACAACGAAGTACGCATCGAAGATCGCAAGGGCGCCGAGGAAATCTACCTGCGAGCCCAGCGAAACTGGACCCAGCACGTACTGAATGATCAACAGGTGCAGGTCGATAACGCCCGCAGCATCGTCGTCACCGGCACCGCCCGCCATGAACTGAAGGCTGACGAAAAGCGCATCACCCACGGTCAGCGCCAGACCGAAGTGCGGCTGGACGATCACTTGGTGGTGGCCGGTGACCGGCACATTCGCGTGACCAGTCAGGCCCTCAACGCCAGTCAGCAGTTTCACGTCAGCGCCGGCCAGCAAGTGGTCATCGACGGCGGCGCCAGCGCGACCATTCAGGCGGGTGGGCAGTGGATCAACATCGGCCCCGGCGGGATTTTCAGCAGCGTGCCGATCCAGGTCGGTGGTGCACCGATGGCGGCCATGGCTTCGGCACCGAGCCTGCCGGATGTTCCGTTGAAACTCGCCGCCGCCCCGGCGGCGCTCCTCAGTGCCGCACAAATACTCAGCCTGCAAAGCGATGCGCCGTTCTGCGAAGAATGTGAGCGCTGCAAGGACGGTATCTGTGCCGCCTGATGCCTTGTCACCTCACGCCTGGCTGGAGCGCCAGCCGCTGCAACCGTCGGAGCAACTGTTCGCGATTTTCAGCAGTGCCAGTGCTGCTGAACCGTTCAAAGCCTGGCAACGCTCGATCTCAGCTCAAGTGCCGAGCCCGATCTGGGCCGATACCGCGTACGCCGAGTGGGAAGCGGTGATGCCCTATGTCGGAATCGTCGCTGCGGATAGTGAGTTTCTGGAGTGGGTCGCCACTACTGAGTCTCGTGACTGGGGTTGGTTGGCGGTCTCTGCGGCCAGTCATCAAGCGCTGGTCGAGCACCTTCGCTCTCTCACACAAGCGCTGCTGCCCAATGGCGACAAGGTGTTTTTTCGGTTCTGGGATGGGCGCTATCTGCTGCCAATTCTGCAATCCGCCGAGGTCGATTCCGTGCAGCTGCTGCCGCTGATCGGGCGTTGCCTGATCAATGGCCAGGCGCTCGAGATCGGTGGTCGCGCGCTGAAAACCTCCCTCGTTTTTCCATGGTGGAAAGTCCCGGCGACGTTGTTGGAACAGCTCGCCGCACAGTCTGAAATCACCCGAATCAACAACCTGCTGAAGTGGCTGAGCGAAGACCGCCCGGACCTGTTTGAAGCGTTTTCCGAAAGCGTTTTGCGGCGCAAGGCCGCGAGTTTTCTTGACGCGCCGGACCTGCCCCAAGCACCGAAACAAGCGTTGGTGGATTACCTGATGGCGGAGCTGAGCTGATGGATCAGATTGTGCGCATCGAGCAGGAGCTCGACAGTTTTCCGAACACCCTGTCCCTCTACCGTGAACAACTCAAGCACTGGTTCAGCCGGGCGGCAGATACGGCCAGTCGCGCCGCCGATCTGCCGTCGCTGATGGGCATGGAACGGATCATCAGATTCGGCGATGCCAGCACCGTGGTGAGCAGTGGCGACGACGACTTTCTCTCCACCGTCGTCCAGTGCCCGAAAGGCGGAAAGCTCGAGATCGAGAGCAAGTTCGAATCGGTTTATGACATTCCCGTGGGGGATATTCAGGTCGATGTGATTGCCATGGATGGCGGTAAGTCGACGCCGGTCACACTCGATAAAAACGGCAAGGGAATGTTCCGAGGGGAAGAGGGCAAGTTCTACCGCGTTCACGTCCACAACGAAGTCACACCGCAGCAAGTTGAAGATCTTTTCTCTTCCTACGATAGCCTGACGAAGGAACTCGACGGCTGGCTGCGCGATGAATGGCAGACGTTCAAACCGAAGTGGTCGCAATCGTCTTCGGTTGCTGTAGGCAATGGAATGCTCGCGGGAAGTTGGGCGGCGGTCGAGGGTGTGTGGGACGGCATCAGCCTGCTGTCAGACATTCTCAAGGAACCGGCGAGGTTCGCAGAGCGGTTGGGTGAAAGCGCCGCGCAGCTGGAAAAGCTCGCAAAAACTGCACCGGATGTCATGGAAAAAGCCCAGTTGCTAGCCAGTGACGAAGCAGCGCTGTGCCTGCTGGTGCGCTGCGCCAGCCTGTGGTTGGACATGCTGCCACCGAGCGAAATCGCCGGCAAAACCGCCGAAGCGGTGTCGATGATGGTGGTGCAGCTATTGATCGACATCCTGATTGGCATCGTCCTGACGTTCGCCGGGGCGGGCGCCGGCATCGCCTATTTGACGATGCGCTTGGCTGATCGAGCCGCGCAGTTACTCAGTGCCGTTCTGCGTCTCGTGAAGGCGATTTTCACGATCATCAATAACTTCATCAGCTACGTCGACCGCTACAAAAAAGTCGCCGCGCGTGGCATCGCGGCGGGCATGAAAAAAGGCCGGATGCAATTGAGCTGGAGCGCACGTCGCAACGCTGCGCTGAAGAAAGACGAACACCACGACGACTCCCCCGATCAAGCGAAAAACCCCAACGGCGACAGCGCCACTTGCGCGCCGTCGACCTGCAAAAATGGCTGCCCGGTATCGATGGTTACCGGCGAAGAACTGCTGACCCTCACCGACGGTTCCCTGGACGGCATCCTGCCGTTCGACTTCACCCGGCTCTATCGCACCAGCGCCGCCGAGATCGACTGCGGCCTGGGTTTTGGCTGGAGCCATTCGCTCGCCCATCGACTGGAAATCGACGGTGATCAGGTCATCTGGATCGACCACGAAAACCGCCGCACCACTTTCCCTATCCCGTCCGCTGAACGCCCGGCGATCCACAACAGCCTCTCGCGCGCGGCGATTTATCTCGGCGCTGCCCCCGAGGAATTGATCCTCGCCCAGGCTGGCGAAGATGCACGTTTTTATCACTTTCATCACGGTCGGCTGACGGCGATCAGCGACGCGTACGACAACCGCTTGCGCATCACCCGCGACCGCCAGGAACGCATCCAGCGCCTCGACAACGGTGCCGGCCGCGCCTTGCTGTTGCGTTATGACCGCGCTCATCTGATCGCCGTCGACTATCAGGTGTTTGTCCCGGCGCAGACCCTCGACGAGGCCTGGCACACCGAGCAAACGCTGGTCAGTTACCGCTACGACGAATGCGCTCAACTGATCGAGGCGAGCAACGCCGCCGGTGAGAGCGAACGCTACGACTACGACGATCAGCACGTGATCCTGCAGCGGCAATTGGCCGGTGGGGCGAGTTTCTTCTGGGAGTGGGAAAGGTCCGGCAAGGCGGCCAGATGTGTTCGCCACTGGGCGTCGTTTTCGCAGATGGACACGCGTTATGTCTGGGATGACCAGGGTAGCGTCACCGTCCAGAACATCGATGGCAGCGAAGAGGTTTACGTCCACGACGATAGGGCGCGGCTGGTGCGCAAGGTCGAGCTGGATGGCGGCGAACACCTCAAGGCCTATGACGATCAGGGTCGGCTGATTGCCGAGCAGGATCCGCTCGGGGCCGTCACCGAATACCGTTACGACGAAGTCGGACGGCTGGTGGCGCTGATTCCGCCGGAAGACGAGCCGACGGCGTACGAGTATCGCAATGGTTTCCTGCATGCGCGCTATCGCGGTAAAGCGGTGTGGAAATATCAGCGCAATGCGCAGGGGGATGTCACCGAGGCCACCGATCCCGATGGTCAGGCCACCCATTATCACTACGACCCTCAGGGGCGCTTGCTGTCGATCCGTTACCCGGACACCAGCCGGCATGTGTTCGTCTGGAACGGTTTGGGGCAACTGGTTGAGGAAACGCTGCCGGACGGTGGTGTTAGGCGGTTTTCCTACGATGTCTTGGGGCGGCAGACGACCCGTCAGGACGAACATGGCGCGGTCACCAAGTCCCAGTGGGATGCCGTTGGCCGACTGATCCAGACGACTTTGCCTACCGGCGCCAGCCGCGCCTACAGCTACAACGCCTACGGCAAGATCACCGCCGAACGCGATGAACTGGGCCGCGTCACCCGCTACGAATACGTCGACGATCTGCATCTGGTCAGTCGCCGGATCAACCCCGATGGCACCCAGCTCCAGTATCGCTACGACAACGCGCAGCTGCTGCTGACGGAAATCGAAAACGAATCCGGCGAAAAATATCGCCTGGACTACACGCCCAACGGCCTGATCCGACAGGAAACCGGCTTCGACGGCCGCCGCACCGCGTACGCCTACGATCTCAACGGCCACCTGCTGGAGAAAACCGAGTTCGGTGATGACGACTCGCAGCTGATCACCGGGTATCTACGGGATTCGGTCGGACGCCTATTGGTCAAGACCCTGCCCGATGGCATCCAGGTCGACTATCGCTACGACTCGCTGGGCCGACTGACCAGTGTCGACGACGGCCACGACCATCCGCTGGAATTCGAATACGACCAGCAGGATCGCCTGATCACCGAGCACCAGGGCTGGGGCACCTTGCGCTATGGCTACGACGCCTGCGGCCAGCTCAATCGCCTGCGCCTGCCGGACGGCAGCAAACTCGATTACCACCACGCCAAGGGTGGCGCGCTGACGGCCATTGACCTCAACGGCGCGCGGCTCACCACCCACCAGTTCGCGTTCGGTCGCGAACAGCAGCGTCAACAAGGTCAGCTCACCAGCCAATATCACTACGACGAACAAGGCCGGTTGCAAGCCCACGCCATCAACCAGCAATCCCGTCCGTTTTACATGCGTCACTACAGCTACGCAGTCAATGGCAACCTGGCAACCATCGCCGACAGCCGTCATGGCCAGCGCAGCTATTACTACGACGCACTCAACCGCCTGACCCGCGTGCGCCACACCCGCGACGACCCACCGGAAACCTTCGCCCACGACCCCGCCGGCAACCTGCTGATGCAGAACCGGCCCGGCGTTGCGAAGGTGCTGGGTAATCGCCTGCTGATGCAAGGCGACCGTCATTACGACTACGACGCCTTCGGCAACCTCATCCGCGAACGCCGCGGCACCGCGCAAAAACTGGTCACCGAGTATCGCTACGACTGCCAGCACCGGCTGATCGGCATCACCACCCCGGACGGCCGATGCTCCAGTTACCGCTACGACGCCTTCGGCCGCCGCATCGCCAAAACCGTCGACGGCAAAACCACCGAGTTTTTCTGGCAGGGCGACAACCTCGTTGCTGAAAGCAGCCGCGAGCATTACCGCAGCTACGTCTATGAGCCGGGCACCTTCCGCCCGCTGGCCATGCTCGACGGCAAAGGCCCGAAAAAGGCCTGCCCGTTTTATTACCAACTCGATCACCTCGGCACACCGCAGGAACTGACGGATTACGGTGGCGAGATCGTGTGGTCAGCGAAGTACAACGCCTACGGCAAAGTCACGCACCTGGCGTTCGGCGGGGGCGAGCAGCTCGACCAGCCATTGCGTTTCCAGGGGCAGTACTTCGATACCGAAAGCGGTCTGCACTACAACCGGCATCGGTACTATGATCCGGAGGTTGGTCGGTATCTGACGCCGGACCCGATCAAGCTGGCGGGTGGGCTGAACCAGTATCAATACACGCCGAATCCGACGGGGTGGGTTGATCCGTTGGGGTTGAGCGGGAATTGCCCGCCGCCGAATAAGCCTGGGTGTTCTGCGCCGGATGATACGACTGGCGTTAAGGTTGATGAGGTTGAGCCAGCGCAGCCGAAGGCTTACACCCAATTTCCAGAAGATCCAAACGAGCTTACGGAGGTGTTAGGCGTCCAGCCCAAAATTTCACAGACTCAGCATGGAAGTCAAAGAATGACGTGGCGACCTAACGCGGACACTATTATTAGATTTGAAAGTCATCCAGGAGATGCTGGGCCATTTAATGCGAGGCATCATGGTGAACACTATCATTTAGAGCTCAAACCTAATAATTTAAGTTGGAGTCAGGCGGATAAAAAGAAGGCTGTTATCAAAGTCAAACCTGACGGTTATCAACTCGGTCACGGAACTGGCTTCGTTGCCGGTGAGAAACATCCAGGAACATCGAAATGACAGAATTTCCAGTTTCAGACGGCACTATTGAAAAGATGACGTGTGAGCGCGAACGCGTTTTTATAGAATTTCTTGATTGGCAGGAGGAGCGTTGGGTAATTATTTTTGAGAATGTTTTAGGCTTCAAGTCTGTTGGAGCAATAGGTGCGGAGGTGTCAGAGATGTTTGTGATGGATGAGACGCCGTTGTCGAAGGAGTTAGTTTTGATTGATTCTTCGGAAGCTGGGCTAAACTACTGCTTCACTTGTGCTCGCGAATGCAACATTGTTTTGACGGTGGTAGCGAGCGGATACACTGTTGAAAAGTGTGATTGAAGAATAAGAAAAATAAATCGGTCTCCTTTGTTCGATTTGTGGGGCAGATGTCGGTTGCGGAGATGAAGTGCATGAAAAAAAGGAGATTATTTTGATAGGTGAATTTCTTAGGGGTATTTTTAGTAGATATAAAAAGGATGCTGAAGTGCGAATTGCGGATACGAATGGAGCGGAAAATTCGAGTTCTGCTGTTCAGCAGCAACCCACTCAGTGCGAACTTCATGGTGAAAGCAAAAAGTGGAGAGGCGTTCCAAGCTCTAAATTTATAAGTTATAGGGCGCAGTTGAATGCATATAATGAAGCGATGACAAGGGAGACTAGAAAAATGTCTCGTTTTACTGGAGAGGATAGTAAAGGAAATTTGCTAGTAAGAATGGAGGCTGAAAATGTAGGTCAGGGATATGAGCCTAATCCTTTAGATCCAACCAATCCGCGTTTCATTCCTCAGATGAATGCCTTTGAGATGAAATTCGACTTTGAGACATTGCAGCCTATAGCGCTTTATCCAATAGAGAAAATTTAATGCTGATGCATCCGTATCTGAATGTTCCATATAATCCATGTTTGGAGCACTTTCTCGGTGGGTTCGATATATATGATCGAGAGGAGAGTCTTGGGGTTGAATTGTCGGCGTACGATCCTGACTGTCCTTCAGATAGAGAATTTTTAATATCTCGGTTTATTGTAAAGCGCTTCGCTGCGTTGAGTTATCGGCACAAGTTTGTTTTGTTCTTTGTGTTGGGAGAGGCTCTTGATGGTGATTCGAGTGTCTTTTCCGAAATTTTGGAACATGATCCGATGTCTCATTCCTTGCTTCCTCCTGGGTGGGATGACATGCAAAATCCAAGGGCGTTTTTTGAAGATGTGTACCTCAAGTTATCCGAAGCGTGGGTTGATGATCTGTATGAAGCGAGTCAGGAGGACTTTTCAACTTGGTGATGGCTAGTGCTTAAGCTAGAGATAAATGTAATACTTGACTGTAATATTTGCGATTCTTATCGGTAATAAGTAAATATTTTTCTCGGCTTTTCGTTGGCACTTACTTTTAAGAGGACGGAATTCCAGGGTGGGTGTCAGGAACCTACATAAGGCTATCCAATTTTCTCGCGAGATTCAGGAGATATGAGTAAAGAGTTTCCTGAGTTGCACGATTTTTTTGGAGCCTATTTTCATCAAGATTGGACTGTCGAACATGCCACAGCTGAGCAGGTGATTGATGCTTTTTTAGCTGACTTCGATACTGAGGATCTATTGGTGGTGCAACACGAGCTCAATATTCTACTTAGCCAGCGGAAAGAAGAACTTGTATTGCGAGATTATTTGCTCAAGGAGTTGAGCTGTTACTACTGCTACTGGCATGCATGGAAATCAGGCGAACTTTGGTTCGTCATATCGCTGAAAGATTGGCTAGTCGAGTTGACCATGCACGATGTCAAGGGTAGCGAAATTTCCGGGCAAGCCCGTCGGAAGTTTCCTTCAACTCGTATCGGTTTCCATGAACTGGTGTGAAATGTTTTCCATCGATAGTCTTTTGCAGTCACTGAAAATTCAGTGGCGGGGTGTAGGAACCCTTCAAAGTCGTTGGAAATGTATTGGCGTCGAAGCGTGGTTTGCGGCCGTTAACGTGCGTCCGTAAGATCAGTTGCGGCGGTTGTGCGCGGGCACGCTTCGGCGTGGTCGAGTTTTCCAAAGGCCTCGATATTCCTACCCCGCGCATAGCTGCCACCCCAGTCTGTAGGAAGGCTGATGGCAGTCCCCATTTACTGCCTTTGGAACTTGAAAATGAAAAATCTTCACCCCGATCCACCCTACGAAAAACCAATCCCCCACCCCCAAAACCGCTTCATGGCCCTCACCGGCAACTGCACCGACATGCCCACGCTGTTCGTCGATACCCACGCGCCGCTCGATGTTTTATACGACGCTGCCAACTATCGAATTCGCGCCGTCACTCAGGTGCTGGAAAACATGTCCATGCGTGGTTCGGTCGAGTGCGAGTCGTTCATTCTTAGTGATTTTGCGTTGCTGTGTGCCATTCCGTTGCGGGATGGGTGTGATGTGTTGGATGTGATTGGGCGGCGGTTGCGGGCTCGGCCTTCGGACTAGCGCCGAGTGGCTTTTGTGGCGAGAGAGCTTGCTCCCTCGCCACAAAAGCAAGATCAAAAGATCGCAGCCTTCGGCAGCTCCTACAGGGGGTTGGGATCACCCCCTTGCTCTTGTGTTGGGGTGATTGCCGGGCAGATTGTCCGCTCGGCTGTGAGGCCCTGACGTTCGGCGCCGTACAAGGTAAACTTCCCGGCCTTCGCAGGAGCAATCATGAATTATCGTCACGCCTTCCATGCCGGCAATCACGCCGATGTGTTCAAACACCTGACTTTGACCCGCATCATCGCCCTGATGTCGCGCAAGGAGCAGCCGTTTGCCTATCTCGATACGCACGCCGGTATTGGTCTGTATGACCTGCAGGGCGATCAGGCCAGTCGTACCGGTGAGTACCTGGAAGGCATCGCGCGGTTGTGGGATCAGCCGGATTTGCCGGCGTTGACCGCCGATTACATGAAGGTGCTGCACGACATGAACCCGGATGGCCAGTTGCGCTATTACCCGGGGTCGCCGGAGCTGGCGCGGCGGCTGACGCGGCCGCAGGATCGGGTGATGCTCAATGAGAAGCACCCCGAAGACGGCTTGCTGCTCAAGGACAACATGGCCGGTGATCGTCGGGTGAAGGTTCACTTGGGCGAAGGCTGGCATGTGCCGCGGGCGATGTTGCCGGTGCAGGAGAAGCGGGCGGTGATGTTGATTGATCCGCCGTTCGAGCAGCTCGATGAGATGCAGCGTTGTGCGGCGTCGTTGAAAGAAGCGATTGGCCGGATGCGGCAGACGGTGGCGGCGATCTGGTACCCGGTGAAGGATCAGCGCATGTTGCGGCGGTTCTATCAGGACTTGGCCGGCACGGGCGCGCCGAAGTTGTTGCGGGTGGAGTTGTTGGTGCATCCGCTGGATACGCCCAATAGCCTGAATGGCTCGGGGTTGGCGATTGCCAATCCGCCTTGGGGGCTGGAAGAGGAATTGCGTGAGTTGCTGCCGTGGTTGTCCAAGAAGCTTGGTCAGACTCAGGGTGGGTGGCAGATGGATTGGTTGATTGCCGAATAAGGCGAGTCGCCAAGCAAGATCAAAAGATCGCAGCCTTCGGCAGCTCCTACAGGGTGAATGCAAAACCGTGTAGGAGCTGCCGAAGGCTGCGATCTTTTGCTTTATGGCGTCAGATCGGGCAAGTCACGCCTGTACCGCCAATCCCGCAATACCCTTCAGGGTTTTTCGCCAGGTACTGCTGGTGATACGCCTCGGCGAAGTAGAACGTCGGCGCTTCTTCGATTTCGGTGGTGATGGTGCCTTTGCCAGCCTTGGTCAGCTCGGCCTGGAATACTTGCTCGCTGTGCTTGGCCGCAGCCAGTTGCGCCGGGTTGGTGGCATAGATCACCGAGCGGTACTGGGTGCCGATGTCGTTGCCCTGGCGCATGCCCTGGGTCGGGTTGTGCAGTTCCCAGAACATCTTCAGCAACTGTTCGTAGCTGACTTTTGCCGGCTCGTAGACCACCAGTACCACTTCGCTGTGGCCGGTCAGGCCCGAGCAGACTTCTTCATACGTCGGGTTTGGCGTAAAGCCGCCGGCGTAACCCACCGCCGTACTGACCACGCCTTCGCGCTGCCAGAACTTGCGCTCCGCGCCCCAGAAACAGCCCAGGCCAAAGATCGCGAAATCCACGTCCATCGCGAACGGGCCCAGCAACGGCGCGTCATGAACGAAGTGCTTTTCCGGCACGGTCATTGGGGTTTCGCGGCCAGGCAGAGCTTGTTCTTTAGTGGGGAGCACGTTTTTGTTCACCAGAATTTCCGAGCGCAGAACCATGATCAGTCCTCTCAGTCAGGTTGAGATGTAAATAAACAGACTGCCAGTGTGCCTAATGCCGGTCAGTTACGCACTACCCCTGTGGGAGCGAGCCTGCTCGCGATAGCGGTGTGTCAGTCAGAATCCACGTCACTGATAGATCGCTATCGCGAGCAGGCTCGCTCCCACAGGGATTGCGGTGTGCTCAGGCGATTGGGCCGCGCGGGTAGCGTTTGAGCTTTTCGATCAGCTCTGCACCCGGGATCGGTCGGTCGAACAGGTAGCCCTGGCCGACGTCGCAGCGATGGCGCCGTAAGAACGCAAGCTGCTCGGCCGTCTCGATGCCTTCAGCCACGACCTTGAGTTTCAGGTTGTGGGCCATGGCGATCACTGCGGAGGTGATTTCCATGTCGTCCTGGTTATCCGGGATTTCGTGGATGAAGCTTCGATCGATCTTGATGATGTCGATCGGGAATTTTTTCAAGTAACTGAGCGACGAGTAACCGGTGCCGAAGTCGTCCATCGCCAGGGTCAGGCCCAGACGCTTGAGCTGGTCGAGCTGCAAGTGGGTGTCTTCGGTGGCTTCCAGCAGCAGGCCTTCGGTCAGCTCCAGCTCCAGCAGGTTGGCCGGCAGCTCTTCTTCCTTGAGGATGTTGGCGATGGACGCCACCAGGTCCGGGTCGGAGAACTGCTTGGGCGACAGGTTGATCGCCACCTGCAGGTTGCCCAGGCCGGCGGCGGTCAGGTCTTTGCTCATGCGGCAGGCCTGGCGGGCGATCCATTTGCCGATCGGGATGATCAGCCCGGTTTCTTCGGCAACGCTGATGAACTGATCCGGGCGGATCATGCCTTTTTCCGGATGGTTCCAGCGCAGCAGCGCTTCCATGCCCAGCAAGCGACCGCTGCGCAGGCACAGCTTGGGCTGGTAGAACACGTCCAGCTCGTTCTGGGTCAGGGCGCGGCGCAGGTTGTTTTCGACGAACAGTTTGTAGCTGGCCTCGGCATTCAGCGCTTCAGTGAAGACTTGCACCTGGTGTTTGCCGTTGGCCTTGGCCTTGTGCAGCGCCAGGCCGGCGTTGCGCATCAGCGTCTGCGGGTCGCGACCATGCAGCGGCGCGCAGGCCAGGCCCACGGAGCCGGTGACGCTGATCAGCTGATTGTCGACGAACATCGGCTTGTCGAGGGTTGCCAGCAATTGGTTGGCAACCTGCTGGCCGGCCGAGAGGTCAGTGTCGTCCAGCAGCACCGCGAATTCGTTACTGGCGAAGCGCGCCAGACTGCCGCTCGGGCTCAGGCTGTTGCGCAAGCGTCGCGCCAGGCTGATCAGCAGTTTGTCGCCGGTCTGGTGGCCGAGGCTGTCGTTGATCCGCTTGAAGTTGTCGATGTCCACCAGCAGCAGGCTGATCGGCGTATCGCTGTCGCGGGCGAAGCGTTCGTCGAGGTTGCGGATGAACGCCGGGCGGTTGCCGAGGTTGGTCAGGTTGTCGGTGTAGGCCAGGCGCTCGATGCGCTGCTGGGCGAGCTTGGTCTGGGTTATGTCTTCGTAGATGCCGATGTAGTGCGTCAGCTCACGGTTGTCGCCGTAGACCTTGGAAATCGACAGCTGGCCCCAGTAGGGTTCGAGGTTTTTGCGTCGGCTCTTGAACTCGCCTTGCCAACTGTTGCTCTTGGCCAGTGCCGACGGCGCGTCGAACAGCAGTTCGCTGAGGTTTTCCAGCGCCGGCAGTTCCGACAGCCGCTGGCCGTGGACTTCCTCGGTGGTGTACTGGGTGATCGCGGTAAAGCTAGGGTTGACGTACTCCACCACGCCGTCGCAATTGACCAGCAGAAAGGCGTTGGCGCTTTGCTCCACCGCACGCTGGAACAGGTGCAGGGCGCTGGTGGCGGTGCGGCGGTTGTGGTTGTTGATGACCTGGGCGAACTGATCCGCCAGTTCGCCGGCAAAGGCGATTTCGTCCGACTGCCAGGCGCGGGTCGCACCGATCTGTTCCAGGCAGAGCACGCCGACCACTTGGCCGTCGACGCGGATGCTGGCGTCGAGCATGGCGTTGACGTCGCGCGGGCGCAGGCTCTCGGCTATTTCCCGGGTGCGCGGGTCGCGCATGGCGTTGTGGGCGTCGATGGCGCGCCCGGTGTGCAAGGCGTCGAGGTAATCGGGAAAACCGCTGGCGTCGATCGGCTCCGGCAGTCGGTGAGCCCGGGTGACGCGGTGATAGGCGGAGATCGGCGTCAGTAGCGAGCCATCGAGGTTCCACAGGCTGGCACAGTCGACTTCATAGATATCGCAGGCGCTGCGGGTGATCAGTTCGGCGGCTTCTTGCAGGGAATTGTTGCTGCTGTAGCGCTGGCGGGTCAGCAGCAGGATCAGATCTTGTTGTGCGCGCACCCGGTCCAGGTGCTGCAGCTGTTCCTGCTGGGCGCGTTGATTGAGTTCCAGGGCGATTTGCAGGCGTGAGTTCTGGGTTTCCAGATCCAGCGCCGGCAGCAGCGGTTCGCCATCGAACAGACCGTCCACCACCATCAGGTAGCCGCGCAGCAGGTGTCGATTGTGTTGTTTGTACGCTTCGCCCAGTTCCAGCAGGCTCAGGACGCCTGCGGCGGTGTGCAAGGTGTAGCGGATCAGGTAATGCGGGCTATCGGTGAGTTGCTGCTGGATCGTGTCGTGCAGTTGATAGCGCGCTTCGGGCTCCATCAGGCTGGCATAGGGCGAGCCGACCAGGGCACAGAGCTCCACGGCGGGCAGGCCAAACTGTCGTTCGCAATTGGGATCGAGAAACAGCAGCGCCCAGCTCGGTTCATTCAGCCGTTCGAAACGCAGCATGCCGAGCCGCGAGGGCACAGGCAACTGTGTCACTACCTCGGCCACCATACGGCTGGCGGCATCGGGTTGGCTCTTCATATGGAGGGAAACTCGCTTCGAATATGCTGATCGCGCCGGGCTCTCGCCCTCTTTACTGTTGTCTGCGGCAAGGTTGCATCATTGCAACACCGACTGACAAGAGACATGAAGGCCAAGTGCTATAAGAATGTGTCGGCAGGCGAGAAGATTTCTCCAGCGAGGGGCCAGAAGTAATGTATCTGGCCGAAAAGATCGCCGCCTTCGGCAGCTCCTGCAAGGCTGCGATCTATTCCGGGATCAACGCAACTTGATGCTTATCGACTGCAGTAACTGGCCATCCCGATCGTGATAATTGACGCGAACTTGCTCGGCATCGACGACCAGATGCGCGAAGTTGTCCTGACTGATCACGTCGCTGGTCAGCTCATGCCGATAGTCTCCCGCAGCTGTTCGGGCCAGCGCCTGGTCGAGGATGAAGGTGGATGCCTTGGCGTATGGCAGCAGTTTGCTGTTGCACAGCGGTGAAGACACGAGGGTATGGACTTCGAAATCCGGGTCCTCGCTGTGAGTCAGGCGACTGGTTAGCGAGCCGTGGACATCGCCGGAAATGAAGAAGACGTTCTTGATGCCGTGCGTACGAATCGTCTCCAGCAGCCGTAGTCGTTGTTCCGGGAAGGCTTTCCAGGCGTCATCGCCGTTAAATTTGCGGTCGGGGTAGAACATGACGCTGGTGACCACGAATTTGACCCGGGCCGGGCTATTGATCAGCCATTTGAACAGTGCCTGTTCCTGCTCTTCATCGAGGATGCGCCGGTCGCTGGCCGCTAGATTGCGTCGGGTTCGGCTGTCGGTGATAAACCACTCGATATCGCCTTCGTAGAACTGATACCAATACTGTTGCAGTTTTCTGCTTATTTGTCCGTTGGCAAGCAGCTCATGCGCGGGGCTGTGGCTGGCTTGATATAACTCATACGCCGCCATGGCATTTTTGTATAAGTAAGCATCGGCTTTACTTTCATTGGCCGGCCAGTTGTCTTCAATTTCATGATCGTCGAGGATCATGTAAGTGGGCATGCCGGACATTAACGTCGAAATATGTGGCTGTGAAAAAGCCGTGCGATATTTGCTGAGAATGTCTTTGTATTCCCGGTCGGGGGCCACGAGGTTCAAGTCATCGACGTATATTTGGTCGCCAGTCATCAGCATGGCGCTGACAGGCGGTTCGGCACTTTCCGCCAGGCTGGTGATCGAGGCAAAAATCCGGTCGCCCAGGTGCGGGGCCGAGGCAATGCCGGCGGTCATGCGCAGGTAACGACATGAACCGACGACATAGGCCCGCGGTTTGGTGGTTTTGCTGGACTGCGTGCGAAAGCGGTAGATCTCGCGCGGCCATTGCAGCGGCAGCTCCTGAACCGACTCGACGGTATGCACCGGGTTCATGGGGCTGAACCAGCCGGCCTGATATTCATAGTCGGTATCGGTTGTCAGGTTGTTGAGCGCAATCACATCAGACATGTCACGCAAGACGGTCAGTTTTGCAAATGCGCCTTTGGACCAGTATTCCTCACCGGTGCGTCGATAACGGATGCCTGCAAATACCAAGGCATCGTTCTGCGATTCACCGCGCAAGAAAATACGGGCATGGTTAGTTGTGGTGTGGCCAATAATCGGGCCGACAGTAGGTTTGAACATGTTCGAATCCATTCGAAGTAATGCTAACTAAGAAAATTAAGTTGTCGAAATTTTTGTTGGAAGTTATCCCAACTAAGCCTAGTTGTTGGCTGGTAAAAAATATCGGGCGGAAGTGGACTTGAGTTGTAGGCGGCGTAAGCCTTGGCTGTAGGAATAAAACTCGGAGGAGGGGCTTTCTTCAAGGCAAAAAAAGCCCCGCCAAATTGGCGGGGTTGAGGTACGAGCGTGGCGCTCGGAAAACATGGAACGCGACAGGCCCTCCGATAAAGGAGGGCCGGCCGGTGTTACAGCAGGATGGTGCGGATATCCGCCAGCAGGCTGCTCAGACGCTGGGTGAAGCGTGCAGCAGCGGCGCCGTTGATCACACGGTGATCGTAGGACAGCGACAGCGGCAGCATCAGTTTCGGCTGGAAGGCTTTGCCGTCCCAGACTGGCTGGATGGTTGCCTTGGAAACACCGAGGATCGCCACTTCCGGCGCGTTGACGATCGGCGTGAAGCCGGTGCCGCCAATGTGGCCGAGGCTGGAAATGGTGAAACAGGCACCTTGCATGTCGTCAGCGGTGAGCTTTTTGTCGCGGGCTTTGGCAGCCAGCGCAGCGGCTTCGGCTGCCAGTTGCAACAGGCTCTTCTGGTCGACGTTTTTGATGACCGGTACCAGCAGGCCTTCAGGGGTGTCGACCGCGAAGCCGATGTTCACGTACTTCTTGCGGATGATCGCCTTGCCGCTTGGTGCCAGCGAACTGTTGAAGTCCGGCAGTTCCTTGAGCAGGTGCGCGCAGGATTTGAGCAGCAGCGGCAGGATGGTCAGCTTGACGCCAGCCTTCTCTGCAACGGCTTTCTGAGCGATACGGAACGCTTCCAGTTCGGTGATATCAGCCGAATCGAACTGAGTCACGTGAGGAATGTTCAGCCAGCTGCGATGCAGGCTCGACGCGCCGATTTGCATCAGGCGAGTCATCGGCACTTCTTCGGTTTCACCGAAGCGGCTGAAGTCCACGACCGGAATCGGCGGGATGCCCGCGCCGCCGGTTGCGCCAGCCGCAGCGGCCGGTGCTTCCTTGGCTTTCTGCATCATGGCTTTGACGTAAACCTGCACGTCTTCTTTCAGGATGCGACCGTGCGGACCGCTGGCGCCGACAGCGTTCAGCTCGACACCGAACTCGCGGGCCAGTTGGCGTACAGCCGGGCCTGCGTGAACCTTGGCGCCTGGCTTGGCTGGTGCAGCAACAGGTGCGGCCGGTGCCGGAGCAGCAGGCGCTGCGGCGGCAGGGGCAGGAGCACTAGGTGCAGCAGCGGCTGGAGCCGGAGCCGCAGCAGGTGCCGCGCCTTTGACTTTCAGCTTCAGGATCAGGTCGCCGGTACCGACTTCGTCATCCAGCTTGATGGAAACGCTTTCCACCACGCCAGCGGCAGGCGATGGAATTTCCATGCTCGCCTTGTCGGATTCCAGGGTGATCAGCGACTGGTCGGCTTCAACGCTGTCGCCAGCCTTGACCAACACTTCGATGATCTTGGCCTTGCCGGCCGAACCGATGTCCGGAACGTGGATGTCCTGAATGCTGTCGGCAACCGGTGCAGCTGGAGCGGCTGCCGGAGCAGGCGCAGCGGCCGCAGCCGGAGCAGCAGCCTGAGCCGGAGCGGCAGCAACAGACGCCGCAGCACCCGCCACTTCCAGGTCCAGAATCAGGTCGCCGGTGCCGACTTCGTCGTTGAGCTTGACGCTGATGGCCTTGACTACGCCAGCGGCAGGCGACGGGATTTCCATGCTCGCCTTGTCGGATTCCAGGGTGATCAGCGACTGATCAGCCGCGACGGTGTCGCCGACCTTGACCTGGATCTCGATGATCTGGGCCTTGCCTGCCGAACCGATGTCCGGCACGTGCACTTGCTGAACGCTGGCAGCTGCAGCAGGCGCTGCGGCTGGAGCAGCCGGCGCTTTCGCGGCGGCAGGTGCAGATGCAGCCTTGGCAGCCGGCGCAGCGGCAGCCGCAGGGGCCGGGGCCGCAGCAGCGGCACCTTCGACTTCCAGCTCCAGCAGTTCGTCGCCTTCTTTCAGGCGATCGCCCAGCTTCACTTTCAGGCTCTTGATGATACCGGCCTTCGGCGCAGGCACTTCCATGCTCGCCTTGTCCGACTCAAGTGTCAGGATGCTCTGGTCGGCTTCGATACGGTCGCCGACCTTCACAAACAGTTCAATTACTTCACCTTCACCGCTGCCGATGTCAGGTACGCGAATGAGTTCGCTCACAGAGTGTCTCCTCAGCAGTCCAGTGGGTTGCGTTTTTCCGGGTTGATGCCGAACTTGGCGATGGCTTCAGCCACCACTTTAGGTTCGATATCACCACGGTCAGCCAAAGCTTCCAGGGCTGCCAACACCACGAAATGACGATCGACTTCGAAGAAGTGACGCAGCTTCTTGCGGCTGTCACTGCGGCCGAAACCATCGGTGCCCAGGACTTTGAATTCCTTGGACGGGACCCACTGACGAATTTGCTCAGCGAACAGCTTCATGTAGTCGGTAGAAGCGATGACCGGACCTTTACGGCCGTTCAGGCACTCTTCGACGTAGCTCAGTTTAGGCTTCTGGCCCGGGTGCAGACGGTTGCTGCGCTCGACGGCCAGGCCATCGCGACGCAGTTCGTTGAAGCTGGTAACGCTCCACACGTCAGCGCCGACGTTGAACTCTTCACGCAGGATCTTCGCCGCTTCACGGACTTCACGCAGGATGGTGCCGGAGCCCATCAGCTGAACGTGGTGCGCCGCTTCGCGGGTGTCTTCCTCGAGCAGGTACATGCCCTTGATGATGCCTTCCTCGACACCTTTAGGCATGGCCGGCTGCTGGTAGGACTCGTTCATCACGGTGATGTAGTAGAAAACGTCCTGTTGCTCTTCGGTCATTTTCTTCATGCCGTCCTGAATGATCACCGCCAGCTCATAGCCGTAGGTTGGATCAAAGGTGCGGCAGTTCGGGATGGTGGCAGCCAGGATATGGCTGTGACCGTCTTCGTGTTGCAGGCCTTCGCCGTTCAGCGTGGTCCGGCCGGCGGTGCCGCCGATCAGGAAGCCACGGGTACGGCTGTCGCCAGCGGCCCAGGCCAGGTCGCCGATACGCTGGAAGCCGAACATCGAGTAGAAGATGTAGAACGGCAGCATTGGCTGGTTGTGGCTGGAGTACGAAGTACCGGCAGCGATGAAGGAGCTCATGGCGCCTGCTTCGTTGATGCCTTCTTCGAGGATCTGGCCCTTCTTGTCTTCTTTGTAGAACATCACCTGGTCTTTATCGACTGGCTCGTAGAGCTGGCCGACGGACGAGTAGATGCCCAACTGACGGAACATGCCTTCCATACCGAAGGTACGGGCTTCGTCCGGGATGATCGGAACGATGCGCGGGCCGATGTCCTTGTCCTTGACCAATTGAGCGAGGATCCGCACGAAGGCCATGGTGGTGGAAATTTCACGGTCGCCCGAACCATCAAGAATGGCCTTGAGGGTATCGAGGGACGGAGTCGGCACGCTGAAGCTCTGCGCGCGACGCTGTGGCACGAAACCGCCCAGTGCAGTGCGGCGCTCGCTCAGGTAACGGGCTTCGGCGCTGTTGGGTTCCGGTTTGAAGAACGGCAGGTTTTCCAGCTCTTCGTCTTTGACTGGAATGTCAAAGCGATCGCGGAACAGCTTCAGGCTTTCAACATCAACTTTCTTGGTGTTGTGCGCAGTGTTCTTCGCTTCGCCGGCGCCGGTGCCATAACCTTTGATGGTTTTGGCCAGGATGACGGTCGGTTGTTCTTTGTGGTTGACCGCTTCGTGGTACGCCGCGTAGACCTTGTACGGGTCGTGGCCGCCACGGTTGAGTTTCCAGATCTCGTCGTCGGACAAGTCTGCAACCATCGCCTTGAGTTCTGGCGAGTTGAAGAAATGTTCACGCACGAACGCGCCGTCTTTGGCTTTGTAGTTCTGGTACTCGCCGTCGATGACTTCGTCCATGCGGCGTTGCAGGATACCGTCGACGTCTTTGGCCAACAGTGGGTCCCAGAAACGGCCCCAGATGACTTTGGTCACGTTCCACTGAGCGCCGCGGAACACGCCTTCGAGTTCCTGGATGATCTTGCCGTTGCCGCGAACCGGGCCATCAAGGCGCTGCAGGTTGCAGTTAATGACGAAGATCAGGTTGTCCAGCTTCTCGCGGCCAGCCAGCGAGATGGCACCCAGGGATTCCGGCTCGTCGCACTCGCCGTCGCCCAGGAAACACCAGACTTTTTGCTTGCCTTCAGGGATGAAGCCACGGGCTTCCAGGTACTTCATGAAACGTGCCTGGTAGATCGCCTGGATCGGGCCCAGACCCATGGATACCGTCGGGAACTGCCAGAAATCAGGCATCAGCCATGGGTGCGGGTAGGACGACAGGCCCTGACCGTCCACTTCCTGGCGGAAGTTGTTCATCTGGTCTTCGGTGATGCGGCCTTCCATGAATGCGCGGGCGTAAACGCCTGGCGAGGTGTGGCCCTGGAAGTAGATCAGGTCGCCGCCGTGTTCGTCGGTCGGGGCCTGGAAGAAATAGTTGAAGCCAATGTCATACAGGGTTGCGCTGGAGGCGAAGCTGGAGATGTGACCGCCCAGGTCAGAATCTTTCAGGTTCGTGCGCATAACCATGGCCATCGCGTTCCAGCGTACCAGCGAGCGAATGCGGCGTTCCATGAACAGGTCGCCAGGCATGCGTGCTTCGTGGGTAACGGGAATCGTGTTGCGGTACGGCGTGGTGATGGCGTAAGGAAGTTGCGAGCCGCTGCGGGTCGCAAGTTCGCCCATACGGGTCATCAGATAGTGAGCGCGGTCTTCGCCTTCTTTGTCGAGAACCGATTCCAGGGCGTCCAGCCATTCCTGGGTTTCGACGGGATCGAGGTCTTGCATGGCTTGCTCCAGGGCGGAAAGGCTTCCAGAATCGGTTGCCTGAGTTTGCGACTGGCCTTGTGGGCAGACGATATAAATTCTTGGATTGCCGAGAGGTTGTTCCGGCGGCGTGTAGTTTTACTACAAATCATCGGGCATTTCAGCCTTTCGAATGTATAGACGAGTAGTAAAACTACAGAAGATTGGCTTGTGGCCTCCGGCTGCGTTGTGAGAATAATCGTTAAGGTTGTTCTTTTGCCAACCAAAAAAGGTGAAGACTGGATGGTCGCTGCTAAAAATAAACAAATTTCAGCTATTTCTAACCTTTGTTCGACGGTCGGTCACGTAGCGTATTTCCACGAATCACTACATGCAGCCCTTCGCGCGCCGATCAAGGATAGACCATGAGCCTCCCTTCGCTTGCCGAACTGCCCGGCGTACTCCTGCCGTTTGTCACCCGTGCCGAGCAGTCGTTCCGCACGACCGTCGGTGTTCTTCCCGATGATCATGGCCTGTCCACCTGGACGCCTGAGCGCTGGGCGCAATTTGCCCGCGTCAGCGCTGCCAGTGACTTTGTCATTGAACAGAGCCTGCGTGACCCTTTGATGTTGCTTGAGCTGGTGCAGTCCGGCGAACTGGACCGCGCCTTTGCGCCGGGCGAGTTGTGCGCACAGATTGCAACGGCGGTGAGCGCAGCCGAAACCGACGATCAACTGGGTCGCGCCCTGCGTCGCCAGCGCGCACGCCAGCAAGTGCGGATCATCTGGCGTGACCTGACCCGCCAGGCCGATCTGATCCAGACCTGTCGTGACCTCTCGGACATGGCCGATGCCAGCATCGATCAGGCCTATCAGTGGTTGTATCAGCGCCATTGCCAGCAGTTCGGCACGCCCACCGGGCGCCGCAGCGGCGAGCCGCAGCAGATGGTCATTCTCGGCATGGGCAAGCTCGGCGCGGTGGAGCTGAATCTGTCGTCGGACATCGACTTGATCTTCGCCTACCCCGAGGGCGGTGAAACCGTCGGCGTGAAGCGGTCGCTGGATAACCAGGAGTTTTTCATTCGCCTCGGCCAGCGTCTGATCAAGGCCCTGGACCCGATGACCGTCGACGGTTTTGTGTTCCGCGTCGACATGCGCTTGCGGCCTTACGGTTCGTCCGGTGCGCTGGTGCTGAGCTTCAACGCGCTGGAGCAGTATTACCAGGATCAGGGTCGTGACTGGGAACGCTACGCGATGATCAAGTCGCGCGTGGTGGCCGGCGATCAAGTGGCGGGGGCGCAACTGCAAGAAATGCTGCGCCCGTTCGTTTACCGGCGTTACCTGGACTTCTCGGCCATCGAAGCGCTGCGCACCATGAAGCAGCTGATTCAGCAGGAAGTCCGGCGCAAGGGTATGGCCGACAACATCAAGCTCGGTTCCGGTGGCATCCGTGAAGTCGAGTTTATCGCCCAGGCTTTCCAGCTGATTCACGGTGGTCGCGACCTGAGCCTGCAGCAACGTCCTCTATTAAAAGTACTGAGCACCCTCGAAGGCCAGGGTTACCTGCCGGCGGCAGTGGTCAGCGAGTTGCGTGAAGCCTACGAATTCTTGCGTTACACCGAGCACGCGATCCAGGCGATTGCCGACCGCCAGACCCAGATGCTGCCGGATGGCCCGCAGGATCAGGCGCGCATTGCTTTTATGCTCGGTTTTGCCAACTGGACGGCGTTCCACGAGCAGCTGATGTACTGGCGTGGCCGGGTGGCGTGGCACTTTGCTCAGGTGATCGCCGATCCCGACGAAGAGGACGGCGCCGAGAGCGAAGTGGTGGTCGGCGGGGAATGGCTGCCGTTGTGGGAAGAGGCGCAGGACGAGGACGCCGCCTGTCGTCAATTGGAAGAGGGTGGGTTCGCTGATGCTGCCAAAGCTCTGAAAGCCTTGGCCAGCCTGCGCGGCAGCCCGCAATTGCGCGCCATGCAGCGACTGGGGCGTGAGCGCCTCGATGCCTTTATTCCACGCTTGCTGGCTCAGGCCGTGGAACACGCCAGCCCAGACCTGGTGCTGGAACGGGTACTACCGCTGGTGGAAGCCGTGGCGCGTCGTTCTGCTTACCTGGTGTTGTTGACCGAGAACCCCGGCGCCCTGCGCCGCTTGCTGACCCTGTGCGCCGCGAGCCCGTGGATTGCCGAACAAATCACGCGCTTCCCGTTGCTGCTCGACGAATTGCTCAACGAAGGCCGGTTGTTCAAGCCGCCGCTGGCGCCGGAACTGGCGGCCGAGTTGCGCGAGCGTCTGACGCGGATTCCCGAAGACGACCTCGAGCAACAAATGGAAGCCCTGCGACATTTCAAACTGGCGCACCGCTTGCGCGTCGCCGCGTCGGAAATCGCCGGCAGCCTGCCGTTGATGAAGGTCAGTGATTACCTGACCTGGCTTGCCGAGGCGATCCTCGAGCAAGTGCTGGCCCTGGCCTGGCGCCAGACGGTGGCGAAATACGGAGCGCCGCTGCGCATCGATGGCTCCTTGTGCGACCCTGGTTTCATCATTGTCGGTTATGGGAAAGTCGGCGGTCTGGAGCTGGGACATAGTTCGGACCTGGATCTGGTGTTCATCCATGACGCGGATCCGCAGGCGGAAACCGACGGCCCGAAACCCATCGACGGCGCGCAGTTCTTTACCCGGCTTGGCCAGCGAATCATTCACTTGCTGACGGCCCAGACCAACTCCGGTCAGCTGTATGAAGTGGACATGCGCCTGCGGCCGTCCGGTGCGTCCGGTCTGTTGGTGAGTTCCCTGGGGGCGTTTGCCCGGTATCAGGAAAACGAAGCCTGGACCTGGGAACATCAGGCACTGGTGCGGGCGCGGGTGCTGGTGGGCAGTGCGGATGTCGGTCAGGCGTTCGAGAAAGTTCGCGCGACGGTATTGGCTAAACCGCGAGACCTGCCGACCTTGCGTCAGGAGGTCAGTGAGATGCGCGCCAAGATGCGCGATAACCTCGGCACCAAGAGCACTGCGGCGGGTACGGCGGCAAATGCCTTCGAGGCCACGGCGCCGTTCGATCTCAAGCAGGACGCCGGAGGTATCGTCGATATTGAATTTATGGTGCAATACGCGGCTCTGGCGTGGTCCGAGGCGCATCCGTCATTGCTGCGCTATACCGACAATATCCGCATTCTGGAAGGGCTGGAGGAGGAAGGGCTGATGCCTGCCGAAGACGCCAGCCTGTTGCGTGAGGCCTATAAGGCCTATCGTTCCGCCGCTCACCGGGAGGCCTTGCAGAAGGACGCCGGGGTGATACCGGGCGACCAGTTCGTGGATGAACGACGGCAAGTCATGCGGATCTGGCGCGAGCTGGGGTTAAGCTGAAACGAGATATTTGCAACACCTGATACTCCTGTGGGAGCGAGCCTGCTCGCGATGAGGCCGTCACATTCAACATTTATGATGACTGTCAGGCCGCCATCGCGAGCAGGCTCGCTCCCACAGTAAAGTTGCAGTGTTTTTGGAGTGAAGGCAGCCGGCAAAGAGCTAAGCTGCACCGCACTGGATGTGCACCAATACCCAATGTGGGAGCGAGCTTGCTCGCGATAGCGGAGTGACAATCGACAGTCATGTTGAAGGTGATGATCCCATCGCGGGCAAACAGACTTCCACAGTGATTCTCGAGGCGGGGAGGCGTATGCCTCCCCGGCTCGTTTTTGGAAACCACATGAAAATTCTGATCGTTGGGCCCAGTTGGGTCGGTGACATGGTGATGGCTCAGACACTTTTTCAGTGTCTCAAACAGCGCCACCCGCAGTGCGAAATCGACGTGCTGGCCCCCGAGTGGAGCCGGCCGATTCTCGAGCGCATGCCCGAAGTGCGCCAGGCCTTGAGCTTCCCGCTCGGCCATGGCGTGCTGGGGCTGGCGACGCGTCGGCGCATCGGTAAATCCCTGACCGGTCAGTACGACCAGGCCATCCTGCTGCCCAATTCGCTGAAGTCGGCACTGGTACCGTTTTTTGCCGGTATCCCGAAACGCACCGGCTGGCGCGGCGAGTTCCGCTACGGTTTGCTCAATGACGTGCGTACGCTCGACAAAGAGCGTTACCCGCTGATGATCGAGCGCTTCATGGCCCTGGCCTTTGAGCCCGGCGCCGAGCTGCCGAAGCCGTATCCACGGCCGAGCCTGCAGATCGACCCGGTGACCCGCGATGCCGCCCTGGCCAAATTCGGTCTGGCCCTCGATCGTCCGGTGTTGGCGCTGTGCCCCGGCGCTGAGTTCGGCGAGTCCAAGCGCTGGCCATCCGAGCATTACGCCAAAGTTGCTGAAGCAAGGATCCGTGAAGGCTGGCAGGTCTGGCTGTTCGGCTCAAAAAATGATCACGCGGTGGGTGAAGACATCCGTGCGCGGCTGATTCCGGGGCTGCGTGAAGAGTCGGTGAACCTCAGCGGCGGCACTTCCCTGGCCGAGGCCATCGATCTGCTGTCCTGCGCCGATGCGGTGGTCTCCAACGACTCCGGCCTGATGCACGTGGCCGCCGCGCTGAACCGCCCATTGGTGGCGGTGTACGGCTCGACGTCGCCGGGCTTCACGCCACCGCTGGCCGAGCACGTCGAGATCGTGCGTCTGGGCATCGAATGCAGCCCTTGCTTCGATCGCACCTGCCGTTTCGGTCATTACAATTGCTTGCGCCAGCTTATGCCGAAAGCGGTGAACGAAGCCTTGCAGCGGTTGCTGGGCACTGTGGTCGAGGTCAAATAGTTTGCGGGTACTGTTGATCAAGACTTCTTCGCTGGGCGACGTGATTCACGCGTTGCCCGCATTGACCGATGCGGCGCGGGCGATCCCCGGCATCAAATTCGACTGGGTAGTGGAAGAAGGCTTCGCCGAAATCCCGACCTGGCACCCGGCCGTGGGCAAGGTGATTCCGGTGGCGATCCGTCGCTGGCGCAAGAACATCTGGCAGACCATCAAGAGTGGCGAGTGGAAACGCTTCAAGCAAAGCGTGCGCGCGACAAAGTATGACTTGGTGATCGATGCTCAAGGCCTGCTGAAAAGCGCGTTGTTGACTCGCTATGCCAAAGCCCCGGTGGCCGGGCTGGACAAGAACTCGGCCCGCGAACCGATCGCCGCGCGCTTCTATTCCCGGCGTCTGGCCGTGGCCCGTGGGCAACACGCGGTAGAGCGAGTGCGTCAGTTGTTCGCGGTCGCACTGGGTTACGACTTGCCTAAAGGGTTGGGCGACTATGGCCTGAATGTCGAGCGGTTGGTGGAGTTGCCGCGCAAGAATCCGTACGTGGTGTTTCTCCATGGCACCACCTGGGACACCAAGCACTGGCCCGAAGCCTATTGGCGCGAGCTGGCCGAACGGGTGGGGTACCTCGGTGTGGCGGTAAAACTGCCGTGGGGCAACCCAACCGAAAAGGCCCGCGCCGAGCGCATCGCCAAAGACATGAAACACGTCGAAGTGCTGCCCAAGCTGAACCTGGCGGGTGTCGGCAAAGTCCTGGCCGGGGCGCAAGCCTGCGTGGCGGTGGACACCGGTCTCGGTCATCTGGCCGCAGCGCTGGACGTGCCGACCCTGTCGCTGTTCGGCCCGACCAACCCGGGCCTGACCGGCGCGTATGGCAAGTCGCAGATTCACATGGCCAGCGACTTTCCCTGCGCGCCGTGCCTGCAAAAGAAATGTACCTATCAACCGACGGCCGACGATGCTCGTCGGTTCGACCTGAAACGCGAGTGGCCCCTGTGCTTCACGCGTCTGAATCCCGAGCGTGTCGCGAGCCGACTGAGCACGTTGTTACTGGCTGAGGAGCTGCGCTGATGCAATTGGCATTTGTCCTGTACAAGTACTTTCCCTTTGGCGGTTTGCAGCGCGATTTCATGCGCATCGCCCTGGAATGTCAGCAGCGCGGCCATCAGATTCGCGTCTACACGCTGATCTGGGAAGGCGATGTTCCACCGGGTTTCGAAGTGCTGGTGGCACCGGTCAAGGCGTTCTTCAATCATCGGCGCAACGAAAAACTCACCGAGTGGATGGAGGCCGATCTGGCCCGGCGCCCGGTGGATCGCCTGATCGGCTTCAACAAAATGCCGGGCCTGGACGTTTACTACGCCGCCGATGGCTGCTTCGAAGACAAGGCGCAGAACCTGCGCAACTCGCTGTACCGTCGTTGGGGCCGCTACCGGCACTTCGCCGAGTACGAGCGCGCGGTGTTCGCCAAGGACGCCAAAACCGAAGTGCTGATGATTTCCGAAGTCCAGCAGCCGCTGTTCATCAAGCACTACGACACACCGCTTGCACGCTTTCATCTGCTGCCACCGGGCATCGCCCAGGACCGTCGTCGGCCAGCGAGCGCGGATGAAATTCGCGCCGGGTTCCGCGCCGAATTCAACCTGAAGGACGATGAGCTGCTACTGGTGCAGATCGGTTCCGGGTTCAAGACCAAAGGCGTGGACCGCAGCCTCAAGGCGCTGGCTGCGCTGCCCGCCGAGCTGAAAAAACGCACCCGCTTATTTGTAATTGGCCAGGACGACCCCAAAGTATTCCAGTTGCAGAGCGCCACATTGGGGCTCGGCGACAACGTGCAGTTCCTCAAGGGGCGCAGCGATATCCCGCGTTTCCTGCTCGGTGCCGATCTGTTGATCCACCCGGCGTACAACGAAAACACCGGGACGGTATTGCTTGAAGCCCTGGTGGCCGGTTTGCCGGTGTTGGTGAGCGCGGTGTGCGGGTACGCCCATTACATCGCCGAGGCCGACGCCGGTCTGGTGCTGGATGAACCCTTCGATCAGGCGCAACTGACGCAGTACCTGACCGGCATGTTGAACGACGCAAATGCACGGGCGGCCTGGAGCCGCAACGGTCTGGCTTTCGCCGAGACGGCCGACCTCTACAGCATGCCGCAGCACGCGGCCGATGTGATTCTGGCGGAGCACGCTTAATGAAGTTGATGCTGGCTGAACCGTTCAAGAGCCTCTGGGCCGGACGCGACCCGTTCGCCGAAGTCGAGGGCCTCAAGGGCGAGGTGTACCGCGAGCTTGAAGCGCGCCGGACACTGCGTACTGAGGTGGACGGCCACGGTTTCTTCGTGAAGATCCACCGTGGCATCGGTTGGGGCGAGATCTTCAAGAACCTGCTGACCGCCAAGCTGCCGGTGCTTGGCGCGGGTCAGGAGTGGAAGGCCATTCAACGCCTGCAAGAAGTCGGCGTGCCGACCATGACCGCCGTCGCTTACGGTGAAAAGGGCAGCAACCCGGCAGACCAGCATTCATTCATCGTCACTGAAGAGCTGGCGCCCACCGTCAGCCTCGAAGATTTCAGTATCAATTGGATCAAGCAGCCGCCCGAGCCAACACTCAAGCGCGCCTTGATCGCCGAAGTCGCGCGCATGACCGGCATGATGCACCGCGCCGGGGTCAACCACCGCGACTGCTACATCTGCCACTTTCTGCTGCACACCGACAAGCCGGTGACAGCCGATGACTTCAAGCTCTCGGTGATCGACCTGCACCGCGCCCAGACCCGCCCGACGATCACCCAACGCTGGCGCAACAAGGACCTGGCGGCGCTGTATTTTTCTGCGCTCGACATTGGCCTGACGCGTCGCGACAAGCTGCGTTTCCTCAAGGGTTACTTCCAGCAGCCCCTGCGCCAGATTCTGGCTGAAGAAGCAGGGTTGCTGGCGTGGCTCGAAGGCAAGGCCAACAAGCTCTACGAGCGTAAGCAGCGATACGGGGATGCGCTCTGATGTCGGGTTGGAGACTGGAGCCGGCTTACAGCGATCTGGCAGAAGACTTCGGCAGTCTTGAGGCGGTATTTGCCCTCAAGGGCGAGCAACTGACCCAGGATCCACTGTCCGAGGTCATTCGCGTCCAGCGCAATGGCGTCAACTATTACGTCAAACGCTACGTTGGCGCCGGTAAAGGCCTGCGCCGCTATTTGGGCAAGCCTCGGGTAAAAGCCGAGTGGCAGAATCTCAAGCGTTTCGCCAAGTGGGGCATTCCCACCGCCGAAGTGGTGGCCTGGGGATTGGAGCGGCGCGGCGCCGCGTACAACCGTGGGGCGATGATCACGCGCGAACTGCCGCACACTGAAGACTTGTCGGTCCTGGCTAATCGGCATGACCCGAAACTGGCGGACCGTGCCTGGGTCGACAGCGTCAGTCGACAACTGGCGGGTTATACCCGGACCATGCACGACCATCGCTTCACCCATAACGATTTGAAGTGGCGCAATCTGCTGATCGACGATGAGGCCCGGTTGTTTCTGATCGACTGCCCCAACGGTGATTTTTGGCGCGGCTTCTGGCTCAAATACCGGATCACCAAAGACCTGGCCTGTCTCGACAAGGTCGCCAAGTATCACCTGTCGGCCACCCAGCGTTTGCGTTTCTATCTGCAATACCGTCAATGCACTCGGCTCAATGCCGCCGACAAGAAACGGATCCGGCACGTAGTGAGATTTTTCGAGGGTCGCGAATGATTGATTTTTTGGCTGCTGAAGACCGTGCGCTGCTTGAGCGTCATGGCCTCGGCACCTTCGACACACTCTGGGCAAAACAGCTCAAAGCGGTGGACGAACCCAACACCGGTCGGGGTGGTTGGAGCAGTGTGTTTCGACTGGATCTGGAAGGTCGTGGTTATTACCTCAAACGTCAAAGCAACTACCTGACGCGTACCTTGCATTCGCCCTTGGGCGAGCCGAGTTTTGCCCGGGAGTTTCGCAACATCCGTCGTTATCGGAAACTGGGTATTCCGGCGCTGCAGGCTGCGTTCTTCGGTGAACGCAAGGTCGAAGGCGAAGTCCGGGCGATTCTGCTGACCCGTGCACTGGATGGTTGGGATGACCTGGATTCGCTGTTGCAGCGCTGGTCGGACCTGAGCGCGGCGCAGCAATCGGCGATTCTCAAGGCCTGCGGACAACTGGCGCTGCGCCTGCACGGTGTGCGTCAGGTCCACGGTTGCTTTTACCCCAAACATATTTTTCTCCAGGCCACGGGTGACGGTTATCGGGCTCGGTTGATCGACCTGGAAAAAACCCGTCCGATGCTGTTCGGCCGGCGTGATCGGGTCAGGGACCTGGAGCCGCTGCTGCGTCGGGCGCCGGAATGGCGAGAAAGTCAGTTGCACGAGCTGCTGGCGGTTTATCTGGAGCAGCCATCGAACAGTTCGCGGGTGGGCCGTTGGGTATCGCGCCTGACTGCGCGGCGCAGTCTTAAGGAGACGCGCTGATGCGTTTGTCCGAACTGAAAAACGCCGGCCGCAGCCCTGGCCTGCCGCTGAACATTTCACTGGCCGATGCCGCGGGGCCTGCCGAGTTGCAACTGCTAAGCCTGCTGCGGGTATTGCCGGGGCAGCGTTATGTAGGCGCCGGCGTCTGGCGCGGACGGCCGGTGCTGGCCAAGCTGCTGGTCGGCGGCAAAGCGGCGCGGCACTTTCAGCGTGAACTGGATGGTGTGCGTTTGCTCGCCGCTCAGGGGCTGACCACGCCGTTGCTATTGGCTGATGGCCTGAAGGACGGCGAAGGTGGCTGGCTGTTGTTCGATTTCCTTGAGGGCGCCGAGAGCCTGGGGGACGCCTGGAAACAGGTCGAACACTTGCCTGTGTTGGCGGATGAGCAATCCGCGGTGCTGGCCGAGGCGTTAGGTGCCATTGGGCAGCTGCACAGCAAAGGCCTGTGGCAGGAAGATCTGCATCTGGACAACCTGCTGCGCCATGGTGGTCAATTGTATTTGATCGATGGCGCCGGGATCTGTGCCGAGACGGCTGGCAAGCCACTGTCACAGCAGAAAGTCTTGGAAAACCTTGGGGTGTTTTTCGCCCAGTTGCCCGCATCGCTGGAACCTTTCATCGAAGAGTTGCTGGTGTATTACCTGTTGAGCAACGGCGAGCACGCCTTGCCCATGGAGGCGTTGCAGAAGCAGATCGACAAGGTCCGTCGCTGGCGCTTGAAGGACTTTCTGATCAAGGTCGGCCGCGAATGCACGCTGTTCAGCGTGCAGCGCGGCGCGTTCGGCTTGCGGGCGATTCGCCGTGAAGAAGAGGCTGCAATGCTGCCGGTGCTGGAACAGGCCGATGCCTTGCTCGATCAGGGGCATCTGTACAAGACCGGCGGTGCGGCGAGCGTCGGCAAGGTTGATGTGGCCGGTCGCACCCTGGTGATCAAGCGCTACAACATCAAGGGCTTTGCCCACTGGCTCAAGCGTTTCTGGCGCCCGAGCCGTGCCTGGCACTCATGGCGCGAAGGTAATCGCCTGGCGTTCCTGGGCATCGCCACACCCAAGCCATTGGCGTTACTGGAGAAGCGTTTTCTCTGGCTGCGCAGCCGGGCGTATCTGGTGACCGAGTACTTGCCGGGGCCGGACATCATCGAGCGCTTCGCGCCATACGTTGAAATCGGCAACGCGCCAGAGGCTGAGTTGCAGGCACTGGATCACCTGTTCGCCGAGCTGATTCGCGAGCGGATCAGCCATGGCGATTTCAAGGGTCATAACCTGTTCTGGCAGCAGGATCGCTGGGCGCTGATCGATCTGGATTCGATGTGTCAGCATGGCTCGGTGAGCAGCTTTGCTCCGGCGTATGCTCGGGATCGGGCGCGATTCATGCGCAATTGGCCTGAGAGTAGTGCGCTGTATCAAGTCATTGATCAGCGGTTGCCTAAAGACATTTCCAGCGCTGCCTGAATCCCATCGCGAGCAGGCTCGCTCCCACCGTAGTTCTCGGTCGTACACAAATATGTGTGCGACACAGATCCAGTGTGGGAGCGAGCCTGCTCGCGATGCGGCAATATCAGGATTCACTGGCGCACAGGTCCCGGATGAGCGACGGTGAACGCGTGAGCTCGACGTCATCCTCACGGCGCTGATAAGGGCAGGCTCATTCCCGTCATGTTTACGCTATAATCTCGCCCTTTAGCTGTCTCTCGCCGCTTGCGAGGGCACATTAATTTTTGAGGCGCGTTGCGCCTGCATGCAGACTAAAGAGGCTAGACCCCTGTGGCATTGACGATTCTTGGCCTGTCCGGCGCCCTTAGCCATGATCCTTCCGCAGCCTTGTATATCGACGGCAAGCTGGTCGCGGCGGCTGAAGAAGAGCGCTTCGTGCGCGATAAACATGCAAAGAACCGCATGCCTTACGAATCGGCGAAGTTCTGCCTCGAGCAGGCTGGCATCAAGCCGTCCGATGTTGACGTGGTGGCGATTCCATTCGCGCCGATCAGCCTGTTCGGCAAGGCACGCTGGCAGTACGCCAAGCGTTACTGGTACGCCCCGGACCGTGCACTCGACGCGATCCTGATGGGCAACCGTCGCTACAAGCGCTATCGCAACAAGATCGTCTGGTGCCTGGAGCAACTGGGTTTTGATCCGAAGAAGATCAAGATCGAGCCGGTCGAGCACCACCTGGCCCACGCCTCCAGCGCTTATCACTGTTCCGGTTTCAAAGAGAAAACCGCGATCCTGGGCATCGACGGCAAGGGCGAGTACGCCACGACCTTCTTTGGTTATGGCGAAAACGGCAAGATCCACAAGATCAAGGAATTCTTCGATCCGGACTCCCTCGGCGGCCTTTACGGCGCGATCACCGAGTTCCTCGGTTTCGATATGCTCGACGGTGAGTTCAAGGTCATGGGCATGGCGCCGTACGGCGACGCCAGCAAATACGATTTCTCGCGCCTGGCTTCGTTCGAAAACGGCGAGCTGGTGATCAACACCGACTACGCCAACGTCATCGGCCTGCGTCGCTACAAAGAGAAGGGCAAGGGTTACTACTTCTCGCCGAAGCTGATCGAGTGGCTGGGTCCCAAGCGCGAAGGCGACATCGCCGACGAGCCTTACATCCACTATGCCGCCAGCATTCAAGCGCTGTTCGAAAAAATTTCGCTGCAGATGATCGACT
Organism: Pseudomonas sp. A-RE-19; assembly: GCF_019956555.1. GTDB lineage: Bacteria > Pseudomonadota > Gammaproteobacteria > Pseudomonadales > Pseudomonadaceae > Aquipseudomonas. Next base: position 53,928 of record NZ_JAHBDQ010000033.1, on the reverse strand, counting down.
ACTACCTGGGCGACGTGCTCAAGGAAACCGGCAAACTGGCCTACGCCGGTGGCTGTGCGTTGAACGTCAAGCTCAACCAGAAAATCATCGCCCGCGACGACGTCAAAGAGCTGTTCGTTCAGCCGGCGTCCGGCGATGCCGGCACCGCGGTTGGCGCGGCAGCTTACGTGTCTCACGCCCGTGGTGTACCGGTCGAGAAGATGGAACACGTCTACCTCGGCCCGTCCTACAGCAACGAAGACGTGCTCGCGGCCTGTGCCCGTCACCCGAGCAAGCCTGCGTGGCGCAAGCTTGAGAACATGCCGGAAAACATCGCCAAAATCATGGTCGACGGCAACCCGGTGGCCTGGTTCCAGGGCCGCATGGAGTTCGGTCCGCGCGCCTTGGGCGGTCGTTCGATCATCGGTTGCCCGAGCGCCGTCGGTGTGGCTGACCGGATCAACCACCAGATCAAGTTCCGCGAGCGCTGGAGGCCTTTCTGCCCGTCGATGCTCGACACCGTTGCGCCACAAATGATCAAGATCGATCACCCGGCGCCGTTCATGACCTTCACCTTCGAAGTGGCGGAAGAGTGGAAAACCCGTGTGCCGGAAGTTGTCCACGAAGACGGCACCTCCCGCGCCCAGGTGCTCAAGCGCGAATACAACCCGCGCTACTACGACATGATGAAGGCGCTGGAAGTACTGACCGGCAACGGCGTGTCACTGAACACTTCGCTCAACCGTCGTGGCGAGCCGATGATCTGCTCGCCGACCGACGCCTTGAACATGTTCTTCGGTTCCGACCTGCAATACCTGATCATGGAAGATATTCTGGTGGTCAAAGAAGGCGCGGACGCTTATGACACGCTCGGCTGAACGCCATGTGTTGCAGTTCTGCCACGGCTATGACGGGCCGTTTCTGGACTGCGCCCGGCAGTACGCCAACCTGTTCGCGGGGACCGGTTATCGCGTGACCACGGTGTTTCTGACCGGGGCTGCCGATGCCGAAGTCGCCGCGAGTTGCGCGTCCGACGAAGTGCTGTTCATGGAGTACAGCTCCAAGGCCATTCGTGGCCTGAAGCTGGGCGCCATCGGCGATCTGCGCAAGATCGCCGCGTCGCGCAATTTCAGTTTCTGTATTGCTCACCGTTTCAAGCCGATCTACATCGCCTTGCTCGGCACTTCATTGCCGGTCATTGGCGTGCATCACGCATTTGGCGATTACCAGCGCAGCACCCGCAAACTGTTCGCGCATATTTTCCGCAAGCGCCTGAGCCTGCTCGGGGTCTCCGATGCGGTGCGTGACGACATGCGTCGTTGCTTGCCGAAGTGGCCAGTCGAGCGGATTCAGACGCTCTATAACCATATTGATATACCTGCGCTGCAGACCAGTCAGGTGTCGGTCCGCGAGGCCCGGGAAACCCTCGGTCTGTCGATGGATGCCTGGATTGTCGGCAACGTCGGGCGCCTGCATCCGGACAAGGACCAGGCCACGCTGCTACACGGTTTTGCAGCGGCATTGCCGGGGTTACCGGCCAACAGTCAGTTGGTGATCCTTGGCAGCGGTCGGCTCGAACAGGACCTCAAGGCTCTGGCACGTGAACTGGGTATCGGCGATCGCGTGCTGTTCCTTGGTCAGGTACCCGATGCCCGTCGCTACTTCCGCGCTTTCGATGTGTTTGCCCTGAGTTCCGATCACGAGCCATTTGGCATGGTGTTGCTGGAGGCCATGGCCGCCGGTGTGCCGTTGCTCGCTACCGCGTGCGGTGGGGCCAGGGAAGTGGTCGAAGGCGTGGGCATTCTGTTTCCGCTGGGCGATGCCGAGCGTCTGGCTCAAGGGCTGCAACATTTGGCCGCGATGGACGATCAGCAACGTCGCCAGTGCGCCGAGCTGATGTTCGATCGCTTGCGTGAGCGCTTCTCCGATCGCGCGGTGCGCGATGCTTTCTGGCATTTGCCGCACGTCACCGAACTGGCACCGAGGGGCTGATGCTCAACCGATTTCAAGGCTGGCGTGAACGAGGCTGGGCGCAGGTCGACGCCTCGACTTATGCCCAGGCCTGGCAACGTTTTGGCGGCAGCGTCGCGACTCATCCTCTGGTGGTCGAGCGTCTGGCGCAGTTGGCCGACATCCCGGTGCGCTATCTGGCCTGGGAACAGAACGGCGAAGTGAAAGCGGCCATTCCAACCTGGGGGCGCGACCTGGCACTGTCCAAGGACGTACTCAAACGCAGTGGTAAAAAGGGCTTGTTTGACCTCGGCAATGCCGAGCTGATCTTGCCGGCCGCCGCTGATGCCCAGGCACCGCTGCGTCATCGCGGGCGTTACTTGTCGGCGTTGAATGAAGGCCGTTTCACCGGGATGAAGTTGCAGGCCGAACAACTGGCCCTGGCGCGGACGCCTGAAGAGTTATCGAAGAAGTTTCGCTACAACCAGCGCCGCGAATTGCGACTGCTGGAAGAGGCGGGCGGGGTGGCACGGCCGGTCACCGAGTTTTCCAGCAGCGAGCTGGCGGCTATCTATTGCGACCTGTTCCAGCGCCGCTGGGGTTTCCCGGCGACCGGCGCCGAGCGCATGGGCGAAGTGATCGAACTGCTGCGCGAGTTGCTGATCGGCTCGGTGATTTTCCTCAACGACGCCCCGATTGCGATTCAACTGGTGTACCGGGTTGAGGCGCCGGGGTGGATCAGCGTCGAGTACGTCAACGGGGGTGTCGATCCCCAGACTCGCGAATTCAGCCCCGGTAGCGTGCTGAGTTTCCTTAATACCCAAAGCGCCTGGGAGCATGCACGGGCATTGGATAAGCCCCTGCGGTTCTCCTTTGGTCGGACCGACCGTGAGTACAAGGACCGCTGGTGCAACTCTGTGCCGGTCTTCACCGTATGAGCCAACCCATGAGTCGCAAGCAGCAACTGCTCAAGCGCCATCGGCGCAACAAACGTATCGGCCTGTTGATTGCTCTGATGCTGTTGATCGCCATCGGCGTGCTGGTGGCCTGGTGGTTGCCGCTGGTGCTTGCAGTGCTGGGCTGGATTGCCCATGAGGCATGGTTCGCCGACCATCTTTTCTATTCGCCCAAAGACGATTATCAATACAGTTTCCCGCCATATACACCGCAGCCCAAAATTCATCTGGACGGTGAGCGGCTGCGGCTGGACGAAGGCGTCATGCTGGTCGATGACGCTACGCTGGTGTTGGCGCTGCGGGTGAAAAGCACGTGGCTGGGGCGCTTTATCGATCCGGTGGTCGAGTTGGCGGGTGGCGACAATCCCGACCGACAAACTTTCGAGCGCGGTGTCAACGGCCTGCGTTATCTCAATCTCAGTGGTCAGGCACAGGTTCTGTCGCGCGGTGAGCTGCGTCTGCGCGGGCGTTTCTGTCGATTGTTTGGTGAGCCAGTGCTCTGGGCGTTCGAGCAACCGGACTACCGCCGTCAGCGGGTGATGGTGATTGCGCCCCACGCCGACGATGCAGAATTGGCTGCCTACGGTTTGTACAGCCAAGCCGATGAAGCCTGGATCGTCACCCTGACGGCGGGCGAGATCGAAGCTGAACATTATCAACAGTTGGGCCTGAACAAGGTCGAGGCGGCTCGCCTCAAGGGCCGTTTGCGCGCCTGGGACAGCATCGCTGTGCCGCGCTGGGCCGGGGTGCCCGAGGCCCATTGCGTGCAGTTGGGGTATTTTTGTCTGCAACTGACAGCCATGCAGGCCGCGCCGGCCACGCCGGTGGGTTCGCGGGAAGCGGATTTGAGCGACACGCGACTGTTCCGTCAGTTGAATCCATTTGGCCTGCCGGGTGACATCGACGGCGTGCCGAGCTGGAATAATCTACTGGCCGATCTGCGTGAATTGCTGCTGCGGGCGCGTCCGGAGGTGATCGTATTGCCGCACCCGACCCTCGATCCGCACCCCGATCACATCTGCGCCCAGGAAGCGGTTCTTGAAGCATTGAAAGGGTTGGAATGGCAGCCGACCACCGTACTTGGCTATGCCAATCACCTGCACGACAATGATCGTTGGCCGATGGGTGACGCGGGTCATGGCATCGCCCTGCCGCCAGCGTTCGATTCGGTAGCGCCGATGCAGCCCTGCTGCCTGCCAATCTCTTTGCCGCGTCAGCGTGATAAAGCGATGGCGTTGGGCATGATGCACGACCTGCAACCGCCACTCCCGTTCAAACGGCGCCTGCGGCGGTTGTTGCAGTGGCTCTTGGCTAGTAGAGTGCCGTCCATCTATGGAGAGAACGAATTCTTTCGCAAGGCGGTCAGACGCCATGAGTTGTTTTGGGTTCTGAAGCATGACGAAACATCTGCAAGGCAGAAATGAAGTATCACGCGGCCTAGCATGGCTGCGCATTTAAGCAGTAGTGAGTATTTCTGTGATCAATCCATGCCCGCGTATTCTTTTCCTGATTCCGTATTTCGGTCATTGGCCGTTCTGGATGCCGTTTTTCCTCGAGAGTTGCCGGCGCAACCCTGATATCGACTGGTTGCTGTTCAGTGACTGCGGTACGCCCGAGAATCTGCCGCCCAACGTGACTGTCGAGGCCATGAGCTTCACTGAGTACTGCGCGCTGGTGTCGCAGCGGCTGAATATCGACTTCGCGCCTGATGCGCCTTACAAACTCTGCGACATCAAACCGGCGCTGGGGCATATCCATGTCGACCGCCTGCAGGGCTATGATTTCTGGGCGTTCGGCGATATTGATCTGGTGTATGGTGACCTGCGAAGTTATTTCACCTCGACTCGGCTGGCCAGTTATGACCTGTTCTCCACCCATGAGCGGCGGGTGGCGGGGCATCTCTGCCTGATGCGCAACACCGCGCGCAAGCGTGAGTTGTTCATGCAGATCAAGGACTGGCAGACACGCTTTACCGACCAGGCGCATCACGCGCTGGACGAGGGGGCATTCAGCCGAATCTTCCTCTGGCGCAAGAACTTCCCCGAGCCTCTGTTCTCGCTGGTGGGCAAGCTCAATCCGTGGCGTCGCCGCAGCGAGTTCACCGAGGCGTTCAGCACCCCGGGTGGCTGCATCAAGTGGCACGACGGTACGGATGACTTTCCGCGTCACTGGTATTGGCGCAATGGATGTTTGAGCAACGATCGCGATGGCGATCGCCGGTTTCCGTATTTTCATTTCGTCTGCTGGAAACGCAACGAATGGTCACGGTTGCCTCCACCCGATCCGGCCGAGGTCAGGCGTATCACCGCCGAACCGGCCTGGGTTATCGATGCGACTGGTTTTCACCGGGGAGAGTTATGAGTCAACGGTCAAAGGTTCTGCAATTGCAGCCTGACTACAACGTCAAAGCCCATGATTTTGCCGACCTCGCGGAGCAGATCGTCAAGGCCCTGCCGAGCGATCGCTATGAGGTGACCGCGGCGTTCCTGCGCGGCAAGCCAGGGCCTGGCGAGGCGGTGAGCCGCGCCGACCGTTCGGTGTATTTCGAGTTTTCCGACAAATCCCTCAAGGGTATGCGCCTGCGCGCCATGTGGGCGTTGTACAAGTTCTGCCGTAAAGAAAAATTCGATGTGGTGATTTGCAACCGTTTCAAACCGGTGAACATGATGCTGGCGCTCAATCGCTGGCTGAAAGTACCGCTGTGCATTGGCATCTCCCACGGTTTTGGCGAGTACGACCGGTTTTACCGGCGCCGCCAGACCCAACGCCTGATCGATCGCCATTGGCGCTTCGTCGGTGTGTCGCCAGCGGTCAAACAGTACCTGCTCGAATGTGACTGCGGCTTTACCGACCAGAACACCTACGCGATCACCAACGCCATCGACATCGAACAGGCTGAAGGTTTGCAGCACAATCGCGAGCGCGCCCGTGAGCTGCTGGGCATCGACCCATCGGTGCGCCTGGTCGGTGCGTTGGGTCGGTTGGTGCCGGTCAAGGGCCACACCTATCTGTTGCAGGCCTTTGCCGTCCTCAAGGACAAATACCCGAATACCCAACTGGCAATCATCGGTGCGGGGCGTGAAGAATCGCGCCTGGCCGCGGAGATCGAACGCCTGGGGCTGACCGGCCGCGCGCACTTGTTGGGCTTCAAGGAAAACGCCTTGCAGTATGTGCGCGCGTTTGACATCTGGACCATGCCCTCCCTGGCCGAAGGCCTGGGGCTGGCGTTGCTCGAAGGCATGAGCGGACACTTGCCGGTGATCGCCTCGAACGTGCCGGCCATGGTGCCGCTGATTCAGGGCGCAGGCGGCCTGGAGATTACCCCGTCGGATGTGCCGACGCTGGTCGCGGCACTGGATAACTACCTTGCGCTGTCGGACGATGAGCTCAAGGCCAAGGGCGAGCAGGCCTACCGTTATCTCCAGGAACAACACGACATCGAGGTGTTCCGTCAGGAATACCTGAACCTGATTGACTCCGGCTTGAACCAAGCCCGCAAGGAACAACCATGAGCGACGCGCAACCCCTCGTCACGGTCATCATCGCGTCGTACAACCATGGTCGCTATATTGAGGAAAGCATTCTCAGCGTCCTCAACCAGACCTATAAAAATATCGAATTGCTGGTCGTCGATGACGGCTCCAGCGATGACAGCGTCGAGCGGATCAATGCCTTGCAGGCTCAGTATGGCTTCGATTTCCGGGTTCAGCAGAACCAAGGGCTGACGAACACACTGAACGGCGCCATCGCTCGCTCAAAGGGCAGCCTGATCGTGCCGTTCGGTTCCGACGACGTCATGCTGGCGGAGCGTATCGCCACTCAGGTGGCGTACATGGATGGCAAGCCCGAGGTCGGGATCTGCGCCGGCAACATCGAGCTGATCGACGCCGACGGCAATCTGTACCCGGAGAAACGCCAGCGCCGCGATGTGCCATTCCGTCGCCTGGATTTCGATGACATGTTTCTGGAGCGCAAGCCTTATCCACCGGCACCGACCCTGATGATCCGACGCGAAGCGCTGGACAAGGTGGGTGGCTTCGATCCGAACATTCGGCTGGAGGACTTGTTGATCGAGTTGAAGGTGACCCGCGCCGGTTACTACATCGATGGCCTGAATGTGCTGATGGCGCGCTATCGCAAGCACGCTACCAACTCTTACAAGAATCATCGCTTCATGATTGATAACATCCTGCGCTCCTACGCGCTGTTCAGCGATCATCCGCTGTACGACGAGGTGCGCTACAGGTTCCTCAGCTCGATGTTCCTGAAAGCCTCCAATCGTGATCACAAACTGGCGCGGGAACTGCTGGCGCAGATACCGTTCAAGGCCTGGAACAAGAAGACCTGGCGCGGTCTGGGGCGGTTGTTTTTCTCGCCGCTGGAAAAAGACTGATCAGCTTTGCCTGTTCGATGTAGCAGCTGGCGATACCCGCTGCTACATCAAGTGCATTATCACGCTTTAGCGAGCGATCCTCTCGGCCAGACGCTTGTCGGCCTTTCGGCCCAGACCGCCCGTGCAATGAGCGGTCTCGGACATCAATGAGTCCGTGCCGGGTGCCCCTCGGCCAGCACTTGCCGGTGCAGATTGTCAACGGCGGCTTTCGACGCCGTCACGGCGTATCCCTGAAGTAGCGCGTCAAAATGGTCCTCGAACAGCCAGCGCCGATCCTCGGTGTAACGCTGCATATGACGCAGATTGCGCTGGCGCAGGGACAGGCTCAGCGATGACGGATAGATGCGCATGTCCGCCAGATCGATCAGGCCGAATTCTCCGTCGTTCAGTACCAGAACATTCCCCAGGTGCAGGGAACGAAAGTAGACGCCTTGCTCATGCAGCTGCGCCATGAATTTGCCGAAACGCTCAACCAGCGCCTGACGCACCGCAGGCGCGGTAATCCCTTGAAGCACCTGCCGCAAGGTGCTGCCCGGCAGTGGCGAATAGTGCACGGCGCTGCTGCCGTCATTGAGTCGGTACAGATCCAGAATGGGTGGGGTCGGGATCCCCATGTTGCGCAATTGCTCGCTGTTGGCGGCAAAACGTTCGGAATAGGGGTTGAAGCTGCCCGAGGTGTACCAGCGGCGGCGGCGGAACAGCTTGAGGAAGCTGCCATCGGTCAGGCGCAGGACTTTGGGGCCCAGGCCATCTTCTTCGATCACCTGAGCGCTGGCGGTCAGCTGTTGCAGGGCCGTCGAGGTCAACGTCTTGACTGGCATCGCCAACAGGCGCCTGGCTCGCTGGTTGATGCTCAGCGCGGCGATCAGTGCCAGTGGAATCCACAGCAGTAACCAGTGTTCCTTGGGCCGAGAGATGATCCCGCCGCCTTCGGTCAGGCCTGCCCCGATGCCGAATACCAGCCAGGTCGAGGCGATGATGAACAGCGGTTGCAGGCGATTGCGCCAGCTGCTCAGCAAACCCCGGATCTGGAAAAACAACCATGGCAGCAGGCCAAAGATGCCGACGTAGTAAAGCACGCCCAAGGCGAAGCTATGAGGCTCCTGCAAGGTGTAACCAATACCCGGGTCGAGGGTCAGGCTGGCGTTGTAGCCATGACCTATCCACGGGTGCTCGGCAATTTTTTGCAGGGCCAACTGCCAGATTTCGAAGCGATAAGAGTCGCCGCGTTCGGCAATCAGCTTTGAAAACAGCACAGCAACCGCCGCGCTGCTGATAAGCAAGGCCCCCATCAATACGAAAGAACGACGGTTCCAGCAAATGAAGCTCAGCCAAAGGGCAGCCAGTGTCAACGCAACCAATGGCGTTCTGGACCCGGTAGCGATCACTGTGGCGAACATGATCACCATCGCCGGAATGCTCAGCCAGAGCATCTGGTGACGCTTGCAGGTCATGCTCAGGCTCAGCCAATAGGTACAAAAGAAACCGAACACATGGGAACTGAGCAGCGGATTGTCGAATGCACCGCCCCCGATCAGGCGCATGCCCGGCTCGTAGATGCGGGCAAACATGAACAAGTTGTAGACCGAAGCGATCAGCGCGACCATTGCGGCACTGAATAGCAGCGGCTGGACGATCTCACTGCGGTAGCGCACCAGCAGGTAGCAGCCGGCGACCAGCATCAGCGTATGCAAGGCGGGCTTGAACTGACCCATGACGCTCTCCTCCATCGGCGGCCCCCAGCTCAGGCTGAGCAAGGCCCAGGCGGCGAACAGCAGCATCGCGACGAAGATCGGTTCGCGCAGCAGTTCCTTGAGTTCACGGGGGCGCAGGCACAGGGCGATCAGCGATGGAATGCTGAACAGGCCATAAAAGAGTTTGTGATACAGACTGCGGCCCGGCAGAAAGAACAGCGCACACAGGAGCAGAAAATAGCCGAGAGGAAGAATCCAGAGGCAAATGAAATCGAAGACTCGATTGGACGTGCTGTTGAAACCGCTGACTTGCATGTTGAGAGATTCAATCCTGAAGTTGATCGGCCATTTCGGCGTGATGGCTATTTGATGCTTGATTTGACGCTTAACAATAACAGCCTTTATGCGATTGCCAGAACCCTGAAGAAGCTGTGCTAAAGTCAGCGTCCTTTTTATCGACATTCGCGTGATATGACCGACTCCAGTCTCTCCGCAAGCCCATCGAGCTTGAAAATCTACTTCCGCCTGCTCGGCTATGTCCGGCCGTACATCAGTCTGTTTCTGATCAGCATTGTCGGTTTTCTGATTTTCGCTTCGACTCAGCCAATGCTCGGCTACATCCTCAAGTACTTCGTCGACGGCCTGTCCAACCCCGAAGCAGTGCTGTTTCCAAGTGTACCGTTCCTGCGTGACCTGCAACTGCTGCAGGCGGTGCCCTTGTTGATCATCCTGATTGCCGCATGGCAAGGGCTGGGATCTTATCTGGGCAACTATTTCCTGGCCAAGGTTTCCCTCGGGCTGGTCCATGACCTTCGTGTGCAGTTGTTCAACAATCTGCTGGTCTTGCCCAACCGCTACTTCGACAAGCATAACTCGGGTCATCTGATTTCACGCATCACCTTCAACGTGACCATGGTCACGGGGGCGGCCACAGATGCGATCAAGGTCGTTATTCGTGAAGGCATGACGGTGATCTTCCTGTTCGCCTCGCTGCTGTTCATGAACTGGCAACTGACGCTGGTCATGGTTGCGATCCTGCCGTTGATCGCGTTGATGGTAAGCACCGCCAGCAAGAAATTTCGCAAACAGAGCAAGAAGATCCAGGCTGCCATGGGCGACGTGACCCACGTGGCTTCGGAAACCATCCAGGGCTATCGCGTGGTGCGCAGCTTCGGCGGCGAGGTCTACGAACAGCAGCGCTTCTTCAACGCCAGCCAGGGCAATACCGACAAGCAACTGCGCATGACCCGTACGGGCGCCATCTATACGCCGCTGTTGCAACTGGTGATTTACAGCGCCATGGCGGCGTTGATGTTCCTGGTGTTGTTCCTGCGTGGCGATGCGTCCGCCGGTGACATGGTGGCCTACATCACCCTGGCGGGCCTGTTGCCCAAGCCTATCCGCCAATTGTCCGAAGTCAGCTCGACCATCCAGAAAGGTGTGGCCGGTGCCGAGAGTATCTTCGAGCAACTGGACGTCGAACCCGAACTGGATAAAGGCACCGTCGAGCGCGAGGCCGTCAGCGGTCGGCTGGATGTTTGCCACCTGAGCTTCACTTACCCGGGCACCGAGCGCCAGGTACTCGATGACATCAGTTTCTCGGTAGAGCCGGGGCAAATGGTGGCGTTGGTGGGGCGTTCGGGCAGTGGCAAGTCGACCCTGGCCAACCTGATTCCGCGCTTCTATCACCACGACAAGGGCGAGATCCTGATCGATGGCGTTGAAGTGGAACAGTACAAACTGCTGAACCTGCGCAAGCACATTGCTCAGGTGACCCAGCATGTGACGCTGTTCAGCGACACCGTGGCCAACAACATCGCGTATGGCGATCTGGCTGGGGCACCCCGCGAAGACATCGAGAAAGCGGCAAGAGATGCCTATGCGATGGACTTCATCGCGCAGTTGCCCGAAGGCCTGGACACTCAGGTCGGCGAGAACGGCGTATTGCTGTCCGGCGGTCAACGCCAGCGTCTGGCGATTGCCCGCGCCCTGCTGAAGAACGCGCCGTTGCTGATTCTCGACGAAGCCACTTCGGCCCTCGATACCGAATCCGAGCGGCACATTCAGGCCGCACTGGATCACGTCATGAAAGGCCGAACTACCCTGGTGATCGCTCACCGGTTGTCGACGATCGAGAAGGCTGACCTGATTCTGGTCATGGACCAGGGCCGTATTGTGGAGCGCGGCACCCATGCCGAACTTCTGGCGCAGAACGGTTATTACGCCCGCCTGAACGCCATGGGGCTTGATGCCCCGGCTGAAGACATCGCCTGACCCGGTGCGAGGGTGAGCCCGGCTCACCCTCGCGTTCACCGACGTGCAATGCGTCCGGTGTTTGTATCCAGACCTTTACCTTTCCTGACCAAGCCTGAATAAATCTCGGCAATGCGCTTGTTAAGGTTCCTGAACGAACTTTGACTTCAAGCGAGAGGGCCATCCCTTTCGCGCGGGTACTGCCATGTTGCAACGTTATCTCTGGAAGCTCTTGCCCAAGTCCCGACGGGCTTTTCTGCCGGGGCGCCTGTCGTTGCGGCATGCGCGCAACGCGACCCAAAAAGTCTGTGTCAGGCCGCCCGGCAAGGGCGAATCAAGGACTTCGCCGGCATCGACAGCCCTCATGAGGCGCCGCTGGCAGCGGAGTGCGAGATCGACACCCAGGATCTGCAACTCGCGGACGCTTGCCGGCGGCTCTGGGTATTTCTGCTCAATAAATGAGCAGAAATACCCACCTTTTCATCCGGTTGCAGCCGTGACGCAAGCCGGCGCCAACCCTGTGCTAATATCCCGCCCCTGTTCATTTTGTATGTGGGTTGCTCCATGAAGTTGTCCATGCCGCGATTCGATCAAGCCCCTGTCTTGGTGGTCGGCGATGTCATGCTCGACCGTTACTGGCATGGTGGTACCTCACGGATTTCCCCTGAGGCGCCGGTACCGGTAGTCAAGGTCGAGCAAATCGAGGACCGCCCGGGCGGTGCCGCCAACGTTGCCTTGAACATTGCCGCACTCGGTGCGCCGGCCTCGCTGGTCGGCGTGACCGGCGACGACGAGGCTGCCGACAGCCTGGTCAATAGCCTCAAGGGCGCCGGTGTGCGGGCGTTGTTCCAGCGCATCGCGCATCAACCGACCATCGTCAAGCTGCGGGTGATGAGCCGTCACCAGCAATTGCTGCGTATCGATTTCGAAGAACCTTTCTCCACCGACGCCCTGGCGCTGGGCGAGCAGGTCGACGAACTGCTCGAAGGCATCAAGGTGTTGGTGCTGTCCGACTACGGAAAAGGCGCGCTGAAAAACCACCAGGTGCTGATCCAGGCTGCCCGTGCTCGTGGCATTCCGGTGCTGGCCGATCCCAAGGGCAAGGATTTCTCGATCTACCGTGGCGCGAGCCTGATCACCCCGAACCTCAGCGAGTTTGAAACCATCGTCGGCGGTTGCGCCGATGAGCACGAACTGGTGAGCAAGGGCGCGCAGCTGATGCACGACCTGGATCTGGGCGCGTTGCTGGTGACCCGTGGCGAGCACGGCATGACCTTGCTGCGCCCGGATCATCCGGCGCTGCACCTGCCGGCCCGTGCCCGTGAAGTGTTCGACGTGACCGGTGCCGGTGACACAGTGATTTCTACTCTGGCGGCGGCGATTGCCGCAGGCGAAGAACTGCCCCACGCGGTGGCCCTGGCCAACCTGGCGGCAGGCATCGTCGTCGGCAAGCTCGGTACGGCGGCCATCAGCGCACCGGAACTGCGTCGCGCCATCCAGCGTGAGGAAGGGTCCGAGCGCGGCGTGCTGGGCCTTGAGCAGTTGCTGCTGGCAGTCGACGATGCGCGTGCGCATAAAGAGAAAATTGTCTTCACCAACGGCTGCTTCGATATCCTGCATGCCGGCCACGTGACCTACCTCGAGCAGGCGCGCGCCCAGGGCGATCGATTGATCGTGGCAGTCAACGACGATGCGTCGGTGAGCCGCTTGAAAGGGCCGGGTCGGCCGATCAACAGCGTCGACCGTCGCATGGCCGTACTGGCCGGTCTGGGCGCGGTGGATTGGGTGATCAGCTTCTCTGAGGGCACACCGGAAAACCTGTTGCGCGAGGTCAAGCCGGACGTACTGGTCAAGGGTGGGGACTATGGCATTGAGCAGGTAGTCGGAGCGGACATCGTTACCGCTTATGGCGGGACAGTGAAAGTGCTGGGGTTGGTGGAAAACAGCTCGACCACGGCGATTGTCGAGAAGATCCGCAACCGTTGAGGTGGACGTCTCTCGTTTTGTACTGTATTTGAACGGTTTTACCGTGAGGTATAACCGTTCCCATTGATGTTGGCCGGTATGAACCCGCGCTTACCTGCTTTTATCTTGTGGTTATAAATTTATGAAAGTCATGCTCCTGGTGATGGACGAGCAGCGAGTCATATTGGATCGCCTGTATGAAATCGTGCAGCAGAATTGCACCGATTGCGTGGTCTATCGCCTAAGCAAACTGCAACAGATGAATCTGGGTCCGTTTCTGGCTTCGGTCAATTATCAGAACTTTGACCGCGTCGTGATTTTCTCTAGAGTCAAGCGCCTCGCTCCACAACTGAGTGTGCTGAAATGTATTCCCGGGTTGATCTTTCTCGAGCATGACGCCTATCAGAACTACATGCCCAACAGTAAGTACCGGCGGGTTTATTCGCGCCTGTATAACCGACTTCCAAGTGCTCGCGTGCTGGTTTCTGGAGCGGTTGTTGCGCGTCGGATGCAAGCTGAAAATATTGATGCAGTGTTCGTTTCAAAGGGATATGACGAACAGATGCTGCATAACATGGACGGTGTCCGAGATATTCCGATCGGGTTTCTGGGCAGCCTGAAAAGTACCGAATATGCGCAGCGCAAGGCAGTCCTTGAATCGCTGGCTCGGCGTACCGGCATGTTGGTAACCCGGACCCAGTCAGGTGCCGAATATCTGGAAACACTCAATCGCATCAAGATTTTTGTCAGTGCCGATATCGGCATGGGCGAATTCATGATCAAGAACTTTGAAGCCATGGCATGTGGCTGTGTACTGTTGGCCTGGAGTCAGGGTGAAGAAGACGGACTGTTGGGTTTTCAGGATATGCACAACACCGTGTTCTATCGCTCCGAAGATGAGGCCATGGAAAAACTCAAGCTGTTGGAGAGTGACCCTGCGTTAGCGTCTCGTATCGCCAGTAACGGGCAGGCGTTCGCTGAGAGCCAGTATTCCTTCGCTCGCGTGGGGCGTGCCCTGGCTGCTGAAATTCAGCGTGAAATGCGTCCTTGGCGACCGCCATCGGCATTCACTCGCCTGTGGGTCAAGTTGCGCCACGGGATGGAGGTTCCAGGGTAAATGACGGATTCTCAACAGCTGCAAGCCAGTGAGGAGATGGCGCTGGATGCGCTGCCCGGCGGCCATCAATCGGTCATCGATGGACTGCCGATGGAGCTCAAGGCGTGTTTGCACAATGCGGCCCGCGTGGTGCTTGTGGCCAATAACCCGGCGATCACGGCAGCCGATTTCCAGGCGCTGAATATTGGCGCCGATGACGTGGTCGTCAGCTTCAATACCTGTGTGAAATCTGCGCTGCTTTGCCCACAGAGCGTCAATGTATTCGTGCATGGTTTCAATGCGCCGGACGCGTACTTTTTCGGCCTTCCCTATGGGCCTGAAGTGCAGCGACTTTTCCAGCACGCTGGCGAGCGTTGTTTCACGATGCTGGTGGGAAGCACGGGAGCGATGTGTCCTTTGCCGCGAGTGGCTCTTTATTGGGAGCGTATTCCGTTACCGGCGTTGTGGAACTACCCGGTCGATCGACCGGAAGGTAAACGTTATGTCGGACCGTCCACTGGCTTCAATGCGCTGGTGCTGTTCGATTGGCTGCGCAGTCACGCCGGTTATACCTACCAACTGATGACATTAGGTTTTTCCAACGAAGCGGGAAAGCTCTGGAGCGGGCATGCCTGGGGCTATGAACGGGACTGGTTGCAAAAGTCGGACGTCATCGTCGTGCCGCTGCAGCATCGTAGTTGGTGGCAAGTATTGCTTCGTCGCAAATGAATGATTGTTTGTGATCGGTCGCCAGCAGGGCGCCGAAAAGTGGACTCGAATTTTTCCAGGGGTGCTGTCGAGTGTTAAATATTGCGGTGGCTTTTTTTGGCATTCCAAGAAATTCGGAAATCTGCTTTCCCTCCATTCAAGAGAACGTGCTTGCGCAGTTGCCTTCGAACAGCAATGTGAAGTGCTTTTATCATCTCTATAAAATCGATGAAATCCAGAACTCGCGTTCAGGTGAAGCGGGGGAACTGAGCGCCGACAACTATGAGGCCTTCCAGTCCATGACCGGAATGCTCGCCTCGACGGAAGGCGTTCTGGAGCGTTGGGACTTCGAGCGAGTGAAAACACTCGGCGATACCTGGGCTGATGAGCATGCGTCCCTCAGGAATCTGATCTATCAGCTCAACTCGCTGCACACGGTCACGGCCATGATGGAGTCCTTCAATCCTGATTTCGTCGTATTCGTGCGGCCGGATAATTTCTATCACTCGCCGCTTCCCGCTTATGTGTTCAAGCACCCCAATGCCAGGCGGTTGAATGCCTATATCCCTGATTGGCAGTGGTGGGGAGGACTGAACGATCGTTTTGCCATCTGTGGGCGTGATGCGTACAAAGCCTATGGAAAAAGGATTGAACACATCTTCGATTTCTGTGAAGCGACAGGAAGAAAGCTGCATTCCGAGCGGCTGCTCAAATACGTGCTGCAACAGGCCGGAACCAAAGTCTGCACCATGGACACCACGGCTTCGCGCGTTCGTATCACTGGTGCATTCGCTGATGAGTCGTTCTCTCCCAAGCGAGGCATGGGCAAGCGAGAGAATCGCTACTTTCATCTGTTTGCGCGGTTACGTACCGTCATGGACAGTCGGCGGTCGGATTAGGCCGTGGACCGTCCGCCCATCGCTACAACCGCCACACGCTTTTTCTAATGTCTTCGTACCAGCCGCACCAGTTGCAGTGCCTTGGCTCCGAGTGTGATCAACCCTTGTTTTTGAGCTTTCGGTACTCCCAGCCCTTGTTGCGCGATCCAGTCCTTCCAGCGAATACGTTCTTCCCGAACGACCCAGCCTTGCTGGATAGCAAAGCTCTCCGCCAGATACAGTCCACGGGTACTGGCCGGTAAAAGCTTATCGCGCTTGAGCGTATACAACTCGGGAAGGGGCACCCCATCTTCAAGTGGCATCAGATACAAATCGGGACGTTTACGATCGAGCCGGGCCACCAGTTGATCGCCCTCCAGTCGTTCGTCGACATGAAACAGGCTCAGGGATTTGGCTTCCTTGGGCACGTCCAGGCGCAAGTCATAAATCAATTGCAGCGATGCCGTCGGCAAATGCACATACGCCCGCGGACGCTCGATCAGCGGCATGTTGGCGCAACGCACCGGCCGCGCTGAACCGGACAACGGTGTCAGGCGAAACGGCAGGGCTTCGCGATAATGCAGGGCGGACGAGTAGGGCGCCGGCAGCCAGGTGTCATTGAAGCGCCCGCTGAGCCAGCCTTCCGGGGTTTCCAGCAGGCACTCTTCGGCAATCTCCTGGGTCGCCGTGTGCAGTGGCAAGGTCAGCTCATGAGCCGGCACGTAACCGGAGATCAGTTTGAGCACCACATCGCCGCGGTCCTGCCGACGCTGACGCACCAACACCCAGTAATCGCGGTTCTGCCAATGCAGGGTCAGGCGTACCGAGACCCCGAGGTTCGCCAGTTCCAGGGCGAACCGCTCGGTATCGGGCACCGTCACCGGGCGACGGCGTTGCAGGGTCTGGGAGAAATTCAGCGGCATCCCGACGCTCTGGTAGCTCAGGCCTTCGGGCGTCGCTTCGACGAATAATGGCAGGGTCTTGAAGTTGCTCGGGTTCTTTCTTATCAGCGTACGCGGCATGTCGGCTCCTGCTTAAGGCCGCGTGGGCGGCATCAATGGCTACGAAGGATTTTGGCAACGGTCGCGACGTTATGGACGAGGTGCAGCGGATTGATGGTCCCGACAATAGCACTGGCCACACCCGGGTGTTCAAACAACAACTCGAAGCTGGCACGCACCGGGTCCACGCCCGGGCTCAGGCAGACGTGGCCGCTGGCCAGGGCCTTTTTGACCAGGATCGCTTTGCCGTGGGCAGCAGCATAGTCAATGACTGCCTTCTCGTTCTGTTCGTTCAGATTGTAGGTGACCATCGCGCAATCACCTTGTTCCAGAGCCTTCAAGCCGCCTTCGACGGTTTTTCCGGAAAAACCGAAACCGCGAATCTTGCCTTCGCGCTTGAGCTCGGCAAGAGTCGCATAGACCTCGCTTTCATTCAGGATCGCCAGGTCGTTGCCGTCGGAGTGCACCAAGACCAGATCGATAACATCCGTTTCCAGACGTTGCAGACTGCGTTCCACCGAAAAGCGAGTATGGGCGGCGCTGAAGTCGTGACGCGACTGGCCGTCGGCAAACTCTTCGCCGACCTTGCTGACGATCACCCAGTCCTGACGTTGACCTCGCAGCAACGGGCCGAGACGCTCTTCGCTGCGGCCATAGGCCGGTGCGGTGTCGATCAGGTTGATGCCCAGGTCGCGCGCGAGTTTGAGCAACATGCGCGCTTCGTCATCGCCGGGGATCTGGAAGCCGTTGGGGTATTTCACCCCTTGATCGCGGCCGAGTTTCACCGTGCCCAGACCCAGGGGCGAAACCAGCAGGCCGGTGCTGCCCAAAGGGCGATGCAGGTCGTGCAGGGTCGGTTGGCTCATGGCAGCAGTTGCTCCCAGGCAGGGACGCCTATCGGTGGTTTCGGCAGTTCCGGCAGCGGCGCCGGGTGGCTCGGCTGGATACCGTCGCGCTGCAGCGAGGCGATGACGCGGTCGGCGAAGTCCGGCGCCAGGGCCAGTTTGGTCGGCCAACCCACCAGCAGACGATCCTGCTCGGCGAGGAAGGCATTGTCCGGGCGAGTCAGGCCCGATTGCAGCGGCTCCGCGCGTTCGACCCGCAAGGTCGCCCATTGTGCAGTGCTCAAGTCGATCCATGGCAGCAGGTTGCCGAGTTCTTTTTGCGCGCTGGCGATCTGCGCCGCAGGCTCGCGGGTCACGCCTTCGGCTTCGGCGATGTCGCCTCCCACGTACCAGACCCACTGGCCATCGGCGGCCGGGTGAGTGGTCACGGTGACGCGCGGCTTCGGCCCGCCGCCCAGGCAATGAGCGTACAGCGGTTTGAGGCCCGGGCCTTTGACGATGATCATGTGCAGGGGACGACGCTGCATGGCCGGTTGGCTCAGGCCCAGCGCCGTGAGCAGGTCAGCGGTGCCGGCACCGGCGCTGAGAACGATGCGCTGGGCGCGGATCTCGCGTTCATCGACTTTCAGGCCGACCAGTTCGCCGTTTTCCAGCAGTGGTTCGATGTGCTGAGAGGCCAGCAGACCGTCGCCAGCCAGATCGGCCAGGCGCTGGATCAGGCTCGGCACGTCGACCACCAGTTCCGTCAGGCGATAGACCTTGCCCTTGAAGCGCTTGTCTTGCAGCGCTGGCGGCAATTGATCGCCTTTAACCTGATCGACCCGCCCGCGCACGGCTTTGCTGGCGAAAAAACTGGTGAGGTTGCCGGCGAGGGTGCCGGGGGACCAGAGGTAATGGGCGTCGGACAACACGCGCACGCCGGACAGGTCCAGTTCGCCGTCGCCGGCCAGCGCTTCACGCCAGCGACGCGGCATGTCGGCGATGGCTTCCGAGGCGCCGGTCAGGGCACCGTGCAACGCGTACTTGGCGCCGCCGTGGATGATGCCCTGAGACTTCAGGCTCTGCCCGCCACCGAGGCTGGCGCTTTCCACCAGCACGGTTGAAAAACCCTGGCGGCGCAGGCGCGCATTCAGCCAGAGGCCGGCGACACCAGCGCCGACAATCAGAACGTCGGTGGAAATAACAGATGGCATGCAGCGACCTCAGTGTTCAAGACGAGGGTGCAGTATACAGACTCGATGCGGAGGGGATTTGTTGGTGATCAATAGGGAGGATGCAAAACCTGTGGGAGCGGGCTTGCTCGCGATGGGGCCGGCACATGCAACATAAGGGTTGAATGCAAGACCGCTATCGCGAGCAGGCTCGCTCCCACAATGGAAAGTGCTTCGGGTTTTAGTGTCCGGCAGTCTTGGAGAACAACTGAATAACCACAACACCCAGCACAATCAGCGCCATTCCCAGCATCGCCGGCACATCCAGCTTCTGCCCGTAGATAAACAGTGCCGCGACGCTGACCATCACGATGCCCATGCCGGCCCACACCGCGTAGGCCACGCCCACCGGAACGCTGCGCACCACCAGGGTCAGCATCCAGAAAGCAATGCCGTAACCGACGATGACCAGCAGCAGCGGCAGTGGCGTGCTGAAACCTTTGACCGCTTTCATCGAAACGGTAGCGATTACTTCGGCGCAGATAGCAATGGCCAGGTAGTAGTAAGCGGTCATGGGTCAATCCTCGTGTGAAGTGTTGCTTTCTGAGGTCGGCATTCTAGAGACTCGCCAGATGCGGTAAAGTCATTACCTATCTGTTCTGAAGATGGGTTGAGCCATGAACATGCAATGGAATCTGGAACAGCTGCGCTTGTTTGTCAGCGTAGCGGAACAGCGTTCGTTTTCCGCGGTGGCGCGGGATCAGCGCAAGGCGCAGTCGGCGGTCAGCAGTTCGATTGCGCTGCTGGAAGAGGACCTGGGCGTCAGTCTGTTCGACCGCAGCAGCGGCCGTCAGCCGAAACTCACCGAAGCCGGCACCGCCCTGCTTGAGGAAGCGCGGGAAGTGCTGCGCCAGTGCGAGCGCCTCAATGGCCGGGCACTGGCGATGATGCGTGGCCAGGAAGCGAGTCTGCGGGTGGCTCAGGATGAGGCGATGCCCTATCAAGCGGTGGTTGAAAGCTTTGAGGCCCTGGCGGAACAGTTTCCCAGCCTTGAGGTGCAGCTGACCAGCGCAGCCCAAGGTGATGTGGCGCGCAAACTGGTAGAGCGCCGGGCTGACCTGGGCTTGCTGTTTTATCACGATCAGATTCCCGAAGCCCTCGAACGGCGAGTGCTGGGCAGCGTCGAAATGGTCACGGTGTGCGGCGCGGGGCATCCCTTGGCGAAGCAGGCCCAGGTCGATTGCCAACAACTGGCGCAGCATCGGCAGTTGCTGATGTCCACGCAGTCCAGCGTCTACCCCGGCAGTGAACCGGCCAGCCCGCAGGTCTGGCGCGCCGACAGTTTCTACGTGATGGCCGAATGGGTGATGCGTGGTCTCGGCTGGGCCTGGTTGCCGCGACATGTGGTGCAGTACCCGGCGTATCAGGATCTGATGGTCGAACTGGCCAGCGAATGGACGCCACCGGCATTGATTGTGGAGCTGGTCTGGCGTCGCGATGAGCCCCTCGGCCCGGCGGCCCGTTGGCTGGCGGAACGTTTTGCCGTGCACTTGCAGGCGATCGGCTAAAAAACCGATAAACTCCGCCGCCATGAATAGAACTCTCTACACCGCGCTGTTTTACATGGGGCTGCCATTGGTAGCGATTCGGCTTTGGCTGCGGGCGCGCAAGGCGCCGGCGTACGCCAAGCGCATTGGCGAACGTTTCTCCCTCGCGCTGCCGGCGATGAAGCCGGACGGCCTCTGGGTGCACGCCGTGTCGGTGGGCGAAAGCATCGCCGCTGCGCCGATGATTCGTGCCTTGCTGCAACGGTATCCGACGCTGCCGATCACCGTTACCTGCATGACCCCGACCGGTTCCGAGCGCATCCAGGCGTTGTTTGCCAACGAACCGCGCATCCAGCACTGCTATTTGCCGTACGACTTGCCTTGCGCAGCAAAGCGATTCCTTGATCGGGCCCGGCCGAAACTGGCGGTGATCATGGAAACCGAACTCTGGCCCAACCATATCCATCAATGCGCCAAGCGCGCAATTCCCGTGGCGCTGGCCAATGCGCGACTGTCCGAACGCTCAGCCAAGGGCTATGGCCGCTTCCCTGAACTGACCCGTCCGATGCTCGCCGAGATGAGCCTGTTCGCGGTGCAGACCGAAGCCGAGGCGCAGCGCTTCCGCGATTTGGGCGCGCGCCCGGAAACCGTCGAAGTGACCGGTTCGATCAAGTTCGACCTGACCATCGACCCGCAACTGCTGCAGCGTGCTGACGAGTTGCGTGCGCAGTGGCAGGCGCAGGATCGCCCGGTGTGGATCGCCGCGAGTACCCATGAAGGCGAAGACGAAGTGGTGCTGGCTGCCCATCGTCGGCTGCTGGCCAATCATCCCGATGCCTTGCTGATTCTGGTGCCGCGTCATCCGGAGCGCTTCAACCCGGTGTTCGAATTGTGCCGGCAGCAGGGGTTCGCCACGGTGCGGCGTTCGGCGGGCGAACCGGTTACCCCAGGCACTTCGGTGCTGCTGGGCGACACCATGGGTGAGTTGCTGTTTCTTTACGCGTTGGCTGACAGCGCGTTCGTCGGCGGCAGTCTGGTGCCGAACGGCGGTCATAACCTGCTGGAACCGGCGGCCCTGGCCAAACCGGTATTGAGTGGTCCGCACTTATTCAACTTCCTCGAGATCGCCGCGCAGTTGCGCAGTGCCGGGGCGTTGGCCGAGGTCGATGATGCCGAAAGTCTGGCGCTGGCGGTGCAGCGATTGTTCGAATTACCGAGCGATGCGCAGCGGATGGCAGAGGCGGGGCTGAAAGTGATGCGCGCTAACCAGGGCGCGTTGCAGCGTTTGTTGGATGGGTTGGGCAGGTTGATCGAGCGTTAGATCAAAAGATCGCAGCCTTCGGCAGCTCCTACAGGGTGTACATCAATCCCGGTGTAGGAGCTGCCGAAGGCTGCGATCTTTTGCTTTTGCGATCCTTTGCTTTTTAAGGCCTGGCTTTGAGCTGCTCCGCCGCAGCCTTGGCCAGATCCGGCGGCAGGAAGTCTTTATCCGGGTTGTAATCAGCCTTCAGATAACGCGTCAGGTCCTGCAAATCCCCCGGGTTCAAAGTGCCGGCGGCCTGCTTCAGGCGCAGGTTGTCGAGGATGTAGTCGTAGCGGGTGTTGTTGTAGTTACGCACCGAGGTGTACAGCTGACGCTGGGCATCGAGCACGTCGACGATGTTGCGCGTCCCCACCTGATAACCGATTTCGGTCGCTTCCACCGCGCTCTGGTTGGAGATGATCGACTGCCGGCGTGCCTGCACCTGCTCGACGTCGGTGTTGACGGCGCGGTGCAGATTGCGGGTGTTTTCCACGACCTGACGGCGCAGCGCTTCGCGTTGTTGTTCAGTCTGATCCAGGCGTGAGTAAGACTCGCGCACCTGGGAGCTGGTCAGCCCGCCGCTGTAGATCGGAATATTCAGCTGCAAGGCCAGCGTACGTTGATCGACGTTGCCGCCATACGGCGTTCCAAACGCATTCGGGTTGCTGAAGCCCAAGGCATCGTTGTCGCCTTTTTCATACTTGGCCACCGCATCCAGCGTCGGTGCGTGACCGGCCTTGCGTTGCTTGAGGGTTTCTTCGGCGGCGCTGACCGCGTAGTTGCTGGCCAGCAAATTCAGGTTCTGTCTGGCGGCGGTGTCGACCCAGGCCTTGGCGTCGTTCGGCGCTGGCGGCAGGATCGGCAAGGTGTGGACGATGCCCTGGATCGAGTTGTACTGCCGGTTGGTCAGGGTGATCAAGGCTTCAAACGCATCATCCACCTGGCGCTGGGCCAGAATCCGATTGGCCCGCGCGGTGTCGTAGCTGGCCTGGGATTGCAGCACGTCGGTCTTGTCCGACAGGCCGACATCGAAGCGCTCATTGGACTGGTCGAGTTGGCGCTTGAATGCCGCTTCTTCGGCCTTGGTCGATGCCAGGTTGTCCTGGCTGCGCAGCACGTTGAAGTAGCTTTCGGCGCTTTGCAGGATCAGGTTCTGCTCGGTGGCCGAGAGTTGCAATGCAGCTTGCTCGTTGACGTCCTTGGCCGCCTGGAACTGGAACCAGCGATCGGCGCGGAACAGCGGCTGCGCCAGGGTCGCCTGATACGAATGAGCGCTGCGGTTAGCGACGACTGAAGGCTGGTCGATCGAGGTACGCACGTTGGCCACTTCGGCACCGCCGGAAATGTTCGGCAGCAGGCCGGCACGAGCCTGGGGCACGACTTCCTTCTGGGCGCCATATTGGGCGCGGGCGGCAGCGAGGTCGGCGTTGTTGTCCACTGCTTCCTGATAGACGCTGACCAGATCGGTCTTGGTCGATAAGGGCGCATCTGCTGCCCAAGCCATTCCATTGGACGCATAAGACACGGCAAGGGCCAGTGAGAGTTTGCGCAGCATGAGGCTATCCCTAAAAAATTACGCTGATAATTTGAGCGCCAAGGCTACGGCGCGGCGCCCCGCAGCGTCAAGGCGGCACGGCGTAGCGAGTGTAGTTGCACGCAGGCACGGCAACAATCCTGCAATTGCGCCATTCATCATGGTGTTTGCAGCGGGATTGGCGTTCTTTGCCGGTTGTGTCTAGACTGGCCGGGTTCTTGTCGGGGTGCCTTGCTATGAGGCTGAGATCGAATAATTTCGGATCCCGTTGAACCTGATCAGGTTAGCGCCTGCGTAGGGAACAAGATTTCTCGTCACCCGGCGAGTCCTCTTGTGCTTCGTCCGGGATGTTGTTCGACAATCGAACACCCCTCGAGCATCGAGCACAGCACAGCTGATTTCCAGCACCCGTGCGTCCATTCGTTTACAGGTTCGCTCCGACAAAAAATCCACTGCCTGGATGTGTGTCTGGAGAGCCCGTGATGACTACAAAATCAAAAAACGCAACCAACCTGAGTGACTCGGCCAAGGTCGATCAGCAATCGGTTCAGCCGTTTACCCGCTCGCAAAAAATTTATGTTCAGGGCACGCGCCCGGACATCCTCGTGCCGATGCGCGAAATCAGTCTTGATGTGACGCCGACCGACTTCGGCGGCGAAATCAACGCGCCGGTAGTGGTGTATGACACCTCGGGCCCGTATACCGACCCCAACGTCATCATCGACGTGCGCAAAGGCCTGGCCGATGTGCGTTCGCCGTGGATCGAATCCCGTGGCGACACCGAGCGTCTGTCCGGCCTGAGCTCCAACTTCGGCCAGGAACGCCTTGCCGATCCAGAGCTGACCAAGCTGCGTTTCGCCCACGTCAACAACCCGCGCCGCGCCAAGCCGGGTGCCAACGTCAGCCAGATGCACTACGCCCGAAAAGGCATCATCACCGCCGAGATGGAATACGTCGCCATCCGCGAAAACATGAAGCTCGAAGTGGCCCGTGCCGCTGGCCTGCTGGATCAGCAACACGCCGGCTACAGCTTCGGCGCCAGCGTGCCGAAAATCATCACGCCGGAATTTGTCCGTGAAGAGATCGCCCGTGGCCGCGCGATCATTCCGGCCAACATCAACCACACCGAACTGGAACCGATGATCATCGGCCGTAACTTCCTGGTGAAGATCAACGGCAACATCGGCAACAGTGCCTTGGGTTCGTCCATCGAAGAAGAAGTGGCGAAACTGACTTGGGGCATTCGCTGGGGTTCGGACACGGTCATGGACTTGTCCACCGGCAAGCACATCCACGAAACCCGCGAATGGATCATCCGCAACTCGCCGGTGCCGATCGGTACCGTACCGATCTACCAGGCCCTGGAAAAAGTTGGCGGCGCCGCTGAAGACCTGACCTGGGAACTGTTCCGCGACACGCTGATCGAGCAGGCCGAACAGGGCGTCGACTACTTCACTATCCACGCCGGCGTGTTGTTGCGCTATGTGCCGCTGACCGCCAAGCGCGTGACCGGTATCGTTTCCCGTGGCGGTTCGATCATGGCCAAGTGGTGCCTGGCGCACCACAAGGAAAACTTCCTCTACACCCATTTCGAAGACATCTGCGAAATCATGAAGGCCTACGACGTCAGCTTCTCGCTGGGCGATGGCCTGCGTCCGGGCTCGATTGCCGACGCCAACGACGCCGCACAATTCGGTGAGCTGGAAACCCTCGGCGAGCTGACCAAAATCGCCTGGAAGCACGACGTGCAGTGCATGATCGAAGGCCCGGGCCATGTGCCGATGCAGTTGATCAAAGAGAACATGGACAAGCAGCTCGAGTGCTGCGACGAGGCGCCGTTCTACACCCTCGGCCCGCTGACCACCGACATCGCCCCAGGCTACGACCACATCACCTCCGGTATCGGTGCGGCGATGATTGGCTGGTTCGGTTGCGCCATGCTCTGCTACGTGACGCCGAAGGAACACTTGGGCCTGCCGAACAAGGATGACGTGAAGACCGGGATCATCACCTACAAGATCGCCGCTCACGCTGCCGACCTTGCCAAGGGGCATCCGGGCGCGCAGATTCGCGATAACGCCTTGAGCAAGGCGCGTTTCGAATTCCGTTGGGAAGATCAGTTCAATCTCGGCCTCGACCCGGACACCGCGCGTTCGTACCACGACGAAACCCTGCCGAAGGATTCGGCCAAGGTCGCGCATTTCTGCTCCATGTGCGGGCCGAAATTCTGCTCGATGAAGATCACTCAGGAAGTCCGTGAATACGCGGCTAACCAGCGGATCGAAACTGTCGATGCGGAAGTTGCGCAAGGTCTGGCAGAGCAGGCTGAGCGGTTCAAGCAGGAAGGCAGTCAGTTGTACAAGAAGGTTTGATCTGGCATTTGGCGGCGGTGATTTCACCGCCGCCATCGCGAGCAGGCTCGCTCCCACATTGGATCTGTGTCGTTCACAAATCCCCTGTGGGAGCGAGCCTGCTCGCGATGGCGATCAAAAAAACAACAAATGTCCCTCTGAGATAACACCCTTGAGCATCCAACCCAGTACTTACTCCCCGGACATCGCCGTGCCGACCGACAAACGTGTCTTCGGCGGCCGTGATCTGTTTTCCCTGTGGTTCTCCCTCGGCATCGGCCTGATGGTGTTGCAGACCGGCGCGCTGCTCGCACCGGGTCTGGGCTTGTCCGGTTCGTTGCTGGCGATTTTTCTCGGCACGCTGGTCGGCGTTCTACTTCTGGCTGCCGTCGGGGTGATCGGCAGCGATACCGGTCTGTCGTCGATGACCGCACTCAAGCTCAGCCTGGGTCGTCATGGCGCCAGCCTTCCGGCGGTGTTGAATCTGTTGCAACTGATCGGTTGGGGCTCGTTCGAAATCATCGTGATGCGCGACGCTGCCAGCCTGCTCGGCGCCCGAGCATTCAGCGAAGGCAGTCTGTGGTCGAACCCGCTGCTGTGGACGCTGTTCTTCGGGGTACTGGCTACGTTGCTGGCGGTCAGCGGCCCGTTGACTTTCGTGCGCAAGATCCTGCGCAAGTGGGGCATCTGGCTGCTGCTGGCCGCGTGCCTCTGGCTGACCTGGAACCTGTTCGCCAAAGCCGATCTGGCCGCGTTGTGGGCGCAGGCCGGTGATGGTTCCATGCCGTTTGCCGTGGGCTTCGATATTGCGATCGCCATGCCGCTGTCCTGGCTGCCGCTGATTGCCGACTACTCGCGATTCGGCAAGCGTGCGAAGAATGTCTTCGGCGGTACAGCGCTGGGTTTCTTTATCGGTAACTTCTGGCTGATGAGCCTGGGCGTGGCCTACACCCTGGCGTTCGCGCCGAGCGGTGAAGTGAATGCCTTGCTGCTGGCGCTGGCCGGCGCAGGTTTAGGGATTCCGTTGCTGCTGATTCTGTTGGATGAGTCGGAAAATGCCTTTGCCGATATTCACTCGGCGGCGGTGTCCAGCGGGATTCTGTTGCGCTTGAAAGTCGAGCATCTGGCCTTGGCCATCGGTGTGATCTGCACACTGATCGCGTGCCTGGCGCCATTGGCCCAGTACCAGAACTTCCTGCTGTTGATCGGTTCGGTGTTTGCGCCGCTGTTCGGCGTGGTGCTGGTGGATCATTTCATCCTGCGCAAACGCCGTGGCCAGGTCGCGTCGGCCGCATTGCGCTGGCCGGCGTTGCTCGCCTGGTCAGGCGGGGTGAGCACCTATCATTTGCTGGCCAATCTCTATCCGGACATCGGCGCAACCCTGCCGTCGCTGGTACTGGCAGGGCTGCTGCAACTGGTGCTCGGTCGAGCCTTCAGCTACGGCCGGGAAACAGCTCAGGCTTGAGAATGCCATTCAGGCGCGGGTAGGGGATCTTCAGTTCGACGTGGCCCAATGCGTAAGGCGCGATGGTGCTCACTTCGTACTTGAGGATCACCCCGCCGTAGGTCAGCGCCACGTTCTGGGTTTTCACGAAGGGCCAGCGCTTGACGAACTCAGGCTCCTGATCGAGCTTGGTGCTGATCAGCCAGCTGTTGTGCGCCACCTGCGCCGCTTTCCAGAACGCTTCTTCCTGCCCCGGAATCACCATGTCCGAGAGCGTCAGCACTTTATGCTGCTGGCGCGAATAGTTGATGAAGCTGCGCCCTGGCGTGCCATGGTCACCACCGGTGTCCAGGTAGCTAGAGAATTCAACGATCACCAAGCCGTCATGCTGTTCACGTACCTTGGCTTGCAGATAGCTGCTGTAGTGCGGGCCGGCGTTGTTCAAAAACTGTTCGCGATACGCGGCCAGCGTCGGCGCGACAGGGGCGTCGGGCGTGGTGCGGGTCATTTGCAGCAGGCGTTTTTCGATGATGCCGTCAAGCGCGGGCTCATCCGGGAAACGCAGTGTATCGATGTTCACCAGCGGGCAATCAGGATTGGCGCAACCAGGTTTCAACTGTTCCGATGCGTCGCGGGTGGTTTCCAGCGGCGCCCGGTAATTGGGCTGGAACAGACTCTGGCATGCACCCAGCGTCAGGGCGATGGCGGCCACGGAGGCGATTTTGAAAAGCGACATGGGCGTCCTTAATGAAACAGGGGAAGGCGAAAAGTTACCCGCTTCGACTCTCAACGAAGCAGTCAGTTCGCCACTAAGCTAATTAGAGTTGGTTTCGCCCTCACCGTCTATCCCGCTGACTGGAAAGGGGCTGCATCAAACATCGCGGGCGCGTTAGGATGGCGCGAAGTCGAGGTTGCAAGTAACGAGTTGCAAGTAAAAAAAGGAACCTCATAACGGATTTGCAGTAAACGAGGATTGTCATGACTGATTTTGCCAACGCCATTCCGACCACCGTTGATATCGTCCGGCGCGAAAAGTGCTACGAGGGTTTCTACACGCTCGACCGCGTGCACTTGCGCCATGAATTGTTCGCCGGTGGCATGAGTCGCGAGATCAATCGTGAACTGTTTGTTCGCCACGATGCGGTGTGTGTGCTGCCTTATGATCCACAGCGCGACGAAGTGGTGCTGATCGAGCAATTTCGCGTCGGCGCCATGGGCAAGACCGACAACCCGTGGCTGATCGAACTGGTCGCCGGTCTGATCGATAAGGATGAAGTACCGGAAGAAGTTGCTCACCGCGAAGCGCAGGAGGAAGCTGGGCTTGTATTCGGGGCGCTCTGGCCGATGACCAAATATTTTCCATCGCCGGGCGGCAGCAATGAATTCGTGCATTTGTACCTGGGGCGTTGCGAGACAACCGGGGTTGGCGGCCTGCATGGGCTGGAGGAAGAAGCAGAAGATATTCGCGTCACGGTCTGGGCTTTCGAAGATGCCCTGCAAGCCGTGCGCGACGGACGTATTGCCAACGCGCCAAGCATCATTGCCTTGCAATGGCTGGCTTTGAACCGCGTTGAAGTGAGGGGGTTATGGTCGTAAACAAGCTGCGCGATCGCTATCGGGTCGACCTCGTGGGGCTGCAAGCCTCCTGCGAGGCCAACTACGCGCGCCTCATGCGACTGCTGCCGGACATGCGTAACGAGCCCGAAGCGCGGCGCATCGCCGTGACCCAGGGCGAACAGATGTTGGGTGTCCTGGCACTGGAAGTGCTGCAGGTCTGCCCGTATACCACGACCCTGCAAGTGCGCCAGGAACACAGCCTGCCGTGGCTACCGGTGCCGCAACTGGAAGTTCAGGTCTATCACGACGCGTGCATGGCCGAGGTCGTCAGCGCTGAGCATGCACGACGCTTCCGGGGCATCTATCCTTACCCGAACGCCGCGATGCATCAGCCGGACGAAAAGGCTCAGCTCAATCTGTTCCTGGGGGAATGGCTGAGTCATTGCCTGGCTTGCGGGCACGAGTACGCCGTTGTGCGCTAAGAGCCCTGTGTAGTTGTGAACTGCGTCCGGTTCACAGGTTTCCTCTTTTGATCGTCCCCCAGCATAATTGCGGCACTTACCCATCCCGTGATCACGCCCTGGGAGAACGCCTTGCCGAGCGTATCCATATTGACCACCGCCGATCCGGCGTTGCTGGTGCAACTTTCCGACAGTCATCTGTTTGCCGAGGCGGACGGAACGTTACTGGGCATGAAAACCCGCGACAGCCTGCAGCAGGTCATAGAGCTGGTATTGAAGCAGCAGCCGCGAATCGACCTGATGATCGCCAGTGGTGATCTGTCCCAGGACGGCACGCTGGAGTCGTACCAATTGTTTCGTGACCTGACGCGGCAGATCGATGCGCCGGGACGCTGGATTCCCGGCAATCATGACGAGCCGCGGATCATGGCCGAGGCAGCCGTGCAGAGTGCATTGCTGGAGCCGGTGGTGGATATCGGCAACTGGCGGGTGACGTTACTCGACTCGGCGGTGCCAGGTTCGGTGCCGGGTTTTTTGCAGGATGAGCAGTTGCAGTTGCTGGTTCGTTCCTTGAGTGAGGCGCCTGAACGGCATCATTTGGTGTGCTTCCATCATCATCCGGTGTCGATCGGCTGTGCGTGGATGGAGCCCA
This sequence comes from Pseudomonas sp. A-RE-19, assembly GCF_019956555.1. Classification (GTDB taxonomy): domain Bacteria; phylum Pseudomonadota; class Gammaproteobacteria; order Pseudomonadales; family Pseudomonadaceae; genus Aquipseudomonas. The sequence goes on along the minus strand of NZ_JAHBDQ010000033.1, from coordinate 24,210 downwards.
TCGGGCTACGCAATCCAGAAGCGTTGTTCGCGGTGCTGGAGCGCTTTCCACAGGTTCGCGCAGTGCTTTGGGGGCATGTGCATCAGGAAATTGATCAGCTGCGCAATGGCGTTCGCCTGATGGCTTCGCCCTCGACCTGCATTCAGTTCGAGCCGGGTAGCGATGATTTCAAGGTAAATGAGCAGGCACCGGGGTATCGGTGGTTGCGGCTGTTGCCGGATGGCCAGCTCGAAACAGGCGTTGAGCGCGTCACCGGTTTCGATTTCCAGATTGATTACGGCTCCAATGGCTACTGACACTTTTCCTGCGGGTGTACCGATTCCCCCTGTAGGCGCCGTTGACAAAGCCCCTGTAGGAGCTGTCGAGTGCAACGAGGCTGCGATCTTTTGACTTTGTTTTTTAAAAGCAAGATCAAAAGATCGCAGCCTCGTTGCACTCGACAGCTCCTACAGTAAACTGCGCCTCTTTACCCGACGCACAGGGCGCTCAAATGTCTGGTTCGATCCTTTATATCCACGGTTTCAACAGCGCGCCGGCGTCGAAAAAGGCCTGCCAGTTGATCAATGTGATGGAACGGCTGGGCTTGAGCGATCACTTGCGCGTGCCGGCCTTGCATCACCATCCCCGCGAGGCCATCGGTCAGCTGGAGCAGGCGATTGCCGAGCTGGGGCGGCCACTGCTGGTCGGCAGCTCACTCGGCGGCTACTATGCGACTCACTTGGCCGAACGCCATGGCTTGAAAGCCCTGCTGATCAACCCTGCCGTCAGCCCGCACCGGATGTTCGACGGGTTCTTGGGGACGCAGAAAAACCTGTACACCGATGAGACCTGGGAATTGACCCACGACCACGTGACGGCCCTGGCCGAGCTGGAAGTGCCGCCGCCCCAGGATCCGCAGCGATATCAGGTGTGGTTGCAGACCGGCGACGAAACGCTGGACTATCGCCTCGCCCAGCAGTATTACCGGGCCTGTGCCTTGCGCATTCAGGCCGGCGGCGACCATGGTTTCCAGGGTTTTGCCGAGCAACTGCCGGCAATGCTGAGTTTCGCCGGCATCGGCGCAGATTTGTATCAGGCGATTGATTTCACAGCACTGTGATTGCTCGCCCCTTTTCACAGAACACTCTTTTTACAGAGCACTCTTTTCACTGAAGGACGACGAGACCCCATGGCCACTCCCAGCGCTAGCTCTTATAACGCCGACGCCATCGAAGTCCTCTCGGGCCTCGACCCGGTGCGCAAACGCCCCGGCATGTACACCGACACCAGTCGGCCGAACCACCTCGCCCAGGAAGTCATCGACAACAGCGTCGACGAAGCCTTGGCCGGGCATGCGACATCGGTGCAGGTCATCCTGCACGCCGATCACTCTCTGGAAGTCAGCGATGACGGCCGTGGCATGCCGGTGGACATTCACCCGGAAGAAGGTGTGTCGGGTGTCGAGTTGATCCTCACCAAGCTTCATGCGGGCGGCAAGTTTTCCAACAAGAATTACCAGTTCTCCGGCGGTCTGCACGGGGTGGGTATTTCCGTGGTCAACGCCTTGTCGACCGAAGTCCGGGTGCGCGTAAAGCGTGACGGCAACGAATATCAGATGACTTTCGCTGACGGTTACAAGAAGACCGAACTGGAAGTGATCGGCACCGTCGGCAAGCGCAACACCGGCACCAGTGTGTTCTTCGCCCCGGACCCGAAGTACTTCGATTCACCGAAATTCTCCATCAGCCGCCTCAAGCACGTGCTCAAGGCCAAGGCCGTTCTGTGCCCGGGGCTGCTGGTCAGTTTTGAAGACAAGGCCACCGGCGAGAAAGTCGAATGGCATTACGAAGACGGCCTGCGCTCCTACCTGGTGGACGCGGTCAGCGAATTCGAACGCCTGCCGGACGAACCGTTCTGCGGCAGCCTGGCCGGTAATAAAGAAGCGGTCGATTGGGCGTTGCTGTGGTTGCCAGAGGGCGGCGACAGCGTTCAGGAGAGCTACGTCAACCTGATCCCGACGGCCCAGGGCGGTACTCACGTCAATGGTCTGCGTCAGGGCCTGCTCGATGCGATGCGCGAGTTCTGCGAGTTCCGCAGCCTGTTGCCGCGCGGCGTGAAGCTGGCACCGGAAGACGTCTGGGAACGCATTGCGTTCGTCCTGTCGATGAAGATGCAGGAGCCGCAATTCTCCGGTCAGACCAAGGAGCGCCTGTCATCCCGTGAAGCGGCGGCCTTTGTTTCCGGTGTGGTCAAGGATGCCTTCAGCCTGTGGCTCAATGCCAACCCGGAAACCGGCATGCTGCTGGCGGAACTGGCGATCAACAACGCCGGCCGTCGTCTGAAGGCCAGCAAGAAGGTCGAGCGTAAACGCATTACCCAAGGGCCGGCCCTGCCGGGCAAACTCGCTGACTGCGCCGGGCAGGACCCGATGCGCTCCGAGCTGTTCCTGGTGGAAGGTGATTCCGCCGGCGGTTCGGCCAAGCAGGCGCGGGACAAGGAGTTTCAGGCGATCCTGCCGTTGCGCGGCAAGATTCTGAACACCTGGGAAGTCGACGGCAGTGAAGTGCTGGCCAGCCAGGAAGTGCACAACATCGCCGTGGCCATCGGTGTCGATCCGGGCTCGGCGGACATCGCCCAGCTGCGTTACGGCAAGATCTGCATCCTCGCCGACGCCGACTCCGACGGTCTGCACATCGCCACATTGCTCTGTGCCTTGTTCGTCCAGCATTTCCGCCCGCTGGTGGATGCCGGTCATGTCTACGTCGCCATGCCGCCGCTGTACCGTATCGACCTGGGCAAAGAGATTTACTATGCCCTGGACGAGGCCGAGCGCGATGGCATTCTCGATCGTCTGGTGGCCGAGAAGAAGCGCGGCAAACCACAGGTCACCCGATTCAAAGGTCTGGGTGAAATGAACCCGCCGCAGCTGCGCGAAACCACCATGGACCCGAACACCCGGCGTCTGGTGCAACTGACGCTGGAGGATTTCGACGCCACCTCGGAAATGATGGACATGCTGCTGGCGAAAAAACGCGCGGGCGATCGCAAGTCCTGGCTGGAATCCAAAGGCAACTTGGCCGAGGTCCTGGGCTGATGCGATTTGGCTGGGCCCTGGCGTGTACGTTGCTGCTGACGACGGTGACGGTTTGCGCCGAGCCTGCGCCCGAGCTGCGCCTGTTGTCCGAGCACGCCGTCGACGGTATGCGCGGCGGCAATTTGTCGGGGCTGGCCCAGTGTGGCAAGGAGTTGTGGACCGTTTCGGATCGTGACGACGATCAGATTTATCGCCTCGACACGCGCACCACCACCTGGCAAGCCGAAACCGTGCACATCGACGTACCCTTGGTACCCGACACCGGTTTGCCCTGGGGCTTGCGTTCGCGGACTTGGGCTGCGTCGTTCGTGCGGGGCGGGGATCTGGATTTCGAAGGCATCACCTGTGACAACGCGGGCAATCGTTACATCGTCAGCGAAGGCCACGCCGCGGTGTTGCAAGTACCGCCAATCGGGCCCGCGTCCTGGCTGAAAATCTCGCCGATGCTGGTTCGCCAAGCGCGGGCCAGCGGCATGTTGTTGCACTTCAATGCGTTATTCGAAGGCCTGGCGGTCAATCCGGCCGGTAACACGCTGTGGCTGGCCGCCGAACGTGAGCGCCGCGGTTTGCTGCTGATCAAGCGTCAGCAAACGGTCTGGGACTGCGACGGTAGCTGTGTGCTGCTGAGTGAAGGCGGGATGGAAATGCAGCCAGCGCAATTTCCCAAGGCCAGAGCGCGCCCCCGGGATTTTGCCGATCTGTCATTGTTCGACGGCAAGCTGTTCACCCTTGAGCGCAACGCCTTTCAGATCTGTCGCCGTGATGCGGTGACGACCAAGGTCGAGCGCTGCTGGTCGTTTGCTGCCGAGGCCTTGCAGGAAAACCGTCGTTATTCACAGCCCTTTGGGCTGGCGGAAGCGTTGATCGTGGACGCCGACGGCGCCTGGATCGGCATCGACAACAACAACGGTGCGCGCGCCGACGGTGAGGTACGCCCGATTGTCTGGCGCTTTGCCGCGCCTGAAGGTGGCTGGAGTGCCAAGCCATGAGTCAGCAACCGCCTGGCAAACGCGCCGGTCGGGTGTTGATGGTGTTGGCCTGGTGCGCCGCGCTGTTTCTGGCGACGCGGTTTTTCGGGCAGTGGGAGGCGCGTCAGCACAATCCCAACGCCGTCGTCAGCTCTGAGCAGGGCGAAGGTTTTATCGAAGTGAAGCTGATCAGCAACAGCCAGGGGCATTTTGTCGTCACTGGCCAGATCAACGGTCAGCCGGTGGATTTCATGCTCGATACCGGCGCGACCGATGTGGCGATCCCGGCCGAAATGGCCGAGAGGCTGAAACTGGAAAAAGGCTTTGGGGTGACCCTGAGCACGGCCAATGGCTTGAGCGAGGGCTATCGAACCCGCCTCGACCGGCTGCAATTGGGGGACATCGTGCTGCGTGACGTTCGCGCGCTGGTGGCGCCCGGTTTGCACGGCAATCAGGTGCTGCTCGGCATGAGCGCACTCAACAAACTTGAATTTACCCAGCGCGGTGGCACCATGCTGCTGCGCCAGACAACGAAACCATGAGGCCCGCATGAGCGACTCCCTTGATCTCAGCCTGGACGGTGTAGAACGCCGGTCGCTGGCTGACTTCACCGAAAATGCCTACCTCAACTACTCCATGTACGTGATCATGGACCGTGCCTTGCCGCATATCGGCGACGGCCTGAAACCGGTACAGCGGCGCATTATCTATGCGATGAGCGAGTTGGGGCTGGACGCCGATTCCAAACACAAGAAATCGGCGCGTACCGTCGGTGATGTGCTCGGTAAGTTCCACCCGCACGGCGACTCGGCGTGCTACGAAGCCATGGTCCTGATGGCCCAGCCGTTCAGCTACCGCTACACGCTGGTCGACGGCCAGGGTAACTGGGGTGCGCCGGACGATCCGAAGTCCTTCGCGGCCATGCGTTACACCGAAGCGCGGCTGTCGCGTTATTCCGAAGTGCTGCTCAGCGAACTGGGCCAGGGCACCGCGAACTGGGGCCCGAACTTCGACGGCACGCTGGAAGAGCCTTTGGTGTTGCCGGCCCGTTTGCCGAACATCCTGCTCAACGGTACCACCGGTATCGCCGTGGGCATGGCCACCGACGTACCGCCGCATAACCTGCGCGAAGTCGCGACCGCTTGCGTGCGCTTGCTGGATGAGCCGAAAGCCACGGTCGAGCAGCTCTGTGAACACATCCAGGGCCCGGATTACCCGACCGAAGCGGAAATCATCACGCCGCGCGCCGACCTGCTGAAAATCTACGAAACCGGCAAGGGCTCGGTGCGCATGCGCGCCGTGTACCACATTGAAGACGGCGACATCATCGTCACCGCGCTGCCGCACCAGGTGTCCGGTGCCAAGGTGCTGGAACAGATCGCGGCCATGATGCAGGCCAAGCCCTCCAAGGCTCCGCAGATCGCTGACCTGCGCGACGAGTCCGACCACGAAAACCCATGCCGCATCGTGATTATTCCCGGTGCGCGCAAGAACTTCGATCACGACGCGCTGATGCAGCACCTGTTCGCCAGCACCGAGCTGGAGTCGAGCTATCGGGTCAACATCAACATCATCGGCCTGGACGGCAAACCGCAGCTGAAAAACCTGCGGGCGCTGCTGGTCGAGTGGCTGGAATTCCGGGTGCAGACCGTACGTCGTCGTCTGCAATTCCGCCTGGACAAGGTTGAGCGTCGACTGCACCTGTTGGATGGTTTGTTGATCGCTTACCTCAATCTGGATGAAGTGATTCACATCATCCGCACCGAGGAACACCCGAAAGCCGCACTGATCGAGCGCTTCGCCCTGAGCGAAATCCAGGCTGATTACATCCTTGACACCCGTTTGCGTCAGTTGGCGCGACTGGAAGAAATGAAGCTGCGTGCCGAGCAGGATGAACTGCTCAAGGAACAAGCCAAGCTGCAAGCCCTGCTGGGCAGCGAAGCCAAGCTGAAAAAGCTGGTACGCACCGAGCTGATCAAGGACGCCGAAACTTACGGCGACGACCGTCGCTCGCCAATCGTCGAGCGTGCAGAAGCCAAGGCCTTGACCGAACACGATCTGCTGCCGAACGAGAAAGTGACCGTAGTTCTGTCGGAAAAAGGCTGGGTTCGCTCTGCCAAAGGGCACGAAATCGACGCCACCGGGCTTTCCTACAAGGCCGGGGATGGTTTCAAGGCCTTGGCGCCCGGTCGCTCCAACCAGTTTGCAGTGTTTATCGACTCCACGGGTCGCAGCTATTCGGTGGCTGCACACACGCTGCCCTCGGCCCGAGGCCAGGGCGAACCGCTGACCGGCCGCCTGACGCCGCCGCCAGGGGCGAGTTTCGAATGCGTGCTGATGCCTGAAGACGATTCGCTCTATGTGATCGCTTCCGACGCCGGTTACGGTTTCGTGGTCAAGGGCGAAGACCTGCAAGCCAAGAACAAGGCGGGCAAGGCCCTGTTGAGTCTGCCGAACAACGCCAAAGTGATTCTGCCGCGTCCGGTGGCCGATCGTGAGCACAACTGGCTGGCCTCGGTGACTACCGAAGGTCGCCTGCTTATTTTCAAAATCAGCGATCTGCCACAATTAGGTAAAGGTAAAGGGAATAAGATCATCGGGATTTCCGGTGAACGTGTTGCCAGTCGCGAAGAATATGTCACGGACATTGCCGTTTTGCCGGAGGGTGCCACTTTGGTGCTGCAGGCCGGAAAACGTACCTTGTCGCTGAAGGCGGACGACCTCGAACACTACAAAGGTGAGCGTGGGCGTCGCGGTAACAAACTGCCACGTGGCTTTCAGAGGGTAGATGCGCTGTTCGTCGAAAACCTCAATTAAGCGTCCTAGAGCGCTCGATCTACGATTTAACGCGTAGATCGACGCTTTGGCGCTGGAGTCGGAACGCATATTCACGGATGATATGGCCTTTCAAGCGCCGGCGTGGTCGAGCGTTCTTCATATTTTTTGAGTATTTTCACTGTGGTTAGCCTTGTGGCAACCACCTGGATGGGACGATGACTGCTCTGCGCCTTCCTTTTATTTTGATGCTCGCCGGCGTTCTTGGCCTGGCGGGTTGCAGCGTGCACCAGCCGGTGTCGCTGTATCAGCTGGACAGCGGAAGTCCGGCTCAGCCTGCGCAAAGCGCCGGCATGGCGGTATTGTTGGGCCCGGTAACGGTTGCTGATTATCTGCAACGCGAAACCTTGTTGCAGCGTCAACCGGATGGCAGCCTGCAAGCTTCGGCCGATGGCCGGTGGGCGGGCAGCCTTTCGTCCGATATCGATCAGCTGTTGCTGCGTCAGGTCGCCGGTCATCTGGATAGCCAGCGCGTTGTCCTGGCACCGGCAACGGTGGGCTTTACGCCGGATGTTCAGGTCCTGTTGACGATTACTCGCCTGGATTCGGGTGAGTCGCAACCGGCAGTCCTTGATGCACAATGGCGTCTGATCGACCGTCGTGGTCAGGTGCGCGATAACCGCATCATTCATCTGCTGGAACAACACGCCGGGGGCACTGCGGCTCAGGTTCAGGCTCAGGGAGTGTTGCTGCAGCGTCTGGCCGATCAACTGTCGACGGCGCTCAAGCCGCTGGCTAACCAGCCGCCGATCGCCGAAGCACCCCGCAAGCAGGCTGCCAAGCCTGTGGCGCCGGCCGCCGAGCCGGAAAAACAACCGAAAATCCCGATGGCTTCGCCGATTCGTACGGATATGGAAGTGTTCAGGTTCTAAGCCTGGATTGATCCAAAGCAAAGCCCGCCATTGATGCGGGCTTTGTTGTTTCTGCGGAATGAAATCTTCAGTACTTCTGATGGCCTCTTCGCGAGCAAGCCCGCTCCCACAGTGGATCTTCAGTGAGCACACCGTTTGTGGGCAGCCGAGATAAATGTGGGAGCGGGCTTGCTCGAGAAGAGGCCGGGACAGGCAACAAAAAGCCCGCAGACAATCACTTGTCTGCGGGCTTCTTTACAACGGGGATTGGCGTTTATGCTCGGCGTTCGTGCATCCGCGCCAGTTGCCGCTCCAGCATCGACGGATAAGGTTCCATCAAGCGCTCTACGCAGCACGCACCCTCTGGGCTTGCGATTGGCCGGATCCGCGCGCGTTGACGAATCAGCGCATCGTCGCTGATCTTGCGCTCCACCAGCAGCAGGTTGCGGCTGTGTTGCGACAGGGCCAGTGCATCCTGAGCGGTTTCAGTCAGCAGCAGATCGATCTGGCTCATACCGAACAACTCGTCACCCAGGGTCAGGCCCAGTTGCAATTGCAGGGTGATGCCGCTGTCGGCGACTTCGATCTGCAACTGATGGCCCAGGGCGCGCAGCAACTCACCGCAGCAGATCGCGTTGGTCAGGTAGTCATCGCCGCTGTCTTCGGTGTGGAACAGCATCAGCGTGCTGCCATCGTTCAGGGTGTGCAGTTCGCTCTGGTAGAGCGACGCCGCCTGATCGAGGCAGTCGCGGTAGCGTTTCAGCAGCTCTTCCAGGCGTGCGCGGGGCAGTCGACGCAGTTGATCTTGCGCGCCCAGCTGCACAGCCAGTACCGCGCTGTGCTGAGGCGCGTTCGATACTTGCGGTTTTGCGACGGGTTTCGGTGCGCTGTCTGCCGAATCATCACGCAGATCGGCAAACGGATCATCGTCGTCATCGTCTTCGACCGTGCTGACAATGTGCCGCGGTGCAGGCTTGAGGCCAGCCACAGGCTTGGTTTCATCGAAACTTGGATCGCGCAGGTTACGCACTTCGAAGGTTGGCTCGCTATCGTCGGCGTCTTCGTAATCGCTGTCGTCGTATTCCGGTTCCGGCGCGGGCTCAGGCTCGGCCGGCTCCGGCGCGAAATTGGCGTGCAGCTGACGAGCGAGGTCGCCGATCTCATCCTGGCGCTCGGTGGCCGGGGTGTATTCGTCGATATTGCGCAGCCACACTCGCAATTGCAGCAGTGGCGTAGAAATATGCCGGCCCAGACGCAGACTCAAGGCCAGGGAGAGCGCCAGCAGAATCGCACTCAGGATGCCCATGCTTTGCAGGCTGATGGTCATCGGCTGCTGGAACTGATCCATATCCAGGCTGATGCGCAGTTGCCCGGCGGTCACGTCCTGGAAGGTGATCTTGCTCTGGTACATGCCTTCGGCTTCGCCCAACAGGCTATGCTTGGGGCGCTGACCGGCTTCAGCGAGGATGCGGTTATCCACGCTGTAGATGGCGGCGTGGGCCACCAGTTTGTTCTTGGTCAGGTTGTTGAGCAGCACGTTCAGGCTGAGGATGTCATTGGACACCAACAGTTCCGTGGCTGAGGTGGCGGTCTGAGTGGTCAGGCTTTCGCCCAGGGCATCCGCCTGCTCGTGCATGGCCTGCTTGAACTGCAAACCCATCACACAGGCATAGATCACCAGGGCCAGAGCGACCAGGATCACGTTATGGCTGGCAATGCGCAATGCAATCGGTACACGGCGATGACGCAGTGCCCGGAAGATCAGCAGAAAGAAGTTATCGGTTTTTACTGGCGTGGGCCGGTTCACTTGAGCTCGGCTCTTTGTCCGTGAAGTTGACGCGCAGTATAGCGACAGGCCCTAGACCGTCAAAGCGCTCGCGGTGCCCGATGGTCACTGAAAGTGGGTAGAATGCGGTTTTTTTCCACCTGCGGGGGTGCGCCTTGCGCGAAATCGTCCTGATAAACATCACGGGAGTCGACCGTCCGGGTCTGACTGCGGCCATTACCGGCGTTCTGGCCCAGGGTGGTGTGAACATTCTCGACATCGGTCAGGCGGTGATCCACGACACCTTGTCGTTCGGCATCCTGGTTGAAATTCCCGATACCGAACAAGGTAACTCGGTGCTCAAAGACATCCTGTTCAAAGGCTATGAGCTTGAGCAACAGGTGCGTTTCACGCCGGTGTCCGAAGAGGATTACCAGCTGTGGGTCGGCAATCAGGGCAAGAAACGCCACATCGTCACCCTGTTGACCCGTAAAGTGACCGCCGAGCAATTGCAGCGTGTGAGCTCGATCACCGCCAAATATGGTTTGAATATCGACCATATCGATCGCCTGTCCGGGCGCATGCCGCTGGACACCCCGGCTGACAAGGGCAAGGGCTGCATCGAGTTTTCCGTGCGCGGCGAGGCGGCCGACCCGCAAGCGTTGCGAGCGGAATTCCTCAGCGTCGCTCAAGAGCTGAACGTCGACATCGCCTTCCAGGAAGATTCGCTGTTCCGCCGTAACCGCCGTCTGGCGGTGTTCGACATGGACTCGACGCTGATCGAAGCCGAAGTCATCGACGAACTGGCCAAGGCTGCCGGCGTCGGCGACCAGGTTTCTGCGATTACCGAGCGGGCAATGGCCGGTGAGCTGGATTTCCGCGCCAGCTTCAAGGAGCGCCTGGCTCTGTTGCAAGGGCTGGATGTCAGCGTGCTGGACTCGATTGGTGCTTCCCTGCGCCTGACCGAAGGCGCCGAAACCCTGTTCGCCGAACTCAAGCGTCTGGGCTACAAGACGGCGATTCTGTCGGGCGGCTTCACCTACTTCGCCAAGCAATTGCAGGCCAAGCTGGGCATCGACTATGTGTTCGCCAACGAACTGGCTGTGGTCGACGGCAAAGTTACCGGTGTGGCGGTCGAGCCGATTGTCGATGCACAGCGCAAGGCAGATCTGCTGCGTGAGCTGGCGCATAAGGAAGGCTTGCGTCTGGAGCAGACGATAGCCGTCGGTGACGGTGCCAACGATTTGCCGATGCTGGCAATTGCCGGGCTGGGTGTGGCGTTCCGCGCCAAGCCGCTGGTCAAACAATCGGCGAAGCAGGCGATTTCCACCCTTGGGCTGGATGGCGTGCTGTATTTGCTGGGCTTCCGGGATCGCGACGGGCAGCTCTGAGTTTCAGATTGTCTGGGCGGGCCTCTTCGCGGGCAAGCCTCGCTCCTACAGGGCGTGCGCGGACCCGTAGGAGCGAGGCTTGCCCGCGAAAGCATCACCACCGATCAAATGCCTGACGCTCAAAGCGACTTCCACAACGAATCAAATTCTTCCGCTGCCCCGACCCCGCCGCTCCTCGCGGCGTTTTCGATTCCGGCTGTCTCAAGCGAACGATAGGCAAACTGATTGAAGCTGTTGGTGCTCGCCACCCGTCGCTCCAGCCCGGCCCGACGTTCCTGGCCGTTGGTATTGATCAACACCTTATTGCCTTCCTGGAATGGCAGGCGCGGGGAGAGCAGGGTGGCTGGCAGGTCGACGGCGCTAATGGCAGGCAGCAACAGCCCGCGCAAGTACTGACTGTGCTCGGCGCCGGAGCGCATCAGTTGCAGGCCGCAGGGTTCGGCGTAAGGCGCGACCTGCTCGATCCCCATCTGCGTGCCGCCGCCCCGCACCTGACGGATCCAGCGCACCACGGCGACGCTCCAGCCTTGGCCGGCAGCATCCTCGATACCGACCATTTCGCCAGCCTGCAGCTCGGTGGGCACTGCGCCGGGCCAAGCCAGGCAATAACCACCGGGGCTGTGATTGATTACGGGCAGCACATAGGTCGGGAAGTGCTGCTGGCGGTCAGATGCTTCGTGGCTGTCATCGTTCTGAAGATGCGGGTATTCGATCTCTTCGTAGGGCAGCAGCGTATCTGCGGTGCCATGGGGTGCGGCGTCGAAGGCCTGCTTCCATTGATCCTTGGCGCGACTGGCCGGTTCGCTTGCCGAGAACTGCGCGGGGCGGGCGCCGGGTTTCTTCAGGATGTCGTTGAACGAGCGTTGCCCGCCGAGATAAAAATGCAATGCGCTCATGCCTACGCACAGCGTCAACGTGCCGTGGCCGACGGTGCGCTGGAAACTGCGTTCGGCAGCCTGGCCCCAGGCGGCATACAGATGTTGCAGCGTATCCAGACTCAGTCCCGCCGGAACGGGCAGCGGCGATGCCTTGTCGGCCGGCTGTTGCAGATGGGTTTCAATGGCAGCGACCAGCGGTTGCGGGTCAATCCCCAGCAGGCTCTCCTGTTGTTCGCGGTGGAACTTGGAGCGGTAACGCGGCCCGCTGTCGAGATCCGGGGCGACGGCGAACAGCCCGTTGTCGTCCGGTTTGGCCGGTTGCAGCTTGATCCACTGGCTCCAGGGTTCGAGCACCTCGGCGAGCCGGGCGATCTGGTTTTGGCGCAGTTGATTGCAGCGTGAAGCACCCAGCAGGAGGGCGGTAATGTAGGTTTGTTCGATGCTCAGGCTTTGTGTCTGGCTGGCCAGTTCATCGCGCACATTCAAGCGTTGCAACTGAAACTGACAGCCGATTCGATACAGCTGATGCAGTTCCAGCCACAGGCCTTCAGGCACCGGACAATAGAGCTGGGTGGCGCGGATCAATGCGCCGTTCAGGCAATGGATCGCCCGTTGCAAAACCTGGGTCAGCAGCGATGCCCGGTCCTTGCTGAAGCGTGGTGCGATGCGGATGACGATCTGCTTGTAGCCGATCGCCAATTGGCTCTGCAGCGCCTGGCAAAGGTTGGCGATCTTGCGCGAGCGCTCGTCAAGCACGATGGCCTGGTGCAGGAAATGCCGCTCCAGGTGCTTGCAGACGTAATACACCTCGGGCCGCAGCAGTTCGAGCAATTGCAGGCGATTGTCGCTGGGCGTGAGCAGTTGGTTGAGTTCGCTCAAGCCCTGGTACAACTGGCGAGCGGTTTCGCCGATGTTGGCTTTGGGCAGATTGGCGATCCAGCGCTTGAGGTCGCGAGGCGTGGCTTCGCAGAAAGTCAGACGCGACTGCGTCGGGATCGGTGCGCGTAGCAGCAGGACAGGATTGGTCTCATTCATGCCGTAGACAAACTCCGACCGGGAAATGGGCAGTGAATGACTTTGACTGTAGCAGCTATGAACCGGGAGGGGGTGTCGCGATGTTTGCGCCGCACTTGCCTGTGTAGGAGCTGCCGAAGGCTGCGATCTTTTGATTTTGCTTTTTGACAGATTTGGAGCCGCCGAAGATCAAGATCAAAAGATCGCAGCCTTCGGCAGCTCCTACAGGAGGATGCACCGCCCGGAAAAAATTCCGGGCGGAGGATCAGGGATCAGGCTGCTGGCAAGCCGATACCCTGGCCCATTTGCACGGGCGAAAGAGCGCCCAACCCTTCAGCCCATTTCACTTGATCCGGCCCGAACAGCACGACAGCCGTGGAGCCGAGTTTGAAACGGCCCAGTTCCGCACCTTTCTCCAGATGAATCGGCGCACGGGCCGCTTCGTCGTAACGGAAGGTTTTCAGCTCGCGCTTGGGCGGAGTCACCAACCCGGCCCAGACAGTTTCGATCGACGCCACAATCATCGCGCCCACCAGCACCACGGCCATCGGCCCGCGCTCGGTGTCGAAAATGCACGCCACGCGCTCATTGCGGGCGAACAGTTCCGGAACGTTTTCAGCCGTGGTCTGGTTGACCGAGAAGATGCGGCCAGGGATGTAGACCATCTCGCGCAGCGTACCGGCCAGCGGCATATGCACGCGGTGGTAATCCTTGGGCGACAGATAAATGGTGGCGAAGTCACCGCCCATGAATGGCGCGGCGTTGGCCGCGTCACCGCCCAGCAATTCCAGAACGCTGAAGCTGTGGCCCTTGGCCTGGAAAACGCGACCGTGTTCAATCGGGCCAAGCTGGCTGACAGCACCATCAGCCGGGCTGAGGATCGCGCCTGGAGTTGGGTCCAACGGACGAGCGCCGTCTTTCAAGGCGCGGGTGAAGAACGCATTGAAGTGCTCGTAAGCCGTCAGGTCCTCGACCAGCGCCTGGGACATGTCCACTTGATAACGCTTGGCGAACCACGCGGTAAACGCGTTTTTGAACCAGCGCACGCGGCATTCGGCAATGCAGCCGGCCAGTCGCGAGAGCAAGTGGTGGGGCAGCAGGTATTGGCTGAGGATAAACAAACGCTTATTCATTAACTGTCCTTAAAAAACCTTAAATCTCTACGGGCGTGTCGGGATGGTTGCCCCATTCGCCCCAGGAGCCGGCGTAGCCTTTGACTCGCGGATAACCGAGCGACTTGGCCACTAGATACGTGAAGCCAGAACGATGGTGAGTCTGGCAGTGGGTAATGACTTCTTTGTCTTTGGTGATGCCGAGTTGTTCCAGGATTTTCGGCATGTCGGTGCGGATGCGCAGGTTGCGCGCTTGATCCATGCCGGCGGTCCATTCGAAATTGACCGCGCCGGGAATGTGCCCGCCCTTGGCCGCCAGCACTTTCTCGCCGGAATATTCCAGCGGCCCGCGTGCGTCCCAGATCGCCAGATCGGCGGCACCGAGACGGCTTTGCAGGTATTCGCGGGTGGCGATGGGTTCGTCGTGAAGCGTCAGGGCGACCGGGCCGCCGACCGCAGGCGGGATCTGGATCGACATGGGCAAGCCTTCTTCCAGCCAGGCCTTCAGCCCGCCGTCGATATAGTGGTAGTTGCTGTGGCCGATGACATCCAGCAGCCAGATAAAGCGCCCGGCCCAACCGCCGCCTTCGTCGTCATAGACCACGTAGACCGCATCGGGGTTGTGGCCCAGTTCGCCGAACAATGTTTCAAGCGAGGCCTGGGTCGGCAGCAGGCCTGGCGCAGGCGCCTGACCCAGTTGAGTACGTTTTGGATCGACAAAGCGTGCCCCGGGGATATGCCCTGCGGCATAGCGGGCGCTGCTGGTCAGGTCCACCAGAATCAGTTCGCGGGAGTCGAGACGCGGGAGCAGGTCGCTCGGTTCGATCACCAGCGCCAAGCCAGAGAAGTCAGACATGTGAGGTCTCCAGAGCACAAAGGGGAGGATTGTAGCGCAGCGTCATGAGGGCCAGTCATCAATTATTTCGGCACAGGAAATAACGGATGACAGGCCCTAACGGTGGCTGAAGTTGTGCAGGGCTTTCTCGATGCATTGCGCGGTTTTGCCGAACGCTTGCACGGTGATTTCCGAGAATGGCCCGCCGCCCTGATCCGCTACCACGATCATGATCACCCGGCCGTTGCTGACCAGGGAGCGCAGCAGCAGGTGTTCGCCACCAAATTGCGAGCGCAGGCTCGCCGGCAACAGAGCCGAGAATTGTGCGTTGTTGGCCGGCGTCAGGCGCACTTGGGCCTGTTGCGCGAGCAGGCGTTGCAGCACGGTGCTCTGGCTGACCACCAGATTCAGGCCGGCCACTTCCTGAGGCAGCCCGGCGGTCTGATGCACACGCAGATTGGCGTGCGTGCGGTCGGCCATCAGAATCATCACCCGCCGCATGCCGCACGCCACCAGGGCGTCTCGGGCCGATGTGGTCAGGTGCATGGCGTTGGTAAAGCGGCTCGGCTCGACCAGCAACTCGGCGCATTGTTTGCGCCACTTCGCCAGGTCTTCGGCGGTGGGCGCCGGGGCCGGGAGCAAACCCGCGTGAACACGGTTCAGGCCCGACGGCCAGATCAGCGCTTCGGCCGGGTGCCACAGGTCTGGCATGGCGTGTTGACGTGCGCTGTTGGCGGCTTGCTGGTGCAATTGTTGTTGCACCTCATCCATCGGCATTTGCAAATAAAGGCTGGTCAGGTATTGCCAGCGTTCGCAATGGGGACTGTCCCAGGCGTGTTGTGCCGACAGTGCCAGACCATTGGCCAACAGCACGGTATTGGCTGGCTGATTGAGCCAGCGTCGCAACGTCGGGTCGTCATCGAGGCGGTTTTGCTGGCGCAATGGATGATCGCTGTCGCGAGCGATGCGCAGGACCTTCACCAGTTCACGCTGCTCGTCAAGCAGCAGCCGATACCCCTGCTGGACCCACACCGGCAGATGCCAGACGTCCACCAGTACCTGGCAGATTTGCAGCAGGCGCACGCCGAATAATTGCTTTTCGACTTTGCCTGCCGACTCGCCTTTATGGATGACCCGCAGCTCCCACTCTTCGAGCAACTGCGGATGGGTCAACGCCATGGGCCACAGTGGCGAAAGAAACAGCAGGCTGCCCCAGTGGATGTCCTGCCACAAACGCGCCAGGCGACTGGCAAAAAAACCATTGGCCTGTTGGGTGGCGTGCTGACTGATCAGCTGAAGCTGGCGCAGTGCGACGGGAATCTGTGATTGGGGTTCGGCGGGCAGGCGCTCGAGCAATTCTTCGGTGCGCTTCAAGCCGAGGCGATTGATCGCCACCTCAAGGTTCTCGGCGGGCTCGGTCATGCTGCCATGCGTATGACGGTTGGCTTCGCGAATCACGCTCAAGGCCAGGGCCGGGCTCTCCTGCATCAGTTCAGCGATGTCGCGCAGCGAGCTGCGATTATCGCGAATGGCTTTGCAGACGCGGTCGTGACTGGCTTGGGGAACCGGCAGACGCACGCCATCGAGCAGCTTGACCCAGCCTTCGAGCGTGTTTGGTTTTGGTGGTGGGACGTTCGTTTCGTTAGCCATGTCTGGACGCGATCATCGTCTGCTTTACCTGTGCCCGGAGCGGGCCAAATTGGCTTTTCGCCTGAACTGGCTATAGTCTGGCGCAGTTTTGCCGATAAGTAGAAGAAGAGATTTTTTAACTTCCGAATATGACCTTGAACCCGACTCAGTAAGTGCTCTCCTACCTATGGCTAAAATTATCGGCATCATCGTCGTATTCGCGAGCGTGCTCGGCGGATACGTGCTTTCCCACGGCAAAATTGCCGCCCTTATCCAGCCTTTCGAGGTGATGATTATTGGTGGCGCGGCCCTTGGTGCATTCCTGCAGGCCAACCCCGGTTACATGACGATGCATGTGCTCAAGAAGTCCTTGGGCATGTTCAGTTCGCGTTTCAACCACACCTTCTACCTGGAAGTGCTGGGGCTGATTTACGAGATCCTCAACAAGAGCCGTCGCGAAGGCATGATGGCGATCGAAGGCGACATCGAAGATGCCGCCGCGAGCCCGATCTTCGCCAAGTACCCGGCGGTTCTGAAAGATGAACGCATGACCGCGTACATCTGCGATTACCTGCGCATCATGTCCTCCGGCAACATGGCTCCCCATGAGCTGGAAGGCCTGTTCGACATGGAACTCTATAGCCTTAAGGAAGACCTCGAGCACCCGTCCCATGCGGTGAACGGCATCGCCGACGCCATGCCCGGTTTCGGTATCGTTGCGGCGGTATTGGGGATCGTGGTGACCATGGCCTCCCTCGGTGAAGGCGACCAGAAATCCATCGGCCTGCACGTGGGTGCGGCACTGGTGGGTACCTTCTTCGGTATTCTCGCGGCTTACGGTTTCTTCGGCCCGCTGGCCCACTCCCTGGCTCACGACGCCAAGGAAGAACTGAACGTCTACGAAGCCATCAAGGCCTCGCTGGTGGCTTCGGCTTCCGGCATGCCGCCATCGCTGGCGGTGGAATTTGGCCGCAAGGTTCTGTACCCGGCGCACCGTCCTAGCTTCGCTGAGCTGGAACAAGCGGTTCGCGGTCGTTAAGTCATGGAAAATAACCAGCCGATAATCATCAAGCGCGTCAAGCGCATCGCCGGAGGGCATCACGGGGGCGCCTGGAAAATCGCCTTCGCGGACTTCGCGACGGCGATGATGGCGTTCTTCCTGGTGCTGTGGCTGTTGTCCACGGCAACGCCGGAACAGAAGATCGCCATCGCCGGTTACTTCAAGGACCCGGTCGGTTTTTCCGAAAGCGGCACGCCGTACATCATCGATCTCGGTGGCTCGCCGACCCTGGCACCGGAAAAAACCCTCAACCCCGAGGTGAAATCCCAGCCTCAGCCGGACAAGGTGACTGTCGACTCCGAACAGGTCGAAGGCATGGCCGAGCAGGTCGAGAAGGAACGCCTGGAATTGCTGCTGCAAGAGTTGCAGAACAAGGTCGAAGAGAACCCGCAACTGAAGAAGTTCAAGGATCAGATTCTCTTCGAGATCACGCCGGACGGTTTGCGCATCCAGATTGTGGACGCGGAGAATCGCCCGATGTTCGACTCCGGTAGTGCGCGTCTGAAGCCGTATTTCGAAGACATCCTGCTAGCCATGGCCGACACCATCAAAGCGGTGCCGAACAAGATCAGCATCAGCGGTCACACCGATGCCAAGCCGTACTCGGGCACCGGGGATTTCGGCAACTGGGAACTGTCGGCCAACCGTGCCAACGCGGCTCGCCGTGCACTGGTCGCCGGCAGCTATCCGGACGCTCAGGTCGCGCGGGTCGTCGGTTACGCTTCGTCGGCATTGTTCGATCGGGAGAACCCGTTCAACCCGGTCAACCGCCGCATCGACATCGTGGTGCTGACCAAAAAAGCCCAGCGTGCTATCGAAGGTTCGCAAGGGGCCGAACCGGCGCCAGCGCCGACGCAAGGGCAGGGTGGCCCGGGCGAAGTGCCCGCACCGCCAGCCGATCCGAACGCATTGCCGGCGGATAAGGAGCCGCTGCCGGCGCACGAACTTCGTGAGCGTTTGAATCTGTTTGATAATCCTGCGCCGAAACCGGGTGAGCCGCCCAAGCAGTGATCCACAAAAAAGCCGACAGTGATGTCGGCTTTTTTGTGCCTGCTTTCGGGGATGGGATCCTGCCAATCTGTATTTTGTCGTTCGTTGAGAGGCTGATCTTCGATAGCGAAGATTCCTTCTGCGTTTAAAGAACAGTCCTACATCTATCCTTTGCCTGCCTTGTTAGCGTGCCCGCCAATTTCGCGTGCACAGACCACGGACGGTTTGGACATCGCGCTTCATGTCCTCTTTGCTTAAGGATAAGCGTATGTTCGGATCGGCCAATACGGCGCATTTCGCGCTGCACATCCCCGCTGTTCGTCACGATTTCAAAGTCCTCGCCTTTGACGGTATCGAGGCCATCAGTGCCTTGTACGCGATCCAGGTTGAACTGGTCAGCGAAAACCCGGATTTCGATATCGAGAGCCTGCTCAGTCAGCCCGCCTTTCTCCAGCTCGGTCATCACGGCGAAGGCCTTCATGGCCAGATTGAAGAGGTGTTCGTCGGTGAAGCCGGCAAACGCCTGACCCGTTATCACTTGACCCTTGTACCGACGCTGCACTACTTGCAGTTCAGCTACGACCAACGGATTTTCCAGCACCTGACGGTGCCGCAAATCATTGCTCAGGTGCTCAAAGGCCACGGCATTCAGGCCGATGCGTTTACCTTCCATGTCAGCACCAGTCCCGAGCGCGAATACTGCACTCAATTGGGGGAAAGCGATTTGGCGTTCGTCCAGCGCCTGTGCGCCGAGGACGGCATCGCGTGGCATCACCAACATTCGGCAGACGGTCATTTGCTGGTGTTCACCGACGACCAGACATGGTTCCCCAAACTGGGCGAAACCCCTTATCAACAAGACTCCGGCATGGTGGCGGACCACCCGGTGGTCAAGCAGTTTTCCATGGGCTTTCGCAGCCGCACCAGCACCACCACCCGGCGGCACTACGACTTCCAACGCCCGAGTCTGTTGCTGGAAAGCCGCTTCACGGCCGAGTTCAGCCCTGAGCTAGAAGACTATCGCTACCCCGTATTCATCGAGAACGAAAAACGCGGCAAACAACTCGCTCGCCAGGCCTTGGAGCGGCACCGTGCCGATTACCAGTTGGTCGAGGGCCAGAGCGATCAGCCGTGCCTGCGCAGTGGTCACTTTTTTGACCTGACCGAACACCCGCGTAAAACGTGCAACGATTTGTGGCTGTTGCTCAGTGTGTCGCACGCCGGAAAACAGCCTCAGTCACTGGAAGAGGCCATCACCAGCGACGTCAAACCTGAAGACGGCTTTACCCAAGGCTATCGCAACCACTTCAGCGCCATTCCATGGGATGTGCACTACCGACCGGAGCTGCCCCCGCGACGACCGGCGCTGGTCAGCCAGACCGCCCGAGTCACCGGCCCTGTCGGCGAAGAGATCTACTGCGATGAGTATGGTCGCGTGAAGATCGAACTGCCGTGGGACCGGGCCGAACTCAACAGTGAAAAAAGCAGTTGCTGGGTGCGGGTGTCGTCCGGTTGGGCGGGGGATGGCTTTGGGGCGGTGACCGTTCCGCGTATCGGCATGGAAGTCGTCGTCACCTATCTGGACGGCGACCCCGACCAACCATTGATCACCGGGTGCGTGGCCAACAAGCTCACGCCTGTGCCATACCCCTTGCCCGAGCACAAAACCAAAACCGTCTTGCGCAGCCACAGCTCCCCGCACACTGGGGGTTACAACGAGTTGTCGCTTGAAGACCGCGCCGGGCAGGAACAAATCTACCTGCGCGCCCAACGCGACCTCGAACAACTGATCCTCAACGACAGCGACACCAAAATTGGCAACGACCGCCGCGAACAGATCACCCGCGACAGCCACAGCCTGATCAGCAACGACCGCTTCGAACAGGTCGACAACCACAGCGCCAGCCTGATCAAGGGAGACGAGTTGCATACCACCGAAGGTGTGCGCAACTCGGTGATCGGCGGTGATGAGCTGATCACCATCAGCGGCAACAGCAGCACGACGGCAGGCGGCACGCTGGTGATTCAGGCGGGACCTCATGCCCATGTCAGCGCCGCCAATGTGGTCATTAATGCCGGAACGAGCTTGACGTTGCAGGCCGGTGGTCAGCACATCGTTATCAATTCGAGCGGGATTTTCAGCAGCGTCGCCATTGTCGAGGGTGGTTCGCCGGTCGCGGGCCTGCCCGGGCAGGTGGCACTGTCAGTAGTTCCCCAAGCTGCCGAGGCAGTGGTTATCGACACCCTCCCCATGGAAGTCCTGCTCAAACAGAACATCGTCTTTCGTGAGGCCGATACCGGCATTTGCCCGATATGCGATGCCGCCCCGGAACATCAGTTAACAGAGAGGGCTGAAGCATGACCCCGATCACCCCGAACAATGGCCTGCTCCTGCTTGACGGTTCCCAGTATGAGGACGCTTTCGATTGGCTTCACGAGCACTACGGCGCAGACGCTCCTCAATCGCTTTTCAAGGGAACCGCCTACGAGCGGATTGGCGCAGCGGGGCCATTTCTGCTCAATGCCTCACTGGGTAGCGCAGCCTACGCCGCTTGGTGGGGTGGCTCTGATTTGCAACATAGTGTTTGGCTGGCTACTCCACAGAGTGCCCAACAATGGCTACCGATCCTGCAGCGTCGGTTGCGCATATTTGATGAATACGAGCGAGAGCTGTGGCTGCGCCTGGCGGATGGCTCGGTTCTGCGACGCGCCTGTTTGGCGGGAGCGCAATGGCCAGTAGGCTTTTGGTTTGGTGTGGAAAGTGTCTGGCTACGCCATGGCAACGCGCCAGTGTGCGCTTGGGAAAACAAAGCGCCTGAATTCGACTCAGCACCGGCCAATAAAGGTCTGGCCGCGCAAATCACCTTGCCTGAGCCGCTTCTGCATGCACTGAGCCTTCCCGCCAACCCGGGGAAAAACCCATGAGTGCCCGGAATAAAATCCGCGTTGGCACCTGCCCGCTGTTCGCTGCCGTTTTGCCTCTGCGATACGCCCTCGGTCCAACCGTCGCTGTCGATACCGATGCCTACGACTTGCCAGCGCTGAGCGGCTCGTTTCCCGAGTTGGGGCCTCGGCATCCTGACTTGACCGGGCATGCGCTCAATTACACCTCGCGTTTATTGCGCGACGGTTGGCTCTACGTCTGGGAGAGCGGCCCACCCAAGCTGGTGGAGTATCAGGTCGAAAAAGCTCAACTCACCCAAACCCCGCGTGCGGGCAGGGTAATCGACACCCGGGTCAAACCCCATCTGGTGTTAAGAGCTGGTGACCCTGCTGGATTGGTCTGGTCGCCCGTTCGCTGGAGTGAAGCGCAATACCAGGCCGCCAGAAAAGACCCCGCCGTGCGTCAGCGCATCATGCGCAGTTTTGTTCCGGGTGTTGCGCCGTTCAGCGGCAAGGTCGACACCGTCGCCAAGCAGATTGGCGAATTTAACGATGCAACGAGCTATGGCTGGAGCGCGGAACCCGAGACGGAGCACGCACCCGACTGGTTGAAAGTGCTCAAGCAGATGAAGGCTTGCGAACAACAGAGTTATGCCGTCATTGATGATGCATGGGGTGTGCTGCTCGACCTTGCTGCGCTGATGCGTGGGCGTAAAGAAGCGTTCGACAGTTACCAGGAACATCACGCTGAAGAGTGGGCGATGGCCGGCGTCATCAAGTCACTCAGCGAAGGCGACCGTCAACTGAGTGCACAACTGCCGTCTATCACTCGCTATGACGAACTCCAGAGAGCTTGGAAAGATCAAGAGACCCAGAACGACCGATATACCGCCGATACGCGGCGTCTGGCCCAACTTTGGGTGGCGTGGTTCAACACCCTGCAAGTGACTGGCCCGTCGAGCATGGACACCGCTTGCGGCCATTTCGACATCACTCAGTCGATGGCGCGCGAGGCGCTGGAATTGCATTTCGCGGCGGCTTGCCTAGGACCTGCCAGCACCAGCGTCGGGGCCGAGGCCATTACCCTCAGCCTGGAAGGTGACAAGGCCGGCAAGCCGTGGCTGCTTTGGGCATTGCTCGGGTTGCCGTCACGGCTGGGTGTTGGCGAAATCAAATACCTTGTGGACTTCAGTGATGTGGCCCGCGATAACCAGGCTGCTGTTCAAGAGGGTGCCAGCAAACTTGCCAGAGCCTTTGGTTATGCCGATGCGTTGAACAATACCGCCGACAAACTGAAGCAACACAAGCCAGCCTCAAGCATTGAGGCCCTATTTCTGTCCATTGCCCCGGTGGCTGGGTTGCAATTGCATCAGGGTGAAAAGGCCGCCGGTGCGGCGGGGCGTTTGTACATGGCGGCAGCGCTGGCCCGCAGCGATCAGCGCATCCAGACCTCGGGCGTCACACCGCGACAATTGGGCGAGTGGTACAGCGATTTAATGGGGGCACGCCAGACATTGCCCGCCCATTTGAACGTTGCACCACTGGCCAGCGGGGTGGCTGACGGTATCCCGTTCATGCATTTGGTCCCGGCCAGCACCAAGCTGCCACCGTTGCCAGTGAATCTGGCTGCGAGTGTTGAATTGAGCAGTGTATTTGATTTGAAAAGTGCGCAGAGCAAGGCGCCGATCAAGTCGATTGTGACGTTGGTGGCGGGGGTGAATTTTGTTTCTTCCGGTAATGCGTTTGTTGATAACAAAACGGTCAAAAACGGTTTTATCGGGGTGGGCGCTGCGGTTGGCATTGGCGCCGCAGCTGCTGCGGTCGTTCAGCGCGTGGCCGAGGTCGATTGGGCGTCAGCCGTCCGCCAAAGCGGTAGCTCCTCTATCTCATCACGGCTACTTTTGGTCAAGGCGTTGGGGCGCGCCGCCACTACTGCTTTGGCGCAAGGCGTCTTTCTGGCGTTCGACGTCGTACTCTATGGGATAGATGCCTTTGAGTCCTACAAAACGGGGGATTTCGACACCATGGCCGCGAACTTGACCGTGGCTGGTGCTTCGCTGGCCAGTATCAAAATCCAGGTCCAGGCCTTCCGAGCACTACGAGTCGCACGGGCTGCTGTGATAGCCGGGGATGCAGTAACTATTGCCAGAGGACTCAATGTAGTGCCACACATGGGGGCCAAGCTATTGGGTCTCGCGGTTGTGATTGTGGGCGGGGTCATTGCCTGTCTTTATACGGCCGACTCGCCGTTGGAAAAATGGGTGAAAAGCAGCCGCTTTGGTATCCGTCCGGACGAAATCTGGTCCCACAGCTATACCCTGTCGATGGATAAGCTGTACCCCGTTCTGTTTCCCATCAGTTTTGATGCCAGCCGGCTGGCAGAAATTCACCCCTATCAAGGACAAGTCACCTCCACGTATCTGATGCTGAAACTTCCGGGAGAAGATGTGCCGCTGACCGATGCCATGATTCACTTCAAGGGCATCGAAGTTTGGGGCGATACACTCGGCTATCACGTCGACCAAATCAAAAAGGTCGAATGGACGGGCAGAGACTTTGCCCGACACAGCGGCACCCGTATTCCTATACCTGCTGGCGTCACCCCTTACCGTCGTGTGTACCATGAGGATGGAGTACGGGACTTGCGGCGTATCGAGGGTGAGTTGATCTACTCCCCACAAGAAGGACTGACGCTGCCAGCGGTAAAAATCATGGAACGAGCATGGATATGAATACGCCAGTAACACCACGCTACAGCACTGCACCCACCGTAACTCTTGAAGCGAATAAGCCCACGGGCGAACAGCCTATGGAGCTGCTTATTACCGATGAGCACACTGAGCATTACTTATCGTTGCTAGCAAGTGGCGACTCTGATCGAGGAATGCTAACGGGAGTGTTGGGCGGTATGGGCGGGGTTGGGGGG